>NZ_LLZN01000067.1 GCF_001509795.1 Streptomyces sp. NRRL WC-3605 | reverse complement strand
CTCCAGATCCCGCACCTTCGCCCACAGGTGGTTCACCATCCCCGACCGCTGGACCATCGCCCCCTTCGGACGCCCCGTCGACCCCGACGTGAACATCACATACGCCAGGTCGAGCGGGCCGCCCCCGGTCACCGGGAGTCCGGCGTCGCCTCGCGCGTCGGCGGGGTCGGTGAGCGGCAGCGCCACGACGTCCGCCTCCGGGGTGTCGAGCCCGGCGCCGAGGAGGAGGTGGCGGGCGCCGCTGTCCCGCAGGAGTCCCGCGTTGCGGGCGGCCGGTGCGGCCGGGTCCAGCGGCAGATAGGCGCCGCCCGCGGCGAGCACGCCCAGCACGCCCGCGACGAACGGGACGCCGGGCTCGGCGAGCAGGGCGACGACCGCGCCGGGACCGGTACCGGCGGCGCGCAGGCGGGCGGCGACCCCGGCGGCGCGGGTGAGGAGCCCGGCGTAGGTGACCTCCTCGGTGCCGTCGGAGACGGCTACGGCGTCGGGCGACTGGGCGGCGACGTCCCGGACCCGCTCCACGAGCCCCTCGTAGCCCGCCTGTTCGGTGTCCCGGTCCCAGGTGCCGAGCAGTCCGAGCCGTTCGCCGGGGGCGCCGATGCCGATGCGGCCGACGGGGTGGTCGGCGGGCAGGGCGGCGAGGTCGCCGAGGAACGTCTCGAAGCGGGCGAGGTGGGTGGCCAGCTCGTCGGACGTGTAGAGCTCCGGGTTGCCGTCGAGGTGGATCTCCATCGTGCCGTCGGCGGTGTTGAGGACGGTGATGATGAGGTCGTTGACGATGCCGGTGGACAGGTTCACGACGGTGCCCCGGCAGTCGGTGCCGAAGGCGAGCGCCGGGTCCTGGTCGAGGACGTTGATGAACGGCCCGAAGGGGCGCCGGTCGTCGGTGCGCAGGCCGATGTCGCGGCGGACGCGGTCGCCCCGGTAGCGCTGGTGCTTCAGGGCGCCCGACACCTCGACCCAGGTCTGGCGCAGCAGCTGGGCCGGGGTCATGCCGGGGTGCACGGGCACGGCCAGGGGCAGGTAGTTGGCGAGCATGCCGGGGATCTCCCGGCTGGCGGCGCCGACCCGGCCGGTCACCGGCAGGGTGAGCAGCGGCCGGTCGACGCCGGTGGCGTGCCGGGTGTACGCGGCGGCCGCGGCGACCAGGACGACCGGCAGGGTCACCTTGCCGTCCCGGGCGAGGGCGCGCAGGGCGTCCGTGGCCTCGGTGCCGAGGCGGGCGGTGTGGCGCAGTGCGCTGCGGCCTGGGGCGGGCTGCCGCGTGGAGAGGGAGACGAGTTCGGGCGCCGGGCCGCGGGTGGTGTCGGTGAGCCGCGCGGTCCAGTGGGCGCGGTCGCGTTCGACGTGCCCGGAGCCGAGGTAGTCGCGTTCGGCGTCCAGGAGCCGGTGGAAGGGCGGCATGGCGTCCGCGTCGAGGTCGTCCGGGCGGGCGCCGGCGGCGATCCGGGTGTAGAGGGCGGCGAGCTTCGGGTAGAGCAGGGCGCGGCTGAACCCGTCGGCCAGGATGTGGTGCATGCACAGGTAGAGCAGGTGGTGCTCGGGGCCGAGCCGGATGAGGGCGCCGCGGAACAGCGGGAAGTCGGTGACCTTCAGGGGATCGGCGTGGTCGGCGCGCATCCACGCCTCGGCCGCGGCGAGCGGGTCGGCCTCGCCGCTGAGGTCGAGGGTCTTCAGGGGGAGCTGGGCGAGCGGCCGGACGATCTGTCCGGGGGCGCCCTCCTCCTCGACGAACTGCACGCGCAGTCCCTCGGCCTCGTGTCCCAGACGCCCGAGGGCGCGGCCGAGCACCTCGGTGTCCAGCGGTCCGCGCAGGTCGATGTGGTCGGCCATGTTGTAGCCGAGCGGCCCGGTGGCGAACTGCTCGTCGAACCAGATCTCCGCCTGTGCCGCGGTGAGCGGGAGGACGGCGCCTCGGTCTGTCGTCATCGTTCTTCTCTCCGTCATGCTCAGCGCCTCAACCCATCCGTCCGCTCGTGCCGTTCATCCGGAGACCGGTTCGAGTCCGGCCGTCGCGCCGGTCCGTGCCGGCCGGCGGTCGGCGGCCGGGGTGAGGCTGTCCGGGCCGAGGGCTTGGGTGACCCAGTCGTCGTGGTAGACGGTCTCCATGTAGCGCTCGCCGAGGTCCGGGGAGATGGTCACCGCGGTGACCTGCTCGCCCGCCCGGCCCGCGGTGTCGCCGTGGTGCCGGTCGAGCCAGGTCAGCGCGCCGGTGACGGCGGTGCCGGTGGAGCCGCCGAAGGAGAAGCCGTGCCGCGTCAGTTCCCGGCAGGTGCGGACGGTGTCCGCCTCGGGGACGTGGACGACGGCGTCGACGAGGGACTCGTCGAGCAGGGCGGGCCGCACGCTCGTGCCGAGGCCGGGGATGTGCCGGGTGGCCGGGGGTCCGCCGAAGGTGACCGAGCCGACGCTGTCCACGGCGACGATCCGCACCGAGGGGCGCCGCTCGCGGAACCAGCGGGCGCAGCCCATCAGGGTGCCCGTGGTGCCGGCGCCGACGAACAGCACGCTCAGGTCGGGGAACTGCCGGGCGATGGCGGGCGCGGTGGTGCGGTAGTGGGCCATCCAGTTGCCGGGGCTGAGGTACTGGTTGAGCCAGACCTTCTTCGCGTCGTCGGCCAGCAGCGCCTTGACGTGGCGGATGCGGGCGCCGAGGAAGCCCTCGCTCTCGTGCGGCTCGGTGACGACGTGCACCTCCGCGCCGAGCGACTCCATGGTGCGCCGGGTCACGGCGTTGCAGCGGGTGTCGGTGACGCACAGGAACCTGAAGCCCCGGTTCGCGGCGATCAGCGCGAGGGCGACGCCCATGTTCCCGGAGGAGGACTCCACGAGGGTCGAGCCGGGGCCGAGGGCGCCGGCGGCCTCCGCCTGCGCGACCATCTCCCGGGCCGCCTTCAGCTTGATGGAGCCGGCGAAGTTGAATCCCTCGACCTTGAGAAAGAGCCGACGCCCGAAGAACGGTTGCAGATTCACGAAGAGGTCGCTGACATCGAATTCATGCGACGCGGATATAACCGGCACTGGCACTCCTGGCCTTCGGCGACGAATGAGCCTCGGCGCCCAGCCTGTCGCCGCGCGCTGACGCAGTGCTGACGGTCTGCTGACGGGGGTCCGGCGGGTTCCGGGAGGGCAGGGCACCTGCGGCGGCGCCGGGTGCGCGATGACGGGGAGGGCGGCGCCGGTGTCAGTGGGCCGTCAGTTCACGGTCAGTTGAGCGTCAGTGCCATCGGAAATCGTCGTGCGGTCGGAATTTCTCCCGGCTTCCGCCCGTCCCACAGCTCTTTTGTGAGGAGCACGGCTTGAATCGGCCATCAGCCATCAGTGAAGTCCTTCCGCTCTCGCCTTTGCAACAGGGCCTGCTGTTCCTCGCGGAATTCGACCGGGAGGGGACGGACCGCTACACCCTTCAGCTGGTGGTGGACCTCGAGGACCTGACCGACGCCGGCGCGGAGGCGCTGCGCGGGGCGGCGGCGGCGCTGTTCGACCGCCATCCGCAGCTGCGGGCCTGCTTCCGGCACCGGCGGTCCGGGGAGGCCGTGCAGATCGTGCCGAAGGCCGTGGAGCTGCCGTGGCGGGAGGTGGACCTGGCCGACGCGGACGACGCGGAGCTCGACCGGCTGGCGCGGGAGGACCGGCTGCGCCGGTTCGACCTCGGCCGCCCGCCGCTGCACCGCTTCACCCTGCTGAGGGCGCCGGGGGGCCGTGCCCGGCTGCTGTGGACCGTGCACCACATCCTGGTCGACGGCTGGTCGATGGCGACGCTGACGCGGGAGCTGGCACGGTACGCGGCCGGGCCGGGCGAGCCGGCGCCCGTGCCGCCCTACCGCGCCCATCTGTCCTGGCTCGGCACCCGTGACCGTGAGGCGGCCCGGGCGGCCTGGGCGGAGGCGCTCGCCGGGGTGTCGGAGCCGACCCGCCTGGTGGTGGACGACGGGACCGCCGACGCCCGGGATCTGCCCGAGCGGATCCCCGTCGAGCTCGCCCCCGACGTCGCCGCGCGGCTCACCGGGTTCGCCCGCGCCCGGGGCCTGACCGTCAACGCGGTCGTCCAGGGCTGCTGGGCCCTGCTGCTGTCCCGGCTGACCGGCCAGGACACCGTGCTGTTCGGCGCGGTCACCTCCGGCCGGCCGGCCGAACTGCCCGGCGTCGAGGACATGGTGGGCCTGTTCGCGAACACCCTGCCGGTGCGGGTGGACGTGGACCCCCGGCTGACCCCGGCGGAGCTGTTCGCCGCCGTGCAGGAACGGCAGGCCGCGCTGCTGCCGCACGAGCATCTGACGCTGGCCGAGGTGCAGCAGCTCACGGCGGTGCGCGGCGAGCTGTTCGACACGGCCCTGCTGTTCCAGAACTATCCGATGGACCGCTCGCCGCTGACGCCGTCCGAGCCGGGTTCGGGCCCCCGGGTGACGGGCGTCGACATCCACTCGGCGACCCACTACCCGCTGACACTCACGGTGTTCCCCGGCACCCCGTTCGGCCTGGCCGTCGACCATCTGCCGTCACGGGTCCCGGCCGCCGCGGCCCGCGCCCTGGGGCTGCGGCTCGCGCGGCTGCTGGAGGCCGCGGTGACCCGCCCCGACGAGCCGTCGGGCCGTCTCGACATGCTCCTGGACGACCGCGAGTACGCCCTCGTGCTGACCGGGCGCAACCGCACCCGCACCGACCTGCCCGGCCGCCTTCCCGCCCCGCTCCTGGAGCGGTGGGCCGGGCGCACACCGGACGCCCCGGCGGTGCACTGCGGCACGGAACGCCTCACTTACGGCGAACTGCTCGCCCGGGCCGACGGGTTGGCGGCGGCCCTGCGCGCGGCGGGCGCGGGCCCCGAGCGGGTGGTGGCGCTCGCCCTGGACCGTTCCTGCGACCTCGTGGTGGCGGTGCTGGCGGTCCTGAGGACCGGTGCCGCCTATCTGCCGCTCGACCCCGACTATCCGGCGGACCGGCTGCGTCACATGCTGGCCGACGCCGCCCCGGTGGTGACGCTCACGCACCGCCGGGTCGCGCCGCTCCTGGCGGACGTCTCGGCCGGCACGACCTGGGTGCTCGACGGGGAGGGCGTCCCCGAGGGGACACCGGCGGACGGCGGGGGCCCGGTCACCGACCCGCGCTGCCCCGCGTACGTGATCTACACCTCCGGCTCCACCGGGCGGCCCAAGGGCGTCGTCGTCCCCCACGAGGCCCTCGCGAACCTGGTCCACGACATGGCGGGGCGCCTCGAGGTCGTCCCCGGGGACCGCTTCCTGGCGGTCACCACCTTCGGGTTCGACATCGCCAACCTGGAACTCCTCGTCCCGCTGGCGGCGGGTGCCGAACTCGTCCTCGCCGACCGGGAGACGGTCCGCGACCCGGCCGCCCTGGCCGACGCGATCACCTCCACCGGCGCCACGCTGATGCAGGCCACCCCCAGCCTCTGGCAGACCCTCACCGCCCGGCACGCGCCCGCGCTGCGGAACCTGCGCGCGCTGGTCGGCGGCGAGGCGCTGCCGGAGCCGCTGGCCCGCGCCCTCGTCACGCACTGCGCCTCGGTCAGCAACGTGTACGGCCCCACGGAGACGACCGTCTGGTCCACGGCCGCGCCCCTCGCCCCGGCGCTCCAGGGACCGCCCCCCATCGGCGAGCCGATCTCCAACACGGCCGTGTACGTCCTCGACCCCGCGCTGCGCCCCGCTCCGGACGGCTCGTTCGGCGAGCTGTACATCGGGGGGACGGGTCTGGCCCGCGGCTATCTGGGCCGCCCGGCGCTCACCGCGGACCGGTTCGTCGCCGACCCGTACGGCCCGCCCGGCAGCCGCATGTACCGCACCGGCGACATCGTGCGCCGCTCGGCCGACGGCACCGCGCTGGAGTACGCGGGCCGCAGCGACCACCAGGTGAAGATCCGCGGGCACCGCGTCGAGCTCGGTGAGATCGAATCCGTGCTGGGCGCACTGCCCGGCGTCGAGCGGGCCGTCGTCACGGCCCGCCCCGGCCACGGCGGCGAGGCCCGCCTGGTCGCCTATGTCGTACCGGCAGGGACCGACCGCGACCGGCTGCGGGAGCGCGCGTCCGCGGTGCTGCCCACGCACATGGTCCCTGCCGTGTACGTCCCCCTGGACACGCTCCCGGCCACCCCGAACGGCAAGGTCGACCGCAAGGCGCTGCCCGACCCGCCGGAGGACCGCGGCGGCAGCGGCCGCCCGCCCGCCACGGCGCGCGAGGAGCTGCTGTGCGCCGCGTTCGCCGAGGCGCTGGGCGTCGAACGGGTGGGCGCCGACGACGACTTCTTCGCGCTGGGCGGCCACTCGCTGTCCGCGGTCCGGGTCGCCAACCGGCTGCGCGCGGAGCTCGGCGTGGACGTCCCCGTGCGCACCCTGTTCGACACCCGTACCGCGGAGGCGCTGGCCCGCGCCCTGCCGGGCGCCCCGCGGACGCCGGGCCGGCCCGCGCTGCTGCCCGCGCCGCCGGAGGACCGGGCGGCGGCGCCCCTGTCGTACGCGCAGGAGCGGCTGTGGTTCCTCAGCCGGATGGGTGTCCCGGCCGGCACGTACAACATCCCGCTCGCGGTCCGGTTCACCGGTCCGCTCGACCCGGCGGTGCTGGGGCGGGCGCTCGCGGACGTGGTGGCCCGGCACGCGTGCCTGCGCACCGTGTTCGTGGAGAGCGACGGGCTTCCGTCGCAGCTGGTGCTGTCGGCGCGGGAGGTGGCCGGGGCGGGCGCCGCCCTGGAGGTCGTGGGGCTGCCCGGGGAGGAGGCGCTCGCGGGGGCCCTGGCAGAAGAGGCGGGTCACGCCTTCGACCTGTCGGCCCGGGTGCCGCTGCGCGCCCGGCTGTTCACCCTGGACGCCGGCAGCCACGTCCTGGCTCTGACGCTGCATCACATCGCCGCGGACGGCTGGTCGCTGGAGCCGCTGGCCCGGGACCTGGCGTCCGCGTACCGGGCGCGGTTGGACGGCCGGGCGCCGGACTGGGCCCCGCTGCCGGTGCGGTACACGGACTACGCGCGCTGGCAGCGGGAGCTGCTCGGCACGAGGGACGACCCGGACAGCCTCGCCTCCGGCGAACTCGCGCACTGGAAGCGGGTGCTGGAGGGGCTGCCGGAGGAGCTGGAGCTGCCCGCCGACTTCCCGCGGCCCGCCCGCGCCTCCGGGCGGGGCGGGAGCGTGGCCCGTTCGGTGCCCGCCGAGGCGCACGCCCGGCTCGCCGGGCTGGCGCGGCGCTCGGGCGCCAGCCTCTTCATGGCCGTGCAGGCGGGACTCGCGGCACTGCTGACCCGGCTGGGCGCGGGCACCGACATCCCGCTGGGCAGCCCGGTCGCGGGCCGCGCCGACGACGCGCTGCGCGACCTGGTCGGCTGCTTCGTCAACACGCTCGTGCTGCGTACCGACACCTCCGGCGACCCCACGTTCACGGGGCTGCTGGAGCGGGTGCGGGAGACGGACCTGACGGCGTACGCCCATGCCGAGCTGCCGTTCGAGCATCTGGTCGACGCGTTGAAGCCCACTCGTTCCCTCGCCCGGCAGCCCCTCGTCCAGGTGGTGCTGGCGTTCCGCAACGCCGCCGACCCGCTGCAGGCGATCGGCGGGATCGCGGCCGCGGTGGAGATGGTGCCGTCGGCGACGGCCAAGTTCGACCTCTCCTTCGAGGTGACCGAACGGGCCATGCCGGACGGCACCCCGGACGGGCTGGAGATCCTGCTGGAGTACAACGCGGACCTGTTCACCGAGGCGACGGCGGACCGGATCGCGCGGGCGCTGGCCACCCTCCTCGACGCGGCGTCCCGCACTCCCGACGCCCCCGTCGGCACGCTCGCGCTGCTCACCGCCGAGGAACGCGACGCGCTGCTGACCTTGCACCAGGGGCGGGTCCGGCCCCGGCCACCGGTCACGCTGACCGACCTGTTCGAGGCCCACGCCGCGAAGGCGCCCGACCGTCCGGCGCTGGTCGTCCCCGGTGCGGCTCCCGTGACCTACGGCGAACTGGACGCCGAGGCCGGCCGGCTGGCCCGGCGGCTGCTGGGCCGGGGCGTCGGCCCCGGCGACGTGGTGGCCCTGGCCCTGCCCCGCTCCCCGGACACGGTCGTGGCGCTGCTCGCCGTGCTGAAGACCGGCGCGGCCTATCTGCCGGTGGACCCCGACTACCCGGCCGAGCGGATCGCGTACATGCTGCGGGACGCCCGCCCGGCCGAGGTGCTGTCCGTCCGGGCGGTCGCCGGCCGGCTGCCGGGCGTGTCCCCGCTGCTGCTGGACGACCCCGCCGGGCGGGACGAGCGGGCCGCCGCTCCCCCGGCCGTCCGCCGGGCGGGCCCGCGGGACACGGCGTACGTCATCTACACCTCGGGCTCGACCGGCCGGCCCAAGGGCGTCGGCGTGCCGCACGCGGGCGCGGCGAACCTGGCGGCCACCCTGCGCGAGGGCCTGGGGGCGGGACCGGGGACCCGGGTCCTGCAGTTCGCCTCGTTCAGCTTCGACGCCACCGTGTGGGAGCTGGCCGCCTCCCTGTTCAGCGGCGGCACCCTGGTGTTCGCGACCGCCGAGAGCAGGCTGTCCCCGCCGCTGCTGGCCGGGCTGATCGCCGAGAACGCGGTGAACCACGCGATCCTGCCGCCCAGCGTGGTCGCCGGCTTTCCCGACCCGGCGGCGCTCCCCCGTGACCTGTGCCTGCTGGTCGGCGGTGAGGCCTGCCCGCCTTCGCTGGTGGAGCGGGTGGCCCCGCACGTCACCCTGCGCAACGCCTACGGGCCGACGGAGACGTCGGTCTGCGCCACCTGGAGCGACCCGCTCACCCCGGGCGGCAGGCCCCCGATCGGCCGCCCCCTGGACAACGTCCGGCTGTACGTCCTGGACGCGGCCCTGGCGCCCGCGCCGGTCGGGGTCACCGGTGAGCTCTGCGTCGCCGGGGCCGGACTCGCGCACGGCTACCTGGGCCGCCCCGGCATCACCGCCGCGCGTTTCGTCGCCGACCCCTACGGCCCGCCCGGCACCCGGATGTACCGCACGGGCGACCTGGTCCGCGTGCTGCCCGACGGCAGCCTCGACTACGTGGGCCGCGCCGACCAGCAGATCAAGCTGCGGGGATTCCGGATCGAGCCGGGCGAGATCGAGGCCGCGCTGACCCGGCACCCGGTGGTCGCACAGGCGGCGGTCGTGGCGACCCCGACACCGGCCGGCGGGAAGCAGCTGACCGGGTACGTGGTGCCGGTCGCGGGTGTGGCCGGCGTCGACGCCGCCGCCGTGCTCGGCCACGCGGCCGGGTTCCTGCCGGCCCACATGGTGCCGGCGGCCCTGGTGACCCTCCCGAGGCTCCCCCTGACGACCAACGGGAAGCTGGACGTGCGGGCTCTCCCGGCGCCGGGCGCGCCCGCCTCCGGGCGTCCCTCCCGGCCGCCGCGCACGGCCGCCGAACAGGCGCTGGCGGACGTCTTCCGCGAGGTGCTGGGCCTGGCGGAGGTCGACGCCGACGGGGACTTCTTCGCGCTGGGCGGCGACAGTCTGCGCTCGGTGCGGATCGTGTCCCGCGCCGCCAAGGCGGGCCTGACGCTCTCCCTGTCGGACGTGTTCACGCACCGGACGGTGGCGGCACTGGCGGCGGCCTCGGAGCGGCGGGCCCCGGTGGAGGAGGGTGACGACGAGGGCTTCACGGCCCTGCTGCCCGTGCGTCCCTCGGGCTCGCTGGCACCGCTGTTCTGCGTCCACGGCGGGGTCGGCTTCGGGCTGCCCTTCGCCGGGCTGGCTCCTCATCTGGTCCCCGAGCGGCCGGTGTTCGCGCTCCAGTCCGACGGCGTCGCCGCGCCGGCCGGCGCCTGGTCGCCGCCCGCCGACGTACCGTCCCTGGCCGCCCTCTACGTCGAGCGGATCCGGGGCGTCCAGCCCCACGGGCCGTACCACCTGCTGGGCTGGTCCTTCGGCGGTCTGGTGGCGCACGAGATGGCGGTACGGCTCCAGGCGGACGGTGAGGAGGTGGCGTTCCTCGCGGCGCTGGACGTCTGCCCGGTCGCACCGGAGGACCCCGTGGTGTCCGACGAGCGGATGCGCACCGCGTTCCTGGAGCATCACGCCGCGGGCCGCGCGGTGGACGAGGCGGAGCTGGAGCGGCTGATGACCGTCATGCGCCATCACACCGGCATCGCACGGCACTTCACGCCCGGACGGTTCGACGGCCCGCTGACCCTGTTCGTGGCCGCGGACGAGCAGGACGCCCCGGTCGCCGACCCGGCGGCGCGCTGGGAGCCGTACGTGGACGGGCCGGTCGTGGTGCACGAGGTCGGCTGCGGGCACGAGGAGATGCTGTCCGGGGAGCCGGCCCGGCTCATCGGCACGCTCACGGAACGGGCGCTGCGCCGGACCTGACCCGGCCCGCGCACACGAAGGCGCCGGCGGCCCCAGGGGGGTCGCCGGCGCCTTGCCGTGGCCGCCGGTTCAGCGGTCCCGCGGGCTCACAGCGACGGGTCCTGCATGAGGATCGCCTGGTACGTGCTGTGGAGCCGGCGCGACGGCTTGAGACCCAGCTCATCGTCGAGCCACTTGCGGGTGCGGTGGAAGATGTCGATCGCCTCGGACTGCCGCCCGCAGCGGTACAGGGCGATCATCAACTGCTCGCTGAACCGCTCGCGTTCCGGGTACTGGGCGAGCAGCTGCTTCAGCTCGGCAACGACGACCCCCGCCTCGCCGGCCTGAAGCTGAGCCTCGATCAGGTCTTCCCTCGCGGTCTTGCGCTGTTCGTCGAGACGCAGGGCGACCGCCCGGCACCGCGGGCCGTCGCTCACGTCGAGCAGGGCGGGTCCCCGCCACATGGACAGGGAACCGCGCAGCAGGTCCCTCGCCTCGTGCGGCCGCTCGCTGACCAGACTCGCGCCCTTCTCCGCCGTCCGCAGGAAGCGGTGGGCGTCGAGGGCCTCCTCGGGCACGTCGAGCAGATAGCCGTTGTCCACCGTCCGGATGAGGGTCTGGTCGGGATCCTCGAAGCCGAACTCGGCCAGCGCCTTGCGCATCCGCTTGACGTTGGCCTGCAGGGCGTTGCGCGTGTTCTTCAGGGGGCTCTCGCCCCACAGTTCGTCGATGAGTTCGTCGAAGGCCACCACCTGGCCGGGGTTCAGTGCCAGCATGGTCAGCATGACGCGGATCTTTTTCGCCCGCAGACCGACAGTCCGCTGACCGTCCCCTATCAGCAGCGGGCCCAGTATGGAGATGTACACCAAAAATTCCCATCCCTATCCAAGAATTCGGCCGCGAGCTCCCACCTCGCGACTTCGGGCACAGCACGCGGAACAGCGACTCATTCCGACGGGCCCGACAAGGGAATTGCCTGGGAGTTACTCGAACTGATCAATTATCGAACATGTCCGAGTGGTTCGAAACTGTACCTTCGTACATGTGGTGATGGGCCTGAGCGACCAATCCCACCTGAAGGCGTGATTCCACTTCCAGCTTGGTCAGGATGCTCGCGACGTGCGCCTTCACGGTCCGCTCGGTGACCTCGAGGCGTGCCGCGATGCCGCGGTTGGAATGCCCGTCACCGAGGAGTGCGAAGACCTGGAGCTCGCGGTCCGAGAGCGTGTCTACGCGAGCGAGCTCGGCCTGCCAGCGCGCGGTCGGCAGGCCGTCGTCACCGTGCATGGATACTTCCCCCTGATCGCCCCGTTTTCCCCCGTCGTCGCGTCAGGGAAGTTGACGATTCACCCAGTGCATCGGCGGTCTTCCGGCGATCGCTCTTCCCCGAACGCGCGTCTGAGTGTACAACTCCCGCATCTTTCACCACAGGAGTCGCAGAGGCCGTGCACACAATTCACAGGATGATTAGCGAGTGTCCAGCGCAAAACATGACAGACATGACGGAAGGGGCGGCCCGTAAGGACCGCCCCTTCCGTCGCGACCGGGCCGCGCGGCGCCTCAGAGAATCGGCGCCCGCTGCACCAGCACCGCCGGGATCCTGGCCGGCCGGGCCTCGTCCTGGTGGGCCAGGCGCGAGGGCCACCAGGTCTTCCAGCCGAGGAGGGTGACCATCGACGGCAGGACCACGATCCGGATGAGCGTGGCGTCCAGCAGCACCGCGCAGGCCATGCCCACCCCCATCTGCTTCATCTCGATGAAGCTCAGCGAGGCGAGCAGCGCGAACACGCTGACCATCACCACGGCCGCGCTCGTCACCACGCCCGCCGTGCGCGTGATGCCCTGCTCGACCGCCTCACGGATGGGCAGCCCGCCACGGGCCGCCTCCCGGATCCGGCTGACCACGAAGACGTGGTAGTCCATCGACAGCCCGAGCAGGATCACGAACAGCATCAGCGGCAGCCACGCCACCACCCGGCCGGTGGACTCGAAGTCGAGGAAGCCCTCCGCCCAGGTCCGCTGGAAGATCAGCGCCAGCAGGCCGAACGAGGCGACCGCGGAGAGCACGTTGAGCACCACGGTGATCAGCGCGAGCACGACCGAGCGGAACGCGATCGCCATGACCAGGAAGGTCAGCAGCAGGGCCGCCCCGAGCACCCACGGCATCTTGTCGACGACGTTGGCCCGGTAGTCCACGTCGTACGCCACGTCGCTGCCGCCGACCGCGAACTCGGCGCCCTCCACCGCGCCCAGGGTCTTCGGCGCGATGTCCTCGCGCAGCGCCGCCAGGGACCGGCGCGCCTCCTCGGAGCTGCTGTCGAAGCGGGTGCCGACGGAGATCGTCGCGATCGTGCCGTCCTTCGAGGTGCGCACCTCGGGCGCCGGCGTGTGCACGAACAGGTCGGAGTGGCTGGTGCGTTCGACGAGCGCGCCCACCGCGTCCTCCAGGCGGTCCTTCTGGCCGGCCGGGACCCGGACGGCGACGGTGTGGGTGTCGGCCTGGCTCGGGAAGGACTGCGTCAGCCGCTCGTTGGCCTGCATCGCGGGGATGGACCGGGGCAGGTCGTCGACGCCGGTCGCCTTCAGCCTCAGGTCCAGGGCGGGCAGGGCGAGGGCGAGCAGGGCGCCCACGGAGACCACCAGGGCGATCACCGGGTGGCGCAGGGACGGCTTGAGCATCGCCGACCACAGCCGCGGCTTGGTGCCGGCCCGCTGGGTCAGCCGCCACACCAGCGGCACCCGCGGCCGGTCCAGGTAGCGGCCGAACTTGGAGAGCATCGCGGGCAGGACGGTCAGCGAGGCGAGCATCGCGATCGCGACGACCAGGACCGCGCCGGTCGCCATCGACTCGAAGGCGATGTGCCCGGCGAGGTACAGGGCGCCCATGGAGACCATGACGACCAGTCCGGAGACCATCACGGAGTGCCCGGAGGTGGCGGAGGCGATCTCGATGGCGTCGATGTTGTCGGCGCCCAGGGCCCGCTCCTCGCGCTGCCGCTTGAGGTAGAACAGCGAGTAGTCGACGCCGATGGCCATGCCCATCAGCACGATGATGTGGGTCACCGGCCCCGGGTCCGCGACGAGTTGGGAGGCGACGCCCCACAGGCCGAGGCCGGCGAGCACGGACGAGATGCCGAGGATGACGGGGACGCTGGCGGCGACGATGGCGCCGAAGACGAACACCATCACGATCAGGGTGACCGGCAGGCTCAGCCCCGTCGCCCGGCCCAGGTCCTCGGAGAGCATGTCGTCGAGCCCGGCCTTGATGGAGCCGGCGCCCACGAGTTCCACCCGGACGTCGGAGTGCGCGTCCCCGACCTTCGTGACCCGGTCGATGAGCGGCTGCACCCGCTCGCTCGCCGTCTCGGGGTCGCCGGAGAGCGTCACCGGCACCAGCAGGGCCGAGCCGTCCGGCGCGGGGACCGGCTTGCCGACGGAGGCGACACCCTCGGCGCCGCGCAGCGCGTCCGCCGCCTCCCCCGCGGCCGACCGCGCCGCCTTCTGGTCGAGCGCGCCCTCGTAGGGCGTCACCAGGATGTTCTCCACGGCCCGGTTCTCCAGGCCGCCGCTGCGGGCCAGTTCGGCGGCCCGCCCGGACTGCCCGATGGCCAGGTCCGAGACGGTCGCCGACCGTGTGCCGGTCATTCCTCCGACCACCAGGGCGCCCAGGACGAACACCACCCAGAGCGTCATCGCCCACCAGGGGTGGACGGCGCTCCAGCGAGCGGCCCTGGTGATCAGGTTCCTGCCTCCCACGATTGCTTTCCCCTTCTCGAATGGATCGCCCGGGATCACGGACACATGACTCGGTACGAAATTCCGGCCGTTGATTACCGCGCGCTTCTGCCTGTCGAAAATCTACGGATGACCCGGCGCGCGATCACGGGTACAAGTACTCCGATTCGAGGGGGAGTTTTCTCTACTTGACACCCCGGGTGGCCGACATGGCGGCGGATTCTTCCGGCGGCATGTCATACCACATCCGCGATGACACGGAAAAGGGGCCGCCGCCGAGCAGGGCGACGGCCCCCGCATATCCGGAGGGCAGTGTCAGGTCCGCGACCGTCCAGGGTCCTGGCAGGGTGCCGGTGGGGTCGCGGACGACGGCCTGGGAGTGCGTGTGCGCCACCGGCACGCCCATGCCCTGGGCGAGCCGGCTGCCCGACGCCTTCACGCACGCCTCCTTCCGCGTCCAGAAACGGACGAAGGCGCCACGCCCGGCGCGCTCCACCATCTCCCGTTCCGCTTCCGGGAAGAAGCGCCTGGCCAGCCGGGTCACATCGAGGTCGGGGCGGGCGTACTCCACGTCCACGCCGACCGGCCGGGGCGCCAGCGCGAGGAGCGCCAGCTCGCCCGAGTGGGACAGGCTGAAGTGGGTGTCCGCGGCGCCGTCGACGACCGGCTTTCCCCAGGGCCCGCGGGTGAAGCGCAGCTCCAGCGGGGACCGTCCGAGGCGGGCGCCGAGGATGACGCGGGCCGCCGCGTGCGCCCGTACGAAACGGCGTCGCATTCCGGGGAGTTTTCCCATCCGGGCCCGTGCTCTCTCCTGCTCGTCGAGGAGCCCTTCGAGAACCACGACACGGTCTTCCGCTTCCGGTTCGTCCGTCTCCCGGAGCCGGGTGGAACCGGAAGCGGAAAGCGGAATGCGCCACACCTCGACCCGTGTGCTCACGGGCGGCCCACCTTTCCGGTGTGCAGCCCCTGGAACAGATGGAGTTTCTGGATGTTCCGGGTGCCTTCCATGAACTCCACGCCCCGCGCGTCCCGTGCCAGTTTCTCCAGCAGCGGGTGGTCCAGCCGGGCGCCGGGCCCGAGCAGACCGAGCGCGGCGAGGGTGACGTCCTCGGCGACCTCGCAGGCCCGCGCCTTCGCGGCGGACGCCAGGTGCCCCGCCGAGGGCCGGCGGTCCACGGCGCGGGCGGCCCGGTACGTCAGCAGCCGGGCGGCGTCGATTCGGCGGCCCAGCTCCTCGTACGTCTCCCGCTCCGCGCCCCGCAGCAGCCGGCGGTGCCCGGCGACGTACTCGTGGGCGGCGCGGGCGATGCCGAGGGCGATGGCGGCGACGCTGGGCCGTAGCTGGTTGAAGACGGCCACGATGCTCCACATCCCGCGCCGGGTCGGCGGCAGATGGGTGCCCAGCACCTGCTCGGCGGGCACCCGTACCGCGTCCAGCGTGATGTGGGTGAGCTGGGCGCCGCGCAGCCCCACCGTGGGCAGCGGCTCGGCGCGGAAGCCCGGGTCGGCGGTGTCGACCAGGACGGCCAGCACCCCGAGCCGCTCGGTGCCCTCGACGCGCGCGAAGACGGCGCCGACGTCGGCGCGGGCGGCGTTGCCGACGTACCGCTTCGCGCCGTTCAGCACGTAGCCGCCGTCGCCCACCGGGGTGAGCGTGGCGGTCATCTCCCCGATGGCGGAGCCGCGTTCGGGCTCGGTCAGCGCGAAGCAGGTCCAGCGGGGCCGCTCCGCGAGCGTGCCGTACACCCGGTCGCGCTGCTCCTGGCTGCCGAGGACGCCGAGCAGCACCCCGCACATGGAGGCGCCCGGCGAGGCCAGCATCATGCCGGCGTCCCCCCGGGCCAGTTCCTCGCTCACGATCACGCGCTCCAGGGTGGGCATCCCGTGCGCGGGTCCGGCGCCGGCCGCGTCGCTCACCCGGTCCCAGCCGGGCGGCACCAGATGCCCGGCGAGGAACCGCACGGCGGGCAGGTCGAGGTGGCGCCGGATGGCGTCCGGGTCGCCGTCGAGCTCCAGGGCGTGCGCCCGCAGGTCCCCGGCCCAGTGGCGCACCTGATCCCGGGTGGCTGCCAGGGACGCGGGCAGTGCGCTCACGCCGGCTCCCCGCGGTAGACGTCGGCGAGCAGCTCCGAGGCGTGGGCGGCGGGGCCGGGGCCGTCCTGGGTGAAGCCGTGGGCGCCGAGCAGCCGCAGCAGGGTGCGGTCGGCCCGGGTGATCTGCCGCTGGAGCCGGTCCAGGGTGCCGTCCCCGCCGGGGCCGTCGGCCAGCTCCTCCAGGACGCCCTCGATCTCCAGGTGCTCGATGAGGACGTCGGCGAGGGTGCCCTTGACCATCTGCTGCATCAGCAGCGAGGTGCCCTCGACCTGCCGGGCGGCCAGGTAGGCGACGCACGCCTCCCGCAGCCGCTCGGACATGCCGAGCCGCAGCCAGGCGAGCCCGGTGCCCCACACGCGCGCGTCGGTCCCGTCGGGCGCCGCGGCCTGCACGGGGTCCGCGGGCCGCAGCACGGCCAGTCCGGGCAGCGGCTCGTCGTCCCGGCGTTCGTCGCGCCGGGCGTCCTCCGCCTCCATCGCGGCGAACTCGTCGAGCAGTTCCTTCGGCAGCACGGCGTGCCCGCGCGGCCCGCGCGGCGGCGCCTTCGGCGACAGGGCGCGCGTCAGCAGGGCCAGCGCGGGCACCAGCCCGTCCGTGCGCGCGCTGCCGCGCGCCTCCCGGCAGTGCTCACGCACCTCGGCCGGAACCGTCATCGGTGTTCCCCTTCCTCCCGGTCACCCGTGTCCGGGCGCAGTCGAGCGTGCAGTGCGCGAGCCGGCCGGGCCCCGGGTCGTGGTCGGCCACCACCACCGGGCCGGTGACACCCCGGCCCACCGCCTCCAGCAGTGCCGTCCAGACACCGGTGCACGGCAGTCCGGGCGCGGCGACGGCCACCGGCGCCTCGTACGAAGGCAGTTGGCAGGCGGCCTCGGCGAGCCGCGCGCCCGCCACCACCGGGACCGCCGGGTCCCATCCGGCGAACGTGTCCGGTTGCGCCGCGGGCCCCTGCCCCATGCCCCGGACGGGGGCCCCGCCGCCGTCCCACTCGACCAGGAGCGCGACGGCGGAGTCCGTGTGCGCGGCCGCCGCCTCCGGCACCGGGAACGGCTGGGTGCTCTGGTCGACGGTGAGCAGCAGCACCCGGGTGAAGTCGCGGCGCCGGGCGTACTCGACGGCCACCCGGAGCGCGCTGAACCCGGTCAGCGGCCCCTGGTCGGACAGCGCGAAGGCGAGCGGCCCGCCCGGCAGGCGCCCCTTCACACAGGACGCGACCAGCTCCGCGTGGACGAAGTCGGGCGTGGCGTACGCGGCCACGACGAGCTGCGGGGCCTGCCCGGCGTCCAGGTCGCCCAGCGCGTCGAGCGCGCCGAACGCCAGCTCCACGGAGCTGCGCCGGGCCGAGGCCGCGTAGCCCTCGCGGTCGAAGCGCAGCCCGTAGGGGGCGCCCAGCTCCGCGTAGAACGCCTCCAGCTCCGGATCCGGCACGTAGGGGGCCGCGGCGGCCCCGGGCGCGTACCGGGCCGCCCGGACGAGGCGGGGCAGGACCGGCGCGGCGCCGTCCGGCTCCGCCCGCCGTACGGGCGCTGCCGTGCGGAACATGCTCAGGCGTCCGCTTCGGCCGCGACGAAGTCGGCGAGGGAGCCCACCGTCTCGAAGTGGGTCATCTCCAGGTCCTCGGCGTCGAACTGCACGTCGAGGATCTCCTCGATGGTGATGAGCAGTTCCAGCGCGCTGCTGGAGTCCAGGCCCAGCTCGTCGAAGAGGCGCACGCCCTCGGCGGCCCCGGAGACGTCCTTGTTCAGCACCTCGCTCAGGCCCTTGCGGACGGCGTCCACATAGCGCTCGCGCTCGGCGCCGACCACGACTGCGGTGTTCTCGGTCATCTGTCGTTCTCCTCGCTGGTGCGGGTCGGTCTCGGGTGTCAGGGGGTGGTGTCGGTGCCGTCGTACAGGCGCTGGCCGCCGAGCATCGCCTCGACGTCGTCCCGTTCCCGGACGAGGTGCGCCCGCCCGTCCAGGACGAGGACCTCCGCCGGGTAGCCGTGGCTGAGGAAGTGCACGGGGGAGGCCGTCGGGCCGTACGCGCCGGAGCGCAGCACGCCGATCAGCTCGCCGGCCCGCAGCGCCGGCAGGGGGACCTTCTTGCCGATGACGTCGTTCGGGGTGCACAGCGGCCCGGTGATGTTCCACGGCTCGCCCGCCGGCTCGTCGAGGCGCTCCAGGGCGACGATGGGGAAGTTGCGCTTGACGTAGGAGCCGATGCCGACGGCCGCCATGTGGTGGTTGGTGCCGCCGTCGGTGACGGCGAAGTTCTCGCCCATCGACTGCTTCGTGTAGCGCACGCGGGTCACGTAGGTGCCGGACGCGGCGACCAGGAACCGGCCCAGCTCCATGATCATCCGGGTGTCCGGGTGCCGTACGGCGAAGGCGTCCACGACCGGGTTCAGACGGGCGGTGAGCTCGTCGAGGTCGAGGTCCTTCTCGTTGTCGAAGTAGGCGATGCCGAGGCCGCCGCCGACGTCGACCGTCTCCAGCGGGAAGCCCAGGTGCCCGGAGACGCGCTCGGCGAGGTCCAGGATGCGCCGGGTGTTCTCCACGACGGTGTCCTCGCCCAGGATGCGGGTGCCCAGGTACACCTGGACGCCCATGAGGCGCACGGCGGAGTACCGGGACGCGAGGCCGGGGCCCTCCGCGAGCAGCCGCTCCTCGTCGATGCCGAACTGGCGGGGCTTGCCGCCCATGGTCAGGCCCGAGCCCTTCACGGAGAAGGACGGGTTGACGCGCAGCGCGACCCGGGCGGTGACGAACTTCTCGCGGGCCACCTCGTCGATGAGGGCGAGTTCGTCGAGGGACTCGCAGACGATCGCGTGGATGTCCTCGTCGAGGCAGGCGGCGAGTTCGGCACGGGACTTGCCGGGGCCGAGGAAGATGATGTCGCGCGGGGCGACGCCGGCCCGGCGGGCCGTGACCAGCTCGGTCAGCGAGGACACCTCGGCGCGGGCGCCGCAGCGGTTCAGCAGCGCGCAGACCGAGATGTTCGGGTTGGCCTTCAGGGAGTAGAAGACCTCCAGCGACGGGTGCAGACGCTCGCGCAGCCCCTGGAAGCGGGTGGTGATCTCGTCACCGTCGTACAGGTAGAGGGGGGTGCCGTACTGCTCGGCGAGGTCGGTGACGCCGATGCCCTGCACCTCGAAGGCGTGGCTCACGTTCAGCTCCGATCCGTGTGGGCCGCGAGGCGGCGGGTGATGTCGGTGTCGAGGGCGGCCATCTCGGCATCGGAGCCGGCCACGAGGACGCCGTAGAGCCGGCCCTCGAAGCCGTCGTCCCCGGCGCCCGCGGCGGCGGCGTTCACCGTGGCGTAGTTGTTGACGAACAGGCCGCGCGGGCGCGGGCCGCGCTCGGTCAGCAGCAGCCCGTCCAGGACCTCGCGCAGCTCCGCGAAGGGCAGGGCGCGCCGGGGCCGCACGGTGAAGTGCCGTGCGACGGCGACCTCGTCGGGCCCGGCGAGGACCTCGTGGACGACGCTCTGGTACGTCGACATGTTGTTGCGGGCGTTGATCTCCACGACCGGGTACAGCCCCCCGTCGGGGTCGACCATGGCGTCCACACCGACCACCCCGAAGTAGCCGTCGGCGGCGAGGCGTTCCCCGAGACGGCCGGCCGTCTCGGCGACCTCGGCGACCTGTCCCCCGGTCAGCCGGGCGGGCATGCGGTGCCCCTTGTGGACGCCGTTCTCGGTGAGCAGCTCCTTGACGAAGTCGAAGTGCGTGGAGCCGTCCCGGCCCACCGTGAACTGGTAGTTGAGGTCGGCGCGCTTGGCGACCCACTCCTCGACGACGAGTGCGGTGCGGGGCTCGCCGCCCGCCGCCGCCCGCTCGGCCTGGGTGACGGCCATCCGGTGCAGCCGCGCGAGGCGCTTGTCGCTGTCGAGGACGACGATGCCCTTGCCGGACACCCCGAACGCGTCCTTGACGACGACTTTGCGGCCCGCCGCCAGCAGCTCCCCGGCCGCCGCGACGGCGTCGGCCAGCTCCGGGAGGGTCTCGCAGGCCCATCCCCGCGCCTGCCGGATGCCCAGCTCGTCGGCGAGACGGCGGCTGTAGACCTTGCTGTTGACCCGCTTGCAGACCGCGGCCGACGGGGCGGCCAGGGCCAGTCCGGTGCGCTCGGACAGCTCCTCCTCGACGGTGGAGACGCCGTGCCCGGTGAGCCGGGCGCCGCCGGCGGCCAGCTCGGACAGGGCGTGCAGCAGGCCCGGGTCGGCGAGGGCGTCCTCGCTGACGGTGCGGCGCGGGTCCTGCCCGGCCACCACGTGCACGGTGGGCAGGGCCAGACCCAGACCCTCCAGGTAGGCGCGGTAGCCGTCGTCGAGTGCCGTCTTGAGGACGACGTGGTCGTCCTTGCCGCCGAGCAGCAGCGCGAACTCGTCCATGCGGTTCACGACCGCGCTGCCGGCGTGCGCGCCGACGCGGGGCAGCGCGGGCTCACCGACCGCCCACTGGTTCTCGACCTCGAAGTTGCCCAGGAACACCAGGGGGGTGTCGGCGGCTCCGGTGACGGCGCGCTTGAGGCGCGCGGTGAAGCCGGCGGGCGGTGGTTGCATCTGTGTCGACCTCGTCCTTCTCATGGATGTCAGTGCTCGAGGACCATCGCCGCGAACGTCGCCCCGAGCCCCACGCTGGTCATCAGGTAGCGGTCGCCGGGACGCAGCCGGCCCAGCTCGGAGGCGTGCTGGAGGTTGATGAACGGGTCGGCGCAGAAGCAGTGGCCCGTGTGCGGCACCAGGTCGAGGAAGACCCGCTCCAGGGGCAGCCCGAGCTCCTTGCAGACGCCGATCCACGACAGCCGGTTCACGTTGTGCGGCAGCACCAGGGCGAGCTCGCCGAGCGTGCAGCCCGCCTCGTCGAGGGCCGCGCCGATCACCTCGGTCAGGCCCGGCCCGTACAGGTCCTGGAAGTCCTTCGCGGCCGCGTCGCCCATGATGAAGTCGGCGCCGAAGCGGGGGTGGGTGCGGGCGGCGTAGCCGAGCATCCGGTCGCGGCCGGTGCGGTCGGCGGAGACCAGGACGGCTGCCGTGCCCTCGCCCATGACGGTGACGTCGGGGATGGACTGCGTCTTGCCGGTGCGGGCCTTCTCGCCGGTGAGGACGAGGGCGAGCGCGTCCGGGTCGGGGTCCGCGGCGAGCAGGGTCCCCGCCATGTCGACGGCGAGCAGGCCCGAGGCGCAGGCGTGGTGGGCGACCACGAACGCGGTGGCGTGCTCCAGGCCCAGCTCGGCCAGGAGCGGTCCGAGGGAGGTCATCGGGTAGGGCAGCGGCGAGGCCATGGTGCGGGCCTGGAGGACGTACTTCACCCGCTGCTCCTGGCCGCGCAGCTCGACGAGCTTGGCGGCGGCGCGCAGCAGCAGCTCGGTCTCCGTGGCCTCCGGCGCGCGGCACACCTCGGAGAGACCGTAGAAACGCTGGTAGCGGCGCAACTGCACGTCGGTCAGCCCGAGTTCCCTCTGGAACCGGGCGATCGGAATGGTGTCGGGCAGGCTGCTGGAGACCGCGACGATGGACGTCATACCCCTAACAGTCGCGGCCCCCGCTGACGCCCAGCTGACGCTGCGCTGACCGGCGTCCCGCCCCTCACCCCCCGCCCTGCGTCACCGCCGCCCCCTCCGGGGTGCGGCGGTGGGCCGTCGCGAGGGTCAGGGTGATCGTGAGGGACGCGAGGGCCATGCAGGTCATCGCCGTCGCCGGGGTGGTCAGCTGGGCGACCGTGCCCGCCACCGCGGCGGCGACGCCCTGCATGGTGAGCATCCCGGCGGCCCGCAACCCGAGGGCGTGCCCGGCGAGTTCGTCGGGCGTGAGAGCCATCAGGCGTTCCTGCTGGGCCAGGGTCGCGCCGAAGCCGACGGAGGCGACGCACACCGCCAGGGCGGACCAGGGCAGGCCGGGACGCAGCGCGAACAGCAGGTACGGCGTGGCCAGCAGCGTCAGCAGCGGGATCGGCAGGCGCGGGCGCAGGGCGGGCGGCACGAGGCGGCCGACCGTCAGATCGCCGGCGAACATGCCCAGCGCCGCACAGGCGAAGAGCGCGCCGGCCGCTCCGGGGTCGTAGGAGACGTAGAGGGACTCGCAGCCGACGATCAGGCCGTTGGGCAGCCACATGCCGAGGTAGGCGAGGCGGCGGGGACGCGAGGACCACAGCAGGGCGTTGGTGCGCCAGGTCTCCGCGACGGACGGGCGGCCGGCGGCGCGCGGCGGGCGCGCGGTCAGGCCCAGCCCCAGGACGAGCGACGCGAGGGCGTACAGCGCGGCCGCGAGGAGCAGGCAGACGCGCGGGGACAGGACGGCGAGGAGGGCGCCGCCCGTCGCGAAGCCGACGATCTGCACCAGCCCGAAGACCATGTTGAACACCGAACGGCCCAGGACGAAGCCGCCCTTGGGCAGGATCTCGTTGAGCAGCCCCCCGCTCACCCCGCCGCCCAGCGAGGAGACCAGCCCCTGGACGAAGACCACGCCGAAAGCCGCCCCGAGCGGCAGGCCGGGCAGTGCCTGCACGGCCGCGCAGACGGCGAAGGCCAGCGCGATGCCGCTGAGCGCCGCCCGCGGCGGGAGCCGGTCGGCCGCCGACAGCAGGAAGGTCGCCCCGAGCATCTGCGCGAGCTGCGGCCCGAACATGCTGACCGCCGACAGCAGCGGCGAGTCGGTGGCCCGGTAGACGAGCGTGGCGAGCGCGAGCCCGCCGATCGTCAGGGCCGCGCCCTGGGCGGCGGAGCCGAGGAAGAACGGCGTGAACTCACGGGTCCGGAAGAGCTCGCGGTAGCTGCGCATGCGGGGAGTCTGCGGCGGGCCGCGCCGCGGCCGTACTCTTTCGCGCGCACGCGAAACGTCGGGAGGGTGCTCGTGGGGTGGTGGCAGCTCAACGCGGACACGCTGGCGCGCAGCCGGTTCGTGCTCTCCCCGTTCGCGGAGACCTTCGCGAGTCTGCGGCTGCTGCACACGGGCACCCCCGCGCACCCCGGCGAGCGGGCGTGGCTGCGCGCCCATCTGCCCGGCTACCGGGCGCTCCTCGCGGCGGACCCGACGACCGCGCGGCTGGTCGGCGCCGCGCTCGGCCGCTCCTGGATCGCCGACTTCGTCGCGCCCACGCCGCGCGACGGTGAGGGCTTCGAGGACGTCGTCGCCCGGGTGCGGGCCGCCGACCCGGCCGCCGCGCGCGCCCACCTCGCCGTCTCCCTCGGCGGGCCGCTCCCCGCCGAGCTGGACCGCGACGACCTGCCCGAGCGGGCCGCGCGGCTCCTGGAGCACGTCTGGTCCCGGACCGTGCGGCCCACCTGGGAGCGGCGCCGCCGCGTCCTGGAGGCGGACGTGGCCGCCCGGACCGCGCGGGTCAGTCAGGGCGGCTGGGCGGTGGTCCTGGACTCCCTGCGGCCCGGCCAGACCCGCTGGCTCGGCGGGAACCGGCTCCAGGTGAACCTGCAGGAGTACCCGCCCCGCGAGATCTCCGGCGCGGAGCTGGTGTTCATGCCGGTGACCCCGCGCACCGGCTGGGTCTCCTGGGAGGAGCCCGACCGGTACGCCCTCGTCTACGCCTGTTCGGGCCCCCTCACCGACCCGGGCGCCCGGAGGGTCCCCGCGGGTTTGGCCGCTCTCCTGGGCCCGGCACGCGCCACGGTCCTCGTCCTACTCGGCTCCCCGCTGAGCACGAGCCATCTGGTCGCGGTGACCGGGCAGGGCCTGGGCTCGGTCGGACGGCATCTGCGGGTGCTGCGGGACGCGGGACTGGTGGAGCGGCGGCGGGCGGGCCGGTCGGTGCTGTACGCGCGGACGCCGTCCGGGGACGCCCTCGTCGACGCCCCGCGCCGGACCGGGACGGGACCGGAGTTAGCATCCGGTCCATGACGACCCACAACAGCACCTCCCCCCTCGCCGTCGACATCGACGCCCTCACCGGCGGCCCCGCCGACCTCGCCCAGTACGCCGGCAAGGCCGTGCTGGTCGTGAACGTCGCCTCCAAGTGCGGCCTGACCCCGCAGTACAACGGCCTGGAGAAGCTCCAGGAGCGCTACGCCGAGCGCGGCTTCACGGTGCTCGGCGTGCCCTGCAACCAGTTCCTCGGGCAGGAGCCCGGCTCCGCCGAGGAGATCGCCGAGTTCTGCTCGGCCACGTACGGCGTGACCTTCCCGATGACGGAGAAGGTCGAGGTGAACGGCGAGGGCCGGCACCCGCTGTACGAGCGGCTGGTGGGCTTCGCCGACGCCGAGGGGCACACCGGCGACATCCGCTGGAACTTCGAGAAGTTCCTGATCGGCCGGGACGGCACGGTCGTCGCCCGGTTCTCGCCGCAGACCGAGCCGGAGGCCGCGGAGCTGGTGGCGGCCGTCGAGGCCCAGCTGTCCTGACCGCTTGACCTTGCCCCTGGGGCAGAGCCGAGCGTCGTCGTCGCCGGGCGGGAGGAACCGCCCGGTGACGGAGGATGAGGCCGTGGACGAGGAACTGCTCACCATCGGCGCGTTCGCCGCGCGGGCGCGGCTGTCCGCCAAGGCCCTGCGCCTGTACGACCGGCTGGGGCTGCTGGCGCCGGCCCGGGTCGACGAGGTCAGCGGGTACCGCTACTACCGGGCCGAGCAGGTCGCGCGGGCCCGTACGGTGGCGTTGCTGCGCCAGCTCGACATGCCGCTCGCGCGGGTCGCGGAGGTGGTCGGCGCCCCGGACGGGGCCACGGCCGCCGACCGGCTCGACGCCTACTGGGCGCAGGTCGAGGCGCGGGTGGCCGGGCAGCGGACGCTCGCCGAGTACCTCCGTGGACGGTTGTCGGGGAGGAGCTCCGAGATGTACGGGAAGTTCGTGGTCGAGACGGTGGACGTGCCCGAGCAGGTGGTGATCGGGGAGGCCCGCCATGTGCTGGCGGACGAACTGCCGGTGTGGATCGGGTCGGCGCTGGGCCGGCTGGAGGCGGCGGGCCGGGAGTGCGGCGGGATCACGGCGCCGCCGTTCGTCGTCTACCACGCCGAGGTGTCGGTGGAGAGCGACGGGCCGGCCGAGGCGTGTGTGCCGGTCGCGGACGAGGCGGCGGCCCGTGCCTGGCTCGCACGGACCGGCCGGACGCACACCACCGCGGTGCGGGTGGAGCCCGCGCGGCGGCTGGCCTTCACCCGGATCACGAAGGCGCAGGTCGCGCATCCGCAGATCCTGACGGCGTTCGAGGCGGTGGAGGAGTGGATCGCCCGGGAGGGGCTGGAGCAGGCGGGTCCGTGCCGCGAGGTCTATTTCGCGGACTGGGAGGCGGCGGGAGCCGGGGACCCGGTGTGCGACGTGGCCTTCCCGGTGAGGAGATCCGAGGCGGGGTGATCGGGGTGGGGGTGGGGCCGGCGGTTCTTGCGCCGGGTCGCCGTGCCTGACGGGTGTGGCCGAGCCCTCTCGGCAAGGACGGCGGACTGGTCGAGAGGGCTCTTCCTGGTACTGCTGTGCAGTTGTGACGCGTACCGCCGGTGGAGGGAGAGGTCAGAAGGACCCGCCCCTCACGCCTTGACCGACGCCACGAAGGTGTTCCACGCGTTGGCGGGGAACGCCAGGACGGGGCCCTCGGGCACCTTGGAGTCCCGTACCGCCATGGCCGCCGTCACCGGCGACTTGACCTCGACGCACGCGCCGTTCCCTGTCGAGTACGAGGACTTGGTCCACGTGTCCGTGGAACCCTGACGAATTGCCATGTTCGCTCCGCAATGCTGATGGTGAGTGCTGTCATCGCGCGACGCGGCCCTGGCCGGACCGGCAGCGCGATTCACGCCAACCTTCTTGCTCGGTGGCGTGATCGACGCTACTCGCCACCCCCGGCCGACGAAGCGACTATTCACTCGGCCGAGTGGCATATTCCAATGGAGTCTTCCGTCCTGACGGGGGACGGTGTACCGTGCGGCTCTTTCAGCGCGCGTACTCCTTGGCGATGTCCGCGATGAACTGCCGCGACTGCTCGACGTTCAGGGCCTGCGCCCGCAGGTGCTCGTACATCACGCTGTACTTCTGGACGTCGTTCGCCTTCTCCAGGTACAGGTCGCTCGTGACGCCCTCGATGTAGACGACGCTGGAGTCGGCCGCGTCCGGGAACTCCAGGATCGCGTACTGGCCGTTGAGGCCCGGGTGGGCGCCCATGTCGAACGGGATCACCTGCACGGTGACGTGCGGCAGCAGGGACTGCTCGACGAGCTGCTCCAACTGGTCCCGCATCAGGGAGCGGTTGCCGACGACGCGGCGCAGGGCGGCCTCGTCCAGCACGGTCCACAGCCGCAGCGGGTTCTCCTCGGTGGAGATTCGTTCCTGTCGGCGCATCCGCACCTGGACGCGCTTCTCGATCTCCGCCGGCGCGGTCTCGGGCAGCGCCCCGGCGATCAGGGCCTCGGCGTACTGCTTCGTCTGGAGGAGGCCGGGCACGACCTGCGGGTCGTACACGCGCAGGCTGGCGGCGTCGGTCTCCAGGCCGATGTAGACGCTGTAGGGGATGTCGCCGAAGGAGTGCCACCAGCCCTGCTGGCGGGAGTCCTTGGCCATCTGCATCAGGGAGTCGACGATCCGGTGGTCCTCCACCTCGTAGACCCCGCACAGGTCGCGGACGTCGCGCTGGCTGATGCTGCGCCGCCCGTTCTCCAGCCGGCTGATCTTCGACTGGGAGACCAGCAGCCGCTCGGCCACTTCCTCGGCGGTCATGCCCTTGAGCTCACGGAGCCGGCGCAACTCCTGGCCCAGCCGGCGTCGCCTGACGGTGGGATTGACATTGGACGCCACGGGACGTGCACCTCCGGCTGCCTGCCTTGTGATCGGCACTTTGCGTATCTGCTGTTCAGCAGATTGCCACCAAGGCGCTCACCACCGCTGGGAAACGGTGGATATGCGCAGGACGCACACCGATGGGGACCGCGCGGGCACACGCGGCCGCGCGGGGCGACGGAACCGGTGTCCCTGTCCGTGTCGTTGAACACGGACGTACGGTTCCGTCGCCCCGCGCGGATCAGCGGCTCCCGAACCGGTCATGGGGACGGTGCGGCGCTGCACGTGGCGTGCGTGTGGTGCGGGTCGAACGGGTCGAGCGGTCTCTCAGTGGGCCACGACGCGTGCCATGGACCCTCGGTGCGGCTGTGCCGGAACGGCGCGCGCGGGTTCCGCCGGCGGCCTGCCGCCGGGGCCCTGCTGCCGGCCGGACGGTGCCTGGCCGCGACGCGGCTGGGCGGCCGCGCCGTTCTGGACGTCCATCACCGCGTGCGCGACGAGGCCGCCCATGGGGTCGTGCCGGATCAGATCCCGCAGCCGGGAGCGAGAGGAGCGTCCCTCGTTGCCCGGATACAGGTGCTTGCCGAGACCGACCGCGTGGGCCAGGGCGGCGAGCGCCGCGGTCCGCGGGTCCGGCGGTACGCCGGTGCGGATCGCGGAATCCAGCCGGGCCCTGATCTCCCGGGTGATGTCGTTGTCCGTCGCTTGATAGCGAGTCGTCGGCAGCACTCCGCACATCTGGCCCGGCACGGCGGCGACCATGCCGCACCTCTCCAGATGCGAGAGATAGGTCTGGCGCAGCCCCAGCCGGGGCCCGCCGATCCAGTGGACGGCCCGTACCGGAGCGCCACGCCTTCGCAGCAACTCCAACGCGCAGTCCAGAGTCGGATCTCCTGTCGGCCGTGGTGCCACCACGGCGATACGATCCCCGTCTGGGGCTATCCGTCCGGCCAGCGCCAGCTCCACTAGCTGTGCTCCGGCCAGACCGAGGTCGAGCGACTGCGGCTGCGCGGTGGTACCCGTGGCCGGGTCCAACGCCAGCAGCAGAAGCTCCTCCGGAAGTGTTCTGCGGCTCCTGCCCATCCATGCCTCCCCGCGTGGATGAAAGACAGGGTGACCCCTCTCACATTGGTCTGTCGAGAGCACGTGACCGGTTCGTAGCGGAACCGGTAGGTATGTCGTTCTCGTCTACCGCGTCAGGTGGGGGTCGCGCACCGGACACTGGTATCTGGTTCGGACAGCAGCGGCACGGGGGTCGTGCGGACACGGTGTCCGGACGACGGCCCACGGTTCGGCAGCCGTACGGTGGCGTGCGGCGGCACATGGAGGAGGCATCGGTGGCGGGCGAGTCCCCCGACAGGTCGAAGCAGCGCGAGTCGTCGGCAGAACCGACGTCGGGGAGCGCGGTCCCGGTTCCCGAATCCCGGCCCGAACCCGAGGCCACCACCCGTCCGGCCCACGGCACGGGCGGCGACCCGCGCCTGGCGATGGCCCGCGAGTCGTCCCCGCGCGGCGGTGTGGACACGGCCACGCGGGTGCTGTCCCGCCAGGATCTGGACGAGACGCCGGAGGAACCGGCGGCCGACGGCGAGGACGACGCCGAAGCAGTCGCTTCGAGCGCCGGGGCCGCCGAGGGTTCCGAGGGTTCCGACGACTCCGAGGCCGCTGAGAGCGGGGGGAGCGCCGAGAGCGAGCGTGAGGACGCCGAGGACGCCGAGGAGGCTGACGGCGACGAGGACGCCGCCGAGGCGGCCGACGACTCGGACGACGCCGAGGGGCCCGACGACTCCGAGGCCGCCGACGGCTCCGCGGACGAGACCCCCGGCGAGCGCGAGGACCGGCTGAGGGACGCCGTAGCGGCCTGGGTGGCGTCCTCCGACGCCAAGGGCGCCTCCGACGCCGCCACGGGCGAGGCGAGCGCCGAGGAGGCCCGGAAGGACACCGGCGACAACGCTGCCGGTGCCGACGCGGAAGCCGACACCGGCTCCGACGACGACACCGACTCCGAGGCCTCCACCGAGGACGCCCCCGCCGAGGACACCTCCGCCGAGAGCAACGGCGTCGACCAGGCGACCGCGATCTTCCGCACCCGCCCCGCCGAGCCGTCGAAGGCGTCGCAGCCGTCGAAGGCGTCGAAGGCTCCGAAGGCCGACGACGAGGCGAAGGACGAGCCCGCCGCCGAGGACACCCCCGAGGACACCCCCGAGGACACCCCCGACGACGGCAAGGGCGTCGACCAGGCCACCGCGGTCTTCCGGACCCGGCCCGCCAAGCCGCACGTCGACCAGCCGACCACCATGCTGAAGGCGCCCAGGCCGGAGGCACCGAAGCCGGGGGCACCGAAGGAGACCTCGAAGCCGGAGGCACCCAAGGCCGAGTCCCCGGCGCCCGCCGCCGAGCGCACGAGCAAGTTCGTCGCGCTCAAGCCGGACATCCCGCAGGAGGGCCCGAAGGCGCCCGAGGCCCCCCGGCCTCCCGTGCCGCCGGCCGACGTCACCGCCGCCGTCCCGCAGATCGGGCCCGAGCGCACCACGCAGCAGCCGCTGCCGCCGAAGCCCCCGCTGGACCTGCTCGCCGAGCTGACGAACACCCCGCCGCCGCCGGAGACCCCGGTGCGGACCCTGGTGCGGCGCGTCAAGATCTGGACGCCGCTGGTGATCCTGCTGGCGATCGTCTTCGCGATCGTGCAGTCCGTGCGTCCGCTCCCGGCGCCCACCCTGGACCTGACCGCGCAGGACAGCTTCACCTTCGAGGGCGACAAGATCGACATTCCGTGGCCGGCCCAGGGCCAGGCCGCCCTGGACGTCGACGGCATCGGCAGCTTCGGCTCCTCGGGCGACCAGAAGCCCGTGCCGATCGCGAGTGTCGCCAAGGTCATGACGGCATACCTGATCCTGCGTGAGCACCCGCTGAAGAGCGGCGCCGAGGGGCCGAAGATCAAGATCGACCAGGCGGCCGAGGACCAGTCGAAGGCGGGCCAGGAGTCCACCGTCGACGTGACCGAGGGCGACTCGATCTCCCAGCGGGAGGCGCTGGAGTCCATCCTGATCGCGTCCGCGAACAACGTGGCGCGGCTGCTGGCGCGCTGGGACGCCGGTTCGGAGAAGGACTTCGTGGCGAAGATGAACGCCACCGCCGAGAAGCTCGGTATGACGAACACCACGTACACCGACCCGTCCGGCCTGAACAACACCACCGTGAGCACGGCCGTCGACCAGGTGAAGCTGGCCAAGGCCGCGATGAAGGAGCCCGCCTTCCGCGAGGTCGCCGCGATGATGTCGTACGACGACTACAAGGGTGTCAACCACTCCAACTGGAACCAGCTGGTCGGCAAGAACGGCGTGGTGGGCATCAAGACCGGCACCACCACCTCCGCCCTGGGCAACCTCGTCTTCGCGGCGAAGAAGGAGGTCGGCGGCGAGACGCGCACCATCATCGGCGCCGTCGTCCGCCAGCCCGCGGGCGGTCCGGAGAACACCATCCTCAGTGCCGCCCTGTACGGCGGCGACCAGCTGATCCGGGCCGCACAGGGCGCCCTGGAGCCGGCGACCATCCTGAAGAAGGGTGACGTCGTCGGGTACGTGGACGACGGTCTCGGCGGCCGCACCCCGGTGGTGGCCACCAAGGACGTCACCGCGGTCGGCTGGGCGGGCCTGAAGGTGAAGCTGACCTTCGCGCCCGACGAGGTCCCGCACACCGCGAAGGCCGGCACCGAGGTGGGCACGCTCACCGTCGGCGACGGCACCAGCGGCGCGGTGAAGATCCCGGTCGCTCTCCAGACGGACCTCACCGAACCGGGCTTCACGGACAAACTCACCCGTATCGGCTGACCTGGGGGCGCCGCGGCGTCACCGCACCGCAGCCCGCCGACCACCCCCGTCGGCGGGCTGCGTGCTAGCGTCACGAATCGGGCAGGTCGTCGCTCACGGGGCACGACCGCAGCACCTTGACCTACCGGGCCGAGACACGCGGGACACGGGACGCGGCCGGAACAGAAGACAGCACGGGGAGTGCCTCAGACGTGGCCACTGCGGAGCCGACACGCGCCGACGACGCCGATCCGGGACGGGGAGCCGGTCCGCGAATACGCGTACCCACGCCGCGCGCGGAGGAGGGTCCGGACGACACCCGGGCCGGGCGGTCGTCGCGTCTCGCGAGGGCCGTCCACGCCGTGCGCGAGCGTCTGCTGCGTCACCCGGTGCTGTCGGTCACCGCCCTCTCCGGGCTGCTCCACATCATCTGGTTCTTCACGTTCGCGAACAGTGGCGGCGACCTCGCGGCCCAGGACGCCTGGGCCGAGTTCGTCGGCCGGCACCCCGACTCCGCGTACAACCTCGCCTGGTACGGCGGGATGCACCCGGTGTCGTACAGCGTCGTGTCGCCGTATCTGATGTCGGTGCTGGGCGTCCGGACGACGATGATGATCGCCGGGACGATCTCGGCCGGGCTGCTGATGCTGGTCCTGCTGCGGAGCCGATCCGTGCGCAACCCGCTGTGGGCCGCGCTCGCCGGGATCTTCGGCCTGATCGCCAACGCCATCTCCGGGCGGGTCACGTTCGCCCTGGGCACGATGTTCGCGCTGGGCGCGGTCGCCGTCGTCTTCTGCTGGCCGTACCGCTGGCGCTACAAACGCTGGGCGAAGGCGCTGTGCGCGGCGCCGCTCGCCGCGCTGGCCACCATGGCGTCGCCGGTCGCGGGACTCTTCGTCGGGCTCGTGGCCGTCGCGCTGTTCCTGCAGAAGCGGCGCCCGGGCGCCTGGGCGCTGGGGCTGGCGCCGGCCGCCGTGGTGGGGCTGTCGGCGTGGCTGTTCCCGTTCTCCGGCACCCAGCCGATGGTGTTCGGGTCGGTGCTCATGCCCCTGCTGATGGCCGTCGTCGTCTACGTCGCCGTGCCCGCGGACTGGAAGACGGTCCGGCTGGTGTCGGCGGTGTACGGCGTCTCGGTCGTCCTGGTGTGGGTGGTCAGCTCGCAGATCGGCTCCAACATCACCCGGCTGGCGATGCTGTTCGCCGGGGTGACGCTGGTGGCGGCCCTGCCGTTCACCGTGCCGCGCACGCGCAAGTGGTACGCGGTGGTGACGGCCCTGCTGACGTTCGCCGGGTGGATCGGCTACAAGACGGTCGACGACATCATCCACGCGGCCCCCGAGGCGTCCTGGGCGCGTGAGCTGGCCCCGCTGGTCAACGAGCTCCAGGAGGTCGGCGCCGAGAAGGGCCGGGTGGAGGTCGTGCCGGCCCGTTCGCACCGGGAGGCGTCCGCGCTCGCGCCGTACGTGAACCTGGCGCGCGGCTGGAACCGGCAGGCCGACATGGAGCGCAACCCGCTCTTCTACGACGACACGCTCAACTCGGCGAACTACCGGGAGTGGCTGAGGCGCTGGGCGGTGCACTTCGTGGTGCTGCCCAAGGACGAGCCGGACCCCTCGGCGGCGCAGCGGGAGCGGGAGCTGGTGCAGCGCGGTCTGCCGTATCTGAAGCAGGTGTGGGGCGACGCGAACTGGCAGTTGTTCCAGGTGACGGACCCGGCGCCGCTCGCCGAGCCGAACGCCGTGGTGGAGCGGGCCGAGCAGGGCGAGATGACGATGCGGGTGAGCGAGCCGGGCCGCATCCTGATCCGCATCCCCTACTCGCCGTGGCTGAGCATCGTCGACGCCGAGGGCCGAAAGCTCGACCCGCCGAAGGAGACGGAGGCGTCCCGCAAGCGTCCCGACGGCGAGCCCAGGACGTACGACAACGTCAACGGCTGCCTGATGGAGACCGAGGAGGACGCGAAGGGCGACCGCTGGACGACCCTGGTCGCTCCGCGGGCGGGCGTGTACCGGCTGGCGGCGCCCTACGACGTGCCGCGCGGCACGCCCTGCCCGGAGGAGCTGCGCTGACCGAGCCGGTCAGCGCAGTTCGGCGACGTACCGGTCGGTGCCCGGCACCGTCGGGATGAACGGCGCCACGAGCTCGGTGCGGCCCAGGCCCGTCTTCCCGACGGCCGTGTCCAGGCCCGTGAAGTGGTCCGGCCAGCAGCGCCGGGGGTCCTCCTCCAGGAACCAGAGCAGGGTGAGCCGGGTGCCGACGCCCTCGACCTGCCTGACGTAGGACATGCGGTCCAGCGGCAGGGGCGTGGGGCTGAAGACGGTCACCAGCGCGGCCGGGGACCCCGTCAGCCGTTCGGGCAGGTGGTGGTCGCGCAGCCAGGCGAGGAGGTCCGCGCGCCGTCCGGCCGTCCCGGCGTCGACGACCTGGAGGACCAGGCCCGCGTAGGGGTGGTCGAGGGCGTGGAGGTCGCGGGGGCCGGCCTCGCCGTCGCGGTACACCGTGGTCTCGTGGTCCTGGAACGCCGTGAAGACGTGGGTGCGGTCGTGGTGGACGCGGGCGTCGCGGTTGAGCCGCCGGTTGATGGCGACGGTCCAGCGCATGTGGTCGGCGTAGCGGCCCGCGGTGATCCAGTACGTGGAGAGGTAGCAGCCGGCGGTGACCGGCCGGGCGACGGCCGACCCGGCGGGATAGCGCAGCAGCTGGAGGTCCCGGGTGGCCACCCAGCGCCGGCCGGCGAACATCCAGGGCATCGCCATGGCGCCCGCGTAGTAGTGGTCGTCCTCGTACCAGCGGTTGTAGGCGTGCTCATGGCCGGGGTGCGGTTCGACCATGGTGATCAGGGCGTGGCCGGGGCGGACCCCGTACGGGCCGACGGCGGCCAGTTCGGCGTACACCTCGCTGCGGGTGTCCTCGCTCACGCTGTTCCCCTTTCCTCGGCTCGCCCATACTCTGACGCCCCGTCAGATATTGCGCCAGGGCCGGGAGGCACCGGATGTCACTGCTCACAGGCAGGACCGTGGTCGTGTCGGGGGTCGGCGTGGGGCTCGGCCACCAGGTCGCGGCGGCGGTCGTACGGGACGGCGGGAACGCGGTGCTGGGGGCGCGGACCGAGGAGCAGCTGGCCCGCAGCGCCGCCGGGATCGATCCGGCCGGGGAGCGCACCGCGTACCGGGCGACCGACATCACCGACGAGGAGCAGTGCGCGGCACTGGCCGCGCTGGCCCGGGAGCGGTTCGGCGGGATCGACGCGGTGGTCCATGTGGCGGCCTGGGACTCGCTGTTCGGCGGGCTGAGGGATGCCGACTTCACCACCTGGCAGGCGGTGCTCGACGTGAACCTGCTGGGCACGCTGCGGATGACGCGGGCCTGTCTGCCCGCGCTGGAGGAGCGCGGCGGGTCGGTGGTGTTCATCGGGACGCAGTCGGCGGTGGCGGCGCCGTCCGAGGTGCGCCAGGCCGCCTACGCCGCCTCCAAGGGCGCCCTGACCAGCGCGATGTACTCGCTCGCCCGGGAGCTCGGGCCGCGCCGGATACGGGTCAACTCCGTGCTGCCGGGCTGGATGTGGGGGCCGGCGGTGGAGGCCTTCGTACGGTTCACGGCGCGGGCGGAGGGCGTCGCGGAGGCGGAGGTGCTGGCGCGGCTGACCGGGCGGATGGCGCTGCCGGAGATGCCCACCGACGGGGACGTCGCGGAGGCGGCGGTGTTCCTCGCCTCGGACCGGGCGCGGGCCATCACAGGGCAGTCGCTGCTCGTCAACGCCGGGGAGTTGATGCGCTGACGTACGGGTTCCAACGGATTTCGTCGTCCATATCCATGAACGCAGGTCACTTAGCAGAACGATTTTACTGTCCCTTGACCCTACTCGCGCTTGTCGTGTCCTCTTCCACGCATCGACCATGGGCGGGCCGTTCACAGGACGGAACCCTGGAGGGGTCACATGAACAGTCTCGACTGGGCCGTGCTCATCGGCTACTTCGGCGTGATGGTCGCCATCGGCGTCTGGTCCCACAAGCGGGTGGACAACGTCAGCGACTTCTTCACCGCGGGCGGCAAGATGCCGTGGTGGCTGTCCGGCATCTCGCACCACATGTCCGGCTACAGCGCGGTGATGTTCACCGGGTACGCGGGCATCGCCTACACCTACGGCGTCACGTCCTTCGTCACCTGGTCCTTCCCCATCGCGCTCGGCATCGCCATCGGGTCGAAGCTGTTCGCGCCGCGCATCAACCGGCTCCGGTCACGGCTGCACGTGGCCTCGCCGCTGGAATACCTGAAGAACCGCTACGACCTGCGGACCCAGCAGGCGCTGGCCTGGTCCGGCATGCTGCTGAAGATCGTGGACGTCGGCGCCAAGTGGGCGGCGATCGCGACCCTGTTGTCGGTGTTCACCGGGGTCTCGCTCAACCAGGGCATCCTCATCACCGGATGCATCACCGCCGTCTACTGCACCATCGGCGGCCTGTGGGCGGACGCCCTCACCGAACTCGGGCAGTTCATCATCCAGTTGCTCGCCGGGCTCGCGATGTTCTTCGCCGTGGTGATGAAGCTGAACGACAAGGGCATCGGCTTCCTCGGCGCCTGGGACGAGCCCGAACTCCAGGGCCACGGCGAGCCGCTGGTCGGCCCGTACGGCACGGTCTTCCTGCTGGCGTTCCTGTTCATCAAGCTCTTCGAGTACAACGGCGGCATGCTCAACCAGGCCCAGCGGTACATGGCCACGGCCACCCCGCACGAGGCCCAGCGCTCCGCACGGCTCTCGGCGGTCCTCTGGCTGGTCTGGCCGCTCGTGCTGTTCTTCCCGATGTGGATGTCACCGTTGCTGGTCGAGTCGCAGAAGCCGGACGGCTCCGACTCCTACGCCCTGATGACCGAACAGCTTCTGCCGCACGGCCTGCTGGGCCTGGTCATCGTCGGCTTCTTCTCGCACACCATGGCGATGTGCTCCTCCGACGCCAACGCCATCGCCGCCGTCTTCACCCGGGACGTGGCGCCGGTGCTGTCGAAGCGGGCCCGGGCCTGGAACGAGCGGTCCGGCCTGGTGGCGGCACGCGTGACGACCGTCGTCTTCCTCGGTCTGTCGATGGCGGTGGCGACCCAGGTCAACTCCCCCACGTTCAAGGACATCATCACCGTCGTCATCAAGTGGGTCGCCGGTCTCATGGGCCCCATCGCGATCCCGATGATGCTGGGCCTGCTGCGGCCGTTCCGCCGCTCCGGGCCGACCGCCGCGCTCACCAGCTGGGCGATGGGCCTGCTCGCCTTCTGGCTGGTCAACTACCCGATCAGCTGGAGCGTCGACGGCGGGGTGCCGCTGCAGTACCAGGTCTCCATCCCGCTCGCGGTCTCGCTGATCCTGTACATCCTCATCGGCCGCCTGAAGCCGGAGGACACCCCGGAGCGCCTGGCCGTGGTGGAGAGCGTCAACACCGACGGCGACGGGGCGGCGGCCGCCGCGGTGCCGGCGCCGGCCGGTCCGGTGGACGACGTGGTGCGGGCCAAGGAGTGAGCGCGGGCCGGGGAGTGAGCGCGGGAACGCGCGGCGGGGCTCAGGCGCGCGGGTAGCGCGCCAGCCAGCCCGGCGCGGAGGCGCCCGGCCCGTGCAGGGCCGGGCCCTGCGTCATCTCCATGGCGAAGTCGTCGGCGAGTTCCAGGATCGTGGGACGGCCCTCCAGCTCGGCAAGCCAGGCCGGCGGCAGGGCCGTCTCGCCGTGCAGGGCCCCCAGCAGACCGCCGGTGAGGGAGGCCGTGGCGGCGGAGGGGCCGTCGTGGTTCACCGCCAGGCACAGCCCCTGCCGGACGTCCTCGCCGACCAGGGCGCAGTACACGGACGCCGCGAGCAGCCCGTCCGCCGAGCCGTCGGCCGCCAGCTCCGCCACGCGGGCGGGCGTCGGCATGCCCTGCCGCACGGCCCCCAGCGCGTGCTGGAGGGCGTCCGACACCGGTTCGTGCCCGGGGCGCACGGCGAGCAGCGCGAGGGCCCGCTGCACCGCCCCGTCCAGGCTCTCCCCGCAGGCCAGCCCGTGCACGATCACGGCGTACGCGCCCGCCGACAGGTAGGCGACCGGGTGCCCGTGGGTCTGTGCGGCGCACTCCACGGCGAGCTGGACGACGAGCTGCGGCTCCCAGCCGACGAGCAGCCCGAACGGCGCGGAGCGCGCGGCGGCCTCCGGGCCGAGCTCGGCGGTGTTCTTGGGCGCCTCCAGGGTGCCCATGGTCTCGTCGCCGAGGCCGAGCAGCAGGGATCGGGTCGCGTCCCGGCGGGCGTACAGCCACTCCTCGCGGGCGAGCCAGCCGTCGTCCTTGCGGCGCTCGTCGGGTCCCCAGTCCCGCTGGGTGGCGGCCCAGCGCAGATAGGCCCGGTGCAGATCGGTCGGCGGATGCCAAGCGCCGGTGTCCCGGCGGACCTGGGCCCGTATGAGCCCGTCCACGGAGAACAGGGTGAGCTGGGTGAGATGGGTCACGGCACCCCGGCGCCCGTAGCCGGGGGCCAGGTCCAGCAGGCCCTCGGCGCCGTGCCGCTCCTGGATCTCGGTCAGGCCGAGCGCGTCGACCGGGGCTCCGAGGGCGTCCCCGACGGCCGCGCCGAGCAGCGTTCCGCGCACCCGGCTGCGGAAGTCCTGCTGCTCGGTACGGCCCCAGACGGGTCCGCCGGTCGCCCCCACCAAGACCTCCCCCTGACCATCCGCTCGTACGACAGTTCGCCACTGTAATCGACCGGGGACCGTGGGTTCAGGGGGCGGATCGGTATGCGGTGTGTGACGGAAGTGGTCCGGAACCACCCCCTTCGCACCGTTCGCCGGTCAGTTCCGGTGACGTGCCCGGATCACCTCGGCCGCCGCAGCGACCCGCTCCAGGCGCGGGCTGAGGTGCGTGGCGTCGGCTCCGGGACTCCTCAGGACGTGGCCGAGGATGGAGGCGAGGGTCGCCGCGTCCGCCCAGCCGGGCTCCAGGGCCAGGAAGGCCGTCAGCCCCCGGTCGGCGAGGGGCCAGTCCCCGAGGGCGCAGCCGAGGAAGCAGTGGCCCTGGGCGCGCTGGATGTCGTCCATGCCGGTCTCCGCCTCCAGCATCCCCGCCAGCTCCCGCCACAGGGGTTCGGCGGCGGGCAGGCCCTCCGCGAGGCCGGTGACCACGGCCGTCTCGAACGCGCATTCAAGAGGCTCCGGCTCCCGCAGCCGTTCCGCGCAGCGCCGGGCCTGCTCCCACTCCTCGCGGTGGGCGTGCCACTCGGCCCGCAGGCCGTCCAGGTCGCCGTCGGACAGCCCGGCCTCCTCGGCCGCGCGCAGCCGAACCCCCACCTCCTCCCAGCGTCCGCACAGCATGAGCAGGTCGATGGCCGTCCAGCGGGCCCAGACGGGTTCCCAGTCCAGGGCCACGCACCGGTCCAGGTCCGCCAGGGCCTCCTCGCACCATCCGAGGTCCATCGCCGCACGGGCCCGCCGGGCGCGGATCCAGCCGACGTCACCGGCGGCGAGGGCGCGCCCGTAGCAGCGGTACGCCTCCTCGTGGTCCTTCAGCTCCCGGTGAACGGCCCCGAGGGTGACGTGTGCGTAGTCGTACTGCGGGTCCCGCTCCAGGGACTGCTCCAGGGCGGCGCGTGCCTCCTCGTAGCGGCCCTCCTGCCGGTACGCCTCCCCCAGTTCGGCGGCCGCCCAGCCGTCCGAGGTGTCCGCGGCGGCGGCCCGCCGCAGGTCGTCGAACCTGCCCTCCTGGTCGCCCGCACGGGCCTTGACCTGGGCGCGGGTGACCAGCGCCCACGCGTAGTCGGGGACCAGGTCGACGGCCCGGGTGAGATCGGCCAGCGCCTCCTCGTCGCGGCCCAGTTCGTACTGGGCGAGGCCCCGGCCGGCGAGCGCCGAGGCGTAGTCCGGCTTGAGGGCGACGGCCCGGCCGAGTTCGGCGACGGCGTCCTCGAAGCGGCCCGCGAGCCGGTAGGCGTCCCCGCGCTCGGAGGCGACCCAGGGGTTGTCGGGCGCCTTCTCGACGGCACGGTCGAAGTCCGCGAACGCCTCGTCCCACTCGGAGCGGACGCGGCGCAGCCGGGCCCGGCGCACCAGCGGCCACAGGTAGTCCTCGTCGAGGGCCACCGCATGGTCGAGGTCGGCCAGCGCCTCATCCTGCTGGCCCAGCTCCTGACGGCACACCGCCCGGCCGGCGAGGTACTCGGGGTCCGACGGGTCGAGGGCGACGGCCCGGTCGTAGTCGGCGAACGCCTCCTCGTAGCGGCCCGCGAGCCGGTAGGTCTCGGCGCGCTCGGAGATGACGAACTCGTCGTCCGGGGCGAGCCGGTCGGCGGTGTCGAAAGCGGCGAGCGCCGCCGGGAAGTCGCCGAGCGAGCGCAGGGCGAGTCCGCGGCCGTAGTGCGCCGGGGACAGTTCGGGGTCCAGCTCGACCGCCCGGTCGGCATCCGCGAGGGCGGGCTCGTACCGGCCCTCGCGGCGCAGCTCCCGCGCCCGGAAGGAGTGGGCGACGGCCCGGGTGCGCCGGTCGGGTCCCGGACGGGACAGGACCAGGTTCGCCACCGCCGTCATGGCGGTCGCGTCGTCCGCGAGCGCCTCGCCCAGCGCCCGGCCCCAGTCGCCGAGGGCCGGGTCACCGGTGGCCTCGCCCGCCTCGACCAGCATCTGCGCCCAGCGCCGGCCCGCCGCCTCGTCGGCGCCGCAGACGAGCACGACGTCCCACAGCGCCCCGTTCAGCGCGGTACGGGGGCGGGCGCACAACGCGTGGTAGGTCTCCTCCAGCCGCAGCTCGCGCCACTCCTCCTCCAGCCACTCCTGGAAGGAGCCCAGGCCCTGGCCCGCCTCCTCCCGCCAGCGGCCGTAGACGGCGGCGAGCCGGTCGTGCCGCTCGGTCCAGCCGCGCGGGGAGCGGCGGCGCTGGAGGCGCAGCATCGGTTCGCGCACCAGGTCGTGGTACCGCAGCCGGTCGCCCCGATCGTCCACGAACGCCAGGCCGCGCAGCCAGGCGAAGAGCGCCTCGGCGTCGTCGTCGGGGCAGTCCACGGCGGCCCGGAACACGTCCATGTCCACCCGCCGGGGCAGCGCGCAGGCGAGCGCCACGGCCCGGCGCACGGGGTCCTGCTCCCACTTCAGGAAGCGTTCGACGGCGGTGACGCTCGGGTCGCCGATGTCGTCCGGGCCGGCGGGACGCTGTTCGGCCAGCGTCGAGACGAGGACGGGCAGTCCGCCGGTGAGCCGCAGGACCTCCTCGACGACCGGCTCGGCGACCACGCCCCGGTCGGCCAGCAGTCCGCGCGCCTCGGTCTCGGTGAACGGGCCGAGCGGAACGTCGGCCATGAAGTCGGTGAAGCCGCCCCAGCGGGCGGTGTCGAAGGGGTGCTGTCCCGCGGTGACCACGACGACGGTGGCGGGCAGGGCGCCGTACCGGTCGCTGGTCATGACGTCGTGCAGCCAGCCGTCCAGGAAGGGGCCGGTGCGTTCGTAGGTGTCGAGGAACAGGACGATCCACGGGGCGTGCTCCGCGGCGCCGGACAGCTCGGTCAGCAGGACGGGGGTGAGCACCCGCTCCGGGGAGAGCACCAGCTGCACGTCGTCCTGGCTGCGGAACCGGGCGCTGAGCCCCGCCCGCAGCCGGTCGGCGCTCTGGGCGAGCTGGGCGGCGTCGAGGGCTCCCGCGAACGGGCCGATGCCGGGGACCATGCCGAGGCCGACGAGTCCGGCCCGCATCACAGCGGTGCCGGCAGGCGACGGCCCTTCCGGCTCGGTGCCCAGGGCGGCGGCCGCCGCCTCCGCCTCGTGCCGTCGCTCCCGGTGGGTGGCGAGTGCCCGGTCGAGGTCCTTGAACCGGTGCCCCTGGGCGGCGAACTGGCGGCTGACCGCGGCCATCGCCTCCGGGACGCTGCCCACGGTCTCGTCCACCGAGGCGGTCAGCGCGCCCTTCTCCCGCGCCAGTTGCTCCAGCTCCCGCAGGAGGAAGGACTTGCCGACGCCGGCCTGGCCGTGCACATGGAACAGGAAGCGGTGCCGCTCGTCCTGGGGCGGCAGCTCCAGGTTCTCCCGGAACGCGGCCCGTTCGGCTCCGCGGCCCACGAAGCCGGCGCGGCTGCGCTGCCGGATCAGCTCCTGCATCGACGGCTGCGCCTGCGCCACCGTACGTCCCCTCGTCCGCCCGCCCTCGAAGTCCGTCCGCTCATTGTGGCGCAATGACGCCCGAACACCCGCGCGACGCGGGGAAGATGACCTTCATGTCGACCACACCCCCACGCACCCCCCTGCACATCGCGGCCACCCTCCTGACCGGGACCGTGGCCCTCTACATCGCGCTCGTCGCCTTCGGGAACATCACGGACTTCGGTACGAACCAGCAGTTCGTGCGGCACGTCCTCGCGATGGACACCACGTTCGAGGACGACGACCTGATGTGGCGGGCCGTCACCGGCAAGGGACTTCAGGACGCGGCCTACGTCGCGATCATCGTCTGGGAGACCGTCGCCGCGCTCGTGCTCATATACGGCACCTGGCTGTGGGCGCGGCGCGACGACGTGCGGGCCCGCCGCTTCTCCACGTACGGGCTGCTGATGCTGATGCTGCTGTTCGGCGCCGGTTTCATCGCGATCGGCGGTGAGTGGTTCGCGATGTGGCAGTCCTCGGACTGGAACGGGCTCGACGCCGCGACCCGGGTGTTCCTGCTGAGCGGTGTCGTACTGATCGTGAACCATCTGCCGGGCGGGCAGGTGAAGACCCCCGACGCCTGACCCCGGACGGGCGCCGGGTCAGTCGACGACGACCACCGGCGTCCCCGTCTCACCGAACGTCCACAGCGCCGCCCCGTCCGCCGCGCGCATCCTGACCCCGCCGGTCTTCTTGCCCGCGGCGGGCGGGGGCGAGGAGCCGTCCACGGCGTTGGAGAAGGCGATGGAGATGCCGGACTTGGCGGCGAAGTAGACGATGTTCTCGATCTGCACGCCGTCGGAGCCCTTCGTGGCCGTGGTCCGGGACGACACCGCGTAGCGTCCGGGGTCCGGGCTGACCGTGCCGGGCCAGACGGTGAAGGTCCGCCGGGCGGCGTCGCTCGCGTCGACCAGCCAGACGCGTCTGTCGCCGAGGTCGTAGACGATGCGGCGGCCGGTGCCGGAGTCGTCGGGCACCTCGGCGGCCCGGGCCGGCTTCGACGGCGCGGGGCTCGCCTCCGGGGACGCCGACGCGCTCGGCCGGGCCTTCCCCGCCGTCGGGTGGGGGCCCTTGTCGGCCTGCACGGCGAGGGCGGCGACGGCGGCTATCGCGCCCACCGTCAGACCGGTCACCCAGACCTTGGTAGCAGGCACGGGCACGCATCTCCTCGGCTACGGAAAGCTATGGACGGCCGTCGGCGGCCACGGAACGCGCCGACGGCTACGGAACGCCGGCGAGTCCACCAGCGAGGGTCGGATCATCGTACCGACCCCCGCGGGGGGCTCCCCGTCAGTCCAGGAGGGGCAGCAGCTCGGGCAGGTGCCCGTCGGAGGCGGCCGCCGCCCGCTGCCGCTCCTCGGGCACCTCGCCGTACAGGGTGGTGCGCGGCTTCGCCGGGCGCCCGGCCGCCTCGGCGACCGCCACCAGGTCCCGTACGGACTTGTAGGAGCCGTACGACGAACCCGCCATCCGCGAGATCGTCTCCTCCATCAGCGTGCCGCCCAGGTCGTTGGCTCCGGAGCGGAGCATCTCCGCCGCACCCTCGGTGCCCAGTTTGACCCAGCTCGTCTGGATGTTGGGGATATGGGGGTGCAGGAGGAGCCGGGCCATGGCCGTGACCGCGCGGTTGTCGCGGATCGTCGGGCCGGGGCGGGCGATGCCAGCGAGGTAGACCGGCGCGTTGGTGTGGATGAACGGCAGCGTGACGAACTCGGTGAAGCCGCCGGTGCGCTGCTGGATGCCGGCCAGGGTGCGCAGATGCCCGAGCCAGTGCCGGGGCTGGTCGACGTGCCCGTACATCATCGTCGAGGAGGAGCGGATGCCCAGTTCGTGGGCGGTGGTGACGACCTCGATCCAGGTCGCGGCCGGCAGCTTGCCCTTGGTGAGGACCCAGCGGACCTCGTCGTCGAGGATCTCCGCCGCCGTACCGGGGATCGAGTCCAGGCCGGCCTCCTTGGCGGCGGTCAGCCACTCGCGGACGGACAGGCCGGTGCGGGTGGCGCCGTTGACGACCTCCATCGGGGAGAAGGCGTGGACGTGCATCCCGGGGACGCGTTCCTTCACGGCCCTCGCGATGTCGAAGTACGCCGTGCCGGGCAGGTCCGGGTGGATGCCACCCTGCATGCAGACCTCCACCGCGCCCACGTCCCACGCCTGCCGGGCGCGGTCGGCGACCTGGTCCAGGGAGAGCGTGTAGGCGTCGGCGTCGGTGCGGCGCTGGGCGAACGCGCAGAAGCGGCAGCCGGTGTAGCAGACGTTCGTGAAGTTGATGTTCCGGGTGACGATGTACGTCACGTCGTCGCCGACCGCCGTTTTCCGGACGTCGTCGGCGACGCGGCACAGCGCGTCCAGGGCGGGTCCGTCCGCGTGCAGCAGGGCCAGCGCCTCGTCGTCGGTGAGCCGGGTCGGGTCGTCGGCGGCGACCCGCAGCGCCTGGCGGACGTCGGTGTCGATGCGCTCGGGGGCCATGCCGGGCGCGGCGGCCTCCCGCAGGGCGCCCCAGTCGCCGTACACCTCGTCGAAGTCGTCGCGCCGGTCGGACGTACGGCCCTCGGTGTCGATGGCCGTGTGCAGGTCGGTGCGGCCGGAGGAGACGAACGCCTCCTCGGGCTCCTGCCACGGGTGTCCCTCGACCACGGCGTCGGGCCGGGCGAGACCTGTCTCGGGGTCGGCGAGGGCGCGGACGTGCGGCAGCAGCCGGGGGTCCAGCCAGGGCTCGCCGCGCGTCACGAACTCCGGGTACACGCACAGCCGTTCGCGCAGCTCGAACCCGGCGTCCGCGGAGCGCCGGGCCAGTTCCTCGATACGCGGCCAGGGGCGCTCGGGGTTGACGTGGTCGATGGTGAGCGGGGAGACGCCGCCCCAGTCGTCGATGCCGGCCGCGATCAGCCGGGCGTACTCGTGGTCGACGAGGTTGGGCGGGGCCTGGATGTTGCCGGCCGGGCCCATGATGAGGCGGGCCACCGCGACCGCCGCGACGAGGTCGTCCAGCTCGGCGTCCGGCATGCCGCGCATCGCGGTGTCCGGCTTGGCGCGGAAGTTCTGGATGATCAGCTCCTGGACGCCGTGGTAGGCCCGGGAGATCCGGCGCAGCGCGAACAGGGACTCGGCGCGCTCCTCGTACGTCTCGCCGATGCCCAGGAGGATGCCGGAGGTGAACGGGACCGAGGAGCGGCCCGCGTCCTCCAGGACGCGCAGGCGGACGGCGGGTTCCTTGTCCGGGGAGCCGTGGTGCGGGCCGCCGGGCTCGGACCACAGGCGGGACGCGGTCGTCTCCAGCATCATGCCCATCGACGGGGCGACGGGCTTCAGGCGCTGGAAGTCGGTCCAGGTCAGGACGCCGGGGTTGAGGTGCGGGAGCAGGCCCGTCTCCTCCAGGATGCGGATGGAGATGGCGCGGACGTAGGCGATCGTGTCGTCGTAGCCGTGCGCGTCGAGCCACTCGCGGGCCTCCGGCCAGCGGTCCTCCGGCTTGTCGCCGAGGGTGATGAGGGCTTCCTTGCAGCCGAGGGCCGCGCCCTTTCGGGCGATGTCCAGCACCTCGTCCGGGGACATGAACATCCCGTGCCCGGCGCGGCGCAGCTTGCCGGGGACGGTGACGAACGTGCAGTAGTGGCACTTGTCCCGGCACAGCCGGGTGAGGGGGATGAAGACGCTCTTGGAGTAGGTGATGACCCCGGGCCGGCCGGCGGCCGCGAGGCCCGCGTCCCGGACCCGGGCGGCGGACGCGGCGAGGTCGTCGAGCGCCTCGCCGCGGGCCTGGAGCAGCACGGCCGCCTCGGCCACGTCGAGGGCGACGCCGTCCCGGGCGCGTTTGAGGGCGCGACGCATGGAGTTCTCGGTCGGGCCGGTTCCGGGGGTCGCGGGAGTCGTCATCCTTCGAGCATACGAGCGGCCTGATCAGCGGCGGCGCTCAGGCGACGAAGGCCGCGCGTCCGTACAGCCGGCGGCGGCGCTCAGGCGACGAAGGCCGCGTATCCGTCCAGGGCGCCCAGCACCTCGGCGTCGCCGCCCGGGGGCAGTTGGACGACGACCTCCTCGATGCCCAGCTCGGCGTAGTGGGCGAGCTTGCCGGGGGTGGGGAAGACGGCGTACGGCACCACCTGGAGGGCGGCCGGGTCGCGTCCGGCGTCGGCCCAGACGGTCCGCAGCCGGGGCAGGCTCTCGGACAGCCCGCGTCCCCCGATCGGCAGCCAGCCGTCGGCGTACTCGGTGATGTGGGCGAACAGTTTCGGCCCCGCGGCGCCGCCGACCAGGGTGCGCGGCCCGCCGAGCTTCGGGCCGCGCGGCTTCCGCACGGGCTTGGGGTGGGCGAAGCTGGCCCGGACGGACCCGAACTCGCCGTCGTACGCCGTGGGTTCGTCAGCCCACAGGGCCCGCATCAGGGCCATCCGGTCGCGGACGAGGTCGCGGCGCGAGGACCAGTCGACGCCGTGGTCGGCGGCCTCCTCGACGTTCCAGCCGAAGCCGAGGCCGAGCGTGAAGCGTCCGCCGGACAGGTGGTCCAGGGTGGCGATCTGCTTGGCCAGGTCGATCGGGTCGTGCTGGGCGACCAGCGTGATGCCGGTGCCCAGGCCGAGGCGCTCGGTGACGGCGGCGGCCTGGCCGAGGGCGACGAAGGGGTCGAGGGTGCGGCCGTACTCGGGCGGCAGGTCGCCTCCGGCCGGGTAGGGCGTGGTCCGCTCGACGGGGATGTGGGTGTGCTCGGGCAGGTACAGCCCGGCGAATCCCCGCTGCTCCAGCTCACGGGCCAGCCGGGTCGGGGTGATCGTCTCGTCGGTGAGGAAGATCGTGGCGGAGATGCGCATGCCTGCATCTGTACCCCCGGCACGCCACGATGTCCATACCGACTGGTCGGCACATTCGGGACGGCCGGCCGCCGTGTGTTTGTCCGCCGATCGCCTTCCCCTTCACGGGAGTTCACGGCTGAATACGAGGGTCGCAAGCACCACCCCCGCACCACCCACGCCATGGCACTCACGACGAACCGGGAGCAGCAGCATGTGCGAGGACGACCACGCGGGCCCGGGCCGGCGCGCACTGTTCGTGACGGGCGCGGCCGCCGCGCTTACGTTGGGAGGCGTGACCTTCGCGTCAGGCGCCGAGAACCCCCGGGGCACGCAGACCCGCACCGTGCGGGGCACCCTGCCGCCCGGGGCCCCCGACTATGTGTACGTGCCGGTCGACGTCCCGCCCGGCATACGGGAGATCAAGGTCTCCTACACCTACGACAAGCCGTCCGTCCCGGCCGGCACCGCGGGCAACGCCCTCGACATCGGCGTCTTCGACGAGCGCGGCACCGAGCTCGGCGGGCGCGGCTTCCGCGGCTGGTCCGGCGGGGCGCGCAGCGAGTTCTTCATCCGGACGGACGAGGCGACGCCGGGCTACATTCCCGGGCCGGTCCGCGCGGGCACCTGGCACATCGCCCTCGGGCCGTACACGGTGGCGCCGCAGGGGCTGGCGTACGAGCTCACGATCACGCTGACGCACGGCGAGCCCGGCGAGGCCGTCCGGCCCGTGTACCCGCCGGAGCGGGCCAGGGGGCGGGGGCGCGCCTGGTACCGGGGCGACTGCCATCTGCACTCCTGGCACTCCGACGGGCGCCGCAGCCCGGCCGAGATCGCCGCGCTGGCGAGGGCGGCGGGTCTGGACTTCATCAACTCCTCCGACCACAACACGCACGCCTCGCACCCGCACTGGGCCGAGGCGGCCGGGGACGACCTGCTGATCATGCTGGGCGAGGAGGTGACCACCCGCAACGGGCACGTGGTGGCCCTCGGCACCGACCCCGGCACGTTCGTCGACTGGCGCTACCGGGCGCGGGACAACCGCTTCGGGCGGTTCGCCCGGCGCATCCGCGAGGCGGGCGGCCTCGTCGTGCCCGCGCACCCGCACGCCACCTGCGTCGGCTGCAACTGGAAGTTCGGCTTCGGCGAGGCCGACGCGATCGAGGTCTGGAACGGCCCGTACACCCCGGACGACGAGGTGGCCCTGGCGGACTGGGACAGCACGCTGGTGGCGTCCACGCGCTCGGGCTCGCGCTCCTGGATCCCGGCGATGGGCAGCAGCGACGCCCACCGCGACCCCGACCCGGTCGGCGGCCCGCAGACGGTCGTCCTCGCCGACGACCTGACCCGCACGGCCGTCCAGGAGGGCATCCGCGCGGGCCGCTCGTACGTCGCCGAGTCCAAGAACGTCTCCCTCACCTTCGGCGCGTCCGGCGGCCGGGCCCGGCACGCGGGCATCGGCGAACGCCTGGAGGTGGACCCGGACACCCCGGTGACGGTCCGCCTGGAGGCGTCGGGCGCCCCCCGCTGCACGATCCGCTTCGTCACCGACCAGGGCGTCCTCTTCACGACGGACCCCCTCCCGGTCTCGGGCACCGGCACCGCCGAATGGCACACCACCCCGGCCAACGCGGCCTACGTCAGAGCGGAACTCCGCCACGAGACGGCGGCGGGCCCCTTGCCGGGCGCTCTGGCGGCGTTCACCAACCCGATTTTTCTGGGGCGTGTGTGAGCAGGTCCCGCGGCGACGGCCCGGTCCGTCAGTCCGACAGGTCCGCCAGGACCGCCATGTGGTCGGACGGCCAGGTGCCGGCGATCGGGGTGTCGCAGGCTCGGCGGACGGAGCGGACGTGGCCGAGGCCGCCCTCGCCCGGGGGGCCGACGTGGATGTAGTCGATGCGGGCGCCCGGCTCCAGCGTGGCCGCGGCGTGGGGGTTGGCGGGGTCCCAGGTGAGGGCGGGGGCGGACGGGTCGGCGTACTCCCAGGCGTCGAGGAAGACCTGGCCGGGCACGGGCGGCGCGGTGCGCAGGCCGCTGAAGAGGCGGACCTCGTCGGAGTCCGGGAAGGCGTTGAAGTCGCCCGTGACGACGGGCGGGAAGGGTGTGTCACCGCGGTGCTCGGCGACGAACCGGGCGACGGCGGTGACCTGTTCGACGCGGACCGCCGAGGCGTACGGGACGGAGGTCAGGTGGGTGGTGAAGAACGGGATGTCGTAGCCGGGGGCGGCCAGCCGGGTGTGCAGCGCGAGGCGGCCGTCGTCGAGGTCGGCGGGCACGGGCAGACGCAGGGTGTGCCGCGCGGCGACGGGCCAGCGGCTGAGGACGGCGACGCCGACGTCGGCGGACGGGTCGCCGATCCGCGCGCGCCAGCGCTCCGGGGCCGGGAAGGGCGCCCACGCCCAGTGCAGGCCGAGTTCGCCGGCCAGCCACTCGGCCTGGTTCTCGCCGTCGGCGGCCCAGACCTCCTGGAGTCCGACGACGTCGGGGCGCAGGTCGCGCAGTGCGGTGAGGATGGCCTTGCGCCGGTCCTGCCAGGGGCCGAAACGCCACCACAGGTTCCACGTCACGACCCGCATCAGCTGCCACCCGCTCTCGTCCTGGCGTGCCGGGAGCCTCGCAGGCTACGGTCCGGCGACATGTCGCCGGGCGCGGCCCGGCGTCCCCCGGGAGACAGGAGACTAGCCGTCATGTCACGCCTCGACGACGTCAGGTTCCGTGCCGCCACCGCGTTCCAGCGCCATGTGGGAAATCCGGTACTGCGCCGCATGCCCTTCCAGACGCTGCTGGAAACCACGGGCCGGGTGTCCGGCCTGCCCCGGCGGACGCCGGTGGGCGGGCGCCGGGACGGGGACGTGTTCTGGCTGGTGTCGGAGTTCGGGGAGCGGTCCCAGTACGTGCGCAACATCAAGGCGGACCCCCGGGTGCGGGTACGCGTGAAGGGCCGCTGGTACTCCGGTACGGCCCGGCTGCTGCCGGACGACGACCCGGTGGCCCGGCTGCGGCGGCTCCCGCGCTTCAACAGCTCGGCCGTACGGGCCCTCGGGACGGACCTGCTGACGGTCCGCGTGGACCTGGCGGACTGACTCAGCCGGGCCAGACGATCGACTGCACCTCGCTGTAGGCGTGCAGGGCGTACGAGCCGACGTCCCGGCCGACCCCGCTCTTCCTGAACCCTCCGAACGGGGCCTCCATGTTGCGGCCGACGGTGTTCACGCCGACCCCGCCGGCCCGCAGCCGCCGTGCCACGCGGAAGGCGCGGGCCACGTCGCCGGACCAGACGTAGTCGACGAGGCCGTAGTCGCTGTCGTTGGCGAGGGCGACCCCCTCCTCCTCGTCGTCGAAGGGGACGACCACGACGACCGGGCCGAAGATCTCCTCGCGGGCCACGCGCATGTCGTTGGCGCAGTCGGCCAGGACGGTCGGGGCCACGTAGAAGCCCCGTGCGCGGTCCGGGCGTTCGCCGCCCGCCACCACCACCGCACCCTCCTTGCGGCCCAGTTCGACGTACGACTCCACCCGATCGCGGTGCGCCCGGGAGATCACCGGGCCGACCACCGTGCCCGGCTCCCGCGGGTCGCCGACCGGCAGCCGGCGCGCGTACGCCGCCAGCCGCTCCACCAGGCGGCCGTACACGCCACGCTGGGCCAGCACCCGGGTCGGGGCCGTGCAGATCTGGCCGCTGTAGAAGGTGAACGTGGTGCCGATCCCGGCGACCGCCGAGTCCAGGTCGGCGTCGTCGAGGACGACCGCGGCGCCCTTCCCGCCCAGTTCCATGAGCTGGCGCCGCATGTCCCGCCCGCACACCTCGGCGATGCGCTGCCCGACCGCGGTGGAGCCGGTGAAGCTCACCATGTCGACGTCCGGCGACGACACGACCGCCTCGCCGACCGCCACGGAACGGGCCGAGAGGACGTTCACCACGCCGGGCGGCGCGCCCGCCTCCTCCAGCGCCTCCGCCATCCGGTAGACGGACAGGGGGTCCTGCGGCGCCGGTTTCACCACGACGGTGTTGCCCATCGCGAGCGCGGGCGCGATCTTGCCGGCCGGGTTCGCCCAGGGGTTGTTGTACGAGGTGACGCAGGCGACCACGCCGACGGGCTGCCGCACGGCGAGCGCGCCCATCACCCCGGCCCGGCCCATCGGCCCGGCCTCGGTGATCTGCGGAGGGATCGCCCACTCGGCCGGTTCGACGCGGGCGTAGCGGCGGAAGCGGGCCGCCGCGACACCCACCTGCATGCCCCGGGCCGTCGCCGTGGTCGCGCCGGTCTCGGCGCGGGCCAGCTCGGCGTACGGCACGAGACGGTCCCGGACGAGGGAGGCCGCCCGCGCGAGGACGGCGGCCCGTTCCTCCGGCGCGGTGCGCGACCACGGCCCGAAGGCGGCGCGGGCCGCGGCACAGGCCGCCCGCGCCTGCTCCGGCGTGGCCTCAGGTGCCTGTCCGACGGTCTCCTCGGTCGCCGGGTCGACGACGGCGTAGGACCCGCCGTCCGGCTCCACCCAGGAGCCGGCGACGAACAGACGCTGCCCCTCGGTCCGGCTCACCGGGTGGCCACCGTCCCGGTGTCCCGGCCCGAGCGCAGCACCCGGCCCGGCACGGCCCCGGTCACCACGTCGTCGCGGATCGCCTCGACGCCGTTGACCCACACGGCCCGTACGCCGAGCGCACGGGAGTCCAGCCGCGGGCTCTCACCCGGCAGGTCGTGCACCAGGGTGGCCGGGGCGGCGTCGACACGCTCCGGGTCGAACAGCACCAGGTCCGCGTGGAAGCCTTCCTGGATCCGTCCGCGCCCGCGCAGCCCGAAGAGCCGCGCCGGGTCGTCGGTGAGCATCTTCACGGCCTGTTCCACACCGGTGAGCCGGCGCCCGCGCAGACAGTCGCCGAGGAACCGGGTGGTGTACGGCGCCCCGCACATCCGGTCCAGGTGCGCCCCGGCGTCGGAGCCGCCGAGCAGGACGTCCTCGTGCCGCCAGGTCTCGGCGCGCAGCGCCCAGGAGGCCGGGTCGTTGTCGGTGGGCATGGGCCACAGGACCGTCCGCAGGTCGTCGTGGGCGCAGATCTCCACCAGGCACGCGAAGGGTTCCTGGCCGCGCTCGGCGGCGATGTCCCCGACGACGCGTCCGGTCAGGCCGCGGTTGGCGTCGCTGTAGGTGTCGCCGACGACGTACCGCGCGAAGTTCGTCAGCCGCCGGAAGACGCCCGCCTCCCTGGACCGGGCGTGCCGCAGCAGCTCCGCCCGCACGGCGGGGTCCCGCAGCCGGGTGATCCGCTCGGGCACCGGCAGCCCCAGCACCTCGCCCCAGCCGGGGATCAGGTTGAGGGCGCAGAAGGTGCCCAGCGACATGTTCATCGGCGTGAGGATCGGCATGGTCAGGGCGACGATCCGGCCGCCCGCCCTGCGGGCCCGTTCGCTCGCCAGCAGCTGCCGGGGGACGCGCTCGGGCACGGCCGCGTCGACGGTGAGCACGTTCCAGTTCAGGGGGCGCCCGGCGGCCGCGCTCATCTCCACGAGCAGGTCGATCTCGGCGTCGCTGAACTGGTCGAGGCACCCGGCGACGATCGCCTCGATCTGGGTGCCCTCGTGCTCGCCGACGGCCTTCGACAGCGCGAGCAGCTCGGCCGGTGCGGCGTGCCGGGAGGCGACGGGCCGGCCGTCGCCGTCGGAGTGCGTGGCGGACTGGGTGGTGGACAGGCCCCAGGCGCCGGCGTCCATGGCGTCGTGCAGCAGCCGCAGCATCGCGTCGAGCTGCTCGCCGCTCGGCCGGCCGCCGACGGCGTCCTCGCCCATCACGTACCGCCGCAGCGCGCAGTGCCCCACCATGAAGCCGGCGTTGACCGCGATGCGCCCTTCGAGCGCGTCCAGGTACTCCCCGAAGCCGTGCCAGTTCCAGGGGGCGCCCTCCTCCAGCGCGACCAGCGACATGCCCTCGACCCTGGACATCATGCGGCGCGTGTAGTCGGCGTCCCCGGGCCGGCCGGGGTTCAGCGGGGCGAGCGTGAAGCCGCAGTTCCCGCCGACGACGGTGGTCACCCCGTGGTTCAGGGACGGGGTGGCGTACGGGTCCCAGAACAGCTGGGCGTCGTAGTGGGTGTGCGGATCGACGAACCCGGGCGCCAGCACGAGCCCGGAGGCGTCCTCGCTGCCACGGGCCTCCTCGGTCACCCGGCCGACGACGGCGATCCGCCCGTCGCGGACACCGACGTCGGCGGTGAAGGCGGGCGCGCCCGTCCCGTCGACGACGGTGGCGCCCTTGATGACGTGATCGAGCATGCCGGTTCCTCCTCGACTAGGGGCGCGGGCAGTGCCGCCCAGGGGCGTGGGGAACTGCGCGACCGGCCACATCGCACCCGCGGTCGCCAACGGCCCGCACCCCCGCGGCGATCAGGCGGAATGCCGGAACCGCGTCGTCCGATGCACGGGATCCGTGTCGATCTTCGGGATCACGTGCTCCCCGATCAGCCGGATCGTCCGCAACGTCTCCTCCTTCGGCACCCCCACCGGCAGCCCGAAGCTCAGCTGGTCCGCCCCGGCCTGCTCCCACCGCTTGCACTGGGTGAGCACCTCGTCCGGGTCGCCGCAGATCAGCAGCTCCTCCTCGATGAGCAGCTCCACGAACTCGGCGGTGTACGGCGGCAGCGTCTCGGGCCACTCGGGGAAGCCCTCGGGCCGCGGGAAGGTGTCGTGGTACCGGAAGACCAGCGAGGGCAGGTAGTGCAGCCCTCCGTTCACCGCGGTCTCGACGGCCTCGGCGTGGGTCGGCGCGCAGATCGCGGTGGTCGTCACCATGACGTTGTCGTTGACGAAGTCCCCGACCGGCTCGGCGTCGACGATGGCGGTCTTGTACTGCTCCAGCACCCACTCCATGTCGGAGACCTTCTGCACGCTGAAGCCGAGCACCCCGAGCCCCTTGCGGGCGGCCATCGCGTACGAGGGCGGCGACCCGGCGGCGTACCACATGGCCGGGTGCGACCTCCCGTACGGCTTCGGCAGGACCTTGCGCGGCGGGAGCGACCAGTGCTTGCCCTGGAAGCCGGCGTACTCGTCCTGGAGCCACATCTTGGGGAACTCGGCGATGGTCTCCTCCCAGATCTCCTTGGTGAAGTTCATGTCGGTGACGCCCGGGATGAAGCCCAGGATCTCGTGCGACCCGGCCCCCCGCCCACTGCCGAACTCGAAGCGGTTTTGGGTGAGATGGTCGAGCATGGCCACCTTCTCGGCGACCTTCACGGGGTGGTTGACCTGCGCCAGCGGGTTGAAGATCCCCGACCCCAGATGGATCCGCTCCGTCGCGTGGGCGAGGTACCCGAGGAACACGTCGTTCGCGGAGAGGTGCGAGTACTCCTCCAGGAAGTGGTGTTCGGAGGCCCAGGCGTACTTGAACCCGGACCGGTCCGCCTGGATGACGTACTCGGTCTCCTCCATGAGCGCCTTGTGCTCGGCGAGCGGGTCGGTCTCGGCGCGCCTGCCGACGTATCCCTGTACGAAGAGCCCGAATTCCAAGGCGGTTCACCGTCCCCTGGTTCTATCTGACGCTCCGTCAGATCTGTGTGCGGCCGACTGTGGCACCGCCCGCGTGGACCGTCAAGAGATGACGGCACGTCAGATCACGTTCACCCCGGCCAGCCAGCCGCCGTCGATCACGAAGGGCTGCCCGGTGATGTACGAGGAGTCCTCCGACGTCAGGAACAGCGCGAGCCGCGCGACCTCCTCGGGCCGCCCGATCCGGCCCAGCGGCACGAGCTTGCGGTAGAGGCCGTCGAGCGCGCGGGCGGACGCCTCCGGCTCCGCGTCCGGTTCCAGCCGGGCCGGGTTCGCCATCGCGGTGTCCACGGCCCCCGGGCAGATCGCGTTGACCCGGATGCCCCGGGGCGCCAGCTCCAGCGCGGCGACCCGGGTGAGGCCGACGACGGCGTGCTTGCTGGCCGCGTAGGCCCCCACGGCCGCCATGCCGGTCAGGCCCGTGTACGAGGCGGTGTTCACGATCGTGCCCCCGTCCGCCAGCTCGGGTGCCACGGTCTTCGTCCCCAGGAAGCAGCCCACCTGGTTCACCCGCACGACCTGCATGAACTCCTCCAGCGGGGTGTCCACGAGGGCGTGGAAGCGCAGGATGCCGGCGTTGTTCACCAGGCCGTCGACGTGCCCGTACGCCTCCTTGGCGGCCGCCACCGCCGCCCGCCAGTCCTCCTCCTCGCCGACGTCCAGGTGCGTGTAGCGCGCCCCCAGCTCCTTCGCCAGCGCCTCCCCCCGGTCGTCCAGCACGTCGGCCACGATCACCTCGGCGCCCTCGGCCCGGAACAGCCGTGCCTCCTGCTCCCCCTGCCCGCGTGCCGCGCCGGTGACGATCACGACCCGGCCGTCCAGCCTGCCCATGGCTCCCCCTCAGTCCAGACACGGGGCGACCTCGGCCCCGAAGGCGGCGATCTGGTCCTCCAGCTCGGCCCGGCCGCGGCTGCGCAGCCGCACCTGGACCTGGTGCACACCCATCGCCCGGTAGGCCCGCAGCGACTCGGCGAGCGCACGCGGCGGCCCACTGAGCGTGCGGCGGCCCACGTCCCAGGCGGGTGTGCCGATGTACAGCGGCTCGGCGATGGCGCCCACGGTGAAGGGGCCCTCGACGCCCGCCTCCTCCCGGAGCCGGTGGATGCGGGCGATCTGCGCGGGGAGCCGGTCGCGCGGGTCGCCCTGCGGCAGCCAGCCGTCCCCCTTGAGCGCGGCCCTCCGCACGGCGGCGGGCGAGGACCCGCCCACCCACACCGGGACGTGCTCCTGGGCGGGGCGCGGGCGCTGCCCGAGACCGGCGAAGTCGTAGTGCTTGCCGTGGTGTTCGGGGAACTCCTCCGGCCCCAGCGCCGCGCGCAGGGCGTCGACCGACTCGTCGAGGACGGCACCCCGGCGCGCGAAGTCCACGCCCAGCGCGTCGAACTCCTCGCGGACATGGCCGGCGCCGACGCCGAGGACCAGCCGTCCGCCGCTGAGGTGGTCGAGCGTGGCGTACTGCTTGGCGGACAGCAGCGGGTGCCGCAGTCCGACGACGGCGACATGGCTGAGCAGCAGGGTCCGCTCGGTCGCGGCGGCGAGGAAGGCGAGCGTGGCGACGGGGTCGTACCAGATGGTGCTCATGGCGGCGGCCAGGCGGCGCGGGACGCCCACGTGGTCGCAGCTCGCGATGTACGCGAAGCCGGCGCGGTCCGCGGCGCGGGCGACGGCGACGAGGTCGTCCGGTCCGGCCGCGGCCTCCCAGGGTTCCGCGTAGAGCGTGCTCTGCGACTGGACGGGGAGCTGGATGCCGTAGCGCAGGCTCACCGGGCACCGCCGCCCGGCCACAGTCCGTCGCCGGTCAGGCCCAGCAGCTCGATGGCGTTGCCCTGGACGATCCGCTCGACCACCTCGGCGTCCAGGTGCCCCATCTGGGCCTCGCCGACCTCGCGGGACTTCGGCCAGGTGGAGTCGGAGTGCGGGTAGTCGGTCTCGTACAGGACGTTGCCGACGCCGATGGCGTCCAGGTTGCGCAGGCCGAAGGCGTCGTCGAAGAAGCAGCCGTGGACGTGCCCGGCGAACAGCTCGGACGGCGGGCGGTGCACCTTGTCGGCGACGCCGCCCCAGCCGCGGTTCTCCTCCCAGACGACGTCGGCGCGCTCCAGGATGTAGGGGATCCAGCCGATCTGGCCCTCGGCGTACATCACCCTCAGGTTCGGGAAGCGCTCGAACTTGCCGCTCATCAGCCAGTCGACCATCGAGAAGCAGCAGTTGGCGAAGGTGATGGTGGAGCCGACGGCGGGCGGGGCGTCGGCCGAGGTGGAGGGCATCCGGCTGGAGGAGCCGATGTGCATGGCGACGACCGTGCCGGTCTCGTCGCAGGCGGCGAGGAAGGGGTCCCAGTCGTCGGTGTGGATCGAGGGCAGGCCCAGGTGCGGGGGTATCTCGGAGAAGGCGACGGCCCGCACGCCCCGGGCGGCGTTGCGCCGCACCTCGGCCGCCGCGAGCTCCGCGTCCCAGAGCGGGATGAGGGTGAGCGGAATGAGCCGCCCGTGGGCGGCGGGCCCGCACCACTCCTCCACCGTCCAGTCGTTGTAGGCGCGCACGCACAGCAGGGCCAGCTCGCGGTCGGCGGCCTCGGTGAAGGTCTGCCCGCAGAAGCGCGGGAAGGTCGGGAAGCAGAGCGCGGACCGGACGTGGTTGACGTCCATGTCGGCGAGGCGGGCGGGGACGTCGTAGGAGCCCGGGCGCATCTGCTCGTAGGTGATGACCTCGAGCCTGATCTCGTCGCGGGAGTATCCGACGGCCGTGTCGAGGCGGGTGAGGGGGCGGTGCAGGTCCTCGTACACCCACCAGTCGCCGACCGGGCCCTCGTCCCCGGGGCGGCCCATGACGGGTTTGAACCGGCCGCCCAGGAAGGTCATGTCCTTCAGGGGGGCGCGCACGATGCGCGGGCCGGTGTCCCGGTGCTTCTTCGGGAGCCGGTCCTGCCAGACGGTGGGCGGCTCGACCGTGTGGTCGTCCACGGAGATGATCGGCGGGAACGTCGTCTCGGTGTCCATGCCGGTCACCGTAGCGCCGATCTGACGGACCGTCAGCTGTGCGGGAGCGGGTCCGCCGTGCGAAGGACGCGTGCGGGAGGTGTGACATCCCGCGCCCCGGACCCCCGAGACCCGCTCCGCAGCTGACGCATCGGCCGGAACAAGGCAAACTGACGGAGTTGTAAACGGTCTGAGGGAGACGGCGATGGACGGGGAACCGCGAGTGCCGGAGCAGAGGCGTCCCGGCTCCTCGGCGGATGCGGCGGCGCCGGTGACGGCCCTGCGCTTCGGCGTGCTCGGCCCGGTGCGCGCCTGGCGTGGCGAGGAGCCCCTCCCCACCGGCTCGCCGCAGCAACGCGCGTTGCTCGCGGCCCTGTTGCTGCGCGAGGGCCGTACGGCGACCGCGGCGGAGCTGATCGACGCCCTGTGGGGCGAGGAACCGCCCTCGCAGGCGCTCGCCGCGGTCCGCACCTACGCGTCGCGGCTGCGCAAGGCGCTCGACGCCGGCGTCCTGGTCAGCGAGTCCGGCGGCTACGCGATCCGGGGGCTCGGCGAGGGCGCGCTGGACCTCGCGCGGGCGCAGGAGCTGGCCGCCGACGGCGAGAAGGCGCGGGCCGCCGGGGATCTGCACCGGGCGCGGGAGCTGCTCGGCCGGGCGCTGACGCTGTGGGACGGCGAGGCGCTGGCCGGGGTGCCCGGCCCGTACGCGGAGGCGCAGCGGGTCCGGCTGGAGGAGTGGCGGCTCCAGCTCCTGGAGTCCCGGCTCGACATGGACCTGGAGCAGGGCTGCCACGCGGAGGCCGTGTCGGAGCTGACCGCGCTCACCGCGGCGCACCCGCTGCGCGAGCGGCTGCGGGAGCTGCTGATGCTCGCGCTGTACCGCAGCGGCCGGCAGGCGGAGGCCCTGGCGGTGTACGCCGACACCCGGCGGCTCCTGGCGGACGAGCTGGGCGTGGACCCGCGGCCCGGTCTGAAGGAGCTCCAGCAGCGCATCCTGCGGGCCGACCCGGCCCTCGCCGAGCCGTCGTCCCCGCCGGCCGAACCGGCGGCGGCGCCGGTGCGCCCCGCCCAGCTCCCGGCCACCGTGCCCGACTTCACCGGGCGGTCCTCCTTCGTCTCGGAGCTGAGCGACGTGCTGTCCTCGGCCGAGGGCCGGGTGATGGCGGTGTCCGCGGTGGCCGGCATCGGCGGCGTGGGCAAGACGACGCTCGCGGTGCACGTGGCCCACCAGGCGCGCGCCGCCTTCCCCGACGGGCAGCTGTACGTCGACCTCCAGGGCGCGGGGCCGCGCGCCGCCGAGCCGGAGACCGTGCTGGGCTCCTTCCTGCGGGCGCTCGGCACCGCGGACGCGGCGATCCCCGACTCGCTGGAGGAGCGGGCGGCGCTGTACCGCTCGGTGCTGGACGGACGGCGGGTCCTGGTCCTGCTGGACAACGCCCGGGACGCCGCCCAGGTACGGCCGCTGCTGCCGGGCACCGACGGGTGCGCGGCGCTGGTGACGTCCCGGGTGCGCATGGTCGACCTCGCGGGCGCCCACCTCGTGGACCTGGACGTGATGTCGCCGGAGGAGGCGCTGGCCCTCTTCACGAGGATCGTCGGCGAGGAGCGGGTGGCCGCCGAGCGGGAGGCCGCGCTCGACGTGGTCGCGGCGTGCGGGTTCCTGCCGCTGGCCATCCGGATCGCGGCGTCCCGGCTGGCGGCGCGGCGCACCTGGACGGTGTCCTCGCTCGCCGCGAAGCTCGCCGACGAACGGCGCCGGCTGGACGAGCTGCAGGCCGGGGACCTCGCGGTGAAGGCGACGTTCGAGTTGGGCTACAAGGCGCTGGAGCCCGCGCAGGCCCGCGCGTTCCGGCTGCTGGGCCTCGCGGACGGCCCCGACATCTCGCTGGCGGCGGCCGCGGCGGTGCTGGACCTTCCGGTGGAGGACACCGAGGACCTGCTGGAGCCGCTGGTCGACATGTCCCTGCTGGAGTCGGCGGCCCCGGGCCGCTACCGCTTCCACGACCTGGTCCGCCTCTACGCCCGCTCCTGCGCGGAACGCGACGAGCACCCTCCGGGGGAGCGGGAGGCGGCGCTGTCGCGGCTGCTGGACTTCTATCTGGCGACGGTCTCCGGGGTCTACCTGATCGAGCGGCCCGGAGACCGGCTGGTGGACCACCTGGAGCGCACCGCGTACCCGGGGCTGGCGTTCGACAGCCGGCGGGCCGCGCAGGACTGGCTGTACTCCGAGGCGGTGTGCCTGCTGGCCGCCGTCCGGCAGGCGGCGCGGCCGCAGACGCTGCGCCGAGCCGTGGACGTGCTGTGGGCGGCCGTCGACCTGGCGGAGTCCGGCGCCAACTCCAAGGAGTACGAGACGGTCGCGGCCCTGCTGCGGGACGTCGCCCAGCGCGCCGGCGACCGGCGTTCGGAGGGCAGGGCGCTGACCGCGCTGGCCTTCGTGCACCACATCTCGGGCAGCCGCTTCGACGTGGCGCTCCAGGAGGCGCGCCGGGCGACCGAGCTGGCCGGGCAGGCGGACGACCCGCTCACCGGCTGCTGGGCGTCCAACATCAGCGGTGTGGTCGAGCTGTACCGGAGCCGGCACGACGAGGGCGAGGCCCACTTCACCGCCACCATCGAGAACTTCCGGGCGCTCGGGGACCGTCCGGGCGAGGCGAGCGCGCTGTGCAACCTCTCGCGCATCCACCTCGCCACCGGCCGCACCGCGAGCGCGGTGGCCCTGGCCCGGCAGGGCACCGAGATGTACGACGCGATGGGGCACGCCCTCAAGGGCGCCAACGGCCGCTACGCCCTGGGCCTCGCCCTCACCCAGAGCGGGCAGCTCGCCGACGCCACCGACTGCCTGCGGCAGGCGCTGCGGGTGTTCCGGGACAGCAGGCAGCGGCTGTGGGAAGGCATGACGCTGTTCCGCCTGGCCGAGGTCGACCTCACCGCACGTCGGTACGCCCACGCGGCCCGCGACGCCGAGACGGCGCTGACGCTGTTGCGCGGCATCGGCGGCGAGTGGCGGCACGGCAACGTCCTCACCGTGCTCGGCCGGGCCCTGAACGGCATCGGGCAGAACGGCCGCGCCCAGGTCTGCTGGCGGGAGGCGCTCGCCCTCTTCGAGGCGCTCGGCGCGCCGGAGGCCCTGGAGGTGCGGGGCCTGCTGACGCCGACCGCGGCCGCCTGAGCCGCCCGACTCCGCCCGTGCGCGCGGGCGTTCATCGTTCGTTTATCGCGGCCCGGCACTGTGAGGGGTGCCGGGCCGTCGCGTCGGGGGGCAGACGGAACGGCGGGTGGCCGGGACCTTAGGGTGAACCGGCCCAGCAGGGCCCGCCCGGCAGCCCGCGGGGGAGCTGCCGGGCGGATCCTGCCGCGCACAGCACCGAGTTCCGTCTCTTTTCAGGGGAGCAACCGAGATGTCCGACGAGAACAGCACCGACAACGTCCACGCGACCGGCGAGCCGATCGACACGACGGACAACGTCCACGCCACCACCGAGCCGCTCAACACGAAGAACGTGCACGCCACGAGCGAGCCGCTCAAGCTGAAGGGCGACACCGCCGACACGTCGACGGACAACGTCCACGCCACGGGCGAGCCCGTCTGATCCGGACCGCACCCCACGGGGAGACGACCGCGGCGGCGCGGAGGGGGAGCCGTCGCGGTCGTCGGCGTCGTCGGCGTCAGGGGGGTGCGGGGGCCGTGCCCCGCAGCGCCGCCTTGACGACCTTCCCGCTCGCGTTCCGCGGCAGCCCCGTCACGAACTCCACCCGCCGCGGCACCTTGTAGTTCGCCATCTCCCGCCGCGCCCAGGCGATGAGGTCGTCGCCGGTGAGCACGGCTCCCGGCCGGCGGACGACGAACGCCTTGCCGACCTCGCCCAGCCGCGCGTCCGGCACGCCGATCACCGCGACGTCCGCCACCTGCGGGTGCAGGCCGAGGGTCCGCTCTATCTCCGCCGGGTAGGCGTTGAAGCCGCCGACGACGAACATGTCCTTCAGCCGGTCGGTGATGCGCAGGTTGCCCGCCGCGTCGAGCACGCCGACGTCCCCGGTGCGCAGCCAGCCGTCGGCGGTCAGCACCTCGGCGGTCGCCGCCGCGTCCTCGTAGTAGCCGCGCATGACGTTGAAGCCGCGCACGAGGACCTCGCCGGGTTCGCCGGGCGGGGCCTCCACCCGGACCTCGGTGCCGGGGATGGCCCGGCCGGACGTGGTCGCGATCACCGCCGGGTCGTCGCCGCGCCGGCACATCGTCACCAGGCCGCACGCCTCGGAGAGCCCGTAGGCGGTCAGGACCGTCTCCACGCCCAGTTCGCCGCGCAGCCGTTCCACGAGACGGAGCGGGACGACCGCCGCGCCGGTCACCACCAGGCGCAGCGCGGACAGGTCGTGGCCGTCGCGGGCCGGGTGGTCGAGCAGCGACTGGTGCAGGGTGGGCGGGCCCGGCAGCACCGAGACCCGTTCCGCCGCGATGTTCGCGAGGGCCGTCTCCACCCCGAACACGGGCTGCGGGATCATCGTGGCGCCCCGCATCAGGCAGGCGATCACCCCGGCCTTGTAGCCGAAGGTGTGGAAGAAGGGGTTCACGATCAGGTAGCGGTCGCCGTGGCGCAGGCCCGCCAGATCGCTCCAGACCGCATAGGCCCGCAGCGTCTGCGCGTGGGTGATGACGACACCCTTGGGGCGCCCGGTCGTCCCGGACGTGAAGACGATGTCCGAGGGCCACGAGCCCTCGACGGCCGCGGCGCGCGCCCGCACCCGTGCCGTGCTGACGCTGTCACCGCCCGCGAGGAAGTCCTTCCAGGTGCGGTAGTCCGCGGGCGCGTCCTCCGCGAGCACGACGACCTGCTCCAGCGCGGGCAGCCCGGGCCCCCCGGCGACGGCCCGGCGCAGCGAGGCCACGTAGGAGGTGCCGAGGAAGGTGCCGGTCACGAACAACAGCCGGGCGCCGCTGCGGCGCAGCACGTCGGCCGCCTCGGCGCCCTTGAAGCGGGTGTTCAGCGGCACCAGTACCGCGCCCGCCGAGACGGCGCCGAGCGCGGCCACGATCCAGGCGGGCGAGTTGGGGGCCCACAGGGCGACCCGGTCGCCGGGCCGGACGCCCGCGGCGAGACAGGCGGCCGCCGCGCGCTCGACGCGGGCGCCGAGTCCGGCGTACGTGATCCGGGTGCGGCCCTCCACCACGGCCTCGGTGTCCGCGTACCGCTCGGCCGCCGCCCGTACGAGTTCCGGAACGCTGCCCCACTCGACGTCACCGCGCATCTCGGCCTCCCACACCAGCTGACGGGTCGTCAGATTAACGGTAATCTGACGGGCTGTCAGCAGTCGTCGCGGGGCGCGGAGGTGTGCGCGGCATGACGTCAGGCAGCGGTCTCAAGGACGCCACGGCGATCGTCGGCATCGGGCAGACGCCCTTCGCCCGGCACCTCGCGGACGACGAGCGGACCCTGGCCTGCCGTGCCGTGCTGGCCGCGCTGGACGACGCCGGGATCGCTCCCGGCGAGGTCGACGCGCTCGCCTCGTACACCATGGAGGAGACCGACGAGGTCGAGCTGGCGAAGGCCGTCGGCCTCGGGGATCTCACGTACTTCGCCAAGGTCGGCTACGGCGGCGGCGGTTCGTGCGCCACCGTCGCGCACCTGGCCGCCGCCATCGCCACCGGACAGGCGTCGGTGGGCGTCGCCTGGCGGTCCCGCAAGCGCGGCAGCGGGCCCCGGCCGTGGCGGAACACGACCGCCCAGCTGCCCATCCCGGCGCAGTGGACCCGGCCGTTCGGGCTGCTGCGCCCGGTCGACGAGATCGCCATGCTCGCCCGGCGCTACATGCACGAGTACGGCGCGACCCGCGACCACCTGTTCAACGTCGCCCTCGCCTGCCGCAACCGCGCCAACCAGAACCCGGCCGCGATCATGTACGACCGCCCGCTGACCCGCGAGATGTACATGACCGCGCGCTGGATCAGCGAACCCCTGTGCCTGTACGACAACTGCCTGGAGACCGACGGGGCCCTCGCCTGCGTGGTCGTCGGCAGGGAGCGCGCCCGCGACTGCCGTCAGCTCCCCGTGTACGTGCACGCGGCAGCGCAGGGCCTGCCCGCCCAGCACCACGGCATGGTCAACTACTGGAACGACGACCCGCTCACCGGCCCCGCCTGGACGGCCGCCCGGCATCTGTGGAAGCACGCCGACCTCACCCCCCAGGACGTGGACGTCGCCCAGATCTACGACGCGTTCACCGCACTCGTCCCGCTCTCCCTGGAGGGGTACGGGTTCTGCGCGCGCGGCGAGGGCGGGGCGTTCACCGAGGGCGGCGCCCTGGAGATCGGCGGGCGCCTTCCGCTGAACACGGGCGGGGGCGGCCTCAGCGAGGCGTACGTCCACGGCTTCAACCTGATCACCGAGGGCGTCAGGCAGCTGCGCGGCACCAGTACCGCGCAGGTCCCCGGCGCCTCGGCCTGCCTCGTCACCGCCGGCGAGGGCGTCCCCACCTCCGCGCTGCTCCTGAGGAGTTGACCGCCGATGCTGTCCCCCGTCACCGACGCCGACGGCGCTCCCTTCTGGGAGTACGCCGCACGGGGCGAGCTGCGGGTGCAGACCTGCGGCGACTGCGCCGAGCCGCGCTTCCCGCCCCGGCCGTGCTGCCCGCGCTGCCAGTCCTTCGCGGCCGAGTGGCGGCCCGTGAGCGGACAGGGCCGGATCTGGTCGTACGTCGTCCCCCATCAGCCGCTGCTGCCGGACTACGCGGAGCTGGCGCCGTACAACGTGGTGGTCGTCGAGCTGGCCGACGCGCCGCGCGTCCGGCTCGTCGGCAACGTCGTCTCCGCTCCCGGCGCGCCCCTGAACTCCGTGCCGCCGGAACTGATCCGTATCGGCGCCCGGGTCCGCGCGGTGTTCGACGGCACGGGGCTGCCCCGCTGGGTGCTGGAGCGGTCGTGAGCCTCCGCGTGCGCGTCGACGAGGGCACCGGCGTCGCCGTGGTCACCCTGGACCGGCCCGGCCGGCTCAACGCCCTCGACCTGGCGACGCGGGACGAACTGGTCGCCGCCTGGGGCCGGATGCGCTTCGACGACACCGTACGGGCCGTCGTGCTGACCGGCGCCGGGGAGCGGGCGTTCTGCACGGGCCTGGACCGGGACACCGAGGTGCCGCAGCCGGACTCCCCCTACATGACGGACGATCCGCTGCTGCGGGCCGGACCCAAGTCCAACGACCTGTGGAAGCCGGTGATCGCGGCCGTGCGGGGCATGGCCTGCGGCGGCGCCTTCTACCTGCTGGGCGAGAGCGACTTCCTCGTCGCCGACCCGACCGCCGCGTTCTTCGACCCGCACACCACCTACGGCATGGTCAGCGCCTACGAGTCGATGCTGATGGCGCTGCGCATGCCGTACGGGGAGGCCGCCCGCACCGCGCTGATGGGCGGGGCGGAACGGCTGGGCGCGCGGCGGGCCCACGAGATCGGGCTCGTCTCCGAACTCACCGCGCCGGGCGAGGCGCTGGCCGTCGCCGTCGAGCGCGCGACCGTGATCGCCGGGCATCCGCCCGAGGCCGTGCAGGGCACCGTGCGGGCGCTGTGGGCGGCCCGGGAGGCCGCCCTCGACCGCGCGTTCGCGCAGGCCCCGCATCTGATCGCGCTCGGCAACCTGCCGGGCGCGCGGCAGGAGGAGCTGTTCCGCACCCGCAGCCGGGCCTTCAGGACCCGGTGACCGGGCCCCGCGCCACCAGCTAGTACGAGTCGTCCATGCGCAGGGCCTCGCCGAGGACGCAGGTGCCGCTCGTGGTGGCGCTCGCGCGGGCCACGACGTCGACGGACTCGGTGGCGCCCGGCTCGACCGTCAGGATGCCCGAGGTGGCCTTGTCCAGCTCGCGTCCGCCGGAGTCCTTGAACGTGACGGTGAACGTGTACGAGTAGGTGCGCAGCGCGTCGCTGTTGGTGGCGCTCACCCGGGCGACGGGGCCGCGGTCCGGGTCGTTCTCGCACCGGTCGATCTTGACGTCCCGGGTCTCCGCGGCGGCCGGCCCGTCGCCGGTCCGCGTACCGCCCGACGTGGACCCGGTGCCGTAGTCGTCGTCATCGTCGTCGTAGTGATGGGTGCTGCCGCCCCCGTACCCGCCGGAGCTCGACGAGGAGCTGTGCGAGTCGGAGCCGCTGCAGCCGCCGCCGTGCGAGTGCCGGGCGCCGGTCAGTGCGACGACGACGCCGACGAACACGGCCACAGCGCGGACATGACGAAGCTTCACTGGTGTCAACCCCCGTTGATTTGAGCGTGAGCACGTCACGGTAGCAGCCGGCGAGCGGCAGAAAGCGCTCACTCGGCGTCACCCCTCGTGCAGGACCAGTGAAGGCGTCTACGCGGTACGGGCGGTTCCGGTCCCCTTCTCGGCGTCCAGGGCGTACACGCAGCGGTCCTTGCTGCACGCGTACACGACACCGTCGCGGACCACCGGGGAGCCGGTGATCTCGCCTCCGGTGGCCAGCTTCCACCGCAGCCGGCCGTCGTCGGCCTTGAGCGTGTAGAGCAGGTGGTCGGTGGAGCCGAAGTGGATCCGGCCCTCCGCGACCGCGGGGGCGCCCACGATGTCGCCCCCCGCCTGGAAGCGCCACTTCGGCGTCCCGGTGACCGCGTCCAGCGTGTACAGGCCCTTGCCGCTGCCGACGTGGACGTGGCCCGCGGCCACCAGCACCGGCTCGGTCGAGGCGCGGGCCTCGGTGGCGATGCGCCAGCGGTCCCGGCCGTCGGTGGCGTCCAGCGCGTACACCGTGCCGAGGTAGTCGGCGAGGTACACGCCGCCGCCGGTCACCGCGGGGCCCGGCACGAAGGCGGGCGGGCACAGGAAGACCGCCGGGGCCTCGAAGTGCCAGCGGACGTGCCCGCCGGCCGCGTCGAGGGCGAGCACCCGGGTGCCGGCCGAGACGTACACGTAGCCGTCGTGGGCCTTCGCCACCCGCACCGGCACCCCACCGCAGGAGGCGGCGTCGCCGATCGGGTAGGACCAGCGCTCCTCGCCGGTGCGGGCGTCCAGGGCGCGCAGCCGGGAGTCCTGCCAGACGTACGCGGTGCCGTCGAACAGCGCCGGGCCCGCCTCCGAGGTCTCGAAGTCGGTCTACGCCCCGGTGATCTCCCAGAGCTTCTGCCCGTTCGACGCCTCCCACGCCTGGACGCCGCCGCCGCGCGTGCCGGTGAGGACCGTGCCGCGCTCGGCCTTCAGGGAGTACACCCAGGCGTCCGTCTGGAGCCGCCACAGATCGGCGCCCTCGCGGCACTCCAGGGCGAACAGGGTGGGGCCGTCGGAGGCGTGGATGCGCCCGTCGGCGACCGCCATGGACCAGGCCACGTCCCGGGTCTTGAAGCGGCGGCGGCCGGTGGCGACGTCCAGGGCGTGCACCTCGAAGGAGGTGACGTAGACGAGGTCGCCGGCGACGGAGGGGGTGCCCCAGACATCGTTCGACATGCGGAAACGCCAGGGCCGCCAGCCGCCGGGACCCTCGGCGGGAGCCGGGGGCGCGGCGGGGAGCGCGGGGTCGGCGCCGTTGACGCCGGGGCGGGGCTTGGACCAGGAGGCGACCAGGGCGGCCTCCGCGGGCGGCGCCTTCATCGCGGCGGCGCGGGCGTCGGCGACCCGGGGGCCGGGACCGATCGGGACGGGGGCGCCCGCCAGGTGGACGGGGCCGGTGTCCGGGGCGCCGACCGGCACGGGCGGGGCCTGGGGCGCCGGGACGACCGGGTCGTGCGGGGGCGGCGGCGGCACGGGCGCGGGAACGCCGCGTCCGGCACTGCGGCCGGAGGCGGGCGCGGGTCTGGGCGCCGGGCGGCCGCCGCGGCGCGTCTCGATCAGGCCGACCGCGCGCTCGGGCAGCCAGGCGGAGGCGGTGCCGCTGTCGTCGGTGCCGGAGCCGAAGAGGTGCGGGGCGAGCTGGGCCTGGAGGTCGGCCGGATTGGGGCGGGCCGTCGGGTCCATCTGCATGCAGGACTCGATGAGGGGGCGCAGCTCGTCGGGCAGGCCCTCCAGATCCGGGCCCTCGCGCAGCAGCATGAAGACCGTCTCGACCGGGTTGGCGCCGTGGAAGGGCGGGTGCCCGGTGGCGGCGAACACCAGCATCGAGCCGAGCGAGAAGACGTCGCTGGCGCCGGTGACGCTGCGGGAGTCCTTCGCCTGCTCGGGGGACATGTAGGCGGGGGTGCCCACGGCGACGTTGGTCATGGTCAAACGGGTGTTCGACACGCCGGAGGCGATACCGAAGTCGATGACGCGCGGCCCGTCCTCGACGACGAGCACGTTGGACGGCTTGAGGTCGCGGTGGACGAGACCGGCGCCGTGGATCGACTGCAGCGCCTCGGCGACGCCGGCGGCCAGCCAGCGCACCGCCTGGGCCGGCAGCGGCCCGCACTCGTTCACTATCTCCTCGAGGGAGGGCGCGGGGACGTACGCGGTGGCCAGCCACGGCACGGCGGCGCGCGGGTCGGCGTCGACCACCGCGGCCGTGTAGAAGCCGGAGACCGCCCGGGCCGCCTCCACCTCGCGCGTGAAGCGCACGCGGAACAGCTGGTCCTCGGCGAGCTCCGTACGGACCGTCTTGATCGCCACGCGCCGGCCCGAGGCCGACCGCGCGAGATAGACCAGCCCCATGCCGCCGGCGCCCAGCCGCCCGAGCACCTCGAACGGCCCGATCCTGCGCGGATCGTGCTGCGTCAGCTGATCCACCACTCTGCCTGCCACCTCCCCGTACGGGCCCCGTGCACCCACATATGTACGTGACCCCGTGCAGCGTCTCACCACCGCACCGCCTCGGCGGCACGCACCCCGATTCTTCCTGTCCGGGCGCCCGGTGGCGAACCCGGGTCCAAAAAGGGGTGTCTCCGGACAAACCGGCACATCGATTCCGCCACACACCCCGCCCACCAGCCGGAACGCCCCCCTCAGCGCTCCAGGAGGGCGAACGACGCCCCCTGATTGTCGGTGACGACGGCGACCGTGCCGTACGACGTCTCGAAGGGCGGGACCTGCACCCGCCCGCCGAGCCGGGCGACCGGGCCGAGGGCGGCCGCGCAGTCCTCCACCCGGAAGTGGACGACGAAGTGCGGCGGCATCATCTCCGCGAACACCTCCCCGACCGCCGCCCGCCCGAAGTCCGGCTCCGCCCCGGGACCGAACAGGGCGTCGTGGAACAGCCCGCCGTAGAAGGTGTTGGCGGCCTCGGTGTCCCTGGCGTACAGCTCGGCCCAGGCGAACGTCCCCGGCTCGTGCCGGCGCCCGAAGCCGGCGTGCGTGCCCGCCTCCCACAGCCCGAACACCGCGCCCTGCGGATCGGTCACCAGCGCGGCCGTGCCCAGCCCCGCACCCACCTCCACGGGCGCGGTGACCACCTGCCCGCCGGCCTGCCGGACCCGTCCGGCCAGCGCTCGGGCGTCCGGGGTCGCGAAGTACACCGTCCACACGCTCGGCATCCGCCCGTCCGTCTTCGGCGTGAGCGCCGCCACCCGCTCACCGTCCAGCAGGGCCCATACGGCGGAGCCGTACGCCTCCTCGAAGGCCCAGCCGAACAGCTCGCCGTAGAACCGCTTGCCCGCTTCCACGTCGGGAAGCTGTGCGTCCACCCAGCACGGAACGCCCTCCACCTGATCCGTTCCGTCTGCGGATGCCCTGTTTTCGGCCATACCGCCAACGTAACGGCCTCGCGCGCACCGCGCAGACCAGGCACACCAGCCCCCGCACCCCGGTGCACCCCATTTGCAGTCGGCCGAATCGCGCCCCGATGCCGCCTCGGTAAGCTGACGACATGACAGGACAAGTGCGTACCGTCGACGGCCGCGTGGCCGGCCGGCGTGGGCAGGCGACCCGGCAGAAGCTGCTCGACTGCCTCAGCGAGATGCTCAGCTCTTCCCCGTACCGGGACGTCAAAGTCATCGATGTCGCCCGGAAGGCAGGCACTTCGCCGGCCACCTTCTACCAGTACTTCCCGGACGTCGAGGGTGCCGTCCTGGAGATCGCCGAGCACATGGCCGCCGAGGGCGCGGAGTTGACCGCTCTCGTCGAGGGCCGCAGCTGGACCGGGAAGGCGGGCTGGCAGACCGCGCAGGAACTCGTCGACGGCTTCCTGGACTTCTGGCGCCGCAACGACGCGATCCTGCGGGTCGTCGACCTCGGCGCGTCCGAGGGCGACAAGCGCTTCTACAAGATCCGCATGAAGATCCTCAACTCGGTCAACAACTCCCTCGCGGAGGCGGTGACGCAGCTCCAGGCGAAGGGCCGGGTCGACAAGGACGTCAATCCCGCGGCCGTCGCCGGATCGCTCGTCGCGATGCTCGCCGCGGTGGCCTCGCACCAGAAGGGCTTCCAGAGCTGGGGCGTCAAGCAGGCCGAACTCAAGCCGAACCTGGCCCTGTTGGTGCATCTCGGCGTGACCGGCAAGAAGCCCACGAAGTGACGCGCGAGCGGCCGGCGGGGCCGTCCCCGGCCGGCTAGCGCCCCCAAGTCCTGTCTGGCAGGCGGTGGTCCACCACGGGCCGCCGCCTGCCGTGCGTCACGGCCCGGTACGGCCGGGCAGCGGGCGGTCCTTCACGACGTGCTTCATCACGAGCGTCGACGTCAGCCGCTGCACCCCGGGGAGCGTGGCCAGCCGCTCGTCGTACAGCCGCTGGTAGGCCGCGAGATCGGCGGCGACGACCCGCAGCAGGTAGTCGGGCTCCCCGAACAGCCGCTGCGCCTCCAGCACCTCGGCCACCTCGCCGACCGCCCGCTCGAACCCGGCGACCGTGTCCCGGTCCTCCTGCCGCATGGACACGAAGACCAGCGCCTCGAAGGCGAGCCCGACCGCGGCCGGGTCCACCACCGCCCGGTACCCGCCGATGGCGCCGGACCGCTCCAGCTCGCGCAGCCGGCGGTGGCACGGCGAGACACTGAGCCCCACCCGCGCGGCCAGCTCCGTCACGGTCAGCCGGCCGTCCTGCTGCAACTCGGCGAGGATGCGTCTGTCCACGTCGTCCATGGGACGGATCCTCCCCCGGACGACCGGGCCCCGGGCAAATGCCACCGTCGCTTTCGGGTCAGCGCGCCCGGGCCCGTGGAGTGAGACGGAAGACCCGGATCCGCCGGTCCACCCGGGCCTGGTAGGCCGCGTACGGGGGCCAGTGGGCCACGGCGGCCCGCCACGCCGCCTCCCGCTCCTCCCCCGCCAGGAGCGCGGCCGTGACCGGGACGGTGCGGCCCCCGACGTCGATCTCGGCGTCGGGGTGGGCGAGCAGGTTGTGGGTCCAGGCGGGATGGCCCGGCCGGCCGAAGTTGGAGCCGACGAGCAGCCAGGAGCGGCCCTGCGCCTCGGGCACGCAGGCGAGCGGCGTACGGCGCGGCAGCCCGCTGCGCGCGCCCGTGGAGGTCAGCACGACACCGGGCAGCATCAGCGCGCTGAGCAGCACCTTTCCCCGGGTGAGCCGGTGCACGGCCCGGTCGAGCGCGGGCACGACGTGCGGGGCGGTCCGGGCGAAGCCCCGGGTCGCGGACACCTTCTGGACGGCACGTACGGCCGAGCGCGGCAGCCTCACACCAGCACCTCCCGTGTTCCGGACGCCTCGAGGAGCCGGGCCGCCCCGGCGGCGTGCGCGCGCAGCCGGTGCACCGGTCCGAGGAGCAGTTCGTCGCCGGCGGCCCGCTTGAAGTACAGGTGCACCTCGTGCTCCCAGGTGAAACCGAGGCCGCCGTGGAACTGGATCGCCTCGGCGGCGGCGGTCCGCAGCGCCCGCAGGGCCTGGGCGAGGGCGAGACCGCCCGCCCGTTCGCCGTGGGCCGCCGCCCAGGCCGCGTAGTACGCGGCGGACCGGGCCGCCTGCACCTCGACGTACACGTCCGCCAGCCGGTGCTTGACCGCCTGGAAGGACCCGATCGGCCGTCCGAACTGCTCGCGCCGCCCGACGTGCTCCACGGTCAGCTCCAGGGCTCGGCCGGCGGCGCCCACGGCCTCGCAGGCCAGCACGGCGGCGGCCCGGTCCCCCGTCTGTGCGAGGGCGCCGGGCACATCGGCCCCCTCCTCCCCCAGCAGCCGCGCCCCGACGTCCCGCAGGGACACACGGCCCTGCGGGCGGGTGGCGTCGACGGCGGTCTGCCGGGCCCGTGACACTCCCGTCGCGTCGCCCGGCACCAGGAACAGCAGGGTCCGGGGGCGGGTGTACCCCCCGGTGTGCGCGGCGACGACCAGCAGCCCGGCGCTGTACCCGTCGAGCACCTGGCCGGCCTGCCCGTACAGCCGCCAGCCGTCCCCGTCGCGGCGGGCCTGCACCCCGCCGGCCCGTCCGCCGCCGGCCCAGTCGCCGCCGTTGCCGCCGGTCAGGGCGAGGGCGGTGGCGAGGGCGGGGCCGTCCACGACGAGGGCGGCGGTGAGCGCGCCGGAGGCGAGGCGGGGCAGCAGGTCCTTCCGCTGGGCGGGGGTGCCGAGCGCGGCGATCAGCGGGGCGGCGAGGACGGCGGTGGCCGTCAGCGGGGAGGGGGCCAGGGCCCGGCCCGTCTCCTCGCAGGCGAGGGCGAGTTCGGTCACCGAGCAGCCCACGCCGCCGTAGGCCTCGGGCAGGGCGAGGCCGGGCAGGCCGAGGTGCCCGGCGAGGGCCGTCCACAGGGCGGGGTCGTGGCCGGAGGGGGTGTCGAGGGCCGCGCGCAGCTCCGCCGGGCCGCAACGGCGGTCGAGCAGGTCGCGCAGGGCGCGCCTGATGCCGTCCTGCTCGGGGGTGAGGCTGGTGTCCATGGGCGGTTCCCTCCGGCTCTTCCCCTCACATCTGACGGGCCGTCATATTAGGAGGGCCGAGGCGAGATGCCCAGAGGCGGGAGGGCGCGCATGACTGCCGGGAACCGGAGAGTCGCCGTGGTGGGGGTGGCCCTGTCGGACTGCGGGCGGGTGGACGGCGCGACCGCCTACGCCCTGCACGCCCAGGCCGCCCGCCGGGCGCTGGCCGACGCCGGGCTCGGCCGGGAGGTGGTGGACGGCTTCGCGTCCGCGGGCCTCGGCGTGCTCGCGCCGGTCGAGGTGGCCGAGTATCTGGGCCTGCGCCCGACCTGGGTCGACTCCACCTCGGTCGGCGGCGCCACCTGGGAGGTGATGGCCGCGCACGCGGCGGACGCCATCGCGCGCGGTCACGCGAACGCCGTGCTGCTGGTGTACGGCTCGACGGCCCGGGCGGACATCCGGGCGGGCCGCAGGACCGGCGACCTGTCGTTCGGGGCGCGCGGCCCCGCGCAGTTCGAGGCCCCCTACGGCCACACCCTGATCGCCAAGTACGCCATGGCCGCCCGCCGCCACATGATCGAACACGGCACCACGATCGAGGAGTTGGCGCAGGTGGCCGTCCAGGCGCGGGCGAACGCGGCCCTGAACCCCGAGGCGCTGCACCGCGATCCGATCACCGTGGACGACGTGCTGTCCGGGCCGGTGATCGCGGACCCGTTCACCCGGCTCCACTGCTGTCTGCGCTCCGACGGCGGCGCGGCGGTGCTGCTGGCCGCCGAGGAGTACGTCCCCGACTGCCGTACGGCACCGGTGTGGATCCTCGGCACCGGGGAGCACGTCTCGCACGCCTCGATGGCCGAGTGGCCGGACTTCACGACCGGCCCGGCGGCGGTGAGCGGACGGCTCGCCTTCGCCCGGGCCGGGGTGCGCCCCCGGGAGATGGACTTCGCCGAGCTGTACGACGCCTTCACCTACATGACGCTGGTGACCCTGGAGGACCTCGGCTTCTGCGCCAAGGGCGAGGGCGGGCCGTTCGTCGGGAAGGGGCGGCTGCTGGTGCGCGGCGGGGAGCTGCCGGTGAACACGGACGGGGGCGGCCTCTCCGCCCAGCACCCCGGGATGCGCGGGCTGTTCCTGCTGGTGGAGGCGGTGCGCCAGCTGCGGGGGGAGGCCGGGGAGCGCCAGGTCGCCCGGCGGGGCCGGACGGGGGAGCCGCCTCGGCTGGGCGTGGTGTCGGCGACGGGGGGATGGTTCTGCTCGTCGGGGACGTTGGTAGTGGGAAGGGAGTGAGTCCACCGAAGGAGACGGTATGGCACTGACCCGTGAAGAGCGTGAGCAGTTCCTCGCCGAGCCGCACGTCGCGGCGCTGGCGGTCGACGGGGGCGAAGGGCGCGGCCCGTTGACCGTGCCCGTCTGGTACCAGTACGCGCCCGGCGGCGACGTGTGGGTCCTGACCGGCCTCGACTCCCGCAAGAACCGGCGCATCCAGGAGGCGCGGCGGTTCTCCCTGCTGGTGGACCGGCTCGAACCGACGATCCGGTACGTCTCGGTCGAGGGGCCCGTCCTGCGGACCGTCCCGGCCACCCTGGAGGACCTGCGGGAGGTCTCGGCGCGCTATCTGCCGCCCGAGAAGGTCGACGGCTATGTCGACTTCGCCTGGAAGAACCACGGCGAGCAGGTCGTCGTCCACATGCGGCCCGAGCACTGGCTGTCGTCCGACCTCGGACAGATCTGACACCGCGCCCGGCAGGCTCCGCGCACGGGACAATCGGGGCATGGGAACGGATCTTCACGACCTGCTGAGGTCGCTGCGGGTGTGGGACGTCGAGCTGCCCTCCTTCGACCCGTCGGGTGCGCCCGACGTGCCGCTGGAGCTGTTCACCGCCTGGTTCGCCGACGCGGTCGCGGCCGGGCAGACGGAGCCGCACACGATGTCCCTCGCCACCGCGGACGAGGAGGGCCTGCCGGACGTACGGACGGTGATGCTGCACGGTTCCGACGCGTCCGGCTGGTCCTTCGCCACGCACCGGGACAGCCGCAAGGGCCGCCAGCTCGCCGCCCGCCCCTACGCGGCCCTCGGCTTCTACTGGCCGGCGCGGGGGCGCCAGGTACGGGTGCGCGGCCCGGTGACGGCGGCCCCGTCCGCCGAGGCGCAGGCGGATCTGCACGCCCGCTCGACCGGCGCGCTCGCGGCGGCCCTGACCGGCCGGCAGAGCGAGGTGCTCGCCTCCCCCGAGGAGCTGGCGCGCGCGTCGGAGGCCGCCTGGGAGCGGGCCCGCGAGGAACCGGGCGCCCCGGTGCCGACCTGGACGCTGTACCGGCTGCGCCCCGACGAGGTGGAGTTCTTCCAGGGCGACGCCCGGCGCCGGCACGTGCGGCTCGTCTACCGGCGTACGGAAGCCGGATGGGTCAAGGAGCTGCTCTGGCCGTGAGGGGAGCGGGCGTCAGCGGGCGCGGTGGAGGTCGTACGCGGTGAAGTCGGCGACCGGACGGTAGCCGATGCGCTGGTACAGGCCGTTGCTCGTCGGGTTGGACAGGTCCGTGAAGAGCAGCACCTCGCGCACCCCGGAGGTGAGCACGGACCGGGTGACGGCGGCGGTGGCCGCGCCGCCGTAGCCGCGCCCGCGCAGCGGGGCCGGGGTGTAGACGGGGGCGATGCGGACCTGCCCGCCGATCAGGGGCGTCACTCCGGCCATGGCGAGGGGGGTGCCGTCCTCGCCCTCCCACAGGGTGACGCCCCCGTAGGAGACGCGGGCGTCGGCCCAGGCGCCCGGATCGCGCGCGGGCGCGTGGCCGGTGGCCTCCGTGAACGCACCGTACCACTGGGCCAGCAGCTCCCGGTCCTGGGGGCCGGCCACACGGGCGCGGCCGGCCGGGACGGGCTGCGGGACGGTCAGGTTGCCGAGCCGGTACAGGCGCTGGCGCTGTCCGACGGTGCCGCGCGCGCCGGTGTGCCGCTGCCAGGCGGCGACGAACGCCTCGGCGGTGTCCTGCGCGGCGATGACGCCGGGGACCGCGTGCCCGAGGGCGAGCAGGTGGGCGGCGAGGGCGTCGGCCTCGTCGGGGGTGAGCGGGGTGACGTTCAGGCGGTAGGGCGGGGTGCGGAAGTAGGCGGCCCGCACCTGACCGTCCCGTTCCAGCGCCCCGAACACGGGGGCCTCGTCACCGTAGGCGCGCGGTCCGTTGGCGCGCAGTGTCTCGGTGACCGTCAGGGCGACGGTGTGCAGGTCGGGGCGTGAGCGCAGAAAGCCTCCGGCGTGGGACAGGAAGCCGTTGAGGTCCTGGGTGGAGTACCAGTCGTCCGGGCGCATGCGGCTCATGATCCCGCGCCCCGCCCGGCGTTGTGCACTTTTCTCCGCCGTGGACACGAAGACGACACAAGTCGTCACACGGGGGCGGGCGTTGGGGTAAAGGGGCCGTCGGGCTCGGGGTCGGTCGCCAGCCGTGCGTGCAGGTGCACGTCCCGGTAGGCGTCGTGCCGCCCGGCCTCCCACATCGCGCCCCGCAGGGTGCCCTCGGCGGGGAAGCCGCACCGCTCGGCGACACGGCAGGAGGCGTCGTGGCCCACGGCGTGCCCGAGTTCGAGGCGGTGCAGCCGGGGGCCGTCCGGCGCGGTCAGCGCCCAGCGGGCGGCGAGGACGAGCGCCCGGACGGCCACGCGCCGGCCGCGGGCCTCGGGCAGCACCCAGTAGCCGACCAGGCCGTAGTCCATGCGCCGGCTGACGACCGTCACGCCGGCGTGGCCGAGGACCGCGCCGGTCCCGGCGTCGGTCACGCAGTACGCCGCCGAGCCGTCCGCCGAGCCGGCGGCGGCGGTCCGCAGGGAGTCGAGGGCGCCCGCGCGGTCCGTGGCCAGCGACAGCGGGGTGTTCCAGCGCCGGAAGTCCGGGTCCGCGCGGCCCCGGAACCAGGCGTCCAGGTCGGCCTCGGAGTCAGGGTCCCAGGGGCGCAGCAGCAGTCCGTGGCCGTGCAGGTCCGGGACGGGGCGGGGTGCGGGGCGTATGGCGGCGTCGGTCATGAGGCCATTGAAACCCGGGGGGTCAGAGATCCGGGCGGAACATCGGCACGCCGTCCGGGAAGGCGGCCGTGAGCGGCAGGCCGGCCCGCAGCCGGGCGGGGTCCGGGCAGTCCACGAGCCCGGTCGTCATCCGGGGGCCCTCGGCGAGGTCGACGACGGCGGCGACGTACGGGACGCGCGCGCCGAAGGGCGGCAGGTCGTTGCGGTGCACGACGGACCAGGTGTACAGGGTGGCCCGGCCGCTCGCGGTCTCCCAGACGACGTCCTCGCTCCAGCAGTGCGGGCAGGACTCGCGGGGGTAGTGGTGGGGGCGTCCGCAGGCCCGGCAGCGCCGCAGCAGCAGCCGGCCGGCGGCGGCCGCGTCCCAGTAGGTGCGGGTGAAGGCGTCCGGCTCGGGGACGTCGTACCGGGGCCCGCTCATCCGAACAGTCCGAGCGCGCCGTCCACCGACCAGGACTGCCAGGACATCCCGAACAGCGCGACGACGGAGATCAGCGCCATCATGCCGTTCTGCCCCTGCTCGGCCCAGTCGTGGATCATCAGGGTGAGGTACAGCAGGTTGAGCAGCAGGCCGCCGACGAGGGCGGCCGGGGTGAGGAACCCGAGCACCAGGCCGAGCCCCAGGGCCAGTTCGGCGTGGAGGACCACGTGGGCCATGGTCCGCGGCCGGGGTGCCACCACCCGGTCGAAGCCCGCGCGGACGGCGGGCCAGCGGTGTTCGGCGGCCACGTCCGCGGCCCAGGCGATCCCGGAGCCGGCCAGCCAGCTCCTGCGGTCCTTGTGCCGCCAGCTCTCCAGCCACCACAGGCCGAGTCCTATCCGGAGCACGGCCAGCCATTGAGCGCCTGTGAGCCAGATCGCGTCCATGGATCTGACGGTACGTCAGATCCATGGGGTCTGACAATCGTGCGGCGCCCTGGCCGCCTCCCGGCCGGGGCGCCCCCGGGCGGCTCAGGCGGCCGCCTCGGCCGGGGAGTCGGCGGCGTCGGGCCGGACCACCACCCGGCGGCGGCGCAGCGGCATGCCCATCCCCGGGTTGCCGACGTTCCAGGCGGCGCCCTTGCAGATCAGCTCCTTGTAGAAGGCGGCGATCCGGCCCCTCAGGACCGCGCGCACGGGGCGGTCGTCCCCGGTGACGTACTGGATCAGGCCCTCCTTGCGGCCCAGCGAGATGCACTGGTTGAAGTAGCGCAGCGGGACCTTCGGCAGCTTGCCCCCGGTCAGCCGGGCCACGATGGCGTCGGCGGCCTGCCAGGCGGTGAAGCCGCCCGAGGCGCAGGACATGCGCAGCGGCTTGCCGCCGACGCCCCGCGCGAGGGCCGCGTCGCCGATGGCGTAGACGTCCGGGTGGGAGACCGAGCGCATGGTCCCGTCGACCACGATCTGCCCCCGGTCGCCGACCTGCAGGGTGGTGGCCAGCGCGATCGGGTGGACGGCGAAGCCCGTGGTCCACACGGTGACGGCGGCCGGGAGCTCCGCGCCGCCCGCGGTGCGGACCCGGTCGGCCTCCACCGCGGTGGCGGTGGTGTCCTCGTGGACGGTGATGCCGAGGCGGCCGACGACCTCGCTCAGGTGCCGGCGGCCCTTCGCGGAGAGCCAGTCGCCGAGTCCGCCGCGCACGACGAGGGAGACGTCGAGGTCCGGGCGGGCCTCGGCGATCTCGGTCGCGGCCTCCACGCCGGTGAGGCCGCCGCCGACCACGACCACGGGCGCTCCGGCGTCCAGCGCGGCCAGGCGGTCGCGCAGCCGCAGCGCGCCGGGCCGGCTCGCCAGCTCGAAGGCGTGCTCGGCGACGCCGGGGACGCCCTGGTCGTCCCAGCCGCTGCCGAGCGCGTAGACGAGGGTGTCGTACTCCAGTCGCTCGGTGCCGTCCGCGCCCTCGACGGCCACCGTCTTCCGGTCGGCGTCGACGGCGGTGACCCGGGCGATCCTCAGGTCGACGCCGGTCCCCCGGAAGATCTCGGCGAACGGCCGGGGCTTGAGGGTCTGTCCCACGGCGAGCTGGTGCATCCGGACGCGCTCGACGAAGTCGGGCTCCGCGTTGACGAGGGTGACGCTGACGTCGTCGCCGTGCAGACGCCTGGCGAGCCGCCCGGCGGCGAACGCTCCGGTGTAGCCGCCCCCGAGCACGATGATGCGGTGCTGCATGTCCTTGCTCCTGTCTTCAGCGGGTTCGCCACCTGAACCGGACGGCCCGCCGATTCCTGACAGGAATGCGATGTGAACCACGTCACACCATGGACACCGACGTCGTACGCCGGTCAGAACGCGTCGCGCACCAGCGGTTCCCCGTGGTCGCCGGCCTGCCAGACGCGGGTCGCGCGCTCCAGCTTGTCGGGGTTGACCTGGCTGCGGAACGCGGCGAGGCCGTCCTCGGTGACCTCCACGCACATCACGCCGATGACCCGGCCTTCGACGACCACCACGAGCGCGGGCTCGCCGTTGGCGGTCGTCGCGTAGTACTCGGGCGACCCGCCCACCAGGGCCCGCTTGGCCTCGCTGGGCTTGAACAGGCCCCGCATGAACCGCGCGACCGCCAGGGCCCCCTCGAACGCCTTGGCCCGCGCCGGGACCTTCCCTCCGCCGTCGCCGACCGCGACCGCGTCCTCGGTGAGCAGCCGCACCAGCGGCTCGGTCCGGCCGCTGACGGCGGCCGTGAGGAACTCCTCGACGATCCGCCGGGCCGCCGCCTCGTCGACCTCGGCCCGGGCCTTGCCCCGCGCCACGTGCTTGCGGGCCCGGTGCAGGATCTGCTGGCTGGCGGCCTCGGTGATGTCGAGGATCTCGGCGATCTCCCGGTGGCTGCAGTCGAACGCCTCGCGCAGCACGTACACGGCCCGCTCACTGGGCGAGAGCCGCTCCAGCACGACGAGCACGGCGTACGAGACCGACTCGCGCTGCTCGGCGGTGTCGGCCGGGCCCAGCATGGGGTCCCCGGCGAGCAGCGGCTCGGGCAGCCACTGGCCCACGTAGGTCTCGCGGCGGGCGCGGGCCGAGGTGAGCTGGTTGAGGCACAGGTTGGTGAGCACCTTGGTCAGCCACGCCTCGGGGACCTCGACGCGCTCCACGTCGGCGGCCTGCCAGCGCAGGAACGTCTCCTGGACGGCGTCCTCGGCCTCGCTCGCCGAGCCGAGCAGCCGGTAGGCGATGGCTTCCAGACGGGGCCGGGCCGCCTCGAACCGTTCCACGTCGTTCACCGTGAGGACCATGGGTTCGGATCCTAACTCTCGTGACACGCAAGGGCAGGTGGAGACGTCCGCCGGGCAGCGCCGCGGGCACACCGCGCCCCCGCACCCCGGGCCCCGCGCCCACAACCAGGAGAGCTACGTCACAGGTCCCACCCAGGTCTCCTGCAGTCGTGATCGATCCGCAATCAATTCCGGGCTTGACCGAGACCCATCAATCCCTTGCGTGATTACGCTCCGAATCATGGCCGACACCCCACACCTCCCGGAACGCCCCGTCTACGTCGTCGGGGGAGGCCCCGGCGGACTCTCCGTCGCGTACGCCCTGCGCGCACGCGGCATACGGGCCGTCGTCCTGGAGCGGTCGGACGCGGTCGGCGCCTCGTGGCGCGGGCACTACGACCGGCTCCATCTGCACACCACCCGGCGCCTCTCGGCGCTGCCCGGCCTGCCGATGCCGCGCCGCTTCGGGCGCTGGGTCTCCCGCGACGACATGGTGCGCTATTTGGAGAAGTACGCCGAGCACCACGACCTGGAGATCGTCACCGGCGTCGAGGTCTCCCGCGTCGACCCCGCGCCGGACGGCTCCGGCTGGCTGCTGCACGCCACCGGCGGCCGGGAGCTGGCGGGCGCCGCCGTCGTCGTGGCCACCGGGTACAACCACACACCGCGCATCCCCGACTGGCCCGGTCGGGACGGCTACGGCGGCGAGCTGCTGCACGCCGGCGACTACCGCTCCCCCGCCCCCTACGCCGGGCGGGACGTCCTGGTCGTGGGCGCCGGGAACACCGGGTCCGAGATCGCCGTGGACCTCGTGGAGGGCGGTGCGGCCCGGGTGCGGCTCGCGGTGCGGACGGTGCCGCACATCGTGCGCCGCTCGACCGCCGGGTGGCCCGCGCAGTTCACGAGCGTCCTCGTGCGGCGGCTGCCCGTGCGGCTCGTCGACCGGCTGGCCCGGCCCGTGGCCCGGCTCAGCGTCCCGGACCTGTCGGCGCACGGGCTGCCGCGTCCCGACACCGGTCTGTACAGCAGGGTCAGGGAGGGCGCGATCCCCGTCCTGGACGTCGGGCTCGTCGACGCGGTGCGCCGGGGCCGCGTCGAGATCGTCGCAGCCGTCGAGGGCTTCGAGACCGACAAGGTGGTCCTCGCGGACGGCAGCAGGATCACGCCGGACGCCGTCGTCGCGGCCACCGGCTACGCGCGCGGCCTGGAAGGGCTGGTCGGCCATCTCGGCGTGCTCGACGAGCGCGGGAGACCCGGCGTGCGGGGGGCCCGGACCCCGGCGGACGCGCCCGGTCTGTACTTCACCGGCTACACCAACCCCATCAGCGGCAATCTGCGGGAGATGGCGTTGGACGCTCAGAAGATCGCCCGGTCCGTCGCCCGCGACCGGCGTCGCGGGGTCGCACGGCTGCCCGCCTGACCGTCCCGCCCGCGAGCCCGGAACGGGAGACGTCCGCCCGACTTTTGCCCGCACGACGGTTCCTGACGCAACGTCAGTTCCTTTAATCTGACACTGCGTCAGTTAATCGCTGTCATCCAGGGACGGGCGGACCGATGCTTGGATCAACCCACGGCACCCTCACCACCGACTCGCGCCGGGGCCGCGTCGTCGCCTGCGGCGAGCAGCCCGCGCCCGCCGTCCACGGCCGGCCCGCCGAGCCCGACGACCTCGACGTCGGCGGCCGTCCGCTGTACTGCGAGGTACCCGACCTGGACCGCCTCTTCCGGCCGGAGTCCCTGGCCGTCATCGGCGCCTCCGACACCGAGGGCCGGCCGAACACCGGGATCACTCGCCGGCTGCTCGACTGGGCCGGGCGGACCGGCGTCCGGCTGCACCCCGTGCACCCGTCCCGCCCGTTCGTCTTCGGCATCCCCTGCGTCCCGTCGGTCGCCGACCTGCCCGGGCCGGTCGACCTCGCGGTGCTGCTGGTCGCCGACCCGCTGCCGGTGATCGAGGAACTGGCCCGGGTGAAGGTGAGGTTCGCCGTCGTCTTCGCCTCCGGGTTCGCGGAGACCGGCGAGGAGGGGGCGGCCGCGCAGCAGCGGCTCACCGCCGCCGTCGAGCGGTCCGGGATACGGCTGCTCGGGCCCAACACCAACCTGAACGCCTTCGAGCGGTTCCGTGACGACCTGGACGGGCCCGCGATCGCGCTCATCACCCAGTCCGGGCACCAGGGCCGCCCCGTCTTCGCCCTCCAGGAGCTGGGCGTGCGCCTGTCCCACTGGGCGCCCACCGGCAACGAGGCCGACCTGACGACCGCCGACTTCCTCTCCTACTTCGCCGAGCGGCCCGAGGTCGGCGTGATCGCCGCCTATGTCGAGGGCATCAAGGACGGCCGGGCCTTCCTGCTCGCCGCCGACCGCGCGGCCCGCCGCAAGGTGCCCGTGGTCGCGGTCAAGGTGGGCCGCACCGAGGCGGGCGCCCGCACCGCCGCCTCCCACACCGGCCGGCTCACCGGCGCGGACGCGGTGGTGGACGCGGCACTGCGCCAGTACGGGGTGATCCGGGTGGACGGCCTGGACGAACTCCAGGACACCGCCACCCTGCTGGCCCGCGCCCGCCCGCCGCGCGCCGACGGTGTGGCCGTCTACTCGATCTCCGGCGGCACGGGCGCCCATGCCGCCGACCTCGCGGCCGGGGCGGGGCTGCGCCTGCCGGTCCTGTCCGGGGCCCGGCAGGCCGAGCTGCACCAGTGGATACCGCAGTACCTGAGCGTGGCCAACCCGGTCGACAGCGGCGGGCACCCGGTCGGCGACGAGCGGGGCCGGAAGATCATCGACGCGATCCTCGACGACCCCGCGGTGGGGGTGCTGATCTGCCCGGTGACCGGGCCGTTCCCGCCGCTGAGCGACCGGCTCGCCCAGGACCTGGTGGACGCCGCCGAGCGCACGGACAAACTGGTGTGCGTGGTGTGGGGGTCGCCGGTCGGCACCGAGCGGGCCTACCGCGAGGTCCTGCTCGGCTCCTCACGGGTGGTCACCTTCCGCACGGTCGCCAACTGCGTCTCCGCCGTCCGCGCGTACCTCGACCACCACCGGTTCGTCACCGGCTACCGCTCCCCCTTCGACGAGGCGCCCCGCACCCCCTCGCCGTCCAGCCGCAAGGCGCGGGCCCTGCTGCGGCCGGGGCAGCAGCTGAGCGAGCACGCGGCGAAGCAGCTGCTGCGGGCGTACGGCATCCGGGTCCCGCGCGAGCAGCTGGTGACCAGCGCGGCGGCGGCCGTGCGCGCGGCCGGGCTGGTGGGCTACCCGGTGGTGATGAAGGCGTCCGGCGCGCGGATCGCCCACAAGACCGAGCTGGGCCTGGTCCGGATCGGGCTGACATCGGCCAGCCAGGTCCGGGACGCCTACCGCGAGCTGACCGACATCGCCCGCTACGAGGACATCGCGCTGGACGGCGTGCTGGTCTGCCAGATGGTGGAGCGGGGCGTGGAGATGGTCGTCGGCGCCTCGCACGACGCGCTGTTCGGGCCGACCGTGACGCTCGGGCTGGGCGGGGTGCTGGTGGAGGTCCTGCGCGACACGGCGGTCCGGGTACCGCCCTTCGGTGAGGAGCAGGTCCGCCGGATGTGCGCCGAACTGCGGGGGCGGGCCCTGCTCGACGGGGTGCGGGGGCGGCCACCGGCGGACGTCGACGCGCTCGTGGAGGTCGTGATGCGGGTGCAGCGCATGGCGCTGGAACTCGGCGACGAGCTCGCGGAGCTGGACGTCAACCCGCTGATGGTGCTGCCCCGGGGCCAGGGCGCGGTGGCGCTCGACGCGCTCGTGGTGTGCCGCTGACATGGCGACACCCGACATGGAGGTGCGGCACTCCCACGAGGACGGCGTCTGCCGGATCACCCTGGACCGTCCCGAGGCGCTGAACGCCCTCGCGCCCGGCCATCGCGACCGGGTCGTCGGCCTGCTCGACGAGGCCTCCGCGGACCCGGAGGTGCGGGCCGTGGTCCTCACCGGCACCGGGCGTGCCTTCTGCGCCGGGGCGGACCTGCGGGGCGGTACGGCGGGCGGGGCGCGGCGGACCGGGGACGTGGCCCGCGTGCTCCGGCTCGGCGCCCAGCGGCTGATCGGGGCCGTGCTGGACTGCGAGAAGCCGGTGCTGGCGGCGGTGAACGGGACGGCGGCCGGCCTCGGCGCCCATCTGGCGCTCGCCTGCGACCTGGTGCTGGCCGCCGAGTCGGCGCGGTTCGTCGAGGTCTTCGTGCGGCGCGGTCTCGTCCCGGACGGTGGCGGCGCCTATCTGCTTCCCCGGCTCGTCGGCCCGCACCGCGCCAAGGAGCTGATGTTCCTCGGCGACGCGCTGCCGGCGGCGGACGCCGAGCGGCTGGGCCTGGTCAACCGGGTCGTCCCGGACGGGGAACTGGAAGGGGCGGCCGCCGACTGGGCCGGGCGCCTGGCGGCGGGGCCGACGCGCGCCCTGGCCCTGACCAAGCAGCTCGTCAACGCCTCCTGGGACAGCGACCGCGCCGGCGCCTTCGCGGCGGAGGCCGCCGCACAGGAGATCAACCTGACGACGGAGGACGCGGCGGAGGGTCTGGCGGCCTTCGCGGAGCGCAGGAGCCCGGTGTTCCGGGGCCGCTGACATCTCTCCGCCGCACACGGCTTCCAATCTGACGATTCGTCAGTTCCAATGGGTGGTGTGATGGGACACGCCGGGATGGCGGCCGCCGCCGTCCGTCACCTCCGTCCGGCCGGGGCACCGCCCGCCCCGGCGCCACCGCGCCCCGCGCTGCGCTGCGTCCGCGAGGACGAGCGGGCGCCCGTCCCGCAGGACGTGTTCCGGCGGGTGCTGGGCACCTTCGCGACCGGCGTGGTGATCGTCACCGCCCCGCCGGACGCCGGGGCCCCGGACCGCCCCGCCGGATTCGCCTGCCAGTCCTTCGCGTCCCTGTCCCTCGACCCCCCGCTGGTCGCCTTCATGGTCGGCCGTACGTCGACGACCTGGCCGCGCATCGCCCGCGCGGGCGTCTTCTGCGTCAACGTGCTGGCCGCCGGGCAGGAGGAGCTGTGCCGCGCCTTCGCGGTGAGCGGTGCCGACAAGTTCGCCGGGGTGCGCCACGACCCGGCGCCGGTCTCCGGCTCCCCGCGCCTCGCGGGCACACTCGCCTGGATCGACTGCGCGGTCCACGCGGTGCACCCGGGCGGCGACCACCTCATCGTCGTCGGGCGGGTGGACGCCCTGGGCGCCCCCGACGGGGAGGGGGCGCCCCTGCTGTTCCACCGGGGCCGGTTCCGGTGACCGCGGGTCAGAGGGCCGGGACGGCCGACGCCGGGCGGCGCCGGATCACGAGGGCCATCAGCGCCGCCGCCGCGCACAGCGCGCCGGACGCGTACCAGACCATGTCGTAGGTGCCGAACACGTCCCGCGCGACCCCGCCGAGGAACGCCACCAGCGCCGCGCCGACCTGGTGGGAGGCGAGGACCCAGCCGAAGACGATAGCGCTGTCGTCTCCGTACTGCTCCCGGCACAGGGCGACGGTGGGCGGGACGGTGGCCACCCAGTCGAGGCCGTAGAAGACGATGAAGAAGAGCATCGGCGGGTGGACGCTCGGGGCGAGCAGCATCGGCAGGAACAGCAACGAGACACCGCGCAGGGCGTAGTACACGGCGAGCAGCCGGCGCGGTTCGAAGCGGTCGGTGAGCCAGCCGGAGAACACGGTGCCGACGACGTCGAAGACACCGATCACCGCGAGCAGGGAGGCGGCGGCCGTGATCGGCATGCCGTGGTCGTGGGCGGCGGGCACGAAGTGGGTCTGGATGAGGCCGTTGGTGGAGGCGCCGCAGATCGCGAAGGTGCCCGCCAGCAGCCAGAACGGACCGGTGCGGGCCGCCGAGACCAGGACGGTCACGGCACGGCGGGCGGCGCCCCGCGCGGGCGGCGGCTTGGGCACGAACTCCTCGGTGCCGTAGGGCGCGAGGCCCACGTCGGCGGGGTGGTCGCGCAGCAGCAGCCAGACGAAGGGGACGACCGCGAGCGCGGTGAGCGCGACGGTGACGACGGCCGGCTTCCAGGTGTGCTCCTCGACCATCCAGGACAGCAGCGGCAGGAAGATCAGCTGGCCGGAGGCGGAGGCGGCGGTGAGGATGCCGGTGACCAGGCCCCGGCGCTCGGTGAACCAGCGGTTGGTGACCGTGGCCGCGAAGGCCAGCGCCATCGAGCCGGTGCCGAGGCCGACCAGGAGCCCCCAGCACAGCAGCAGTTGCCAGGCCGCCGTCATCCAGTAGGTCAGCCCCGACCCGGCCGCGATCAGCACCAGGGCCACCGCGACGACCCGCCGGATGCCGAACCGGTCCATCAGCGCGGCGGCGAAGGGCGCGGTCAGCCCGTACAGCGCCAGGTTGATGGAGACGGCGGCGCCGATCGTGCCGCGGGACCAGCCGAAGTCGGCGTTGAGCGGGTCGATGAGCAGGCCGGGCAGGGAACGGAAGGCGGCGGCGCCGAGGATCGTCACGAAGGCGACCGCGGCGACGAACCAGGCGCGGTGGACACGCGGCCGGCGCGGCGACGGTGCCCCGGCGGCGGAGGCGTCCGGGGCGGCGTTGTCGTGGAGTACGGGGGTCGTCTCAGTCACGTCCCCGAGCTTCGGGCCTGCGCGTCCTTGAATCCATTGGCCCGAAGGACAGCATTCGTTAGGATCGGGCCATGCCCCCTGAGCCGAGCCCCCAGCCCCCGACGGACTCCCGCCCGGGGCCGCGGCCCCACCGGGTCGCCGTGCTCGCCCTGGACGGGGCGATCCCCTTCGAACTGGGCATCCCGCACCGCGTCTTCGGCCGTCCCCGGGACGCCGGGGGGCGGCCGCTGTACGAGGTCGTCACCTGTTCCGTCCGGCCGCCCGGACCGGTGCGCACCGACGCCGACTTCGCCATCCAGGTCGAGTACGGCCCGGAGGCCCTGGCCACCGCGGACACCGTGATCGTCCCGGCGTCGTACGAACGCGGACCGGTCTTCGAGGAAGGTGTCCTGACCGGCGAACTGGCCGCCGCGCTCGCCCTGATCCGCCCCGGCACCCGGATCGCCTCCATCTGCACCGGCGTCTACGTCCTGGCCGCGGCCGGACTGCTGGACGGCCGCCCGGCGGCCACGCACTGGGCCGACGCCCGGCGCTTCCAGGAGCTGTTCCCGACGATCGGCGTCGACGCCGACGTGCTGTTCATCGACGACGGCGACCTGCTGACGTCGGCCGGGGTCGCCGCCGGGATCGACCTGTGCCTGCACATGGTCCGCCGCGACCACGGCACCGCGGTCGCCACCGACGTGGCCCGCCACATGGTGGTGCCGCCGCACCGCGACGGCGGGCAGGCCCAGTACATCCACCGCCCGGTCCCCGACCCGCAGCAGTCCTCCACGACGGCCGCCCGGGCCTGGGCCCTGGCCCACCTCCACGAGCCCATCCAGCTGCGCGACATGGCCGACCAGGAGTCGATGTCGGTGCGCACCTTCACCCGGCGCTTCCGTGAGGAGGCCGGTGTCAGCCCCGGCCAGTGGCTGACCCGCCAGCGGGTGGAACGGGCCCGGCATCTGCTGGAGACCACCGACCTCTCCGTCGACCAGGTGGCCGAGCGGTCCGGCTTCGGCACCGCCCAGTCGATGCGCCAGCACCTACAGGCCGCGCTCGGGGTCACCCCCACCAGCTACCGGCGCACCTTCCGCGCGGGCGGCGGGGCCTGTCTCCAGGTCACCGGCGGCCGGTGACCGCTCCCGCCGGGCCTCCCCCCACCAGCCCAGCGCGGTCAGCAGCAGCGTCACACCGACCCCAGCCAGCATGGCCGTGGACGGCTCCACCACCCGGAGCAGGGCGCCCGCCAGCGACCCCGTCGCCGCGTACCCGGCGCCCGCGGCCGCGTACAGCACGGAGTAGCCGGCGGCCAGCGCGCCCGGTGGCAGTGCGTCCCGCAGCGACAGATTGCGGGTGACGAGCGCGCCGGACTGGAGGATGCCCGCGAGGATCAGGGCGGCCGCCATGCCCCGCCCGTCGGGTATCAGCGCGAGCAGCGCCACGAACACCGACATGCCGCACATCAGCACGACGCTGCGCGAGCGCAATCGCCCCGGCCAGGACCGCAGTCCGTACACGAACGCTCCGGCGCCCGCCCCCACCGCCATGCCCGCCAGCAGCGGACCCGTCCAGCCCACGCCGATCCCGCGCTGCTCCAGCAGGGCGGGCAGGGTGAGTTCGGTCAGGCCGAGCAGGGTGATGCTCGCGGCGCCCGTGACGTACACCGGCCAGGCACCCAGGAGCACACGGGTCCTCACCCGGTTCGCCCGGCCGCCCTGCCCCTCCTTCGCCCAGCCCGCCGGCAGCAGCCGGTGACCGGCCATGGACAGCGCCATGAGGACGGCCGCGAGGAGCAGCGGCACCCGGGGCGCCCAGGCGAGGGCCAGCCCGGCGACCGCGACCGGCGACACCGCCCACACACCGGACATCAGCATCGACTCCGCCGACAGCGCCTGCGCCACGGCACGCTCCGGCACCAGGAAGGTCAGCAGTGCGCGCTGCCCTCCGGCGGCCGCGGACGGAGCGGCTCCGGCGAGGAACGCGAACGCGCCGAGCACCACGGCGTGCGACCCGGCGAAGACCCCGAGCCCGGTGAACCCCAGGGCGCCGCCCGCGAGTCCGGCGGTCAGCTGCCGCCGGCCGCGCTCCGGGTCCAGTCGGGTGCCGAGGACGGGCGCGGCGACGATCTCGCCGAGCACGTAGACCGCCGCGAGCGCCGCTCCCAGGCTGTAGCCGCCGGGCCGCTCCCTCACCAGGAACACCAGCGCCAGCGGCGTCATGGCGACCGGCATCCGCGCGGCGACGGCGGTGCCGGCCCACACCAGGACCTGCCTGGATGCGATGTCTCGATAGGTCATGCAGTCGACGGTAGGCGTCGCCACCGACAACGCGGCAGCCGTTTTCCGGGCCTGTGGACAACTCCCGGCACCAGGGTCCGGACCGGGACGAACCACCCGCCGCTCGACGGCACTTCAGAAGGTCAGCACCCCGCGTGCCACCTTCCCCGCCTCCGCGTCCGCCGCCGCCCGGGCGAAGTCCTCCACCGGGTAGGTCCGCGTCACCAGCTCGTCCAGCAGCAGCCGGCCCGTGCGGTACAGGTCCGCGTACAGCGCGATGTCCCGCTGGGGCCGCGAGGAGCCGTACCGGCAGCCGAGGATCGCCTTGTCCAGGTACATGGAGGAGACGAGGAAGGACGCCTCGGCGGTGGCGGGCGGTACCCCGAGCAGCACGGCCTGCCCGTGCCGGTCGAGCAGGTCGACGGCGGCCCGGATCAGCTCGACGCGGCCCACGCACTCGAAGACGTGGTCGGCGCCGTCCGGCAGCAGCTCCCGCACCCCGTCCACCGAGGTCAGGAAGTCCGTGGCCCCGAACCGCCGGGCCGCCTCCTCCTTCGCCGGGTGGGCGTCCACGGCCACGATGCGCAGCGCGCCCGCGATCCGGGCGCCCTGGACGACGTTGAGCCCGACCCCTCCGGTGCCGATCACGACGACCCGGTCGCCCCGGTCGACCCGGGCCCGGTTCAGCACCGCCCCGACCCCGGTGAGCACCCCGCAGCCGATGAGCGCGGCGCACGGCAGCGGGATGTCCTTCGGGACCGGCACCACCTGGACGGCCTTCACCACGGTCCGTTCCGCGAAGGCGGAGTTGGCCGCGAACTGGAACACCGGCCGGCCGCCGCGCCGGAACGGCCGCCCCGGGCGCCCTATGGCCCGCCGGCACATGGTGGGCCGGCCCCGGTCGCAGTCGGCGCACGTACCGCAGTTGGCCAGCGTGGACAGCGCCACATGGTCACCGCGCACGACATGGGTGACGCCCACACCGACCGCCTCGACGACGCCCGCGCCCTCATGGCCGAGCACCACGGGAACGGGGAACGGTATGGTCCCGTCCACCACGGACAGATCGCTGTGGCACAGACCGGCCGCCGCGACGGAGACCAGCACCTCGCCGGGCCCCGGGTCCCGTACCTCCAGGTCGTCCACGACCTCGGCCCGCCTCCCGTCGAACAGCACTCCGCGCATCAGACGCCCCCCTTGGGCTCCCTGGGCAGACCGAGCACCCGCTCGGCGATGATGGTGCGCTGCACCTGGTCCGACCCGCCGTAGACGGTGTCGGCCCGTGAGAACAGGAACGCCCGCTGCACGTCGTCGAGCGTGTACGGCGCCGAGGGTGTCCAGTCCCGCGGCCCGGCGGCGGCGGCCGCGCCCCGGACCTGTATGGCCAGCTCCCCGAGCCGCTGGTGCCAGCCGCCCCACAGGAGTTTGGCCACGCTGGGCGCGCCCGCGTCCCCCGTGCCACCGAGGGTCCGCAGGGCGTGCCACCGCATGACCCGCAGCTCCGCCCACTGCCGTACCAGCCGGTCCCGCACCACCGGGTCGTCCACGGCCCCTCGGTCCACGGCCTCGCGCACGACCCGCGCCAGCTCCGCGGCGAACCCGATCTGCTGGGCGAGCGTGGACACGCCCCGCTCGAACCCGAGCAGGCTCATGGCGACCGTCCAGCCCGCGCCCTCGCCGCCGACGAGGTGCTCCGCGCGCGCGTGGGCGCCGTCGAAGAAGACCTCGTTGAAGTCGCTGGTGCCGGTGAGCTGCCGGATCGGGCGGACCTCGACGCGCCCCGGCTGGTCCATGGGCACGAGCAGGAAGCCCAGGCCGTGGTGGCGGCGGGAGGCCGGATCGGTGCGGGCCAGCACGAAGCACCAGTCGGCCTCGTGCGCGAGGGACGTCCAGATCTTCTGCCCGGTGATCCGGTACGACCCGTCCGGGCGCCGTTCGGCCCGGGTGCGGATCCCGGCGAGGTCGGAGCCCGCGCCGGGCTCGCTGTACCCCTGGCACCACAATTCCTCGCCGAGCGCGATCGGGGGCAGGAAGCGGTCCTTCTGCTCCGTGCCGCCGTGGGCGAGCAGTGTCGGGGCGAGCAGTTTCTCCCCGATGTGCCCGGAGCGGGGCGGCGCGCCGGAGCGCGCGTACTCCTCGGCCCACACGACCTGCTGGGTCAGGCTGGCCGTCCGGTTGCCGTACCCGCCCTCGGCCCAGCCGAGCCCGATCCACCCGGCCTTGCCGAGGGCCCGCTCCCAGTCCCGCCGTTCCCATTCGCCCGCCACCTGTCCGGCCAGCCACGACCGGGCCCGCGCGCGGAACGCCTCGTCCTCCTCGCCGAACGCGAAGTCCACGATCCCTCCTCGTCTCGCCGGACAGCTGAAGTCGTTCCGCGCTAGCGCGCGTTGGGCCGGTCGCCGCGGCGTGCGGCCTCCTCGGCCGCCGCCACCCGCGCCAGCATCGGCATCGGGTCGGTCCCCACGGTCCCCGGCAGCACCCGCGCGATCCGTTCGGGCGTCCAGGGCCCTTCCGCGTGGACGGAGCGCAGTTCGGCGGGCTGCGCCCACACCGCGATCCGCGGACCGGCGACGGTGTACACCTGCCCGGTGACCCCCTGCTCGCGGGCCGCGTCGGACAGCAGGTAGACGGCGAACGCCGCGACGTCCTCCGGCTCGCCGATGTCGGTCAGCTCCATGGGCACGTTGGCGGACATCCGGGTCCGGGCGACGGGCGCCACGGCGTTCGCGGTCACGCCGTACTTGTGCAGGCCGAGCGCGGCGCTGCGCACGAGCGAGATGACACCGCCCTTCGCGGCGCTGTAGTTGGCCTGGGACACCGAGCCCTGGTGGTTGCCGCTGGTGAAGCCGATGAGGGTGCCGGCACGCTGGGCGCGCATCACGGCCGACGCGGCGCGGAACACCGTGAACGTCCCCTTGAGATGGGTGGCGAGGACCGGGTCCCACTCGTCCTCGGTCATGTTGAACAGCATCCGCTCGCGCAGGATCCCGGCGACGCAGACCGCGCCGTCGAGCCGCCCGAAGGCCGACAGGGCGGTGTCCACGACCCGCCGGCCGCCCGCCATCGTGGAGATGTCGTCGGCGACGGCGACGGCCTCGCCGCCGGCGGCCTCGATCTCCTTGACGACGGACTCGGCGACCTCGCTGGTGGGTGAGGCGCCGTCCACCGACACCCCGTGGTCGTTGACGACCACGCGGGCGCCCTCGGCGGCGGCCGCCAGCGCCACCGCGCGCCCGATGCCGCGCCCGGCGCCCGTCACGGCGACGGCCTTGCCTGCCAAGAAGTTCCCCATGCCCCGGCCCCTTCCCGCCGTTTCTGACGGTCCGTTAGATTTCTGATTCTACGGCCCGTCGGATACGCGGGGACAAGACCCGGGGAGGACCCATGTCGCTGCCGGACGCGTTCCACGAGATCGCCCAGCGCGTCAACAACTGGGGGCGGTGGGGCGCGGAGGACGAGATCGGCACGCTGAACCTGATCACCGACGAGGTGGTCCGCGCGGCGGCGGCGTGCGTCCGCTCCGGCCGCCGCGTCCCGCTCGCGCTGCCCCTCCAACAGGACGGCGTGCAGACCGGGATGATCCCCGGACGGGTCAACCCGCTGCACACCATGGTGCAGATCAACCAGGAGATCTTCGGCCCGGGGACCGTCGCGTGCAGCGACGACGCCGTGGTCATGGGCCTGCAGGCGGCCACCCACTGGGACGCGCTCGCCCATGTCTCGCACTCCGGCCGGCTCTACAACGGCCGTCCCGCCGACACCGTCACCGCGCACGGCGGCGCCCGCTTCGACGGCATCGACAAGGCCCGGCACATCGTCTCGCGCGGGGTGCTGCTGGACGTGGCCCGCGCGCGGGGGGTGACACGGCTCGACGGCGGGCACGCGGTCACGCCGGAGGACCTGGAGGCGGCGGAGGAGCTGGCGGGTGTCCGGGTGCGCGCCGGTGACATCGTGCTCGTGCGGACCGGGCAGATGGCGCTGTGTCTCGCCGGGGACCGGCACGGCTACGGCCACCCCTCCCCCGGCCTGTCGGTCCGCACCCCGGAGTGGTTCCACGCGCGCGATGTGGCCGCCGTCGCCAACGACACCCTCACCTTCGAGGTCTTCCCGCCCGAGACGGAGGACCTGTGGCTGCCCGTGCACGCCCTCGACCTGGTGGAGATGGGGATGCCGCAGGGCCAGAACTGGAATCTCGAAGAGTTGTCCACAGCCTGTGGAGAAGAAGGCCGCCACACGTTCCTGCTGTCGGCGACGCCCGAGCCCTTCGTCGGCGGCACGGGAAGCCCGGTCGCCCCGGTGGCGGTGCTCTGACGACGACGCGATGACGCCGGCTGGCGGCGCGGCTTCCCCAGTCCCGGCTCCACCGGGCGGGGACGCCCCGACCGCCCCGAGCGCGGCACGCGCGCCGCCATCCGGCTCCGGCGTGCCTGCCCCTCCTGACGCTGGAGAATCGACGCCGAAACACGACCCACACTCGGCAAGGGCCTCCGTCACCGAGGCCCTCGCCGTCCCCTCGCGGCGAATCGCTGACCACAAGCGTGATCAATCGGACACGACTCGTCAACACCCTGTAGGAGATTTGTTACTTACGTCCCATTTGCGGACGCCGCGCACGGAAGCATGACCGGGCGCATCGAAGGTCGCCGGACCGGACGAGGGGGCGTCCTCTGCATCCGTGCCCCCGCGGGCCACGGCGGGCGGTCGCACTGTGCGCCGGTCACACCGCCTCGTACGCGAACCCCTCGTACGCGGAGGCCCCGCCCCCGCAGGCGGTGACGGCGGCGTCCTGCTCGCCGCCCCGGTCGAGTTCGCACCAGATGCGCTTGCCGGACCCGTCGGAGGACCAGCCCCACCGGTCCGCGAGCCCGTCGACCAGGGCGAGTCCGCGCCCGCCCGTCGCGTCGCCGTCGGCACAGCGCGGCACGGGCGCCCGCCCGCTGCGGTCGGCCACCTCGAGCCGGACCGTGGCGGAGTCCTGCGGCTCCTCGGGCAGGGAGAGCCGCAGCACGGCCGGACAGCCGGTGTGCACCACGGCGTTGGTGACGAGTTCGGAGACGAGCAGGATCAGCGTCTCGGCGAGCGGCTCGTCGGCCCCTATCCCCGAGCCGGCGAGCCGTGAGCGCGCCCAGCGCCTGGCTCGCCCCACCTCAGCGGGATCGGGCCGGATCTCCAACTGCACTTGAAGCACCTGCACCGCTCACACCATCCGAACCGGCGGACACTTGACCCCGCGCCTCACGAGGGCCACGATCCTAGCCATTTTTTTCATGGCCAGAACAATGGCCAAAGCCAGGGTCACGGAACGTGAATCCCTTGACTGACAGCATGGTTGACGTACAGTCACCCCAACAAGCGCTTCGGGCATATTCCAGCGCGAAGGATTACCTCTGCTGCATACTGTGCGACGCTTGCCGTGGAGAGTCGAACAGGCGGGGGCGAACGGCCCATACGCCGGGCGAGCAGCGGCGGGCACCGCCGGATACGAAGCCGCCTCGAAGGCGGATCCGGCATGGCTCTTACTCGGAACCACTCGCATCCCACACAAGGTACCGGAGCGAACGCCCGACTCCGCCCCGTGACGAGTCACACTCCGGACACAAGCCGATATCAACGCTCCGTGATTACGGTATGCCACAATCCGCGACATCAATGCGGGCCTTTTCCGCGACCGCGCAGACCACGGCCTTTCAGTCCTCCTTTTCGAGCAATGCGGCCGCCATCAGTTCCTCACTTTCGGTAGCGGGACCCGCACGCCGGGTGCGGATCCAGGCCCGTTTCAGATGCAGATGGACCTCGAACTCCCAGGTGAATCCCATGCCGCCGTGCACCTGGAGACAGTCGCGGGCGCCCCGTACGGCGGCCTCGTCGGCGAGCAGCCGCGCGGCGTGGACGTCGGCCGGGCCGGCGGTGACGGCCGCCGCGTGGACGGCGGCCCGCGCGGTCCGGGTCCGCACGAGCATGTCCGCGCACAGGTGCTGCACCGCCTGGAAGGCTCCGACGGGCCGTCCGAACTGCTCACGGGTCCGGGCGTGTTGCACGGCCAGCTCGCACGTGCGCCCGGCACTGCCCAGTTGTTCGGCCGCGGTGAGCAGGACGGCGACGAGGTCCGGGGCGCCGGCCGCGGGCAGGCGGTGCAGCGGGGTGAGCGGGTCGACCGAGCGCAGCGGCACGGCCCCGGCGGTGTCGCCGCGCACCACGTCGGCCTCACCGAGCCACTCCACCAGGCCGCCCAGGGGGCCGGTGACGACGGCGTGCCCCTCGGCGGCGCCCGGCACCCGGCCCGCCGCGAGGTGCGTGGCCACCAGCGGGCCCGGCAGCAGCGCCCGGCCCGCCTCCTCGAACGCCAGGACGGCCTCGGGCAGTCCGAGCCCGACGCCCCCCTCGCTCTCGGGCAGGCGCAGCGCGAAGAATCCGGCGGCGCCCAGCTCCCGCCACAGCCCCCGGTCCAGGTGTCCGGGCCGCTCCACGGCGTCCCGCAGCTCCCGCGGGCCGAACCGGCGCGCCAGCAGCTCCCGCACGCCGTCGCGCAACGCCCGCTGGTCCTGGTCGGGTTGGAGTCGCACCGCTCACCGCCCCTTCGGCAGTCCGAGGATCCGCTCGGCCACGATGTTCCGCTGGATCTGCGAGGTGCCGGCGGCGATGGTGTACGACAGCGAGGACAGCCGGTCGAGCACCCACGGCCGGTCCAGGTCCAGCGCCTGTGCGCCCAGCACCTCGGCCGCGGTGTCGTAGAGCCGCTGGCGGGCGTGCGAGTACGCCAGCTTGAGGACCGAGCCGGTGACACCGGGGACGCCGCCCCCGCGCTCCGCCTCGCCCACGTTCCACTGCGTGAGCCGCCACAGCGCCCGGAACTCGGCGTGCAGCCCGCCCAGCGCGCGGCGCAGCGCCGGGTCGTCCCAGCGGCCGGTGCGCCGGGCCTCGGCGGCCAGTTCGCGCAGCACCCGGCGGCAGGCCACGACCTCGCCCGCGAAGGCGGTGCCGCGCTCGAAGGACAGGGTCACCATGGTCACCCGCCAGCCGTCGTTCTCCGCGCCGACCCGGTGGGCGACGGGCACGCGCACGTCGTCGAGGAAGACCTCGGCGAACTCGGTGGAGCCCGCCAGGGTGCGCAGCGGCCGCACGGTGACGCCGGGCGCGTCCATGCGCATCGCCAGCCAGCTGATCCCCCGGTGGCGGGGGGCGCCGGGGTCCGTGCGCACCAGCAGCTCGCACCAGTCGGCGACCTCGGCGTGGGACGTCCAGATCTTCGAGCCGTTCACCACGTAGTGGTCGCCGTCGCGGTGCGCGCGGGTGCGCAGGGCCGCGAGGTCGCTCCCGGCGTCCGGCTCGCTGAAGCCCTGGCACCAGACCTCCTCCCCGCGCAGGATCGGGGGCAGCCAGCGCTCCCGCTGCGTCTCGGTGCCCTCGGCGGCGATGGTGGGCCCGGCGTGCAGCAGTCCAACGAAGCAGGCGCCCACATAGGGCGCGCCGGCCCGTTCGGTCTCCTCCAGGAAGATCAGCCGCACGGTCGGGGAGGCGCCCCAGTGGACGTCGCCGTACCCGGCGTCGTACAGCCGGCGCTGCCAGCCGAGGTCGTAGGCGCGCCGGCCGGGCCAGTCCTCCGGGGGCGGCGGGGGAGGCAACGCGGGGAGCACGCCGGCCAGCCAGGCGCGCAGCCGGGCGCGGAACTCCACCTCCTCGGGCGTGTGGGTGAGGTCCATACGGCCTCCGTCTGATGACCCGTCAGATGCTCCGCACGGGGAAGGCTAGGCCCCGACCCCTGGACCGGCAAGGCGTCCCGCCCTACGCTCTGCGCACGATCTGACGGACCGTCAGCAATACCGAGGTCCGCTCCACGACAGGGGGCCGTCATGGACGACACCGCGCACACCCTGGGCTCCTCCCGGACCCTGTGGGACCTGCTCGCCGCCCGCGCCCGCCGCACCCCGGACCGTGCCGCCCTGCTCCAGGACGACCGCACGCTGGCCTTCGGCGCCCTGCGCGACCGCGCCGAGCGGGTGGCGGCCGGGCTGTACGGCCTCGGGGTACGCCCCGGCACGGTCGTCGCCTGGCAGCTGCCCACCCGGATCGAGACGGTCGTGCTGTCCTGCGCCCTGGCCCGCCTCGGGGCCGTGCAGTCGCCGGTCATCCCCTTCTACCGGGACCGCGAGGTCGGCTTCGCGCTGCGCGAGTCCCGGGCCGAGTTCTTCGCGGTGCCGGGCGAGTGGCGGGGCTTCGACCACACGGCGATGGCGCGGCGGCTCGGCGCGAAGGGCGTGCTCACGGCGTACGACGACCTTCCCGACGGCGATCCCGCCGTCCTGCCGCCGCCGCCCGCCGAGGGCACCTCGGTGCGCTGGATCTACTGGACCTCGGGGACGACCTCGGACCCCAAGGGCGTGCTGCACACCGACCGTTCGCTGATCGCGGGCGGCTCCTGCCTCGGGCACGCGCTGCGCCCGACGGCGGCCGACGTCGGCTCGATCGCCTTCCCGTACGCGCACATCGGGGGCCCCGACTACCTGGTGATGGTGCTGCTGTACGGCTTCCCGGCCGTGCTGTTCGAGCAGTTCGCGCTGCCGGAGGCGCTGGACGGGTACCGCCGGCACGGGGTGACCATCGCCGGCGGCTCCACGGCGTTCTACTCGATGCTCCTGGCCGAGCAGCGCGCGCAGCCGCCCGGCACCCGGATCGTCCCCACCCTGCGGCTGCTGGCGGGCGGCGGGGCGCCGAAGCCGCCCGAGCTGTACCACGCGGTGGTGCGGGAGATGGGGGTGCAGCTCACCCACGGGTACGGCATGACCGAGGTGCCGATGATCACGATGGGCGCGCCGGACGACACCCCCGAGAACCTGGCGGCGACCGAGGGGCGGCCGCCGCGGGAGATGGAGATCCGGATCGTCGACGGCGAGGTGCGGCTGCGCGGGGAGGCCGTGTGCCGGGGCTATCTGGACCCGGAGCAGACCGCGGCGGCCTTCGACGACGAGGGCTTCCTGCGCACCGGCGACCTCGGGCACCTGACCGGCAGCGGGCACCTGGTGCTGACCGGACGGCTGAAGGACGTGATCATCCGCAAGGGCGAGAACATCTCGGCGAAGGAGATCGAGGACCTGCTGCACCGGCACCCGGACGTCGGGGACGTGGCCGTGGTCGGGCTGCCGGACGCCGAGCGCGGGGAACGGGTCTGCGCGGTCGTCGAACAGCCGCCGGGCGCACCGGAGCTGACCCTCCGGGCGCTGACGTCGTTCCTGCGGGGGGAAGGGCTGTCCCCCCACAAGCTGCCGGAGCGGCTGGAGGTGGTGGACGCCCTGCCCCGCAACGAGACCCTGCGCAAGGTCCTCAAGTACCGGCTGCGGGAGCGGTTCTCCGATTCGTCGGCCGCGTCGGAGGCATCGGCGTCAGGGCCGGGCGCTCACTCCGGGACCGTGAAGTAGCGGGCGAAGGCGGTCACGACGTCGTCCTCGGTCACCGTGCCGTCGCCGTCGGCGTCGAGGCCGGCGGCGGCCGTGCGGGCCGTGTCCCGCGGGACGCCGAGCCGGACGAGCACCCGAGCGGTGTCGTCGACGGTGACCTTCCCGTCGTCGTCGGTGTCGGCCACGGCGAGGGCCGCGTGCAGGAAGGGGCGGGCGATCTCCGCGAACCGGTCGGGGTTGTCGCGCAGCCGCTTGACCGCGCCGGTGACGAACTCCTCGCGGGTGATGCGCTGGTCGCCGTCGCGGTCCGCGATCCCGGCCATGCCCTGCCAGAACGCCTCGGCGCCGATGTACAGGGCCTGGCCCTTGTCTGACCGGGCGGGTGTGCCGAACTCGGCGAGCAGAGCCTTGGCCGCCGCGCTGAAGTCCTCCCGGTCGATGTACCCGTTGCCGTCCTGGTCGAAGGTGGCGAACCGGGCCGCGATCCTGCGCTCGTACTCGCTGCTGACCATGTTGTGTCGGGCCGCCTAACGTCACGTGGGGTGCTTCTCGCACGGAGCGTACGACGCCGCGGGCCGCCGGGGCGCCTCGAAGCGGCGGTTGTTCCGGAACCGGGGAAATTCCGATACGGGGATGTGGCGGACCCGCCGGGAGGGCGGGGCGCGTTCAGGCCGACAGGGGGCGGGCGTCGTCCGCGACCGCAGCCGCCACGTCGGGGTAGACCTCGAACAGCCGGCGCACGCCGAGCGCTCCGAGGACCCGGTTGACGTGCGAGCCGTCCACCGCGCCCTGGGCGGGCAGTATCAGCCGCAGGCTGCCCCGGCAGGAGCGGATGAGGCGGCGGGCCGCGATCAGCACGCCGACGCCGGAGGAGTCGCAGAACAGGACCTCGGACAGGTCCAGGACGAGGCTGTGGCGTCCCTCGGCCACCACGTCGTGGACGTGCTGGCGCAGCACCGGCGAGGTCACCAGGTCCAGTTCGCCCGACACCTGGAGGACGGCCCAGTCGCCCCGCTCGTCACCGGTCACTTTCAAGGTCACCACCACGCCCCTCGGCCGTCGAAACGGAAGCCATTCCTACGCTTCCTTGCAGCGCGGCTGCCCAGCGGCTGTTCCCTGAAACTCCCTCCAGAAAACGGTCACCGATCAGATAAGGCTTGTTTCCATCGCATTCGATCCTGTTCGATCGTGTCCGGTCGCACGAGACGGGTAGCCGACCCGGAGAGCGAGCCCTCTACCACGAGAGCGAGGTGTGTCACCAGCCATGACGCTGCAAGGGGCGCACATTGCCACAAAGGGGCGTGTGCTGTCGGACGTGCCGACTACATTCGTGAAGACGGCGGACGCACGCTGGACAGGGACGGACCGGTGAGAGCCTGTTCACAGGCTCCGGAGGGGGGCCGAATGGCGAAGAAGGACGCACCGCCCCGCTGGGACCGCAAGATGCAGCAGCGGCTCGCGCGCGGTGAGGCGGCCGCCCTCGGCGAGCTCTACGACCGGTTCGCCTCGCTCGTGCACGGACTCGCGCACACCGTGCTGGGCGACGAACGCGCCGCCGACCGCGTCACCCGTGAGGTCTTCACCCATGTCTGGGAGCACCCCGACACCTACGACCCCCGGCAGGGCCCGCTGCGTTCCTGGGTCGCCGCCCTGACCCACCGCCTGGCCGTGCAGCGCCTGCGCGCCACGGAGACCGCCGCGCTGGTCCGGGCCGGACAGGGCTCCACCGAGGAACTGGAGCGCAAGGTGCGCCACGCCTCGGTCGCCGCCCGCGCCGACTACATCGTCCAGTCCATGCCCGCCCCGCTGCGGGCCGCGCTGGAACTGGCCTACTTCCAGCGCCGCGACTACCGCCAGACCGCGGCCGACCTCGGCGTCACCGAGGAGGAGGCCCGCCGTCGGCTGCGCCTCGGCCTGCAACTGCTGTCCACGGCCCACGACGCCGGGAGCGGGCCCGGGGCACCACCGGAGTACGGGGGTGCCGCATGACCGGGGCCGAACCGTACGAGAGCGACGAACCGCACGAGGAGGAGAACGGCCCCGCGGACCACACCCGCGGAGCCGACGGCATGAACAGCGGCGACGGCGACGACCAGCACCCCACCCCCGAGCCCGGCCCCGGCAGGCCGCCCCGCATACCGCTCCCCCGGCTCTCCGTCGAGGACACCGGGCGCCCGCTGCCCGACCTGCCGGACGCGCCCGTTCCCGTCCTTGAGCACCGGGTCCTGAAGTCGCTGCTCGGCGCCTGGGCGCTGGCCGCCTGCTCACCGGAGGAGACGGCCGCCGTGGAGGAGCACCTCGGGGAGTGCGGCGGCTGCGCGGACGAGGCGCTGCGGCTGCGCGAGGCCGTCGGCCTGCTGCACCCGGCCGAAAGCCTCGACCTGGACCCGTCGCTGCGCGCCCGCGTCCTGCAGGGCTGCCTGGACCGGCGCCCGCCGCGCGTCCCGGTGCCCGAGTGGGCCGCGCCCTACGACGCCGAGACCGCCCGGCTGGACGCCCTGCTCCAGGACTTCGGGGACGCCGAGTGGCACGCGCCCGTGCGGCTGCGCTGGTTCCGCAGGGACGAGCCGACGAGCCGCCGTACGACCGTCGCGGGCGTGATCGCCCATCTGCTGACCGTCGACGGGATGGTGGCGGCGGCGCTCGGCCTGCCCGACCCGCTGGGCGACGTGCCCGCCGACCGGCCGACCCCGTCCGCGCGGACCGAGGCGTACTGGCGGGCCTCGCACTTCCCGCCGACCCGCGCCGTGCGGGCGCCGTGGCGGGAGCAGGCCCACGACCTGGTCCGCACGGTCTCCTTCACGGGCGGCGGCACCGGCGCGCTGTCCGTGCCGTACGGCGACTTCGCGCTGCCGCTGCGGGACGCCATGCTGGACCGGGCGTTCGAGTGCTGGGTGCACGCCGAGGACATCGCCGAGGCGGTGGACTACCCCTACGAGCCGCCGTCCGGCAGCGATCTGCACCACATGGTGGACCTGGCGGCGCGCCTGCTGCCGAGCGTGCTGTCGGCCCGGCGGCAGGCCGGGCTGGCCGCCCCGGCGCCCGAGGGCCGCCGCCTCGTGTCGGCCGGTCGGCCCGGCCGGAGCCTGCGCCTGGAGATCGAGGGGTCGGGCGGCGGCGAGTGGCTGATCCCGCTCGACTCCCCGGCCGCCGTGGGCTCCGCCGAGCACGAGGTGGCCCATGTCGCCCTGGACGGCGCGGAGTTCTGCCGGCTGGCCGCGGGCCATGTGCCGCCCGCGGAGGCGGCCGCCGGACAGCTCGGCGACCGCGAGGCGATCAGGGACGTGCTGTTCGCGGCGGCGAGCCTGAGCCGGATGTAGGGGCGGCCGTCAGGCGAAGACGACCGTGCGGCGGCCGTTCAGCAGGATCCGGCGCTCGGCGTGCCACTTCACGGCCCGAGCGAGCGCCTGGCACTCCACGTCGCGGCCGATCGCGACGAGCTGGTCCGGCGTGACGTCGTGCCCGACCCGCTCGACCTCCTGCTCGATGATCGGGCCCTCGTCGAGGTCGGCGGTGACGTAGTGCGCGGTCGCCCCGATGAGCTTCACCCCGCGCGCGTGAGCCTGGTGATAGGGCTTGGCGCCCTTGAAGCTCGGCAGGAACGAGTGGTGGATGTTGATGATCCGCCCGCTCAGCTGCTTGCACAGGTCGTCCGAGAGGACCTGCATGTAGCGGGCCAGCACGACCAGCTCCACGCCCTCCTCGCGCACGATCTCCAGCAGCCGCGCCTCGGCCTCGGCCTTGGTGTCCCTGGTCACCGGGATGTGGTGGAAGGGGATGTCGTACGACCCCACCAGCTCGGCGAAGTCGGTGTGGTTGGACACCACGCCGGTGATCTCCACCGGCAGCGCGCCGATCCGCGCCCGGAACAGCAGGTCGTTCAGGCAGTGCCCGAACCGGCTGACCATCAGCAGGACCCGCATCCTGTCCTCGGCGCGGTGGATCTGCCAGTCCATGTGGAAGGAGTCGCCGATCGCCGCGAAGCTCGCGCGCAGCTTCTCCACCGTGACGGGGGCGTCCGCCGAGAAGTGGACGCGCATGAAGAACAGTCCCGTGTCGTGGTCACCGAACTGCTGGCTGTCCTCGATGTTGCAGCCGGTCATGAAGAGGTAGCTCGACACGGCGTGCACGATGCCCTGCTTGTCGGGGCAGGACAGCGTGAGGACGTACTGGTCCGCGGGGACCGCGGCTCCGGTGGACTGCTCGTTCATGCAGCACAGGGTCCCATACGACGGGTGCCGCGCGGGCGGTCGTCCCGCTACGCGGACCGCGTCATGATGCGCAGCACCTCGAGCGTGCGCGGCGGCGCGTCCGGGTCCTCCCCGTCGGCCGTCGCCATCCGCACGTGCGCGTCCCGCGCCGCCCGCACCGCCTCGGGCCAGCCCTGGTGGTCGACGTAGGCGGAGACGGGGGCGTCCGGGCCGACCTGGTGCATGATCCGCAGCACGCGCAGCACGGCGGTGTCGACGAGGGCCGCCTCCTGGGAGTCCCGGAAGATCGTGCCGACGTACTTCTCGGCGGACCAGTTGTCCAGCCAGGTGTCCTCGACGAGACGGTAGACGGCGTCGGTGACGTCGCCGTAGCCGTCCACGCCTGCCAGCCAGACGTCCCGCTGGAACACCGGATCGGAGAGCATGTGCAGCGCGGAGCGCACATTGCTGCGCCAGCGCCACCACGGCATGTCGTTGAGTGGCATGCCGCCCATGGTGGAGGAGCGACGGCCGCGACGGGAAGAGCTATCCGAACCTTGCACGGTCATCGATCGTACGTTCCCCCTCACAGGCGCCTGACCGGCCCCCGCAATTCACCGTGACGTCACCGGATCATAACCGAGGGTCACGCTCGGGTTAGCGGTGTGACGGAAGTGTGCGGAAGCATGAGCGGAGCGCGACGTACCCGTGGCCCCTTCCTTCCCGCCGGCCCCGCCCGGGCCGCGACGGCCCTCGCGGCGTGCGCCGCGCTCGCCGCCGGCTGCGGGGTCGTCCCCGGCACCGCGGGAGGCTCCGGGGACGAGCCGGTCACCGTGATGACCTGGGCACCGGAGGGCACCAAGGCGACCAACAAGCCCGGCATGCCCGCCCTCGCGCAGGCGTACGCCCGCTGGGTGAACGCCGACGGCGGCCTGGGGGGCCGGCCGCTGAAGGTGCTGACCTGCAACGACCACAACGACAGCGTGTCGGCGGCGCAGTGCGCCGAGCGCGCCGTCGAGGAGGACGCCGTGGCGGTCGTCGGCTCCTACAGCCAGTTCGGCGACACCTTCCTGCCCACGCTGGAGGGCGCCGGCATCCCCTACATCGGCGGGTACGGCGTCACGGAAGCCGAGTTCACCAGCCCGCTCTCCTACCCGGTCAACGGCGGCCAGCCCACCCTCCTCGCGGGTCTCGGCCGCGAACTGGCCCGCGACTGCGGTCCGGTCTCCCTGGTGCGCCCCGACAACATCGCGGGCGACGAACTGCCCCCGCTGCTCGACGCGGGCCTGCGCGCAGGAGGCCACGCGCCGTCGGACGACCAGCCGGCCCGCGAGGACGCCACCGAGTACGGCGGCCCGTCGACGCGCGCGCTGGAACACGCCGGCACCGGCACGGCGGACCCGGGCTGTGTGGTGCCCGCCCTCGGGGACCGCACCAGCACCTTCATGGACTCCTTCCGGCGCGCCCGCCAGGAGTACCGGGCGGTGCGCACGGGGACCGTGCTGGGCGGTGTCGACCAGACCGTGATCGACTCGACGGGGGGTGCGCCGGTGTACGACGGCGCCTACGTCACCGGCTGGTATCCCGTCGCCGGCGATCCGCGCTGGAAGCCGATGAAGAAGGTCATCGACGACCACGCCTTCGGCGACAACCGCATCGACCCCGCGGACGCCGGGGTGCAGACCACGTGGATCGCCTACACGGTCTTCCGGGAGGCCGTGGAGTCGCTCGGCGACGGCGAGATCGACTCCGACCGTGTGCGCAAGGCCCTCGACGGCGGCCTCGAGGTCTCCACGGGCGGTCTCACCCCGCCCCTGCGGTGGCCGTTCCAGGGCGTGCTGGCCGCCGTCGGCCGCCCCCGGCTGGTCAACGGCGAGGTGACGTTCCAGGTCGTCCGGGACGGCCGGCTGGTGGCCGCCCGCAAGGGCGCCGTCGACGTGACGGACGTCCTGCGCGACGCCGGCCAGGGCTGAGCGGACGGCCCGCTCACAGCTGGGTCGGCTGGCGCTCCGTCAGGCCGTACTCGCGGGCGATCGCGTTCCACAGCTGGGAGGCGGTCGACTTCTGCTGGCTCGCCGTGCCGCTGTCGCGGTTGCCGGCCCGGGTCTGGTCGGTGGCCCGGGCCTGGCCCTTCTTGCACAGCTTCTTGTTGCCCGCGACCTGGTCGGCCCAGCCCGCGTAGTGGTTGTCGGCGGACGCCGACGCCTGCCAGGCGCGGTTCAGGGCGGCCGTCAGCCGGGCGTGGTCGGGGAGCCGGTCGACCTTCAGCTTGGCGAGGTCGGCGACCAGCCGGTTGCGCTGCCCGGCCGCGTCCCGCAGGTTCTGCGCGGCCTGCTGGAGGTTCCGGCAGGACTTCACGTCGGCCACGGCCTTGATCACCGCGCTGCGGCTGTCGCCACTGTCGGCCAGGAGCTTGTCCAGGGCGGCCGCCTGCTGCTCCGCCGGGTCGGTGGACGGGGAGGCGGACTTCTCGGCCGCGGGGGCCGTGGCGGAGACGGGCTGGTTCGCGTCGGCCTTGTCGTCGTCGCCCCCGCCGGCGAGCAGCGCGCCCGCGCCGACACCGAGGACGACGATCCCGACGCCCACGGCAGCGATCAGCGGCACCCGCGAGCGCGGGCGGCCGCCGCGCCCACCGCCGCCACCGCCGTCGTCGTCGTGCGGGCCGGGCCGGCCGGGCGGCGGGTAGCCGCCCTGGTGCGGGCCCTGCGGCTGCTGCTGGTACGGCGGCAGGTGCTGGGTGGCCGGGGCGGGGCCGGGGCCCTCGCTGCGGAAGAGGTTGTCGAAGTCGGAGTGCGGCTGCCGCTCACCGGAGCCGCCCGGTACGGGCGGCAGGAACTGGGTGGGGTCGGCGCCGGAGGCCGCCGGCATCGGCCCGGCCCCCTGCCGGGCCCGGCCCAGCACATGGGTGCTCTCCCCGTGCGTCTCGGGCGGCAGGGCGCCCGGGCCGACCGGCGGGATGACCTGCGTCGCGCCCTCGTCGGCCGGGACGGGCGGTATGAAACGGGTGGCCTGCTCGTCGGGGTTCGCGGGGACCGGGGGTATGTACTGGGTCGCGCCCTCGTCGGCCGGGGGCATCGGGGCGCCGTACCCGCTCGCGGCGGGCGGCATGGGCGCGCTCCCGCCGGGCGTGCCGTAGGCCCCTTGGCCCTGCGTCCCGTCCTGCCCGTACTGCTGCTGCGGGCCGTCCTGCCCGTACTGCTGGTGCGGGCCGCCCTGGCCGTACGACTGCTGCGTCCCGTCCTGCCCGTACTGCTGCTGCGGGCCGCCCTGGCCGTACGACTGCTGCGGCGCCTGGTACTGCTGCTGGTCCTGGCCGCCGCCCCACGCCTGGTCCTGCGGCGCTCCCCAGGGCGAGCCCTGTGCGGGGGGCGGGGCCTGCGTGTGCTGCTCGGGTCCCCAGGGGGTGCCCCAGGACTGGCCGCCGGGCGGCGCCGAGGGCGGGGGTGCGGCCGGGGGCGTCGCCGGGTGTCCGGCGTGGCCACCCGTCATCCCCGGGAGCAGCGGCTCCCCACCGTCGGAGGGCAGCACGATGCCTTCGCGCGCGGGTCGCGCCGAGGGCTCCTCGCCCTGTCCACTCTGCGTCACCGGGACTCCTACGAATGGGGGACCTTGTGAATCGTCGGCTCACGCTACCGGCTCCGCCGACGCCGGTGCCACGCAGCCCGGTGCGTGACCGGCGCCCCTGTGACCGCCGTTACAGTCCCGGCCCCTCATCCGCCCGGCAAGTCCCCTCTCGCCACCCGCGCTTCGCGTCCCCCTTCCCTTCACCTCGTCTTCACGTCGCGCCGCCCGAGACGTCAGGCGGCCGCCTGAAGACCGATGCGCTCCCCGAAGTCCCTGACCACCGGCTCGTCCCGGAACGGCTCCAGGCGCTGCTGGAAGTCCTCCAGATACTCGGCGCCCCGGTTGGAGCGCAGGGTCTCCAGCAGCTCCACGGCCTTCAGACCGGTGTAGCAGGCCTGTTCGATCTCCCGCTGCTGCACCTGGGCTGTGGCGAGAAGCACATATCCGATGGCACGGCGGCGCGCCTTCGTCTCCGGCAGGCCGGCCAGCGACTCCCGCGCGCGCCGCGCCGCCGCCTCCGCCTGACCGAGGTCGCGGTGGCAGTGCGCCAACTCGTCGGCGAGGTACGCCTCGTCGAAGTGGCCGATCCACGCCGGGTCGTCGCCGGAGGCCGGGTCCGCCGCCTCCAGCGCGGCGACGGCCCGCCCGGACGACACCTGGGCGGCGCGCGCGTCGCCCAGCAGCGCGTGCCCGCGCGCCTCGGCCGCGTGGAACATCGCCTCGGCCCGCGGGGTCACCCGCCCCCGTGCGCCCTCCTGCGCCGCCCGCGCCAACTGGGCGATCTCCCGGGGGTTTCCGAGCTGGGCGGCGAGGTGGCTCATCGAGGCGGCCAGCACATAGCCGCCGTACCCCCGGTCCCCGGCCGCCTGCGCGAGACGCAGCGCCTGGATGTAGTAGCGCTGGGCGAGGCCCGGCTGCCCGGTGTCCACGGCCATGTAGCCGGCGAGCTCCGTCAACCGCGCGACGGCGGCGAACAGTTCCCGTCCGACGGCCTCCCGGTACGACCCGGCCAGCAGCCCGGAGACGACGCTGTTGAGGTAGTGCACGACGACCGGGCGTACATGCCCGCTGCCGTACTGGTGGTCCAGGTCCACGAGAGCCTGGGTCATGGCGCGCACCGCGGCCACGTCGGAGGGGCCCACCCGCGGGCCGGCCGAGCGCGCGACCTGCGCGTCGGGTGCCGAGATCAGCCAGTCCCGGCTGGGCTCGACGAGCGCGGACGCGGCGACCGACGAACCGGACAGGAAGTCCCGCCGGCCCACGTCGCTGCGCCACAGCTCACACACCTGCTCGATCGCCCCGAGCACGGTCGGGGAGAACTGGAGCCCCACGCCGGAGGCGAGGTTCTTGCCGTTGGCCATGCCGATCTCGTCGATGGTGACGGTCCGGCCCAGCTTGCGGCCGAGCGCCTCGGCGATGATGGCGGGCGCCCGGCCCCGCGGCTGCTGTCCGCGCAGCCAGCGGGCCACGGACGTCTTGTCGTAGCGCAGGTCGAGGCCGTGTTCGGCGCCGCACATGTTGACCCGGCGGGCCAGCCCGGCGTTCGAGCAGCCCGCTTCCTGGATGAGCGCCTGGAGCCGTTCGTTCGGCTGCCGTGCGACGAGAGGCCTTGCGGCCATGGCGTACCCCCTGTGACTGCGGTGCCTGCCCGCGCACCGAGTTGACGTCCCTGTCACCGCCGGGTCCCGGCCCGGGGCACTGGCTGCGCCCCGGCGGTTCCCGGCCGTGAAGATCAATGCCCCGCCCGAATACGGAAAATGCGAGGCTTGTGAGGATTGCCGGGGTCACGGCCGGAGCCGGCCCCCCAGGGGGCTACCCCGCGCCGGCCGGGGATCCTCCCGCGCGCCCCCACCCGTGCTCCCATGCGCCCCGGGCACGGGCGCAGTGCTCCTCCCCCGCGCGCGAGGGGGCCGTAACCCCGCGTGGACGCGGGAGTTGTGCTGAGCGTGGAAGAGACGATCCCGGCCACCGAAGCCGCACAGATTCCGAAGCAGCGCGGGGATTCGCTGCTGGAGACCGCCGTCCGTTACGCCGAGGAGCGTCACTGGGACGTGTTTCCGGGGACCTGGCTGGAGGCCGTCGACGGAGTGCCGTACTGCTCCTGCGGCGACGCGGCGTGCCCCGCGCCGGGCGCCCACCCCGCGCGCCCCGACTGGGCGACCCAGGCGACGGGGAGCGCCACGGTCGCGCGCCGCCTCTGGCAGAAGCAGCCGGCCGCGTCGATCCTGCTGCCCACGGGGCGTACCTTCGACGCGCTGTCCGTCCCGGAGACCGCCGGCTTCCTGGCGCTGGCCCGCATGGAGCGGATGGAGCTGACGCTCGGCCCGGTGACGCTGGCGCCTGACCGCCGGATGCACTTCTTCGTGCTGCCCGGCGCCGCCGTGAAGCTGCCCGACCTGGTGCGCCGGCTGGGCTGGTCGATGGGCTCGCTGGACCTGGTCGCGCTGGGCGAGGGGGCCTGGGTCGCCGCCCCGCCCACCCGGTTCGGCTCCCGGGGCGCCGTGCAGTGGGCGTGCCGGCCCACCCCCGCGAACCGCTGGCTGCCGGACGCCGAGGAGCTGATCTCGCCGCTCGCGTACGCGTGCGGCCGCGACCGGTAGTCCCCCGGCCACCACCCGGCCCGTAGGGTTCCCCGCATGACGTCAGCAGCCGTACGCGTTCACGGGCTCTGGAAGCGGTTCGGGCAGCAGGTCGCCGTCGCCGGGATCGATCTGGAGCTGCCCGCCGGGAAGTTCATCGGGCTCGTCGGCCCCAACGGAGCCGGCAAGACCACCACCCTGTCCATGGTGACCGGGCTGCTCAGGCCCGACCAGGGGTCCGTGGAGGTGGTCGGGCACGACGTGTGGCGCGACCCCGCGGAGGTCAAGGCCCGCATCGGTGTGCTGCCCGAGGGGCTGCGGCTCTTCGAGCGGCTGTCCGGGCGGGAGTTGCTGGGCTACACGGGACGGCTCCGCGGGCTCCCGGGTGCCGAGGTCGACAAGCGGGCCACGCAGCTGCTCGACGTCCTCGACCTCGCCGGGGCCCAGCACAAACTGGTCGTCGACTACTCGACGGGCATGCGCAAGAAGATCGGGCTCGCCGCGGCCCTGCTGCACAACCCCGAAGTGCTGTTCCTGGACGAGCCGTTCGAAGGTGTCGACCCGGTGTCCGCCCAGACGATCCGGGGGGTGCTGGAACGCTTCACCGCCTCCGGCGCCACGGTCGTCTTCTCCTCCCATGTGATGGAGCTGGTCGAGTCGCTGTGCGACTGGGTCGCCGTCATGGCGGCCGGACGCATCCGCGCCCACGGGCCGCTCGCCGAGGTGCGCGGCGAGGCGCCCTCTCTGCAGCAGGCGTTCCTCGAACTGGTCGGCGCGCACGGCCGGGACGCCGGGACCGACCTCGACTGGCTGGGCGGCGGGACCCGATGAGCACCGACGTGACCGGGGTCTTCGTCCGGCTGAAGCTGTCGCTGCTGCGCAACGGGCTGCGCCAGTCCGGGGGCCGCCGGGCCGCCTGGATCGCCTCGGCGGTCGTGGCGCTGCTGTTCGCCGCGCTCCAGCTGCTCGGCCTGATCCTGCTGCGGGGCACCGCGCACGCCGACGCCCTGGTCGTCCTGCTGGTCGCGGTGCTCGCGCTGGGCTGGGCGGTGATGCCGCTGTTCTTCCCGGGTGGCGACGAGACCCTCGACCCGACGCGGCTCGTGATGCTGCCGCTGCGGCCCCGGCCGCTCGTGCGGGCGCTGCTGGTGGCCTCCCTGGTGGGCATCGGGCCGCTGTTCACGCTGTGCCTGCTCACCGGGTCGGTGATCGCGGTGGCGCACGGCGCGGCGGCGTTCGCCGTCGGTGTGGTCGGCGTCGCGCTGGCCCTGCTGGTGTGCGTGGCGCTGGCGCGCGCGGTCGCCGCCGCGAACATCCGGCTGCTGACCAGCCGCAAGGGCCGCGATCTGGCCGTGCTGAGCGGACTGGTCGTCGCGATCGGGGCGCAGGTCGTCAACTTCGCGGCCCAGCGCATCGGTTCGGCGGGGCTCGGGCGACTCGACCCGCTGGCGGACGTACTGCGCTGGGTGCCGCCGGGGTCCGCGATCGGGGCCGTACGGTCCGTGAGCGAGGGCTCCTACGGCGCGGCCGCACTGCAACTGGGCCTGTGCGCGCTCGCGTTGGCCGCCCTGATCGCGCTCTGGTCGCGGCATCTGACCCGGCTGATGACCGCGCCGGACGGTTCGACCCTCCAGGCGGCCGGCGAGAGCGCCGTAGGGGAGAAGGGCGCGGGCGGCGCGGCCCGGCTGCTGCCCGCGGGGCGCACCGGCACCGTCATGGAGCGCAGCCTGCGCTATGTCTGGCGGGACCCGAAGACCAAGGCGGCCTGGGTGACCTCGCTGGTCATCGGCCTGATCGTGCCGGTGTTCAACGCCGTCCAGGGCACCGGGTCGATCTACTTCGCCTGCTTCGCGGCCGGGATGCTCGGCATCCAGATGTACAACCAGTTCGGGCAGGACACGTCCGCGTTCTGGATGGTCGCGATGACGATCTCCTCGCCTCGGGACGCGTACGTGGAGCTGCGCGGCCGGGCGCTGGCCCTGCTCCTGATCACCCTGCCGTACGCCACGCTCGTCACCGTGGTGACGACGGCCCTCATCGGGGACTGGCGCCGGCTGCCGGAGGTGCTGGGGCTGTCCTTCGCGCTGCTCGGCGCGATGCTGGCGACCGGCGCCTGGACGTCGGCCCGCTTCCCGTACTCGATCCCGCAGGAGGGCCACAAGAACGTCGCCCCCGGGCAGGTGGGCCTCGCCTGGATCTCCATCTTCGGCGGCATGGTCGCGGCGGCCCTGCTGTGCGCCCCGGTGATCGCGGTGACGATCTGGCTGCGGGTCAGCGAGGGCGGCGAGGCGTGGACCTGGCTGCTGCTGCCCGCGGGGGCGGCCTACGGAGCGGCGCTCACGCTGCTGGGCCTGCGGCTCGCGGCGCCCCGGACGGCGGCGCGCCTCCCGGAGATCCTCACGGCGGTCAGCAAGGGCTGAGCCGCGACCGCCCGGCGGGCGCCACTCCTGTGTCCGGAGTTCTCAGGCCCACACCGCGTCCAGGAACGGCTCCACGGCGCGGCGCCAGCCCTCCGGCTGGTCGTAGTGGACCAGGTGGCCGGCGTCCGAGACCTCCGCGTACTGCCCGCGCGGCAGGACGCGGACCATCTCCTGGGCCTCGGCCCGCCCCAGCTCGCCGTCGAGTCCGCGCACGACCAGTGCCGGGCACCTGACCTGGGCCAGCTCCTCCCAGTGCGCGTCGTGCACCCAGGTTTCGCGGGTGCGCAGCATCTGCTCCGGGTCGAAGACCGGACGCCAGCCGTCCTCGCACTCGTGCATGACCTCGGCGTAGAACTCGCCGCGGGCGGGGTTGGGGCGCTCGACCCACGGGTCGTCCTCGCCGAACCACTTGCGGACGTCGGCGAGGGTGGCGAAGGGGACCGGCCAGGCCTTGAACCACTCCGCCCACACGCGCTGCGAGGCCGCGCCGAGCGCGGAGGCCCGCATGTCGCAGATGACGACGCCGCTCACCAGGTCGGGGCGGCGGGCGGCGAGCTGCCAGGCGGTCAGGGCGCCCATGGCGTGCCCGATGAGGACGGCCCGGCTCAGGCCGAGCTGTTCGAGGGCCGCCTCGGCGTCGTCGACGTACGCCTCGCGTGTGTAGGCGGCCCCGGTGGGCTTGTCGCTGCGGCCGTGGCCCCGCTGGTCGAGGGCGATCGCGCGATGCCGCTCGGAGAGCCAGCGGGCGGTGGAGGCCCAGTGGGAGGCGCGGCCCATCAGGCCGTGCAGTAACAGCACTCCGGGGGTGTCCTGGGGTGCCGGATGGAGGCCGGACTTCGGGGGGTCGCCGAACTCCCAGGCCGCGAGACGTACGCCGTCCGTCCCGGTCACGTCGATGCGCCGCGCCATTGGTCCTGGCACCCCCCTAGCTCCACTCGGACCGCTCGTGGGCGGTCCTGTGCTCCGCGTCCGCCTGCTCCGTCTGTGCCTGCCGTATCCGCCGTCACCCGTCCGCGCACCTCGCCGCCGCCCGCGTCCCCCGCGGTGACGACCCCCTCGCGAACGGTGTGCATGTCCTGTGTGTCCGACGTGATCTTATGCGCACACCTCTGCAGCGCACGGTCCGCCCGACCTGTCACCGCAGACTATCGAACCCTCATTCGAAAACGCGGTTCTCGCGGACAACACCCCACCTTCGGGTGACCCCTCGTCGTGATTGATCGCCTTCGCCGGGGGGAGACCTTCATCGGGAGGCGGACCGCTCGGGGAAAACGGTCCGAGGGGGATGACCCTGGGAGCTCGGGGCTCCGGGTCAGCAGGGGAGGACAGGCCCCGGCGCCACACGGCGCCGGGGCCCTCTCCACGGCGACGGCACATCTCCTCCCGCCCCTTCCCCGGCCGGACACGGCGGCGCCGGGTCACGGCCAAGAGCTCTCAGGTCGGATGCCTCAGCCGACAGCCTCGCACGCGCGCGGGCCTCGCGCTGCGATTCGGAGCACTGGATCTTGCCGGACGGCGGGTACGTCCGGTGCTGTGACCGGAAAGCTTCACCGGCTCGCGGCGCCCGGCAGCTTCCCGGCGAACCTTCCCGGTCACAGCACTAGGGGGTGTCTTGTCGATCAGGCCGGGCTCCCGGCGCGATCGACAAGACACCCCCTAGCGCTTCGCGACGAACACGTGGGAGGCGACCTCCGAGTCCAGCTCGGCCGCCTCGCCGCTGCTGCCGACCAGGACACCGCCCGCCGACTCGGTCACGCTCACCACCGAGCCGGGCTGCACGCCCGCCCGGCGCAGCGTGTACATCAGCTGGGCGTCGGTCTGGATCGGCTCGCCGATCCGGCGCACGACCACCGTCTTGCCGTCGGCGCCCGGGTCCAGGTCGGCCAGCGACACCATGCCCTCGTCGAGGAAGGGGTCGGCGCCGTCCTTCTCGCCCAGCTCCTCCAGGCCCGGGATGGGGTTGCCGTACGGCGACTCCGTGGGGTGGCGCAGCAGCTCCAGCACGCGCCGCTCCACGGCCTCGCTCATCACGTGCTCCCAGCGGCACGCCTCGGCGTGCACCTGCTCCCACTCCAGGCCGATCACGTCGACCAGCAGACACTCGGCCAGGCGGTGCTTGCGCATGACGCGCGTGGCCAGGCGGCGCCCCTCGTCGGTGAGCTCCAGGTGCCGGTCGGTGGCGACGGACACCAGGCCGTCCCGCTCCATCCGGGCCACGGTCTGGCTCACGGTCGGCCCGCTCTGGTCCAGCCGCTCGGCGATCCGGGCGCGCATGGGGACCACACCTTCCTCCTCCAGCTCGAGGATGGTGCGGAGATACATCTCCGTGGTGTCGATCAGTCCGGACATACGTGCCCCTCGATTAGCTCTGCGTTTGGCTCAGCCGGAAGCGAGACAGCTCCGCGGCGCGTGCGCTGGCCCTGACTCAATTCTGCCGGATGGCACTGACAACCGTGCCGCGCCACCGAAACCCGGACGCCGCCCGGCGCCCGGGGGCCCGGCCGCCGCGCCGGCACCCCGTATTGACACCGCAGTGGTCCAGACCGCACGGTGATCCGCGGCACACCCCGACGCACACCCGGCACCCCGGAGGGCCCCGCATGAGCGACAGCACGCCGGCCGAGCAGTTCTTCGACGCCGCGATCGGCCTGCTCCAGCGGGCCCGTGCCGAGGAGGCGGAGGCCGTCGAGGCGGCCGGCACCCTGCTCGCGGACACGGTCGCCGGCGGGGGGCGGCTGTTCGCCTTCGGCGCCGGGCACTCCTCCCTCGCCGCCCAGGACGTCGTCTACCGCGCGGGCGGCCTCGCCCTGATGAACCTGCTCGCGGTGCCGGGCGCCGTGGGCGTGGACGTCGTGCCCGCCACGCTGGGCTCCGCCCTCGAACGCGTCGACGGGCTCGCGACCGCCGTGCTGGACAGCTCGCCGCTGCGCGCGGGCGACGCGCTCGTGGTCGTCTCGCTGTCCGGCCGCAACGCGCTGCCGGTGGAGATGGCCCGGCACGCGCGCTCGCTCGGGGTGCGGGTCGTCGGCCTGACGTCGGTGGCGTACGCCGCGCAGACGACGTCCCGGCACTCCTCGGGCACCTTCCTGAAGGACCACTGTGACGTCGTCCTCGACTCGAAGATCGCGGTCGGCGACGCGGAGCTGACCCTCGACACCATCCCGGCGCCCTTCGCCCCGGCGTCCACGGTGGTCACCTCGGCGCTGATGCAGGCCGTCATGGCGACCGCCGCCGCCTCGCTGGCCGCCCGCGGCATCGAGGTCCCGCTGCTGCGCTCGGGCAACGTGGACGGCGGCCACGAGTGGAACCGCTCGATCTTCGAGGAGTACGGCGACCGGATCTTCTACCGGCACTGACCACCTCGGCACCGGCCGGGCGCGGGCACTCCCACGGGGTGTCCGCCGGTCCCGTCCTACGGGGTGTCCGCCGCTCCCGCCCTACGGGGTGTCCGCCGCTCCCGCCAGGTCCAGCGCGGAGGCGATGCGCACCGCCACGTCCTCCGCGTACACGGCGTCGCTCCGCTCGAACGCGGTGCGGCCCGCGCCGCGCAGGAACGTCACGACGCCCAGCGTCCGGCCCCGGCTGCGCAGCACCGCGCACAGGGCGTACACCGCGTCCGCCGGCCACTGCCGGCTCACGGCCCAGGCGCGCGCCCGCTCGGGCGGCACGTCGCCGGCCGCCGCCCGGACCGACCCCGTCCGTGCCACGCACTGGAGCGCCGGGTGCCCCTCGCCGTAGCGCACGGGCAGACCGGCCTCGCCGCCGAGCCGGGAGGGGCCCGGGCTGCCGGACGGCGTCACCGCGACCCGGACCAGCCGGACCGGGTCCGCGGTCTCCGCGTCGCGCAGCGCGCCGCCCGCGACCCGGTCGATCAGGGCGTGGTCGGCGAAGCCGGCGAGCGCGAAGTCCAGGTGGACGGTCGCCGCCTCGGCGGGGTCCTCGCACTCGGCGGCGGCCCGCGCCGCGCGGTGCAGCTGGTTGGCCCGGAAGCGCAGGAGCGCCGCCTCCTGCTTGGTCTGCTTGGCCTCGGTGACGTCCTGGAAGAACCAGCCGACGCCGAGCGGCACCGGCTCCTCCGCGAGCGGCGAGGCGAGCCGGACGAACCCGCACCGCCAGCAGCGGCGCCGGTCGCCCTCCGGGGTGCGCACGCTCACCCAGATCTCGGCCGGGGCGGGCGGCGCGCCCTCCGCCAGCACATGGGTGAGGGCGCTCTCCAGCTCCTCCACGCCCTGGGCGAGCAGATCGCCGAGGGGCCGGCCGAGCACGGAGGTGCGGCCGATGCCGAGGGCGCGGGCCGCGTGGGCGTTCACGACGGCGGGGCGCAGGTCGGCGTCGACGAGCACCACGCCCCAGGACGCGTCCTCGAAGAGCGCCTCGCTCAGCGCGATGGACCGCTCCAGGTCGATCTGGGTGTGCACCTCGCTGAAGGCGCAGTACACCCCGGCGGGCTCGCCGTCCGGGCCGCGCACGGCGGCCGACTGGGTGCGCACCAGGACCCGGCCGCCGTCCTTGGTCAGCAGGGCGAACTCGTGCACCTGGCGGCCGGGGGAGCGCATCGCGGACATCAGCCGCGTCTCGACCTCCTCCGCGTCCGCAGGGCGCACAGCCCAGCCGGCGAAGCCGTGCCGGCCGACGGCCTCGGCGGCGGTCCAGCCGAGGATGCGCTCCGCCTCGCGGTTCCAGTGGGTCAGGACGCCGTCCGCGTCGAAGGCGCACAGGGCCGCGTCCATCCCGTCCAGCAGGGCGGCCAGCAGATCGGACCCGCCCGCCGAACCCTCGCCACCGGCCGACGACTCGTCCGGACCGTCCCGCTCGGGTTCGTCCGGTCCCAGCTCGTCGGTGGTCCCACTACGCCGGGAAGCACTCACCTGGACCCCCTGCCAAGCCGCGCCCGTCGGTACGGCGCGCCGGTTCGCTCACTCACCCTCATCTAACTGGAACGTGACTCAGCACACACCGGGTTCCCGCAAGATTGAAGGAATCGTTGTACCGGGCGCCTCCGGCAGCTCCAGCCGCAGGTCCACCCATTCTTCGGTGGCTCCGTCCAGCACATAGCGGTCGGTCTCGACGAAGCCCCGGGCCCGCGCGAACCGCAGCCCGTCCTCGTTGACGGCCAGTACGCACGTCTCGACGGCCCGGGCCCCCAGCGCCCGCGCGTGGGCGAGCCCGTCCACGTAGAGGGCCGTGCCGTACCCGCTCCCCCGGTGGCCGGGCAGCACGCGCGCGATGACCGTGGCGACCGCGTCCTCCCCCTGCGGCGGACGCACGGTCGAGCAGCCGACGAGGACGTCGCCCACGTACGCGTTGCGCAGGCGGTACCGTCCGGCGCGCTCGCGCACCTCGTCGAGACTCAGCGCGGCGGGCGGCACGATGACGTTGTGGACGTGCCGCCACTCCTGGAGCGCCTTCTCGCCGTCCACCGGCACGATCCTCGGCTCAGGCACCCGTCCCACTCCCCTTCCTGGCACAGACCTCGATCTCGATGCGCATCCGCGGGTCGGAGAGCCCGCACACCATCATCGTCGCCGCCGGGCGCACCTCGCCGAAGTACCGGCGCAGCACCGGCCAGCAGGGCTCGAAGTCGTCCCGGTCGGGCAGCAGATAGCGCACCCGCACCACGTCGGCGAAGGTGGCCCCCGCCTCCTGGAGCGCCGCCCCCACGTTGCGCAGGCATTGCTCGGCCTGCTCCACCACGTCCTCGGAGATGGTCATCGTCGTGTAGTCGAACCCGGTCGTGCCGGACACGTGCACCCGGTCGCCGTCGACCACCGCCCGCGCGTACCCGATCTGCTCCTCGAACGTCGATCCGCTCAGGATCGCCGTCCGCACCCCGCCTCGCTCCGTCATGCGCGGAACGCTAGGTGAGAGGGGTCGCCGGCGTCCAAGAAAAAAAGGGGTTGAGCGTGGCCGGTGGGGTTCTTAAGGTGGGCTGTACTTCGGAAAGGAGGTGGTTCGGCAGATGTATGCATACCGGACGGAAGAGGTGGCTGCGGGCTAGCGGCCCGTCACCCACCACGTGCGGTGCCGGACCAGCGTGTGAGTGATACACGCAGCCGGCCAATTCCACGCAGTCACCCGACCCGCGAGCTCGCCGGTACGTCCGGCCGGCTCCCCCGCCCCGGCGGAGGGACCAGAGCTCGCGGGTCGCTGCGTTTCCGGGGCCGCCCCGGCCGCCCGGGGCCGGACCGCTCAGGGGCTGAGCCGCTCCACCCGCCAGCCGCCGTCGGGCTCCGCCACGTACCGCAACCGGTCGTGCAGCCGGTTCTCCCGGCCCTGCCAGAACTCGACCGTGCTCGGCGCGACCCGGAAGCCCCCCCAGTGCGGCGGCACCGGCACCTGTTCCACACCCTCGGGATAGCGGGCCGCGAGCTCCGCGTACGACGCGTCGAGCTCGGCGCGGGAGGCGATGACGGACGACTGGCCGCTGGCCCAGGCCCCCAGCTGGGAGCCGTGCGGCCGGGTGCGGAAGTAGGCGGCGGTCTCGTCCCGCCCGGTGCGCCGCGCGACGCCCGTGACGATCACCTGGCGGGCCATCGGATGCCAGGGGAACAGCAGCGAGACGTACGGGTTCTCGGCGAGGTCGCGGGCCTTGCGGGACTCGTAGTTGGTGTAGAAGACGAAGCCCCGCTCGTCGAACTGCTTCAGCAGGACGGTGCGCGCGCTGGGCCGGCCGTCGCCGTCGGCCGTGGAGACGATCATGGCGTTGGGTTCGAAGAGGTGGGCCTGTGCCGCGGCCTGCCGGAACCAGCGCGCGAACTGTTCCACCGGGCCGTCGGCCAGGTCGCGCTCGGCGAGGCCCTCGGCCCGGTAGTGCTTGCGCATCGCGGCCGGGTCGAGATCGGGCGCGGCGGGATCGAGGGAGGCGTCTGGGTCGGTCACGCGGTCATCCTGCCGTATGACGGACGTGGCGCAGGGGACGGTCGCCGCCGGGTCCCCGCATGGCACTGAGTGCCGCGAGACCTCCCCAAAAGTGGCACTCAGGGATATCGTTCGGGGATGTGGCCCGGGTTGGATGAGCACCGGGCGCACGGGGCATCACAGGGATACGCCCCGGACCGCGAGTCCGACGAGGCCCGCGGCACCCGGACGATCCGGGAGGCGGGTCCGTGACCGTGGATCCGCCGGGGGCGCGATCCCGTTCCACCGGCCGCACGAGTGTCGTCCCACCACCACAACACCATCCGCCGCAACCGTCACGAGGAGCCGCCTGATGTCCGACTTCGTACCCGGGCTCGAGGGAGTCGTCGCGTTCGAGACGGAGATCGCCGAACCCGACAAGGAGGGCGGCGCGCTCAGGTACCGCGGCGTCGACATCGAGGACCTCGTCGGTCACGTCTCGTTCGGCAACGTCTGGGGGCTGCTCGTCGACGGCGCCTTCCGTCCCGGGCTGCCGCCCGCCGAGCCCTTCCCGATCCCCGTGCACTCCGGCGACATCCGCGTCGACGTGCAGTCCGCGCTCGCCATGCTGGCGCCCGTGTGGGGCCTGAAACCGCTCCTGGACATCGACGAGCGGCAGGCGCGCGACGACCTCGCCCGGGCCGCCGTCATGGCCCTGTCCTACGTCGCCCAGTCCGCGCGCGGCCAGGGCCTGCCCATGGTGCCGCAGCGCGAGATCGACAAGGCGCAGTCCGTCGTCGAGCGCTTCATGATCCGCTGGCGCGGCGAGCCCGACCCCAAGCACGTGGCCGCCGTCGACGCCTACTGGACGTCCGCCGCCGAGCACGGCATGAACGCCTCCACCTTCACGGCCCGCGTCATCGCCTCCACCGGCGCCGACGTGGCGGCGGCGCTCTCCGGTGCCGTGGGCGCCATGTCCGGTCCGCTGCACGGCGGGGCACCCTCCCGGGTGCTGCACATGATCGAGGAGATCGAGCGCACCGGGGACGCCGAGGCGTACGTGCGGCAGACGCTCGACCGGGGCGAGCGCCTGATGGGCTTCGGGCACCGCGTCTACCGTGCCGAGGACCCCCGCGCGCGGGTGCTGCGCCGCACCGCGCGGGAGCTCGGCGCCCCCCGCTTCGAGGTCGCCGAGGCGCTGGAGAAGGCGGCCCTGGCGGAGCTGCACAGCCGCCGCCCGGACCGGGTGCTCGCCACCAACGTCGAGTTCTGGGCCGCGATCGTGCTGGACTTCGCCGAGGTCCCGGCGCACATGTTCACGTCCATGTTCTCGTGCGCCCGTACGGCGGGCTGGTCCGCGCACATCCTGGAGCAGAAGCGCACCGGCCGCCTCGTCCGCCCCTCCGCGCGCTATGTGGGGCCCGGCCCGCGCGACCCGCGCGAGGTCGAGGGGTACGCCGCCATCGCGCACTGACCGGACCGGCCGTGGGGCGGCCGGCGGGCGGGCGGCGGACGCGGCACCGGTGATCCACTGCGCCAGTATGCTGGGGCGGCTGCGGCACCCCCAGTCATCGCCCTTTCCCACGGGGCGAGTTGTGGCCGCGGCGACCCACACGTCCCCCGGCATGAGGATGGGAACAGGTGCTGATAGCGGGCCGCTACCGGCTGATCGAGTCGATCGGGCGCGGTGGCATGGGGGAGGTCTGGCGGGCCTACGACGAGACCCTGGACCGGCAGGTGGCCGTCAAGCTGCTGCTGCCCCAGGACTCCGACCCGACCGCCGCCTCCCGGTTCCGGCTGGAGGCCCGGACCGCCTCACGGATCGGCCACCCCAACGTGGTGGGGGTCCGTGACTTCGGCGAGCACGACAACCAGCTCTACCTGGTGATGGAGCTCGTCGAGGGCGACAGCCTCGCGCGGGTGCTCACGCAGTCCGGCGCCCAGCCCGCCGACCGGGTGGCCCGGATGGCCGCCCAGGCCGCCGCCGGACTCGCCGCCGCGCACCGGCAGGGCGTCGTCCACCGGGACATCAAGCCCGGCAACCTGCTGCTGGACGCCGACGGCACCCTCAAGATCGGCGACTTCGGCATCGCCCGCTTCCTCGACGACCCCGGTGCCGCACTGACCGCCACCGGGCAGATCGTCGGCACCAGCCTCTACCTCGCCCCGGAGCGGGCGCTGGGCAAGCCGGCGGGGCCCGCCTCCGACGTGTACGCGCTGGGCTGCGTGCTCTACCAACTGCTCACCGGGCGCCCGCCGTTCAACGCCGACACGGCCGTCGCCATCCTGCACCAGCACCTGGACGCCACCCCCGTGCCACCGCGCGAGCTGGGTGTCGCCGGGCTGCCGCCCGCCTTCGAGAACTATCTGCTGGGTCTGCTCGCCAAGGACCCCGAGCACCGGCCGGGCGCCCAGCAGGCCGCCGACTGGTTCGCCGCCGGCGCCTGGCAGGGCCGCCCCGAGCCGCTCCCCGAGCCGGCCGCCCGGTCCCCCCGCCCCGCACCCGCCGCCCCTGCTCCCGCTCCCGCCCCCGTGTCGCGGCGGCGCGGCGCCGGCGGCCCGACCACGTACATGCTGCCCTCGGCACAGTCGGCCCCCGAGCCGCGCCCCCGGGCCCAGGCGCCCGGGCGGTCGCGTGCGCGGGCCCGGAGCCGGTCCGCGGCCCCCACCCGGTTCGGCGCGCGCCGGATCGCCGCCACGGCCGGGGGCGCGCTGCTGTTCGTGGCCGCGATGCTGCTCGGCATGATGTGGTTCGCGCCGGACGACACCGGGGGCGCGGGGACGACGTCGGAGGCCCCGCCGACCACGGGCGCCTCGGACCCGGCGGTGCAGCCGTCCCCGGCCGCCGCCCAGGACGACGCGGACGGTGACGCGGACGGCGACGACTGAGGCTCCGCCCCCCAGGGCGCTCAGCCCAGGGTGTCGTCCAGCAGCCGGGCCCACTGCGCCACCACGCGGGCCCGGCGGCCGGTGTCGTCGGTGAGCAGGTTGGCCAGACCCAGGCCGCGGGCCATGTCGAGCAGGCCCTGCACGGACTCCCGGACACCGGGCCGCGACTCGTCGGCGTCCAGCAGCTCCACGGCGATGCGATGGGTCTCCCGGCCGACGCGGGCCTCCAGCTCGGTGACCCGGGGACGCAGCTGCTCCTCGTCGGACGCGGCGACCCACAGGTGCAGGGCGGCACGGAACAGCGGGCCGGTGTAGAGGTCCACGAGGGCGGCGACGACCGCGTGCCGGTCGCCGGACGCGCCCTCGGGGAAGAGGGCGCGCAGGGCGGTGGAGCGCTCCTCGGCGACGTACTCGACGGCCGCCGTGAACAGGTCCTCGCGGGTCGGGAAGTGGTGCTGGGCCGCGCCCCGGGAGACGCCGGCCCGCTCGGCCACGACGGACACCGTGGAACCCGCCCAGCCGTGCTCGGCCAGGCAGGCCACGGCTGCCTCCAGGAGCCGCTGCCGGGTGACGCGGCTGCGGTCCTGCTTGGGCACGCGGTCCACCCGGTCGCCGGCCGTGCTCACACCACCCATTCCGGATCCCGTCTTTCGAGGAAGGCCGTCATCCCCTCACGGGCGTCGGAGGAGGCGAACAGCCGGGCCGAGAGCGCGGTCAGTCCGGCCGCGTCCCGGTCGAAGGTCTCCAGCACCTTAGCCGCGAGCAGCGCCTTCGTCTCGGCGAGGGCCTGGGGGGCGGCCCTGCGCAGGCCGTCCAGGACGGGTTCCAGCACGGCGTCCACGTCGTCGCCCTCGGCCGTGAGCAGGCCGACGCGGACCGCCTCCGGCGCGGTGAACCGCTCCCCGGTGAGGTAGTAGCGGGCGAGGGCGCGCGGGTCGGCGCGGGGCATCACGGGCAGCGAGATCACCGCCGGGGCCACCCCGATGCGGACCTCCGTGAACGCGAACGTGGCGGTGCGGGCGGCGGCCGCGATGTCGCACGCCGCGAGGAGCCCGAGGCCGCCCGCGCGGACGTGGCCGGTGACGCGGGCGACGACTGGTTTCGGCAGGGCGACGATCCGCCGCAGCAGCGCCACCAGCGCGTCCGGGTCCGGCGGGTCCCGCAGGTCGGCGCCCGCGCAGAAGGTGTTCCCGGTGTGGGTGAGCACGACCGCGCGCACCTCGGTGTCCTTGGCGCACGCGTCCAGCGCGTCGGCCAGCTCGCCCGCGAGGGCCGCCGACAGCGCGTTGCGGGTGTCCGGGGAGTCGAGGCTCAGGGTGTGCACACCGCGCGCGTGCGCGCGGCCGACCATCGTCATGCGCTCTCCTTCGGCGTCCGCAGTTCGCGGCGCAGGATCTTGCCGGAGGCGGCCCGCGGGACGCCGTCGATGAAGGTGACCCGGCGGACCCGCTTGTAGGGGGCGACGCGTTCGGCGACGTACATCATGACGTCGCCCTCGGTCAGCTCCGGCGCGGACGGCTGGCGGACCACGAAGGCGTGCGGGACCTCGTTGCCCTCGTCGTTGTAGTGGCCGATCACGGCCGCGTCGGCGATGCCGGGGTGGGTGAGCAGCAGCGCCTCCAGTTCGGCGGGGGCCACCTGGAAGCCCTTGTACTTGATGAGCTCCTTGACCCGGTCGACCACGAACAGCCAGCCGTCGGCGTCCACATGGCCCACGTCGCCGGTGTGCAGCCAGCCGTCCGCGTCGATCATCGCGGCGGTGGCGTCGGGGCGGCCCAGGTAGCCCTTCATGACCTGGGGTCCGCGGATCAGGATCTCGCCGGACTCGCCGACGCCGAGGTCCTTGTCCGGGTCGTCGAGGGAGACGATGCGCATCTCGGTGCCGGCGATGAGCTTGCCGACGGTCCCGGGCGGCGCGTCGGCCATGGCGCCCAGCGGGACGACATGGGTGCCGGGCGACAGCTCGGTCATGCCGTACGCCTGGCCGACCGGCGGCAGGGCGAGCCGCTGGGAGCAGGCGGCGGCGAGCCCCGCGTCCAGGGGCGCGGCGGCGCTGACGATGTGCTCCAGCGACGACAGGTCGTACTCGGCGACCAGCGGGTGCTTGGCCAGTGCCAGCACGATGGGCGGGGCCACGTACAGGCCGGTGATGCGGTGGTTCTGGATGGCGGCGAGGAACGTCTCCAGGTCGAAGCGGGGCAGCACGACGACGGTGGCGCCGACCCGCAGGGGCGCGTTCATCAGCGCGGTGAGGCCGTAGATGTGGAAGAACGGCAGCACGGCGAGGATGCGGTCGCCGGGCCCGGACGGGATCGCCGGTTCCAGCTGGGCGAGGTTGGTGGCGATCTGCCGGTGGGTGAGCATCACGCCCTTGGGGATGCCGGTGGTGCCGGAGGAGTACGGCAGGGCCGCGACGTCCTCCACGGGGTCGATGGCGACCCGCGGCTCGGGGGCGGTGGAGCCCAGCATGTCGATCAGCGACCGGTGCCCGGGCGCGCTGTCGCACACGAAGATCTCCTGGACGCCGCCCGCGAGTTCGGCGGCCCGGCGGGCCGCCGGGAGCAGCGGCGACACGGTGACGATCCACCGGGCCGCGCAGTCCTCGAGCTGCTTGGCGAACTCCTCGGGGGTGGCGAGCGGATGCACCGTGGTCACGGAGGCACCCGCGCGCGTGGCCGCGTAGAACGCGGTGGGGAAGGCGACCGTGTTCGGGCTGTGCAGGGCGAGCACGTCGCCCTTGCGCACGCCTGCCTCGGCCAGACCGGCGGCGACCCGCCGGTGGAATCGGTCGAGCTGTTCGTAGCTGAGGGTGGTGCCGTCGGTGCCGTCGATCAGCGCGGGGGTGTCCCCGAACTCGGCGGCCCGGCCCAGCACCGCCTCGTGGATGGGGAGTTCTACGGCCGGGACGTCTGCGTACTCGCTGCGGAACACGGTTCCTCCTCGCGACACGGTGCCGGTCGGCTGCCGGTCAGTACGACTTGGGCAGACCCAGGGTCTGGTGGGAGACGTAGTTGAGAATCATCTCCCGGCTCACCGGGGCAATACGAGACACGCGCGCGGCGGTTATCAGCGAGGCGAGGCCGAACTCGCGCGTGAGGCCGTTGCCGCCGAGGGTGTGCACGGACTGGTCGACGGCCTTCACGCAGGCCTCCCCCGCCGCGTACTTGGCCATGTTGGCCGCCTCGCCGGCGCCCACGTCGTCCCCGGCGTCGTACAGGTACGCCGCCTTCTGCATCATCAGGCGGGCCATCTCCAGGTCGATGTGCGCCTGCGCGAGGGGGTGGGCAATGGCCTGGTGGGCTCCGATGGGCGTCTTCCAGACCGTACGGTCGCGGGCGTACTCGATGGCGCGGGCGAGCGCGAAGCGGCCCATGCCGATGCCGAAGGCGGCCGTCATGATGCGTTCGGGGTTGAGGCCGGCGAAGAGCTGGAGCAGCCCCGCGTCCTCGTCGCCCACGAGCGCGTCGGCGGGCAGCCGGACGTCGTCCAGGGTCAGCTCGAACTGCTTCTCCACCGCGCTGAGTTCCATGTCGATCTGGCGGCGCCCGTAGCCCTCGGTGTCGCGCGGGACGATGAACAGGCACGGTTTGAGCTTGCCGGTGCGGGCGTCCTCGGTACGCCCGACGATGAGGGTGGCGTCCGTGATGTCGACGCCGGAGACGAACACCTTGCGCCCGTTGAGGATCCAGTCCCCCGAGTCCGGGTCGCGGCGGGCGGTGGTGGTGATGCGGTGGCTGTTGGACCCGGCGTCCGGCTCTGTGATGCCGAAGGCCATGGTGAGGGAGCCGTCGGCGAGGCCGGGCAGCCAGTGTCGCTTCTGCTCCTCGGTGCCGAAGCGGGCGATGACCGTGCCGCAGATCGCCGGGGAGACGACCATCAGCAGCAGCGGGCAGCCCGCGGCGCCCAGTTCCTCCAGGACGATGGAGAGTTCGGTGATGCCGCCGCCTCCGCCGCCGTACTCCTCGGGCAGGTTGACGCCGAGGTAGCCGAGCTTGGCCGCCTCCGCCCAGAGGGTCTCCCGGTCGTACTCACGGCCGTGGCGTTTGCCCAGGGCGGCCACGGCGGCCCGCAGGGCCTTGTGCTCGTCGGTCTCGATCATGGCCATGTGACTCCTTCGTCGTGGCTGACCGTGCAGTGGGGGCCGTCAGTCGGACGGCTGGACGACCGCCAGGAGGGCTCCGACGGACACCTGCTGTCCGGGGGCGGCGTGCAGGGCGGTGAGCGTGCCCGCGCCGGGTGCGGTGATCCGGTGCTCCATCTTCATCGCCTCCAGCCAGAGCAGCGGCTGGCCGGCCTCCACGGCCACGCCCTCCGCCAGGCCGTCGGCGACCCGGACGACCGTCCCCGGCATGGGGGCCACCAGCGACCCCGGGGCGAGCTGTGCCGTGGGGTCGGGGAAGCGGGGCAGCGCGGTGAGACGGGTGCCGTTCACGTGCACCTCGTCGCCGTACCGTGCCACGTCGAAGGTCCGCCGTACGCCGTCGGCCTCGAGGACGACCCGGTGCGCGTCGGCGTGCAGGACCCGCACGCCGTCGGCCTCCGGGCCGGTGCGGGTGTGCCGGTAGCGGACCTCGTGCTCCTCGTCCCCGACGGTGTACCGCTTGACCTGCGGCTGGGAGGGGACGTTGCGGAACCCGCCGAACCGGGAGCGGCCGTGCGCGTCGGCCAGGGCGGCGGCGAGCGGGGCGTACGGGTCGGGGGCGGGCGCGGTCAGGGCGGCCAGGTGCCGGTCGAAGAAGCCGGTGTCCATCCGGGCCCGCCCGAACTCCTCGTGGCGCAGGGAGCGGACGAGCAGGTCGCGGTTGGTGACGGGGCCGTGGATCACCGCGCGCTCCAGCGCCGACGCCAGCCTGCGGACGGCCTCGGCGCGGGTGGGGGCGTGGGCGATCACCTTGGCGAGCATCGGGTCGTAGTGGACGCCGATGTCGTCGCCGTCGGTGAAGCCGGTGTCCAGGCGCACGGCGCCGGGCACTTCGAGGCGGTGCAGGCGCCCGGTCTGCGGCGCCCAGTCGCGGGCCGGGTCCTCCGCGTACAGGCGGGCCTCGACGGCGTGCCCGCGCGCGGGCGGCGGCTCGGGGTCCAGGGCGTGGCCCTCGGCGATCCGCAGCTGCCCGGCGACCAGGTCGACGCCGAACACCTCCTCGGTCACCGGGTGTTCGACCTGGAGCCGGGTGTTCATCTCCAGGAAGTGCGCGGTGCCGCCGGCGACCAGGAACTCGACGGTGCCGGCGCCCACGTAGTCGACGGCGCGGGCGGCCCGGACCGCGAGGGCGTGCAGTTCGTCGGTGAGCGTGCCGGACAGTCCGGGCGCCGGGGACTCCTCGATCACCTTCTGGTGGCGGCGCTGCAGCGAGCAGTCCCGGGTGCCCAGCGGCCACACCGTGCCGTGGGTGTCGGCGAGGATCTGCACCTCGACATGGCGGCCGTCCTCGACGTACGGCTCGACGAAGACCTCGCCGTCGCCGAAGGCGCTCGCCGCCTCCGCGCGGGCGCTCGCGAGCGCCGCGTCGAGCTCGTCCAGGCGGCGCACGATCCGCATCCCGCGTCCGCCGCCGCCCGCGGCGGCCTTCACCAGGACGGGCAGGTCGGCCTCGGTGACCTCGCCGAGCGGGGCGAGGCCCATCAGCTCCTTGGCCCGGGTCTTGGACGCCATCGCCTCGATGGCCTCCGGCGGCGGTCCGATCCAGACGAGGCCCGCGTCGAGGACGGCCCGCGCGAAGCCGGCGTTCTCGGAGAGGAACCCGTAGCCGGGGTGCACGGCGTCCGCGCCGGCGGTCAGCGCCGCCTTCACGATCAGGGCGCCGTCCAGGTACGTCTCGGAGGGCGCCGCCCCGGGCAGCCGTACGGCGGTGTCGGCCTCGCGGGTGTGCAGGGCGTTCGCGTCGGCGTCCGAGTACACGGCGACCGTGCGCACGCCCAGGTCGCGGCAGGTGCGGAAGACGCGGCAGGCGATCTCGCCCCGGTTGGCGACGAGGACAGAAGTGATCACTGGTGTTCCCTCACATCCGGAAGACGCCGAAGCCGCCGCGCGCGCCCTCGTAGGGGGCGGTGTGGACGGCGGACAGGCACAGGCCGAGGACGGTGCGGGTGTCGCGGGGGTCGATGACGCCGTCGTCGTACAGCCGCCCGGACAGGAACATCGGCAGCGACTCCGACTCGATCTGCTGCTCCACCATGGCCCGCAGCGCGGCGTCCGCCTCGTCGTCGTACGGCTGCCCCTTCGCCGCCGCCGACTGCCGGGCGACGATCGACAGCACCCCGGCGAGCTGCTGGGGCCCCATCACCGCGGACTTGGCGCTCGGCCAGGCGAACAGGAAGCGCGGGTCGTAGGCCCGGCCGCACATGCCGTAGTGCCCGGCACCGTAGGAGGCGCCCATGAGGACGGACAGGTGCGGGACGCGGGAGTTGGAGACCGCGTTGATCATCATCGCGCCGTGTTTGATGATGCCGCCCTGCTCGTACTCCCTGCCGACCATGTAGCCGGTGGTGTTGTGCAGGAACAGCAGCGGGATGTCGCGCTGGTTGGCCAGTTGGATGAACTGGGCGGCCTTCTGCGACTCCTCGCTGAACAGGACGCCTTGCGCGTTGGCGAGGACGCCGACCGGGTAGCCGTGCAGGCTCGCCCAGCCGGTGACCAGGCTTGTCCCGTACAGCGGCTTGAACTCGTCGAAGTCGGAGCCGTCGACGATCCGGGCGACGACCTCGCGCGGGTCGAAGGGGGTCTTCAGGTCGCCGGGGACGATGCCGAGGAGTTCCTCCGGGTCGTACTTGGGCGGCTCGACCGGGCCCGGATCGGGGTACGCCTTGCGGTGGTTGAGGCGGGCGACCACGCGCCGGGCCTGGCGCAGGGCGTCCGGCTCGTCCACGGCGAAGTAGTCGGCGAGGCCCGACACGCGCGCGTGCATCTCGGCGCCGCCCAGCGACTCGTCGTCGCTCTCCTCACCGGTCGCCATCTTCACCAGGGGCGGGCCGCCGAGGAACACCTTGGCGCGCTCCTTGACCATGATCACGTGGTCGCTCATGCCGGGTACGTAGGCGCCGCCGGCCGTCGAGTTGCCGAAGACGACGGCGACGGTGGGGATGCCGGCGGCCGACAGCCGGGTCAGGTCCCGGAAGATGGCGCCCCCGGGGATGAAGATCTCCTTCTGGGAGGGCAGGTCGGCGCCGCCGGACTCCACGAGGTTGATCACGGGCAGCCGGTTGGCGAGCGCGATGTCGTTGGCGCGCAGCGCCTTCTTCAGCGACCACGGGTTGCTCGCGCCGCCGCGCACGGTCGGGTCGTTGGCGGTGATCAGGCACTCGACGCCCTCGACCACCCCGATGCCGGTGACCAGGGAGGCGCCGACGGTGTAGTCGCTGCCCCAGGCAGCCAGCGGGGACAGCTCCAGGAAGGGGGCGTCGGGGTCGAGGAGCAGCTCGATGCGTTCGCGGGCGAGCAGCTTGCCGCGCTTGCGGTGCCGCTGGACGTACTTCTCGCCGCCGCCCGCGAGGGCCTTGGCGTGCTCGGCGTCGAGGTCGGCCAGCTTGGCGAGCATGGCCTCGCGGTTGGCCCGGTGGTCGGGGCTCGTGGGGTCCAGGGCGGTGGGCAGGACGGTCACAGCAGACTCTCCGGGATGTCGAGGTGGCGGCTGCGCAGCCATTCACCGAGGGCCTTGGCCTGCGGGTCGAAGCGGTGCTGGGCGGCGACGCCCTCGCCGAGGACGCCCTCGACGACGAAGTTCAGGGCGCGCAGCTCCGGCAGGACGTGCCGGGTCACCTTCAGATCGCAGCTCTCCGGGATCAGCTCCCGGAACCGGTCCACGGTGAGCGTGTGCGCGAGCCATCGCCAGGCGTCGTCGGTGCGGGCCCAGACGCCGACGTTGGCGTCCCCGCCCTTGTCGCCGCTGCGGGCGCCCGCGACCAGGCCGAGCGGAGCGCGCCGGGTGGGTCCGGCGGGCAGGGGCTCGGGCAGCGGCGGCTCCGGGACGGCGTCGAGCACGGCCGTCTCCTGGGGCGGGGGCACAGTGATCCGGCGTCCGTCGTGGAGGACCGCCACTTGGTCGACGGCACCATGGGGGACGTACACACCCTCGAACACCCCATAGGGCGTGCCCTTTCCGGGTGGCGCGAGCACATGGAAGCCGGGGTAGCTGGCGAGCGCCAGCTCGATGGCCGCCCCGCTGAGCGCCCGTCCGACGTTCTCCTGGGCCGGGTCCCGCACGACCAGCCGGAGCAGGGCGCTCGCCGTCTCCTGCGTCGGCGCGTCGGGCCGGTCGGTGCGGACCAGGTCCCACCGCGTCTCGGCGGGCCGGGACGCGGCGAGCGCGTCGTCCATCTGCCGCCGTACGAGCGCCGCCTTCGCCTCGACGTCCAGTCCGGTCAGCACGAAGACGACCTCGTTGCGGAAGCCGCCGAGCCGGTTCACGCCGACCTTCAGGTCGGGGGGCGGGGCCTCGCCGCGCACCCCGTCGATCCGCACCCGGTCGGGTCCGTCCTGGGTGAGCCGTACGGTGTCCAGCCGGGCGGTGACGTCGGGTCCCGGGTAGCGGGCGCCGGCCGTCTCGTAGAGCAGCTGGGCGGTGACCGTGCCGACGTCGACGAGGCCGCCGGTTCCGGGGTGCTTGGTGATGACGCAGCTCCCGTCCTCGTGCAGTTCGGCGAGGGGGAAGCCGGGGCGGGTCGCGGAGGCCGCGTCGAAGAAGGCGTAGTTGCCGCCGGTCGCCTGCGCCCCGCACTCCAGGACGTGTCCGGCGACGACGGCGCCCGCGAGCCGGTCGTGGTCGCCGGGCCGCCAGCCGAAGTGGGCTGCGGCGGGCCCGGTCACCAGGGCCGCGTCGGTCACCCGCCCGGTGACCACGACGTCCGCGCCCTCCCGCAGGCAGGCGGCGATGCCGAAGCCGCCGAGGTAGGCATTGGCGGCGAGGCTGCCGGGGTGGCGGTCCGCCACATCGTCGCCCTCCACATGGGCGACGCGCACAGGGACACCGAGCCGGTCCGCAAGGGCCCGTACGGCGTCGGCGAGCCCGGCCGGGTTGAGCCCGCCCGCGTTGGCGACGATCCGCACGCCCCGCTCCCGCGCGAGGCCGAGGCACTCCTCCAGCTGCCGCAGGAAGGTGCGGGCGTACCCGGCGCCGGGGTCCTTCAGCCGGTCGCGGCCGAGGATGAGCATGGTCAGCTCGGCGAGGTAGTCGCCGGTGAGGACGTCCAGTTCGCCGCCGGTCAGCATCTCGCGCATGGCGTCGAAGCGGTCGCCGTAGAAGCCGGAGGCGTTGCCGATCCGCAGCGGCCGGGCGGCCGCCGTCACCGGGCGTCCCCCTTCGGGCCGCGTCCGGCGCCGGGCGGGCCCGCGAAGACCTGGGCGATGTCGAACCAGCGGTCGGCGTCCGGGCCTTCGGCGCGCAGGTCCAGGTCGGAGCGGTGGGCGCGCTGGGTGACCAGCCGGCAGAAGTCGACGGCCGAGCCGGTGACGCGCTGGTCGGCGTCCTCGGGGCCGTAGGTCCACAGCTCGCCGGACGGGGCGGTCAGTTCGATCCGGAACGGCTCGAACGGCACGGGCAGTCCATGGACGCCGAAGGCGAAGTCACGGGTGCGCACCCCGATCCACACCACATGCCTCAGCCGGTCGGTGGGTGGGCGCACCACACCGAGGGCGTCGGCGATGTCCAGTCCGTGGGCCCAGGTCTCCATGAGCCGGGCCGTGGCCATGGAGGCCGCCGACATGGGCGGGCCGTACCAGGGGAGCTTGCCTCCCCCGGGTGCCGCGCGCAGCGCCTTGTCCAGGGCCACCCTGCCGTCCCGCCAGCGCGCCAGCAGCTCGTCGGGCGGCAGCGCGGCCCCCTCCTCGGCCCCGTCGTCGACGAAGGAGCCCGGCGCCACCAGCGCCTTCTCCACCAGGGCGTGGAAGGCGTCCGTGTCGGTCGCGGCCAGCAGCGCCGAGTGGTCCGTCCAGGCGAGATGCGCGATCTGGTGGGCGACGGTCCAGCCGGGCGCGGGGGTGGCGAGCGCCCACTGCGCGGGGCTCAAACCGGCCACCAGCCGGTCGAGTTCCTCGCTCTCCTCGCGCAGGTCGTCGAACACGGGCGTCGGATCGGACACGGGACGCTCCCCTCGGGGCACGGCGGTGTGCGGCGTGCTGAGGAGCATGGCAGCGCCGAAGAAAACAAGCAAGCATGCTTGCATAATTGCGATCGTTCGGTGCACGACCCGAGGTGAGGGCTGTGCGGACCCTGTGTGCTCAATACACTCGGCGATCGCGCCCATCGCGGCGCACACTCGCATATCGGGGGACGAACGATGAGCAACTGGAACCCGGGCGGACAGCCGCCTCAGGGGCCCCATCCCTACCAGCCGCAGCCACCGCGGCCCTATCCGCCACAGCCCGATCCGTCCCAGCCCTATGTGCCGCCGCAGCCCCAGCCGCCGTACCCGGGGCCGCCGGTTCCGCCGCCGGGCGGGCCGGTCACCCGGCTGCGGCGGCGGATCGGCCCCATCCACACCGCGCGCAGGGTCTTCACACCGTCCCGGCCGGGCATCGTCTCGGACCCCGAGGTGGCCCGGATGCGGAAGATCAGGACCCTGGTCGGCGTGGGCGCGTTCCTGTGGATGTCCTACGCCTACAAGCTCGCCCCCAAGCTCAGCGACGCGGCGGACGAGCAGGTCGACAAGTCGTGGACCAGCGCCCTCGTACTGGCGGCGACCCTCCCGGTCGTCGTCGGCGTCCTGTACGCCCTGGCCGCCCCGGCGGCGCGACGGGACCTGCTGCGCCGGGCGGCGCGGTGCTTCGGCGCGATCGTGGCCATGATGGCGGCGGCCTCCGTCTTCCCGATCACCGTGCTGTCGGGGGTCTTCGAGGGCGAACCTCTCACGGAGGGGCAGTTCACCGTGACGAAGGGCCTCCTCCTCGCGGCCAACCTTTTCATCTTCTTCTGGGTGCTGCCGTTCATCGTCTGGGGCGTGGGACTGGCCGTCCAGCACGTGTTCCGCACCGCCGACATCCACGAGACGGTGCCGCCGCTGCTGATCATGGCGTTGACGTGGGAGACGGCGCTGATCGACGTGTTCACCGGCGCCCACGAGGGCGTGCCGACGGTGATCCGGTACGTGTTCATCCTGGGCGCCCCGCTCTCCGTGACGGCGGTGGGCCTGTGGGAGCTGCACCGGCTGCGCGTGCACTACGGGTTGGGGATGCGAGGGCTGCTGATGCGCTAGGCGAGCGCCTCGCAGGACACGACCTAGGCCGCGTCGCCCACCGGGGACCCGGCCTTCTTTTTGCGCCCCCGGCCCACCTGCGTCCGCACCGCCCCCATGCTCGCCGCGATGACGAGTGCGATGGCGAGCGCCTGGGCGGTGGACAGGGCCTGGTCCAGGACGAGGAACCCGGCGGTCGCGGCGATCGCCGGTTCCAGGCTCATCAGGATCGCGAAGGTGCCCGCGGGCAGGCGGCGCAGGGCGAGGAGTTCGAGCGTGTAGGGCAGGACCGAGGAGAGCATCGCCACGGCCGCACCCAGCCCGATGGTCACCGGATCGGCGAGCTTGGCGCCCGACTCGGCCAGGCCCAGGGGCAGGAACAGCACCGCCCCCACCGCCATCGCCAGCGCGAGACCGTCGGCCTGCGGGAAGCGCCGGCCCGTGCGGGCGCTGAAGACGATGTAGGCCGCCCACATGGCGCCCGCGCCCAGGGCGAAGGCCACACCGAGCGGGTCGAGGCTGCTGAAGCCGCCGCCCCCGAGCAGGAAGACACCGGCGAGGGCCAGCCCGGCCCACACGAGGTTGAGGGCGCGCCGCGAGCTCAGCACGGACAGGGCGAGCGGGCCGAGCACCTCCAGGGTGACGGCGGGGCCGAGCGGGATGCGGGCGACGGACTGGTAGAACAGGCCGTTCATCGCGGCCATGGTGACGCCGAAGACGACCACCGTGCCCCAGTCGGTCCGGGAGTGGCCGCGCAGCCGGGGCCGGCAGACCAGCAGCAGGACGACGGCGGCGACCAGCAGCCGCAGCGCCACGACGCCGAGCGCACCGGCGCGCGGCATCAGGCTCACCGCGAGGGCGCCGCCGAACTGGACCGAGATACCGCCGGCGAGCACCAGGCCCACCGGGCCGAGGGAGCCCCGTCCGCCGGGGGCGCCGGCGGCCGTCGCGGAGGGGGCCGGGGCGCCGGTGTACGCGGGTGCGGCGGCGGCTTCGGGGATGCTCACGGGCGTTCCTGGGCTTGACGGGGGATTCGTTCAGCGTGCTGTACTGCCAAGTCCAGAGTAATGGACTCGGTCAGGCGTGTGAACCCGTCATGCCACTGTCCCAGAGTATGGACGCCGGGGCCTCCCCGGCCCTGCCCCGGCAACCTTCGTGGGCGCGGGCCTCCCCGGCCCTTGCCGGTTCCTCCTGACCCCTACCTGCGGGCCATGTACAGATGCAGGGCCCGGTGCAGCAGCCGGTTGATCGGGAGGTCCCACTCGCCCAGGTGCTCGACGGCCTCGCCGCCCGCGCCCACCTTGAACCGGAGCAGGCCCAGCAGGTGGTCGGACTCCTCCAGGGTGTCGGTGATGCCCCGGAAGTCGTAGACGGCGGCACCCGCCGCGTGCGCGTCGGCGATCATGTGCCACTGCATCGCGTTGTTCGGCTGGACCTCGCGCCGGCGGCTGGTGGAGGCACCGTAGGAGTACCAGACGTGCTCGCCGACGGTGAGCATCGTGGCGGCGGCCAGGACCTCGCCGTCGTGGTGGGCGAGGTAGAGCCGCATCCGGTCGGGGTGCTCGGCGGTGAGCGCGGCCCACATGCGCTCGAAGTAGGGCAGCGGACGCGGGACGAACCGGTCGCGCTCGGCGGTCTCCCGGTACAGCTCGTGGAAGACGGGCAGGTCCTCCCGGCCGCCCCGCACGATCTTGACGCCCGCCTTCTCCGCCTTCTTGATGTTGCGCCGCCACTGCTGGTTGAGCCCCTGGTGGACGTCGTCCAGCGACCGCCCGGCCAGCGGCACCTGGCAGACGTACCGGGGCTGCCCCGCGGCGAACCCCTCCTCGCCCGCCGGCTCGGACCGCCGCCATCCTGCGGCTTGCAGCCGCTCCTCGACCTCGGCGGCGCGCGGGTCGTACGCCGTGGGCTCCACGTCCCGCAGCCGGTGCGCGGCGGGGTCGGCGATGGCCGCCTTCACCGTGTCGGGGCTCCACCGGCGCGCGACGACGGGAGGGCCCATCCGTACCGAGAAGGCGCCCTTGCGCCTGACGTGCGCCACCATCGGCTCCAGCCACCGCTCGGCCAGGTCGGGCGCGTGCCAGTCGATGAGCGGGCCCTCCGGCAGATACGCCAGGTACTTCTTCAGGCGGGGCAGCGGGCGGTAGAGCACGAGGCCCGCGCCCAGCAGCCGCCCCTCGTCGTCGAACCACCCCAGGCTCTCCGCCGTCCAGTCCGGCTTCACGTCGCCCCAGGACGGGACCTGGGTGTGGCTGGCGGAGCGGCGGGCCGCGACGAACGCCAGATGCTCGTCGCGCGTGATGGGCCGGAGGAGGAGGGGCATGGGGGCTCCTGTCGACGACCGGACGCAACCGTCCGGGAAAGGGTGCCCGCCCTTACCGGAGGGCGGCATTCCACTGATCGTCAGCCTAGGCGCGCCCCTCGTCCCGCTCATCTCCTGCGGGGCCGCGCGCTCCCGGACGGCCCAATCCGCCGTTCCCCAGGGCGTCCGCGAGGACCTCGGCCAGATGCCGACCCCGCACGCCCGCGAGCTGCGCCAGCTGGGTCCGGCAGGAGTAGCCGTCCGCCAGGACCACGGCGTCCTCCCCGGCGTCCCGCACCGCGGGCAGCAGCTGCTCCTCCGCGCACGCCACGGACACGTCGTAGTGCCCCTTCTCGAACCCGAAGTTCCCCGCGAGACCGCAGCAGCCGCCGCTCAGCCCGCCCGTCAGCCCGGCCGCCTCCCGCAGCCGCCGGTCGGGCTCGTCGCCGAGGACGGCGTGCTGGTGGCAGTGGGTCTGCCCGACCGCCGGGCGCCCGATCCGGGGCGGTGCCCAGCCGGGCGCGTACCGCTCCAGGGCCTCCGCGAAGGTCAGCACGCGGTCGGCGAGGCGCCGGGCGCGGGGGTCGTCGTGCAGCAGCTCGGGCAGGTCCGTGCGCAGGGACGCGGCGCAGCTGGGCTCCAGGACCACCACCGGGGTGTCCCGCTCCAGCAGCGGCTCCATCAGGTCGAGTGTGCGCCGCAGCACCGCGCGGGCCCGGTCGAGCTGGCCCGTGGAGACGTACGTCAGGCCACAGCAGACCCGCTCCCGGCCGCGCAGCACGGACAGCGGGTCCATCGCCACCGCCATCCCCTCGCCCCGCCCGGACGGGGTCATCCGCACCGTCGGCGGCAGCGCGACCCGCAGCCCGGCCGCCTCCAGCACCCGGACGGCCGCCCGCCCGACGGACGGCGACAGATGCTCGGTGAAGGTGTCCGGCCACAGCACGACCCGCTCCCCGCCCGCCGGAACCGCGGGCCTCTCCCGCGTCTCCCACCAGCGGCTGAACGTGCGGGTCGCGAGCCTCGGGAGCCGCCGCTCGGGCGCGATCCCCCCGAGCCGTTTCGCGAGCCACGCCAGCGGCCGGACGGCGGCGAGGGCATTGACCAGGCCCGCCGTCCGCGTCCGGTCCACCAGGCGCAGCCACCGGGGCAGCCGGCCCATGCTGTGGTGCGCGGCGGGCCGGCGCCGGCCGGCGTAGTGGTGGTGCAGGAACTCCGCCTTGTACGTGGCCATGTCCACCCCGACCGGGCAGTCGGAGCGGCACCCCTTGCAGGCCAGGCACAGGTCCAGCGCGTCACGCACCTCGTCCGAACGCCACCCGTCGGTCACCAGTTCCCCGGCGAGCATCTCGTGCAGCAGCCGCGCACGCCCGCGCGTGGAGTGCTCCTCGGCGCCGGTCGCCCGGAACGACGGGCACATCACGGCGGACCCGGACACCGACGTCGTACGGCACTTGGCGACGCCGACGCAGCGCCGTACGGCCCCCGCGAAGTCACCGCCGTCCGCCGGGTAGCCGAACGCGACGTCCACGGGCTCGCGGGGCAGGACCGCGAAGCGCAGGTTCGCGTCGAGCGGCGCCGGGCGCACCAGCATCCCCGGGTTGAGCAGGCCGTCCGGGTCCCACACGTCCTTGGCGCGCTCGAAGAGACGGACCGTCTCCTGCCCGTACATCCTCGGCAGCAGTTCGGCCCGCGCCTGCCCGTCGCCGTGCTCCCCGGACAGCGAGCCGCCGTGCGCGACGACCAGGTCGGCCAGCTCCTCGGAGAAACGCCGGAAGCGGCCGACGCCCGCTTCGCCGAGCAGGTCGAAGTCGATCCGGACGTGGATGCAGCCGTCCCCGAAGTGCCCGTACGGCGCCCCGCGCAGCCCGTGGGCGGCCAGCAGCACCCGGAACTCCCGCAGATACGCGCCGAGCCGGTGCGGCGGCACCGCGCAGTCCTCCCAGCCGGGCCACGCCTCCGTGCCGTCCGGCATCCGCGTCGCCGTGCCGCTGGCGTCCTCCCGCAGCCGCCACAGGGCCCGCTGCCCGGCCGGGTCGGTGACGACCGCCGCGTCGACCACGTCGGCGGCGCGCACGATCGCCTCCGCCCGCGCGCGTGCCTCGCCCGCCGACTCCCCGCCCGTCTCGACGAACAGCCACGCGCCGCCCCGGGGCAGCGCGGCCGACGCCGGCACGAGGTCGGCGGCCATGCCCTCCACGGTGAGCGGCTCCATCGGCAGCAGCCCGGTGGCCGCCTCGGCGGCGGCGCTCTCGTCGGCGTACGCCAGCACCGCGAGCGCCCGCGCGCGGGGCGCCGGCACGAGCCGCACGACCGCCTCGGTGAGCACCCCGAGCGTGCCCTCGCTGCCACAGAACGAGCGGGCCACGTCGGCGCCGTTCTCGGGCAGCAGCGCGTCCAGCGCGTATCCGGAGATCCTGCGGGGCAGCTCGGGGAAGCCGGTCCGCAGCCGCGCCAGGTCGCCCTCCACGAGGGCGCGCAGTCCCTCGGGCGCGCCCGCCCAGTCGCGCCCGAGGCGCAGCCCCTCGCCGCGCGCGGTGAGCACGCCCAGTTCGCGCACGCTGTCGGCGGTCGTCCCCCATGCCACGGAGTGCGACCCGCAGGAGTTGTTGCCGATCATGCCGCCGAGGGTGCAGCGGCTGTGCGTGGACGGGTCGGGCCCGAAGCGCAGGCCGTGCGGGGCGGCGGCCTCCTGGAGCCGGTCGAGGACGAGTCCGGGCTGCACGACGGCGGTACTCGTCCCCGGGTCCAGCGACAGCAGCCGGTCCATGTGCCGGGTGAAGTCCAGGACGACACCGGTACCGGTGGCCTGCCCGGCGATCGACGTGCCCCCGCCCCGCGCCACCACCGGCACCCCGTGCTCCCGGCACACCGCCAGCGCGGCGGCGACGTCGTCGGCGTCCCGGGGGGCCACCACCCCCAGCGGGACACGCCGGTAGTTGGACGCGTCCATCGTGGTCAGCGCACGGGACGTGACGTCGAATGCGACCTCGCCCCGGACCGCCGCGCGCAGCTCTGTCTCCAGTTCGGCCATACGTCCACTCAACCAGCCCGGGACGGGCCGTCACCGGCGCGGGGCCGGGACCACGCCGTCTCACCGGACGGACGAGGTTTCACCCGGGTTTCCTCGACCGGCTACCCTCCGTGTCGTGGCTGAGATCCAGATTCCCGCTGACATCAAGCCCGCCGACGGACGATTCGGCGCTGGCCCCTCCAAGGTGCGGACGGAAGCGCTGGACGCGCTGGCCGCGACCGGTACCTCCCTCCTGGGCACCTCCCACCGCCAGGCCCCGGTGAAGAACCTGGTCGGCCAAGTGCGCGAGGGCATCAAGGAGCTGTTCTCCCTGCCCGACGGGTACGAGGTGATCCTCGGCAACGGCGGCTCCACCGCGTTCTGGGACATCGCGACGCACGGCCTGATCGAGAACAAGTCGCAGCACCTCACGTTCGGCGAGTTCTCCTCCAAGTTCGCCAAGGCCGCCAAGCTGGCCCCGTGGCTGGCCGAGCCGACCGTCGTCGCGAGCGACCCGGGCACGCACCCCGAGGCGGCCGCCGAGGCGGGCGTCGACGTCTACGCCTTCACCCACAACGAGACCTCCACCGGTGTCGCCATGCCGATCAAGCGCGTGGCCGGTGCCGACGAGGGCGCACTGGTCCTGGTCGACGCCACCTCCGGCGCCGGTGGCCTGCCGGTCGACATCGCCGAGACGGACGTCTACTACTTCGCCCCGCAGAAGTCCTTCGCCTCCGACGGCGGCCTGTGGATCGGCGTGTTCTCCCCGGCGGCGATCGAGCGCGCCGAGCGTGTCCACGCCTCCGGCCGCCACATCCCGGAGTTCTTCTCCCTGCCGACGGCGATCGACAACTCCCGCAAGAACCAGACGTACAACACCCCGGCCCTCGCCACCCTGTTCCTGCTGAACCAGCAGCTGGAGTGGATCAACGGCCAGGGCGGCCTGGACTGGGCGGTCCGCCGCACCGCCACCTCCGCCCGCACCCTGTACGGCTGGGCCGAGGACATCAAGTACGCGAACCCGTTCGTCACCGACCCGGCCAAGCGCTCGCAGGTCATCGGCACGATCGACTTCACGGACGAGGTGGACGCCGCCGCCGTCGCCAAGGTGCTGCGCGCCAACGGCATCGTCGACACCGAGCCGTACCGCAAGCTCGGCCGCAACCAGCTGCGGGTCGCGATGTTCCCGGCGATCGACCCGGCGGACGTCGAGGCCCTGACGAAGTGCGTCGACCACGTCATCGAGAAGCTCTGACCTTCTCCCGCACGTGACGGAGGGGCGCCCGGCGACTGTCGCCGGGCGCCCCTCCGTCGTTCCGTCAGGAGCGGGTCACCGCGCCGAACGCAGCAGGGCGCGCAGGCTGTTGCCCGCCGCCGCCTTCTGCGCCGCCGGCTGCGGGGTGGGGTCGGGGAGCTTCTCGCATACCGCGTCGGCCACGCCCTTGCCGTGCGGGACCTTGCCGTTGGTGAGGTACGTCGCGAGGTGCTTGTCGAGGCAGGCGTTGCCGCTCAGCGTGATGCCGTGGTTGCCGCCGCCCTGCTCCACCACCAGGCTGGAGCCCTTCAGCAGCCGGTGCATGGTGACACCGCCCTGGTAGGGCGTGGCCGCGTCGTCCGTGGCCTGGAACAGCAGCACGGGCGGGAGCTTGCTGTTGGCGACGTTCACCGGCTTCAGCGTCTTCGTCGGCCAGAACGCGCACGGCGCGTTGTACCAGGCGTTGTTCCACGCCATGAACGGGGCCTTCTCGTGCACCGCCCAGGTGTCCTTGCGCCACTGCTTCCAGTCGCGCGGCCAGGAGGCGTCACGGCACTGCACGGCCGCGTAGACGCTGTAGCCGTTGTCACCGGAGGCGTCGATCGCCGCGATGTTGTCGTACGCCGTGACCAGCGCCGCCGAGTCGTGGTCGTTGACGTACGCCGCGAACGTCTTGGCGAGCGTGGGCCAGTACCCGTTGTAGTAGCCGCCCGGTATGAAGATGTCCTCCAGCTCGGAGGCGCCCACCTTGCCGCCGGCCGGCTTCTTGGCCACGGCCGCCCGCATGGCGTACCACTTGGCCTCGATCCTCTTCGCGTTCGTGCCGAGCCTGTACGTGGAGTCGTACTTGGCGATCCACGCCATGAAGGCCTTGTGGCGCTTGTCGAAGGCGTAGTCCTGCTGGATGTTGTCCTCGTACCAGACGCCGGTCGGGTCGACGATCGAGTCCAGCACCAGGCGCCGCACCCGCTCGGGGAACAGCTTGGCGTAGACGGCGCCGAGGTAGGTGCCGTACGAGTAGCCGAAGTAGTTGATCTTCGACGCGCCGAGGCCCTTGCGGATCGCGTCCATGTCCTTCACGGCGCTGACCGTGTCGATGTACGGCAGGACGGCCGCGTACTTCGTGCCGCACGCCTTGGCGAAGGCCTTGGCACGCGCCACGTTGGCCTTCTCCAGCGCCGGGGTGCTCGGCACCGCGTCGGGGCGCACCGGGTCGAAGTGGCCCGGCTTGCAGTCCAGGGCGGGCTCGCTCTCGCCCACGCCGCGCGGGTCGAAGCCGATGACGTCGTACTGGGCGGCGACGTCCTTGGGCAGGGAGGAGGCGACGAACTCGGCCAGCCCCAGGCCGCTTCCACCGGGGCCTCCGGGGTTGACGAGCAGCGGGCCCTGGGACGTGCGCGCGGTGTGCGGCACGCGGGAGAGAGCCAGCTTGATCTGCTTCCCGTGCGGCTTCGCGTAGTCGAGCGGCACCTTGATCGATCCGCACTGGAGCGTCGGGGTGTCGTCCGTCCCGCACTTCTTCCAGGTGACCTTCGCCGCGGCGGTGGCCAGGGCGGTGTTCGCGGAGTGCGACGCGCTGGCGTTGGCGGGGACGGCGGTGAGCGTCCCGGCCAGGACGACCGTGGCGCCGCACAGTACGGCTGCGCTTCTTCTCATGGAATCTCTCGCAACGGTGAGGGGACAGACCCGCGAGTGACGCGGGCCGTCCGGCATCGTCGCGGAAGTGCGCACCGCTTATGTGCGAATTCGCGCAAGACTTGACCAAATCGAGGCACAGTCAGGTCTCAAGAACCCCTCAGAAACGGGGAGTTCCAGCCATAGCCGGACAGACCGCCGGCCCTGGCCTCACGCCCGCCGGAACAGCCTCCGCAGCGCGAAGAGCACCACCAGGACCGCCACCACGGCCACCGCGCCGACCTTGAGGGTGCCGTCCGTACCGCCGTCACCGTCCGAGGAGGCCGAACTGCCCCCGGACGACGACCCGTCGGAGCCGCCGTCCCCCGGCGCGTCCTTCGCCACCACCGTGCTGTTCAGGCCCTCGCTGCCCAGCATGATCCTGCTTCCGTCGGGCGAGTACGACACGGACTCCCCCTGCCCGAGCGGCACGCTGACCCGCTCCAGGCGCTTGAGCTTCCCGCCGTTCCAGTCGTAGGCGAGACCCCCGAAGTAGCCGCGTACGACGAGCCTCCTGCCGTCCGGGGAGAAGGCGGCGTCGGTGGCCCACAGATCGACGGGCGTGGTCGGCTCGAAGACGTTCGCGCCGGACGGGGAGAGCTTCGCCGGCCCCTCGTAGAGGTGCCCGCCGTCCTCCTGCTTGTCGATGATGTAGACGCGCCCGGTCTTCGGGTGCACCACCATCGACTCGGCGTCGCGGGGGCCGTCGGAGTACTTCACGACGTACTGCGTGGCGTGGACCGCCTGGTCCTTCAGCACCTTCGGCTCGGGCAGCCTGTAGACCCACACGTAGGGCCACTCCACACCGTCGTTGTCGCCGATGTCGCCGACGTACAGCTGGTTGTCGGGGCCCATGGAGATCGCCTCCACGTCCCGCGGGGTGCCCACGCCGGTCATCGTGATCCGGGCGACCGTCTTTCCGGTGGCGCTGTCGACGGCATACAGGTAGGCACCGGTGTCCTGATCGTTGTGCGTCCAGTAGACGCCCTTGTGCTGCCGGGAGGCGGCCAGGCCGCTGGACTCGGTGATCCGCGGGTCCTTGATCGTGAAGTCCTCGTTCCCGGCTCCGTCGGCGGCGGACGCGGGCAGCGTCAGCGCACCGGTGAGCAGGACCCCGGCGAGTATGGCGAGCGGTCGGCGCATGCCCCAAGCCTGCCATCCCGCCCGGGGGTTCCGAGCCGGGGTCCGCGGGGCCCGTCCCGGACGGGGTACCGCGTGGCGGGCTTCACACCCCGCCGGCTCCTCGCGCCCCCCGGAGATCGTCCATCATGAGCGGATGCTCAGGTTCATGCCCGTCGGCGACTCGATGACCATCGGCAGCGCCGGCGAACACACATGGCGCTACCGCATGTGGCAGCACCTGCGGGACACCTACGGCGGCCCCTTCGCCCTCGTCGGCCCGCGCGAGACGCTGTACGACAAGGCCATGGAGGCCCCGAGCTCGTACGAGTACGCCGACCCCGGCTTCCCCCGCGCCCATCTGGCCGGCTGGGGCGAGGGCTGGCAGCACATGGCCCCCCTGATCGCCGACGCGGTCCGCGCGCACCGGGCCGACGTGCTCCTCGTCTCGCTGGGCCTGATCGACCTGGGCTTCTACACGAACGCCGAGCAGACGGCCGAGAACGTGCGGGCCTTCGTCGCCGAGGCCCGGAGGGCCAACCCGCGCGTGCGGATCGTCGTGCTGCCGGTGATCCCGAACGTCCGGGCCACGAACGACGCCCCCTTCGCCGCGCAGGTCACCCGCTTCAACGAACTCCTGGCGAAGGCGGTCGCCGACCTCGACGAGCCCCGCTCCCCCCTGCTGCTGGCGTCCCCGCCGCCGTCGTACGCCATCGACCTGGACACGTACGACGGCACCCACCCGAACGCGAGCGGCGAGCACAAGATCGCCGCCGCCTTCGCGGACGCGATGCACCAGGCGTGGGACCTGGGCGAGCCGTACGACGGCCCGCTCTGACCTGCTCCCTCGTGTGAGCTTCGTCTCCGTGCCGCCGTCACCGTGCGTATCGTTGTACAGCGCGGGTGCACCTGACCGTGGAGCAGCCGGGGAGGAGCGCCACGATGACCGTCCTCGAAGACAGGATCGCGATGGCCGACGCCGACGCCAACAACCTGAGCCTGGACGAGTGGTTCGAGCGGCTCGAGCGTATGCCCGTCCCCGAGGGTTACCGGGTCGAGATCGTCGGGGGCAACGTCTACATGACACCGCAGCGGAGCACGCACTGGGGCATCATCCGCCGAATCGTGCGGGCCCTCGAGGACAGGTTCGGCATGGACGCCGCCGTGTTCTCAGACGTGCGTATCGATTTCCCGGGCCACGACAACGGCTTCTGCCCTGACGTCGCCCTGCTCAAGGATGTGGCCGAGGAGGACGACAGGGGCCACTGGCGATACCAGGACGTCGAGTTCGTCGCCGAGGTCATCTCCCAGGGGACCGCCGCCAACGACTACGGCCCCAAGCGTCTCGCCTACGCCGAGGCCGAGGTCCCCGTGTACCTGATCGCCGATCCGTACCAGGGGCGCTGTCACGTCCACACCGACCCCAAGGACGGCGACTACACGACCTGCACCCGGGTCGATTTCGGCACCGACGTCGACCTGACCGGCACGGTCGTCGACCTGGTCCTCGTCACCGAGGACTTCCCCCGCGACTGATCCCCTTGCCTGGAGCGCACTCCAAGCCGTTGGCTAGGTGGTCATGAAGTACACGCAGCTCGGACGCACGGGACTCAAGGTCAGCCGACTCGTCCTCGGCACGATGAACTTCGGACCGCAGACCGACGAGGCCGACAGCCACGCGATCATGGACGCGGCGCTGGACGCCGGCATCAACTTCTTCGACACCGCCAATGTCTACGGGTGGGGCGAGAACAAGGGCCGCACCGAGGAGATCATCGGCAACTGGTTCGCCCAGGGCGGCGACCGGCGCGACAAGGTCGTCCTCGCCACCAAGGTGTACGGCAACATGGGCGCCGACGGCGAGGCCTGGCCCAACCACGACAAGCTCTCCGCACTGAACATCCGGCGCGCGGTCGACGCCAGCCTGAAGCGGCTCCAGACCGACCACATCGACGTCTACCAGTTCCACCACATCGACCGGGACACCCCGTTCGACGAGATCTGGCAGGCGATCGACGTGCTGGTCCAGCAGGGCAAGATCCTCTACGTCGGGTCCTCCAACTTCCCCGGCTACAAGATCGCCCAGGCCAACGAGACCGCCGCGCGGCGCGGCGGCACCATCGGCCTGGTCAGCGAGCAGTGCCTCTACAACCTCTACGAGCGCCGCGCCGAGATGGAGGTGATCCCCGCCGCGCAGGACTACGGCCTCGGGGTCATCCCCTGGTCGCCGCTGCACGGCGGACTGCTGGGCGGGGTGCTGAAGAAGCAGGCCGAGGGCGGGCGCCGGGCGTCCGGGCGGGCGGCGGACACCCTCGCCGACCCGGCGGCACGCGCCCGTCTCCAGTCCTACGAGGACCTGCTCGACAAGCACGGTCTGGAGCCCGGCGAGGTCGCCCTGGCCTGGTTGCTGACCCGGCCCGGCGTCACGGGCCCGATCGTCGGCCCCCGCACGGCCGGTCAGCTGGAGTCGGCGCTGCGGGCCGTGGACCTGGAGCTCGGCCAGGAGCTGCTGGACGGGCTGGACGAGGTGTTCCCGGGTCCGGGGCCGTCACCGGAGGCGTTCGCCTGGTAGGGCGCCTCAGGCGCCCGGGGGCGGCGTGCGGGCGTCAGCGTCCGAGCGCCGCCGCCAGGGCCACGAGGACGAACATCAGCACGAGCGCACCGGCCATGATCCGGTTACGGGTTTTCGGGTCCACGCCATCGAGGTTAACCGGCGCCGCCGAACGGCCGGCGGGCGACCACCTCGTAGCGGGGCTGCTCGCCCGGCACGCCGGAGGTGGGCAGGTGGCTGCGGACGAGCGCCAGCTCCGTCACCGTCCAGGTGCGGCCGGCGAACTCCGCGAGGGCGGTCACATACGGCCGGGTGTCCACGGCGGTACGGCTGCGGGCCAGCGTCAGATGGGCCTTGTACCGGCGGTGCTCCCCCATCGGGACGCCCGCCTTCGCGGCGGCCGCCTCACAGCGCCCGGCCAGCACCCGCAGGGCGGGCACATCGCCCCGCGCGCCCGTCCACAGGGCCCGTCCGTGCCCGAACTGGCCCCCTCCGCGCAACGCCAGCGGGAAGGGGGCGGTCCGGTGCGCGGCGCGCTCCAGGCGGGCGGACAGGTCGGGGAGGAGCGCGTCGTCGACCTCGCCGTAGAAGGCGAGGGTGAGGTGCCAGCCGGGCCGGTCGGTCCAGCGCAGCCGGTCGGCGCCGGGCAGGCCGCGCAGGGCGGTGACCTCGGTGTCCAGTTCCCGTACCACGTCGTCCGGCGGCAGCACGGCGGCGAAGAGTCTCATGGGGAGAGTCTCGCCGCCGTGCCCGGTTCCGTCCCGGGAACTCAGGCGGCCGTCGCCAGCCGCTCCCGCTCGCGCGGCACGAACCGCACCTTCGGGTGCCCGTGGCACCAGCCGACCGCGAGGCGCAGTCCGCCGAGGCGGGCCAGGACCAGGGCGACCGCGACGGCCGCGGCGGCGGTGACGGCGCCGCCCGACGCGAGGCCGGCCCGGACGCCGTACGCGTCCGTGACCCAGCCGGCGATCGGCGCTCCGATGGGGGCGCCGCCCATGAAGACCATCATGTAGAGGGCCATCACCCGGCCGCGCATGCTCGGGTCGGTGCCCATCTGGATGCTGCTGTTGGCCGTGACGTTGACCGTCATGCCGAACATGCCGATGGGCACCATGAGCACGGCGAAGAGCCACATCGAGGGGGCGACGGCCGCCACGATCTCCATCGTGCCGAAGGCCACGGCCCCGGCGATCAGCACCCGCATCCGGGCCGTGCCGCGCCGGGCGGCGAGCAGCGCGCCGGCGAGGGAGCCGACGGCCATCAGGGTGTTGAAGAGGCTGTACGAGCCGGCGCCCGCGTCGAAGACGTCGTCGGCGAAGGCGGACAGGAAGACCGGGAAGTTGAAGCCGAAGGTGCTGACGAACCCGGCGAGGACGATGGTCCAGATCAGGTCCGGGCGCCCGGCGACGTACTGGAGGCCCTCGCGCAGCTGTCCCTTGCGGCGCGGCGCCCGTTCGACGACGTGCAGCTCGCGGGCCCGCATCAGGAGCAGGCCGGTGATGGGCGCGACGAAGGAGAGGCCGTTGGCGAGGAACGCCCAGCCGGTGCCGACGCCGGTGATCATCAGGCCGGCCACGGCGGGCCCGACGAGCCGGGCGGACTGGAAGTTCGCGGAGTTGAGGCTGACGGCGTTCTGGAGCTGGCCGGGGCCGACCATCTCGGAGACGAACGACTGCCGGGCCGGGTTGTCGAGGACGGTCGCGAGGCCGACGAAGAGGGCGGCCAGGTAGACGTGCCAGACCTGGACGTGTCCGGTGAGGGTGAGGGCGGCCAGCGCGATGCCGGTGAGGGCCATCGCGGACTGCGTGACGATCAGCGTGGGGCGCTTGGGCAGCCGGTCGACGAGGACGCCGCCGTACAGCCCGAGCAGCAGCATGGGCAGGAACTGCAGGGCCGTGGTGATGCCGACGGCGGTGGCGGAGCCGGTGAGGCTGAGCACCAGCCAGTCCTGGGCGATGCGCTGCATCCAGGTCCCGGTGTTGGAGACGGCCTGGCCGAGGAAGAACAGCCGGTAGTTCCGGATCCTGAGCGAGCTGAACATCGTGGAGCGGCGCTCGGGGACGGGCGGGGAGTCGTGGGTGGTCGGTGCGGGGGCGGAGTCTGCTCCGGGTCCCGAACTCAAAAGTGGTCGCCTCCTTGGTGATTGCTTACAGGTGCGCGAGCTTCTCCAGCACGGGGGCGGCGGCGCGCAGGGCCGCCCACTCCTCCTCGTCGAGGCCCTCGACGAGGGTGGCCAGGAAGGCGTTCCGCTTGGTGCGGCTCTCGGCGAGCATCGTCTCGGCCTGCTCGGTCTTCGAGACGACCTTCTGGCGCCGGTCCTCCGGGTGCGGCTCCAGCCGGACCAGGCCCTTGGCCTCCAGCAGGGCGACGATGCGGGTCATCGACGGCGGCTGGACGTGCTCCTTGCGGGCCAGCTCACCGGGGGTGGCGCTGCCGCAGAGGGAGAGGGTGCCGAGCACCGACATCTCGGTGGGGCTCAGCGACTCGTCGACCCGCTGGTGCTTGAGCCGGCGGGAGAGGCGCATGACCGCGGAGCGCAGGGAGTTCACGGCGGCAGCGTCGTCGCCATGGGTGAGGTCCGACATGTTCATTAGCGTAACTCATTACTCTGGCTAAATACCACTCGGGATGACATGCGCCCCCCGTGACTCCCGCCACGTCATCCTGCCGTCACTCATATGGGTGATCCATCGGCGGAACGTGACACGTCGCACCGGAAGGTGCCGCGACCCTCGTGTGCATGGGGACCAGCGTGCTCAGCCTGCGGATGGACCACGAGCTGCTCGACCGGCTGCGCGAGCATGCCGCGAAAAGAGGAATGAGCGTCCAGGACTATGTCGTCCGGACGCTCATCCGCGATGACTTCGACGAGCGGTTCAAGACCGCCGTCGAGGAGACCGAGAAGTTCTACGGCGTCACGTGAGGCCCAGCGCCGGCATCAGGTAGTAGAAGCCGAAGACCGCCGCCACCACGTACATCGCGGCCGGGACCTCCCGGCCGCGTCCGGCGGCCAGCCGCAGGACCGCGAAGGTGATGAAGCCCATGCCGATGCCGTTGGTGATCGAGTAGGTGAACGGCATCATCACCATCGTCACGAAGGCCGGGATCGCGATCGTGTAGTCGGCCCAGTCGATCTCCTTGACGGAGTTCGCGAGGATCAGGAAGCCCACCGCGAGCAGGGCCGGGGTGGCCGCCTGGGACGGCACCATCGTGGCGATCGGCGTGAGGAACAGCGCGACCCCGAACAGACCGCCGGTGACGACGTTGGCCAGGCCCGTCCGGGCACCCTCGCCGACGCCGGCCGTGGACTCCACGAACGCCGTCGTGGCCGAGGAGGAGCTGGCGCCGCCCGCGGCGACGGCGAGGCCGTCGACGAACAGCACCTTGTTGATGCCCGGCATCTGGCCGCGGGCGTCGGTCAGCTTCGCCTCGTCGCTGACGCCCATGATCGTGCCCATGGCGTCGAAGAAGCAGGACAGCAGGACGGTGAAGACGAACAGGATTCCGGTCAGCACGCCGACCTTGCCGAACCCGCCGAACAGGCTGACCTCGCCGATCAGGCCGAAGTCGGGGCTGGCGACCGGGTTGCCGGGCCACTTCGGGGTGGTGAGACCCCAGGACGGCACCTTCGCGACGGCCTCGATGACGACGGCGACCACGGTCATCGCGACGATCGAGATGAGGATCGCGCCGGGCACCTTGCGGACGATGAGCGCAAGGGTGAGCAGCGCGCCGAGCACGAAGACCAGCACGGGCCAGCCGTTGAGGTGCCCGCCGGTGCCGAGCTGGAGCGGGACCGTGGTCTGGGCGACGTCCGGGATACGGGTGACGAAGCCGGAGTCGACCAGGCCGATCAGCATGATGAACAGGCCGATACCGATGGCGATGGCCTTGCGCAGACCGAACGGCACGGCGTTCATGACGCGCTCGCGCAGACCGGTGGCGACGAGCAGCATGACCACGAAACCGGCCAGGACCACCATGCCCATCGCGTCGGGCCAGGACATGCGCGGGGCGAGCTGGAGGGCGACGACGGAGTTCACACCGAGGCCGGCGGCGAGCGCGATCGGCACGTTGCCGATGACGCCCATCAGCAGGGTGCTGAAGGCGGCGGTGAGGGCGGTCGCGGTGACCAGCTGGCCGTTGTCCAGCTGATGCCCGTACATGTCCTTCGCGCTGCCCAGGATGATCGGGTTCAGCACGACGATGTACGCCATCGCGAAGAAGGTGGCGAGACCGCCGCGGATCTCGCGCGGCAGGGAGCTGCCGCGTTCGGAGATCTTGAAGAAGCGGTCGAGTGCGCCGTAGGTGGGCCCGGCTCCCGGCTGTTCAGGGGTGGGGGCCTTGGCAGGAGCCGAGGTGGACATGCTTTTGGTGTTTCCTACGAAGAGAAGTGGTCAGATTCAAACCGTTTCAGTATGAACATATAAAGGCCGGAAGAGCCATCTCCGCGCGTAGACCTGATCACCTCGTAAGCTGTGACGCATGGCGAAGTGGACCCCCAAGCACGAGGCGCCGGAGCCCCTGGAGGGCCCCGTCGTCGCGACCATCACCGGCGGCACCATCATCTGGTTCGTCCTCTTCGTCGTGCAGCTGCCGTTCTACGGCTGGTTCGACGACCACGGGCACACCTGGTGGGTGTGGACCTGCCTGGCCGGCGGCGGCCTCGGCCTCATCGGCATCTGGTACGTCCGCAGGCGCGACGCGGCCATCAGGCGGGCGGCGGCGGAGCAGGAGACCTCCGGCACCCGCGCCGGGCAGCCCGCAGCCCCCTCCGCCGAATAGCGGCCGTACACCCCTGGTACGACCCCGCTCCTCCCCCGGTCGGAACTTCCGCGCACTCGGCGGGTGAACTCCCGGCTCCGCACGTACCGTCGAAGGCATGACGCATGCCGACGCGGGCACCGATGTCAACCACACCGTGCACAGCGCCTCCGTCACCGTCGCGGCGAGCGGACTCACCGCGGCCCAGGTGGCCGAACGGGTCGCGCGGGGAGACGTCAACGACGTACCGGTGCGCAGCAGCCGGTCGATGGCCGAGATCGTCCGCGCCAACGTCTTCACCCGCTTCAACGCGATCATCGGCGTGCTCTGGCTGATCATGCTGTTCGTCGCGCCGATCCAGGACAGCCTGTTCGGGTTCGTCATCATCGCCAACACCGGTATCGGGATCGTCCAGGAGTGGCGGGCCAAGAAGACCCTGGACTCGCTCGCGGTGATCGGCGAGACACGGCCCACGGTGCGCCGGGACGGGGTGGCCGGCGAGATCGCGACCGCCGAGATCGTCCTCGACGACCTGGTGGAGATCGGGCCCGGGGACAAGGCCGTCGTGGACGGGGTGTGCGTCGAGGCCGACGGGCTGGAGATCGACGAGTCGCTGCTCACCGGCGAGGCGGACCCGGTGGTCAAACGGCCCGGCGACCCGGTCCTGTCCGGCAGCTTCGTCGTCGCCGGGGGCGGCGCCTTCCAGGCCACCAAGGTCGGGCGTGAGGCGTACGCCGCCCAGCTCGCCGAGGAGGCGTCCCGGTTCACCCTCGTCCACTCCGAGCTGCGCTCGGGCATCTCGACGATCCTCAAGTACGTGACCTGGATGATGGTCCCGGCCGCGATCGGCCTGATCATCACCCAGCTGTTCGTCAAGGAGAACGACCTCGACGACTCGATCGCCCGGACCGTCGGCGGCATCGTGCCGATGGTCCCGGAAGGGCTGGTGCTGCTCACCTCCGTCGCCTTCGCCATCGGCGTCGTCCGGCTGGGCCGCAAACAGTGCCTGGTGCAGGAGCTGCCCGCCATCGAGGGCCTGGCCCGCGTCGACACGGTCTGCCTCGACAAGACCGGCACACTCACCGAGGGCGGCATGGACGTCACCGCCCTGCGCACGCTCGACGGATTCGACGAGCCCTACGTCCGTACGGTCCTCGGCGCCCTCGGTGAGTCCGACCCCCGTCCCAACGCCTCGCTCAAGGCGGTCGTCGCCGCCTTCCCCGACGCGGAGGACTGGCGCTCCACCGCCGCCCTGCCGTTCTCCTCCGCCCGCAAGTACAGCGGCGCCACCTTCAGCGAGAGCGACGGGCAGTCCGGCACGTGGCTGCTGGGCGCGCCCGACGTGCTGCTCCCCGACGGGCACCCGGCGCTCGGTGAGACCGACCGGCTGAACGAGCAGGGCCTGCGGGTGCTGCTGCTCGCCCGCGCCGGCCGCGAGCTGCACGACCCCGACGTCGCGCAGGGCGCCGAACCGGCCGCCCTCGTCGTCCTGGAGCAGCGGCTGCGGCCCGACGCCGCCGACACCCTGCGCTACTTCGCCGAGCAGGACGTCAAGGCCAAGGTGATCTCCGGGGACAACGCGGTCTCGGTGGGCGCGGTCGCGTCCAAGCTGGGGCTGGCCGGTACGACCGTCGACGCGCGCCGGCTGCCCCGGGAGCGGGACGAGATGGCGGGCGCCATCGAGGACGCCACCGTCTTCGGGCGGGTCACCCCGCAGCAGAAGCGGGACATGGTGGGGGCGCTCCAGTCGCGCGGGCACACCGTCGCGATGACCGGCGACGGCGTGAACGACGTGCTGGCGCTGAAGGACGCCGACATCGGGGTGGCGATGGGCTCGGGGTCGGAGGCGACCCGGGCCGTCGCGCAGATCGTGCTGCTGGACAACAGCTTCGCGTCGCTGCCGTCGGTGGTGGCCGAGGGGCGGCGGGTGATCGGCAACATCACCCGCGTGGCGACCCTGTTCCTGGTCAAGACGGTCTACTCGGTGCTGCTGGCGCTGCTGGTGGTGTTCTGGCAGGTGGAGTACCCCTTCCTGCCACGCCATCTGACCCTGCTGTCCACGCTCACCATCGGGGTCCCCGCCTTCTTCCTGGCCCTCGCGCCGAACCGGGAGCGGGCGCAGCCCCACTTCGTGCGGCGGGTCATGCGCTACGCGCTCCCGGGCGGTGTGGTGGCGGGGGTGGCGACGTTCGCGACGTATCTGATCGCCCGCCACCACTACACGGGGCCGGACAGTCTCCCCGCGGAGACCAGCGCGGCCACGCTGACGCTGTTCCTGATCTCGATCTGGGTGCTGGCGATCATCGCCCGCCCGTACACGTGGTGGCGGATCGCGCTGGTCGCCGCGATGGGCTTCGCGTTCCTGCTGGTGCTGGTCGTGCCCTGGCTGCAGGAGTTCTTCGCGCTGCGGCTGGTGGGGATGACACTGCCGTGGGTCGCGGTCGGCATCGCGGCGGTGGCGGCGGCCGCCCTGGAGTTCCTGTGGAAGTGGGTCGACCGCCGGGTCCCGTGCTGAGCCGCGGGGTGTGTGCCTAGCGCACGTCGACGTAGTCGCCCGCGGCGGTGGCGGCCGGCGTGGTGCTGGTGCCCGCGAAGGTGTAGCGGAAGTACCCGTCCACGGTGGCGGTGACGGTGGCCTTCAGCTCGCCCGTCCCGTTGGTGGTGACGGTCTTCACCGTGGTGTAGGTGCTGCTGTTCTTCTTGCGGAACTGCAGCTTCACGGGCTGAACGGTGTAGCCGTGGTACTTGTTGTCCTCCCAGTTGGCCCGGGAGAGCTTGCCGCTGACCGTGATGGTCTTGCCCTTCTTCACCGGCTCCGGCGAGGCGTTCACCGTCTGCTTGGAGTAGCGCTGCAGGAGCGTGGTGCCCAGGTCGCCCTGGCTCTTGTAGCCGACCTTGGTGATGTCGAAGAGCTCGGCGTCCGGGTCCTCGCCGTTGAAGGCGGTGGCCTCCGCCGACGCCTTCCAGCTGCCCGCGTCGGAGTTGATCAGCTCGCTCTGGGCCGGGTAGACGTCGATGGTGCCCTTGCAGGTGGCCGTCGTCGCGGAGGTGGCCGTGCAGGTGGCGGGCTTGTTGCCGTAGAGCCGGTTCTCCGGGGCGGTGAAGGAGCCCTTGTAGAGGATCGGGTCGGTGACGAAGTCGTCGGCCTTGATGTCGACGTCCGCGCCGTGGGTCAGCGTGTAACTGACGTTTGTCGCGACGTGGTTGGTGGTGCCCACCTGGACCGTCTTGGCGATCTTGAAGTTGGAGAAGGAGACGTTCAGGGCGTACGGCCTGCCCTCGGCGGCCGCGGCGCGGCCGGTGGCGGCGATGGCGGCCCGGCGGACCTTCGCCACGTCCGCGCGGTCCACGGAGGAGCCGTCGGCCTGCGCGGCCGGGACGGCGAGGGCGGAGAGGGCCAGGGCGCCGGAGACGGCGGCCACGGTGGCTCTGATGCGCATGCGTTCCCCTGGTACGGAAAGGGGCCCCGCTGGTCGTGACGGGGCCCGGGTGATCGGGGGCCTGTTGACCCATGTGATCAGATACGCGCCCGCCGGTGCCGGTTGTCTCACCGGCGGGCCGATTCAGTGACCTTCGTCACCAACCCCCGGACGGCTTCCGGGGGTTGGCACCGCGCGGCCTACTGCACGTCGACGAAGTCACCCGCGGCGTTGACCGCCGGGGTCGTCGTGGTGCCCGCGAAGGACCAGCGGTAGTAGCCGTCCACGGACGCCGTGACCGTGGTCTTCAGGTCACCCGTCGAGTTCGACTTGATGGTCTTCACCGTGGTGTAGGTGCTGCTGCTCTTCTTGCGGAACTGCAGCTTCACCGACTGGTTGGTGTAGCCGTGGTACTTGAAGTCCTCCCAGTTCGCCCGCGAGAGCTTGCCGGTCACGGTGATGGTTTTGCCCTTCTTCACCGGCTCGGGAGAGGCGTTGACCGTGAGCTTCGAGTAGCGCTGGACCGTGTGGGTCGTGTGGAAGTCGTTCCAGTAGATGCTGCCGTCGCTCGCGAGCGCACCGGCGGTCACGTGCCAGGTGCCGGCCAGGGCGTTCATGTACAGGTCACTGCCCGGGGTGGCCGTGACGGTGAGCTTGCAGGTCGACGTGGTGGCGCTGGACGCGGTGCAGGTGGCGGCGTCCTCGTTCGTCATGAGCAGGCCGTCGATGTGGTCGAGGTCGCTGCCGTGCCACAGGTCGACGTACGCGTCCTCGACGCCGGACGGGTGGCTCGCCGTCACCGAGATGGTGAAGGTCTTCGCGTAGGTGGTTCCGACGGCCAGACCGGCGCCGGAATTGATCGACACCTTGGACACGACGGGCTCGGCCTCGGCGGCCGCGGCCGCGCTGAACGCCGAGCGGTGCTTGGAGCTGCCGAAGCGCTCGGCGGCGCTCGGCTTGTTCGCGGCCATGTCGCTGTCATTGCCGGCCTGCGCGGCCGGGACGGCGAGGGCGGAGAGGGCCAGGGCGCCGGAGACGGCGGCCACAGTGGCTCGAATGCGCATGCGCTCCCCTGGTGGGAAGAGGGCCCGGCCGCGGCCGTCCTGACCGAAGAAGGACGCCGCCGGCCGGCCCAGGTGAGAGTGGAGCCTGTTGACTCGCGTGATCAGATCACCGGCGGAGACGAATGGTTGTACGAGTGGTGAAGATTTGGTGATCGCATGACCTTCGGCGTCCGTCAGTCGAACCAGCGGTCGCGCGCCAGCTCCCCCGTCCGGGACGGATCCTCCAGCAGTGCCGCCACCTCGAAGCGGCGCGGCCACTGCCCGGCCGCCCAGGCGAGCCCGGCGGCCACACCCTCCAGGGTGGCCGCGTGCAGGACGCCGTCGCCGGTCAGCCGCCAGTCGATCTCCACGCCGTCCACGACGAGTTCCTCGTGCTCGACGTACGACGCCGGGGTCCGCGCCCCGAGCAGCACCCGCACCGCCTCCGGCACCTCGTGCTCGGTGCCCTCGGAGTCCACACCGCCCGTGACGGACTCGCTCAGCCGCCGCACCTGGAACAGCTCGGCGAGTTCCGCCGCCCTCGCCGGACGCACCGGCAGCAGCGGTACGCCCGCGGTGAACGGCAGCAGGTCGGGCGAGTCGACGACCACCGCGTCGGCCGCGTCGACCACCTCCACCTGCCCGTCCACGACGGCCCGCAGGTCGTCCGGCAGGGTCACCTGGTCCGGGTCCAGCTCGGCCAGCGCCCCGTACAGGGCGTGCAGTTGGGCGGCGGTGACGGTCCGCTCCGGATCGGCGAGGCGGTCCAGGAGTTCGGCGGCGCCGCCCGGCTCGTCCAGCAGCGCGGCGACCGAGGTGCGCACGCCGAGGGCCCGCAGCACCTGCTCGTCGTCGAAGCCGGTCGCGTCGGCCTCCTCGTACAGGCCGCGCAGCAGCGGGTCGCCGCCGGCGGCCAGCAGGCCCGCGGGACGGCGGCCGTCCAGCACCGGGTGCCCCCGCAACCACCAGGCCGTGTACGGCCGTACGACCTCGTGCGTGCCGTCGGGGAGCAGGATCCGCACCGGCTGGGTGAGGGCGTCCCGCAGCGGCGGCCGCGCGAGGAGGGACAGGGCCCGCGGCCACTTGTCGTCGTCGACCAGTTCCAGGTCGCGTACGGCGACGAGCTCGGTGGCGACCGGCGGCACCGGGGTGTCCGGGAACCGGTCCAGGACGTCCTCGCACCACACGTCGACGGCGTCCAGCAGGCCCGCGTCGTCCGGCTCGGCGAAGTCGCCGTCCCTCGGCTCCAGTTCGTCCGGGTCGAGGACGACGTCGGTGGCGCGCACCAGGGCGAATCCGGCGAGCACCCCGCAGGCCGCGAGCGGCTGTTCGCCCCAGCGCTCGGCCAGTTCCGCGTCCACGAAGGGCAGTTCGCCCTCCCGCATGACCTCGGCGAAGGCACTGCCGGGCAGCACCAGTTCGCCGGCCGCCGCGAGCTCCCCGTCCTCGTCGGGCAGGGCGAGCGCCCCCAGCCACGGCTCGTCACCGGGCTCCAGTCCGGCGTCGCGGACGAGGGCGAGCACCGTGTCGGCCAGTTCCTCGGCGTCGGGCGCGCCCTCCTCCCAGCTCGGCACGGCGTCCTCCTCGAGGGAGGCGGCGACGGCGGCCCGCACCTGAGGCGTGGTCAGGACGGCGCGCGGGGTGGCCGCGAGGGCGCCGAGCTTCTCCAGGAGCGGGTGCGCGGCGTCCGGGTGGGCGACCTTGAGGCCGAGGCGGGCCAGGACGTCCGGGGCGACGGAGGTGCCGCCGGGGCTGGGCAGCAGGACGTGCCGGGGGCCGATGGCCGTACGGCCTCCCCCGGTCCCGAACGTCTCGGAGGTACCCCCGGCCAGCGGCACCGGCAGCCCGGACAGCCGGTCGGGGTCGACCCCGGCGAGGCTGTCGTACAGGCGGTGCCACCAGCCGGGCTCCTTGTCCAGCCCGGCGAGCCGGTCCACGGCGTCGGTGAGCGGCACCCGGGCGACCCCGAGGGTGCGCAGCTCCACCCGCCGCTCCAGACCGGCGGGCAGCAGGGTGGGCAGCACCTCGGCCAGCACCCGCACGGTGTCGGCGCCGGCGCCCTCCACGACCTCGGCGTCACGGGGGCGCAGCGGGATCGACTCGGGCAGCTCGGAGTCCGGCTCCTGCGGGCGCAGGGCGGGCGGCAGGAACGAGGTCCGCGGCAGCCGCTCCAGGACCGCCTGACGGAGAGCGCCGTCCAGCTCGCCCCTGCCGAGCGGGCCGGGCACGAGCGCGATGACTCCCTCGTCCACGGGACGCCAGCCGGCGAGCAGTTCGGTGTAGGCGTCGGCCGCGCGCTGCACGAGGAAGTCGGTGAGCGGGCCGGGCGCGGCGTGCCGGCGGGTCGTGTCGAGCGGGAACGAGGCGATGAGCAGCGCGGGCACGCCGAGCGGCTCGTCGCTGGGGGTGGGGGCGTGCAGGACGGGCGCGGTGCGGGGGCGGGCGGGGCTGCCGTCGGCGCTGTCCACGGGGACGGCCCAGGTCAGCGACCAGTGCGGCCGCAGCCGTTCCTCGACGGGGCGGTCGGCGAGCAGGTCGGCGGTGAGCGGGCCGTGGGCGGTGGCAGTGCGCCAGCGGGTGACGCCGGACGCCGAGTCCTCCACGACGGTGAAGGGGCCGTCGGTGCTCCGGCGCAGCGTGCGCGCGGGGGCGTCGCCGACCTCCACCACGACCTCTTCCAGGCCGGGCAGGGCGAGCAGCAGCGCGTCGTCGACGCCACCCAGCAGCCGCTCCGCGAGGTCGGCGGCGGCGGTGTCGCGCAGCGGCAGGATGACGGCGGTGTCGTACGGGTCGGGGGCGGTGCCCTCGGCGGCGAACGGCAGCCTCAGCAGCGGCACATGCCCGTCCCGGCGCCGGATCTCGTCGCCCAGCCCCGGGCTGTGGCGGGCGGTGTCCTGGGCCAGTTCGCGCGCCTCGGCGAGCGACCAGCGCACCCCGCCGTGCCGTCCGACGACGGCGGGCTCGTCGGTGACGGCGAGCACGGCGGCGAAGCCGACGCCGAACCGTCCGACGGCCTCGCTGTCACGCTTGGCGGAGGCGCGCAGCGTGGACAGCGACTCGACACCGGCCGCGTCCAGCGGCGCACCGGTGTTGGCGGCCACGAGCACGCCCTCGCGCAGGGTGAGCCGCAGGCGCCCGGGCACCCCGGCCCGGCCGGCGGCGTCGGCGGCGTTCTGCGCGAGCTCGACGACCAGCCGGTCCCGGTACCCGCCGAGGACGAGGTCCTCCTCGGCGTTGGCGTCCTCCCGGAACCGGGCGGGGCTGGTCGCCCACGCGTCCAGCACTCCACGCCGCAGACGCGCCGTACCGAACGGGTCGGCGCCCTCGGCCGCGGGCCGCACGAACTTGCTCACGTTGACACTCCTCATCGCCGTCGCGACGAAGGTACCGCTCATGGACGGCCGATGCGCGGGGCGTCCCACCGGGCCCCCCGCGGAGGCCGGGAGGGCCGCGGGCGCACCGGTCAGGAGTGGCCGAGTTCCGCCGAGTCCTCGTCCGTCGTGGCCGGGACCGAGCCCGAGTCGGGGGACGGGCGCAGCGGGAACGGGTCGACGCGGGTCTCGTCGACGACCGGCGGGGCCGGGCGGGGCGGCTTGGGCATGACGGCCGCCTCCGAGTGCCCGCCGCAGCCGTAGGTCAGGGACACCACATGCCCGTCGGCCGGGGAGAACTCGTTCGCGCAGACGCCGAAGGCCTGGCCGAGCGAGCCGCCGATCGGAGTGAGGAAGCCACAGCTGACGCAGGTGGCGGGGGCCGCCTGCGCCATGGGCGTCTTCGCGCCGAACGCCTCCTCCCAGCGGTCGGCGGCGATGTGCAGGCCGTAGCGGGACAGGACCCGGGCGCGGCGCAGGCCCAGTTCGTCCGCGAGGGCGGCGATGGAGCCGCGGGACGGGGCGATCGGCAGGTTCGCCGGGGTGCCGCCCGCGACCTCGGCGTCCTCCGCCTCGACCAGCTCGGCCATCTCGTCCGAGACGGGCGAGTCCGGGCCGGGCTCGTCCACGCCCGTGTAGCCGGGCTCCAGGCGCAGGTCGTCGGCGTCGGTGGGCAGCAGGTCGCCGGGGCCCATGTCGCCGGGGCGCAGCCGCTCGCTCCACGGCACCCACTCCGGGGCCAGCAGGGCGTCGGGGCCGGGCAGCAGGACGACCTCGTCGAGCGTGACGACCTTGGCGCGGGAGGCGCGGGCCACCGTCACCGCCCAGCGCCAGCCGCGGTACCCGAGCTCCTTGCACTCGAAGAAGTGCGTGACCACACGGTCGCCCTCGGACACCACGCCCGCGTGCTCGCCGACGACACCGGGTGCGGCGGCCTCCTCCGCGGCGCTCCTGGCGAGGTCGACGGCCTCGGCGCACAGACGATCGGGGGTGCGGCTTCGCGTGGTCGCTGCGCTCACAGGTATCGCTTCTCTCCTACGCCGTCTTACGGGTGCGGGTGCCTCAAGGCGGCGGAGCGGACGGAGCGGACCTGTGGGCCGCGTCGACGTCCGCGTCCGAATCGCGCTCGGGCGCACCTACGTCATCCATTGTGCGGGATGGCTGAGATACGCACGCTACCTGTTCGCGGGCGCTGGGCCTACACCGACGGTGCTTCTCGGCGCTCCGCGATGCCCGCCGAGCGGCCGCCCGTGCCCTCCATACGCGCCGTAACCGCACTAGCCACCCCCATTACGGGGCACTATTGCGTCGTGGCGACCGCGAGGCAGCCCGAAGGAGCCACCGGCGCAGGTGGGCCCGAGGGCGGCCGCAACCTACGTGGCGGATCGGGCCGGCAGCGCGGCTCCCTCCGCACGATCGGCCGTGCCCTGCACTTCCCCTTCACCGGACCGGCGCGCGGCATCCGCAAGGCCACGCACGCCCACGGGGCGGGCGAGTCCGGCCTCGGCAAACTGATCGAGCTGCACGGGGTGAACGGCGCGGGCGACGTCATGATCACCGTCGCGCTCGCCTCCACCGTGTTCTTCTCCGTCCCCACCGACGAGGCTCGCGGCCGGGTCGCGCTCTACCTCGGCATCACCATGGCCCCGTTCACTCTCCTGGCCCCCGTGATCGGACCGCTCCTCGACCGCCTCCCGCACGGCCGGCGCGCCGCCATGGCGGGCGCGATGCTGGCCCGCGCGCTGCTCGCCCTGGTGCTGTCCAGCTCGGTCGTCAGCGGCGACCTGCAGCTGTATCCGGCCGCCCTGGGGGTGCTGGTCGCCTCCAAGGCGTACGGCGTGGTCAGAAGTGCCGTCGTGCCCCGGCTGCTGCCACCGGGGTTCTCGCTGGTGAAGGCCAATTCACGGGTCACCCTGGGCGGGCTGCTCGCCACGGGGGTCGCCGCGCCGATCGGCGCCGGCCTCCAGACGATCGGACCGCGCTGGCCCCTGTTCGGCGCCTGCGCGATCTTCATCGCCGGTACCGTCCTGTCGTTCACACTGCCCCGGAAGGTCGACTCGGCCAAGGGCGAGGACCGGGCGCTGCTCGCCGCCGACGAGCAGCATCTGCACGGCCCCCACCGGCAGCCCGTCAAACGCCCGAACCTGCGCACGGTCGGCATCGCGGTCACCCACGCCCTGGGCGCCAACGCCGCCCTGCGCTGCCTGTCCGGGTTCCTGATCTTCTTCCTGGCGTTCCTGCTGCGGGAGCACCCGATGTCCGGGCAGAGCGCCGCCGTGTCCCTCGGGATAGTCGCCGCGGCGGCCGGCACCGGCAACGCCCTGGGCACCGCGGTCGGCGCCTGGCTCAGATCCCGGGCACCGGAGATCATCATCGTGACCGTCGTGGGCCTGGTGATGGCCGTGGCACTCACGGCGGCGGCCCTGTTCGGGGCGGTCATGGTGGCCTGTCTCGCGGCCGTCGCCGGGTTCGCGCAGGCACTGGCCAAGCTGTCCCTGGACGCGCTGATCCAGCGCGACGTGCCGGAGTCGGTGCGCACCTCGGCGTTCGCCCGCTCCGAGACCCTGCTGCAGGTGTCGTGGGTGCTCGGCGGAGCCATCGGCATCGTGCTGCCGCTGCGCGGCTCACTGGGCCTGCTGGTCGGCGCCGCCATCGTCGCCACCGGCTGGCTGACCACCGTCAAGGGCCTGCTCGGCTCGGCGCGGCACGGCGGGCAGGTGCGGACACGGGTCGAATGACGGGACCCCGGCGGCCGGCCGCACCGCGCCCGCGACACGGCACGCCGCCCCCGCATGGAGAGAGCACGACACACGCCCGATAGCCTTCGCCCATGACCACGCTGCAATCCGTTGTGCGACGCCGCCGCGCGCTCGCCGCCGCCGGCGCCGTTTCCGCCGGACTGCTCGTCCTGTCGGCCTGCGACAAGCCGACGCCGCTCGCCACGGTGACCGTAGGAACCGACTCCGTCCACGCGGAGGCCACCTGCGGTGGCGAGGGCGGCGAGACCGTGAAGACCTCGGACCTCGCCAAGTGCCTCAAGGACAAGGACATCAAGTCCATCAAGGTCGACCCGGACGAGACCGTGCGCTTCGGTGTCGACCCGGAGATCGCCGACGAGGGCTGGACCATCCTCATGAACGGCCAGCCGCTCACCGACTCCAGCACCAAGACCTACCGGACCGTCCCGGGCAGCGTGTTCTTCAACGCCCAGTACGGCGCCAGCGGCAACTCGACGCTCGTCTCCATTAAGGAGGGCGAGCGGGGCGTCACCGGCCTGTGGTCCTTCAAGCTCAAGAAGGACAGCTGATCACGTCCGCTGTACGGATCCTCGTGGCCACCGCGGTCCCCGCCGAGCGGGACGCGGTGGCCCCGGCGCTCCACCTGCCGGGCGCGGAGGTGATCGCCGCCGGTGTCGGCCCGGCCCTCGCCGCCGCATCCACCGCCACGGCCCTGACCACCGCCGCCCTGAGCGGCCGCCCCTTCGGGCTGGTCGTCTCGGCGGGCATCGCCGGCGGCTTCGCGCCGCACGCGCCCGTCGGCTCCCTCGTCGTCGCCGACGAGATCACGGCGGCCGACCTCGGCGCGGAGACCCCCGACGGCTTCCTGCCGGTCACCGAACTGGGCTTCGGCACCGTCACCCACCGCCCGCCCGAGGCACTCGTGCGCGAGGTGGCGTCCGCGACGGGCGCCCGCCCCGGCGCCGTCCTGACCGTCTCCACCGTCACCGGCACCGCCGCACGCGCCGCCCACCTGCGCGAACGCCACCCCACCGCCCTCGCCGAGGCCATGGAGGGCTTCGGTGTCGCCGAGGCCGCGGCCGCGCACGGCACCCCCGTGCTGGAGCTGCGCGCCGTCTCCAACCCCGTCGGCCCGCGCGACCGCGCCGCCTGGCGGATCGGGGACGCGCTGGCCGCACTCGCCGAGGGCTTCGGGAAGATCACCCCCGTCCTTTCGAGTTGGAACCCACATGACCGGTGACCCGTTGCAGATCGCGTACTCCCCCTGCCCCAACGACACGTTCGTCTTCGACGCCCTCGCCCACGGCCGTGTCCCCGGCGCCCCCGCCCTGGACGTCACGTTCGCGGACATCGACATCACCAACGGCATGGCCGAGCGCGGCGAGTTCGACGTGCTGAAGGTCTCGTACGCCGTGCTGCCGTACGTCCTCGGCGAGTACGCCCTGCTGCCCTGCGGCGGCGCGCTGGGCCGGGGCTGCGGGCCGCTGGTGCTGACCCGCGAGGCCGGCACCGATCTGGCCGGGCGCACGGTCGCGGTGCCGAGCGAGCGGTCGACGGCGTATCTGCTGTTCCGGCTGTGGGCCGCCGACACGGTGCCCGGCGGCGTCGGGCAGATCGTGGTGATGCCGTTCCACGAGATCATGCCCGCCGTACGCGACGGCAAGGTCGACGCGGGACTCGTCATCCACGAAGCGCGGTTCACGTACCGGAACTACGGGCTGCACAAGCTCGCCGACATGGGCGAGCACTGGGAGGACACCACCGGGCTGCCGATCCCGCTGGGCGCGATCATCGCGAAGCGGTCGCTGGGCGCCGAGCGGCTGACCGGCCTGGCGGACGCGATCCGCGCCTCGGTGCGGGCCGCGTGGGACGACCCGGAGATCTCCCGGCCCTATGTCATGGAACACGCGCAGGAAATGGACCCGGCGGTCGCGGACCAGCACATCGGTCTGTACGTCAACGAGTTCACGGCGGATCTCGGTGAGGACGGATACGCGGCCGTGCGCGGCCTGCTGACCCGCGCGGCGGCCGAGGGACTGCTCCCGCCCCTCGACCCGCACGCACTGGATTTCCCCTAGAAATCCCGGAAATCCCCCCGCCCCCGCCGCCTATACGTCGAGCTGGTCGGCGACGGCCCGGAGCAGGCCCGCGATCTTCTTGCCGGAGTTCTTCTCGGGGTAACGGCCCTTCTCAAGCATGGGCGTGATGTTCTCCAGGAGGGTCGTCAGGTCCTGGACGATGGACGCCAGTTCGTCCGGCTTCTTGCGCTGGGCGGCCGCGACGGACGGCGTCGGATCGAGCAGGACGACCGACAGCGCCTGGTCCCCGCGCTGACCGGCGACGACGCCGAACTCCACCCGCTGGCCCGGCTTGAGCGCGTCGACGCCGGCGGGGAGGACCGAGGAATGGACGAAGACGTCACCGCCGTCGTCACGGGAGAGAAAGCCGAAGCCCTTCTCGCTGTTGAACCACTTGACTTTGCCGGTGGGCACGTCTGTCCTCGTCCTCGTACTCGTCGGGAAACTGCTTCTTAAAAAACGGCTCTTGACAGCACTGCAGCGGGTCGGCCCCGACCCGCCGGTACCCAGGCTAATGGTCCCCGGGCCGGTGACAAGACGTCACCGGGTCGTTCCCTCGCGCAGGGAACTACCCTGGTCCGGTGCGTGACAAAACCCAAACGAATTCCGCCGCGCCCGGAGACCGGCTGATCCGGGCCGGCGCGATCGTCTTCTTCGTCGGCGCCGTGGCCACACTGGTCACGGTGGCCCCGTTCCTGCTCGGGACGACGCCCTTCCCGACCTTCATGTTCGGTCTGAGCATGCTCATGGGCGTCGGATTCCTCGTCGCCGGCGCCGGGGTGTTCCGGTCGATCGCGGCCGGCCGGCGCCAGGCGCGTCAGGCCGTGCGGTAGCCGGCCAGCCAGTCCGGGAATCCGGTCAGGTCCGCCAGGACGACGTCCGCGCCCAGTTCGGCGAGCTGCGCGGCGTCGAACGGCCCGGTGGCCACGGTGACCGACAGCGCGCCCGCCGCGCGGGCCGCCCGGATGTCGCCCTGGTGGTCGCCGACGTAGACGCTCGCCCCGTGCTCGCGCAGGGCGACGGCCTTCCGCTCGGCCCACAGGTCGCCGACGACCACGTCGGGTTCGATGCCGAGGTGCTCCAGGTGCAGCTTGGCGTTCGGTTCGTGCTTGGCGGTGACGACGATCGCGCGTCCGCCCGCCTCCCGTACGGCGGCTATCGCCTCGCCGGCGCCGGGCAGCGCGGTGGTGGCGGTGACGGCGAACGCCGGGTACATCGCCCGGTACTGCTCGGCGACGGCCGCGATCCGCTCGGCCGGGAACCAGTTCGCCAGCTCCTCCTCCAGCGGCGGCCCGAGCCGGGTGACCGCGAGGTCGGCGTCGATGTACGTCCCGGTCCGCTCGGTCAGCGCCCGGTAGCAGGCGTGGATGCCGGGGCGGGAGTCGATGAGGGTCATGTCGAGGTCGAAGCCGACGGTGAGTGCCATATGCATCATTGTGCCGAGCCGCCGCGCGGGGCCGTCCCGCGGGCCCGGGCGGGCAGCCTTTAGGTGCGCCGCTGGGAGCGCCACACGATGAACAGGGCGGACGCCACGGCGGCGCCGCGCACCACCCAGGGCCAGGTCTCGACGACCGCCGCGTTGGTCTCGCCCGGGAGCAGCGCCTCGCCCCAGCGGCCGGTGGCGCGGCCCCAGAGCCAGACGACGCCGGCGGTGAGCGAGAGGCCGGGCAGGATCACGACGGCCCACTTGGTCTCGTTGTCGCTCAGGCGCCGGGAGCCCCAGGCGATGAGCCAGCCCAGGAGGAGGACGAGGACGTTGCCGAGGACCGCCCCGGCGACGAGCAGGGCGGCGGCGGCCAGCAGCAGCGGGTTGTTCCAGCGGCTCTCGGGGAGGGCCGGGCGGCGCAGCAGGCGGCGGCGCCGGGGCGCATCGTCCACGGCGGTGTCCTCGGCCCGCTCCGCGGCGGCCGGTTGGGGGTCCTGCGTCCCGGGCGCCTCCTTCGCGGGCGGTCGGCGGAGCATCTCGGGGATCTCGACGCCGCCGACGAACCCCGGGATGTCCTCGCCGGGTCCGAGCGGGGTGCTGTCCACCTGCCACCAGTCGGGCCGCAGCGCGCTGCCGCCCAGGTCGGCCGCGGTCGCCAGGTGGGGCGGCGGGGGTACGTCGGAACGCGGAGCGGGCTCGGCGGGACGCGGGCGCGGCACGATCCGGCGCAGGCCCTTGGGGCGCCGGGCGGTCGCGGTGTCGTCGCCGGACGGCTGGGCGGGCACGGCGGTGACGGGGCCCTGCGGGGCGGAGGCGGGGGCGCCGCCGCCGGCGGCGGTGACGACGTCGTCGGGGCTGCCGAGCCGGTCGATGATGCGGCGCACGGCGGCGGGGCTGTCGACGGGTGCCTTGGCGCGGCGCCGGTCGATCTCGCCGCGCAACTCGTTCACCAGGCGCATCCGGGTGGCCGACGGCAGCTGCCGCTGCTGGGCCACGTCCCCGACGCGGCTCAGATACTCGTAGACGACCTGGTCGCTCTCGATCCCCACGAAGTCCCCTCCGGGGTGGACGCGTTGTGATACCCCGTGGCACGACGGTAGCGCAGGGTGCGCGTGGCGCACGGGACGCGGGGGCGGTGCCGCCCGCGGCGCCGGCCCTGGTCGCCGCGCGCGATCCGGGGGTCCGCAGCCTCCCCTGCCCCGGCCGTGCACCCGCTAGATTGGGTCGGATGAGCGAACCGGCTACACCGCCCCGTTCCCTCGCGGAGGCGCTCCGCGCGCGGGACGACGCCTCGCTGGCCGTGCTCCTGCGCAGCCGGCCCGATCTCGTCACGCCCGTCCCCACGGATCTGACACAGCTCGCGACGCGGGCCGGCACCCGGGCGTCCGTCGTCCGTGCCCTGGAGCGGCTGGACCGGTTCGCGCTGCAGACGGCGGAGGCGCTGGCCGTGGCGGCGGACCCGGCGACGTACGCGGAACTGCTGGGGCTGATGGCCGGTGCCGACGGCGACCCGGTGGTCGCGGGCGCCCTGCCGCAGGCTCTGGGGACGCTGCGGGACCAGGCGCTGGTGTGGGGCGGCGACGACCGGCTGCGGCTCGTGCGCACCGCCCGTGAACTGCTGGCCCCCTCGCCGCAGCATCCGTCGCCGACCGGGCTGGGGCCGACCGTGCGGGAGGCGGCGGCCGGGATGTCGCCGGGCCGGATCCAGGAGATCGTGACGGCGGCGGGGCTGCCGTCCACTCACGACGCGGTGTCCGCGCTGGACGCGCTCACCGCGCTGTTCACCGACCGGCGGCGGATGGCGGCGCTGCTCGACGAGGCTCCGGTGGACTCCTTGGAGGTGCTGTCGCGGCTGGTGTGGGGGCCGCCGTACGGGCAGGTCACCGCGGATCCGGCGCCCCGGCTGCGCTGGCTGATGGACCGTGGTCTGCTGCTGCCGACCGCGCCCGGCACGGTCGTGCTGCCCCGCGAGGCGGCGCTGCATCTGCGCGGCGGGCGCGCGCACCGCGCCACCGAGCCGCTGCCGCCGTCGGTGGAGCCGGCCGCCACGCACAGCGCGCAGGTCGTGGACGCGACGGCGGCCGGGCAGGCGTACACCGCGCTCGCCACCGTCGAGGAGCTGCTGAAGGACTGGCACGAGGGTGGGCCGCCGGTGCTGCGGGCGGGCGGTCTGAGCGTGCGCGACCTGAAGCGGACGGCGGTCGCCCTGGACGTGCCGGAGCCGGTGGCCGCGTTCTGGGTGGAGCTCGCCTACGCCGCCGGGCTCGTGGCCTCCGACGGCGAGGCCGACGAGCGGTACGCGGCGACCCCTGCCTACGACGAGTGGCTGGAGCGGCCGGCCGCCGAGCGCTGGACGGCGCTGGCCCGCGCGTGGCTGGCGGCGACCCGGACGGCGGGCGTGGTGGGCGGACGGGACGCGAAGGACCGCACGTTGTCGGCGCTGGGTCCGGGTCTGGACCGCTCCGCGGCGCCGGAGGTGCGGCACCGGGTGCTGGCGCTGCTCGCCGCGCTGCCGGAGGGGTCGGCCCCGGCGGCCGACTCGGTGCTGGCCCGGCTGCGCTGGGAGCGGCCCCTGCGCGGGCCTCAGCGTGACGACGATCTGCGTGGGCGGCTGGCCCGGTGGACCCTGGACGAGGCCGAGCGGCTGGGTGTGACGGGGCGCGGGGCCCTGTCGTCGCACGGGCGGGCGCTGCTGGGCGCGCCCTCGGCCCCGCCTGCCGGGACGGCGGACGTCACCGCGGGTCCCTCGGCGACCGGTCCGATCGCGGAAGGCCCCGCCGGGGCCCCGCACGGCGCCCCGGCCGGCGAGCCCACCGGGCCCGGCGACAAGCTGCCCGTGCACCACGAGCACCCGCGCCCCGTCGAGCGCCTCGATCCGCTCCCGCCGGCCGAGCAGGCCGCCGCTGCGGCCGCGGCCGCCCGGCTCCTCGCGCCGCTGCTGCCGGAGCCGCTGGACCACGTCCTGCTCCAGGCGGACCTGACGGCCGTGGCGCCCGGCCCGCTGCGGCGTCCGCTCGCGGACACGCTCGGGGTGCTCGCGGACGTCGAGTCCAAGGGCGGCGCGACCGTGTACCGGTTCACGCCGGGGTCGGTGCGCCGGGCCCTGGACGCCGGGCGCAGCGCCTCCGACCTGCACGCCTTCCTGGCTCAGCACTCCCGCACCCCGGTGCCGCAGCCGCTGGCCTATCTGATCGACGATGTGGCCCGGCGGCACGGGCAGCTGCGGGTGGGCGCGGCGTCGGCGTACGTCCGGTGCGACGACGACGCCCTGCTGAACGAGATCCTCGCCGACAAGCGGGCGGCCGGGCTGCGGCTGCGCCGTCTCGCGCCGACCGTGCTGGCCGCGCAGAGCGACCCGGCGACGCTGTTGGAGGGGCTGCGCGCGATGGGCTTCGCGCCGGCCGCCGAGTCGGCCGAGGGCGACGTCCTGATCACCCGGGCCGACGCCCATCGCACCCCGCCTCGCACCGCCCCCGAGCCGGTGCCGGACGGCCCGCCCGCGCCGGACGCCACGCTGCTGACCGCGGCGATCCGCGCCATCCGCGCGGGCGATCTGGCGTCCACCGCCCCGCGCAGGCCGAGCGGTGCCGCGCCCGCCGCGAGCGGGGGCGAGCTGCCCCGCACGACGTCCGCCGAGACGCTGGCCACGATGCAGGCGGCCGTGCTGACCGGCGAGGCGCTGTGGATCGGGTACGTCAACGCCGAGGGCGCCGCCAGCCAGCGCGTGATCGCGCCGGTCCGGGTCGAGGGCGGGTTCGTGACGGCGTACGACCACACCGCGGACGAGGTGCGGACGTATCCGCTGCACCGGATCACCGGGGTCGCCGAGCTGGCGGACGACCAGATCTGAGAGCGGCCGGGAAGCGATCAGGCACACTGGACGTTTGGCCGAGTGGTGAGCGGAAGGACGGACCCCACGTGAACGGACCACTGATCGTCCAGTCGGACAAGACCCTGCTCCTGGAAGTGGATCACGAGCAGGCCGACGCGTGCCGTCGGGCGATCGCGGCCTTCGCGGAGCTTGAGCGGGCGCCCGAGCACATCCACACCTACCGGGTGACGCCGCTCGGTCTGTGGAACGCGCGCGCGGCGGGGCACGACGCGGAGCAGGTCGTGGACGCGCTGGTGACGTACAGCCGCTATCCCGTGCCGCACGCCCTGCTGGTGGACATCGCCGAGACGATGGACCGCTACGGCCGGCTCACGCTGTCCAAGCACCCCACGCACGGCCTCGTCCTGACCACCACCGACCGGCCCGTCCTGGAGGAGGTGCTGCGCTCCAAGCGCGTGGCGCCCCTGGTCGGCAACCGCATCGACGCGGACACGGTCGCCGTGCACCCTTCGGAGCGGGGGCAGATCAAGCAGACGCTGCTGAAGCTGGGCTGGCCCGCCGAGGACCTGGCCGGGTACGTGGACGGCGAGGCGCACCCGATCGAGCTGGCCGAGGACGGCTGGGCGCTGCGGCCGTACCAGCGGCAGGCCGTGGAGAACTTCTGGCACGGCGGCAGCGGTGTCGTGGTCCTGCCGTGCGGCGCCGGGAAGACGCTGGTGGGCGCCGGGTCCATGGCGCAGGCGAAGTCGACCACGCTGATCCTCGTCACGAACACCGTCTCGGCCCGGCAGTGGAAGCACGAGCTGGTGAAGCGGACCTCGCTGACCGAGGAGGAGATCGGCGAGTACAGCGGGACCCGCAAGGAGATCCGCCCGGTCACGATCGCCACGTACCAGGTGCTGACGACCCGGCGGAAGGGCGTGTATCCGCACCTGGAGCTGTTCGACTCGCGGGACTGGGGCCTGATCGTCTACGACGAGGTGCACCTGCTGCCCGCGCCGGTCTTCAAGTTCACCGCCGACCTCCAGGCGCGGCGGCGGCTCGGGCTGACCGCGACCCTCGTGCGGGAGGACGGCCGGGAGTCCGACGTGTTCTCCCTGATCGGCCCGAAGCGGTTCGACGCTCCGTGGAAGGAGATCGAGGCGCAGGGCTACATCGCGCCCGCGGACTGTGTCGAGGTCCGGGTGAACCTCACGGAGTCCGAGCGGCTGGCGTACGCGACCGCCGAGCAGGAGGAGAAGTACCGCTTCTGCGCGACGACCGACACGAAGCGGAAGGTCACCGAGGCCCTGGTGCGCCGGTTCGCCGGGCAGCAGATCCTCGTGATCGGCCAGTACATCGACCAGCTCGACGAGCTGGGCGAGCATCTGGACGCGCCGGTGATCAAGGGCGAGACGTCCAACGCGCAGAGGGAGAAGCTGTTCGAGGCGTTCCGGCAGGGCGAGATCAACGTGCTGGTGGTGTCCAAGGTCGCGAACTTCTCCATCGACCTGCCGGAGGCGACGGTCGCCATCCAGGTGTCGGGGACGTTCGGCTCGCGCCAGGAGGAGGCGCAGCGGCTCGGCCGGGTGCTGCGGCCGAAGTCGGACGGGCACCAGGCGCACTTCTACTCGGTGGTCGCCCGGGACACGATCGACCAGGACTTCGCCGCCCACCGCCAGCGCTTCCTGGCGGAGCAGGGCTACGCGTACCGGATCGTGGACGCCGACGAGATCCTGGCGGAGGGCGCCGAGGGCGCCTGAGGGCTGTGGCGCGAGAGGGGCCGGTGATTCCGTACGGTCACGGTCACTGACGGTATGTCACCGTGACCGGCGGGGCCGTCACTTGTGGCGGACGCCCGCCTCCTCCCGGTACTCGCCGAGGACGATCACGTCGAAGGCGGCGCCCACGAACACCTTGACGGCACGCAGGGCTTCACCGAGTCGATGACGGTGGCTCCCCTGGAGCGCGGTCGCTCCGCGGGGGGCCGCGGGGGCCGGGTGGATGGTTGCTGCGCTCATGTCTCCATGATGCGTCGGTGTCCGTAAAGCCCGCATCGGTCCCCAGGCCGAAGCCGGGTGCCGCTCCCGTACATCTCGGGGCGGACGGCCCGCCCTGAAGGAGGACGGCGTCCCCTAGGGGGTGTCTTGCCGATCATGCCGGGCTCCCGGCGGGAAATCGGTTGGCACCGGCAGCGGGCGCTCGCCTAAAATCTCCGCTCCTGCCCGCCTCCCCTCGCGGAGTGCCGCCGCCCGGACGGAAACCGGCCGGCTCTCTCTCGTCCACCTGCTCACAGGTCATCCGGAGGCACCCCTTTGTCCAGGCCCGTCGGCGACAGCCTCGATCCGCTCGAGCGAGAGCGCTCCCATCTGGCGTCCTCGCGTGCCGCGCTGCGCGCCATGCGCGAGGACGTCGAGTCCCTCGACATCCGCGACGTCACCGCGAACTGGGTCAACGCGGAGGTGCTGACCCGGCAGATCGACGAACGCATCAAGGCCCTGGCCGACCTCAGCGACACCCCGCTGTTCTTCGGCCGCCTCGACTATCTGCACGCCCCCGGTGCCGACGGGGCGGAGGGCGCCGAGGGCGAGCGCTTCTACATCGGGCGGCGGCATGTGCACGATGCCGAGGGCGACCCCATGGTCATCGACTGGCGTGCGCCGGTGTCCCAGCCGTTCTACCGGGCCTCGAAGAAGGACCCGATGGACATCGCGCTGCGCCGCCGCTTCGGCTACACGGGCGGCGACCTGACCGCATACGAGGACGAGCACCTCTCCGACCCGGCGGAGGCGGCGCGGACCAGCAGGCTGCTCCAGCAGGAGATCGAGCGGCCGCGCGTCGGCCCCATGCGGGACATCGTGGCGACGATCCAGCCCGAGCAGGACGAGATCGTACGGTCCGGGCTCGGCGGGACCGTGTGTGTGCAGGGCGGCCCGGGCACCGGCAAGACGGCCGTCGGCCTGCACCGGGTGGCGTATCTGCTGTACGCGCACCGGGAGCGGCTGGCCCGCACCGGCACGCTGGTGATCGGGCCGAACCGGTCCTTCCTGCACTACATCGAGCAGGTGCTGCCCGCGCTCGGCGAGCTGACGGTCCGCCAGGCCACGGTCGACGATCTCGTGGCCCACGTCGAGGTGCGCGGCACCGACGAGGCGGCGGCCGCGGTGATCAAGGGGGACGCGCGGATGGCCGAGGTGCTGCGGCGGGCGCTGTACTCGCATGTGAGCATGCCGGCCGAGGCGGTCGTCGTGGTGCGGGGGTCACGGCGGTGGCGGGTGCCGGCGTACGAGGTCGAGGAGATCGTCCGCGAGCTGCTGGACCGCGGCATCCGGTACGGCGCCGCCCGTGAGGCGCTGCCGCAGCGGATCGCGCACGCGGTGCTGGTGCAGATGGAGCGGTCGGGCGAGGCGCCGGACGACCGGGTGCAGGACGCGGTGGCCCGCAACGCGGCCGTGAAGGCTGCCGTCAAGGCGGTCTGGCCGCCGGTGGACCCGGCGAAGCTGGTGCTGCGGCTGCTGTCGGACGCGGAGTTCCTGGCGGAGCACGCGGACGGCGTACTCGACGAGGACGAGCGGCGGACGATCCTGTGGGCGAAGCCGGCGCGGTCGGTGAGGTCGGCGAAGTGGTCGGCGGCGGACGCGGTGCTGATCGACGAGGCGAGCGACCTCGTGACGCGGACGCCGTCGCTGGGACATGTGGTGCTGGACGAGGCGCAGGACCTGTCGCCGATGCAGTACCGGGCGGTGGGGCGGCGCTGCACGACCGGGTCGGCGACGGTCCTCGGCGATCTGGCGCAGGGCACGACTCCGTGGGCGACCCGCAGCTGGGAGGAGGCGCTGACGCACCTCGGCAAGCGGGACGGGGTGATCGAGGAGCTGACGGCCGGTTTCCGTGTGCCGACGGACGTGATCACGTACGCGTCGCGGCTGCTGCCGTCGATCGCGCCGGGGCTGACGCCGGTGGCGTCGATCCGTGACAACCCCGGGTTCTTCGAGATCCGTACGGTCGCGGAGGCGGCGGAGGTGGCCGCGGCGTGCGCGGAGTCGCTGCGGCACGAGGGGTCGGTCGGGCTGATCGCCGCGGACGCGCGGGTGCCGGTGCTGGCGGAGGCGCTGAAGGCGGCGGGGCTCGAGTATCTGGCGCCGGGTGAGGAGACGACCCGGCAGTCCCGGCTGACGCTGGTGCCGGCGTCGCTGGCGAAGGGCCTGGAGTACGACTACGTGGTCCTGGACGAACCGGCGGCCGTGGTGGACGGGGAGCCGGACGAGCGGGCGGGGCTGCGGCGGCTGTACGTGGCGTTGACGCGGGCGGTGTCGGGGTTGACCGTGACCCACACGGGGGCGTTGCCTGCGCAGTTGCTGTGAGTTTGGGGCGGCTACGCGGACGGGGGGTTGGCTTTGTGTGCCGGGTGCCGGCCGGTGGGGGCCGGTCGCGCAGTTCCCCGCGCCCCTAAAGAGCACCTCCCGGCGCCCCATGAAAGGCAATGCCCCGCGCCCAGCGAAAGCACCTCCCCGCGACCGGTGAAAAGCAGTGCCCGCGCCCTCAGCAGGCCCTAAAAGACCTTTGCCGGGGCGTCCAGGGCCGTTCTCCAGGTGGAGACCGCCTCTGCCGAGACCGGGCCCGTCCAGCCGTCCGGGCGGGCCGCGCCGCCGATGTGGAAGGCGTCGATGCCCGCCGCCAGGAGGTCCGGGACGTGGTCGAGGCGGAGGCCGCCGCCGACCAGGACGCGCTGTTCGTAGCCGGGCTCGCCGTCCCGTGCCGCCTCCGCGAGGAGCGTGGGCATGCCGTCGTCGACGCCGTCGGCCGACCCCGCCGTGAGGTACGTGTCCAGGCCGGGCATGCCGTCGAGCTGCTTGCGCAGGGCGTCCCGGTCGGCGGCGCGGTCGATCGCCCGGTGGAACGTCCACCGGCACCCGTCCAGCTCCGCCACGACCCGCTCCATGGCGGCGAGGTCCACGCGGCCGTCGGCGTCGAGGAAGCCGAGCACGAACTCCTCGGCGCCGGCGTCCCGCAGCTCGCGCGCCGCGCGGACGACCCGTTCGACGTCTCCGACCGCGAACCCGTCGGCCAGCCGCAGCATCACGCGCAGTTCGATGTCGACGGCCGCGCGGATTCCCGTGAACGTCCCGACCGGCGGGGTGAGCCCGTCCGCCGCCATGTCGGTGACGAGTTCGAGCCGGTCCGCACCCCCGGCCTGGGCGGCGACCGCGTCCTCGACGCCGAGGGCGATCACCTCCAGGACTGCACGCTCGCTCATGGGACCCCATTCCTCGGCATTCGACGGCGGCTACTGACGACTACAGGTCTAGTCCAATCAAAGCCTACGCCTGCCCATCCGGGGTCCCGCTCAACCCAGGGCCGGTAACGGGGTCACGCGAAGATGTTCAGCTCCGCCGGTTCCGCCCCGGCCAGCTCGTACGACGTCCCGGTCGTCGGGCGCCCCGCGTAGAGCCGTACGAGCGTGGTGGCCTGCCCGATGTAGCGCGCCGGGGGCCGGGGCGCGGCGGGGTCGCCCAGCCGCAGAGGCTCGTCGACGTCGTCGAGGTCGGCGTGGAGCGGCGCGTGCCGGCGCTCGCGGGTGAGCCACGCCAGCAGCGCCAGCGCGTCGGGCAGCCCGGCCCCGGCGTACGCCCCCGGCTCGCCCAGCGCCTCGCGCACGTCACCGGCGTGCACCCACTCGCCGAGCCCGACGCCGTCCAGGGCCCCGCCCGCCTTGGCGATCACCGGCCCCGCCTCGGTCATGGCGCGCTCCAGTTCGTCCAGGATCCGGGCGTTGCTCCATTCGCTCCGCTCGGCGATGTCGCGGTCGTTGGACGCGGGCGAGAACATGCCCTCCTCCAGCCGGTCGTCCACCACCCGGGTCAGCGCGGCCGAGCAGTGCGCCAGCACGTCCCGCACCGACCACCCCGGACAGGCGGCCGTCTGCCGAGCGAAGTCCTCGTCGGGCCGCGCCCGCAGCAGCGGGACCAGCGTGTCCCGCTCGACGGCCAGCAGCCGCCCCGGCCGCTCCGGGTCCCGTACGTCGTACACGTCTGCAGAAGTCATGGCGACCACGCTAGGGGCCGTGAGCTCCGGTGGGCAGAATGACGTCATGGCCGACCTCGACGATCTCCGCGCCCGCTGGCTGCGCACCCTGCTCGCCGCGCGCGACGACGACTCCTGCGCGATCGCGCCCGAGCCGTACGGGGACGCGCTCCTGAAGCGCTGGTCCGAGCCGCAGCGGCGCTATCACACCGTGGACCACCTGGCGGCGGTGCTGGACCACGTCGACGAGCTGGCGGAGTACGCGACGGACGTCGAGGCCGTACGGCTCGCCGCGTGGTTCCACGACGCGGTGTACCTGCCCGACCGGTCCGAGAACGAGGAGCGGTCCGCCCGGCTCGCCGAGCGGGCGCTCCCCGAGGCCGGCGTGCCCGCGGAGCGGACCGCCGAGGTGGCCCGGCTGGTGCGGCTCACCGTCACCCACGATCCGGAGCCCGGCGACCTGAACGGCGAGGTGCTGTGCGACGCCGACCTCGCGATCCTCGCCGCGCCGCCCTCGGCGTACGCCGCCTACACGGCCGCCGTCCGCGAGGAGTACCACTTCGTCCCGAACGACGCCTTCCGGGCCGGCCGCGCCGACGTGCTGCGCCAACTCCTGGCCCTGCCCGGCCTGTTCCGCACGCCGTACGGCCGGAAGAACTGGGAGGCGACCGCCCGCTACAACCTCACCTCGGAGCTGGAAATGCTGTCGCTCTGAGCCGTACGGCGCCGTAGCCTGCACGGCATGCGACACATGGGCGGGGAACGCGTGACCGAGGCCGTGGCGGATGCCGTGGCGCTGCTGCGCACGGTGGCGGACCGGGACTGGGACGGGGTGAAGGCCGGGCGGCTGGACTGGAGTTGCCGCGCCACGGCCGAGCACGTCGCCGGTGACCTCATCGCCTACGCGGGGCAGCTCGCGGGGCGGGCGCAGCGCGCCTACGTCCCCTTCGAGATCACCCTCGACGAGGGCACCGGCAACGACGGGCTGCTCGACGTCATCGAGACGACCGGTGCCCTGCTCACGGCGGCCCTGCGCACCACCCCGCCCGGGGTGCGCGCCTTCCACCCGTACCCGTTCCGCAGCGCGAACCGCGAGGGGTTCGCCGCGATGGGCGTCGCCGAGGTGCTGCTGCACACCCATGACATCGCCGTCGGGCTGGGGCTGGCCTACGAACCCCCGGCCGCGCTCCCCCGGTTCGTGCTGACGACGATCTTCCCGGAGGTCCGCCCGGACGCGGACCCCTGGCGCACCCTGCTGTGGGCCACCGGCCGCGGCGACCTGCCCGGCCGCGCCCCGGTCGACGCCTGGCGCTGGAAGAACGACCTCGTCCTCCCGTCCGAGCGGCTCACCCTCCAGGGGCTCACCCCGGCCACCGCCACCGATCTCGCCCAGGGCGGCGACGGCGGGTTCGACTGGGTCGTCGGCGGCCCCTACGAGGGGACGCGCGAGGCCGCCGGGATGCTGACGCAGGCGTACGAGGCGGGCCTGCACCGCCCCGAGTTCGGCGTGTTCGTCCTCGTGCGGCGGGAGGACGGCCTCGCGGTCGGCGGCATCGGCTTCCACGGCGCCCCGGACGAGGAGGGCCGCGCGGAGATCGGCTACGACCTGGTGGAGGGCGCCCGCGGCCGGGGCTACGCGTCGGAGGCGCTGGACGCCCTGTCCCGGTGGGCGCTGGCCCGCGACGACGTCCACAGCCTGTGCGCGACGGTCGAGGAGGGCAACGCCCCCTCCCAGCGCGTCGCCGAGCGCGCCGGGTACGTCCGCGCCGGCGCCGAGGAGGAGCGGGCGGTCCAGGACCGGCACGAGTCGGAGGGCTCGCTCCTGCTCTACGTCCGCCGGGACCCGGGCACGCCGTCCGGCCGGTGACGCATGTCCTTCTTCCGCCTGCGCAGACCGGCCCCGTACAGCAGCCGCACCACTTCGCGGCTGCTGACCTCGACCGCGCCGGCGCCGACCGCGTCGGCGTACCGGTGCGCGGGGAGGTCGTAGTGGTCCCGTTCGAACGCCCGGCGCGGGACGCCGATGCCGTCGGCGAAGCGGTGCAGTTCGTCGTAGGAGACGTCGCTGACGACGTGCGACCAGAGGCGGCCGTGGCCCGGCCAGGTGGGCGGGTCGATGTAGATCGTCACGCGGAGGGCTTCCCGGTCGCGGGCCCGAGCGAGCCGACCTGCGCGACCTTCACGCCGGCCTTGTGGCACACCCAGTGCGGGTCCGGGCCCAGCTCGGGCTCGACCTCCAGCGCGTGCGGCTCGCCGGTGCCGCACACCGGGCACAGCGGCCAGCGGCCGTGCCGGTCCAGCAGCGCGTCCTGCACGTCCTGGGCGACCAGTCCCGCCACGTACGCCGCACCCTCCGGCCACTGCTCCACCCACCAGCGCCGTTCGGCGACGGACTGCTCCACCAGGGAGACGACGTCCGACTCGGCGACCTCGTCGGCGGCCAGGTCGGCGAGCACCAGGGCGCGGGCCGTGTGCAGCGCCTGTTCGAGCGGGGTGACGGGGTCCATGCGTCTATTGTGCGCACTCTTGACCACGACCCGGCATTGAAAATACGTTTCATATGTGACCAATGACGTGAAGGAAACTTTCGGCCGCGCGCCCGCGCCCGCCGCCCTCGCGGCCAAGGTGCGCACGCTCGCCCCGTCGATGACCCGCTCCATGCAGCGCGTCGCCGAAGCGGTGGCGAACGACCCTGCGGGCTGTGCCGCCCTCACGGTCACCGGACTCGCCGAGCTCACCGGCACCAGCGAGGCCACCGTCGTCCGCACCGCCCGCCTCCTCGGCTACCCCGGCTACCGCGACCTGCGGCTCGCCCTGGCCGGCCTGGCCGCCCAGCAGGAGTCGGGCCGCGCGCCCGCCATCACCACCGACATCGCGGTGGACGACCCGATCGCCGACGTCGTCGCCAAGCTGGCCTACGACGAGCAGCAGACCCTCGCCGACACGGCGGCCGGTCTCGACACCGTCCAGCTGGGCGCGGCGGTCACCGCGGCCGCGGCGGCCCGCCGGATCGACGTGTACGGCATCGGGGCGAGCGGCCTGGTCGCCCAGGACCTCACGCAGAAGCTGCTGCGGATAGGGCTGATAGCGCACGCGCACAGCGATCCGCACCTCGCGGTGACGAACGCCGTCCAGCTGCGCGCCGGGGACGTGGCCATCGCGATCACGCACTCCGGCTCCACCGGGGACGTCATCGAGCCGCTGCGGGTCGCCTTCGAACACGGCGCCACCACGGTCGCCATCACCGGCCGGCCCGACGGCGCGGTCACGCAGTACGCCGACCACGTCCTCACCACGTCGACGGCCCGCGAGAGCGAGCTGCGCCCGGCCGCGATGTCGTCCCGCACGAGTCAGCTCCTCGTCGTGGACTGCCTGTTCGTCGGGGTGGCGCAGCGCACGTACGACACGGCGGCGCCGGCGCTGGCCGCCTCCTACGAGGCCCTGGCCCACCGGCACCGCCGCTAGGGGGTGTCTTGCCGATCAGGCCGGGCTCCCGCCGGATCGACGAGACACCCCCTGGGTCGTGTCCGCAGCACCGTCGTCGAGCAACGAAGAGAGCCGCCCGCGCATGACCTCCGCTTCCACTCCTCGTGACCTCCGCGCCGAGCTGGAGACCCTGACCACCGAGGCGTTCCGGCCCGAGTTCGCCGAGATCGACCGGCTGCCGACGCTGGACATCGCCCGGCTCATGAACGGCGAGGACGGCTCGGTGCCCACCGCCGTCGCCCGGCGCCTGCCCGAGATCGCCGCCGCCGTGGACGCCGTGGCGGAGCGGATGGCACGCGGCGGGCGCCTCGTCTACGCGGGCGCGGGCACGGCGGGCCGGCTGGGGGTGCTCGACGCCTCCGAGTGCCCGCCCACCTTCAACACCGACCCCGGTCAGGTCGTCGGCGTCATCGCGGGCGGCCCGCGGGCGGTGGTCACCTCCGTGGAGGGGGCCGAGGACTCCGCCGAGCTGGCCCGCGCCGACCTCGACGCCCTCGCGCTCACGCCGCTCGACACGGTGGTCGGCGTCTCGGCGTCCGGACGCACCCCGTACGCCGTCGGCGCGGTCGAACACGCCCGGCGGCTGGGCGCCTTGACGATCGGCCTGTCCTGCAACGCGGACAGCGCGCTGGCGGCCGCCGCCGAGCACGGCATCGAGGTCGTCGTCGGCCCGGAGCTGCTGACCGGCTCGACCCGGCTGAAGGCGGGCACCGCCCAGAAGCTGGTCCTCAACATGCTGTCGACGATCACGATGATCCGGCTCGGCAAGACGTACGGGAACCTGATGGTCGACGTCCGCGCCTCCAACGAGAAGCTGCGGGCCCGCTCCCACCGGATCGTCTCCCTCGCCACGGGCGCCGACGACGCGGCCGTGGAACGGGCCCTGACGGAGGCGGACGGCGAGGTGAAGACGGCGATCCTGGTCCTCCTCGCGGACGTCGACGGCCCCACGGCCACCGAGCTGCTCGGTGCGGCGAAGGGGCATCTGCGGGTGGCGCTGCGAGAGGCGGGCGCCTGACCTCCGCCGCGTCCCGGAGGGCTCCCCGTCCCCCACGGCCCGGCGCTCCTCTTCCGCGGAACCGTCTGGGCGGCCTTCGTCGAAGCGGTCAGGATCTGACCTAATCGGCTTCTACGGTGGGCTCATGACCGACACCACGAACACCACCGTCACGGACGAGCGCGCCGACCTGCTGGAGACGCTCGCCAAGCACCGGCACTTCCTGCGCTTCACCACGCGTGACCTGACCGACGAGCAGGCCGGCACCCGCAGCACCGCCAGCGCGCTGTGTCTGGGCGGGCTGATCAAGCACGTCGCGTCGGTGGAGCGGAGCTGGGCCGCCTTCATCGTGGAGGGGGCGTCGGCGATGCCCGACTTCTCGGCGATGACCGAGGCGGACTTCGCGAAGCGGGCCGACGAGTTCAGGATGCTGCCCGGCGAGACGCTGGCCGGTGTGCTCGCGGAGTACGAGGAGGTCGCCCGGCGCACCGACGAACTGGTCGCGAAGCTCCCGGACCTGAACGCCTCCCACCCGCTGCCGCGGGCCCCGTGGTTCGACGGGGACGCGCGCTGGTCGGCCCGCAGGGTGCTGCTGCACATCATCGCGGAGACCGCGCAGCACGCCGGTCACGCCGACATCATCCGGGAGTCCCTGGACGGTGCGAGGACGATGGGCTGACGGGAATGGCGTAAAGGGGTGGGGACTGCCCAGACTGGGGTCCATGAACCACGCCCAGATGACCGCCCTGGGCCGTGCTCTCCGTGTCCTCGGTGAGCACGGCGACGCCCTCTCCGCGGACACGCCCGACGCCAGGCTGCACGAGATGAAGGCGGATCTGCGCCGCGCGCTGGAGCTGCTGGACGAGAGCGTCGCCGGCGCCGCGCCCGCGACGCGCTGCCCGGAGCATCCGAACGGACCGGTGGACGAGAACGCGCACGACCTTTGTCTGCTCTGCGAGACCCGGCGCCGGGCCGCGCGGCGTTCGGAGTTCAACGGCCCGGACGTGCCCCGCTCCCCCGAGCGCACGGCGCCCTCCCGGTACGGGGTGCGGGGCGACCGCCCGCAGCCCCAGCAGCGCTGGCTGCCGGAGCTGTGGAACGGCCAGGAGTGGCAGTTGTGCGGCACCCCGCGCCGCGACCGCCGGGAGGCCGAGCTGTATCTCGCCGCCCAGCGGCGCGGGCCTCGCCCGGCGATGGCCTATCGGCTCGTGCACGAGTTCACCGACTACGAGGTGCTGCGGATCTGGGGCACCCCGGTGAAGGTCGACATCGAGCCGCTGGGCAACCTGTAGCGCTACTTCACCGTGGCCGGCTCGGGGGCCGACTCGGCGGCGGGCTCGCCGGGGCCGGACGCGTCCGGCTTCGGGATGAAGGACGCCACGGCGAACGCGAGCAGCGCCGCGCCGGCACCGACCGCGAGGACCACCTTGAAGGCGTTCTCGGACGGCAGGGCGTAGCCGCCGAGGTCCGTGGTCATCTGGGCGAGGATCACACCGGCGACGGCGCTCGCGGTGGAGGTGCCCAGGGAGCGCATCAGCGTGTTGAGGCTGTTGGCGGCGGCCGTCTCCGACGCGGGGACTGCACCCATGATCAGGGCCGGCATGGAACCGTAGGCGAAGCCGATGCCCATGCCGATGACGCAGGCCACCAGGACGAAGTGCCAGACCTCGGACATCAGGACGATGTTGAGGCCGTAGCCCGCGGCGACGACGAGGACGCCGATCATCAGCGTGACCTTGGGGCCCTTGGTCCGGGAGATCGCCGCCGACACGGGGGCCGTGGCCATCATGACCAGGCCGGAGGGGGCCAGGCACAGACCCGCGACCAGCATCGACCTGCCGAGGCCGTAGCCGGTCTGGGCGGGCAGCTGGAGCAGCTGCGGGAGCACCAGGCTCATCGCGAACATCGCGAAGCCCACGGCGATCGACGCCAGGTTGGTGACCAGCACCTGCCGGCGGGCCGTCGTGCGCAGGTCGACCAGCGGCTCGGCGGTGCGCAGCTCCCACCAGCCCCACACGAGCAGGATCACGACGGACGCGGTGAACAGTCCGATCGTGGTGCCGCTCCCCCAGCCCCAGTCGGCTCCCTTGGAGATGGCCAGCAGCAGGCAGACGAGCCCGGCCGCCATGCCGACGCCGCCGACGAGGTCGAAGCGCCCGCCGGTGCGCACCCGCGACTCGGGGACGAGGAGCAGTACGCAGATCAGTGCGACGACACCCATGGCCGCCGACGTCCAGAACAGGACGTGCCAGTCGAAGTTGTCGGCGATGAGGGCGGCGGCGGGCAGGCCGAGGGCACCGCCGATGCCGAGGGAGGCGCTCATCAGGGCGGTGGCGGAGCCGAGGCGCTCGGCGGGCAGCTCGTCGCGCATGATGCTGATGCCGAGCGGGATCACACCGGAGGCCAGGCCCTGGAGCACACGTCCCACCACCATGGGGACGAGCGAATCGCTGAGCCCGCACACCACGGACCCGCCGATCAGCATCACGACGCCGACGAGCAGCATCCGCCGCTTGCCGTACATGTCGCCGAGGCGACCCATGACGGGCGTGGCGACGGCGGCGGCGAGCAGCGTGGCCGTGACCGCCCAGGCCGTGTCGGAGGCGGGTGCGTCCAGCAGCTTCGGCAGTTCCGGGACGATCGGGATGACCAGGGTCTGCATCAGCGAGACGACGATGCCCGCGAAGGCCAGCACCGCGACCACGGCGTTCGCCCTCGGCGGGGAGTCACCCCCGGCCACCGCGGTGGGAGGGACAGGGGTGTGCGACATGGGGTGCCTCCGTTCGAGCGTGACCACCACGCGATGATTGACGAAGGCAACCTTAAGTCAGTTGATTGACTTACTCAAACGAACAGAAAGGGACCCCCGGCCGTGCGGCACGGGGGTCGGGGGCCCCTGAGGGCCGGGGGTCGAGGCCCTGAGGCCGGGGTCAGCTGAGGGACTTCAGCGACGCGGCGTCGTACGGCTTCAGCTCGTCGAAGCGGCCGTCGAGGACCTTCGCCGCCCACTGCGGGTCCTGCAGGAGGGCACGGCCGACGGCCACCAGGTCGTACTCCTCGCGCTCCAGCGCGTCCAGCAGGTCGTCGAAGCCCTTCGTGGCGGAGCCCTCGCCGGCGAACGCCCGGATGAAGTCGCCGTCGAGGCCGACCGAGCCGACCGTGATGGTGGGCCTGCCGGTCAGCTTCTTCGTCCAGCCCGCGAGGTTGAGGTCGGAGCCGTCGAACTCGGGGATCCAGTAGCGGCGGGTGGAGGCGTGGAAGGCGTCGGCACCGGCCGCGGCGAGCGGGGCCAGGATGGCCTCCAGCTCCTGCGGGGTCTCGGCGAGACGCGCGTCGTAGGCCTCCTGCTTCCACTGCGAGTAGCGGAAGATCACCGGGAACTCCGGGGACACCCGCTCGCGCACGGCGGCCACGATCTCCGCCGCGAAGAGCGTGCGCGCGACCGGGTCGCCGCCGTAGGCGTCGGTGCGGCGGTTGGTGCCCGCCCACAGGAACTGGTCGACGAGGTAGCCGTGGGCGCCGTGGATCTCCACACCGTCGAAGCCGATGCGCTCGGCGGCCGCGGCGGCGTCGGCGAAGGCGCCGATCACGTCGTCCAGGTCCTGCCGGGTCATCGCCCGGCCGGTGGGCTCGTCGGCGCCGATGCGCAGCCCCGAGGGCCCGACGGCCGGGGCGTCCGCGAAGGGCGGCTGGCCCTGCTCGCGGACCATGCCGATGTGCCACAGCTGCGGCACGATCGTCCCGCCCGCCGCGTGCACCTCCTCGGCGACCTTCGCCCACCCGGCCAGCTGCTCCTCGCCGTGGAACCGGGGCACCCGGTCGCTCTGCCCGGCCGACGGGTGCCCGACATAGGTGCCCTCGGTGACGATCAGGCCGACGCCGGACGCGGCCCGTCGCGCGTAGTACGACCGGACGTCCTCACCGGGGACGCCGCCGGGCGAGAACATCCGGGTCATCGGCGCCATCACGATGCGGTTCGGGACGGTGAGGCCGTTGATCACGGCCGGCCGGGACAGGATCTCGGCCGCTCGGGAGGCGGTGGGCTGGGCGAGGGTCATACGGAGGGCTCCTCGGCAGGGGTTCCGGTCGGCCGACCGGACAGTATGTGCGTATGCATTGTTGCACTACCTTAAGCACTTCCCGGTGCCCCGTGCATCCCGCTCGCCGCCTTGTCCCGCTGTGACCCCGGACACGCCGAAGGGCGGCACCTCCTGCGAACAGGAAGTACCGCCCTCCGCGTCGGACGTGGATCGACCGGAGCCGGAGCCCCGAGAACGATCAGAAGTCCATGTCACCGCCCGGCATGCCGCCGCCGGCCGGGGCCGCGGACTTCTCCGGCTTGTCGGCGATGACGGCCTCGGTGGTGAGGAACAGCGCGGCGATCGACGCGGCGTTCTGCAGCGCGGAGCGCGTCACCTTGGCCGGGTCGATGATGCCCTCGGCGATCATGTCGACGTACTCGCCGGTCGCGGCGTTCAGGCCGTGGCCGACCGTGAGGTTGCGGACCTTCTCCACGACGACGCCGCCCTCGAGACCACCGTTGACGGCGATCTGCTTCAGCGGGGCCTCCAGCGCGAGCTTCACGGCGTTGGCGCCGGTCGCCTCGTCACCGTCGAGCTCCAGCTTCTCGAAGACCTGGGAGGCCTGCAGCAGGGCCACGCCACCACCGGCGACGATGCCCTCCTCGACGGCCGCCTTGGCGTTGCGCACGGCGTCCTCGATGCGGTGCTTGCGCTCCTTGAGCTCCACCTCGGTGGCGGCACCGGCCTTGATGACCGCGACACCGCCGGCGAGCTTCGCCAGGCGCTCCTGCAGCTTCTCGCGGTCGTAGTCCGAGTCGCTGTTCTCGATCTCGGCGCGGATCTGGTTGACCCGGCCCTGCACCTGCTCGGAGGAGCCGGCACCGTCGACGATCGTGGTCTCGTCCTTGGTGATGACGACCTTGCGGGCCTTGCCCAGGAGGTCCAGGGAGGTGTTCTCGAGCTTGAGACCGACCTCCTCGGAGATGACCTCGCCACCGGTGAGGATGGCGATGTCGTTCAGCATCGCCTTGCGGCGGTCGCCGAAGCCCGGGGCCTTGACCGCGACGGACTTGAAGGTGCCGCGGATCTTGTTGACGACCAGGGTCGACAGGGCCTCGCCCTCGACGTCCTCGGCGATGATCAGCAGCGGCTTGCCCGACTGCATGACCTTCTCCAGGAGCGGGAGCAGGTCCTTGACGTTGGCGATCTTGGAGTTCGCGATCAGGATGTACGGGTCGTCGAGGACGGCCTCCATACGCTCCATGTCGGTGGCGAAGTACGCCGAGATGTAGCCCTTGTCGAAGCGCATACCCTCGGTGAGCTCCAGCTCCAGACCGAAGGTCTGGGACTCCTCGACGGTGATGACGCCTTCCTTGCCGACCTTGTCCATGGCCTCGGCGATGAGCTCGCCGATCTGGGTGTCGGCGGCGGAGATGGAGGCCGTGGAAGCGATCTGCTCCTTGGTCTCGACATCCTTCGCCTGCTCCAGCAGGGCGGCGCTGACGGCCTCGACGGCACGCTCGATGCCGCGCTTGAGGGCCATCGGGTTGGCGCCGGCGGCCACGTTGCGCAGGCCTTCCTTGACCAGGGCCTGGGCGAGGACGGTCGCGGTGGTCGTACCGTCACCGGCGACGTCGTCCGTCTTCTTGGCGACTTCCTTGACCAGCTCGGCGCCGATCTTCTCGTACGGGTCCTCGAGCTCGATCTCCTTGGCGATGGAGACACCATCGTTGGTGATCGTGGGGGCGCCCCACTTCTTCTCGAGGACGACGTTGCGGCCCTTGGGGCCGAGCGTCACCTTGACGGCGTCCGCGAGCTGGTTCATGCCGCGCTCGAGGCCGCGCCGCGCCTCCTCGTCGAACGCGATGATCTTGGCCATGTGAAGTGGTCCCTCCAGGACTGGGGGTGATTCCTTCGGACCGCGCCCGCGCCCGCGACGGACGGCTCGCCGGCCGCGTGGTTCCTTGCCCCACCTGGCCTGCGGGCCTCACCGACCCGGTCCTCCTTTGTCACTCTCACCTTCAGAGTGCTAACGCCAATGATTAGCACTCGGGGTACGAGAGTGCAAGGCGCCCGGGCTGCGCGCCCGTCGGCGGGCAGGGGCGCGCACGCACGCCGAAGGGCCCGCACCCCGGGAGGCGCGGGCCCTTCGAAGAAGAACGTCGCTGCTGTTAGTCGACGCGTGCTTCAGCTGGTCGCCAGCCGGACCATGTCCGCCTGCGGCCCCTTCTGACCCTGCGAGATCTCGAAATCGACCCGCTGGCCCTCTTCCAGGGTGCGGTACCCGTCCATCTGGATCGCGCTGTAGTGGACGAAAACATCCGCACCACCGTCGACCGCGATGAAGCCGTACCCCTTCTCCGCGTTGAACCACTTGACGGTGCCCTGAGCCATGCCTAACTCCCCTATTACTGGCCCTTGCACAGATCCACACTTCGCGGATCCGGGTCAGACCTCACCCCCCAAATCGGTCGGGGGCGTGCGCCGGAACGCGTCGACCGCGGCTGAATGTATCTGCCCAACTGCCGTCTGCAACAGGTCAATCGGACGAGAAATCCGGGCACGACCGGTCGGGAATGTGACGACAATTCCGCTGACTTCAGGTCAAGTCGGGCCGGGCAAACGGAACAAAAGCCGCATAGAACCCGCGGACTTTGGCTACTTCTTGTCGGGCCGGCGGCGGAAAGCAAAGACGGCCGGTCCATGGACCGGCGGTGCGTTCCCCAACTGTACCCCGCTCAATCACACAGAATTGCCTCCTCCGCTTCTCTCACGGAGGAGGCAATTCGATGAACGCTCGGTAACCGGCATTACCGAAGGTAATGTTCGGTCATCCGGTCAGCCGCCGGCGACGGCCGGAATGATGGAGACGCCGGCGCCGTCCGGGGTCGCGGTCTCCAGACCCTGCTCGAAACGCACGTCGTCGTCGTTGACGTAGACGTTGACGAAGCGCCGCAGCTTGCCCTGGTCGTCCAGCACCCGGGCCGCGATCCCCGTGTGGTTCTTCTCCAGGTCGGAGATGACCTCGGCCAGGGTGGCGCCCTCGGCGGCGACCTCGGCCTGACCGCCGGTGTAGGTGCGCAGGATGGTCGGGATGCGAACGGTCACGCTCATGCGAGGCCAGCCTCTCGGAAGGAGTCAAGGTTGGGACGAATCGTCGCGGTGAGGCCCGTACCCGCCACCGCGTCCAGCGTCTTGAGGCCGTCGCCGGTGTTCAGGACGACCGTGGTCTTGGCGGGGTCGAGCACCCCGCTCTCGATGAGCTTCTTCGTGACGCCCACCGTCACGCCGCCCGCGGTCTCGGCGAAGACGCCCTCGGTCCGCGCGAGCAGCTTGATCGCCGCGACGATCTCCGCGTCCGTCACGTCCTCCACGGCGCCGCCGGTGCGGCGCGCGATGTCCAGGACGTAGGGGCCGTCGGCCGGATTGCCGATCGCGAGCGACTTGGCGATGGTGTCCGGCTTCTGCGGGCGGACCACGTCGTGACCGGCCTTGAAGGCGGTCGACACCGGCGAGCAGCCCTCGGCCTGGGCACCGAAGATCTTGTACGGCCTGTCCTCGACCAGGCCCAGCTTGATCAGCTCCTGGAGACCCTTGTCGATCTTGGTGAGCTGGGAGCCGGAGGCGATCGGCACCACCAGCTGGTCCGGCAGCCGCCAGCCGAGCTGCTCGCAGATCTCGTACGCGAGGGTCTTGGAGCCCTCGGCGTAGTACGGCCGCAGGTTGACGTTCACGAAGCCCCAGCCCTCACCGGCGGGGTCGCCGATCAGCTCGGAGCAGAAACGGTTCACGTCGTCGTAGTTGCCCTCGATGCCGACGAGCTCGCCGCCGTAGACCGCGGCCATGACGACCTTGCCCTGCTCCAGGTCGTGCGGGATGAACACGCACGAGCGGAAGCCGGCGCGGGCCGCGGCGGCGCCCACCGCGCCGGCGAGGTTGCCGGTGGAGGAGCAGGACAGGGTGGTGAAGCCGAAGGCGCGCGCGGCCTCCAGGGCCTGCGCGACCACGCGGTCCTTGAAGCTGTGCGTCGGGTTGCCGGAGTCGTCCTTGACGTACAGGCCGCCGGTGACGCCCAGTTCGCGGGCGAGGTTGTCGGCCTTGACGAGCTTGGTCCAGCCGGGGTTGATGTTCGGCTTGTCCGCCACGTCGGCCGGGACGGGCAGCAGGGGCGCGTAGCGCCAGATGTTCGCGGGGCCCGCTTCGATGCGCTTGCGGAGTTCCTCGGTGTCGTAGGCCGAGAAGTCGTAGGCGATCTCCAGCGGGCCGAAACACTCCTCGCAGGCGAAGACCGGGCCGAGCGGAACCCGGTGGCCGCACTCGCGACAGGACAGCGCGGCGGCGGGGCCGAGGTCTACGGTGGAGTCGGTGCTGCTTGCAACAGTCTGCACAGCCATGTGAGGCGAGGCCCTTTCTCCTCATCTTCCTCACGACGCATCTCGCCGTGAGACGGATTTGGCACCTTCCCTAGCCGGGAGCCTCGCGAAGACGATCGGCGTGACGATCGACGCTGATCTACGAGAACCGACTGGAGGGTTGCCGGGGCTTCATCGGGCCGTGTCCCTCTGCCCCTCTGGATGAGCGGTATGCGGTTGTCCTGCGGTTGTGAACGCCGGGCGACCCTGACATGCGATGGTCACTCGCGTTGTTCAAGACTGTAACCGAAGGCCAGGACAGTTGAGAGAGCCGTCCGAACCGCGAGATGGATCACCGACGTCGTTCGACAGTGAGGAGCCGCCGACCGTGCTGGAAGAAGTCGAGCGCTGGCTGATCAGCCGCTCCTGGTCCCTGGCCGACCGACCGCTGCACCATGTGCTGGCCGCGAAGCAGCGCTCGGGCCAGTCGGTCTCGGTCGTCCTGCCCGCCCTCAACGAGGAGGAGACGGTCGGCGACATCGTCGCGATCATCGCCCACGACCTGGTGCACCAGGTTCCGCTGGTCGACGAGATCGTCGTCGTCGACTCCGGGTCCACCGACCGCACCGCCGAGGTCGCCGCGGCGGCCGGGGCGCGGGTCGTCCACCGCGACGACGTCCTGCCCCGCATTCCCGCCGTGCCCGGCAAGGGCGAGGTGCTGTGGCGCTCGCTGCTGGTGACGGGCGGGGACATCGTCTGCTTCGTCGACGCCGACCTGCGCGAGTTCTCCTCGGACTTCGTCCTCGGCATCGTCGGCCCGCTCCTCACCGACCCCGGCGTCGACCTGGTCAAGGCGATGTACGACCGCCCGCTCGGCGGCGCGTCCGGGCAGGGCGGCCGGGTCACCGAGCTGATGGCCCGCCCGCTGCTGAACATGCACTGGCCGCAGCTGGCCGGATTCGTGCAGCCGCTCGGCGGCGAGTACGCGGCCCGCCGCAGTCTGCTGGAACAGCTGCCCTTCCCCGTCGGCTACGGCGTCGAGCTGGGCATGCTGGTGGACGCCCTGCACCTGGTGGGTCTGGACGCCCTCGCGCAGGTGGACGTGGGCGTGCGCAAGCACCGGCACCAGGACGGGCAGGCGCTGGGGCGCATGTCCGCGGCGATCTACCGCACCGCCCAGCTGCGGCTGGCACGCGGGCATCTGGTGCGCCCGTCGCTGACCCAGTTCGAGCGCGGCCAGGACGGTTTCGAGCCACGGACGTACTCGGTGGACACGGAGGAGCGGCCGCCCATGGCGGAGATCGCGGAGTACGCGGCGCGCAGGGTCGCGTGAACGCCGCACCCAGGCCGTATACAGCGCGTACGTGAGCCCCCACTGAGCCGAACCGCACGTTTGAGCGTTTACGGGCCGGGCTAGGTTGAGGCGTATGGCTTCCCCGCAGACTGCTGCCAAGGTACTGGTCGCCTCGAACCGCGGCCCGGTCTCGTACGAGGTGCGCGACGACGGTTCTCTGCACCGCAAGAGGGGCGGCGGAGGCATGGTCTCCGGGCTGTCGGCGATCGGGCCGGACGCGGGCGCCCTGTGGGTGTGCTCGGCGCTGTCCGACGGCGACCGGGAGGCGGTGCGCCGCGGCGCCGGCGAGGACGGCGTGCTGATGCTGGACGTCCCGGCGGACGTGCACGCGGACGCCTACAACGGCATCGCGAACTCGGTGCTGTGGTTCGTGCACCACATGCTCTACCAGACCCCGCTGGAGCCGGTCTTCGACGCGGAGTTCCGGCGGCAGTGGGCCTCGTACGAGACCTACAACCGCGCCTTCGCCGAGGCCCTCGCCGAGCGGGCGGCCCCCGGTGCGGCCGTGCTGGTGCAGGACTACCACCTGACGCTGGTGCCCGGGATGCTGCGCGAGCTGCGCCCCGACCTGCGGATCGGGCACTTCTCGCACACGCCGTGGGCGCCGCCGGAGTACTTCGCGATGCTGCCCGACGACATCGCCCGGCAGGTGCTGGGCGGGATGCTCGGCGCGGACCGCCTCGGCTTCCTCACCCGGCGCTGGGCGGACGCCTTCGAGGCGTGCTGCGAGCGGTTCGCCGGCGGGCTCGGCGGCACCCGGATCGGAGTGCACGGCCTGGGCGCGGACGCGGACTTCCTGCGGGCCCGGTCGCACGAGGACGATGTGGCCGAACGGATGGCGGCGCTGCGCGAGGAGATCGGCACCGCCCCCGACGGCTCGCCCCGGCGCACCGTGGTCCGGGTCGACCGCACCGAGCTGTCGAAGAACATCGTGCGCGGCCTGCTGGCGTACCGGCAGCTGCTCGACGACCACCCCGAGTGGCGTGAGCGGGTGGTGCACGTCGCCTTCGCCTACCCCTCGCGGCAGGACCTCACCGTCTACCGCGACTACACGGCCGAGGTGCAGCGGGTCGCCCGGGAGATCAACGACGCGTACGGGACGCCCGGCTGGACGCCGGTCGTGCTGCACGTCAAGGACGACTTCGCGCGCTCCCTGGCCGCGTACCGGCTGGCGGACGTGGCCCTGGTCAACCCCATCCGGGACGGCATGAACCTGGTCGCGAAGGAGGTGCCGCTCGTCTCCGACGACGGCTGCGTCCTGGTCCTGTCCCGCGAGGCCGGCGCCTTCGAGGAACTCGGCGAGGACGCCGTCCCGGTCAACCCGTACGACGTGATCGGCACGGCCCGCGCCCTGCACGAGGCCCTGTCCGTCCCCCCGGCGGAACGAGCGGAACGCTCCAAGCGCCTCGCCGCCGCGGCGACGGCCCTCCCCCCGTCCCAGTGGTTCCTGGACCAGCTGAACGCGCTGAGGGACGACACGGCCTGACGCCGGGAGCCGGGCCGGGGCGGCACGGGGCCGTCGATGCCGGGCGGCGGGCGTGCGCCCGGACTCCCGCCCGAGCCCGCCGCCCCGGCCGGCGGCCAGTGGGTGCGCACGGCCCGGCCCGGTGGTGCGGAGCGGCTGTCAGAGGCGGTGCGCCGGGGCTCGTGTGCGGAGCGGGAGGGCCCGGCTCGGTGGGTGGTCAGTCCCCGCCCGGGCGGGTCGCGCCGATCCGGTCGGCCAGTGCGCGCAGCAGTCGGACGACGCCCTCGGGGCCGTTCACCACGAGGTCCGCCCGCTCGGAGAGCTCGGTGACCTCCTCGCTGCCGCTGCAGACCAGGAGGCCGGGGGTGCCGGCCGCGCGGAGGGTGTCGACGGCGGCGTAGGCGGGCAGGTCGCCGAGGTCGTCGCCGGCGTACAGGACCGCCTCGGCGCCCAGGTCGCGGGCGAGGTCCCGCAGGGCCTTGCCCTTGTCCATGCCCGGCGGGCGCAGTTCGAGGACCATCCGGCCCGGCTCGACGATCAGGCCGTTGCGTCCGGCGAGGTCGGTGAGCGGGCCGCGCAGGGCGTCGAAGGTGCCCTGCGGGTCGGCCGCGCGACGCGTGTGCACGGCGACCGCGTGCCCCTTGTCCTCGATCCAGGTGCCGTCCTCGTGGCCGGCCAGCAGGCCGGGCAGGGCGGCGCGGACGGCCGCGACCCCGGGGTGCGGGTCGGGCGCGGACACCTCGCCGCTGACCGCGTCCCAGCGCTCGGCGCCGTAGTGCCCGAGCACCACCAGGTGCTCCAGACCCGCGATCCCGGCGAAGCCGCCGTGGTGCACGGCCACCTCGGCGGGCCGACCGGTGATCACGGCCACCGCGGCGACCTCGGGCGCGAGCGCGGCGAGCGCCGGCACCGCCTCCGGGTGGGCCCGCGCCTTCTCGGGGTCGGGCACGATCGGCGCGAGGGTCCCGTCGAAGTCCAGCGCGATCAGCGCGCGGGCGGGCCGGGCGAGCAGCGCGGCGAGTCCGTCCCGGCCGGGTCCGGTGGCCGGCTCGGGCAGGGCCGCGCCGGGCGAGGACGGGGACGGGTCGGTCAGGTCGTTGTGACGGGCCATATCGGGACCCTATCCAGCGGCGCCGGACCTATCCCTGCCGTCAGCGCTCCGCCCGGCGCGCCTCGCGCACCCGGCGCAGCCGGTTCACCGTCACCGGGTCGTGGGCCAGGGCCCGCGGGTCGTCCAGCAGGGCGTTGAGCAGCTGGTAGTAGCGCACCGGGGCCAGGCCCAGCTCCTCGCGTATCGCCCGCTCCTTGGCGCCGGGGCCGGAGAAGCCCCGGCGCTCCAGGGCGAGCACGGCCCGTTCGCGGTCGGCGAGGGCGGCGTCGGGCCGGTCCTGGTGCTGGTCCATGCCTGGCACCGTAACCCCCGCCACCGACAGCGGCTCCTACTCGGCCCCGTCCAGCTTGGTCGCCGTCGCCTGGAGCCGGGCCAGGACCGCCGACGGGCTGCCGCCGGAGGCGACCGTCGAGCCGATGGTCTTCTTGACGTCCGCGCTGACCGCGGCCCAGGAGGTCCGGCCGACCGGGTAGAGCTCGGAGGACGGCAGCTGCTCCAGGAAGGGCTTGAGGTCGGCGTCCTGCTCGGCGCCGGCCATCACCTCGGACGCGGAGGTGGTGACGGGCAGCAGGTCGTAGCGCCGGGAGAAGTCCAGGACGTTCTGCTTGTCGTAGACGAAGTCGAGGAACGTGCCGATCTCCTCGGCGTGGTCGTTCTGCTTGAACGCCATCATCCAGTCGGCGACGCCCATGGACAGCTTGGTGGGCCCGTCGGCGCCGGGCATGGGCACCATGCCGAACTTCACGCCCTTCTTCTGGGCGGTCTGCATCAGCGAGGGGTGGCCGTTGAGCATGCCGACGTCCCCCTTCGCGAACGCGGCGAAGGCGTCGGCGCGGTTGAGTTCCCCGGGCGGGACGGGCCCGGTGAGGCCCTTGCCGACCAGGTCGTCCTTCAGCCAGGTGAAGGTGGCGACGTTCTCCGGGGAGTCGATGCTGTAGGTGCCGAGCTGCGGGTCGGTGTAGCCGCCCCCGCCGCTGAGCAGCCACTGCATGGTCTCGGCCTGCGCCTCCTCGGACCCGAGCGGCAGCGCGTACGGGTACTTCACGCCCCGCGCCTTGAGCGCGGCGGCGTCGGCCGCCAGCTCCTTCCAGGTCCGCGGCGCGGTCAGGCCGGCCTGCTCGAAGAGCGACTTGTTGTAGAAGAGCAGCCGCGTGGAGGACGCGAACGGGATGCCGTACTGCACGCCGTCGACCTGGCCCGCCTCGGCGAGCTGCGGGACGAGGTCGGCCTGCACCGGGATGGACAGCAGGTCGTCGGCCTCGTAGAGGAGGTCCTTCGCGGCGTAGTCGGCGTAGGCGCCGATCTGCGCGAGGTCGGGCGCCTCGCCCGCGGCGACCATCTCCTTGACCTTGGCGTCGACCTCGTTCCAGGAGTACACCTCGACGTCGACGGTCACCCCGGGGTGCTCGGCCTCGTACGCGTCGGTGAGCTTGTCCCAGTACTTCCGCGAGCTGGTCGCCTTGCCGTCGCCGTAGTCGGCCGCCACCAGCTTCAGCGTGACGTCGTCCGAGCCGCCGGTCACCCCGCAGCCGCCCAGCACCGCCGTCATGCCCAGTGCGGACACCACCGCCGCCGCTCCCGTACGCCTCCGACCACGCCGCTGCACGCGAATCCGCCCCATACCTCTGTTCGAAATTTTCGAATCGTCATACATATTGCCCCCATAGGTCTACACCACGTAAGTGGACTAGACCTCTCGTGGGTGCGCAAGACACACTGTCCCCCGTGAGACATGTCATCGCCCTCGATGTGGGCGGCACCGGGATGAAGGCCGCCCTGGCCGGGGCGGGCGGTGAACTGCTCCATCAGGCACGCAGGGCGACCGGCCGCGCCCGCGGCCCGGAGGCCGTCGTCGAGGGCATCCTCGACTTCGCCGCCGAGCTGCGCGCCTACGGCGAGGAGCGCTTCGGCGAGCCCGCGGCCGCCGCCGGCGTCGCGGTCCCCGGGATCGTCGACGCCGCGCGCGGCATCGCCGTGTACGCCGCCAACCTGGGCTGGCGGGACCTCCCGCTGCGCGACCTGCTCGCCGAACGGCTCGACGGCATCCCCGTCGCCCTCGGCCACGACGTCCGCACCGGCGGCCTCGCCGAGGGCCGTGTCGGCGCGGGGCGCGGGGCCGACCGTTTCCTGTTCGTGCCCCTCGGCACCGGGATCGCCGGCGCCATCGGCATCGACGGCCGCGTCGAGGCGGGCGCGCACGGCTTCGCCGGCGAGATCGGCCATGTCGTCGTCCGGCCCGGCGGCGCCCCCTGCCCCTGCGGGCAGCACGGCTGCCTGGAGCGGTACGCCTCGGCGGCCGCGGTCAGCGAGGCGTGGGCCGCCGCCTGCGGCGACCCGGACGCGGACGCGGCGGACTGCGCCAAGGCCGTCCTGTCCGGCGACCCGGACGCCGTCCGCGTCTGGCGGTCCGCCGTGGACGCGCTCGCCGACGGCCTGGTCACCGCTCTCACCCTGCTGGACCCGCGCACCCTGATCATCGGTGGCGGCCTGGCCGAAGCGGGGGAAACCTTGTTCACACCCCTGCGGGCCGCGGTCCGGCAGCGGGTCACCTTCCAGAAGCTGCCGTCCATCGTCCCCGCGGCCCTGGGCGACACGGCGGGATGCCTGGGTGCCGGGCTCCTGGCGTGGGATCTCCTCGACAACACCGACCGTACGGAGGTAACTCCCTGATGGCGAACGCCCTAGGGGCGCGGGACAGCGCCGAAGAGCGGCTCCGCCGCGGAGCGCGACCGGCCACGCCGCACCCGCAGCCCGCAACGGACAAGGTGCCTTTCATCCTGTCCGGCGCCCACGTGGTCATGCCGACGGGAATCCTCCAAGAGGGCCAGGTGATCGTCGACGGCTCCCGCATCGCCGGCACGGCCCCGGAGAACGCCCGGTCGATCGACCTCACCGGCCACTGGCTCGTGCCCGGCTTCGTGGACATCCACAACCACGGCGGCGGCGGGGCCTCCTTCACCTCGGGCACGCCCGAGGACGTCCTCAAGGGCATCCACACCCACCGGGTGCACGGCACCACCACCCTGGTCGCCTCCACCGTCACCGGCGACATGGACTTCCTGACCCACCGGGCCGGGCTCCTCTCCGAGCTCGCCGAACAGGGCGACCTGGCGGGCATCCACTTCGAGGGGCCGTTCATCTCGCCGTGCCGCAAGGGCGCGCACTCCGAGGAGCTGCTGCGCCACCCGGACCCGGCGGACGTCCGCAAGCTGGTCGACGCGGCCCGCGGCCACGCGGCGATGGTCACCCTCGCCACCGAACTGCCGGGCGGCATCGACTCCGTACGGATGCTGGCCGAGCACGGCGTGATCGCCGCGATCGGGCACACGGACGCCGACTACGAGCAGACCGTGGAGGCGATCGACGCCGGAGCGACGGTCGCCACCCACCTCTTCAACGCGATGCCGCCGCTCGGCCACCGCGAGCCCGGCCCGATCGTGGCCCTGCTGGAGGACGAGCGGGTGACGGTCGAGCTGATCAACGACGGCACGCATCTGCACCCGGCCTCCCTGGAGCTGGCGTTCCGTCACGCGGGCGCGGACCGGGTCGCGTTCATCACGGACGCGATGGACGCCGCCGGCTTCGGCGACGGCCGCTACATGCTCGGCCCGCTGGAGGTGGAGGTCGCCGACGGTGTGGCGCGCCTGGTGGAGGGCGGTTCGATCGCGGGCTCGACCCTCACCCTGGACCGCGCCTTCAAGCGGGCGGTGACGATCGACCGGCTGCCGGTCGGGGACGTGGTGGCGGCCCTCTCGGCCAACCCGGCGAAGCTCCTCGGCCGTTACGACCGCGTCGGCTCCCTGGAGCCCGGCAAGGACGCCGACCTGGTGGTCCTGGACGCCGACTTCGGCCTCAAGGGCGTGATGCGCCGGGGCGAATGGGTGGTTGAGCCACAACTGGGGTGATGTGTCCAGCTGTTGAGGGCGGCGGTTGTCCTGGGAGACTGTGACGGCCGCCGCCCTTTTGGCATGATCGTGACGCCCGCACGGGACGTCCGGCGGGCGACGGCACACACATCGAGAACTTCTTCGGGGGAGGTCGGCCCAGGTGATCCTGACGGTCACGCTGAACACCGCTCTCGACATCACCTACCGGGTCGGGGCGCTGCGGCCCCACGCCTCCCACCGGGTCTCCGGGGTGACCGAACGCGCCGGCGGCAAGGGCCTGAACGTGGCCCGCGTCCTGGCGGCCCTCGGGCACGAGGTGACGGTCACGGGCTTCGCGGGCGGCACGACGGGCCGGGAGGTGCGCGAGCTGCTCACCGCCACCCCCGGCGTGGTCGACGCCCTGGTGCCGGTGACGGGTCCGACCCGCCGCACCGTCGCCGTGGTCGACGACCGCACCGGCGACACGACCCAGCTGAACGAGCCCGGCCCTACCGTCTCGCCCGCCGAGTGGTCCGCCTTCCAGGAGGCGTACGGCACCCTCCTCGCCGCCGCGTCCGCGGTGGCCCTGTGCGGCAGCCTGCCGCCGGGGGTGCCGGTCGGCGCCTACGCCGGACTGGTCCGCTCCGCGCGGGCGGCCGGGGTGCCCGTACTCCTGGACACCAGCGGGGAGGCGCTGCGCCGGGGCGTCGCGGCCCGCCCGGACGTCCTGAAGCCGAACGCTGGGGAACTGGCCGAGCTGACCGGCTCGCACGAGCCGTCACGGGCGACGCAGGACGCGCGGCGGCGGGGCGCCCGCGCGGTCGTGGCCTCCCTCGGGGAGGGCGGGCTGCTCGCCGTCACCCCGGAGGGCCGCTGGCGTGCCGCGCCGCCCGCCCGGCTGCGCGGCAATCCGACGGGCGCCGGTGACGCGGTGGTCGCGGGCCTGCTGTCGGGCCTCGTCGAGGGGCTGGCCTGGCCGGACCGGCTGGCCCGGGCGACGGCGCTGGGCGCGGCGAGCGTGGTGGCCCCGGTGGCCGGCGAGTTCGACCGCGGCACCTACGAGGAGCTGCGGGACCGGGTGGCGGTGACCGGCGAGGTCACCGCCGCCTGACGGCTTCGCGGGCCACGGGGCTCAGGACTTGACCCAGCCCTTGACGAGCCACACCTGGTCGAGCAGGGCGTCGCACTGGTTGCCCTCCTCGCACGACACCTTGATCGTGTTCGTGCCCTTGTTGAGCTGGATGTAGTTGTAGGTCTTCGTCCAGCCCTTCTCGTAGTCGCCCTCGGCCGCGTGCGCGTAGTTCTTGAGGTTGACCGGAGCGGTGGAGGGCGTGCCGTTGACGGTCAGCGTGGCGTTGCCGTCCTTGCCCGGGACGCTGTAGCCGACGTAGACGGTGTACTTGCCGCCCTTCGGGATGCCGTTCACCGTCCAGGTGACCGACGAGCCGGCCTGGTTGAAGCCGGTGACGTACACGCCGCCGTCCGCCTGGGCGCCCTTGACGTCGGACGCGGTGGCCGCGGTGCCGCCGAGGGCCAGCGTCTTGGCGTCGCTCTTCGGCAGCTCGACCTCGTCGCCGGGGTCGGCGGTCTTCGACGGCCCGGAGTCCTTCGTCTGGGACTGGGTCGGGGTCGCCGGCGTGTCGTCGCCCTTGGCGTCCTTGTCGTCGTCGCCGCCCAGCATGGCCACGCCGATGCCGATGACGACCGCCGCGACGACGGCGATGGCGCCGATCAGCAGGCCCTTGGTGTTGGGCCCGCGGCCGCGGCCGCCGGATCCGGTGCCGGTGCTGTACGACGTCTGGGTCGTCGGCGCTCCGCCGGGCAGGGTCTCCGGGGCCGCGTAGTGCGCGTTCGGCTGGCCGTAGGAGCCCTGCTGCTGCGGTGTCTGGCCGTACCCGGCCCCCGGCTGCGGGCCCTGCTGGCCGTACTGGCGCTGGCCGACCGTACGCACCCGGTTCACCGCGTTCGGGTAGCCGTAGCCACCGGACGGCGGCTGGGCGCCATTGGCCTGCCCGTCGGCGTAGAGGTAGCCGAACGGGTCGTCGTCCTCGGGCGTAGTGGCGCCGTTGTTGCCGGACGTCATCCCTTGGTACTCCTCACCAGGTGCGGGCTGCGATGCATGGGGTCAGAAGGGCGAGCCTACCCGCTCCTGTGCGCCCAAACGGGTGACTCACACCGCACCAGCCCGCCGACCTGGACTTCATCCCGCCCGTCTGTGCTGTTTGGGACGAGATCGTTTCTCTACGTACATCCGCTCGTCGGCGGACTTCAACACTTCGTCCGCGGTCATTCCGCAGTGTGCCCATCCGATGCCGAAGCTGGCGCCGACGCGCACGGCCCGCCCCTCGGCCCGGATGGGCTGGATGATCTCGTTGCGCAGCCGGACTGCGAGGTCCTGGGCGTCGGCCCGGCCGAGCCCGTCGGCGAGGATCACGAACTCGTCGCCGCCGAGCCGGGCGACCGTGTCGCCGTCGCGTACGCCACGGGTCAGCCGCCGGGCCACCTCGATGAGGACCGAGTCACCCGCGTTGTGCCCGAACCGGTCGTTGATCGACTTGAAGCCGTCGAGGTCGCAGAAGAGCACCGCGAGGCCCTTGGTGCCGTCGTCGCGCTCGGACTCCTCCGGCGCGACGGTGTGCACGTGGTGGTCGTAGGCGTCCAGCGCCGCCGAACCGGGGAAGTCGAAGCCGTGCCCGTTGGCGTCGAAGACGGCCGGGTGCCCGTAGGCGGCGTCCGTGGACTCCAGGGCTCCGGCGTGCGCCGGGCGCTTGCACAGCCGGGCGGACAGGCGCGAGCGCAGCTCGGCGGAGTTCGGAAGGCCGGTGAGCGAGTCGTGGGAGGCGCGGTGGGCGAGCTGGAGCTCGCGGCGCTTGCGCTCCTCGATGTCCTCGACGTGGGTGAGGAGGAAGCGCGGGCCGTCGGCGGCGTCCGCGACGACGCTGTTGCGCAGGGAGACCCAGACGTAGGTGCCGTCCCGGCGGGCGAGCCGCAGCTCGGCCCGGCCGCCCTCGGCGGACGTGCGCAGCAGGGTGCCGATGTCCTCGGGGTGGACCAGGTCGGAGAAGGAGTAGCGGCGCATCGCGGAGGCCGGGCGGCCGAGCAGCCGGCACAGGGCGTCGTTGGTGCGCAGGATGCGGCCGTGCTGGTCGCCGCCCATCTCGGCGATGGCCATGCCGGAGGGCGCGTACTCGAAGGCCTGCCGGAAGCTCTCCTCGCTGGCCCGCAGCGCCTGCTGGTCGCGCTCGAGGCGGACCAGGGCCCGCTGCATATTCGCGCGTAGACGTGCGTTGCTGATGGCGATGGCGGCCTGGAACGCGTACATCTGGAGCGCCTCGCGCCCCCACGCGCCGGGCAGCCGCCCGTTGCGCGGGCGGTCCACCGAGAGCACGCCGATCAGCTCGCCGCACGCGCCGCCGTGCACGCCGGGCGTGTACATCGGGGCGAAGAGACGGTCGGCGGGGTGCCACTCGTCCTCGAAGCGGGGCGCGGGGCCCTCCGTGTACCACTGCGGGACGTCGTCGTCGTCGAGCACCCAGCCCTCGGTGTGCGGGATGAAGACCAGGTCCCCCCAGCGCTCGCCCATGTTCAGGCGGCGGTCCCAGGAGTCGCGGGAGCCGACACGGCCGGTGATCAGGGCCTCGGCGGCCGGGTTCCCGGCGAAGGCGGCGACGACGAGATCGCCGTCGGGGCGCACCAGGTTGACGCAGGCGAGTTCGTAGCCGAGGCCGTTGACCACGCCGTCGGCGACGGTCTGGAGGGTGTCGGCCAGGCTGCGAGCCGTGTTCATGTCAGCCATGACCTGGTGCAGTTGCCGCAGGGTCGCAAGACGGACGTACGGTTCCGACTCGGTCTCCATGCTCGCCCTCCCCCCGAGACCTCGCAGCGCTTCAAGGGTGCTCTTCGGCATATCGTCCTTGCTGGGTTCCCCGCCACTGAATCACAGCGCGCTGCCCACTCGGTACACAGGGTCAACAATTAATGCCCCTTGTGACTCAAGTCACAGAGAAACGTGAACAATTGACCGGCGTTTCTGCGTTTTTCCTGTGTGTTTACAGAACGCAAACCGGGGGCGTGTGGGGAGGTGCCGCGAATCACCCCGGAACACGGTGGGCCCGGAGTCCTAGGTCCGTTCTCGTCCGCAGGCCCGATGTGCCCGCGCCAGGGCCGACATTAGCGTTTCCCCGTGCCGAACTTCACCACTCCCACGCAGCCCGTCACCGCCCCCCTCCCCGCCTCCCGCGACCCTCACGGGCATGCTGAGGGAGTGAGCAACGACGAGTTCCGCGCCGCCATGTCACGGCTGGCCGCGGGTGTGGTGCTGGTGACCGCGCTGGAGCCGCCCCTGGACCCCGACGACCCGCACGCACCGGCCGGTGAGGACGTCGGGATGACGGCCACCGCGTTCCTGTCCGTGTCCCTGGACCCGCCGTTGGTGCTGGTCAGCCTGCGGGAGGGCTCCCGCATGGACGACCTGCTCGACGAGCAGCCGCTGTGGGCGGTCTCGGTCCTCGCCGAGAGCCAGCGGCACATCGCGGGCCGCTTCGCCATGAAGGGCCGGGTCAGTGACCGGCTGCTCTTCGCCGACATCCCGTACACCCGCGGCATCGAGACGGGCGCCCCGCTGGTGGGCGGCGCGCTCGCCACACTGGAGTGCCGTACCGAACAGCGCGTGACGGCCGGCGACCACACGCTGGTCATCGGCCGGGTCCTGACGGCCTCACTGCCGAGCCCGGACGGCGGGCCGCTGACGTATTTCCGGGGCCGTTACCGGCAGTTGAGGTGATCTCCTCGCGTGGTGAGCGGCCGTGGCGAAAGGAATTCCCGCGCCGCCGGATGATCGCGCGGCATACCCTCCCGGGATGACATCGCTCACTTCCTCGCCGCGACTCGAAAAGATCACACCTGGAAATCTCGAGTCCGCCACGGGCATACGGGTCCGCCCCGACCAGGAACACGCGGTCACCCCCGTCGTGGAGTCACTCGCCGAGGCGTACGTCCACCCCGCGGGCGTGGCCTGGCCGCGGCTGATCATGGACGGGGAGCGCCCGGTCGGCTTCCTGATGGCCTTCCTCGACATCGACTGGCGCGGCGACGGCGGCAGCGTGCGCCGCTCGGGGCTGTGGCGGCTGAACATCGACGCGCGCGAGCAGGGCCGGGGCTACGGCCGGTTCGCCGTCGCGAGCGTGGCCGCCGAGATCCGCCGCCGCGGCGGCCGCGAGCTGTACGTCACCTGGCACCCGGGCCCGGACGGCCCGGAGGGCTTCTACCTCGGCCTGGGCTTCCGTACGACCGGGGAGACGTCCGGCGGCCAGACGGTGGGCGTGCTGGACCTGACGACGGCGGGCCTCTAGGTCCGCGACGGCGGCCCTCTAGGTCCAGTCCCGGCCGGAGCGGCCGCGCTTGGTCTGGGCGCGCTGCTTCTTCTGCTGCAGGCGCCGCTCGTTGATCCCGCGCGGGACGCGGGTCGGGCGGCGCGGCTTGGGCGGCGGGGCCGTCGCCTCGGCGAGCAGCGAGGCCATCCGCACGGCGGCCGTCTCGCGGTTGCGCCACTGGGAGCGGTGCTCGGAGGACCGTACGGTCAGGACGCCGTCGACCAGCCGGCCGGCCAGCCGCTCCAGCGCCCGCCGCTTCCACACCTCGGGCAGCGCCTCGGTCGCCGCGAGGTCGAAGCGCAGCTCGACCTGCGAGTCACTGGTGTTGACGTGCTGGCCCCCGGGGCCACCCGACCGCGAGAAACGCCACATGAGCTCGGCCTCCGGGAGGGAGACGGAGCCGCGGATGACATGGGGACCGGACATGCCGTCCATGGTCCCGCGTGTGTCCCGTCCACGTCACGCGAATATCGGCGGCGGTTGCACCCTGCGGGCGTTCTTCGGCAAAGAAAGTAAAGACACCTGGAACTGCGGCACCACTCCCCGCGTTCATAGGGGTAGCTGTAGCTTCTAGCCGTACCGCAACGAGGGAAGGGACTCCCAACAATGGCTGTAAGCCTGTCCAAGGGTGGCAACGTCTCGCTCACCAAGGAGGCTCCGGGCCTGACCGCCGTCACCGTGGGTCTCGGCTGGGACGTCCGCACCACCACCGGCACGGACTTCGACCTCGACGCCTCGGCGATCGCGGTCAACACCCAGGGCAAGGTCTACTCGGACGCCCACTTCGTCTTCTTCAACAACAAGCAGACGCCGGACAGCACCATCGTCCACACCGGTGACAACCGCACCGGCGAGGGCGAGGGCGACGACGAGGCGATCAACGTCAACCTGGCCGGCCTCCCGGCCGACATCGACAAGATCGTGTTCCCGGTCTCCATCTACGACGCGGAGAACCGCTCGCAGAACTTCGGCCAGGTCCGCAACGCCTACATCCGCATCGTCAACCAGGCCGGCGGCGCCGAGATCGCCCGCTACGACCTGTCGGAGGACGCCGCGACCGAGACCGCCATGGTCTTCGGCGAGCTGTACCGCAACGGCGCGGAGTGGAAGTTCCGTGCCGTCGGCCAGGGTTACGCCTCGGGCCTCGTCGGCATCGCGCAGGACTTCGGCGTCAACGTCTGACGGTCCCCGTACCGACCCGAACCCCCCGGCCCCGCCGGGGGGTTCCGGCGTTCACGGGGTCCGCCCCGGCCCCTCCGATAGGTTGCCCCCGTGATCCTCGACCCCCTCCCGCTGACCGCCGACCACGACATCCCGGCCCCGCTCCTGACCGAGCTGACCGCCCTGTACGCCTCCGACCGCGCGTTCCAGGCGCTCAGCGGCGACTTCCCCGACCCGGACGACATCCGGCCGGAGCAGGTCGCGGCGGCCCTGGCCGACGAGCTGGCGGTGCCGGGCGCCGAGGTCCTGCTCGCCCGCAGCGCCGGACGGCTGGTCGGCGTCGTGATCACCCTGGCCCACCACCCCGACCCCGAGGACCCCGACCCGTGGATCGGGCTGCTGATGGTGGACGCCTCGGCCCGGCGCCAGGGCCACGGCACCCGGCTCGCCACGCTCGTGGAGGAGCGGCTGCGCGCCGAGGGCCGCTCCGGCGTCCGCCTCGCCGTCCTCGACGGCAACGCCCCGGCCCTCGCCTTCTGGACATCCCTCGGCTACGAGGCGATCGGCCACGGCGAGGACCGCGAGCACGGGCGGCCCTGCACGGTCCTGCGCAAGTCCCTGCCCGGCCCTCCGCGGGCCGTGCTCGACGGCGCCCGCGTGGCCGTGCTCGATCCCGGGGGCGCGGTGTTCCTGTTCCGCTACGCCGACGACGAGGCCGGCCCGCACTGGGCGCTCCCCGGCGGCTCCCCCGCCGGCGACGAGAGCCCCCGCGAGGCCGCCGTACGCGAACTGCGCGCGGAGACCGGCTGGACGGACCTGGAGCCGGGACCGCTGCTGGCCACCTGGGACCACGACTTCACCCACCAGGGCATCGCCGTCCGCCGCCGGGAGCACATCTACCTGGCGCTGAGCGAACGCCGCGAGCCGACGGGCCCGCACCTCGGCCCGGCCGGCGACATCCTCGGCTGGCGCTGGTGGACCGCCGCCGAACTCCTCTCGCCCACCGAGCCGTTGTGGCCCCCGGACCTGGCCCGGCTGCTGGCCGCGTACGGCGCCGGCGGGGACGCCTGACCCGGCATGGACTGGACGACTCTCGCCGCCACGGCCCTGGGCGCCTTCGTCGGCGTCGGCTCGACCCTCCTCGCCGACCGCGTCCGCTGGCGCCGCGACCAGGCCGACCGCACCCGGCAGGAACGCCGGCAGATCTACGTCACCGTCCTCACCAAGTACCGCCTGGCCTACGAGGACATGCGCGAGGCCGCCCTGACCGGAGGCGGCCGGGAGCGCGCGGCGGCCGTACGCCAGGCGTTCCGGTCGTCGGGCTGCGACGAGGCCCGCGAGAGCGCGCTGCTGTGCGCGCCGCAGGCGATGGCGGACGCCTTGGAAGCCGTGTACGCCACCCTGCGGGACCTCCAGGACGCCTTCGCCACCGGCGACCCCCCGCTGGACTCCCCCGCGATGCAGGAACGGCGCCTGAGACACGCGGAGGCGGTGTGGGCGGCACGGGCGGCGATACGGGGGGACCTGGAGGTGACGGGCTGAGAGGGCGCGGCCCGGATGCCGTCAGGGGTGCTCGGGCTTGCCCTCCCCGTACAGCCAGTCCCGCCAGACGGGGGTGAAGTCCTCGTCGGGGGCCGTCCGTTCGACGTAGGACGTGAAGTCCTCGGTGTCCGCGTTGCCGTGGCGGTGCTTCGCCGTCCAGCCCCGGACGAGGTCCCGGAACGCCTTGTCGCCGACGGTCTGCCGGATCTTGTGCAGCACCATCGCGCCGCGCGAGTACACGGGCTCGTCGGAGATGTGGGCGGCGCCGGACGGCTCGGCGGGCGGGAAGGACCACAGGTCCTCGTACTCGTCCTCGCCGTGGTCGTAGAGCGCGTCGAAGCTCTCCTGCGCGCTGTCGCCGCCGTGCTCCTCCTCCCACAGCCACTCCGCGTACGTCGCGAAGCCCTCGTTGAGCCACATGTCCCGCCAGCTCCCGGGCGTCACCGAGTCGCCGAACCACTGGTGGGCCAGCTCGTGCACCAGCAGCCCGGTGCCGGGGGCGCCGGGGAAGACGGGCCGGTACTGCGTCTCCAGCGCGTACCCGGCGTCCCCCTCGCCGGCGACGATCACGCCGGTGGAGGAGAAGGGGTACGGCCCGAAGGTGTCCTCGCCCCACCGCACGATCTCCGGCAGCCGCGCCAGCGCCTTCCCGGCGGGCCCGGCCTCGGAGGGGACGACGGCGGACAGGACGGACAGGTCGTGGCCCGCCGCCGTGCGCACGGTGGACCGGTGGAGGGTGTAGTCGCCGATGGCGAGGGTGGCCAGATACGTGGCCATGGGCTCGGCCGTACGCCAGTGGAAGGCCGTACGGCCGCCGGTGGTGCGCCGTCCGGCGAGCTCCCCGTTGGAGACCACCTCGGTCCCCTCCGGCACGCTCACCGTGATGTCGTAGGCCGCCTTGTCGGACGGGTGGTGGTTGCCGGGGAACCATGCCATGGACCCGGTCGGCTCCCCCAGCGCGAGCGCCCCGCCCCCGGCGGTGCGCAGCCAGCCCTCCTCCGAGCCGTCAGGGTCGGTGATGGTCCGGGGCGTGCCGGAGTAGTGGACGACCGTCCGGAAGGTCTCGCCGGCGTCGAGTTCGTCGTGCGGCCGCACGATCAGTTCCTGCCCGTTGCGGCTGAAGCGGGCGGGCCGGCCCTGCACCTCGACCCGTTCGACGTCCAGGCCGCTCAGGTCCAGGTCGAAGGCGGACAGGTCCTGGCCGGCGCGCGCGGTGATCTCGGCGGTGCCGGAGAGGTGCCGCGCGGCGGGCTCGTAGGAGAGGTCGAGGGCGTAGTGCCGCACGTCGTAGCCGCCGTTCCCGGCCTTGGGGAAGTACGGGTCGCGCACGCCGGGTCCGCCAGGGGTGCCGTCGACCCCGCCGCACGCCGTAAGGGTGACGGCGAGCAGGGCGCTCAGCACGGCGGGGACGGCGGCTGCGGTACGGGACACGTCGGTGATCCTATGAGCGGGAGCCGTGACACCATGCCCAGCGTGCTCGACATCGGCTACGCCCTCTCCAACCGCTTCCCCGACCCGCCGCAGACGGACTACCGCCGCGCGGACGTGCGCGCCCTGCGCCACGACCTGTTCTGCGGTGACGTCTACCTCGCCGACACCGAGGCGGACCGGGAGCTGTCCACAGCCTGGGGATGGGTGCCGGTGCTCGACTTCGCGTGGGCGCTGTGCGACATCGTCGAGCGCTGGACCGGGACCCGGCCGGCTCCCGCGCCTCCCGTCCCCAGCACGCGGAGCTGGACTTCACCGAGTCCACGGACCGGATGCTCTTCGAGCGGCGGTTCGGCTGGGTGGACATCGAGGCGGACTGGATGCCGGCGGAGGAACCGCCGCTGACCTTCTCGCACGCCGCCCTGCGCCGCGAGGCCCGGGACTTCCTGCACGACCTGCTCGCCGACCTGATCGACCTGCACGAGGACCTGGGCGAGAACCCGGCGGTCTGGACGCTCCAGGCCCGCTTCCCCCGGCTGCCGTGAGACGCGGGCCGCGCGCCCGTCACCCCTCCACGCGCAGGCCCAGCTGCGCGGCCAGCGCCGGTGCCAGGTCGAGCAGCTGACCCGTGCTGATCACGGCCCCGGACAGCCGGTCCAGGCCGCCCGCGATGTCCAGCTCACTCGCCCCGCGCAGATCCACGTCGGTCAGCGTCGCCCCCGTGAGGTCGGCCCCGCGCAGCACGCAGTCCACGAACTCCACCCGCTCCAGGCGGGCGCCCCCGAAGTCCGGCTCGACCAGGACACAGCCCTCGAAGACCACGTCCCTGAGCTTCGCCTTGCGCAGATTCAGATAGTCGATCTTGCCGCCCCTGACCACCACCCGCTCCAGCACGGACCCGTGCGCCTGGGTCCCGCCCAGACGGGCGTCCAGCACCTCGACGTCCCGCAGGGTCGCCTCGGCGAGGTCCGTGCCGACCCCGCGCGGCGCGGAGAGCACCGAGTCGAGGATCCGGGCGTACCGCAGCCGCGTCCCGTCCAGCACACAGCCGCGCAGCGCGCAGTCCATGAACCGGGCGCCCCCGCCGTCCTGCTCGGAGAGGTCCGCCTCCGGGAACTCCAGCCCGTCGTAGTCGCCGTCCGGCTCCAGTCCGCCGCCCCCGTACGGCTCCAGCGGCGGCAGCCGCAGCTCCGGCCGCCGCGCGCCCGGCACACCCCCGCGCCCCGGACCGCCCGCCGCTCCCGCGCCCCTCGCTCTTCTCGCCATGCGCACCATGCTGCACCCCGCCACTGACAACGCCCGTCACCTGCGCCGATCCCCGGGGTGTCCGCCGATGTCACATCCGGGGACGCCCGCGCCGTCGTACCGGAAGAGGCAGGCCCACGGGCGCACCGAGAGCGAGGGAGACCCCCAGCCATGCACCGCATCACCGTCATCGGCGGCGGCTTCGCCGGGCTCACCGCGGCCATCACCGCCGCCGAAGCGGGCGCCCAGGTCACCGTGTACGAGGCGCACCACACCCTCGGCGGCCGGGCCCGCACCGCGGAGGGGCCGTACCGGACGAACGAGGGGCCGCACGCCCTGTACAAGGGCGGCCCGCACTGGGCGTGGCTCGCGCAGCGGGACCTGATCGGCCCGCTCGCGCCGATCCCACCGCTGGAGGCGGCCCGGTTCCGGCTGCGGTACCGGGGCGCACTGCGCCGCACCCCGCCCCTCGCGCTGCTGAAACCGCTGCGGCCGGGCCTGCCGCAGGCACCCGTCGACCTGGACTTCCTCACCTGGGCGACCGGTGTCGCGGGCGAGGAGGCCGCGCGGGTGGCCGCGCACTACGCGGCGGTCGCGCTGTTCCACCACGACCCCGGTGCCCTGTCCGCCGCGTTCGTGCAGGAGCGGCTGCGCCGGGCCACCCGGCTGCCCCCGGAGGCGCACTACCCGCGGGGCGGCTGGGCGACGGTGATCGACCGGATGGCGGCGCGGGCGTGGAACCTCGGGGTCCGCGTCGAGACCCTGGCCCGGGTCGACACGTTGCCGACGGACACCCCGGTCGTCGTCGCCACCTCGCTGGCCGCCGCCCGGCGTCTGCTGCGGGACGACTCGCTGACCTGGCCCGGCGGCCGGACGGCCCTGATCGACCTCGCGCTGCGCGGCCGGCGCGGTGACGCCTTCGTCGTCTCCGACCTGGACGCGCCGGGCTGGCTGGAGCGGTTCACCGCCCAGGACCCGTCGCTCGCGCCGGTCGGCGAGCAGCTGATCCAGGGCCAGATCCCGCTCGCCCCGGGCGAGTCGCGCGCGGACGGCGCCGCCCGCGCCGAGCAGCTCCTCGACCTCGGTTTCCCCGGCTGGCGCGAGCGGGTCACCTGGCGGCGCGATGCCGTCGCGAGCGGCCGGACCGGTGCCGTGGACCTGCCCGGCACCAGCTGGCGGGACCGGCCGGCCGTGGACCGAGGCGACGGCGTCTACCTGGCGGGCGATCAGGTCGCCGCGCCGGGCGTGCTGTCCGAGGTGTCCTTCACCAGCGCGCTCACGGCGGTGTCCCTGGCCCTCGGCCGGCACGCCCTTGACCTCAAGCGAGCTTGAGGTCGGAGCATCGTCGCAGCGCCCCGCCCGCCCGGCGGGAGACCGACCGACCTGCCCACACCGATGGGGGACCCACGATGCACGCCATCCGCCTGCACGCCTTCGGCCCGGCCGAGAATCTCGCCTACGAGGAGACGGCCGACCCGCGCCCGGCCCCCGGCCAGGTCCGGATCGCCGTCCGGGCCGCCGGCGTCCACCTCCTCGACACGGCCCTGCGCGAGGGCTTCCAGGGCCCGGCGCCCGAGCCGACACCGCTGCCCACCATCCCCGGCCGCGAGGTCGCCGGCGTGGTGGAGTCCCTCGGCGAGGGCGTCGCCGCGCTCTGGCTCGGCAAGCGGGTCGTCGCCCACCTCGGCTTCGCGCCGGGCGGCTACGCCGAGCTCGCCGTCACGGACGTCGAGCGGGTCCACGAGATCCCGGAGAACCTGGACTTCGCGCAGGCCGTCGCCATGATCGGCACGGGCCGTACGGCGCTGGGGATCGTCCAGTTCGCCGCGTTCGGGCCGGACACGGTGGCCGTGATCCCGGCCGCGGCCGGCGGCATCGGCACCCTCCTCGTGCAGTACGCGAAGAACGCCGGGGCCGTCGTCGTCGGTCTGGCCGGCGGACCGGAGAAGACCGCGCGGGTCCGCGAGAACGGCGCCGACCTCGCCGTCGACTACACGGACCCCGGCTGGCCGGAGAAGGTGCGCGCCTTCCTCGGCGGACGGCCCGCCACCCTCGTCCTCGACGGCGTCGGCGGCGACGTGGCCCGCGCGAGCGTGGACCTGCTCGGTCCCGGCGGCCGGCACCTGGTGTTCGGCTGGTCCGGCGAGGGCCTGCGCGGCGGCGGCCCCCACCTCGTCGAGGGCGTCTCCGAGCAGGTCCTGGGCCCCGTGATGCTGCGGCGGGCCGGCGGCCCCGACCCGATGCGGACCCTGGAACTGCGCGCCCTCACCGAGGCCGCCGCGGGCCGTCTCGTCCCAGCCGTCCAGCGCTTCCCGCTCGCCGGGGCCGCGGCCGCCCATCGCGCCCTGGAGACCCGCGCGACCACCGGAAAGGTGGTGCTGGAACCATGACCGCTCCCCGCCCGCGAAGGCCCACCGCCCCAGATGCGACGTCTGCGGAACCATGGTCTTCTGGCCAGATGACAGTCACCCGAACGGGTGAAACAGCCCGGGAAGCAGACCCCCGTCGCTGGTGGGGCCTGGTGGTCATCGCGCTCGCGCAGCTCATGGTGGTCCTCGACGCGACCATCGTGAACATCGCGCTCCCCTCCGCCCAGGAGGACCTCGGCATCTCCGACGGCGACCGGCAGTGGGTCATCACGGCGTACACGCTGGCGTTCGGAGGGCTCCTGCTCCTCGGCGGGCGCATAGCAGACCTGGCGGGCCGAAAACGCACGTTCATCATCGGCCTGATCGGCTTCGCCGCCGCGTCCGCGCTGGGCGGCGCCGCCGCCTCCTCCGGGATGCTGTTCGGCGCCCGCGCCCTCCAGGGCGTCTTCGCCGCCGTACTCGCCCCGTCCGCCCTGTCGTTGCTGACCACGACCTTCACCGATCCCAAGGAGCGAGGGAAGGCGTTCGGCATCTACGGCGCCCTGGCCGGCAGCGGCAGCGCCATCGGGTTCATCGTCGGCGGCGTGCTCACCGAGTACCTGGACTGGCGCTGGTGCCTGTACGTCAACGTGCCGATCGCCGTGATCGCCGTCTTCGGCGCCTTCGCCCTGCTCCACGACAGCCCCGTCCACAAGGGCGCCCGGCTCGACGTGCCCGGCGTGATTCTGGGCTGCGGCGGACTGGTCGCGATCGTCTACGGCTTCGCCGAGGCCGAGCCGCGCGGCTGGACCGACCCGCTCGTGCTGGCCCTGTTCGCGGCGGGCGTCGTCCTGCTCGTGGCGTTCGTCGCCTGGCAGACCCGCGCCCCGGTCCCGCTGCTGCCGCTGCACATCGTCAGGGACCGCAACCGGGCCGGCTGCTTCCTGACCATGGCCCTCGCGGTCATCGGCCTGTTCGGCCTGTTCCTCTTCATGACCTACTACCTGCAGGTCATCCTCGGCTACAGCCCCGTGATGACCGGGCTGGCCTTCCTGCCCCTGACGGCCGCCATCATCGTCGGCTCCACGCAGATCGCCGCCCGCCTCCTGGACCATGTGCCGCCCCGCCTGCTGATGGCCCCGGGCGCCCTGCTGGCCGCGATCGGCATGGTGCTGCTGACCCAGCTCACCGTCGACTCCTCGTACGCGCCGCACGTCCTGCCCGCCCTGATCCTCATGGGGCTCGGCATGGGCCTGGTCTTCATGCCGGTGTTCGCCACGGCGACGGCGGGCGTGGCACCACAGGACTCCGGGGTGACGTCGGCGACCGTCAACACCTCCCAGCAGGTCGGCGGTTCGATCGGCACGGCCCTGCTGAACACCATCGCCACCACCAGCTCGACCGCCTACATCACGGCCCACCTCCTGAACCCCGCCGACCGCCGCCTGGTCACCCAGCAGGGCATCGTGCACGGCTACACGGTCGCCATCTGGTGGGCCGCCGCCATCATGCTCCTGGCCGGCATCGTGGCCGCCGTGATGGTGACGGCCAAACCCCCGGGCCACGACACCCCCCGCCCGGCCCGGCAGGAGGAACCGGCGACCTGAGCGGGGCTGTGCGTCAGTGCCGCCCCGCCACCCGGTCCGCCACCCGGGCCAGCCGGGACGACTCGGCGCTGCTCGTGCCCCGCTCCCTGCGGTCGGCCGCGCGGTAGGCGGCGTACAGGCCGTGGACGCCCAGCCAGCGCAGCGGCTCCGGCTCCCACTTGCGCACCTTGTGCCCGGCCCAGGGCAGTTCGGTGAGGTCGGTCCTGCCGCCCTGGCCCGAGTCCTGCTGGACGAGGTCGCGCAGGGTGCGGGCCGCCAGGTTCGCCGTGGCCACGCCGGAGCCGACGTACCCGCCCGCCCAGCCGAGCCCGGTCGACCGGTCCAGCGTCACCGTCGCGCACCAGTCGCGCGGCACGCCCAGCACCCCCGACCAGGCGTGGGCGACCCGCACCCCGGCCAGCGACGGGAAGAACCCGACCAGGACGTCCCGCAGCGCCTCGACGGTCTCCGGCCGGGTGCGCCCGTCGTTGTCCGTGCGCGACCCGAAGCGGTACGGCACACCCCGCCCGCCCAGCGCGATCCGCCCGTCGGCCGTGCGCTGCGCGTACATGTAGGCGTGCGCCATGTCCCCGAGCGTCTCGCGCCCCTCCCAGCCGACCGACGCCCACTGCTCGTCGGTCAGCGGCTCGGTGGCGATCATCGAGGAGTTCATGGGCAGCCAGGTGCGCCGCTGGCCCTTCAGGCTCGCCGTGAACCCCTCGGTGCAGCGCAGCACATAGGGCGCGCGCACGGTGCCGTACGGGGTGACGGCGTGCTTCGGCCGTATCTCGGTGACCGGGGTCAGCTCGTGGATGGTCACGCCCAGGGCCTCGACAGCCGCCGCGAGCGCCTTGACCAGCTTCACGGGGTGCACGCGCGCGCCGTGCGGCGTCCACGTCGAGCCGACGGCGTCGGCCACCCGGATCCGCTCGGCCGTCTCCCGGGCGCCGTACAGCTCCCGGTCCTTCTCGCCGTACGCCAGCTCGTGCTCGTGGAACGCCTTCAGCCGCGCCCACTGCGCGGGCGTGCGGGCGACCTCCAGGACGCCGCCCTTGTGGACGCCCGCGTCGAAGCCCTCCTCCCCGGCGACCCGGACGACCTCGTCGACGGTGTCGTTCATGGCCCGCTGGAGCCGTACGGCCGCCTCCTGCCCGTGCAGCCTCGCGTACCGGTCGCGGCCCGCGACGCCGTTGTACAGCCAGCCGCCGTTGCGCCCGGACGCGCCGTACCCGCAGAAGCGCTGCTCCAGGACGGTGATCCGCAGGAAGGGGACCGCCTTCTTCAGGTAGTACGCGGTCCACAGCCCCGTGTATCCGCCGCCCACGATCACCACGTCCGCCGAGGCGTCCCCGGCCAGCGGCTCACGCACCGCGGGCAGGCCGTCGTCGGCGTACCAGAAGGAGATGCCGCCGTTCACCGCACCACTGTCCGATCTGCTCATGCCAGGACGGTAATTCGCGGGAGCCGATTCCGGGAGCCCGATAAGGTCCCGGAATGATCGAGGTCCCGGCCGAGCTCGCCGCGTCGCAGCAGGAGTACAACGGGGAGGCGGGCCGCGCCTTCGTCGCCGCGCTCCCCCGGCTCACGGCCGATTTCCTGGACCGCTGGGAGCTGACCGCCGACGGACGGCCGATGCACGGGGTCGCCGCGCTGGTCGTCCCGGTGACCCGGCGCGACGGCACCCCCGCCGCGCTGAAGCTGCAGCTCCTCGACCACGAGACGGCGGGCGAGCCGGTCGCGCTGCGCCACTGGGACGGCGACGGCGCGGTCCGTCTCCTCGACCACGACCCGGCCACCGGCACGATGCTCCTCGAACGCCTCGACCCCACCCGCTCCCTCGCGGCCCTGGACGCCCACGGCTCCGTGCTGGCCATCGCCGGTCTCCTCGCCCATCTGACGTCGTTCACCGCTCCGCCGGGCCTGCGCCGCCTCGGCGACATCGCGCACGGCATGCTGGAGCGCACCCCCCGCGCCCTGCACCGGGTCACGGACCCGCGAGCCCGCCGCCTGCTCGCCGACTGCGCCGCCGCCGTACGGGAGGTCGCCGACGAGCCCGGCGACCGCCTGCTCCACTGGGACCTGCACGAGGGGAACGTCCTCGCCTCCGCACGCGCCCCCTGGCTGGCGATCGACCCCAAGCCGCTCGCCGGCGACCCCGGATTCGAGCTGTGGCCCGCCCTGGACAACCGCTTCGACGCCGACGACGTCGTGTGGCGCTTCGACGCCATGACCGACGTCCTCGGCCTGGACCGGGCCCGCGCGCTGGCCTGGACGTACGGCCGTCTGCTGCAGAACTGCCTGTGGGACGTCGAGGACGGCCGCCCCCTCGACGAGCACCTGTTCGAGATCGCCGCGCGGCTGCGCGCGGCCGGCGGTTAGCCTCCGACCATGATTCGCACCGCCACCCCCGCCGACGTCCCCGCCCTGCACACCCTGATCCGTGAGCTCGCCGCCTACGAGAAGGTGCCGCACGAGGCCAGGGCGACCCCGGAGCAGCTGCACGAGGCCCTGTTCGGCGAGCGCCCCGCCGTGTACGCGCACATCGCCGCCGACGACGACACCGGCGAGACCGTCGGCTGCGCGCTGTGGTTCCTGAACTTCTCCACCTGGCGCGGGGTGCACGGCGTCTACCTGGAGGACCTGTACGTCCGCCCCGCCGCCCGGGGCGCCGGCCACGGCAAGGCCCTGCTCAGCGAGCTGGCCCGGCTGTGCGTGGAGCGCGGCTACCAGCGCCTGGAGTGGTCGGTCCTCGACTGGAACGCCCCGTCGATCGCCTTCTACGAGTCCCTGGGCGCCCGCCCGCAGGACGGCTGGACGGTGTACCGGCTGACGGACGACGCGCTGGCCGCGCTGGGCGGCGCCGACTCGTCCCGCACGCCGTCCTGACTCACCGCGCCCGCACCTCCCGCGCCGGACGTGCGGCCGGTGCCTCGCACGCCGCGACCGACGCCAGCTCCCGCGCAACGACGCCGCCGAGCAGCTCGGCGTCCCCGTCCCGCAGATGGCTGACGACGGTGAGGGTGTAGGTGTCCGCGCAGTGCACCAGGCACAGGTTCGCGGTGCCCGGTGTCGCGAGCTGCGGCAGGGGCACGACCCGGGCCAGGGTGCTCCCGTGCAGCCGGCTCGGGTTGTCCCGCCACTTGAAGGCCGTGCACAGGCTGGTGGTCAGCTCGGGGCGGGCCAGGCGCCGGGCCATCACCTCGGCCAGCCACGGCATGGCCCGCGCGGTGGCGAGCAGCGGCGGCAGGATCGCCCGGTGCGCGTCGCAGCGGTGGTCGAACGCCGCGACCTCCTCCTGGCAGGCGCGCAGCCGCGCCACCGGCGAGTCCAGGTCCACGGGCAGCGGGATGCGCAGCGCGGTGACGCCGTTGCCGAGCCGCTGCGCGTCGTGCCGGCCCCGCAGGTCGACGGGGACGGTGCCGAAGAGCGGGGCCGGTCCGGCGGGCCAGGCACGCAGCGGGCCGTACCGGGCGCGCAGGGCGCCGGCGAAGCTGCTGAGCAGCAGTTCGTTGAGGGTGGCGCCCCGGCCGGCCTCGGGCTGGCGGCGCGCGGCGCGCATCACGGGCGCGTCGAGCCGCACCACGGCCACCGAGGGCGCGTACCGCTCCGCCGGGGCGGGCAGAGCGCGGCCCCGGGCGCCGATGACGCGCAGTTCCCGGCCGACGGTGGCGGGGCGGACGGGCCGCCGGCGGGGCGGGGTGCCCGGCGCGGACGGGCGGGGCGGCGCGGCGTCGTCCATCAGCAGCCGGAACAGCGTCTCCAGCGACCGCCCGTCGAGCAGGGCGTGGTGCGCGAGCAGGACGACGGCGCGCTCACCGTCCGCGGTGGCCCGCTCCGTCACCAGCAGCCGCCACAGCGGCCGGTCCTCGGGCAGCGGCCGGCTCACCGCGTCGGTCAGCAGCGTGTGCAGGTCCCGGTCGTCGGAGGCGATGTGCGCGGCGGGGTCGAACGGCCGGACCGCCCAGCGGTGCCCGGAGAACGCGGCCGGGCCGGCGGGCGGCCGCAGGGCGAGGCTCATCCGTTCCAGGCCGCCCCATCGCTCCCGGACCCGGGCCCGCAGCCACGCCAGGTCGAACGGCGGCCCGTCCGCGGGGAACAGCCCCGCGATCCCGATGGTCCCGGGCATCCCGTTGCGCAGGTGCCCTTCCTCGATGGCCGTCAGCCTCATGCCCCGCCGCCTCCCTTCCGCGTTCCCCCCTGTCATTGCCGCCGCCGGTGCTCACAGGTGGGGCGAGTCGAGGACGACACAGGCGTTGTGGCCCCCGAAGGCGAAGCTGTTGCTGATCACCGGGCCGTCCGGGATCTTGCGCGGTTCGCCGACGACGACGTCCAGTTCGCAGCGCGGGTCCAGCCGGGTCAGATGAGCCGTGGGCGGTGCGATCCCCTCCCGCACGGACAGCGCGGTGACCACGGCCTCCAGCGCCCCGGCCAGCCCCAGTCCGTGCCCGGTCACCGCCTTCGGCGCGGTCACGGGCACCCGGCGCGGGCCGAACAGGCCGCTGATGGCCCGCGCCTCCGCCAGGTCGTTCAACTCGGTCCCGGTGCCGTGCGCGTTGACATGGGTGACGGCGTCGGCGGTGGTCCCGGCGTCGGCCAGCGCCTGCTCCATGCAGGCCCGCGCGCCGGCGCCGTCGGGATGGGGCGCGGTGAGGTGGTAGGCGTCGGAGGTGCGTCCGTACCCGGTGAGCGTGGCGTACACGCGCGCGCCGCGTGCCCGGGCGAGGTCGAGCCGCTCCAGCACCAGGAAGGCGGCGCCCTCGGCGAGCACGAAGCCCTGCCGCGCGGCGTCGAACGGCCGTGACGCGGTGGCCGGTTCGGCGCAGGAGGTGACCATGGCGCCTGCCCGCCCGAACGCCAGCGCGGTCGTCGGTGTCAGGGGGCTGTCGTGCCCTCCGGCGACCACGACGTCCGCGCAGCCGGACCGGATCATCTGCAGCGCCTCGCCCACGGCGTGGGTACCGGACGAGCAGGCGGTGGACACGGTGAGGCTCGGCCCGGTGACGTCGAGCTTGGCGGTGATCCAGTACGCGCCCGCGTTGTTCATCAGCCGGGGCGCGTAGAGCACGTCGGGCTGCCCGATGCCGTTCTCCTGGCTGGTCACCCCGCCGTAGCCGGTGCCGGTGACCACCGCGCGCCGATCGGACGGCACGTGCAGCCCGCCGGCGTCCGCCACGGCGTCCAGGGCCGCGCACACCGCCAGTTGCACCGAACGGTCCGTCCGCCGCACCTCCTTGGGCGCGAGGTACCCGACCGCGTCGAAGCCGCTCATCGCCGACGCGGGGTGCACGACGGTGCCCTCGGCGTCGAAGGAGTGCAGCGAGACCGCCGAACGGCCGTGCAGCAGGCTGTCCCACAGCTCGTCCGGGGTCGAGCCGGCCGCGCAGCGGACCCCGAGGCCGGTGACGGCGACGGCGGGGCGGCCGGTCATCGGCCCACGGGGCTGTGGAGGCCCAGAGCCCCGGCGCGCAGCCGCACGATCAGGTCGGCGACATCACCCACGGTGGACACCCCGGTCTTGTCGGTGCCCCGCAGGGACACCCCGAACATCTCCTCGGACGCCACCTCGAGTTCGGTGATGTCCAGGCTGTCGGCGCCGAGGTCGGCGACCAGCCGGGCGTGCGGCACCACCGCCTCCGCCGGCACCGACATCACCCGCGCGCACAGCGGGCGCAGCGCTTCCCATACGTCGCCGTGTTCCGCTTCCATCCAACTGCCTCCCTCTTGTGGTGCCGTGGTGCCGTCAGAGCACTGACGGCGCCGTCGTCCGGGCCCAGGTCCCGAACTCCGTGACGACCGCGTCCGCGAGCCGTCCGGCGTCGTCCGGCCGCAGATGGGCCACGACGGTGAGCGTGTACGCGTCCCCCACCTGGGCCAGGGCGAAGCTGGCGGTGCCCGGTCGCTGCAGGGGCGGGAGCCCCACCGTGCGCACGAGGCGGCGCCCGTCGAACGTGTCCGCCGCGCCGGGCCACTTCAGGGCCGTGGTGGCGGTCGCGGCGAAACAGGTGTGCCGGCCCCGGCCGGTCAGCAGCCGGGTCACCCAGGGCCCCGTGCGGCGAACCGCTTCTGCAGCGGGGAAGAGCACGCCGGCGTGGACGGCCGCCCGGTCGGGGACCGTGGCCAGCGCGGCCTGGCAGGCCCGCAGGCGGGCCACGGGGCCGTCCACGTCGACGGGCAACGGCACCCGGACGACCGTGACGGTGTTGCCGAGTTCCGTGGTGTTGGTCCGGGTGCGCAGATCGCAGGGCACCGCCGTGTACACGGGTTCGTCCCGTGCGCGCCAGTCCCGGACGGGGCCGTAGCGGGCGCGCAGCGCCCCGGCGACGGCGGCCACCAGCAGTTCGTTGAGCGTGGCGCCCCGGCCGTCGGCGGGCTGGCGGCGGGCCGACCGCACGGTCTCCGCGGCGAGTTCACGCACGGCGACGGACGCGCGGGCCTCACCGGGCGGCCGCAGCGGCACGGACTGCCCGACGGCCGTCATCGTCCTGAGCTCCCGGCCCGCCGCGCGCAGCCCGGGCCGGAACGGCGCCGGCCGGGCAGCGGCGCGCGCCGCGGCCGGCTCGTCCACGAGGGCCCGCATCAGCGTCGCGAGGGACCGCCCGTCGAGCAGGGTGTGCTGGGCGACCAGGGCGAGCGCGAAGTCACCGCCGTACGCGGCGCCGGGGACGACGTACAGCCGCCAGGGCGGAAGGCCGCCGGGCAGCGGCCCGTCCACGCTGGTGGCCCACAGCTCGTCCAACCCGGCGCGGGTGACGGCGACATGGGCGCTGGGGTCGAAGGGCCCCGGTACGGTCCAGCGCGCGCCGCCCGCGGGGCGGTCCAGCACCTGGTGCATCCGCTCCAGGCCGGACCACCGCTCGGCGACACGGGCGCGCACCCGGTCCAGTGCGGGCGGCTCGCCGGAGAAGACGGCGGCCAGGCCGATGACTCCGGGGCAGCCGTTGACCAGCAGCATCTCGTCGGCGTAGGACAGTCGCGTGCGGGGGATCTTCAGCAAGGTCGACTTGCCCAAGGGACCACTCCTCGCCGTCCGTTCCGTCGGGCCTCGTGAGCCGACGCGATCAACCATACACGTAGAGTCACACACGTTCACACAGCGTTGCCGGAGGTGGCAGTCCAACGCCCGCCCCGTGACGGAGCGGGCGTGAACCTGGCACTTCCTGCGGCTACTTGAGGGCGGCGCTGTTGCAGCCCATGTCCGAGCCGAGGTGGCTGGGCTGGGCGCCCGGGGAGCCCTCGCCGTTGAGGGCGTTGGCCAGCGCGCCGTTCAGGGCGCCGAGGTTGCCGAGGACGTCGATGTTCATGTCGTGCGACCGGCACTCGATGCCCTGCGTGATGTCCACGTCGTGGGCCCTGCCCTCACCGTGGGCCAGGGCGGTGCCGGCGCCGAACGAGCCGACGCTGCCGAGGACGGCGCCCACGAGGGCCACCTTGTGGAGCTTGCGCATGTTCTCTCCGTTGGTCTTGCGATTGCGGGGGTGTACGGCGGATCGGTGCGGTGATCAGCCGAGGCGGGGCAGGCCCAGCTGGCCCACCGGGGGCGCCGCGACCTGGCCCAGGCCGAGGCCCGGCACCTGCGGCGCGCTGGCCGGCGAGATCAGCGGGTTGATCAGCGGGTTCACCTCAGGGTTCACCTGCGGGTTGACCTGCGGCGCGACCCGCGGCGCCGGCTCCGGGTTGAAGACCTGCGGAGCGGACACGTGCGGGGCGACGTGCGGCATGACCTGCGGTGCGGCCTGCGGCGTCACCTGCGGCACGACCTGCGGCACCGCCTGCTGCGGGGCGGCGGCCTGCGGGGCTGCCCCGGGGGTCGCGGCCTGCGCGTAGCCGCCCGAGGTGGCGGCGGCGCTGGCGTATCCGGCGGGCTGCTGCGGGGCGGCCATCGCAGCGGGCGCCGGAGCCGGGGCCGCGTACTGCGGGGCCGGCTGCGGACGGCCGGCGGCCGCGGTGCTCTCCGAACGGGACGTCGCCGCCGCGGCGACCGGCGCGCTCTGCTGCGGCGCCTGGTACTGCGGAGCGGGGGCCGGGGCGTACTGCGGCGCCTGGTACTGCGGAGCCGGAGCCGCGTACTGCTGCGGCGCCTGGTACTGCGGAGCGGGCGCGGGAGCCGCGTACTGCGGAGGCGCCTGGTACTGCGGGGCGGGAGCCGGTGCCGGGGCCGCGTACTGCGGCGCCGGGTAACCGGGAGCGGGAGCCGGGGCGGCACCGCTGTACCCGACGGGATAGTCGGCGGCCTCGCTCACGCCGGCACCGATGGCGGTGAGACCGCCTGCCGCCGCTACGACGAGCGCGGCCTTGTGAAGCTTGCGCATGGAAACCCTCGGCCCTTCATTACCTGTGCAGGGAAATCCGTATTAATTCTGTGGGATGTCGCGTGCGCTCAGTCTGATATTCGTACTGCGCCCTTACAGGGGTAATGCCTGAGCTGTCATGTGGACTTCACGCCTTCCTGTTGGGGAACGACAGGGGGACGGCCAGGTCACGGCACGCCGAATTCCGTCACTCAAATGCCACCGGTCGGATAAAAGCATTCCGTGGCAAACGGGTGACCGCGTATTCCGGGACGTGACCGCACAAGCCGCCGTGTCGTTCCCCGCACAGGGTCGGAGCGACGTCGTCCATCGCAGTCACATTTCCGTACGTCCATGCACAGGTCAATGAAGGGCCGAGTTCCATGCGCAAGCTTCACCAGGTCGCGCTCGTCGTGGCAGCAGCCAGTGGTCTGTCGGCGATCGGCGCGGGCCCCAGCCTCGCCGGCGAGACGCCCGCCGGTTACGGCGGCGGCGCCCCGGCCGCGCCGCAGCAGGACGCCCAGGCCGCTTCGTGGACCAACTCCCAGGCCAGTGCGCAGTCCTCCAACCTGCCGGCCGCGCAGCGCCAGGCGCCCGCCCCGGCCGCGGCCCCGCAACAAGGCGCGGAGGTCAGCCCGCAGGTCAGCCCGCAGCTGAGCCCGAAGATCAGCCCGCAGGTCAACCCGCAGCCGGCCGCCGCAGCGCCGTCCGGCCCGGTCCAGCAGGCCAACCTCTTCCGCCCGTACCAGGAGTGCAGCCCGCAGAGCCTGCTCAACGCGGCCGTCCCGGTCGCGGTGCTCGCCGCCGCGGAGACCCGGGGCATCGACTGCGACCAGGCCAACAGCCAGGCCAACTCCCTCGCGCACGCCCACGCCACGCGCTGACCAAGACATCCGGGTGCTTCCGGGTGCTTCCGGGGGGACATCGATCAACTCGGCGTGCCGCCCCGGACATATCGGATAGTTCCTATTAATCTCCGGTAACTGTACGAAGTCGATCTCTCACGGATCGCACCCCACCTCACTCCACCGGAGATGACATGCACAAGCTTCGCAAGGCCGCCGTCGTGGTCGCCGCCCTCGGCACCGTCGGATTCCTGGGCGCCGGCACGGCCACCGCGCACGGCGACGAGGGCCACGGCAAGAGCGGCGGCGACAAGTACAGCGTCCTGCAGAGCTCCAACTGCAAGTCGCACGACCTGAACCTGGACGTCCTCGGCGAGGTCGGCATCCTCAACGGCCTGCTGGGCAACGGCCTCAACGGTGAGGGCAACCCCGCCGCGCAGGACACCCACCTCGGCTCGAGCATGGGCTGCAGCAACAGCGCCTTCTGAGCCACCCGGGCCGCACCGCCGGCCCGAGCAGGAGGACCAAGTCCCGGCGCCGGACCGCGAGTCCGGCGCCGGGACTGCTTTTTGCTCTCAATTCATAAGCGCACATGCCGAATTCGCCGGCCATCGGCCAAGGCGGTGAGACTTTTCCGAATTCGGGCGCGCCGCCCATTGCTTTGAAATACTTCTTATTAGTCTCCGTAACTGTACGAACGCGGTCCGTGACGGACCGCAAACCCCTCCACTCCACCGGAGATGAACATGCACAAGCTCCACAAGGCCGCCGTCGTGGTCGCCGCGCTCGGCACCGTCGGACTCCTGGGCGCCGGCACCGCCCAGGCCGACCAGGGCGGCTGGGGCCAGAAGGGCAGCAGCGTCAGCGTCCTGCAGAGCAGCAACTGCCGTTCGCACGACGCCAACGTCGACATCCTGGGCCAGGTCGGCATCGCCAACGGCCTGGGCGGCAACCTGCTGAACGGCGAAGGCAACCCCGGCGCGCAGGAGACGAGCCTCGGCTCCTCCATGGGCTGCAACAACAGCGCCTTCGGCAAGTGACGTAAGGGAGTTCGCTCCCGACGCACGAAAGAGCCGGACCCGGATCACTCCGGGTCCGGCTTTCTCGTGTCAGAAGTCGAACTTGGGGAGCTTGAAGCCCTTGGGCAGCTCCGCCCGGTTGTTGCACTCGACCACGGGGCCCGAGTCCGTGGCACCCTCGTCCACCGCCCGCCGGTCGACCCCGACGAAACGCGGCCGCTCGGTCGTCGAGCAGTCCTGCTTCTGCTGGAGCACGTAGCCGTTGCGCTTGTCCTTGTGGGCGACCTCGGTCTTCTTCACGCAGACGATGTCGCCCTGCGACGTGATGGTGCAGACCCCCTTGGAGTCGTCCGCGAACGCGGGTGCGGCGCCGCCGTAGAGGACGGCGAGCGCTCCGATGAGCCCCGAGACGGTTGCGATCTTCTGTCGACCGGTCATGTGCTGCGTTCCTCTTGTCCTGGAGATGGTCGAGTTTCGAAAAACCCGTCGCCCGCGCGAACTCGGACGCGCACGGCGACGGCACCGCCGCAGCCCGGCCGCGCACCCCGAAGGGTCTGCCGCGCGGCCGGGCTGCGAGTCGCTGAGGGTTTCACCGGCACACCGCGTGCGGCGTACCGGGGGAATCCGATGCGAGGCCCTGAATCTCGTGCACCGGTTTCCCGCGGGGAGATGCTTACTTGGCGGCGTACTCGCCGTAGCCGTACTCCGGGGCGGCGGCCTCGGGAGCGGCCTCCGGGGCGGCCTCGGGAGCGGCAGCCTCGGGAGCGGCAGCCTCGGGAGCGGCGACCGGAGCGGCCTCCGGAGCGGCCTCCGGAGCGGCCTCCGGAGCGGCCTCCGGAGCGGCGGCCTCGGGAGCGGCAGCCTCGGGAGCGGCGACCGGAGCGGCCTCCGGAGCGGCCTGCGGCTCGGCGGCCACCGGCGCGGCCTCGGGGGCGGCGGCCTCTTCGGCCTGCGGGACACCGGCCATGGCGACGGCGTTGGCCGAGGAGTTGGCCACCGCGGTGACGAACTGCCCCTCCCACTCACCCTCGCCGGCGAAAGCGGTACCGGCACCGATACCGAAGGCGGAAAGCCCCGCAACAGCCGCGGCTACCACCGCGACGCGCTGAAACCTGCGCATGGATTGACCCTTTCTTCCCGGGCGCGAAGCCCTGGTTGACTACTTAATGTGAGCATATACAGTCAATCCGTAGCAATTTGGGATCTTTCACTGTCGCGGGAGGTGTGTCGGCGGCGTTCTCCTTCAAGGGAAAACGACATGACCCCGGGGCCGGGTCACGGCCCTGAAGGCACGCTCACCCAATTGCCGAACAACCGATCCGAGCACGTTCCGGGCGCGTTCCCGGGCGCGTTCCGGAGCACAAAAAAGCGACGGCCGGATCAGGTCTCCCTGATTCCGGCCGTCCGCTGCTTTCTTCGTACCGCGGTCGTCCGCTCAGCCCAGAAGACGGGCGATGAGCGGGCTCACCTCGTTCTGCTCACCGCTGTCGGCGGGGGCCGCGGGCGCCGGCTCGTTCATGTCGGCGCACGTGATCTGCGGGCCGATCCGGGTCTTGCCGTTGGACAGGACGCCGGGGGCGGGCAGGGTGAGGGGCTGCGACGGCTGGCAGTTCACGCTGCGCCGCAGGACGAAGTCCTCGCCCTCGGGGGTCTGCCCGGTGACCGTCTGCGTGCAGATGATGTTGCCCTGCGCGTCCAGGGCGCAGGCCGGGCTCGCGGCGTGGGCCTGCCCGGCGCTGATACCGGCCAGGGCGAGGCCGCCGAGCAGCCCCGAGACAGCCACGATCCTCTTGCCGTTGAACATGTGTTGCGTCTCCTTCGTGGGGGTGGGCCCGGACACGCCTTCCCGAGGGCCGCGCGGGAACGGGCCCCCTCGGGGGTGACTCCGAAGGGGCCCGCGGAAGGCGTCGCGCACGACTTCGCCGACCGTCAGCGGGTGAAGGCGTTGTTGAACTGACCGCAGGTGGTGTCGAAGGTCTCGGAGAGGCCGAGCACGGCGACCGGGACGTCGGTGGCGGCCACGGTCTGCGGGCTGCACTCCTGGTACGGGCGGTACATGTCCGTCACGGTCGGCGTGGCGTCGTGGGCGACGCTCGTACCGGCACCGATGGCGGTGAGCCCGCCGGCGGCGGCAGCGGCGATCATGACCTGGTGGAGCTTGCGCATGGAACCCTCGGATTTCATTACATGGAGCTGAGGCTGATTGCCCACTGTGACTACGTGAACACTAGCAGTAGCGAGCCTATTCCATGACGGGGCATGTCCCGTGTTCCTGAGGGGACATGGGGGTGTGAAAGGGAACGGGAAAACACGTGCGGGGCGGCCTCTTTCGAGTCGCCGCCCCGCAGTCGCCGGGAGCCCCCTGTCGGATTCGAACCGACGACCTGCTGTTTACAAGACAGCCGCTCTGGACCAACTGAGCTAAGGAGGCATGCGCGCGGTGTACGCACGCGCCCGTGCAGTGTACCCACCTCAGCGGCCGGTTCCGTCGAAAATTTCCGCGAAGTTCACATGCTCCATGTAATGACAGACCAGGCGAACGCCAGGTAGCGTCCAGTGCCAGTCCGCACATGTGGACTACACCAACCACCTTCCTACAACGGATCGTCCGGCACGTTCCTGCCGGTAGAAGGGGGCCCATTCACCATGGCCACTGTCTCGTTCGACAAGGCGACCCGGATCTACCCGGGTTCCGACAAGCCCGCCGTCGACGCACTCGACATCGAGATCGCGGACGGAGAGTTCCTCGTCCTGGTCGGCCCGTCGGGCTGCGGCAAGTCCACCTCGCTCCGGATGCTCGCGGGGCTCGAGGACGTCAACGCCGGAGCCATCCGTATCGGTGACCGCGACGTCACGCACCTGCCGCCCAAGGACCGGGACATCGCCATGGTGTTCCAGAACTACGCGCTGTACCCGCACATGACGGTCGCCGACAACATGGGCTTCGCGCTCAAGATCGCCGGTGTCCCGAAGGCGGAGATCCGCCAGAAGGTCGAGGACGCCGCGAAGATCCTCGACCTCACCGAGTACCTGGGCCGCAAGCCCAAGGCGCTCTCCGGCGGTCAGCGCCAGCGTGTGGCGATGGGCCGCGCCATCGTGCGTGAGCCGCAGGTCTTCCTCATGGACGAGCCGCTGTCCAACCTGGACGCCAAGCTCCGTGTCTCGACCCGTACGCAGATCGCGTCGCTCCAGCGCCGCCTGGGCATCACCACCGTCTACGTCACCCACGACCAGGTCGAGGCCATGACGATGGGCGACCGTGTGGCGGTCCTCAAGGACGGTCTGCTCCAGCAGGTCGACACCCCGCGCAACATGTACGACCGCCCGGCCAACCTCTTCGTCGCCGGCTTCATCGGCTCCCCGGCCATGAACCTGGTCGAGGTCCCGATCGCCGACGGCGGCGTGAAGTTCGGCAACTCCGTCGTCCCGGTCGACCGCGACGCGCTCTCCGCGACCACCGACAAGACGGTCACCGTCGGTGTCCGCCCCGAGCACTTCGACGTGGCCGGCCCCGAATCGGAGAAGGGCCTCGCCGTCACGGTGAACGTGGTCGAGGAGCTCGGCGCCGACGCCTACGTCTACGGCTCCGCCAAGGTCGGCGGCGACGACTCCAAGGACCTCGTGGTCCGCGTCAGCGGCCGTGACGTCCCGGAGAAGGGCAGCACGCTGCACATCGTCCCGCGCTCCGGTGAGACCCACGTCTTCTCGACGTCGACGGGCGCGCGCCTGTCCGACTGAGACGGCGATCACCGGGTGAGGCACCCGCGTTGAAACGAGGAGGGCCCCGCAGATCCCTGCGGGGCCCTTTTCCATGTCGACAAATACCCCGGCATACCGGTCATTTCGAATGGTGTGCGTCAACACGCAACCCACGAAAGGGGACTGCCCGTCCCTCGAACCGGTGACTAAATGTCGCCATATCCGCACTGAACGCTACCCTCACTCGCGTGAAGCACTCCACCACCCAACAGACACGACGCGGCCACCGGGGCCCCGCCCGCCAGCTCGGCCGCACTCTCGCCCTCGTCCTGCCCGTCGTCCTGGTGCTCTCCGGGACACTCGCGGTCACCCGGGTCAACTGGTCGGGGAACTCCTCGGACTCGGTGCTCACGGCGACCGACGTCACGAGCGTCGGCGGTGCGAAGAACGCCGCCCCGCGCGCTCCGCAGGACGTGCTGCGCGACCGGCTGCTGACCGAACTGCAGGAGAAGAACCCCGGGATCGCCCTGACCCATCTCCAGCAGGCGGTCGACGAGCGTCCGTCGCTGGGCCGGCACTGCGCGTCCATCGCCCGCGCCCTCGGCCGCGCCGCGGTCCGCGCGTACGGACCGAACCGCGCGCAGTCGTTCGCCCGGCCCGTCTGCGACACCGCGTTCGCGTCGGGGGTGGCGGCCGCTCACCGCTGATCACGCCGACCGGGTGCCTCCACGGAGGCACCCGCGCGCTTCCGGACGGTTACGGCCGATGGCGGGACGGTTTCCCGCGCGTGCCGGGAGCGGGGCGCCGCGTACAGTGCGGTCATGACCGATCCGAACGCCGCGTCCCGCCCCGTTCAAGCCGTCGTCCTGGCCGGTGGCCAGGGCACCCGGCTGCGCCCGTACACCGACGACCGGCCCAAGCCGATGGTCGAGATCCCCGGCACGGGGACGCCGATCATCGGCCATCAGCTCGTCTGGCTCGCCGAGGAAGGCGTGACGGACGTCGTGATCAGCTGCGGGCATCTCGCGGAGGTGCTGCAGGACTGGCTGAAGTCCGCCGACCTGCCGGTGCGCGTCACGACCGTCGTCGAGACCGAGCCCCTCGGCCGCGGCGGCGGTCTGAAGTACGCCGCCGGCCACCTCCCGCACCCCGACCAGCCCTGGTACGCCACCAACGGCGACATCTGGACGCGTTTCTCGCTGCGCGACATGGCCGACTTCCACGCCGAGCGTGACGCCGTCGCCACCCTCGCCCTCGCGCGGCCGCGTATCCCCTGGGGCGCCGTGAAGACGGACGGCTTCGGGCACATCACGGACTTCATCGAGGCCCCGCCGTCGACCTTCGAGATCAACGCGGGCGTCTACGTCTTCTCCCCCGCCTTCGCCGGCCTGCTGCCCGAACGCGGCGACCACGAGCGCACCACGTTCCCCCATCTCGCCCGCGAACGGCGCCTGTACGGCTTCCCGATCCCGCAGGGCGCCTATTGGAGGGCCATCGACACCGCGAAGGACCTCACGGAGGCCGCGAAGGAACTGTCGGCGCTGGGCCGCTGAGCGCCCCCCGGCGGCCGTACGACGGCCCCACACGGGCGAAGGGGCCCCGGACACGAGATGTCCGGGGCCCCTTCGGCGTCCTGCGGTGCCGGCTATCCCAGCAGTCCGCCCACCAGGCCGGGCCGGTCCGGCTCGGAGCCGCCGCCCGTGGAGCCGCCGCCGGAGGTCGGGCCGCCGGACGTCGGGTCGGTGGTGCTGGGCTCCTGGTCGGTCGGCGACGACTGCTGGGGCGGCGCCTGCCCGGCCGTCCCCTGCGTCTGGCTGGGCGTCCCGACCCCGGTCGAGCCGGCGTCCCGGGTGGCGCCCGGAGCGCTCGCCGCGCCGGACGGGGACGCGGAGCCCGAGGTGGCGCCCTGCGTCGGCGAGTTGGAGGCCGACGGCGTCTTCCGGTGCCGCTTGTGGGGCTCCTGCGGCAGGGGCGAGCCGGGCAGTTCGTTGCGCGGGGCCTCGCCCGGGCCGGGCACCACCACACGGTCGGCGTCCCGGACGGCACCGCCGAGCAGGGAGCCGACGAGCAGGGTCAGCCCGGTGACGAGCGCCGTGATCAGGGCGCCGCGGCGCAGCACGTACTGCCGCAGCTCCCAGATGTCGGAGCGCGGGCCGAGCCGGCGCCAGGCCATGCCCGCGAGACGTCCGTCGATGGAGTAGACGGGCGCGCCGGCGATGATCAGCGGGGACCAGGCGGCGAGGTAGATGATGTCGGGCGCGTCGTAGGCGGGGACGCTCTTCCAGCTGACGGTGACCAGCAGCGCGGCGGACAGCAGCGCGCCGACGACCGCCGCGACCCGCTGCCAGCAGCCCAGGACCGTGAGGACGCCCACGATGACCTGGAAGAAGGCGATCACGAGGCCGGAGCCGACCGGGTGCGCGAGCGCGAACTGGCGCAGCGGCTCGGCGACTTCCCATGGGTGCAGGGTGTTGAGCCAGGTCACCATGGAGCCGCGCTTGCCGCCGTCGAAGTAGACGGGGTCGCACAGCTTGCCCATGCCGGCGTAGATGGAGATGAAGCCGAGGAAGACACGCAGCGGGAGCAGGACGACGCCGAGGTTCATCCGGCGTCCGGGGTAGTACGCGTGCCGGGCGGGGTCGTCGCCGGAGCGCTTGGGCGCCGCCTCGGTGCCGTCCTCCGGCTCGCCGTCCTCGTCGTGCGGCCCGAAGTCGTCGGCGGAGTACGCGTATTCCTCGTCGTACGCGCTCTCGACCGTGCGCATGTGGGGCAGCAGACGGGTCTCCAGGGACTCGTCGTGCGTGCGCTGCGCGCCCACGATCGGGGTCTCGACGGTCCGGGTCAGATCGTCGTCGTAGCCGTCGTCGCCGTAGCCGCCGGCGTAGCCGACGTCGACGCGCGGGATGACCTGGGTGCCGCCCCCGTAGGGGTCCGGCTCGTCGCCGTGCCGGACGCTGCCGTCCCGGGCGGCCTGGAGGAGGCGGTGGGCGCCGGTGTCGTCGGGCGCCGACATGCCGTTCCAGACGGACACCCGGCGCCGGGCGCCGGACGCCGCGCCCGCGGCGTCGGCGGCGGGCACGCGGGCGGGGTCCCGGGTGGCGCTCAGGTGCCGTGCGATCCGCTGGGACGTGGGGCGCCCGGTGGACGCGCCCAGCAGCACGCGGAAGCTCGCGTGATTGACGATGATCTGCGCCGGATCGCTCGGCACCTTCACCATGCTCAGCGCGGGAGCGTCGTCGTATCCCGACGAGCGGTCCCCCGTGGGAGTGCGGGGTGTTCTGGTGTCCACACTCAACTAACCGAGTGACGCGAGGTTAGGACACTGCCTTGACCGGCCCGATCTGTCCGGACCCCGTCAAGGATGCGCAGGTCGCACCACTGTCACCGTAATTAGCCCGCACGGGTGACCCCACGGACAGGTGTTCAGCGGCGCCGGCGGGCCGCCTCGTACAGCACGATCCCCGCCGCCACACCGGCGTTGAGGGACTCCGCGCCACCGGGCATCGGGATGCGCACCCGGACGTCGCAGGTCTCGCCGACCAGGCGCGACAGGCCCTTGCCCTCGCTGCCGACGACGATGACGACCGGGCCGCCCAGGGCCTCCACGTCACCGAGCTCGGCCTCCCCGTCGGCCGCGAGACCGACGACCACGAGGCCCGCCTTCTTGTACGCCTCCAGCGCCCGGGTCAGGTTCGTCGCCCGGGCGACCGGCGTCCGGGCCGCCGTACCCGCGGACGTCTTCCAGGCACCGGCCGTCATGCCCGCCGCGCGCCGCTCGGGCACGACCACGCCGTGACCGCCGAACGCGGAGACCGAGCGCACGACAGCGCCCAGGTTGCGCGGGTCGGTCACGCCGTCGAGGGCGACGACGAGCGGGTCCTCGCCGGCGTCGGCGGCGGCGCCCGCCAGGTCCTCGGGGTGCGCGTACTCGTACGGCGGGACCTGCAGGACGAGGCCCTGGTGGTTCAGGCCGTTCGTCATGCGGTCCAGCTCGGGGCGCGGGGCCTCCATGAGGTTGATGCCGCCGCGCTCGGCGGCGAGCTGGAGGGCCTCGCGGACGCGCTCGTCGTTGTCGATGAACTGCTGCACATAGAGGGTGCTGGCGGGCACGCCCTCGCGCAGCGCCTCGACGACCGGGTTGCGGCCGACGACCAGCTCCGAGGTGCTCCTGCCGCCGCGGCCGCGCGGCACGGGACGGCGTACGGCCTGCTTCGCCTTGGCGTTGGCGACGCGGTTCTTCTTGTGCCCCTTGCGCATCTCGGCGGGCGGCGTCGGACCCCGGCCTTCGAGAGCCTTGCGTCGCTGGCCGCCACTGCCGACCTGCGCGCCCTTCTTGCCGGACATGCGGCGGTTGTTCGCGGCCATGACCTACCTGTCTGTCGTGAGCGTTCGAAAGTACGTACTGTGCAGTGTGCCGCCCGGAGGGCCGGGCGGCACAATCGATCTTCCCGGGAGCCGGTCCGGTCAGCGCGGGCCGAGGCTCCAGCGCGGACCCTGCGGGCCGTCCTCGATGGCGAGCCCGGACTGGTTGAGCTGGTCGCGGATGGCGTCCGCGGTCGCCCAGTCCTTGCGGGAGCGGGCCGCCTCGCGCTGGTCGAGGACCATCCGGACGAGGGTGTCCACCACGCCGTGCAGGTCCTCGCCGCGGTCGGTCTCCCCGGCCCAGTGCGCGTCGAGCGGGTCGAGGCCCAGCACGCCGAGCATGGCCCGCACCTCGGCGAGGCGCGCCACGGCGGCCTCCTTGTCGTCGGCGGCCAGCGCGCTGTTGCCCTGCCGGACCGTCGTGTGCACGACCGCCAGCGCCTGCGGGACGCCGAGGTCGTCGTCCATCGCCTCGGCGAAGGCGGGCGGCACGTCGGCGGACGGCTCGACGACGCCGGCCTTCTCCACGACGCGCTGCACGAAGCCCTCGATCCGGGCGAACGCCGACTCGGCCTCGCGCAGGGCCTCCTCGCTGTACTCGATGGTCGAGCGGTAGTGCGGGGTGCCCAGGTAGTAGCGCAGGACGATCGGGCGCCACTGCTTGACCATCTCGGACACCAGCACGCTGTTGCCGAGGGACTTCGACATCTTCTCGCCGCTCATGGTGACCCAGGCGTTGTGCACCCAGTACCCGGCGAACTCGTCGCCGTAGGCCTTGGCCTGGGCGATCTCGTTCTCGTGGTGCGGGAAGATCAGGTCGAGTCCGCCGCCGTGGATGTCGAAGGCGGAGCCCAGGTACTTGTGGGCCATCGCCGAGCACTCCAGGTGCCAGCCGGGGCGGCCCCGGCCCCACGGCGTCTCCCAGTCGGGCTCACCGGGCTTGGCGGCCTTCCACATCGCGAAGTCGCGCGGGTCCCGCTTGCCGGTGATGCCCTCCTCGGTGGGCTGGCGCATCTCGTCGAGGTCCTGCCGGGACAGCTCCAGGTAGGAGGGCCAGGAGCGGACGTCGAAGTAGACGCTGCCGTCGGCCTCGTAGGCGTGCCCGCGCTCCATGAGGCCGCGCATCATCTCGACCATCTCGGTGATGTGGCCGGTGGCGCGCGGCTCGTACGTCGGCGGGAGGCAGCCGAGGGCGGTGTAGCCGTCGGTGAAGGCGCGCTCGTTCTCGTAGCCGATGGACCACCAGGGGCGGCCCTGTTCCACGGACTTGGTGATGATCTTGTCGTCGATGTCCGTGACGTTCCTGATGAACGTCACGTCGTAGCCGCGGTACGCGAACCAGCGGCGCATGATGTCGAAGTTGAGACCGGAGCGGATGTGCCCGATGTGCGGCGCGGCCTGCACGGTGGCGCCACAGAGGTAGATCGAGACACAGCCCGGCGTGAGCGGGGTGAAGTCACGGATCTGCCGGGCGCTGGTGTCGTACAGCCGAATAGTCACGACACCTAGGGTAGTGGGCCGATCCCACTGCCCGGTGCCTTGGCGGCGATTCGCCGCCGTCCCGCGCCGCCGCCGCCGTCAGCCGTCCCCGGCGACCCGCACGACCAGCGCCGTCGCCACGGCCATCAGGCCCTCGCCCCGGCCGGGGAAGCCCAGGCCGTCCGTGGTCGCGCCCGACACCGACACCGGTGCGCCCGCCGCCTCGGAGAGGACCTTCTGGGCCTCGTCGCGCCGCTTGCCGATCTTCGGGCGGGGGCCGACGACCTGCACGGCGATGTTGCCGATCCGGAAGCCGGCCTCGCGCACGATCCGGGCGGCCTCCGTCAGCAGGACGGTCCCCGGCGCCCCCGACCACTCGGGGCGCCCGGTGCCGAAGTGCTGTCCGAGGTCGCCGAGCCCGGCCGCCGAGAACAGCGCGTTGCAGGCGGCGTGGGCGACGACGTCCGCGTCGGAGTGACCCGCGAGTCCGGGTCCCTCGCCCTCCCACTTCAGGCCGGCGCACCACAGTTCGCGGCCGTCCTCGAAGGCGTGGATGTCGGTGCCGATGCCGACCTGGGGCAGCGGGAACGTCTCAGAAGCCATCGTTGAGCCTCCTGCGGGCCAGGACCGCCTCGGCGAGCACCAGGTCCAGGGGCCGGGTGACCTTGAAGGCCTCCTCGTGGCCGGGTACGACCACGACGGTCAGGCCGAGCCGCTCGACCATGCTCGCGTCGTCGGTGACGTCCTCGGTCACGGTCTCGTGCGCGCGGACCAGGGTGGCGCGGTCGAAGCCCTGCGGGGTCTGCACCGCGCGAAGCCGGGCACGCGACGGGGTGGCCACCACCGGTTCGGGGGTGCCGGGCACCTCGGCGGGCTCGACCTCCTTGACCGTGTCGGCGAGCGGCAGGGCGGGCACGACGGCCGGCGCGCCGTCACGGACGGCCTCGATGACGGCGTCCACGGTGTCGACGGGGACCAGCGGGCGGGCCGCGTCGTGCACCAGGACGATGTCGTGGTCCGGCGGCAGCGCGTCCAGGCCGAGCCGGACGGACTCCTGCCGGGACTCGCCGCCCGGCACGACCAGGAAGTCGGTCCGCTCGGGGAGCGCGTGCACGTCGAGCAGGCTCTTGACCTCGGCGGCTCCCTCGGGCGGGGCCACGACGACCACCAGGGAGACGGAACGCGAGGCCGCCATGGCGCGGACGGCGTGGATGAGCATGGGCGTGCCGTTCAGCGCGCGCAGCGCCTTGGGGGCGCCGGGACCGAGGCGCACGCCCCGTCCGGCGGCCGGGATCACGACGGCCGTGCGGGTGCCGGCGCGCTCTTGCGGGGGCGAGGGACGCGATTCGTCGGACATCGGTTCCTGTCAGGTTTGTGTGCTCGGCCCAGGTGGGTATGGCCTGGGCGTGCCCCCTGCTCGGGCGTCAGCCTGAGCTGGGGGAGTGCCGGGCGCGACACCTTGACCGGACCCTTCCGTGACAGTCGGTCGAGACAGCTGCCCGGGCCCGGCACGTCCAGTATCGGGGGCGCCCCCGAGATCAGACGTCAGCGCAGTGCGAACATGCCGCAGCGCCCGGCGACTGGAAGTCATCGGGCACCGCGGCACTTTTATCGATCACGCAGCTGCGATCACACAGCACTGGCTCGTGCTGAGCTGAGGCGGATGGACCGCGTCAGGACGCGAGGACCTCGTCGAGCAGGGCCTCGGCCTTGTCCTCGTTCGTGTTCTCCGCGAGAGCGAGCTCGCTCACCAGGATCTGCCGGGCCTTGGCGAGCATGCGCTTCTCACCGGCGGACAGTCCACGCTCGCGCTCACGACGCCACAGGTCACGCACGACTTCCGCGACCTTGATGACATCGCCGGAGGCGAGCTTCTCCAGATTTGCCTTGTAACGACGCGACCAGTTCGTGGGCTCCTCGGCGTACGGCGCGCGCAGCACCTCGAAGACCCGGTCCAGCCCGTCCTGACCGACCACATCACGTACGCCGACGAACTCCGCATTGTCCGCTGGCACACGTACCGTCAGGTCACCCTGGGCGACCTTCAGCACCAAGTAGGTCTTGTCCACGCCTTTGATCTGACGAGTTTCGATAGCCTCGATCAGCGCGGCCCCGTGATGGGGATAGACCACGGTGTCGCCAACCTTGAACGTCATGTGACAGGTACCCCTTCCGTGGCTATCCAGGGTAACACGGAAACGGCGGGTTCTGAATGGCGTTTTCGCAGGTCAGGGCATATCTCAGGGCTTGACAACTCCAACAGGAACGTGCTGCGCAGGCCGAACGGAAGCAGGTATTCGCAGGTCGGAGGGGCTCTGCGGGCGGGCCGAAACGCGCCCGTCACACGCCTCCGAGCCTGCCCACGAGCGACCTAACGTACACAAATGTCCGGTTCCTTGTGTGCGACTTCCGCTACTCCGTTCGGCGTCCCGAGTCGGGTCCCGGTCGATTCCGGAATTGATCACTACCCGGTCGGCGGTACGTCCGGGTGATCAATTCCGGGGGTCCGCGCATTCCTTCACGGAAATGCCGCGAGCCGCGATGCGGTGCTCCTTATGTGAATGACGGACCAGCTCACGGGCAATGCGGCGGCCCGAGCACAAGTGGGTGAAGGGACGGGTGGTGGAAGAGGGACTTCGCGGGCAGTTGGCGGCTCAGGGGAGGGTCGGGTGCGGCCGGGCGGGAACGGCTCGGTAACCTGAGGCCGCTGACAGACACTTAGGGCGGCTTCCCGCGCCCGCCCCGTTCGAGTCAAGGAGTTGCCGCCGCCGTGAGCAGCAGCCTTCGACGCGGCGCCCTCGCCGCCGCCGCCCTCGCGTTCTCGATGACCTCGCTCGCCGCGTGCGCAGCCGGCAACAACGCGCAGACACTGGAGATCAAGCCGGACAACGCTGCGACCAGCGTCGGAGCCATCAAGATCCAGAACGCTCTCGTCGTGACCCAGCCCGAGCTGGAGTCCACCGGCCCCGCCGTGGTCTCCGCGACCCTGTTCAACTCGGGCGACACCGCCCAGACGCTGGACTCGGTGAAGGTGAAGGACTCCGGCGAGGAGGCCGAGCTCAAGCCCGCCAAGGGCGGCAGCCTGACCATCCCGGCCGGCGGCTCGCTCATCCTCGGCGGCAAGGACAACGCCTCCGCCGTGCTGTCCAAGGGCCGCGAGAGCATCCAGGACGGCAACGCCCAGGCGATCACCTTCACCTTCAGCAAGACCGGTGACGTGAGCCTGCGCGCCCTCGTCGTCCCCGCCGACAGCTACTTCGAGAGCTGGGGCCCGAGCGCGGTCCCGTCCGCCCCGGAGGCGGGCGCCGAGCCGTCCGGCTCGGCCACCGGCACCCCGGCCGCCGGCACCACGCCGAGCGGCGGCGCCTCCGCGGACGCCGACGCGAACGCCGGTGCGGGCACGGGCACCGAGGAGACGGGCACCGCCGTCCTCCCCTCCGACAGCGCCTCCCAGTCGGCCAACGCCGGGCACTGAGCGCCGTAGACGCGCCGAAGGGCGGGACCCCACACACGGGGTCCCGCCCTTCGGCGTGTCGGCACGGTCCGGGCCGGTCTACGGCTCGAACTTGTAGCCGAGGCCGCGCACGGTCACCAGGTACCGGGGGGCGCCCGGGTCCGGCTCGATCTTGGCGCGCAGGCGCTTGACGTGGACGTCCAGGGTCTTGGTGTCCCCGACGTAGTCGGCGCCCCAGACCCGGTCGATGAGCTGCATCCGGGTGAGGACCCGGCCGGCGTTGCGCAGGAGCATCTCCAGCAGGTCGAACTCCTTCAGCGGGAGGTCGATCTTGGCACCGGAGACCGTGACCACGTGCCGGTCGACGTCCATCCGGACGGGGCCCGCCTCCAGGGCGGCCGGGGTCACCTCCTCGGGCTCGCCGCGGCGGCGCAGCACGGCCCGGATACGGGCGACCAGCTCGCGCGAGGAGAACGGCTTGGTGACGTAGTCGTCGGCGCCTATCTCCAGGCCGACGACCTTGTCGATCTCGCTGTCCTTGGCGGTGACCATGATCACCGGGACGTTGGAGCGGCCGCGCAGCTGGCGGCAGACCTCCGTACCGGGCAGGCCCGGCAGCATCAGGTCGAGGAGGACGAGGTCGGCGCCGTTGCGCTCGAACTCGTCGAGTCCGTCGGGCCCGGTGGTCGCGACCGCGACCTCGAAGCCCTCCTTGCGGAGCATGTACGACAGGGCGTCGGAGAAGGACTCCTCGTCCTCGACGACGAGCACTCGGGTCACGGATGGACCTCCGGGGCGGAAAGCGTTTCGTACGCGGCTGACTCGGGGGTGGTGCGGGAATGCGTGGGGACTGCGGGCCCGGCCTCGTCGTCGGGACCGGGCTGCTGCTGGGCGCGGTCGCGGGACGCGCCCGCCTCCGGCAGCCGCAGGGTGAAGGTGGAGCCCTGTCCTTCGGAGCTCCACACCGTGACCTCCCCGCCGTGCGAGGCGGCCACGTGCTTGACGATCGCCAGACCCAGCCCGGTGCCGCCGGTGGCACGGGAGCGGGCCGGGTCGACGCGGTAGAAGCGCTCGAAGACGCGCTCCTTGTCCTTGTCCGAGATGCCGATGCCCTGGTCGGTCACGGCGATCTCGATGTGGTCGCCGCCCGGCGCGGTGATCCGGCGTGCGGCGATGCCGACTCGGGTGCGGGCTGGCGAGTAGTTGACGGCGTTCTCCACGAGGTTGCCGAGCGCGGCGGCGAGCTGGCCGCGGTTGCCCCAGATCCTGAGGTCGGCGGTCCCTCCGGAGGCCATGGTGATCTGCTTGGTCCCCGCCGCGTGCCGGCAGCGGTCCATGGCCTCGGCGACGAGCTCCTCCACCCGGACCGGCTCGGCGTCCTCCAGCGGGTCGTCGTTCTGCACCCGGGAGAGGTCGATGAGCTCCTGCACCAGGTTGGTGAGCCGGGTCGCCTCGATCTGCATGCGCCCGGCGAAGCGCTCGACGGCCTCCGGGTCGTCGGCGGCGTCCATGACGGCCTCGGACAGCAGCGAGAGCGCGCCGACCGGCGTCTTCAGCTCATGGCTCACGTTGGCGACGAAGTCCCGGCGGACCGCTTCGATGCGCCGGGCCTCGGTGAGGTCCTCGACCAGCAGGAGGACCAGCCGGGAGCCGAGGGGCGCGACCCGCGCGGACACGGCGAGGGCCTCGCCGCGCCCGGTGCCGCGCCGCGGCAGGTCCAGCTCGACCTGCCGTATCTCGCCGTCGCGCCGGGTGTCGCGGGCCATCTGCAGCATGGGCTCGACCGACAGCCGGCCGCCGCGGACCAGGCCGAGGGCGTACGCCGCCGAGCTGGCCTTGACCACGGCGTCCCCCTCGTCGAGGACGACGGCGGAGGAGCGCAGCACCGACAGGACCGTGTCCACGCCGGGCGGCAGGACCGGGTCGGTGTGCAGGGAGGTGCGGGTGGGGCGTTTCAGGTCGCGTTCGCTCCAGCGGAACGCCAGCATGGCGATGACACCGGTGAGCACCCCGGCGATCGCAGCCGCTGCGGCGACCGCCGCGTTCACGTCCATGCGTCCAGGTTAGGCATGGCCCAGGTCATGCCCACAGCGTCCGGAGTGCGACCTCCGACACTCGTCGCCCAGAGTTCACCTGGGAGACGGGGCCGGTTCACCGGGGGTGGCGGAAACGGACGCGTGGCACTCGCATCGTGGGACCGTCGGGGGCGGTACGGCGGCTCCGCGGGAGGCGTCGGCGGTTCGGGACGACGATCGCACTGATGGTTACCCGATCGTCGGACCGTAGTGCCGCCGGACTGTCGGACTGTCGTGTCGTCGGACCGTCGTTCTGTCGTTCTGTCGGGCCGTCTTTCTTCCGACCGTACGACTGTCGACGGTCCTACTGGTCCTACGGACCTACTGTCATAAGGCATGACCGTAGGAGCGTCCGACACCCGGCCATGCGGAATTCCCGGTGGGACGACGGGCTGCCGGACCCACCCCTGAGGCAGATGTGAGAGAGGGACCCTGATGCGGGACGCGTACCACGAGGAACTGGACTCGATCGGCGACGGACTGGTCGAGATGGCCCGGCTGGTCGGGTCGGCGATCGGGCGCGCCACGACGGCCATCCTCGACTCCGACCTGAAGCTGGCCGAGAGCGTCATCGAGGCGGACCAGAAGGTCGACGACCTCCAGCACGACCTGGAGGCGCGGGCCATCGCCCTGCTCGCCCGGCAGCAGCCGGTGGCGACGGACCTGCGGATCGTGGTGACCTCCCTGCGCATGTCGGCGGACCTGGAGCGGTCCGGCGACCTGGCCCAGCACGTGGCCAAGCTCACGCGGCTGCGCTATCCGGAGCGGGCGATCCCGCAGGACCTGCACGCCACCATCCTGGAGATGGGGCAGCTGGCCCAGCGCCTGATGGCGAAGGCCGCCGAGGTGATCGTCACCAAGGACGTCGACCTCGCGCTGCAGCTGGAGCAGGACGACGACGAGATGGATCTGCTGCACCGCACGCTCTTCCAGCACCTGATGGACGAGCGCTGGAAGCACGGCATCGAGACGGCCGTCGACGTGACGCTGCTCGGCCGCTACTACGAGCGGTACGCCGACCACGCGGTGGCGGTCGCGAAGCGGGTCGTCTACCTGGTCACCGGTGAGCACGCCGACGAGCTCCAGGCCGACGTACAGCCCGAGATCACCCCGGCCCCCGGAGCGGACGGGGTGTAGGGCGGACGGGGTGTAGGGCGGGCGATGTGCAGGGCGGGCGGGGCGTGGGGCGGGCGGGCTCGTGCGCGGGTCCGAGCGGGGCTCGCGGGGTCCGGTCCGGGCGCGTGCGAGCCTCCGTGCGCCGTTGATGCGCCCAGCGGGGCGGGCATCCAATGGGCACAGGCACCAGCCTTCCAGGAGGGACCGACCATGGCCGAATCCCCCAGCACGCCCGACACGACGACCGACCCCACGAGGGAACGCCCGAGCGAACAGCCCGCCGACGTCCGGAGCCTTCCCCTGTTCGGGGCATGCGGCTGCGGCTCGGGCTGCGGATGCGGGTGCCAGTCCGGCAACCCGTGCCAGTGCGGGTGAGGTGAGGGGCGGACCGCGCTCAGGGTGCCGTGTCCACGGCGCCCGGCAACGCCTGCTCGGCCCAGATGACCTTGCCCTGCGAGGTGTACCGGGTGCCCCAGCGCTCGGTCGTCTGGGCGACCAGGAAGAGGCCGCGGCCGCCCTCGTCGGTCGTCGCGGCGTACCGCAGATGCGGTGAGGTGCTGCTGGAGTCGGAGACCTCGCAGGTCAGGACCCGGTCGCGGATCAGCCGTACCTGGATGGGCTCGCAGCCGTAGCGGATGGCGTTGGTGACGAGCTCGCTCAGGACCAGTTCCGTGACGAAGTCCAGCTCGGACAGACCCCACTCCGCCAGCTGGGCGGAGACGGTCTCGCGCACCCCCGCCACGGCGGACGGGTCGGGCGGCACGTCCCAGGTGGCCACGTGGCCGGCCGGCAGCGCCTTGGTCCGGGCGATCAGCAGGGCCACGTCGTCCGTCGGGCCGGCCGGCAGCAGCGCGTCCACCACCGCGCGGCAGCTGTCCTCCGGTGAGCGCTCGGGGTGGCCGGTGAGTGCCTGGCGCAGCAGTTCCTGGCCGACGTCGAGATCGCGGGTGCGGTCCTCGATGAGGCCGTCGGTGTACAGCACGAGCTGGGTGCCGTCGGACAGGTCGAACTCCGCCGTGCGGAACGGCATCCCGCCGAGCCCGAGCGGCGGCCCGCCCGGCAGGTCGGGGTAGGTGACCTCGCCGTCGGGGGCGACCAGGGCGGGCGCCGGGTGGCCGGCCCGCGCCATGGCGCAGCGGCGCGTGACGGGGTCGTAGATCGCGTACAGGCAGGTGGCGCCGACGACGGCGGCGCGGTCGGCGCAGGCCTCGTCCTGGTCGATCCGGCCGACGAGGTCGTCGAGGTGGCTGAGCAGTTCGTCGGGGGGCAGGTCGAGCGTCGAGAAGTTGTGCACGGCGGTGCGCAGCCGGCCCATGGTGGCGGCGGCGTGCAGGCCGTGCCCGACGACGTCGCCGACGACCATCGCGACCCGGCTGCCCGGCAGCGGGATCACGTCGAACCAGTCGCCGCTCACCCCCGACTGCGCCGGTATGTAGCGGGAGCCGACGTCCAGCGCGCTCTGCTCGGGCAGCTCCCTCGGCAGCAGACTGCGCTGGAGGGTGACCGCCATCGTGTGCTCGCGGGTGAAGCGGCGGGCGTTGTCGATGCTGACCGCGGCCCGTGCGACCAGTTCCTCGGCCAGGGACAGCTCCTCCGCGTCGAACGCCTCGTGCTCCTTGCCGCGGTAGAAGTTGACCAGGCCCAGGACGGCGCCACGGGCCCGGATCGGCGCGGCGACGAGCGAGTGGATGCCGTAGTCCAGGATCTCCCGGGTGCGCTCCGGGTCCTGCGCCTGCCAGTCGGCGGCGTTCGCGAGGTCGGCGACCAGGACGGAACGGCCGGTGCCGTAGCCGCGGGCCTGCGGGGTGGTGGGCAGGAAGTCGATGAGCCGGTCCACCTCGTAGAGGGGGTGGTCGTCGCGGATGCCGTGCGCGGCGACCCGCCGCATGTCCGTCGCCGTGAGCGTCGGCTCCTCCCCCTGCACCACGCCGTCGGCGAGGTCGACGGTGACGTAGTCGGCGAAGCGGGGGACGGCGATCCGGGCCAGTTCCCCGGCGGTGCCGACCACGTCCAGGGTCGTGCCGACGCCGAGGCCCGCGTCGTACAGCAGCTTGAGGCGTTCCCGGGCGACCTCCGCCCGGCCGGAGACCGCCTGCAGTTCGGTGGTGTCGCGGAGGGTGACCACGGTGCCGCGGGGGCCGGCCCGGTCGGTGTGCCGCTGGTTGATCGCCAGCAGGCGGTCGCCCGCGAAGTGCACCTCGTCGGTGGCCTCGCGGCCGGAGACGAGCAGCTCGACCGTCTCCGGGTCGAGCCCGGACAGCTCGTCCACATACCGGCCCTCGGCGTCCGGGGACAGCTCCAGCAGGCGCCTGGCCTCGTCGTTGGCGAGCAGCAGCCGGCCGTCGTCGATGATCAGCACGCCCTCCCGCACCGAGTGCAGGACCGCGTCGTGGTGCTCGTAGATGCGGTTCATCTCGTCCGCGGCCAGGGCGTGGGTCTGGCGCCGCAGCCGCCGGCTCACCAGGGCGGTGCCGCCCGCCGTCACGGCGAGCGCCCCGGCGCCGGCGCCCAGGATGATCGGGAGCTGGCGGTACGCCTCGCCGGTCACGCTCTTGACCTTCAGTCCGGCTGAGACCAGGGCGATGACCTTGCCGTCCGTGTCCTCGATCGGGACGGTCGCCTGGACCTCCTTGCCGAGGGGCCCCTGCACGCTCTCCGTGTACACCTGGCCCGCGAGGGAGGGCTCGATCGTGCCGACGAACCGCTTGCCGATGCGGTCGGGCAGGGGGTGGGTGTAGCGGATGCCGTTGGTGTCCATGACGACGATGAAGTCGACGCCCGCGGCGCCGCGCCCGGCCTCGGTGAGCGGCTGGAGCACCTCGGAGGGGCTCTCCGACCGCAGGGCCGCGAGGACGCCGGGCGCGTGCGCGAAGGTCTGCGCGACGGCGACCGAACGGCGCTTGGCCTCGGTCTGGGTGTCGCGGCTCGACTGGAGGATCAGGGCGACGACGGCGCAGACCACGAGCAGCAGGACGAGCGCCACCTGCAGCACGAACACCTGACCGGCGACACTTCGAGGGCTCCTGCCGACCAGCGAGCGCCACCGCCCCCGCGTCCACCGGTCGAATCGGTCCGACATGTCGCTATTTGTACCATCGGCATTTTCTGCTGGCTACGGCGTGTCCTAGCTAGGGGCGGGGGGGGGGGGGGCGGGCGGCGGGCGGGGGACTGCCGGATGGGGCGGGGGGGGGGGGAGAAAAGGCGCGGGCGGGGCCCCTTGGCCGCGGTCGGAAG
>NZ_LLZN01000066.1 GCF_001509795.1 Streptomyces sp. NRRL WC-3605 | reverse complement strand
GGCGGGGGTGGGGGCGGGGACGGGGAGGGGGACGGGGAGGTGTGGAGAGGCGCCCGGTGCGTCCGTGCCGTTCATGACGTGGGCTCCGTGAGGGCCCGGTCCGCGGGGATGTCGGCCGTGACGGTGACGGCCGGCGGATCGAGGTCGGCGGGCGTGGGCATGACGCTTCCGGGCAGCCGTACGGCCGCGGCGCCGTGGGCGACGGCGGAGGCGAGGGCGCCGGGGCCCTGGCCGCCCGCGATGAGGAACCCGGCGAGGGAGGCGTCCCCGGCACCGACGTTGCTGCGCACGGCGTCGACGGGCGCGGTGCCGAACCAGGCGCCGGTGCCGTCGACCAGCAGTTGCCCGTCGGCGCCCAGGCTGGCGAGGACGGCGCGGGCGCCCAGTTCGCGCAGCCGCCCGGCGGCCTTCAGCGCGTCGCCGAGGGTGGTGAGGGGGCGGCCGACGGCCTGGGCGAGTTCCTCGGCGTTGGGTTTGACGACGTCGGGCCGGGCCCGTACGGCTTCGAGGAGGGCCGGTCCGGACGTGTCCAGGGCGATCCGGGTGCCGTCTGCGTGCGCCCGGGTGACGACGTCGGCGTACCAGGTGGCGGCGAGTCCACGGGGGAGGCTGCCGCAGCAGGCGATCCAGTCGGCGGCGCGGGCCTGGGTGCGGACGGCGTCGAGGAGGGCCTCGCGTTCGGCGGGGGTCAGTTCGGGGCCGGGGGCGTTGATCTTCGTGAGGACGCCGTCCGTCTCGGCGAGGGCGATGTTGGAGCGGGTGGCGCCGGCGACGGGGACGGGGGCGACGTCGATGCCCTGCGCCTGGAGGAGATCGGCGACGAGGGCGCCGGGCGCTCCGCCGAGGGGCAGGACGGCGACCGTGCGCCGGCCGGCGGCGGCGACGGCCCGGGAGACGTTGACGCCCTTGCCGCCGGGGTCCACGCGTTCGCCGGTGGCGCGGATGACCTCGCCGCGGTCGAGGGCGGGCACCTCGTAGGTGCGGTCGAGGGACGGGTTGGGGGTGACGGTGAGGATCATGCGCTCGTTTCCAGGCCCGGGTGGGGGGGACGTCTCAGACACGCTGCACTTCCGTGCCGCCGTGCTCGATGGCCGTGGCGGTCCCGGATGCGAGGCCGGTGTCGGTGATCAGCAGGTCCACGTCGCCGAGGTCGCCGAAGCGGGCGAAGTGCTCCTGGCCGTGCTTGCCGGAGTCGGCGAGCAGGACGACACGGCGGGCGGCGGCGACGGCGGCGCGCTTCACGGCGGCCTCGGCGAGGTCGGGGGTGGTCAGCCCGTGCTCGGCGGAGAAGCCGTTGGCGGCGACGAACAGCACGTCGGCGCGGATCTCGGCGTAGGCGCGCAGGGCCCAGGCGTCGACGGCGGCGCGGGTGCGGTGCCGTACGCGGCCGCCGACGAGGTGGAGCTGGATGCCGGGGTGGTCGGCGAGGCGGGCGGCGATGGGCAGGCTGTGGGTGACGACGGTCAGGGACGACTCGAGCGGCAGGGCGGCGGCGAGGCGGGCCACGGTGGTGCCGGCGTCGAGGATGACGGTGCCGTCGGTGGGGAGTTCGGCGAGGGCCGCTTTCGCGATCCTGTCCTTCTCGTCGGCCGCCGTGGACTCCCGCTCGGTGAGGTCCGGTTCGAAGTCGAGGCGCCCGGCGGGGATGGCGCCGCCGTGCACACGCCGGACGAGTCCGGCCCGGTCGAGCGCCTTGAGGTCCCGCCGGATGGTCTCGGCGGTGACCTGGAACTCCTCCGCCAGCGACAGCACGTCCACCCGGCCGCCGTCGCGGGCCAGCCGGAGGATCGCCTGCTGCCGCTCCGGTGCGTACATGCCCGTTCTCCTTTGCCGCGTGCCCGACCTTGTGGTTTTGGCATGACCATAAGCCTGGGTGGTCGAGAAGTAAACACATTCAGGCTTCATGTGGGCATGAACGGACCTCGACGGGAGGTTGGCGTCTCGCGCGGCAAGAACGTGACGAAGCGCTGACCCGGCGTCAGTGCGTCCGTATCCTGGACGTGGGACACAGCTTTCGGGGGGTGTTGTGGACACGAACGACTCGCGCCACCGCACGGGGCCGGACCACGACTGGCAGCGGGAACTCGTGGAAGCCCTGCTCGACTCGCTCACCCTGCAGGACCGCTCGGGCCGTGCGCTGCTGGAGGAGCTGATCGGCGAGGAGCTGGGCCGTCGGCTTCACCTGCGCGAACACCCCACCCGTCAGCTGCAGTTCCTGGAGCTGGTCCGCGCGTGCGAGGCCGTCGAGGGCGGGTTGCCCGCGCTCGCGCACGTCGTGTCACTGCTGGAAGGACACAGCCGCACCTCCGACACGGTCAGCGCACTGGTCCGCGGGCGGGTCACCGCGGCCGCCGGCCCACGCCCGCTCCCCCGGCCCACGGCGCACAGCCCGGCACCGGTCCCGCGACCGCAGGCGGCCGCGAGCACGCCGACGGCCTCACCGGACCCCGCGGCCGGGGACTGCGCCCTGGACTTCTTCGTCTCCTACACCGCCGTGGACCGGGCCTGGGCCGCATGGATCGCCTGGGAGTTGGAGGACGCGGGGCACGGCGTCCTCGTGCAGGAGTGGGACTTCGTACCGGGCACCCAGTGGCCGGTCGGCATGGAGAGGGGAGTGACGCAGTGCGCGCGCACGATCGCGGTGCTGTCCCCCGACTACCTCCACTCGGTCTACGGCCGCCAGGAGTGGCAGGCGGTCCAGGCTGCGGATCCCACCGGTCTGGTCCGCAGACTCGTCCCGGTGATGGTGGCGCCGTGCACACCCGAGGGCCTGCTGGCCTCGGTCGTCCACATCGACCTGGTGGGCCTGCCGGCGGAGCAGGCACGGGAGCGCCTGCTCACGGGGGTCGGTGCCGCCCGCTCCGGCCGTGCCAAGCCCGCTCTGCCACCCCGGTTCCCCGGCTGAGTGGGGCGGCGTTGACATGGGAGGGCGGCGAGGGCCGCGGCCGTTCCGCGTTGCGTATATGCGAACGGATCAACGAGGAGGGGCACAACGCGCTGCTGGCGGTGGGCGCCCTGCAGGACCGGTATGCGCGCGCCCTGCTGACCGATCTGGTCGGGGAGGCCCTCGGCTGCCGGATCGATCTCCGCGAACAGGCCACGGCGGCGATGCAGTTGCTGGAGCTGTTCCGCTTCTGTACCCGGTGCCCGGGCGGGCTGTCGGCCCTCGCCCGCAAGCTGCCGATGCTGGAGCCCGGCTGTCCGCAGGCCGCTTCGGTCCAACGGCTCGCCGACGAGTGGACGGCCGTCGACTCGCTCGTCGGTCTGCCCGAGATCACCGACTCGTGGGATTTCCTCACCGGCACCCTCGGCGCCCTGAGCATGTCGCACGAGATGCGGACCGCTCTGGTCCGCGCGGCCACCGACAACCGGGTCGCCAGACCGCCGGCCCATGCGGAGAACCCGTGGCACGACTTCCTGCACATGGCCGGACAGGGCGCGCCGCGGGACGGGCTGCCGCCCTGGATGCTGTACCTCGACCGCAGCACCGACTCGATGAACACCACGCTCGCGGGCGAGGTCCTCGCCCGCAACCGGCAGTGGGCGCTGAGGTACGGGCTGGCGGGGTTGCTCGATCTGGAGCGCGCGCACCGGTTCCGGTCGCCCACCGCCCCGGTGCGGCCGCACCAGGAGTTCCTGGCCATCCACATCACCCCGGACCCGCTGGACAGCGCGTTCTACACGGTGTCCCACTCCTTCATGTCCCTGGCGCGCGGCCCGCACTGGGAGCAGGGCGACGCGTTGCCGCAGGTGCCCAAGGAGGGTCTGGAGGACGCCGTGAGCGGAATCGTCCGCTCGGTCGAGAGCGCGGCCGGTGACCGGCCCGCCGATCTGTGGCTGGAGTTCGTGCTCCCCTTCGAGCTGCTCAACCTGCCGGTCGACTGGTGGCCGCGGGACACCACGGAGGCCATACACGTGCCACTGGCCGTGGACTATCCCGTGGTGATCCGCAGCCTGGACCGCCTGCAGAACAGTGCCTGGCACCGGTTCTGGCGTCACCGCTGGCTGCAGCTCTCGCTGGGCGAGCCGCCCGCGCAGTCGCTCTACGTCCCTGCCGTGGCCGGCGACGGCGGCCACCTGCGCGGTCTGGAAGCCCGCCTCGGCGACAACCAGCAGGTCGTGGCCACGGTCCTGAGCGAGCCGCCGCTGCCCGGTGCGGGTCATGGCCGACGCGAGCTGGAAGCAGCCCTGCGCAGCGGGCTGCCCGTGGTGATCTGGCACCGCACGGACCGCTCCACCCAGGAGTTCCTGGACGCCGTACGGGCTCTGCTCGCCGAGGGCTGGCAGCGTTTCCCGGCGAAGGTCGCCGCCTACCGGCGCCAGGCCGCCATCCACGACGGCGACGGCCGGGAGGGGCATCACCTGGGCCGTCATCTGACCGTGCTGTGGGACGACCCGGACCGCAAGCCCGTCGTACCGGACGGACGGTGGCCATGAGACGGGGACCGTGACCGGCCCGGCCCGGCCCGGCCGCAGTCGTCTTCCCGTACCTCTCGTGTCCGCCCGTATCCGTCGCCGATCAGCGTCAGCCGGAGGAACACCTCTCATGCCGCCGACCAATAAGCCCTCGCACGAGCCGGCCCCCTGGGGTGTCTACCGGGGCACCGGCCGGCCCGGCCCCGTCAGCGCGCCCTGGCCCGATCCGCCCGGACGGCGCAGCTTCGGCGGCGGCCCGTTGCTGCCGGCGCCCCCCGACGACCCGAACGCCGCCCTGCTGCTCGGCGAGGGCGACGCCCCGATGCCGTTGGCACCGGACGAGGCGGACCGGGTCAACGCGGCGCTGTGTCTGAGCCGTCCCCTGCTGGTCACCGGTGAACCCGGCAGCGGCAAGGCGTCGTTGGCCCATCGCATCAGCCGCGAGCTGGCGCTGGGCCGTGTCCTGCACTGGCGTATCACCAGCCTCAGCACGCTGCGGGAGGGGCTGTACGCCCACGAGGGGCGGCTGGGTCCGCTGGGCACCGCGCTCCTGCCGTACCGCAGACCCCGGGTCCTGCTGATCGACCGGCTGGACCGTGCCGAGATCTCCCTGCCGGAGGACCTGTGCACGGTGCTGGCCGCCGGGGGGTTCAGCCTGCCCGGCGGCAGCGGCCGGATGGCCACGGACGACGACCCGGACGCCGTGGTGACGCTGCCCGGCGGCGTGGTGCGCTGCCACGCCTTCCCCGTGGTGGTGATCACCAGCACCGGTGAGCGGGACATGCCCTTCGATCTCCTCCGGCACTGTGTCCCGCTGCGGACGCACCGCCCGGACGGACAGACCCTGCGAGCCATCGCCGCGCGCCACTATCCGCCGGGCCACCCCGGAACTCCGGCACCGGACGTCGTGGACGCCCTCCTGGAACGGGCCGCCCGCGCCGAAGGACCCGTCGTCGAGCGGCTGCTGGACGCCCTGCACCTGGCGGCGAGCGGTGTCCTGAGCAGCGTCGCCGACGAACGGGGATGGCAGCCGGCTGTCGACGCCCTGTGGTCGTGGACGGCCCCGGAGGAGCCGTGACCACCGGCTTCTGGTCCGAGCTGCCGCCCGGGCTGCCCGATGCCCTGCGGCGTGCGGGACGGGCGCTCGGCCGGGCCGGGGCGGCGGACGACCGCGGCCGGGGGCGGCCCTGGGACGTGGCCGTGATCGTCGACCGCGGCCCCACCATGGATGTCTGGGAGGAGACCGCGCGCGCTTTCGTCCGCACACTGCACCGCACCGGCGCCCATGGCCGCATCACGACCCACCGGCTGCCCTACGACCGCAGCACGGACCCGGCCGGACTGCCCCGGCAGGTCGCCGGCGGCCGACTGACCCTGCTGCTCACCGACGGTTCCGGACCGCGCTGGCGCAGCCATGCCGTGGAGCCGTTGCTGCGCCGCTGGGGGCAGGCCGGACCGGTCGCCCTGATCCACCTTCTGCCGCACGCGGTGTGGCCGGCGACGGCGCTGCGCGGCTGGCAGGTGATGCTGCGTTCCCCGGGTCCCGGCGCACCCAACCATCTGCTGCGCTGGCGGGCACGCGGGCTCGGCCCCGACGTGGACGGCCGGCCTCCGCGCCACGGCCCGGACGTCCCTGTCCCGGTGCTGGAACTGTCCCCCCGCTGGCTGAACGCGTGGTCGGCGCTGCTGCGTGCCGGCCCACCGGACTGGGTGCCGCTGACGGTGATGTTCCCACGCGGCGGCCTGCCGGAGCGCGACGGCGATGTGGGGCCGCCCCTCGAACCGGGTGGTCGGGTGGCCCACTTCCGCTCCGCCGTCACCCGCGACGTCTTCACCATGGCCACACTGCTCGCCGCCGTCCCGCTGGAGCCGCCGGTCGTCCGGCAGGTGCTCGCCCGGTTGCCTCCCGGCGGTTCACTGGCCGACTTCGCCCAGCTCCTCGCCCACGGGCTGGTCCGGCCCGCGCTCGGCGGCCGCTGCCACGAGTTCGAGCCCGGGGTGCGCGAGGAGCTGCTCGCGGCCGGACGCCGCACCGATCTCGTACGAGTGGTCGAGCTGGTGGGGGATCGGCGGGGTGACGACGGGGAACACTTGTGGCGACTGCCCCGGCTGCTGAGTGGGGCCGTCGTGTCCCGACTTCCCGAGGTGAACGAGGAGTCCGGGCCGTGGCTGAGGGCGGAGAGCGCTGTGCTCCACGCCCTGTCCGGCCCTTTCCTGGAACCGGCACGACAGGTGGACGCCGTTCTCGCCGCCCACCTCGATCAGCACGGCGCACCATCCGAGGGCACCACCGCACCCCGCACACCCAGCCACGCCGTCGCCCGCCCCCCGGGCGACGCCGACCGTCCGACGCATCAGGGGAACAGGAGGCCGGCGATGCCGCAGCAGGCCCCGGCAGGCACCGTGGGAACCGAGCGCACCAGGAACACGCCCACGGTCTGGGGAAACATCCCGCCGAGGAACCCGAACTTCACCGGCCGTGAGGAGCTCCTCGATCAGTTGCACCGGCGGCTGCTGGTCGAGAAGGCCACCGCGGTCCTGCCACACGCCCTGCACGGCATGGGCGGAGTCGGCAAGAGTCTGCTGGCCGTGGAATACCTGTACCGCAAGATGACCGAGTACGACGTCGTGTGGTGGATCTCGGCCGAGCGCAGCGCGCAGATCTCCCTTTCCCTCGTCGAACTGGCCCCGCGCCTCGGGCTGACCCCGGGCAGCGACGCGTCCTCCACCGTCGCGGCCGTCCTGGAGGCGCTGCGTATCGGCAAGCCCTACTCGAACTGGCTGCTCGTGTTCGACAACGCCGAGAGCCCGGAGGCGGTCCAGCAGTTCTTCCCGGCCGGCGGGCCCGGCAACATCCTCATCACCTCCCGCAACCCCCAGTGGGCCTCCATAGCGAGGCCGTTGGAGGTCGACGTCTTCCTGCGTGAGGAGAGCAAGCAGCTGCTGCGGCTGCGCGGACCGGAGATCAGCGACGAGGACGCCGACCGGCTCGCCGAGGCGCTCGGCGACCTGCCCCTGGCCATCGAGCAGGCGGCGGCCTGGCACGCCGAGACCGGCATGCTCGTCGACGAATACCTGCGCCTGCTCGACGAGAAACGCGTCGATCTGCTGCGCGGGACGGCCCCCCTGGACAACCAGCACCCGGTGATCGCCGCCTGGAACATCTCGCTGGACCAGCTGGAGACCAAGAACCCGGCCGCCTACCAGCTGCTGCAGGTCTGCTCGTTCTACGCGCCGGAGCCGATCGCGCGGGCCCTGTTCGCCCGTATGCCCCGCGGCTCCATAGCCCCCGAACTGGACGCGGCGCTGGAGGACCCCATCCGGCTCGGCCAGGTCATCCGTGAGATCGGCCGCTACTCGCTGGCCCGCTTCAACCACCGCAACAACTCCCTCCAGATGCACCGGCTGGTGCAGGCCGCGCTGCTGTACCGGATGACCGAGGAGGACCGCAGCACGATGCGGCGCGGCGCCCATCTGCTGCTCGCCGCGAACGACCCGAACGACCCGAACGACATCAACCGCTGGGACCGGTACGGCTCGCTCTATCCGCACGTGGTGGTGTCGGAGGCGGTGCGGTCGCAGGAGAACTGGGTGCGCAACCTCGTCGTGAACGAGGTGATCTACCTGCTGCGCTGGGGCGACTACACCTCGGGCCGGGACCTCGCCCGCACCGCGTACGAGATGTGGTCCGAGACCCTGGGACACGACCATCCGCAGACCCTGCTCGTCGCGCGCTGGCTGGGCTTCCTGCTCTTCACGATGGGGGCCTACCAGGAGGCCGCCGACCTGAACTCCTCCGTCCTGGACGCCTACCGGCGCACCATGGGCCCGGACGCCCAGGACACCATCGACGCGCTCGGCAACGTCGCCATCGACCACCGGGTGCGCGGTGACTTCACCGAGTCCCTGACGCTGACGGAGTCCGTGCACCGGCAGTATCTGCGCATGCTCGGACCGGACGACCCGGAGACGCTGCGCGCGGCGCACAACCTGGGTGTCAGCCTCCGCCTCGCCGGCGACTTCGCCCGGGCCCGGGACATCGACGAGATGACCTGGAACAGCTACATCAACATGTACGGCCAGGACCACGTGGACACGCTGCGCACATGGCTCGGGTTCATCCTGGACAACCGTGAACTGGGCGAGTACGCCACCGCGTTGACGTACCACCGGGAGATCGTGGAGCGCTCGGCCGCCCTGCTGGGCCCGGACAACCCGCTCAGCCTGTCGTGCTTCCGGCACCTGGCCGTGGCCCTGCGCAAGGCGGGTGAGCACGAGGAGGCGCTGACGACCGCCGAACGGGTCCGCACGGCACTGCGCGAGAAATACGGCGACCAGAACCCCGAGACGATGGCGGCCACCCTCGAACTGACGGTGCACCTGCGGCACAGCGGAGACCTGGCGCAGTCGCTGCTGATCGGGACCCAGATCTGCGAGCAGTACGAGAAGACCTACGGGCGGCACCATCCGCACGCCCTGTCGGCCGCGCTGAACCTGGCCATCACCTACCGGCTCCTGGGGAACCCGGCCGCCTCGCAGTACATCAACGGCGTCGTCCTGGAGGAGTTCACGGCCGCACTCGGCGAGAACCATCCTTCGACCCTGGTGTGCCGTACGAACCTGGCCAGCGACCACTACGCGCTGGGGGACGCCCCCACGGCGCTCGCGTTGGACGAGGAGACGCTGCGCCGCTCACGGGACACCTTCGACGAGGACCATCCGTCCACCCTCGCCTGCGCCGCCAACCTCGGCATGGACCTGCGCGCCCTGGGGCGCACCGACGAGGCGGACGCCCTGCACGCGGACACCCGTGAACGCCTCGCCCGCAAGCTGGGCACCGCGCATCCGGCGGTGGAGCGCGCGGCGGACTGGGAGCACCGGGCGGACTGCGACATAGACCCCATGCCGCTGTAGGAGGGGGTGGGCGGCGCCGGACCTCAGGCGCCGCCGAGCCACTGGGCCAGGGCCACCGGGTCCGGGGGCACGCTCAGGGCGCCGCTGAGGGCACGAGCGAGTTCGGGCTGCTCGACGAGCGCCGTGCCCGCGGCCTTCTGTCCGCTGTCGACGAGAGCCAGTCCTAGTCCGGCCCAGGCCGCCGGACGTGCGCCGGGCCGGGCGAGTTCGTCGGCGTACAGCTTCACCGCGTGCCGTGTGTCACCGGCCACCAGCGCCAGGTCGCCGGGGCCGGCTCCGGCCACCTCGGCTCCCGGGTCGTCCTGGGCGCGCAGCCGTGTGAAGGAGTCCGGATCGATGAGGCTCAGCCGCGCCAGCAGGGCCAGCACGTCCAGCCGGCAGGCGTCGGGGTCCGTGTGCACCGCGTCGTCCGGCCGTTCGGCTCGGGTCTGCTCGTCCCTGGGGCGCCGGGCCTCCCACAGGCGCATGAGGTCGTCGACGTCCGCGGCCGGCGGACGCACATGGTGGGCCCGCCACGCGGCGTGGTGGTGGGCCGCCGCCAGGTCGGCGAGCCGGGACTCCGTCTCCCCCGCCCTGTCCGTCTCCCAGGAGGCGGTCTGCTCCGTGAGGGCCGTCACGAGGTCGTCGCCCAGCGGGGTGAGCGCGGGCCGGTGCCGCAAGGTCGCGAGGACGTCCCGTACGGCGTGGCGCCAGAGCGCGAACTCGAATCCGGCGAGGCCGTCCGTGCCGCGTGTGTGCCAGAAGCGGGTGACTCCCGAGAAGGCGAACGCGCCATGGACGAGCCCACCGATGGGTCTTGGATCGTCGCGCCAGGGTGCGTGGAAGAGCTCGCCGGAGTCCTCGAAGAGCGGCGTCAGGAAGATGAGCCCGTTCAGCAGGCTGTGCCGGAACTCGTGGATGAGCGCGACGCCCAGCTGGGCGGGCAGCGCCTCGGCGTCCTCGTCCGGCGCCGACAGCAGCACACAGCCGAACGCGTCGCTGGAGGACGCGGCGCGTGCCCGCAGACGCTCACCTCGGGGCAGGGGAACCACGGACCGCACCCCCGCGGCAAGCGCTCGCGCACTGGCCGGGTGGTCGTCCACGAGCAGTGGCCACATCGCGGTGAACCATCCGTGCCAGACCGTGAACTGAGTGCCCGTCAGCCGACCCGTGGTGGCCAGCCCCGGCACGGCCCGGTGGTCGCCCAGGTCGTCCAGGACGACGGTGAGCGCCTGACCGTCGTGCTCGGCCCGGATCCGGCGCAGCCCTTCCCAGCCGGGGCCGTCGGTGTCCGCGTCCGCCGGGACCGTCACGGTCACCCCGTGGGCAGCGACCCGCAGGACCCCGCCCCGCGCCGACACCCCGGCGGTGCCCCACGGCTCGTCGGAGCCGAGGTGGGCACGCCCGAGCCGGGGAAGGAACACCCGGCCCCGGCGCATCGGCACCCGGATGTCGAAGTCCACCCCGGCCTCGAAGGCCACGACGGCCGCGAACTGCCCGAGGAACCCCGCCTCCACCCACACGGGCGGCTCCTCCCCGGCCCTCTCCCGCCCTTCGGTCTCCTTCGGCGGCAGGCGGCGCATCAACCCAGCCGCCCACACCCCCACTTGGGGGTCCAGCAGGGCCGTCCGGAACCCCTTCGGGTCCAGGCCCTCGGCACGCTCCAGCAGCTCCCACGCCTCGCCCACCATCGGCGTCGACGCACAGGCGTCCAGGATGGTGCGCAGCATCAGGAGACGGCGGCTGCACTCGACGTCGAGCAACGCCTCGACGGCCGACACGTCCTCGCCGGTCGAGGCGAGGGCCTCGAAGACAGGCGGGGAGAGCTGGTGATGACGCATCAGGTCATGCTAGGCGCGCCCCGGCGATCCGGGGGCCATTCGCCAGGGTTAGCTGCCCGAACTTCCGGCGATGGTGGAGAGGGGTTTGTTGACGCGGCGCTTGAGCTGCTCGATGGGCGCGTCCAGCACCGCGGGGTCGAGCGCGGCGAGCTCACCCAGGGAGAGTGCCGAGAGGGTGGGGAGCCACGGCGCGGTCTCCGGCGCCGCCGCCTCCGTCGGAGCAGCCTGTTCTCTCGATGCCATGACGCCTGCCGCTTCTCGTTCGTCCGTCCTCTGCGGGCCCGCACAGGACGCTGGCGTGTCCTGCGCGGGCCCGCACAGAACGTTGGTGTGTCGCAGATTACATTCCGTCTCTGCGCGGGCCCACCAGGGGGGAGCTATCCGGGGGGTCAGAGCGCGTGCACGAGGCGTTCCTCCTGCTCGCGGGGTCCGTCCTGAGCCGACGTGGAGCGCGCGCGCCCAGCGTGCGCGCCCGGGTCGCGCTCCGCGGGGTCACTCGCCTCGTCGTCCGTCCCCGGTCCCTCTGCCCGGCCCGGCAGGGCCCACATCAGCAGGAAGATGACCGCCATCACCGCCGCCACCCAGCCCAGCGCGTGCTGGAAGCCGTCCGCGAAGGCGGTGCCCGCCGCGGTGGGGGTCGTGGCCTCGGTCAGGCGGTCGTCGACGACGCCGTAGAAGACGACGGAGACCAGGCCGAGGCCGAGGGCGTTGCCCATCTGCTGGACCGTGTTGATCAGGCCGGACGCCGAACCGGCGTGCTCGCGCGGCACCTCGGAGAGGATCGCGTCCGTCAGCGGGGCCACGATCAGGCCCATGCCGGCGCCCATCACGATCAGGGGCAGGGCCATCTGCCAGGGGGTGATGGCGAGGCCGTAGCGGCCGGCCTCCCAGATGTAGAGCAGGATGCCCGTGCCCATGAGCAGCGCGCCCGCCTGGAGGACCGTGCGTCCGAAGCGCGGGACGAGCTGCTGGACGGACAGGCCGGCCGCCGTGGAGACGGCGATCGAGAACGGGATGCCGGTGAGGCCGGCCTTCAGCGGGCTCCAGCCCAGCCCGAACTGCATGTACAGCGTCCAGACCAGGAAGAAGATGCCGAGCGCGACGCCGAACACCGTCTGGACGGCGATACCGGCCGCGAAGCTCTTCACCTTGAACAGGGAGAGTTCGACCAGCGGGGAGCCGTCACGGGCGCCCTTGCGCCGCTCGTACGCCACCAGCGCCCCCAGCACGACGAGCGAGCCGCCCATCGACAGGTAGCCCCACAGCGGCCAGCCCAGCTCGCGGCCCCGGGTCAGCGGGTAGAGCAGCATCAGCAGGCCGAGGGTGACCAGGGCGACGCCCACCAGGTCCAGCTTGAGGGCCCTCGGGGCCTTGGACTCGGTGATGAAACGGCTGCCGAGGATCAGGCCGGCGATGCCGACCGGCAGGTTGATCAGGAAGATCGGGCGCCATGCCAGCCCGAAGAGGTCGCCCTCCGTCAGCAGGGCGCCGAGGAGCGGGCCGCTGACCGCGCCGAGGCCGACGATCGCGCCGAACAGGCCGAAGACCTTGCCTCGTTCGTGCGCGGGGAAGGTGGCGTGGACGATCGACAGGACCTGCGGCACCATCAGCGCGGCCATGCCGCCCTGGAGGATGCGGGAGGCGACCAGCATCTCCGGGTTCACGGCGAAGCCGCACAGCGCGGAGGCGAGCGTGAAGCCGCCGATGCCGATGAGGAACAGCCGCTTGCGGCCGTGGATGTCGCCGAGCCGGCCGCCCGTGATCAGGCCCGCGGCGAAGGCGAGGGCGTAGCCCGCGGTGATCCACTGGATCTGGCTGAAGGTGGCCCCGGCCTCGCGCTGGATCGACGGGATGGCGATGTTGACGATCGTGACGTCCACGAGGTCCATGAAGGCCGCGGTCATCACGATGGCCAGCGCGAACCAGCGGCGCCGGTCGGCCGGGGCCGCCGCGGCCTCCGGTGCCGGGCCGGGCCTCACGGGGGTGGCGCCCTCGGCCGTCGTGGCCATCGCCGTGGGCCCGTCCGTCGCCGTGGGCCCGTCCGTCGCCGTGGGCCGGTCCTTCGCCGTCGGCCCGTCCGTCGGGGTCGTTCGCTGTCGCGGTGTCGCTGTGCTGCGCTCGCCTGAGGTCATGCAACGAAGCTACGGGCCCAATAGGTCAGATCGTGTCCTAGACGTGCGGCATGCTCGAACCCATGACGACGGACACTCCGGCACGGCTGCTGACCCTCCTCTCCCTCCTCCAGACGCCCCGCGAGTGGCCCGGCGGTGAACTCGCCGGCCGGCTGGGGGTGTCCCGGCGCACGGTGCGGCGGGACATCGACCGGCTGCGGGAGCTGGGCTATCCCGTGCAGGCGACCAAGGGGTCCGACGGGGGCTACCGGCTCGTCGCGGGCAAGGCGATGCCGCCGCTCGTGCTGGACGACGAGGAGGCCGTGGCGATCGCGGTGGGGCTGCGGGCCGGTGCCGGGCACGCCGTCGAGGGCGTCGAGGAGGCGTCCGTGCGGGCCCTGGCGAAACTGGAGCAGGTGCTGCCGGCCCGCCTGCGGCACCGGGTGAGCACCCTGCAGGCCGCCACCACGCCACTGGCGAGCGGGGACGGGGCCAGCATCGCGCCCGAGACGCTCACCGTGATGGCGTCGACCGTGGCGGGGCGGGAGCGCCTGCGCTTCGCGTACCGGGCGAAGGACGGCACGGCGTCACGGCGCCTGACCGAGCCGTACCGGCTGGTGTCGACCGGGCGGCGGTGGTACCTGGTCGCGTACGACCTCGACCGCGGCGACTGGCGGACGTTCCGGGTGGACCGGGTGAGCGAGCCGTTCGCGACGGGGGCGCGGTTCGCTCCGCGGGAGCTGCCCACGGGCAGCGCCGCCGAGTATCTGCGGCGGTCCATGTGGGGGTGGGCGGAGTCGTACGAGTTCTCCGTGACGTTCGCCGCGCCCGCGGAGTTCGTCGCCGCGCGGCTGCCGGGGTGGCTGGGCGTGCCGGAGCCGCTGGAGGACGGACGGACGTGCCGGGTGCGGGGGACGAGCGGGGGCGCCCCGGAGTGGACTGCGGTGCGGCTGGCGATGGTGGGCTGCGAGTTCACCGTCGAGGCGCCGGAGGAACTGGTGCGGTCCGTCGAGGAGTTGGGCGGCCGGCTGAGCCGGGCGGCCGTCGGCTAGCGCTGAGGGCTGCCCCACGGGAAGTCCTTCAGCGCCTCCAGGTTGGCCAGGGCGCGCGCCCTGGGGCCCTCCGGGCCGTCGGCAGGGGCGTCTCCGGTGGCCCAGGTCTCCACCGCCACGCGGACCACGGCCGCGGCCACCGCCGCGGGGAAGGCCAGGCCGGGGGCAACGTTGTCGCCCACTCCGCGCGCCGCCAGCACCTCGGCCAGCCGGGCCTCGGTGGCGTGGCAGACCTCCGCCCACACCCGGTGCAGAGCGGGGTCGCGGAGGGCGAGGCGGACCAGGGTGCGGGTCCATTCCCAGGAAGCGCCGGAGACGCCCTCGCCGGGGGTGAGCGTGTGCCGGACCGCGTGCTCCAGGGCCTCCGGCACCGACAGGGAGGCGGGGGCGTCGTGGACGGCCCGGGTCCAGCGTTCGGCGCCGTCCGTGTAGAGCGGGGCGACCGCTTCTTCCTTCGTGGCGAAATAGCGGTAGAAGGTGCGCGGCGCGACACCGGCGGCCTGCGCGATGTCCTCGGCCCGGGTCGCCTTCAGCCCCTGCCGTACGAAGAGGCCGGCCGCGGCGCGGGCGATGTCGGCGCGGGTCGCCGCCTTGCGTCGTTCCGTGAGGGAGGCGGTGGCCGGGGGCGGTGCGGGGGTGGGGCTGCTCACGTCCTGCAGGCTATGCCCATGTGACACAATCTGCCATCCGAGGGGTCACCCCGTGGTTCAGGTACGGGGTGGCCCTTTGTCCGCTCGCGCATGCCCCCTTCGGACGGGGACATGGGTGGAGCCGGGCCCCGGCACCCAGGGGGGATGGGCGCCGAAGCCCGGCTCGGGGAAAGTCCCGGCGCCGGGGGAGTGCGTCGGGACGCGGTCCGTGGTGGGAGTCGAACTCCCTTGCCCTGAGGTCTTGTTCCCTGGGCCCTGGGGGTTGAAGCAGCGTTCCGCGGCCATGTTTGCGCGGTCTTTCGCCACCCGGCGCACGCCCCTCGGCGGCGCCGCCCCCGCGGCCGCGTGCGTTACGCGGCCGCGTCGAAGCCGGTGCTGCGCGCCAGCTTCTTCAGCTCCAGCAGGGCGTGCTTCTCGATCTGGCGGATGCGCTCGCGGGTCAGACCGTGCTCCTTGCCGACCTCGGTCAGCGTGCGCTCGCGTCCGTCCTCGATGCCGTACCGCATCTTGATGATGGACGCCGTGCGCTGGTCGAGGCGGCCGATCAGGTCGTCCAGCTCCTCGCTGCGCAGCAGGGTCAGGACGGACTGCTCGGGCGAGACGGCGGAGGTGTCCTCCAGCAGGTCGCCGAACTGGGTCTCGCCCTCGTCGTCCACCGACATGTTCAGCGAGACGGGGTCGCGGGCCCAGTCCAGGACGTCGGTCACGCGCTCCGGGGTCGAACCGAGCTCGGCGGCGATCTCCGCGGGCTCCGGGTCGCGGCCGTGCTCGCGGTTGAACTCGCGCTGCACGCGGCGGATGCGGCCCAGCTCCTCGACCAGGTGGACGGGGAGGCGGATGGTCCGGGACTGGTCGGCTATGGAGCGGGTGATGGCCTGGCGGATCCACCACGTGGCGTACGTGGAGAACTTGAAGCCCTTGCGGTAGTCGAACTTCTCGACGGCGCGCACCAGGCCGGCGTTCCCCTCCTGGATCAGGTCGAGCAGGGGCAGGCCGCTGCGGGGGTAGCGGCGGGCCACGGCGACGACCAGGCGGAGGTTGGAGCGGATGAAGACGTCCTTGGCCCGCTCGCCCTCGGCGACGAGGGCCTCCAGCTCCTCACGGGTGGCGTCCGCGCTGGACTCCTCGTACCCGTCGAGGACCTGCTGTGCGAACACACCCGCCTCGATGATCTGCGAGAGCTCGACCTCCTTGGCCGCGTCGAGCAACGGCGTACGGGCGATCTCGTCGAGATACATGCCGACCAGGTCGCGGTCCGCGATCTCGCCGCCATGGGCGCGAACACTGCTGGCCGCGTCGACGGCCTCGCCGGTGGCGGACTGACGACGGGCGACGGCACGGGTTGCCATGCGTGCTCCCTTGCGATTGGGCTGGCGGGTGGTCCTTTGAACGCTTGGGACTCTTCTCGAGTGCCCTGCATTCGATGGGAACAACGACTTGAATCAGGACAGAATTCCCAACCCGCCCCCCTATTTATCTGATCTTGCAGTATCCTGCCGGGCCACACGGGCGCCCCACCGCCGTTCGGGCCACGGATTCGCAGGTCAGAAGGGATGGGCAGGGATTTCACCCTGGAGCGGGCACCGCCGGAGGTCGATCGGTGAGATCCCGCTCACACCTGCGTCGCCCAGCCGTTCGGCGGAGGGGCCGTCGCCGTCGTCCGCCCTTCCGTCCCTGAAGACGGTCGGCGCCCACGGAAGGTTGCCAGGGCGGACGATCCCGCCCGCCTCAGCCGAACTGAACCGAGCGCTTGGCCAGCCCCATCCAGAAGCCGTCGATCACCGACTTCTGCCCGTCCAGCTCCCCGGCCGCCTCGGCGGCGCCCATGGTCACGAAGAGGGGGGCGAAGTGCTCGGTGCGGGGGTGGGCGTAGCGGCCGGCGGGGGCCTTGTGCAGGAAGTCGAGGAGCCCGTCCCAGTCGCGCTGTTCCAGGGCGCGGCGTCCCCAGTCGTCGAACTCCACGGACCAGGCCGGTATTCCGCCCTGGCGCAGGGCCGCGAGGTTGTGGGTGAAGAAGCCGGAGCCGATGATCAGCACGCCTTCGTCGCGCAGGGGGGCCAGCTTGCGGCCGACCTCCATGAGCCGTACGGGGTCGAGGGTCGGCATGGAGATCTGCAGGACGGGGATGTCCGCGTCGGGATACATCTCGACGAGGGGGACGTAGGCGCCGTGGTCGAGGCCGCGGTCCGGGATGTCCTGGACGGGGACGCCGGGGGCGCGCAGCAGCTTGCGGACGGAGTCGGCGAGCTCGGGGGCGCCGGGGGCCGGGTAGGTCACCTGGTAGTAGTGCTCGGGGAAGCCCCAGAAGTCGTACACGAGTGGCACGGGCGCGGTGGCGCCGAGGGCGAGCGGGGCCTCCTCCCAGTGCGCGGAGACGACGAGGATCGCCTTGGGGCGCGGCAGTCCGGCGGCCCAGGCGGCGAGCTCGCCGGGCCAGACGGGGTCGTCGGCGAGCGGCGGGGCGCCGTGGCTGAGGTAGAGGGCGGGCATGCGCTCCTGGGCGGCGGCGGACATGGCGGGCACTCCCTCCGAGCCCCGGCGGCGACCGGGTCTCATCTCCGTGGAAGCACTCCGGCCGTCCCTGACGGATGCGATCCAGGGCGGCATCCGACCGGCCGAAGTGCTTCAAATCTAAAACGTTCGTCTCCCACGACCGTACGCCGGGATAGTTCAAAGTTCAAGAAGAGTGCTCGTACAGTGGAGTGCATGAACAGCGCATCGACGTCCACCCCGGTGGAGGAGTCCCCCTGGCTCACCGAGGACCAGCAGCGCGTGTGGCGCTCGTACATAGAGGCGACGACCCTGCTCGACGACCATCTGGACCGTCAGCTCCAGCGGGACGCGGGCATGCCCCACCTCTACTACGGCCTGCTGGTCGCGCTCGCCGAGTCGCCGCAGCGCCGGCTGCGCATGACCGAGCTGGCGATGTACGCGAAGATCACCCGCTCCCGGCTCTCCCACGCCGTCGCCCGGCTGGAGGGCAACGGCTGGCTGCGCCGCGAGAACTGCCCCGACGACAAGCGGGGCCAGTTCGCTGTCCTGACCGACGAGGGCCTCGAGGTGCTGCGCCGGACCGCGCCCGGCCATGTGCGGGCCGTGCGGCAGGCGCTGTTCGACCGGCTGAGCCCCGAACAGCAGAAGGCCCTCGGCGAGATCATGACGATCGTCGCCGAGGGCCTTCAGCCGAGCGAAGCGGGTGCGGACCTGCCCTGGCTGCGCTGAACCGCTCGTTCCAGCGAGCCGGGGCAGGTCCTTCGTGGCGTACGCACCGGGCGTCCCCTTCCCGGTACGCACGCCTGGTCCCTCAGGAGTACGGCCTCACGGCCGCGGTCGTCCGTGCGTCAGTGCGCGACGACCGGCACCGGGAGTGCCTCCTCGGCGCCCTCCGCGGAGGACGCCACCGCCGTGCCGCCCGGACGGCCGGCGTTGACCAGGGTGAAGGCGATGACCGCGGCGGCGGCCAGGATGCCGACGGCGAACCAGATGGCGCTGGTGTAGCCCTGCACCAGGCCCTGCGCCTGGACCAGCTGCTGCTGGGACCGGCTGGACGCGCCGGCGATGTGGTCGGCGATGTAGGACGTGGTCGCCGAGGCGGCGATCGTGTTCAGCAGAGCCGTACCGATCGCGCCGCCCACCTGCTGCGAGGTGTTGACCATGGCCGAGGCGACACCGGCGTCCTGCGGCTTGACGCCCAGGGTGGCCAGCGACATGGCCGGCATGAACGCGGTGCCCATGCCGAGGCCGAGCAGCAGCATCGCGGGCAGCAGGAGCGCGGCGTACGAGGAGCCGATCTCCAGCTGGGTCAGCAGCAGCATGCCGACGGCGGCCACCAGGAAGCCGGGGCCCATCAGCAGCCGCGGCGCGACCCGGGTCATCAGCCGGGCGCCGATCTGCGTGGACCCGGTGATCATGCCCGCGATCATCGGCAGGAAGGCGAAGCCGGTCTTGACCGGCGAGTAGCCCTTCACGATCTGCAGGTAGTAGGTCAGGAACAGGAACAGGCCGAACATCGCGATGATCGCGAGGCCGAGCGAGAGGTAGACACCGCCGCGGTTGCGCTCGGTGACCACGCGCAGCGGCAGCAGCGGGGCCTTGACCCGGGACTCCACGATCACGAAGGAGAGCAGCAGCACGCCGGAGGCGACGAACATGCCGATCGTGGTCGGGTCGCTCCAGCCCTCGGACTCGGCGCGGGTGAAGCCGTAGACCAGCGAGACCAGGCCGAGCGTGGACAGGATGACGCCGGGGATGTCGAGCGTCGAGCGGTTGCGGCCGCCCTGCGGCTCACGGATGACGTACCAGGCGCCGAGCGCGGCGACGATGGCGAACGGGATGTTCACGAAGAACGTCCAGCGCCAGTCCAGGTACTCGGTCAGGAACCCGCCGAGGATCAGGCCGACGGCACCGCCGCCACCGGCGATCGCACCGTAGATGCCGAACGCCTTGGCGCGCTCCTTGGCGTCCGTGAACATCACGGCGAGCAGGGAGAGCGCGGCCGGGGCGAGCAGCGCGCCGAACGCGCCCTGCAGCGCGCGGGCGCCGAACATCATGGCCTCGTTGGTGGCCGCCCCGCCGAGGGCGGAGGCGGCGGCGAAGCCGCCCAGGCCGACCACGAAGGCGCGCTTGCGGCCCCAGAGGTCGGCGATGCGTCCGCCGAACAGCAGCAGGCCGCCGAAGGCGAGGGCGTAGGCCGTGACGACCCACTGCCGGTTGCCATCGGAGATGCCCAGGTCCTGCTGGGCGGAGGGCAGCGCGATGTTCACGATGGTCGCGTCCAGGACGACCATCAGCTGGGCTATCGCGATGAAGGCGAGCGCCTTCCATCGGTTCGGATCGGCAGCGCCGAGGGCGCCGCCGGAAGCCTTTACGGCTGTTTCAGACATGGGTGTACCCACTTCGGGACTTCGTGACGGAAAAAGTGAAAGGAAAGGGGACGGCTCGTCGACTGTGACGGCCGCTGGACTACGGCTGTGCGAGTGACGACCCCCGTGGTCCCCCGGAATCATCGGCCGGTGTGCCGGCGGGGCGGGCGGGTCGGACGTTCGGGTCAGTCAGGACATGTGCTTCGGATCGGTCAGGACATGTGCTTCCGGTCGGTTCAGGACATGTGCTTGCGGGACGGGTCGCGTCAGGCCTTGCGCAGGTCCTCCATGGTCAGTGCCGTACCGGGAAGGATGGAGCGGGCCGGGGCCCGCAGTCCGTCCAGGAACAGCTGCAGATGGCGGTGGACGTAGCGGTCCGCGATGCCGCAGCCGGTGCCGGCCGGCGGCCGGCTGAGCTGGGCCGCGGTGATCATGACGTCGCCGACGTCCACGTCGGACCGGAGCTGCCCCGCCGCCTTCGCGCGGTCCATGATCGCCGCGACGAGGCTCTCGCATCGCTCGCGCGACGCCTCCAGGTCCGGATGGTGCTGGTCGAAGGTGCTCTGGACCATCGGGCACAGTGCGCTGATCCGCTCGTCGGCGGCGGCGTGCACGAAGCGCTCCAGAGCCTCGAAGGCATCCCCGGTCTGCGCGAGCGCCAGCTCGGCCACCGCCACCGTACGGTCCATGACGGAGCAGACGACCTCACGCACCAGCGCGTCGCGGTCGGGGAAGTTGCGGTACACCGTGGCGTTGCCGACGCCGGCCCGGCGGGCGACGTCGTCGAGCGGCACATCGGGGCCGTGCTCGACGAACATCTCACGGGCGGCGGTGACGATCCGCTCCCGATTGCGCAGGGCGTCGGCGCGGGGCCGGGGTGCCTTGCGCACGGCGGGGGTGGCGGTCTGCACGGTGTACTCCTCGTCTCCTGTGATGCTCGGTGTCCGCTTCCCCCAGGTTGTGCGACCCGGGGGGCCTCTACGACCTGGTGGGCCTCTGCGACCCGGTGGGCGATCCGGGGAAGTGCTCCCCGTTTCGCGCGGACACAGGTCTAAACGGGGAAGAGGTCCCCGGTTATTTCCCTCCCCAGCCTCTTATTCCTGTGACCTGGGTCACATTTTCAAGCCGCCGAGCGGCTCGGGGTCACGAGGCCGCCGAGCGCCGCCGCGGAACCCACACGTTCGGTCCTTTCCAACGCGCGCGCCCGCGACCCCCGACACAGGGTGATCGAGAGGGTGCAGCGCGCGGTCCGGCGAGCTGCCATGGACTGAGAGGGCCCATGCATGCAGCCGTACCGCCGGATACGTCCCCGCCGTGTGGCCGCCCTCGCCTCCGTCACCGCCCTGGTCATGGCGGTCGGCACCTCGGCAGGCACCGGGCACCTCACGGCGGGCACCTCCACGGTGGCCGGGGCCGGACCCATATCCCCGGAGCACGCCACAGCGCTCGGCCCCTGCATGATCAGCGGACCGCCGGCGGTCCAGATGTCGGAGGGCGTGCCCACCCCTCGCGGCTACGCCCGCTCCACCGGCACCGTCCGCGCCCTCACCCTCATGGTCGACTTCCCCGACGCGCCCGGCACGGGCGACGCGCTCGACCGCTACGGCGAGTTCTTCCCGCAGACCCAGAAATGGTTCCGCACGAGCTCCTACGGCCGCCTCGACTACCGCGCCGAGACGCCGGTCCCCGACTGGCTGCGGATGCCCAAGTCGTTCCGCGAGTACGGCATAGAGCGCGGCGCCCCCTTCGACCCCGGGTACCGCCGGCTGGTCCAGGACATCGTCGTCGCCGCCGACACACGGGTCGACTTCACGTCGTACGACTTCCTGAACGTCCTCGTCACCCCGAACGCAGGCCCCTCCGCCCTCGACACGGTCCTGTCGGTGACCTTCGCCGGCAACGTGGAGGCCCCCGTGGCCGACGGCGTCTCCGTCACCAACGCCTCCTTCGTGTACTCCCGCCAGGACGACGGCTCCGGCTCCTACCACCGCACCGGCTACCGCGTCCTCCCCCACGAGAACGGCCACGTCTTCGGCCTGCCCGACCTGTACACCGCCGAGGGCGGCGGCGCGGTCGGCCACTGGGACATCATGAGCGAGGACTGGGGGGCCAACAACGACCTGCTCGGCTGGCACAAGTGGAAGCTGGGCTGGCTGGACGACAGCCAGGTCCGCTGCGCGGCCGCCCCCGGGACCGACGAGTACGCCCTGACCCCGCTGGCCCGCAAGGGCGGCCCGAAGCTGCTGTTCGTGCCGCTGGGCCCGCACTCCGGCTACGCCCTGGAACTGCGCACCCGCGAGGGCAACGACGAGGCCGTCTGCCGCCCCGGCGTCCTGGTCTACCGGGTCGACGCCGACGTCGACACCGGAATGGGCCCGGTGAAGGTGCTGGACTCCCAGGAGGACAGCGGCGGCTGCACCCGCAGCCCGAACGTCCACGCGGAACTGTCCGACGCGACCTTCACCCCGGGCGAGGAGTTCCGGGACGACAAGCGGGGGGTGCGGGTCGCGGTGGTGGGGGTGGACGTGCACGGGGGGTACCGGGTGCGGGTGACGCGGGAGCGGTGAGTCATGGCGGTGGCGACCGGTGGTCTCCGGCTCGCCGGTCTACGGTGAGGGCTGCCACGACCGCCGTACGGAGAGCAGATGCCCGCGAAGAGGATTCCGTACGACGGTGACGACCCTTCCGGTGCCGCCGCACCCGGCGAGGCGGTCAACCCGCTTGAGGCGGTCGCCCCGCTGATCCGCGGCGTGACGGTGCTGCTCAGGCTGACGGAGGCGGGCGGGACGCTGAGCGCGAGCGCCCTGGAGCGCGCCACGGGGCTCGCGCGATCCACCGTCGACCGGGTCGCCGCCACCCTCGCCCGCATGGGATACGTCCGCCTCGACGGCCGCGACGTCACACTGGCGCCGCGTGTGCTGGAGCTCGGCAACGCCTACCTCGCCGCCCTCGGCTGGCCCGCGCTGCTCGCGCCGTACGCCGACGCGCTCGCCGGGGAGGCCGACGAGTCGGTGACGCTGGCGGTGCCCGACCGGGACGGCGTACGCCTCGTCCACCAGTCCACGCACTCCCGGGCGCTGTCCCTCGGCTTCCCGCTGGGCGAGCTGCTCCCGGCCGGCCGTACGGCGCCGGGCGCGGTGTTCGCGGCGGAGTGGCGGGAGACGGACTGGCAGACGTGGCACGACCGCCGGTCTCGTCATCGGGACGAGGACTTCGAACAGCGGGCGAGGAGGGCGGGCCGGGACGGCTGGGCCATGGACGACCAGCTCACCGGGCCCGGCCTGCTCACCTTGTCCGTGCCGGTCCGCGACCCCCGCGAGGCCGGCCGGATCGTCTGCGCCGCGAGCGTCGTCAGCCACACCGGCCGGCACACGGCCGCCGGCCTGTGCGAGACCCACCTCCCCCGCCTGCGGAACACGGCGACCGCGATGGAACGCGCCCTGCGCGACGCCCCGATCCCCGGGCCGGCCGCGGGTCCGGCGGGGCTCGCGTCCTGGACGGGCGCCTCCAAGCAGGAACTGGGCCGCGAGTTCGTCGCGTCGCTGGCGCGCGGACTGACGGTCCTGACCGCGTTCGGGGAGGGCCGCGGCGACCTGACGCTCACCGACGTGGCCCGTACGACCGGACTGACCCGCGCGACGGCACGCAGGGCCCTGCTCACCTACGGCCACCTGGGCCTGGTCCGACGTTCCGGCACACGGACCTTCCGCCTGACCCCGCGCGTACTGTCCCTGGGCTTCCCACCCCTCTCCCGCATGCCACTGTCCCGGATCGCGGCCCCGCACCTGGCCGAACTCTCCGACCGGATCGGCGAGTCGGTCTCCCTGGCGGTGCTGACGCCGTCCGGCGAGGAGACCCGCTGCACGGCCGCAACCGCGCCGGCCCATGCGCTGAGCGCCGGCGTCGAGGTCGGAGTGCGGCGCCCGGCGCACGCGAACCCGGCAGGGCACGTCCTCCTGGCGGACCTCCCCCCGGACCTGCGCAAACGGGCCCTGTGCCACCCGTCGGCCCCCGACCCCGACCACCTCACGGCCATCCTGGACGCGGTGGCCCGCCAAGGCCACGCCCTGTCCGACGACGAGCCGGAGGCGGGCCTGCGTTCCCTGGCGGTACCGGTGCGCGACGGCGAGGGCGAGGTGACGGCGTCGATCGAGACGACGGTCCACAGGGCCCGGCGAACGCGGGAGGAGTGCGCCCGGGAGGTACTCCCGCACCTACGGGCGGCGGCAGCGGGCTTGGAGGACGACCTGCGCGAGGCGACCCGCTTCACGCACGTACGCCTATCCCTCTGAACAATCGAACGGATGGACGGACGGCTGGACGGACGGCTGGACGGACGGCTGGACGGATGGACGGATGGGGGCCGGCTCACCCGTCATAGGACCGGAGGGCGCGACCCTCCCGGAGGGTGAGCCCCCACCAGGCGAGCTGGTCCAGCAGCACGGCGGCGGCCTTGGCGGAGCCGTCCTCGTCGTGCGGCCGCCCGTCGTCGTCGAACCGCTCCCAGGCCATGTGGAAGCTGACGGTGTCGCGCAGGGTCACGGCGTGCATCTCGGCGAAGACCTGCCGCAACTGCTCCACGGCCCGCTGCCCACCGGCCATCCCGCCGTACGACACGAACCCGACGGGCTTGGCGCGCCACTCCCGGTAGACGTAGTCGACGGCGAGCTTGAGGGCGGCGGGATAGCCGTGGTTGTACTCGGGCGTGATGACGACGAACCCGTCGAGCCCACCGATCCGCCGGGCGAGGGTCGGGGCGTCGGACTGTTCGAGGGTGAGCTTGAGCTCGTCGGCGAGCACGGGTTCGGACAGATCGATGACGTGCGTCTCCATGTCGTCCCGCTGCCCGATCTCGGACAGGAACCACCGGGACACCTTGTCGGCGAACCGCCCGGGCCGAACACTGCCGATGAGCACACCGATCTTGAGGGGCGCGTGGGACATGGGTCTCCTCGTTTCTCGTGGACCCTCTGGTGGGGCCGACACGGGAAACCTAGAAACTCAACTTAACTTGAGGTCAAGCGCCCGATGGCGGGCCCCGGCCCCCCTGACCCACAAACCACGCCCTGACCTGGGCAAACCGGAACTCTCCCAAGACGGATCGAGCATCCGCTAGGCTAGTCGCCGGATCTTCCACGATCCGCGCCTTCGTAGCTCAGGGGATAGAGCACCGCTCTCCTAAAGCGGGTGTCGCAGGTTCGAATCCTGCCGGGGGCACAGGAGAAGCAGCAGTTCAGGAGCCCTTCCGTCCGGCGGACGGAAGGGCTCCTGCGCTTGCGGCACCCACACGACACACCCGCCGTGCGCGCGGATGGCGGGGAGCTGCGCAGAGCCGGTCACGCTTGTCGCCGGCCGTCCTGGCGGGGAACGTTTCGCTCGGACGGGTTCGGAGACCCGGTCGGCGGAGGTCGCGTCGCTTGCGGGTTCGGAAGTGAGCTGGCATTCAATTCGTCCGCCCGCTCTGCCGTCCGGCTTCGTGCGCGGACGGCAGCGCCGTGCCGTGTCCGGGGGGGGTGGGCGGCGGTCGGTGCCGATCCCGAGCCGGCGCGCGTCGGACATCCTGTGGCACCTGCCGCAACAGGGCCGAGGCGTCCTGGCGCCCCCGCTCTCACGCCGGCCCTCGGCTGTGAGGTGCGCGTCCTTCGACGCAGCCGCTTCCGGTCGGGGCCGACGTACGGTTGACGTACCGAGGGCATCACGCACTCCGGCCCCCACGCCGGGTCGTCCTCGGCGAGAGACGAGTGAATCCGGGCCGCTCCCATGCGGTCGGCGCGGAGACAGGTCGGCACCATGTCCGTCGCGGTCGAAGCAACTCAGCGCAAGCTCGTCACGGCAGGGGCCGCACTGAGCGGCCGCACAGGTCAGCAACCCCGCCGTGGAGACGCGACGGCCCTTTCCCGGCTGGACATCCATCGCAGGAACCGGGGAGAGCGGACACTCGTGACGCTTGCCGGCGACATCGGGCCGGCCACGACGCCGCTTCTGCGGGCCGCGGTCGAGCAGTGCCTGCTGGACGGTGTCACCGTGATCGACATCGACCTGGCCACGGTCGGCTCCTGCGACGCCAGGGGCCTGGCTGTCCTCCTGTCGGCAGCACGGCGCGCCGGCCGGGTCCACGCGCGCCTGCGGCTGCACCATCCGTGCGCGCAGATCACCCGGCTCCTCGATGCCACCGGATCGACTTCACTGCTCCTCGCGGACCCCGCGAGCCCTTTGCCGCCCCTCGCCTCCGGCGACCTCATGAGCAGCGGGACGCGGGCGCCTGAGGACCGCGCTCGTCGACCGGACCAGCCGGTCCTGAGGGACGGTATCCGCCTTCGCCGGCTGACCCGCCGGCAGGTAGAAGACATGGGCGAGGACATCGCCGACCTGGCCGCGGAGGCCGTCGCGGGCACCGCCGGCAAGGTGTACCACGACCGCGGAGACTTCCTGCAGCGCTTGGCGGTCACCGCCCACCGCCCCGGCTTCGCCCTGCTGGTCGCCGAGACCACGGTGCTGGTCGGTTGTGCCTTCGGCTTTCCGGTGGACTCTGAGGCCTCCGACGGCCGACACGGCGGCGGAACGCTCCAGGAGATCGTCCAACGGCTCACCTCCTGCGCGCGGTTCGTCGTCCTGACCCAGGTCGTGGCGCATCCGCACGTTCAGCACCGCGACATCGCCCACCGCCTGCAACAGCGTCTCCTCACAGACCTGCACTCCTCCCTCGGAGTCACTCTGCTTCATCCCTCCGACCGGGGAGCACGAGCCGCCTTCTCCTCTTGGGGCTGGCAGAACATGGGTGAGGTGGTCGGCCTGCCCGGCCCTGTCGCCCCTTGCCTGCTGACCTGGTCCGCCGAAGGGCAGCCCGGCGGCTCGCCGGTGGTGCGGCAGTGCGATGGCCGCCCGCCACGCCGCCTGCCGCAGTCGGGAGTAACGTGAGAGGTATCGAGAACTTCCGGGCGCAATATGAGGGCGGTGCCGTTCCCGGCGAGTGAACGGCACGGCAGCCGCAAACCGCACGGCCCGGGTCGGGATCCTCACGATGAACGCCACCACAGAGCCCGCCGAAGGCACGGCCCCAGGTGATGGGCACTCCTACCGTATGCCCTTGCCGCGGCTGCGCCTCATGCCAGGTGTCAGCCATGGCCCGCTGGACGGCGCATGCTGGCCGCGCTGCGACGCACTGGGACTGGAACTGCCCGCGCTCATCGGGTCCTTGGATCCGGGCGTCGGCACCGTCACCCGCGTGACCGTGGGAACGGTCGCCTGGCCCGATGCCCCGCAGAAGGTGATGGCGCCCGGCCACGTGATCGAGGTGGTGCCGGCCGATTCCGCCGCCGGGACGCATGCCATCACCGTGGACTGCGGCACCGTGGGGAGCTGGGAACTGCTGGTGATCCCCCCGGACGAGCCGGCCCGAGTGGCCACCGGGCTGCTGGCCGCTGCCGCCGGCCCCGCGAACCCCCTGTCGGCATCGCGCCTGCTGGCACTCGCCGAGAGCGGCCTCGACGGACAGGACACCTGGGAGTCGGAAGGCGGAGCCGGACCGGGATGAGCAGCAGGTCTCGGCCGACTCCGCGTGACCGGCGGGCCGAGGTCCACGACCGCATGATGGAGCCATGGCACCGACACGACCTTTGGCATCCGGGGCCGCCCCCGCCCGAAGTGTGACCGCGGCAGGTGAGGGGATGCCGGCACGACGGCGCGGGGACCGGTCCGAGAGCTTCGGGGAAGCGCTCCTCGGAAAGATCCTGGACAGCGCGCACGAACTCCCGCCCCACCTCATCGGGCCGCTGGTCGCCGACGTGCTGGAACGGCTCGGTGGCCGCCGTCCGCAGGTGCTGTTGCAGGACTACGGCCAGTTGGTGCTCGTACCCCTGCCCGGGGAGGGCCTCACCGGCGGGGAACCGCAGATGATCGACGACTCCGAGGCGGGCCGCTGCTTTCTCGACGCCGTCCCCGTGGAGGTGACTCAGGAATACGGCGTCCGGGTCCATCTGCCCCTGCTGGACGGCGGCGACCAGGTGGGAGTCATGGCGGTGACGCTGGACAGCGTCGATGACGACGACCGCCGCCTCCTGCTCAGAATCTCCGGCCTGGTGGCCGACCTTCTGGTGACCAAGCACGGCTACTCCGACCTGTTCTTCGACGTCCGACGCGATGAGGGCATGAGCGTCGCCGCGGAGATCCAGTGGTCCCTGCTGCCACCGCTGGCCATGATCATGCCCCGGGTCGCCGTGGCCGGGATCCTGGAACCCGCCTACGACACGGGCGGCGACAGCTCCGACTACGCGTTGAACGGCGACGTCCTCCACGTGGTCATGATCGACGCGATGGGCCACGGACTGGACGCGGCCACGATGGCCACGGTGGCCATCGGCGCCTACCGCCACGCCCGCCGCGCAGGCATCGGACTGCCGGAGATCTACGCCTTCATGGACCGCGGCAGAGCAGTTCGGTCCCGAGCACTTCGTCACCGCGCAGATGATGCAGCTGGACACGACGACGGGGCGGGTGCAGTGGGTCAATGCCGGGCACCCGCCGCCGATCCTGGTCCGTGACCATCGCGTCGCACAGCGTCTGGTCGCCCCGACGACCCTTCCCGTCGGACTGGGCGGTGCGGAGCCTCGGGTGAGCGAACTGGGGCTGATGCCCGGGGACCGGGTCCTCTGCTTCACCGACGGCGTGGTCGAGGAACACAAGAGCGGCGGGGAGGAGTTCGGCGAGGACCAGCTGATCGACTGTGTGAACCAGCTGGAGAGGACCGGCCGCGGCATCCGGGCGGTGACGCGGTCGCTGTCCCACACGCTCAAGCGGGCGCGGGGCGGACAGACCAGCGACGACGCGACGCTCCTCATGGCGGAGTGGCGCGGCTGACCTCTCGTCCCCGCCGTCCGTCACCGTCGCACGGCGGCAAGTACCGCACATCCGTGCGACCACTACCCCTCGCCGCCGGTGAACGCGGAGTAGTGTGGGCAGTACCGAGGGCATCTCGCACACCGGCTTCCACGCCGGGTCGTCCCCGGCGAAGGACGACACCGGGCCGTCGCACAGGTGGCCCCGGAGACGGGTCCGCGCCATGTCGGCGATCTTGCATCAACCCCTGCCGCACCACGAGCCCGTCGCAGCCCCGGCCGCGCGTCTCGCGCTGAAGAGCGACGGCGGTTCCCGCGGGCTGCTGGACGGAGCGTGGTGGCCGCGGTCCCGGAACCTGTCCAGTGAACTGCCCGCGCTCACGGATGTGTTGGATCCCTTGTGGGGCCGCATCACCCGCATCGCCGTCAACCCGGAGCACTGGCCGGTCATCCCCCGTGCGATCCCCGTGAGCGGACACACCGTCAAAGTCGGCTGGTTCACGCCGGAGATCGACCCGCACAAGCTGCTGCTGCTCTCCTACGGCACCGGCCGTTGGGATCTCCTCGTCATCCCGCCCGGGACCGGGGCGGAGTCGGCGGCCCGGCTGATGGCGGCCGCGTCCGAGGGCGACGGTCCGCCCCTGACCGCAAGCGCGCTCATCGACGCTGAGGAGGCCCTGCACGGCGTCCCGGCCACTGACCGGCCATTGGACCCGGACGAGGCATGGGAGTACGAGGGCGGTGCCTCGGCGGTGTCCGCGGCCGCCACCGGACGGACCGGTCCGCCAGGGCCCGGCAGCCGGCTGATCATCGGTGGGTGAGGTGCCGCCATGAACGCCTTCCTGACAGCCCTCGCCTTCCTGGTCCTCGTCGCAGTGGCGGCGTACGTGATCCACCGGCTCGGGCTCCAGCACGCCCACAGAATCGCGGTGTACCGGTACAGCACCCCGCGGCCTGATCGCCGTGGCCGTGGCGCGCCCCAGCCGGACCCCGCGTCCTGGGTCGGTATCCGGGCCTCCGGCCGGCCTCCCGGCCGCCTGGCCCCACCGCCCCGGCCCGCGGCGACGCGAGCCCGGGGCGTGGACGCAGGCTCTGGAGCACCCGAGGACCCGAGCATCTGAACCGAGGCGTCATGACTCTTCCGCAGCTGAACATCTACCGGCACGACCGGGGCGCGCGGGCCCTGGTCACCCTGGCCGGTGTGATCGACCCCGTCACCGCGCCCCGGGTGCGCGCCGCTCTGGAGCAGTGTCTGCGGGACGGCATCACCCTCATCGACGTCGATCTGACCACCGTCGACCGCTGTGACGACAGCGGCCTGAGCGTCTTCCTCGACGTGTCCGAGCAAGCCGCCGAGGCCCAGGCGTTCCTCCTGCTGCACCACCCCTCCCCGCAGACCGAACGACTGCTCATGGACACGGGCTCCGATGGTCTGCTCTACCCGATGAGGCCGGGAGGGGCGCGCCCTCAGCGGGCCTGACGTCGGCAGAGGCGCCCCAGGGAACGGGCCGCCAGACGGAGAGCGCTGGTGCAGCGGTCAAGTCGTACGCCGGTCGCGCCCCGACCCCTCAGCCCAGAGGACCGTGCCCGCTCCCCGTGTCGATGAGGATCTGCTCCGCGTCGCTGACGTTGTCCGCCCGGACCGCCTGGGCCATCGCGGCGCGGGCGGCATCGGGTGTCGCGTAGGGCGGGACGACCATCAGCGAGAAGATGTCCCGGTCACCCCGGGTGATCAGCACCGTGTCGTCACCGACCGGGAAGGAGTCGACGTGCACCACGTGGTCGTCCACGACGACACGCGTCGGGAGACCCTCCCAGGCGGTGGCATCCAGCCCCACACGGGACACGGGGCCGAGGTGGGTGACGAGGGCGCTCAGCAGGGCGGGCAGCTCGGCGCCGATGTCACGCGAGCGAGGCCACCACGCGCCGTCGAGGACGCCTTTGCGTGATTCGGTCGTCTCCAGCCGGAGAAGCGCGGATCCCGGCCGCACGGCCTCGTGGGCGCCACTGGGCAGACGCCGGGGAACAGGTGGTGTATCCGAGCTGGTCATGGTGACCACCCGTCTGTAGGGCCGGTGCGACGACGGGACCCCGCCCCGCAGCCCCCACGCTACTCCTGGCGCCACCCGCAGCGACGTCTGCAGGATCGCCTCCCCTGTCGCCCCGCCCCGCCCCCTAGGGAACGGATCCAGCTCCTGAAGCGGGTGTCGCAGGTTCGGATGGGCCCCGCTACTGTTCCTCGACGTACTGTCCGTCGACCACTGCGAAGTCGCCCAGCCGGGTGGCTATCGCCGTCAGGTATCCGACGAAGTCACTCGCCACGGGACCGCTCGGCCCGGTTTCGTGGTCCATGTCGATGACCTGCCCGACCTTTCCCCCCGGACCCGGCGACAGGTCCAGCACCGCGCCGTTTCCGCCGCCGTCTGCATCGAGCGAGACCCAACCGAGCTGCCACCAGCCCGCTTTGAGTGCCTCGCCTTCCGCGACGAAGTCCTTGACGTCGTCGAAGTCGCCGCTGGTGAGGAGCTCGCGCCACACACCCACTTCTCGCAGGATGCCGTCGCACGACAACAGCGTGCCCGTGGGCCAGCCGCCGTCCGTCGATCCGTTGTGCCGCCGCAGCGAGGCGGTGACCGCCTCAGGCAGCTCGATGCCGAGCGACTTCTCGAGGGCGGCGATCTGCTCGTCGGAGGCTGGGGGCAGGATCAGATGCGCGGCACCCTGGGCCTCGTACCACCGTTCGATCTCGTCCCACGCGTCCACAACAGCCGCCGTGATCCCGCTCGCCATGAAGTCCCCCTGATGGTTCTCTGCTCAACTCTCGGTGCCGGCGACCTTAGCGATACGCACTGACAGTGCCGCGGGGGGCTCACCAGCACCGCGTCGGCACCAGACCGAACAGGGAGCGGCGGGAGAGTACGAGCGTTCGGCGCATCAGCCGCCGCAGCGGTACTGAGGTGGGAAGGTGGTCGGCTGCGTCGGGCGTCCGCAGAGTCCGTCCACCCGCGTTGCCGTCAGGGCGCGCCGGCATCGAGCGGGCGCGAGCGGGGCTCGACGCGGTGCGTCAGTAGCCGGTGCCGCGTTTGACCTGGGTCCGCTCGGTGCTGTGGGTCGCTCCCTTGTCGTCCAGCGTGCGGCATGCGTCGGCGATGTCCTGGGCCAGGCGGTCGATCTGTTCGCGGCTCAGAGTCTCCTTGACCAGGGCGCGCATGATCTTCACCCGTTCCGCGTTGGGCGGGAGGGTGTAGGCCGGCACCATCCAGCCACGCTCGGCCGAGAGCTGCCAGGCGAGGTCGGACTCGTCGTAGGCGTGGTCGCCGGCGAGGCGGAAGGCGACCAGCGGCAGCTGCTCGAGGTCGCTCCCGATCACCTCGAAGCGGCCGCTGCTGCGCAGATTGTCCGCCAGTGCGCGGGCGTTCTTCTGCATCATCTCCATGATGTAGGTGTAGCCCTGGCGGCCGAGCCGCACGAAGTTGTAGTACTGCGCGAGCACCATCGACGCACCGGTGGAGAAGTTGAGCGTGAACGTCGCGTCGGTCTTGCCCAGGTAGTTCTCGTGGAAGACGAGGTCCTTGGGGAGGTCGGACTGTTCACGGAAGACCAGCCATCCGATGCCGGGGTAGACCAGTCCGTACTTGTGTCCCGAGACGTTGATCGAACGGACCTGCTCGAGCCGGAAGTCCCACTTCGACTCGGGGTAGAGGAAGGGCCACACGAACGCGCCGCTGGCGCCGTCGACATGGATCGGAATGTCCAGGTCCCGTTTGTTGCGCACGTCCCGCAGGAGTTCGTCGATCCCGACGACGTCGTCCATGTGCCCGGTGAAGGTGGTGCCGAGGACAGCGACGACACCGATCGTGTTCTCGTCGAGGTGGGGCGCCACGTCTTCCGGGCCGATCGTGTACTTGTCCTCCGCAAGCGGCACGATCCTGGGCTCGACGTCGAAGTAGCGGCAGAACTTCTCCCACACGACGTGGACGTCACCGCCGAAGATCAGGTTGGGCCGGTCGGTCGAGAGGCCCGCCGCCTGGCGGCGCTCGCGCCACTTCCACTTCAGCGACAGCGCGCCGAGCATGATCGCTTCGGAGGAGCCCTGGGTCCGGCATCCGGACGTCCTGCCGGGCGCGTGGAAAAGGTCGGCGAGCATGCGCACGCAGCGCTGCTCGATCTCGGCGGAGATGGGGTATTCCGCATGGTCGATGAAATTGCGGTGCAGGTTCTCGGCGATCAGCCGCTGGGCTTCCGGCTCCATCCACGTGGTGACGAACGTGGCCAGATTGCGCTGCGGATCGCCCTCCATGGCGAGATCAACGTCCACGAGCCTCATCGCGTCCGTCGCGGTCATGCCTTCCTCGGGGAAGGTCTCGGAGGGAGCGGGCACCGTCAGGAATCGGTTACCGAAAAGTGCCATGTTGTCACTTTTAGTCATACAGTGAATTCAACAGCCCGGAGTCTGCCGCAGACGCGAGACACACCGCGCGGTCGGCACACCAGCCAGGCTGTACGCACGTGCCGGGCGGCCGGTCGTGTGGTGACGACGTGGTGGACCGTCGCTCAGTGGCGAGGCAGGCGAGGCAGTGGGTACGGCTCGCTTGTCAGGGCTCGCCAGGCGCGGCGGGTTCGGCGCGGGCGTCGGTCGTGCAGCTCTGCCAGGACGTCCAGGACGAAGCCCTCGAGGACCTCGTCCTGCGCGGTCAGTGCTGCGTGCCAGGCTCTGACCAGGTCCTGGACCGCGGACTCTTCGTCCCCGGCCCGCACGGACGCCCGCGTCACCAGGGCCTGGACCAGTGACTGGCCGTCGTCCTCCTCGCGGAGGGTGCCCGCCACTTCCACCGCCTCGTCGGCCGGGGCCAGGGCATCAGGGCGGCGTTCGAGGTCGTTGAGCGTGTCCGCCAGGTTGTTCAGGGACTCGAAGAGGGCTTGGCGGTTGGTGGGGAGGGTCTGGTCCAGCTCGCGACGGATGTGGACGGCTTCCTCGATGCGTGCGAGGGCCTCCTCGTGATGCCCCAAGGTGCTCAGGCTCCCGGCGTGCGCGTGCAGCACCGTGCCGAGCAGGTCGCGGTGGGTGACTTCGTCCGCTTCCCGAAGCAGGGCGCGCAGCACGTCCGTCGCCTGTGTGAACGATTCGACCGCGCGGTCCGCGTTGTCGTTGCCGTCGAGGACCCGCCCATGGGTGAAGAGTGCGGTGGCCCAGTCGCCGCGCTGGTCCGGAAGGTCCTCGGGCGCCGACGCGACCAGGTCGCCGACGTGACCTGCGGCGCTCGCCGCGTAGTCGACGGCTTCGGGGCCCCGGTCCATGTCGTCGTGGATCAAGGCGAGCAGGAGCAGGGCTCTGGCCAGCTTGCGGCGCAGGACCGCCCCGCCGGAGTCGGCCAGTCGCCTCAGGATCGCGGCGGCTTCCGCCGCGAGAGCCAGCGCCTCCTCGTACTCCTCCAGGTCGTGCAGGACGTCGGCCTGGGCCAGGAGGGCCTCGGCGAGGTCGGGCTCATGGGTGTCCGGGCGGGGATCGGCGAGCTTGCGGTAGATGTCGGTCGACTCGTCGTAGACGTCGTGCGCCTTGTGCGACCGACCGGTTTCGAACAGGCAGTTGCCCAGGTTGTGGAGCGCGCCGGCGAGCGCGGGCAGCTCGACGCCCGGGGAGAGCGTGGAGAGGGTCCGGTAGAGCGCCACGGCCTCCGTGAGCCGATCGGCGGCCTCGTCGTGGCGGCCGAGCCGCCGAAGTGCCGCGCCGCTGTTGTTCAGTGCGTCCGCCAGGAAGTGGAGATAGCCCTGGCCGTGGCGTTCCACCAGGTCACGAGCGAGGCGCAGGGCCGTCTCCGCGACCTCGGCCGCCTCCGGTGCCTGCCCGAGTTCCGAGTGGGCGGCGCTGAGGTTGTCCAGCGCCCGCACGAAGGCGTCCCGGAACCGGTCGCTGTCGGAGGCGTCGAGGTCCCGGAAGGCGCGCACCGACTCCTCGGCAGCGGTAAGCGCGCCGGCGTGGAGGCCGGCTCCGGCGCGGATCGCCGAGAGGTTGTGCTGGGCGTTCGCCAGCCGGTGCAGACACTCCACCCGGTCTTCCTCGGGGGCCTCGTCATGGAGTGCCGTCGTCAGCCGCAACGCGTGTTCCGCGGCGTCGACGGCCTCCTGGTGACGGGACAAGTCGCTCAGTACGTTCCCGAAGTTCGTCAGGGCGGTGGCGTAGAGCTGCCGGTGCTCGGGGGAGCCGTGGTCGACGCGGCTCAGCAGGTCGCAGCTGCGGGCTGCCGCGTCGAGGCCCTCCTCGGGGAAGCCGGCACCGGAGTAGGCGCATGCCAGGGTGTTCAGCGCCGAACCCAGTTCCGGGCTGAACTCCGTGTCTCCATCCGCCAGTTCCTCGTACCTCGCGACCGCCTCGGCGGCGTGCACGAGTGCCGTGTCGTGTTGATTGACGGCAGACAGCCGCATCGACAGATCGTGCGTCAGCTGGGCGACCGTCTCCGTGTCGGGATGCTCCTTGCGCCGCTCCGCGTCGAGGGCCGCCCGGGTACTGACCACCGAGAACGCGGCCAGAGTCAGGCTGCTGTCGGGCAGGTGGTCGATCACGGACTCCGCCAGATCGAGCCCCGACCCGGCGGCGGCGCCGCTCACCTCGCTCAGCACCTCGACCAGCATGGTGTCCTGCAGTTGCGTCGCGACACCGATCGCCAGCGGCAGCCTGGCCGCCGGGTCGGCGGCGAGCAGGGCGGCCATCGCCTCCCTGACGTGGGGGTACCGCGGCCCGGCTCGCCCCAGCACCGTCAGCGCACGCGCGACCTGGGGCTCCCGCACCACCGGTGCGACCCACTCGAGGAACTCCGGCTGGTCGAGGAGCGTCGCCGCGACCAGGTCCTCGCCGAGCCGGTCCGGCCGCAGCGGGTTGAGGGCGTCCGGGCCGGGATAGAGGGAGTCGAGCCAGCGCAGGTGGCGCTCGACCACCTCGTAGCCCTCGCCGTCGAACGTGGGCAACGCGGTGATCAGTTCACGGGCCTCCGCTGTGCTGTGCGCCGTGAACAGAGTGGCGGCCGAGACCACCTGGTCGTGGCGTAGTCGGCCCGGAGTCGACAGCTCGTGCGGCACCGCCGTCGCCGCCCAGTGGCGTCGCTCGTGGTCGAGCACGCGCAGCAGCGGATCACGCCGGGCCGGTGCGGCGTCCGGTGCGGCTTCGTCGAGGAGTGCCGCCAGCGCGGCGGCGTGCACATCCAGTACGCGGTCGTACCGTGCTGAACCGATGGCGTCCGGAGCGGCGGTCGACGGCACGGGGTGTCCCAGCAGGGCGGCGAAGGCGTCCAGGGCCCGGGCGTACTCGGCGAGTCGGTCGCCGGGCTCGGTGACGACCGGCGGCAGCGCGCGCTCGGTCAGGTCGGTGAAGAGCAGCGAGACGCGGTCGTCGCGGTGGCTGCGGAGCAGATGCGGCCACACCCCGGACGATCTGGCGAGCAGCAGCAGTCGTGCCGGTCCCTGTTCGACGGGCCGGGCGATCAGTTGTGCCGCGAGCTTCGCGATCTGCTCGGTACGGGCTTCGGCGTAGTCGATGACGACGAGTACCGGGCCGCTGAACTCGTGGACGCGGTCGAGTACCGGCGCGGGCACTTCCTCGGCGAGCAGACCCGCCGTCCATCCGTCCGCCTTCGCCCGCTCGACGGCCTCGGTCGCCAGCCGGGTCTTGCCCTGGCCGCCCGGGCCGGTCAGCAGGCGGGCGGCGACTTGGTCCTGCGCTGCCAGCCAGTCGGTCAGCCGGTCCAGTTCGTCGTCGGCCCGCTGGAAGGGGACCACGCCGTAGTCGGCTTGCAGGAGCAGGCTGGGCAGAGGGTCGGGGGGCAAGTCTCGCTGCGGCGGGAAGAGGTCGGGGAGCGCGAGTTCCGGGACCAGGTCGGTGATGTCCGCCACCAGCCGCCGTACGTCGTCGCCGAGAGTCCGGTGGCTCACGTACGCCGCCTGGCAGTGGGCCAGCCGTGCGATGTCCGAGGGGAGTTGATCCGCCTCGACGGGAGACGCGCCGTCGAGCAGCACCTGTACCACGCGGATGTTCCGCGCGAACGCACGGCGGATCTCGCGGCGTACCCAGTCGTCCTCGCGGTCCACCAGTCGTCGGCCGCCGCCCGGGTCCGGGGCGAACCAGTTCGGTCCCACGAGCACCAGCAGGATCCGCGTCTCCTCCAGAGCCTGCCGAATCGCCTCCGGGTAGAGCTCGCCGGGCAGCATCGACACACAGTCGCGGAAGACGCGCTCCGGACCGAAGGCGCGTGCCAGCAGCTCGTAGCACGCCGCGGCTGCGTACCCTGCGTCGTCCGTGCGGTAGTTGACGAAGACGTCGACCAATACGGGCTCCGTTCGCTCGTCCCCATGGTGGCACCGGCGACGCCCCGTCGTCGCCGGACGGGAGTGCCTCCCGCTCATGCCGTTCCATGACCGCCCACGCTCCGGATCCGGCTCCGGCGGACGTCAGTTGCTCGCCACGACGACGAAGAGGCTCACCGCCACCACGGCAAGCCAGAGGACCGCCGCGGCGATCAGTGCGCAGCCCACCGCTCCCGTGGTGCAGCCGATCGCGGTCCAGCCGAGCCTGGTCGTCCTCTTCGCCCGCCGGACGGCCTCGCGCTCGGCGCTGTCGTCCGTCCAGGAGCTTTCTCGATCGATCATGCGTCCCCCTTCCGGCGGACCCTATCTGCGGGCACAACGGCCTTGTCATTACGGTCGTGTCGGTACGGTCGTCTGCGGTGGGGGTAAGGTCGCCGTGCCCTGTGACGGGGCCGTCGTGCGGCAGCGGGTCGTGGCCCGGGGGGCGGGGCGTCGTCTCGATGTCCAAGGGGTCGTCGGGGTGGCCGGTGCCATCGCCTGGAGTGTCGACCGCGTGCGGTGAGGGGCCCCTGTCGGACTGCCCGGATAATATCTGTGTCGGCCGCGACAGATATTCGTGTGTCGTTCGGGCCAGCAATTCTGCCCCATCCATCCGTTCCGGGATATTAGCTCCGCATCGGCGGCTTCGGCGTGCTACTGTCGTTATCAGTTGCAGGTGTGGTTGCCAGAGGAATGCTTTTCCGACGGGGTGATCGACACGGCGACACGGAATGCGCACAGGGCGCTTTCCTGCCACCGACTCCGAAGGAGAAACAACATGGCTACCGGTACCGTGAAGTGGTTCAACGCGGAAAAGGGCTTCGGCTTCATCGAGCAGGACGGCGGCGGCGCCGACGTCTTCGCCCACTACTCCAACATCGCCAGCCAGGGCTTCCGTGAGCTGCTGGAGGGCCAGAAGGTGTCGTTCGACATCGCTCAGGGCCAGAAGGGCCTGACGGCGGAGAACATCGTCGCCGCCTGACGTCGGCACCGACGCATACTTCGCAGCTGGGGCCCGCACCTCTGGGGTGCGGGCCCCAGCTCGCTGTTTTCCGGGCAACTTTCCAGGCCAGTCATTCCGGCCAGTTTCCCCCGGCTAGTTTCCCCAGTTCACTTTTTCGCTTTTCGGCGATCCCCGTTGATGGGCCACCTCTTGCGCCCGTCCGGTTCGCCCCTCGACTTTCGGCTCGTTTCGAGATTCTCTGCGCCGCTTCTGTGCTGCGGGAATTCCTTGCTGCGTGCCCCGACGGAAGGTTCCGCATGCAGCGTTCCCGCATGTCCAGTAATCCCCGCACATCCGACACCCGCACCTCCCGCGCCCCCGACCGTTTCCGGCGTGGCTCCGGTCCCCGGCGGACCGGCGGGCGCCGGAGCGACGAGTTCGCGGTGCCGGTGACGAAGACGCCCGCCCTGCCCGCCGCGACGTCGTTCAGCGACCTCGACATGCCCGGGCAGCTGATGGCGACGCTCAGCCACGAAGGCGTGTCCGTGCCGTTCCCGATCCAGGCGGCCACCCTGCCGAACTCGCTCGCCGGTCGTGACGTCCTCGGCCGGGGCCGCACCGGCTCCGGCAAGACGCTCGCGTTCGGCCTCGCCCTCCTGGCCCGTACGGCCGGGCGGCGTGCCGAGCCGAAGCGGCCGCTCAGCCTCGTCCTCGTCCCCACCCGTGAGCTCGCCCAGCAGGTCACGGACGCCCTCGCCCCGTACGCCCGCTCCGTGGGCCTGCGTATGGCGGCGGTCGTCGGCGGGATGTCGATCGGACGGCAGACCGGCGCGCTGCGCGCCGGCGCCGAGGTCGTCGTCGCGACGCCGGGACGGCTCAAGGACCTGATCGACCGGGGCGCCTGCCGCCTGGACGACGTCGGCATCACGGTCCTCGACGAGGCCGACCAGATGGCCGACATGGGCTTCATGCCCCAGGTCACCGCGCTGCTCGACCAGGTGCGCCCGGACGGGCAGCGGCTGCTGTTCTCGGCCACCCTGGACCGCAACGTCGACCTGCTGGTCCGCCGCTACCTGAGCGACCCCGTCGTCCACTCCGTCGACCCGTCCGCCGGCGCGGTCACCACGATGGAGCACCACGTGCTCCACGTCCACGACGCGGACAAGTACCGGACGACGACGGAGATCGCGGCACGCGACGGCCGCGTCATCATGTTCCTCGACACCAAGCACGCCGTGGACAAGCTGACCAAGCACCTGCTGAGCAGCGGTGTGCGGGCTGCGGCGCTGCACGGCGGCAAGTCCCAGCCGCAGCGCACCCGGACCCTGGCCCAGTTCAAGAACGGGCAGGTGACCGTGCTGGTCGCGACCAACGTCGCGGCGCGCGGCATCCACGTCGACAACCTCGACCTGGTCGTCAACGTCGATCCGCCCAGCGACCACAAGGACTATCTGCACCGCGGCGGGCGTACGGCCCGGGCCGGCGAGTCCGGCAGCGTCGTCACCCTGGTGACGCCCGGACAGCGCCGGAGCATGAGCCGGCTGATGGACGCGGCGGGCATCAGCCCCCGGATCGCCCAGGTGCGCTCGGGCGAGGCGGAGCTGAGCCGGATCACCGGGGCGCAGGCGCCTTCCGGTGTCCCGGTCGTCATCGCCGCGCCCGAAGCGTCACGCCCGCGCGGCGCGTCCTCCTCGTCCCGCGGCCGCCGGCGTCCCGGGCGCGGCGCGCCGGTACGGGGCCAGGCCGTGCGCCAGGAGGGGCGGCGCGCGTCCGGGTTCGGTTCCGCCGCCTAGGGGCCCCGCCCGAATACCCCGGCACCCGGTGCCCCGGCACCCCGGTGCCTCGGCACCACGGTGTCTCGACGCTTCGGCGCCATGCCCGCCCACCCGACCCCCACACCCGCAGGAGCAGCCATGACGACGGTCCAGCCGCAGTACCGGACAGCACACCGCTCCCCCGTGACCGGGGCCGACGGGCGGGACATCGCCGGGCCGCGGGTCCGGGACGACATGACGGTCGAGGTCGCACTGTCTCTCATGGCCGGCGCCCGCGTCGACCACCTCGTCCTGTGCGACGCGGACGACGAGAGCACGGGCCTGGTCACCCTGGCCCGGCTCGCCGTCCTGCGGCGCAGCCCCGCCTACACGGACCGGGTCCGGCTGCGGGACGTCCTGGAGGCGCCGGTCGCCGCGTAGGCGCGTAGGCGCGCAGGACGGAGTCGTCGCGTCCCGGCGCCGCCCCGAGCAAGGGTGGCGGAGCAACGGGACGGTCCCATGGTGTTACATGTGGTGCGGGGCCCTGGTGCCGGTCGGCGCCGGGCCCCGTGACGCGTTGTACATCGAGGTGACATGGCAGATTCCCCGCTCAGCGACCGGCTGGACGACGACGACTACCCCGCGTACACCATGGGCCGGGCCGCCGAGATGCTCGGCACCACACCGGGTTTCCTGCGCGCGCTCGGCGAGGCGCGGCTGATCACTCCGCTGCGCTCGGAGGGCGGGCACCGCCGGTACTCGCGCTACCAGTTGCGGATCGCGGCCCGCGCCCGTGAGCTCGTCGACCAGGGGACGCCGATCGAGGCCGCGTGCCGGATCATCATCCTCGAGGACCAGCTCGAGGAGGCGCAGCGCATCAACGCCGAGTACCGGCGCGCCGCCGAGAAGGGGTCCGGCGGTTCCGGGGACTGACCGGCCGTAGGGGTCAGCCCGGCGGGTGAGGTCAGCGCAGCGGGTGAGGTCAGCCCAGCGGGTTCGTCGTGGAGCGCAGGGTGGACAGCACCGGGCCGTACATCCGGGCCTTGATGGTGCCGACGGTGTCGCCCGCCTTGTTCACCTGGGCCTGGGCGAGTTCGATCGCCGTGGAACGTACGGCGTCGTCGGGGACCGCCTGGTCGACGATGCCGGCGGCCGCCGCGTCGGCGCCTCCGTAGCGGCGGGCCGTGACCATCGCCTCGTGCGCCGTCCGGGGCGTGAGCCGGGACTGGATGAGGGCGGACATGCCGGGCGTGAAGGGGATGTCGATGTCCGCCTCCGGCAGGCACCAGTAGCCGCGGTCGGCGCGCATGACCCGGAAGTCGTGGGCGAGGGAGAGCATCGCGCCGGCGGCGAAGGTGTGGCCCTGGAGAGCGGCCACGGTCACCAGGGGCAGGGACAGCACGCGCGCGAACAACTGGTGCACGGAGACGACGTAGTCGTGGTACTCGTCGGCGTGCGCGGTGAGCCACTCCAGGTCGAGCCCGTTGGACCAGAACTTGCCCGTGGCGGAGGTGACCAGGGCGCGCGGGCCGTCGGCCTTCTCCACCACGTCGAGTGCGCCCCCGACGGCGGCGATCCAGTCCGGGTGGAAGCGGTTCTCGCCGTCCCCCAGGTCGAGGACGAAGACGTTTTCCTGGCGGTCGAGCGACGACATGACGGCTCTCCTTCGGGGCGGGCGGCAGGGGCGAGCGGGGAACGACTCATGAGCGACCGCTTAGTAACTTATGACGGCGGCATACCGCGCGCAAGGGGCAGGCCGCGTCGGCGCAGGAGGCCGGCCCCCACCGGCAGCACGAACGCCGACCAGGGGCCCGGTCCGCTCGCGCGGGTCGGGCCCCTGGTCGGTCATCGGGGTGATCGTGGAGTCGATCGCACCTCAGGCGCTGACGCGTCCACTCGGCGGACCGGCCTTGGGCCGGGTGTTCCTCACGGCCCGTACTCCACCGGCCGGTCCCCGCCCCGAGAGGCGTGGCGCGGAACGCCGTTCCTCCGGGCGGACCTCAGAACGCGCTGTTGTCGCAGCCCATGCTCGAGCCGAGGTGGGTGTTCTGCGCGGCCGGGTCGCCCTCGCCGTTGAGCGCGTTGGCCAGGGCGCCGTTCAGGACGCCGACCTCGCCGAGGACGTCCAGGTTCAGGTCGTGCGACTTGCAGTTGGAGCTCTGCAGGACGCTGACCTTGTCCCCGCCCTTCTTGTCACCGTGCCCGTCGAGACCCTGGGCCGTGGCGGTGCCGCTGGCCAGGATTCCGGCGCTGCCGAGGGCGACGACCACGACGGCAGCCTTGCGAAGCTTGTGCATGTCATCTCCGGAGAGGTGTGAGGGTGCGATCCGCGAGAGATCGACTTCGTACAGTTACGAGAGGCTAATGTGACGAAATACGACATGTCGGTGCGACTCGCCGATGATCGTCATCTTTCACCGCACCCCGTACACCCCCGCTACTGGTCCAGATACGCCAGCACGGCCAGCACCCGGCGGTTGTCCCCGTCCGTCGGCAGCAGGCCGAGCTTGGTGAAGATGTTGCCGATGTGCTTGGCGACGGCCTTCTCGGAGATGAACAGGCCCTGGGCGATCCCCGCGTTCGAACGGCCCTGCGCCACCCACTCCAGGACCTCGCGCTCGCGCTCGGAGAGGCTGCCCACCGCCTCGTCGCGCTCCTTGCGGACCAGGAGCTTGGAGATCACCTCGGGGTCCATCGCGGTGCCGCCCTCGGCCACCCGGCGGATGGAGTCGAGGAAGTGGCCGCCGTTGGTGACGCGGTCCTTCAGCATGTAGCCGACGCCCCGGCCGCCGCCGGCCAGCAACTCGCGGGCGTACAGCGGCTCGACGTACTGGGAGAGGAGCAGGACCGGGAGGTCCGGGACGCGTTCGCGGGCGGCCAGCACCGCGCGCAGGCCCTCGTCCGTGAACGTCGGCGGCAGCCGGACGTCGACGACCGCGACGTCCGGCTGCTGCTCGATGAGCGCGTCCAGCAGTTCCGTCCCGTTGTCCACGGCGGCGACGACCTCGTGGCCGTGGGCGCCGAGGAGACGGATCAGCCCGTCCCTCAGGAGGAAGTGGTCTTCGGCGAGGGCAATACGCACGGAAGCTCCATCGTCACCATGGTCGGGCCGTTCACGGGGCTGTTGACGGCGAGGACGCCGTCGAAGGTGGCGAGCCGGCGCTCGATGCCCCGCAGACCGGTGCCGCGCGAGACGTCCGCACCGCCCTGGCCGTCGTCCGTGACGGTGATGCGCAGCATCCCGCGATCGTAACGGATGTCGATCCAGGCCCGGTCGGCGCCGGAGTGCTTGGCGACGTTGGTCAGGATCTCGGAGATCGCGAAGTACGCAGCGGACTCGACGGGCATCTCGGGACGCCCCGGCAGGTCGACGTGGACCTCGGTGCGGACCGGGCAGATCATCGCCAACGCCCGTACCGCGTCCGCGAGTCCGCGGTCGGCGAGGACCGGCGGGTGGATGCCCCGGACGAGGTCGCGCAGCTCCTCCAGCGCCTTGGAGGAGGACTCGCGGGCCTCGATGAGCAGGGCGCGCACGGCCTCCGGGTTGGTCTCCAGGAGGTGTTCGGCGGCGTCCAGGGTCATGCCCATCGCGACCAGGCGGGCCTGGGCGCCGTCGTGCAGGTCGCGTTCGATCCGGCGGATCTCGGCCATCTGCGTGTCGACGGCGTCGGAGCGGGTGGTGGCCAGGTGCTGGATGCGGCTGGCCATCAGCTCGGCTTCGCTGGGGGCGAGCATGGAGCGGGTGTACAGGGCGTGCCGGCGGACGGCGCGCGGCGCGACCCACAGGGCGAGCGGCACCTGGAGGACGCCCAGGACGCCGGCGAGGACGGCGGTGGCCTGGCCCTCGATCGGGATGAACTGGTACCACAGGCCGTCCCATTCGACGGACAGCGGGACGCCGAAGAAGGCGAGGAAGACGCCCCAGACACCGCTGAGGATCAGGGCCAGCGGGAAGAACGCGAAGAACGCGCCGGCCAGCGGGTCGACGAGCACCCAGACCCACTCCCGGCGGGTCTGCGGGTCGCTCATGATCCACCGGTAGCGGGCGGCGGCCCCGGACGCTCCCTCGGGGGCGGGGGGCAGCGGTCCCGGCGGGCCGGGGATCTCCACCCCTGACCAGCGCAGGGCCAGCTCGCGCTGGCGGGCGGCGAGGTTGCGCACGCCCTCCATGGCGCGCGGCACCACGCCGAGGCCGGGCCCCACCAGCCAGATCGCCCCGGACACCGCCAGGGACCGGCCGAAGGCCGCCGACGCCATCCAGCACAGGGTCATCACCCTGCGCAGCCCGACCAGTCCGGCCGCGACCGAGAATCCCCTGATCTCGTCGGGCGCGCGGTTCACCCCGAGCTGCATCGTGCGGTCCATACGGCTCGCTCCTCTCTGCTGCCTGTGCGGTACGTGGGCCGAAACGCCCGTGTCCTCATTCTGGCCACGGCCGGGGTGTCGGCGCGGTGGGGAAAACTCCCCTCTTCGGCGGCTGGAAAGGGGGGTTGGTTCCACCCGCCGATCGGTCAGGGGCCGATGAAGAGCGACAGGGTGTCCGCGACGCAGGCCGAGCGCGGGCGTCCTCCCTCTTCCACCTCGACCGTCATCCGGACGGCCGCGAGGTGGCCGGCGGGGGTCTCGCGCACGCCGGTCAGCCGGGCGCCGCCGCGGACACGGGAGCCGACGGGTACGGGCCGGGGGAAACGCACCTTGTCCAGGCCGAAGTTGACGCCCATCTCGATCTTCTCGATGTCGAAGATGGCGCGCATCATCTCGGGCAGCAGGGCGAGGGTCATGTAGCCGTGCAGGATGGTCCCGCCGAAGGGGCTGTGCGCCGCCCGCTCGGGGTCCACGTGGATCCACTGGAGGTCGCCGGTGGCCTCGGCGAACCGGTCGACCCGGTCCTGGCCGACCCGCTGCCACTCGCTGTACCCCAGGTGTTCGCCGGTGGCGGCGGCAAAGTCGGCCAGACTGGCGAAAGATCTCATGACGTCGATTCTGTTGGGCTGTTCGGGACAGGGACAAGGCGCGCCCCGGCCAGAGAGCCCCGGCCGTCAGCGCGCCGTCAGTCGTTCGTCAGCGGTGGCTCAGCCGTACCGCTTCAGCTCGTGGAAGAAGCCGGGCACGGTGTGCAGTTCACCGGCGGCGGCGACGCGGTCGTAGACGTGCTTGGCGACGGCCAGGTCCAGGACGCCGAGGCCGAACGGGGAGAAGATCACCGTGCGGTCGGACGGCGGGGTGACGGCACCGGTGAGCACGTCGTACAGGGTCCCGGCGACGAAGTCGCGGTTCCCGGCGCGCTGTTCGGCCAGGTGCGGGGAGGTGCCGGCCTTCAGGCAGTGCTCGACGTCGTCGACGGCGTTCCAGGAGTCGAGGACGATCTCGGGTGACAGGTCGCGCAGGGAGACGTGCAGCACCAGCGGGTGGTGGGTGAACCACTGCGGGTCGGTGACGTGGGGTTCCCCGGCGACCGTGGCGAACACGACGAGGTCGCTGGAGCGGATCAGGTCCTCGGCCTTGTCGTGGACGGTGATGTCGACGCCGTCGCCCTCGGCGCGCCGCAGATAGCCGCGGAAGCCCTCGGCGTGCTCGGCGGACAGGTCGTGCACGCCGATCGCCTCGAAGTCGAAGCCGCTCGCCGCGAGGTAGGTGTGCAGATAGCGGGCGATCAGGCCGACGCCGACGAAGCCGACCCGGGTGGGCCGGGTGCCGCGGGCCGTGCTGAGCCGGTCGGCGGCCAGCGCCGCCGAGGCGGCGGTGCGGGCGGCGCTGATGATGGAGCTCTCCAGGCAGGCGAACGGGTAGCCGGTCTCGGCGTCGTTGAGGATCAGCACGGCGGAGGCGCGCGGGATGCCCGCGGCCACGTTCTCCGGGAAGCTGGAGATCCACTTGATGCCGTGCACGCCGACGTCGCCCTTGACGGAGGCGGGCAGCGCGATGATCCGGGACGACGGACGGTCCGGGAACCGCAGGAAGTACGAGTCCGGGTTGACCGTCCGTCCCTCGCCGTGCAGCCGGTAGGCGGCCTCGACGGCCGCGACCACCTCGTTCTCGTGCCCGTCGAGCGCCCGGTGCACCTGGGCGCCGGAGACGACGGAGAAAGGGGGGACCTGAGTCATGGGGATGCTGCTCCTGAGAGGTGGAAGGGTCGTACGGGGCGGGGGCCGGGTCAGCCGATGCGGGCGAGGCCCTTGGCGTCCTGCCGGGCGCGGCCGCGGGACACCAGCAGCGGGTCCCAGTCCGGGTGCCTCTCGGGCAGCCGGGCGGGGTCGCCGAGGACCGTGCCGCCGTACACCTCGGCCAGCAGGGGGCGGCCCAGGATCTGGGAGGCCACGGCCATGCCGCCGGTGGCGACGCCGCCGACACCGCTGCCGTAGCGGACGTTCTGGCCGACGACGTAGAGCCCTTCGACGTCCGTGCGCACGTCCGGGCGGCGGCCGTCGGAGCCCCAGCTGGCCATGCCGTACGGGGTGCCGCCGCTGGCGCGGATGTAGCGCTCGTTGGTGAGCGGGGTCGCGGTCTCCACATGGGTGATCCGGTCCCGGAAGGGGCCGAGGACGCGTTCGGCGGCGTCCAGGACCAGCTCGGTCACCTCGCGTTTGCGGGCCAGGTAGGCGGGGTCGCGGCGGTACGGTTCGCCGTCAGCGGGTCCGCCGCGCACACCCCAGAAGGCATGGCCGGGCGGGCAGCCGGTCATCAGCTGGAAGTTGCTGTGGCCGGGCGGGCAGACCGCCTTCGAGCCCTGGTCCTTCAGCGAGGCGAAGGAGAAGGCGAGCTGGGGGACGCGGTCGAAGACGCCGTGGCGCTCGTAGCGGTCGAGCACGTCGGCGTGGGCGGCCTCCATGTCGTCGCTGTCGTGCCACCAGATGTTGGCGTTGGGCAGGCCGTCCAGCTCGGTGTCGAGGGCGACGTACACGGCGACGACCGCGCTGCGCATGGTCGCCGCGCGGGTCCGGGCGACCAGGTCGGCGGGGAAGGACTCCTCGCCGCCGCACAGGTCGAGGACGGTCCGCCGGTAGTCGGCGTTGGAGACGATCAGGGGGGCGAACACGCGCTGCCCGTCGGCGAGTTCGACGCCGGTGGCGCGTCCGTCGTCGATGAGGATGCGGCGCGCCTCGGTGCGGGTGCGCAGCTCGCCGCCGCAGGACTCCAGGGCCTCCACGAACGCGGCGACGAGGGTCTGGCCGCCGCCCTCCGGGTAGTACGCGCCGCGCAGGTAGTGGTCCATGATGTTGACGTGCTCGGCGAAGCCGATCCCGTCGGGCATGGCGCCGTAGTTGCCGGCCTGGGCGGCGAGCAGGGTGCGGCCCTTCGGGGACAGTCCGCAGTGGTCGAGGGCCCGGCCGAGGGTGCGGCGGGTCCAGCGCATCGTCTGCGGGGAGCGGCGGAACAGCTCGACCATGGACTCGCCCATCAGCCCGGCGCGGCTCGCGCCGGCCACGGCGACGGCGAGGTCGACGAACCGGTCGACGCGGTCCGCCTCGGCGGGCAGGGCCTGCTTGAGGCGGGCCCGGTACCGCTCCCAGCCGGCCGGGACGTCCACGGTGGCCGTGGGCGTCATGATCCGGTCGAAACCGCCCTCGTTGTCCATGGGTCGGAACCGCACGCGGTCGCGTACGCCGAGCCCGGACAGCACGGCGGGCAGCAGTCCGTCCTCGCCGCAGTCGCCGAGGTAGTGGGTGCCGACGTCGAACTCGTACTTGCGGCGGCGCCGGAAGACGTGCGCGTTGCCGCCGGCCACGTCGTGCTGTTCGAGGACGAGGACGCGGCGGCCGTCGGCGGCCAGGTATCCGGCGCCGACGAGGCCGCCGATGCCGCTGCCGACGACGATCGCGTCGTAGTGCCGGCCGTCGAGGTCGCGGGGGCCGCGCTGCTGGGGTCGGGTTCCGCCGCTCATCAGAAGGTGCCGCCGCCGTGGATCTCGAGGACCGAGCCGGTGATGTACGCGGCCCGCTCGGAGACGAGGAACGACACCAGGTCGGCGACCTCCTCGGGGCGGCCGAGGCGGCCCAGGGCCACGTTCTTCAGCTGCCGCTGCAGGGCGGCCTCCGGCATGCCGCCGACCATGTCGGTCTCGATGAGGCCGGGCGCGACCACGTTGACGCGGACGCCGCGCGGCCCGCACTCCTTGGCGAGGGACTTGGTGAAGCCGATGATCCCGGCCTTGGATGCGGCGTAGTTGGCCTGCCCGGCGTTGCCGTACACGCCGGCGACCGACGACAGGTTGACGATGGCGCCGCTGCGGCGCTTGCTCATGGAGAACGCGGCGGCCCGGCACACGTGGTAGACGCCGTCGAGGTTGGTGCGCAGCACCTGGTTCCAGTCGTCCTCGGGCATCAGCACCAGCGGCCGGTCCCGGGTGATGCCGGCGGAGGTGACGGCGGCGTCGACGGGGCCGAGCTCGCGTTCGGTGCGCGCGTACCAGTCGCGTACGTCGTCGGCGTCGGCGACGTCGCAGCGGGTGGCGGTGACCCGGGTGCCGTGCTCGGCGGCCTCCTTGGTGAGGCGTTCGGCGGCGTCCTCGTCGGAGCGGTAGCAGAAGGCGACGTCGTACCCGTCCTGGGCCAGGCGGGTCACGATCGCCCTGCCGATGCCCCGGGAGCCGCCGCTGACCAGTGCGATCACCGCTGCTCTCCCATCAGGCGCAGGACGGCCGCGGCGACCGCGCCGTCCCGGTCGACGGCGGTGACCAGCGCGGTGCGGCCCGCCGAGCCGGGGTCGGTCTCGGCGACCGCGAGGACGGCGCCGATCTGGAACGAGGCGGAGGCGGCGCTGGTGTCGCCGAGCAGCTCCATGGACGGCACGCGGGAGAGCGCGTCGGCGGGGGCGAGGGCGGCGAGGGCCTCGTGCTCGGCGTGTCCGGCGGCGGTGGGCGCGGCGCACGGCACGGCGGCCCACAGGTCCGCGGCGTCCACGCCGGCCCGGTCGAGGGCGCGGCGGGCGCAGGCGGTGACGGCGGCCCGCGGGTCGTCGTCGATGTCGACGCGGGTCTCCACGCTCAGCACGGCGGCCAGCGCGGGGCGTTCGGCGGTGTCCGCGGGTTCGAGGAGGAAGAGGCCGCAGCCCTCGCCGAGCAGCGGCGCCGGGTCGCCGGGGGCGGCGGCGGTGTGCTCGAACCAGGCGTGCGCGGCGGAGAACTCCTCGGCGGAGCCCACCAGGTACTTGGTGGCCCGGCCCTGGTGCATCAGGCGGCGCGCGTAGTTCAGGGCGAGCAGGCCGCTGACCCGGCCGCCGGCGACGGTGGTGTTGGGGCCCTTCAGGCCGTGCCGGATGGCGGTGGCGCCGGCGGCGTGGTTGAGGCTGCCGAACGGGATGCGTCCGGCGTCGACGTAGAAGGGGCGCTCGTTGGTGTAGGACTGGCGCAGGAAGTCGGTGACGTTCTCCAGGCTGCCCATGGTGATGCCGAGGACGACGCCGGTCAGGTCGTCGGTCTCGACGACGCGGTTGCCGTCGCCGTCCAGCAGGAGGCCGTCGGAGGCGACCAGGGCCAGCGCGGTGAGCCGGTCCATCTTGGCGGTGCCGCGCTTGCCGAGCAGTTCCTGGATGTCGAAGCCGGGCACCACGCAGACGTCGGAGGACGGCAGGGAGCCGAGCGCGGCGTCCGCCTTCACGGCCGTCTTGGCGCCGGCGCGGACCCCGGCGGCGAAGTGTTCACGGCCGACGCCGTACGGCGAGACGGCCGACCAGCCGGTGATGACGGGTGTGCCGGGCGGCAGCGTGGCCTCCGGTCTGGCTGTTGCGGTGCTCATGGTCGTCACTCACTCCCCGTACGTGCCGAGTATCAGGACGGCGTTGTTGCCGGCGAAGGCGCTGGAGTTGTTCTGCACGATCCGTACGTCCGCCTCCACGGCCCGGTTGGGCACGACGTCGAGGGGGCAGTCCGGGTCGGTCTCGCGGTGGTTGATGGTGGGCGGGATGAAGCCCTCCTCGAGGGCGATGCCGCAGGCGATCGCGCCGAGCGCGCTGGCGGCGCCCATGGAGTGGCCGAGCATCGACTTCACGGCGACGGTGCGCGGCGGGCTGTCGCCGTACACGTCGACGATGGCGGCCGACTCGGTCTTGTCGTTGGCCTTGGTGCCGGTGCCGTGCGCGGAGATGAAGTCGACGTCCTCCCGCTGCACGCCGGCGTCGTCGAGGGCGAGGCGGATGCCGCGCGCGATGCCGTCGCGGTTGGGCGCGGTGGGGTGGGCGGCGTCGCAGCTGAGGCCGTAGCCGAGGACCTCCGCGTGGATGCGGGCTCCGCGGGCGAGCGCGGACTCCAGGCTCTCCAGGACGAGGATGCCGGCGCCCTCGCCGGTGAGGATGCCCTGGCGGTCCTTGTCGAAGGGCCGCACCACGTCCGGGGTGAGCGCGCCGAACCGCTTGAACAGGGCGAACGCCTTGCGGCACACGGCGTCGGCGCCGCCGCACAGCGCGAGGTCGACCTCGCCGGTGCGGATCGCGTCCAGGCCGTAGCCGATGGAGTAGTTCCCGGCGGCGCAGGCGGTGGTGACGGTGGTGGCCTCCACGTTCGGCATGCGCAGTTCGCGGGCGATGACGGTGGACAGGCGGCCCGCGTTGACGCGGCGGGACAGCACCGGGTCCATCGCCTCGGGGTCGCCGGCGGCGAGCTCCTGCTCCAGCAGCAGCGCGATGTCGTGGGACTCGCCGTCGGTGGTGCCGACGGTGACGACGGCGGGCCGCTCGCCGAGGTCGGCCTCGGTGAGCCCGGCGTCCTCGACGGCCATCCGCGCGGCGGCGACCGCGTACTGGCCGGCGCGGCCCATGTCGTCCAGGGGGACGTTGCGGATCCACCGCCCGGGCTCGAAGTCGGGGACCTCGCAGGCGGTGTTCTGGCCGAAGCCCTCGGTGTCGAACCGGGTGATGGGCCGTGCGCCGGAGCGGCCGGCCCGCAGCCCCGCCGTGTACTCCTCGACACCCGTGCCGATGCTGGAGATCACCCCGAAGCCGGTGAGGACGACCCGGCGGCGTGCTGGTGCGGTGGACATGGGACTCCTTCGGAGGGACGGACGCTCGGGACGGGGGGTGCCGGTCACCAGCCGGCGGCCGCCGCGGTCACCTGGTAGGTGGCCTCGACGTTCACCATCCTGGGGAGTTCGTTCATGTCGATGACGATGGAGTACTCCATCTCCAGGGCGCTGAGGACGTCGATGAGCTTCAGCGAGTCGGCGCCGAGTTCGTCGATGAACAGGGCCGTGTCGGAAAGCGTGCCGAGGTCGACGTCGATGTTCTCGGCGATGATTTCCCGGATACGGCTGAGGCGTTCGGGAGCGACCGTCGTCATTGCTGATTCCTCCGTTTATGACGGTTGAGTTCTGCTGTCGCGGAAAAACGTAGTGAGCGCCGGTGACTGCGCGCTGACGTCCAACTGATGGACCGCTGACGGGCGTTGCCGGGTCAGCGTCCGACGGCCCGCCGGAAGCCCCGGACGCTGCCCAGCACGGCCACGACCAGCAGCGCGGTCAGCGTGATGGCGGTGACGGTCCCGGGGTGCTGGGCGGGGAACCCGGTCCCGGCGGCGCCCGCGGGGTCGTTGCCCCACAGCCGCCGGCAGGTGGTGATGACGCTCGTCACCGGATTCCATTCGGCGACCGGGCGCAGCCAGCCGGGCAGTCCGCCCACGGACACGTAGGCGTTGGACAGGAAACTGAACACGACGAGGACGAGGGCGCCGGTGCCGTCGATGGCCTCGACGTTCTTCTGGGTCGTGCCGAGCAGAATTCCCACCCAGAGCATCACGTAGACGAAGGCGAGCAGGACGGCGAATCCGGCGGCGGTGCGCAGGGCGCCCTCGTGCGGGCGCCAGCCGACGGCGAGGCCGGCCAGGGACACGGCGGTGAGGCTGACGGCGCCGACGAACAGGTCGGACAGGGTGCGTCCGACGAGTACGGACGCCGGGGAGATCGGCAGGGAGCGGAAACGGTCGACCAGGCCGTGCCGCAGGTCGAGGGCGACGCCGATCGCGGTGGGGCCGACGCTGGTCAGGCCGACCTGGATGGCGATGCCGGCCATGATGAAGTCCTCGTAGGCCACGTGACCGGGGACCTGCATGGAGTTGCGGAACAGGTAGCCGACGGCGATCAGCATGACCAGCGGGTTCATCGTGACGAGGATCAGCCGGCCGGGTGAGCGCCGCAGATGGGTGAGGTGCCGGCCGGCCAGCGCCAGGGTGTCCCCCAAGTGCCCGGTGAGGGCGCCCCCGGAGCGCGCGGGGCGGGTCGTCGTGGCCGTGGCCGTCACTGGGTCTCCTCTTTCCGGCCGGTGCCCGTGAGGTCGAAGAAGACGTCGTCGAGCGTGGGCCTGCGCAGTTCGAAGTCGGCGAGGGGCACGCCCTTCTCGCGCAGGGCGAGCGCGGCGCGGGCCACCTCGTCCAGGCCGTCCGGGCCGAGCTGCACCGACACCCGGCGGGCGCCCTCGTCGACGGCCGGGGGCCGGCCGCCGAGCCCGGACAGGGCGGCCACCGCGTCGCCCAGGTTCTCCGGGCGGGCCACGGTGACCTCCAGGAACTCGCTGCCGACCTGCCGTTTGAGGGACTGCGGGGTGCCCTCGGCGATGACGCGTCCGGCGTCGATCACGGCGATCCGGTCGGCGAGTTCGTCGGCCTCCTCCAGATACTGGGTGGTCAGCAGGATGGTCACCCCGCCGGCGACGAGGTCGCGGACGATGTCCCACAGCACGGCCCGGCTGGTGGGGTCGAGGCCGGTGGTGGGTTCGTCGAGGAACAGCACCTCGGGCTCGCCGATGACACAGGTGGCGAGGTCGAGGCGGCGGCGCATCCCGCCGGAGTAGGTGCCGACGGGCCGGTCGGCGGCCTCGGTGAGCTCGAAGCGTTCGAGCAGTTCGGTGGCGCGCCGGGCGGCGCCGCGCCGTCCGAACCGTAGGAGCCTGGCGAGCAGCACGATGTTCTCGCGTCCGGTGAGCAGTTCGTCGACGGCCGCGTACTGGCCGGCCAGGCCGATGCGCCGGCGCACCTCGCGGCTGTCCCGGACGACGTCGTGCCCGGCGACCGTGGCCCGGCCGGCGGACGGCTGGACGAGGGTGGCGAGGATGCGCACGGTGGTCGTCTTGCCGGCGCCGTTGGGCCCGAGGACACCGAGGACGGTGCCGGCCGGCACCGACAGGTCGATGCCGTGCAGCGCCGTGTGGGAGCGGTACGTCTTGCCGAGGCCCTCGGCGAGGATGGCGATGTCGGACGAGGACACGCTCAGCCCGCCTGCCGCTGGAGGCTGAGCGGACGCATGTCGGTCCAGTTGCTCTCCACGTGGGCGACGGCGGTGGCCCGGTCGGTCGCGTCGAGCACGACCCGCCAGCCGTCGGGCACGGCCGCGAAGGACGGCCACAGGGAGTGCTGCCCCTCGTCGTTGACGAGGACGAGGAAGGTGCCGTCTTCGTTGTCGAAGGGGTTGGCCATGGGGTTCTCCTGATCTGTGCGGAAGGGTCGGACGTTCGGGTGTCCGCGTCAGCGGGCGGCCGCGAGGGCGGCGAGGTCGTGTTCGACGTGACGGCCGATGACGGCCGCCGGGCCCGGGGCGAGCATCCGCTGGTGGCCGCAGTCGACGTCGTACGTCGTCGGGGCGGCCGCGAGGTGCGGCTCCCAGCGTTTGGCCCGCAGGGCGCGTTCCTCCCCGGTGACGCCCTCGGCGGCGAGGAAGAGCGTCATCGGGCAGCCGTCGAACCGGCCGGGGGTGAAGCGCCGGAACAGGTCGAGGTGGTTGCGCATGACGCGGAGCAGCCGCTCCAGGGTGGCCGCGCCGAGCCCGGCGAGCGGGCCGCCGAGCCGGTCGAGGTGGGCGGCGACGGCGGCCGGGGTGAGGGTGTCGAGCCCCGCGGTGCCGACGCCCGCCTCGGTGAGGAAGTCGGCGAGGAACTCCTCGTCGGTGGGCGTGGCGCCGTCCGCGTCGCCGGGGAAGGCGTCCAGGTTGGCCAGGTAGGCCACGTCCTGCCCGGCGGCGCGCAGCCGGACCGCCATCTCGTGGGCGACGACTCCGCCGTAGGACCAGCCGAGCAGGTGGTACGGCCCCTCCGGCTGGACGGCGCGGATCCGCCGCACGTAGTCGTCGGCGACCTCGCCGAGGTCCCGGGGCAGCGGCTCCCCGGCGGTGAGGCCGCGGGCCTGGAGGGCGTACACGGGCCGGGCTGGGTCGAGGTGTTCGGCGAGCGCGGCGAAGGGGATGCCGAAGCCGAGGCCGCCGTGGACGCAGAACAGCGGGGGCAGGATGCCGGCGGGCCGGATGGGCAGCATCGGGCCGAGTGGGTCGACGTCCTCGCCCGCCACGGCGGCGGAGGCCGCGAGCGACTCCAGGGTCCGGTGTTCGAAGACCGCGGCGAGGCTGATCCGCAGTCCGGCCCGGGCGGCGGCGTTGACCAGCAGGATCGCCTTGAGGCTGTCGCCGCCGAGGGTAAAGAACCCGTCGTCGGGGCCGGCCGGTCCGGTGCCGAGCACCTCGGCGACGGCCGTGCACAGGATGCGTTCCGCGTCGGTGCGCGGCGGCCGTACGGTCCGGTCGGCGGGGGCGGTTGCGGCGGCGGGCAGGGCGCGGACGTCGAGCTTGCCGTTCGGGGTGAGCGGCAGGTCCGGCAGCGTGACGTAGGCCGCGGGCACCATGTAGCCGGGCAGGGAGCGGGCCAGGTGGGCGCGCAGGTCGGAGGCGTCGGGCGCGGAGCGGCCGGGCGCGGGGACGACGTAGGCGACGAGCCGGCGCTGCCCGCCGGGTCCGGCGGGGGCGAGGACGGCGGCCCGTGCGACGGCCGGGTGGCCGGTCAGATGGCGTTCGATCTCGCCGGGTTCGATGCGGAAGCCGCGGATCTTCACCTGCTGGTCGGCGCGGCCCACGTAGTCGATCCGGCCGCGTGCGTCCCAGCGCACCAGGTCGCCGGTGCGGTACATCCGCTGCCCGGGCGCGCCGAACGGGCAGGCGACGAACCGTTCCGCGCTCGCGCCGGGCCGGCCGAGATAGCCGAGCGCCAGACCCGGCCCCGCCAGGTACAGCTCGCCGACCACACCGCGCGGCACCGGCCGCAGCGCCTCGTCCAGGACATGGGCGTGGGTGTCGCCGATGGGCAGTCCGATGGGCACGCCGGCCGGGGCGTCGGCCGCCTCGGCGCAGTCCTGGAGGGTGGCGAAGGTGGTGGCCTCGGTGGGCCCGTACACGTTGTACACGCGGGTGCCGGGCAGGGCGGCGCGCAGCCGGTCGAGGTGGTCGCGGGAGTGCGCCTCGCCACCGGTCAGCAGCACCCGCAGCGGGGCGAGCGCGTCGGGCCGGGTGTCGGCGACGGCGTTGACGAACTGGGTGGTGAGGAAGGCCACGCTCACCCCGGCCAGCCGGCAGAAGTCGCCCAGCGTTCCGGGGTCGGCGGGGCCCGGCGGGCAGATCGCGAGCCGGGCGCCGTGGGCGAGCGGCGCCCAGATCTCGAAGGTGGACGCGTCGAACGCGACCGGCGCGAAGTACAGGAAGGTGTCGCCGTCGGTGAGGGCGAGTTCGGGCAGCCCCTGGACGAGCCGTACGGCGGCGCGGTGCGTGACGGCGACGCCCTTCGGGCGTCCGGTGGAGCCGGACGTGTAGATGACGTAGAGGAGGTCGTCCGGGCGGGGCGGGGCGGTGTCCGGCGGGGTGACCGGGAGGTGGGCGAGGGTGCCCCGCACGTCGGGGGCGTCCAGGACGACGACGTCGGCGGGGCAGCCGGCCGTGGCGTCCGCCAGCGTCTCCTCAGTGAGCAGCAGCCGGGCCCCGCTGTCGGCCAGCATGCCGTGCGTCCGCTCCACCGGGTGGGCGGGGTCGAGCGGCAGGTACGCCGCCCCGGTCCTGGCGATGGCCAGCAGGGCCGTGACGGTGGCCGGCCCCCGCTCCAGGCGCAGCGCCACGAGGTCGCCGCGGCCGACGCCGCGTCCGGCGAGCAGGTGGGCGAGGCGGTTGGCGGCCGCGTCCAGGCCGGCGTACGTGGTCTCGGCGCGGCGGCCGTCGGCGCCGGTGTGGACGAGGGCGACGGCGTCCGGTGCGGCGGCGGCGCGGCGGGCCACGAGTTCGGTGACGGTGGTCCGGTCGGTGCCGGTGTGGCGGGTGCCCCGCTCCAGCAGGTAGGCGCCCTCGGCCGGGTCGAGGACGTCGAGCCGGGACAGCGGTGCGTCGGGGTCGGCCAGCGCCGAGCCCAGCAGCCGCAGGCAGGCGTCGGCGATCCGCCGGGCGGTGGCCGGTTCGAAGAGGTCGGTGCGGTACTCCAGCGCGAGGGACAGGCCGTCGGCGCCCTCCTCGGTGAACTGGAGGAACAGGTCCCATTTCGCGGTGGACCCGGGCACCTCCCGGGGCCGTACGGTCAGGCCGCCGCTGGTGCCGCCTCGGGGCAGTTCCGCGTCCTGCTGGACGCCCAGCATGACCTGGAACAGGGGGTGCCGGGACATCGACCGTTCCGGGTTGAGCGTCTCGACGAGTTTCTCGAACGGCACGTCCTGGTGGTGGTACGCGGACAGGGTGAACTCGCGGACCCTGGCGACCAGTCCGTGGAAGTCCGGGTCGCCGCCGGTGTCGGTGCGCAGCACGAGCGTGTTGACGAACATGCCGACGACGTCGTCGAGTTGTTCGTCGGAGCGTCCCGCCACCGGGGTGCCGAGCGGGATGTCGGTGCCCGCGCCGAGCCGGGTCAGCAGGGCGGCGAGCGCGGCCTGCAGGACCATGAAGACGCTGGCGCCGGACCGCGCGGCGAACGCGCGCAGCGCGCGGACGAGTTCCTGCGGGGCGTCGGCGCGGACCAGACCGCCGTGGTGCCCGGCGCGGGTGCCGCGCGGGAAGTCGTAGGGCAGCGGGAGTTCCTCGGGGAGCCCGTCGAGGGCCTTCGTCCAGTGCGCGAGCTGGCGGCCCAGCTCGCTGCCGGGGTCGTGCTCGTCGCCGAGGACCTCGCGCTGCCACAGCGTGTAGTCCGCGTACTGCACGGGCAGCGGGCGCGGGGCGGGGGCGCGGCCGGCGCGGCGCGCCTCGTAGGCGGTAGTGAGGTCGCGGGTGAGGGGTGCGAGGGACCAGCGGTCGCCCGCGATGTGGTGCAGGACGAGCAGCAGGACGTGTTCGCCGGGGCCGGCCGCGAACAGGCGGGCCCGCAGCGGGATCTCCCGCTCCAGGTCGAAGCCGCGGCCCGCCTCGGCGGCCAGCGCGGCGTCCAGGCCCGCCTCGTCGACGGCGGTCACCGGCAGTGGGACGGGGGCGTCGGCCGGTGCGAGCACTCGCTGCTCGGCCGGGCCGACGCCCCCGGTGGGGCCGGCACCGGGAACGGGGGAGGCCCCGGTGCCGGCCGGCTCGGTGGAGGCGGACGACGGCAGGGCGCGGGCCGGGAACACCGTCCGCAGCGCCTCGTGCCGGGCGACGACGTCACCGAGCGCCGCCTCCAGCGCCGGTACGTCCAGGGGGCCGCTCAGCCGGACGGCCAGCGGGATGGTGTAGAGGCCGCCCGGGGCGCCGAGCCGCTCGATGAACCACAGCCGCTGCTGGGCGTACGACAGGGGCAGGGTGGCGGGGCGGGGGCGTGCGGTGAGCGGGGGTCTGCCGGGTGCGGCGGCGGGCAGGCGGGCGGCGAGCGCGGCGGCCGTCGGGGCCTCGAACAGGTCGCGCAGGCCCAGGTCGGCGCCGAGTTCGGCGCGGACCCGGTTGACGACGCGGGTCGCGAGCAGCGAGTGCCCGCCGAGCGCGAAGAAGTCGTCGTCCACACCGACGCGTTCGAGGCCGAGCACATCGGCGAGGACCGCGCACAGCGTTTCCTCGGCGGGGGTGCGCGGGGCGCGGTCGGAGGTGGCGTAGGTCGGGGCGGGCAGGGCGCGGCGGTCGAGCTTGCCGTTGGCGGTCAGGGGCAGCGCGGGGACCCGGACGACGGCGGCGGGGACCATGTATTCGGGCAGCCGTGAGGCGGCGAAGTCCCTGATGGATGCCGTCAGTTCACGGTCGCGGAAGTCGTCGTCGGTGACGACGTACGCGACCAGCCGCTGGTCCCCGGGGCGGTCCTCGCGGGCGACGACGGCCGCCTCGGCGACACGCGGGTGCCCGCCGAGGACGGTCGCGATCTCGCCGAGCTCGATGCGGAAGCCGCGCAGCTGCACCTGCTGGTCGGCGCGGCCCAGGTAGACGAGGGTGCCGTCGTCCCGCCACCGGGCCAGGTCGCCGGTGCGGTACATGCGCGCGCCGGGCGGCCCGAACGGGCAGGCCACGAACCGGTCGGCGGTCAGCCCGGGGCGCCCCAGATAGCCGCGCGCGAGACCCGGACCGGCCACGTACAGCTCGCCGGGCACTCCGGCCGGCACGGGCCGCAGCGCGCCGTCCAGGACGTACACCCGCAGGTCGGGGATGCCGCGCCCGATGACGCTGCCCCCGCCGGCGGCGGCCGTCGCGGCGTCCAGTTCCTGGTGGGAGACGTGGACCGTCGTCTCGGTGATGCCGTACATGTTGACCAGGCGCGGGGCGTCGTCGGCGTGCCGCGCGTACCAGTCGGCGAGTCGGCCGAGGTCGAGGGCCTCACCGCCGAACACCACGTGCCGCAGGGACAGTTCGTCCCGCGCGTCGGCGTCCGCGCGCATCAGCTGGTAGAAGGCGGACGGGGTCTGGTTGAGGACGGTGACCCGTTCGCGGGCGAGCAGGTCCCGGAAGGCGTCGGGCGAGCGGGACACGTCGTGCGGGACGACGACCAGGCGTCCGCCGTACAGCAGGGCGCCCCACAGTTCCCACACGGTGAAGTCGAAGGCGATGGAGTGGAACAGCGTCCACACGTCGTCCGGTCCGAAGCCGAACCAGGCGTCGGTGGAGTCGAGCAGCCGGACGACGTTCTGGTGCGGCACCACCACGCCCTTGGGGCGGCCGGTGGAGCCGGAGGTGTAGATGACGTAGGCCGCGTGGCCGGGGGTGACGGCGGTCCGGGGAGCGGTGTCCGGCTGGGCGGCGAGCTCGGCGCCGGTCGCGGCCGTGTCGAGGTCGAGGCGGGCGGTGCCGGGGCCGATGGGCAGGTCGGTGCCGGTGCGGGTCAGCAGGATGACGGGGCGGGCGTCGCGCAGGGTGTGGGCGACGCGGTCGGCCGGGTGGGCGGGCTCCAGCGGCAGGTAGGCGGCGCCCGCCTTCAGTACGGCCAGGACGGCGACGACGAGGTCGGCGCCGCGCGGCAGCGACACCGCCACGAAGGTCTCCGGCCCGGCGCCCCGGGCGGCGAGGAGGTGCGCGAGCCGGTTGGCGCGGCGGTCCAGCTCCCGGTAGGTGAGGTGGTCGGCGCCGGCGGTGACCGCCACCGCGTCGGGGGTGCGGGCGGCCTGCGCGGCGAACAGCTCCGGGACGGTCGCTCGACGTGCGGTGTCCGGGCCGGACGCGGGGTTGCCGCTCCACTCGGTGAGGACGCGCCGCTCGTCCTCGGGCGCGAGTCCGCCGAGGCCGGCGAGGAGGACGTCCGGGTTCTGGGCGACCTGGCGCAGGACGCGCACGAGCCGGCCGAGCACCTTCGCGCCGCCCGGCACGGACGGCCGGTACGCCAGCTGGAGTTCCAGCCGCTCCCCCGGTACGACGGTGAGGTGGAGGGGGTAGTGGGTGGCGGCGTGCACCCGGGCCGCGCTCACGGTGCCGCCGGTCTCCCGGCGCAGCCCCTCCTCGTCCAGCGGGTAGCTCTGGAAGGCGAGCACGGTGTCGAAGAGGTCGCCCTGGACGCCGCTCGCGGACTGCACCTCGGCGAGCGGCAGATGCTCGTGCGGCATCATCTCCAGCTGCTGCCGGGCCAGTTCCTCGAACAGCTCGCTCGCCCGCCGCCACGGCCGTACGTCGGCCCGCACCGGCAGGGTGTTGGCGAACAGCCCGATCATCGACTCGACTCCGGGCACCTCGGCGGGCCGCCCGGAGGTGACGGCGCCGAGAACCACGTCGTCGCGTCCGGTGAGCCGGCCCAGCAGCACCGCCCAGCAGCCCTGCACCACGGAGTTGAGGGTCAGCCCGCGTCCGCGCGCCCACGCCGTGAGGGCGGCGGTGTCCTCCTGGGACAGCCGGGCCTGGTCCGTCTCGGGGAGCCCGGTGTCCGCGCCGTCCGCGTCCGGGGCGACCCGCACGGGTCCGTCGAGCCCTTCCAGCAGCCCCGCCCAGGCCGTACGGGCCGCGGCACGGTCGCGGGTGCCGAGCCAGCCGAGGAAGGACCGGTAGGCCGGGGGCTCGGGCAGGGAGGCCGCGCCCCGCTCGTCGGCGAGGAGCGTCAGCTCGCGCACCGCGAGCGGCAGGGACCAGCCGTCGACGAGGATGTGGTGCACGGACCACACCAGCCGGCAGCGGTGCGCGCCGAGCCGCAGCAGGGCGAACCGCATCAGGGGCGGGCGGGCCGGGTCGATGCGCCGCAGCCGGTCCTCGCGCGCGATCCGGGCCGCCTCCGCCTCCCGCTCCTCCTCGGGCAGGTCCGCGAGGTCGTGGACGGACCACGGCGGGCGTACCTCGTCCTCGTGCGGGACGACCTGCACCGGCTCGCCGTTCCTACGGTTGCGGAAGCAGGCCCGCAGGTTCGGGTGGCGGCGCAGCAGGGCGGTGGACGCGGCGCGCAGCCGGCGCTCCACGTCCCCCGGGTCGCCGTCGATGTCCGCGACGAACTGGAGCGTGTACAGGTCCGGGCCGGTGCGGTCGTAGGAGGACAGGAAGAGCAGGCCCTGCTGGAGCGGGGAGAGCGGGAGGACCTCGCTGATCCTGGTCCTGGTTCTCGGCTCGGTCACGACAGATCCTCACTCAGCTCGAATTCGAGGTCGGCCAGTTCGTCGTCGGTCAGGGAGATCAGCTCGCCCTCGGGCTCGGGCGCCGCCGGCGCGGCCTCGGCTTCCGCGGCGGCGCGGGCGAGCGCGGCGGCCGTGCGGTGCGTGAAGACGTCCCGGGTGGTGAGGGCGAGCCCGGCGGTACGGGCGCGGCTGACGACCTGGATGGACCGGATGCTGTCGCCGCCGAGCGCGAAGAAGTCCTCGTCGACGCCGACGGCCGGCGTCCCGAGCACCTCGGCGAGGATGCCGCAGAGGATCTCCTCGCGCTCGTCGCGCGGGCCCCGTGTGGGCTGCGCGTCGTCCGCGTGCTCGGGCCGGGGCAGGGCCTTGCGGTCGAGCTTGCCGTTCGCGGTGAGCGGCATGGCGTCCAGGACGAGCCAGGTGGACGGGATCATGTAGGCGGGCAGCACCCGGGCCAGCTCGTCCCGTACGGCGTCGGGGGTGACGGCCGGTCCGGTCAGATAGCCGACCAGGCGCGGGTTGCCCGAGGCGTCGGGGACGACGGCCACGGCCGCGTCGGCGACCTGGTCGAGCCCTCGGACGGTGGCCTCGATCTCGCCCAGTTCGACGCGGCGTCCGCGGATCTTGACCTGGTGGTCCCGGCGCTCGATGAACTCCAGCTGCCCGTCCCCACGCTGCACCACCCGGTCACCCGTGCGGTACATCCGCGCACCCGAACCCGCGAACGGATCCGCGATGAAGGTCGTGGACGTCCGGCCCGGATCGTCCAGATAGCCGCGC
>NZ_LLZN01000065.1 GCF_001509795.1 Streptomyces sp. NRRL WC-3605 | reverse complement strand
TCCGACTCTATCAGATCTTTCCGATCCGATTTCCTCGGTGCTTTCCAGGTTCCCGCTTCCGCGTTTCCCTTTCCGGCGGTTCCGACTTTATCAGAAGTTCTGAGTCGGATTTCCCGCCCCCTGCGGGGCGCTCCGGGCACATGAAGTGGCCGGGTTCCCCTCGGGCGGAGCCGTAAACGTACTGGAGCGGGGCGCCCCGATGCAAATCGAGGCGCCCCGCTCCTGAGTCACGCGGCCGTGGGCCGACGGGTCGTCAGACCTCCACGACCACCGGCAGGATCATCGGCCGGCGCCGGTAGGTGTCCGAGACCCACTTGCCGAGGGTCCGGCGCACCAGTTGCTGCATCTGGTGCGGTTCGACCACACCGTCCTGGGCCGAGCGTTCCAGGGACTCGGTGATCCTCGGGATCACGTCCGCGAAGGCCGAGTCCTCGATACCGGAGCCGCGGGCCTGGATGTGCGGGCCACCCGTGATCTTGCCGGTGGAGGAGTCCACCACCACGAAGACCGAGATGATGCCCTCGTCGCCGAGGATCTTGCGGTCCTTCAGAGCCGGCTCACCCACGTCACCGACGGAGAGGCCGTCGACGTAGACGTATCCGGCCTGGACCTTGCCCGAGATCTTGGCCTTGCCCTCGACGAGGTCGACGACGACGCCGTCCTCGGCGATGACGATGCGGTCGTGCGGAACTCCGGTCAGGGCGCCCAGCTCGGCGTTGGCGCGCAGGTGGCGCCATTCGCCGTGGACCGGCATCAGGTTCTTCGGGCGGCAGATGTTGTAGAAGTACAGCAGCTCGCCGGCCGAGGCGTGGCCCGAGACGTGGACCTTGGCGTTGCCCTTGTGGACGACGTTGGCGCCCCAGCGGGTCAGGCCGTTGATCACGCGGTAGACCGCGTTCTCATTGCCCGGGATGAGCGACGACGCCAGGATCACGGTGTCGCCCTGGACGACCCGGATCTGGTGGTCGCGGTTGGCCATCCGGGAGAGCGCGGCCATCGGTTCGCCCTGGGAACCCGTACAGACGAGGACCACTTCGCTGTCCGGGAGGTCGTCGAGCGTCTTGACGTCGACGACCAGGCCCGGCGGGACCTTCAGGTAGCCGAGGTCGCGGGCGATGCCCATGTTGCGGACCATCGAGCGGCCGACGAAGGCGACCCGGCGGCCGTACTCATGGGCGGCGTCCAGGATCTGCTGGATGCGGTGGACGTGACTGGCGAAGCTGGCCACGATCACGCGCTTGCGGGCGCCCGCGAAGACCTGGCGCAGGACGTTGGAGATGTCCCGCTCGTGCGGGGTGAAGCCCGGCACCTCCGCGTTCGTGGAGTCGGAGAGGAGAAGGTCGATGCCTTCTTCGCTCAGACGTGCGAAGGCGTGCAGGTCGGTCAGCCGGTTGTCCAGCGGGAGCTGGTCCATCTTGAAGTCGCCCGTGTGGACCACCATGCCCGCGGGGGTGCGGATGGCCACGGCGAGGGCGTCCGGGATGGAGTGGTTGACCGCGACGAACTCGCAGTCGAAGGGGCCGATGCGCTCGCGGTTCCCCTCGGACACCTCGAGGGTGTACGGGCGGATGCGGTGCTCCTGGAGCTTGGCCTCGATGAGGGCCAGGGTCAGCTTGGAGCCGATCAGCGGGATGTCCGGCTTCTCGCGCAGCAGGAAGGGGACACCGCCGATGTGGTCCTCGTGGCCGTGCGTGAGGACGATGCCCTCGATGTCGTCGAGGCGGTCCCTGATGGACGAGAAGTCCGGCAGGATCAGGTCGATTCCGGGCTGCTCCTCCTCGGGGAAGAGCACTCCGCAGTCGACGATCAGCAGGCGGCCGCCGTACTCGAAGACGGTCATGTTCCGGCCGATCTCGCCGAGGCCGCCGAGCGGGGTGACCCGCAGGCCGCCTTCGGGGAGCGGCGGGGGCGGGGCCAGTTCAGGATGCGGATGACTCAAAAGACTCTCCTCACCACACGCGCCACGTACCGGTTGGGCACGTGGCGCGCATGACGTTCGTGCAGAAGCAGTTGTCGTTGTGGGGTGCAGGCACCGGTGGCCTGCCTATTCAGTTGTGAAGTCAGGTGCGCGGCTCGCGCGCGAAGTCTGTGTTTAGAGCTGTACCCCGCCGGCGGCAAGATCGATCTTGAGCTGCTCGATCTCCTCGGGGGAGCACTCCACCATGGGGGCCCGCAGCGGTCCCGCGGGCAGGCCCTGGAGGGTGAGTGCCGCCTTGGTGGTCATGACGCCCTGCGTGCGGAACATGCCGGTGTAGACCGGGAGCAGCTTCTGGTGGATCTCGGTGGCCTTCTGCACGTCACCGGAGGTGTACGCCTCGATGAGCGCGCGCAGGTCCGGGGTGACGACGTGGCCGACGACGGAGACGAAGCCGACGGCGCCCACGGAGAGCAGCGGCAGGTTCAGCATGTCGTCGCCGGAGTACCAGGCGAGGCCGGAGCGGGCGATGGTCCAGCTGGCGCGGCCGAGGTCGCCCTTGGCGTCCTTGTTGGCCACGATGCGCGGGTGCTCGGCGAGCCGGACGATCGTCTCGGTGCTGATCGGGACACCGCTGCGGCCGGGGATGTCGTAGAGCATGACGGGCAGGCCGGTGCTGTCGGCGATGGCCTTGAAGTGCCGGTACAGGCCCTCCTGCGGGGGCTTGTTGTAGTACGGCGTGACGACCAGCAGGCCGTGAGCGCCCACCTGCTCCGCGTCGTGGGCGAGCTCCAGGCTGTGCCGGGTGTCGTTGGTGCCGACCCCGGCCACCACGTGCGCCCGGTCGCCGACGGCCTCCAGCACGGCGCGTACGAGGTCCTTTTTCTCCGCGTTGCTCGTGGTGGGCGACTCACCGGTGGTGCCGTTGATGATCAGGCCGTCATTGCCTGCGTCCACCAGGTGCGTGGCGAGCCGCTGCGCGCCGTCGAGATCGAGTACGCCGTCCGCCGTGAAGGGCGTGATCATGGCGGTGAGGACCCGCCCGAAGGGGGTCTGCGGAGTCGAGGTCGGAGCCATGGGTTACACGCTACTCGTTGCGCACGGCCGGGTCTGCCCTCGGGGGGTGCGGCAAAGTCAGGACAAATAAGGAGCCCGGCACTGCCTGCTCGGGGGTTCAAGCAGTGCCGGGTCCGTTTGATCAGGCTAGATGAACTTCTCTAAATGCCGCAATACGGACACTTCGCGAGGCTGACGCCGCGCTGCCGTACCGACCGCTTCGGGGCGGTCGTGTTACGGCGCCACCCGGCCGTTCGCGTTGAAGGCGGCGTACGTGAGCGGCATGAGCCTGGCCCACTCCTCCTCCATGCGCTCCCCGACCATCTCGATCTCGCGCTGCGGGAAGGACGGGACCTTGGCCAGCTCGTGCTGGGTGCGCAGGCCCAGGAAGTGCATCAGCGAGCGTGCGTTGCACGTGGCGTACATCGAGGAGAACAGGCCGACCGGGAGGACCGAGCGGGCGACCTCGCGGGCGACGCCGGCGGCCAGCATCTCCTGGTACGCCTCGTACGCCTGCCGGTAGGAGTCCTCCATGACGCGGCCGACGAGCTCCTGCTGGGCCTGGGTGCCCTCCACGAAGACGTACTTGCCGGGGCGGCCCTCCTGCACGAGCTTGCGGGACTCGTCCGGGACGTAGAAGACGGGCTGGAGCTCCCGGTAGCGGCCGCTCTCCTCGTTGTACGACCAGCCCACGCGGTGCCGCATGAACTCGCGGAAGACGAAGATCGGGGCGCTGATGAAGAAGGTCATCGAGTTGTGCTCGAAGGGGCTGCCGTGCCGGTCCCGCATCAGGTAGTTGATCAGGCCCTTGGAGCGCTCCGGGTCCTTCTTCAGCTCGTCCAGGGACTGCTCGCCGGCGGTGGAGACACGGGCGGCCCACAGCACGTCGGAGTCGGCCGCGCTGTGCTTGACCAGCTCCACGGTGACATCGCTGCGGAAGCTGGGTTTGAGGTCGGCGGCGGGGGTGTCGGTCACGGCGGGGGAGGTCCTTCCATCACGGCTTCGGGCGGCGCCCACTCTACGGCCCGGCTCTGACAACGGGGCGATCGGTGCCGGGTCGCGACATACGCCGGCGAATTTCTGTGAATTCGGTGAAACCGGGCACCGATTGGGGCATTCGTTCGTCTGTCCTGATGACGATCACCCCTACGCATCCCGAGAGGAGACGACTCCCCATGCTTCGCCGGCGCGAGCCCGTTCCCTTCGCCTTCGTCGCCGAGGCCGACCGGTTCCGCAGCAATGTCACTCCCCCACCCCGTGAGCGGCCCACCCTGGGGCAACTGGCAGGCCGCGCCCTGCTCGGTCTCACCCTCGTCGCCGGTCTCGTCGGCTCCCTGGTGATCGGCACGCCGGCCCTGTCGACCGACACCCACTCCGGCACCCAGCAGTCGCAGGCGTCCGACTGGCGCTGACCCCTTCGGACCCCCAAGGGTGGTGAGTGCTCATCCGTCTCGGTAGCCTCACCGGGCACAGCCCATGCATGGATTGAGTGAGGACCAGCCGTGCCCCTGCCCTTCCTGACGGCCGACCGCGCGTTCGAGGCAGCCGACGACGTCGCGCTGCCCTTCGACGACCACGAGCGCTGGCGGCGGCCCTACCGTCCCGGGCCGTGGCGGGTGGGCGCGGCAGCGCTCTGGCTGCTGCTCGCCTCCTACGTGCTGTTCGCCGCGGTCGTCATCGCCCTGACCGGCACCATGACCGCGGCCGCCACCGTGTTCGGCATGGCGCTCGTCATCATCGGCGGGGCGCTGCGTCTGCTGCGCATCGGCGTGTGGGTGAGCTCCCAGGGCCTGCGCCACGTCCGGTTCCTCACCACACGCACGGTGCCCTGGCAGCAGGTGGCCACCGTGCGGACGGTGCAGCAGCCGGTGCGCTGGCTGGGGCTTCCCCGGACCGTGCAGGGGCAGGCGCTGCTCCTCGTACGCCAGGGGCGGGGGGCGGCGGACGACATGCCGGTGCTGATGACCACGCACAGCGCGGACTTCCTCGCCCGTCTCGCCGCGTTCGACCGGGCCACCGACGCCGTCGAGGCGTGGGCCGCGGAGAACGCGCGCGGCTGAACCGGAGCGCGCGTGAGGGGCCGGTCCACGGTGGTGGGCCGGCCCCTCACGCATGCGGGTCAGGCGTCGACGGTCCTGCCGTCGTGCAGGGCGATGGCGCGCTGCATGGCCTTGCGGGCCCGCGGGGTGTCACGGGCGTCGTGGTAGGCGACGGCGAGGCGGAACCAGCTGCGCCAGTCGTCGGGGGCGGCCTCGGTCTCGGCCTTGCGCCGGGTGAAGACCTCGTCGGCGGAGTCGCGGTCGATACGGCCGCTGGGGGTGCGCCGCAGCTCGTCGGGGGGCAGGCCGCCCTCGGCGTCGAGCTCGGCGGCCAGGGCGTTGGCCCGGCGGACGAACTGGGTGTTCTTCCACAGGAACCAGACGCCGATGACCGGCAAGATCAGCACGGCCACTCCGAAGGTGACCGTGATGACGGTGCCGGACTGGATGAGCATGACGCCCCGGCTGCCGACCAGGACGAAGTAGACGACCAGGACGGCGGCCGTCACGGCGTAGGAGATCTTCGCGCGCATCAGTGGGTCTCGTGTCAGCTCAGGTCGAGGAAGTGCTCCAGGCCGAAGGTCAGGCCCGGAGTGGTCACCACCCGCCGCGCGCCGAGCAGGATGCCCGGCATGAAGCTGCTGTGGTGCAGGGAGTCGTGGCGGACGGTGAGGGTCTCGCCCTCGCCGCCGAGGAGGACCTCCTGGTGGGCGAGCAGGCCGCGCAGCCGGACCGCGTGGACCGGGATCCCGTCGACGCTGGCGCCGCGGGCGCCCTCCAGGGCCGTCTCCGTGGCGTCCGGGGCCGGTGCCGTGCCCGCCGCCCGGCGTGCCTCGGCGATGAGCTGAGCGGTGCGGGTGGCGGTCCCGGAGGGGGCGTCGACCTTCTTCGGGTGGTGCAGTTCGACGACCTCGACGGACTCGAAGTACGGCGCGGCGATCTGCGCGAACCTCATCGTCAGGACGGCGCCGATGGAGAAGTTCGGCGCGATGAGCACACCCGTCTTCGGGGAGGCGTCGAGCCAGCCGCGGAGCTGCGCGAGACGGTCGTCGGTCCAGCCGGTCGTGCCGACGACGGCGTGGATGCGGTGGCCGACGCAGTACTCCAGGTTGGCCATCACCGAGTCCGGCGTGGTCAGTTCGACCGCGACCTGGGCACCCGTCTCCGCCAGGGTCTCCAGCTGGTCGCCCCGGCTCAGGGCGGCGACCAGCTCCATGTCCTCGGCGGCCTCGACCGCCCGTACCGCCTCGGAGCCGATCCGGCCCTTGGCGCCGAGGACCGCCACGCGCAGCTTGCTCATCTCTTGTGCTTCCTTCAACCGGGGATGGTCAGGCGACGGCGTCGTGCAGCCGGGCCGCCTGCTTGTCCTTGAGCGGACCGATGACCGACAGCGAGGGCCGCACGCCCAGGATGTCGCGGGCGACCGCGCGCACGTCGTCGGGGGTCACGGCAGCGATGTGGGACAGCATGTCGTCGACGGACATCTGCTCCCCCCAGCACAGCTCGCTCTTGCCGATACGGTTCATCAGCGCGCCGGTGTCCTCCAGGCCGAGGACCGTGGAGCCGCGGAGCTGGCCGATGGCGCGGTCGATCTCGTCGTCGGACAGGCCGTGCTCGGCGACCTGGTCGAGCTCGTCCCGGCAGATCTTCAGCACGTCGTGGACCTGCGAGGGCCGGCAGCCGGCGTACACCCCGAAGAGGCCGCAGTCGGCGAAGCCGGACGTGTACGAGTACACGCTGTAGGCCAGGCCGCGCTTCTCGCGGACCTCCTGGAAGAGCCGGGAGGACATGCCGCCGCCGAGGGCGGTGTTGAGGACGCCGAGCGCCCAACGGCGTTCGTCTGTGCGGGCCAGGCCGGGCATGCCGAGGACGACGTGCGCCTGCTCGGTCTTGCGGCCGATCAGGTCGACGCGGCCGGCCGCCCGGATGCTGCGCCGTCCGTCGCGCGGGGCGATGGGGGCGGCCGCCGGGTCCTTGAAGGCGCCCGCCTTCTCGAAGGCGGCGCGGACCTGCCGGACGACCTTCTGGTGGTCGACGTTGCCCGCGGCGGCCACGACCAGGTGCGTCGGGTCGTAGTGCTTCTTGTAGAAGCGGCGGATGCGGTCGGCGGTGAGCGCGTTGACGGTGTCGACGGTGCCGAGGACGGGGCGGCCGAGGGGGTTGTCGCCGAACATGGTGTGCGCGAACAGGTCGTGCACGCAGTCGCCCGGGTCGTCCTCGGTCATGGCGATCTCCTCGAGGATGGCGCCGCGCTCGACGTCGACGTCCTCCTCGCGGATCAGCGAGCCGGTCAGCATGTCGCAGACGACGTCGATGGCGAGCGGCAGGTCGGTGTCGAGCACGCGCGCGTAGTAGCACGTGTACTCCTTCGCCGTGAAGGCGTTCATCTCGCCGCCCACCGCGTCGACCGCGGCGGAGATGTCCAGGGCGGACCGGCGGGCGGTGCCCTTGAACAGCAGGTGTTCCAGGTAGTGCGTGGCGCCGTTCAGCGCGGGCGTCTCGTCGCGGGAGCCGACGTGCGCCCAGATGCCGAAGGTCGCCGAGCGGACCGAGGGCAGGGTCTCGGTGACGATGCGCAGACCGCCGGGGAGGGTGGTCTTGCGGACCGTGCCGATGCCGTTCCGTCCCTTGATCAGGGTTTGGGTACGGGCGACGGCCCGCGCCTCCGAGGAGGTGCGGGCCGTCGTCGTGGAGCTACTGGACGTCACTTGTCGGCGTCGTCCTTCTTGTCGGCGGAGTCCTCTTCGCCCTCGATCACGGGGACGAGGGAGAGCTTCCCGCGGGAGTCGATCTCGGCGATCTCGACCTGGACCTTCTGGCCCACGCCGAGGACGTCCTCGACGTTCTCCACGCGCTTGCCACCGGCGAGCTTGCGGATCTGCGAGATGTGCAGCAGACCGTCCTTGCCGGGCAGCAGCGAGACGAACGCGCCGAAGGTCGTCGTCTTCACGACGGTGCCCAGGTAGCGCTCGCCGACCTCCGGCATGGTCGGGTTGGCGATGCCGTTGATCGTGGCGCGGGCGGCCTCGGCGGCCGGGCCGTCGGCGGCACCGATGTAGATGGTGCCGTCGTCCTCGATCGTGATCTCGGCGCCGGTGTCCTCCTGGATCTGGTTGATCATCTTGCCCTTGGGGCCGATGACCTCACCGATCTTGTCGACCGGGATCTTCACGGTGATGATCCGCGGCGCGTTCGGGGACATCTCGTCCGGCGTGTCGATCGCTTCCATCATCACGTCGAGGATGTGGAGGCGGGCGTCACGGGCCTGCTTCAGGGCCGCGGCCAGGACGGAGGCCGGGATGCCGTCCAGCTTGGTGTCGAGCTGGAGGGCGGTCACGAACTCCTTGGTGCCGGCGACCTTGAAGTCCATGTCGCCGAAGGCGTCCTCCGCACCGAGGATGTCGGTGAGGGTGACGTAGTGCGTCTCGCCCTCGATCTCCTGGGAGATCAGGCCCATGGCGATACCGGCGACGGGGGCCTTCAGCGGCACACCGGCGTTCAGCAGCGACATGGTGGAGGCGCAGACCGAGCCCATGGACGTCGAGCCGTTGGAGCTCAGCGCCTCGGAGACCTGGCGGATCGCGTAGGGGAACTCCTCGCGGGTCGGCAGGACCGGGACCAGGGCGCGCTCGGCGAGGGCGCCGTGGCCGATCTCGCGGCGCTTCGGGGAGCCGACGCGGCCGGTCTCGCCGGTGGAGTACGGCGGGAAGTTGTAGTTGTGCATGTAGCGCTTGCGGGTCACCGGGGAGAGGGTGTCCAGCTGCTGCTCCATGCGGAGCATGTTGAGGGTGGTGACGCCCAGGATCTGGGTCTCGCCACGCTCGAACACCGCGGAGCCGTGCACGCGCGGGATGGCCTCGACCTCGGCGGCGAGCGTACGGATGTCCGTGACGCCGCGGCCGTCGATGCGCTTCTTCTCCTTGATCACGCGCTCGCGGACGAGCTGCTTGGTCAGGGAGCGGTACGCGGCGGAGATCTCCTTCTCGCGGCCCTCGAACTCCGGGAGGAGCTTCTCGGCGGCGAGCGCCTTGACGCGGTCCAGCTCGGCCTCGCGCTCCTGCTTGCCGGCGATGGTCAGCGCGGAGGCGAGCTCCGGGCGGACGGCGGCGGAGAGCGCCTCCAGGACGTCGTCCTGGTAGTCGAGGAAGATCGGGAACTCGCCGGTCGGCTTGGCGGCCTTCGCGGCGAGGTCGGCCTGGGCCTTGCACAGGACCTTGATGAAGGGCTTCGCGGCCTCGAGACCGGCGGCGACGACCTCCTCGGTCGGCGCCTCGGCACCGCCCTTGACCAGCTGGATGGTCTTGTCGGTGGCCTCGGCCTCGACCATCATGATCGCGACGTCGCCGTCCTCCAGGGTGCGGCCCGCGACGACCATGTCGAAGACGGCGTCCTCGAGCTCGGTGTGCGTGGGGAAGGCGACCCACTGGCCGTTGATCAGCGCGACGCGGACGCCGCCGATCGGGCCGGAGAAGGGCAGGCCGGCCAGCTGCGTCGACGCGGACGCGGCGTTGATCGCCACGACGTCGTACAGGTGGTCGGGGTTGAGCGCCATGATCGTGGCGACGACCTGGATCTCGTTGCGCAGGCCCTTCTTGAAGGAGGGGCGCAGCGGGCGGTCGATCAGGCGGCAGGTGAGGATGGCGTCCTCGGAGGGACGGCCCTCACGGCGGAAGAAGCTGCCGGGGATCTTGCCGGCCGCGTACATCCGCTCCTCGACGTCCACCGTGAGGGGGAAGAAGTCGAGCTGGTCCTTGGGGTTCTTGGAGGCGGTGGTGGCCGACAGCACCATGGTGTCGTCGTCCAGGTACGCCACGGCGGAACCGGCGGCCTGCTTGGCCAGCCGGCCCGTCTCGAAGCGGATGGTGCGGGTGCCGAAGGAGCCGTTGTCGATGACGGCCTCGGCGTAGTGGGTCTCGTTCTCCACTAGCGTTTTCTCCGTTACTTGTCGTCTTTTGTCCGCCGGCTGCCCGTGTGGCAGGGGGACGGTGGCGGAGAAGCGCTCGGTGCGGGCCGGTCTTCGATCGAAGCACCCGGGGATCGCTTCCCCCCGGGGGCCACTACCGAGGACCGGCGGCGGCTAGGCGCGCTTCTCCTCGTGCCGTGGACCACATCGTTCCGTGTTCCACGTCATGCGTTGTGCTACCACACTACAAAGCGTGAGTGACAGTCCGCATGTTTCCGCACGTGCGGGCGGTTTCCGCATGTACGGCAAAGGGAGCGGCCCCCGAGTCGTCGGGAACCGCTCCCCTCATGGCGTCCTACTTGGCGCCCGCCGCACCGCGGCGGATGCCGAGGCGGTCGACCAGCGTACGGAAGCGCTGGATGTCCTTCTTGGCCAGGTACTGCAGAAGGCGGCGACGCTGACCGACCAGGATCAGCAGACCACGACGGGAGTGGTGGTCGTGCTTGTGGGTCTTGAGGTGCTCGGTCAGGTCGGAGATCCGACGGGAGAGCATGGCGACCTGGACCTCGGGGGAGCCGGTGTCGCCCTCCTTCTGGCCGAACTCGCTGATGATCTGCTTCTTCGTAGCGGCGTCGAGCGGCACGCGTACTCCTTGGGTGTCTTCTGTTGCCACCGAGTGCCCCTGGTCTGCATCTCAGGGGAGCTTCCGTGACTCGGGAGGCGGGGATCCGCTGGGCGCAGCCCCCAGGTGGACCGGGGGCGCGTACACAAACGGCCGTCACACAGCGTACCAGCCCCGAGGCACGCCCCCGGACGGGGCCCTCCCCGGCAGCGACCGGGTCAGAATCCGCCGCGGACCTCGGCGTACACGTCGAGGACGGCCAGGCAGATCGGCACCAGGGAGAGCAGCACCAGCGAGTCGGCGAGGTCCAGCATGCGGCCCCAGAAGGGCGACAGCCCCTTCTGCGGCACGATCAGGGCGATCGCGATGAGCAGGAGGACGCCCGCGCCGACGGAGGCTCCGAGCCAGAGGGTGCGTACGTCGACCGGTCCGGAGTTGCCCTGGAGCAGGTCCATGATGATGTCGGCCGGCGGAGAGATCGCGAGGCCGAGGACCAGCAGGGCGAGGGTGACGACGCCGGCCACGAACAGGCACGTCACCTGCGCGGTATAGCGGAAGAGCCGGGCGCGCAGCATCGCGGCCAGGCCGGTGCACAGGGCGAGCAGCTGGGCCCAGCCGCTGTCGCTGAAGCCGAGCACGGCGCCGGCGGAGCCGACGATGACCGCGGCGCATCCGCCGACCAGGCCGAGCAGGAGCTCGTGGCCGCGGCTGGTCTGGGCGACGATGCGCTGGACGTCGACGGCCTCCAGGTCCCCGTCGCGGCCCTCGCGGCGGGCGCGGGCCAGGTCCTCGGGGTTGCGGAAGCCGATGGGGAGCTTGGCGAAGCGGGCCGACCAGCCGGGCAGGAAGCCGACGACGGCCAGGGCGACGACGGCGGTGCCGGCGGCGATCTCGCGGGGCTCGGCCTCGGTGAGCACCCCGCAGAACACGGCGAGCGTGCCGATCGCGGAGGCGAGCGCGGCGGCCACGAACGGGGCGTCGCCCTGCGGCAGCAGCATGATCAGGACGACGGAGACGAGGAGCACGGCGACGCAGCCGACCAGGAACTGGATGCGTCCGGGGCCCTCCCCCGCGTCCTGCGGGATGGCGCCGGAGCCGGCGATCAGCGCGTGCGGCAGTGCCGAGATGCCGAGGGCGACGGCGGAGCCCCGGTCGTCGTAGACACGGGCGCGGACACCGGCGAGGGCGGTCAGGGCGATCGCGGTGACACCGGCGAGGATGCCCTGCAGTCCGTGCATGTCGTGCCGGACCGGGTCGGCGAACCAGAACACGAAACCGAGCATGACCAGCAGCAGGGACCCGGCGACGAGGCCGGCGAGCCGCATCAGGTTGTCGTTCCAGCTGCGCAGGTCCTGCTTGACGGCGGCGGCGATGGCGTCCACCACGTCGTCGTGCACGGCCGGCGGCAGCGAGTCCGCGAAGGTGCGCAGCAGCAGCACCTCGCCGTCCCTGACCCGGTGCTCCAGCAACGAACGGCTGGCGTCGAGCACCTGTCCCTCACGGGTGACGAGGTGGTAACCCGAGGGGCTGGTGTCCGACTGGACCAGGCCCGAGAGCCTCACGATCTCGGGAAAGAGGTCCTGGATCGGCAGGTCCTCGGGCAGCGCGACGTCGACACGGCTGTCCGGTGCTGCGATGGTGATTCGGCAGAAACCTGTCGAAGTCCCCGTGCTCACCTGGTGTTCCCCCTGCTAGACAAGGCTTCTTCGCGTCGCTCGTACGACGCGGTTGGCCACCCTATCCGTTGTGGCACCCGCCTCAGGGGGGACCTCCCGCATTCCTCCCAGGACCTGCGCCGCATCTCCATCCTCCTGGCTCCCTGGGGCCCTTCCGGCATCAGTAGGATCGACGCCTACGCGAACGGCGCCTACGCGAACAGAACGTCGCGGTACACGGGGGCGTCAATGCCAGGACGTATCAATCGCGAAGGATGAGTGCATCGGTGAGCGTCGTCATCATCAAGCGACCACCGCGGACAGTGCCCCCGGCCGTCCCGGACGGCGAGGTCAAACTCGAGACGCCGCCCGAGATTCCGCGCGAGGGCGACGAGAGCATGCTGATGAACCTGCTGCCCATGATGGGCATGCTGGGTTCGGTCGGCTTCTTCTTCATGCCCAACCTGCCCTCGTACATGAGGGTGGTCGGTGGTCTGATGCTGGCCTCGACGGTGGCCATGGCCATAGCCCAGTTCGCCAAGTCGCGGCAGGGCGGCGGCGCGGGCATGGCGCAGGACCGGCGTGACTACTTCCGCTATCTGGAGCAGGTCCGCAAGGACGTGCACAAGACCGCCGAACTCCAGCGGCAGAGCCAGCTGTTCCAGCATCCGGACCCGGAGCAGCTGTGGGCGGTGGCGGCGGACAGCAGGCGGCTGTGGGAGCGGCGCCCGACCGACGGCGACTTCGCCTCCGTGCGCATCGGCCGCGGCGTGCAGCAGCTCAACACCCCGCTGGTGGCGCCCGAGACGGCGCCCAAGGAGGAGCTGGAGCCGCTGACGGCGGCCGCCATGAAGGCGTTCCTCGACGCGCACGGCAGCCTGTCCGACCTGCCCGTCGCGATCTCGCTGCGCGCCTTCTACCACGTGACGATCTGCGGCGAGACGGAGACGGTCTACGGCAACGCCCGCGCGGCCCTGTCCCAACTGGCCACGCTGCACTCCCCCGAGGACCTGATGATCGCCGTCGTGGCGCATCCGTCCTCGGCGGAGGAGTGGGACTGGATCAAGTGGCTGCCGCACAGCCAGCACCCGAAGGTGAAGGACGGCGCCGGCTCGACCCGGCTCCTCTTCGACGACCTCGGCGAGCTGGAGGAGTCGCTGGCGGACCAGTTGGACGACCGGCCGCGCTGGAACCGCGAGGCGAACCCCGTCTACGACCAGCCGCACCTGATCGTCGTCCTGGACGGCGGCACCGTGCCCCCGGACTCCGAGCTGGCCAGCAGCGAGGGCTTGCAGGGCGTCACCTTCCTGGAGATCGCCCCCGGCGAGCTGGAGGAGGAGCTGCGGGCCGGCCTCACGGCGTACGTGAAGCCGCAGCGGATGCGGCTGTTCGTCGGCCACGAGTCCGCGTACAGCGGCCGACCGGACGTCCTCAACGTGGCGCAGGCCGAGTCCCTGGCCCGCCAGCTCGCCCCGTTCCGGGTGGGCTCGGCGGAGGAGGGCGAACCGCTGCTGTCCAACCTGGACTTCACCGACCTGATGGGCATCGGCGACGCCGGCACGGTCGACGTCTCCCGCACCTGGCGGCCGCGCACCCTGCACGAGCGGCTGCGCGTGCCGATCGGCGTCGGCGAGAACGGCGAACCGGTCATGCTCGACCTCAAGGAGGCCTCCCAGGAGGGCATGGGCCCGCACGGCCTGTGCGTCGGCGCCACCGGTTCCGGCAAGTCCGAGGTGCTGCGCACGCTGGTGCTCGGTCTCGCGGTCACGCACTCCTCGGAGACGCTGAACTTCATCCTCGCGGACTTCAAGGGTGGCGCGACCTTCGCCGGCATGGCGGACATGCCGCACACCGCGGCCGTCATCACCAACCTGGCGGACGACCTCACCCTGGTCGACCGTATGCGCGACTCGATCATGGGTGAGACGCAGCGCCGCCAGGAGCTGCTGCGCTCGGCGGGCAACTACGCCAACCTGCACGACTACGAGAAGGCCCGGGCCGCGGGCGCCGCGCTGGAGCCGCTGGCCTCTCTGGTGATCGTGCTCGACGAGTTCTCCGAACTCCTCACCGCCAAGCCCGACTTCATCGACATGTTCATCCAGATCGGCCGTATCGGCCGGTCGCTGGGCATCCACCTGCTGCTGGCCTCGCAGCGCCTGGAGGAGGGCAAGCTGCGCGGTCTGGACACCTACCTGTCGTACCGGATCGGTCTGCGGACGTTCTCCGCCGCCGAGTCCCGTACGGCGATCGGTGTGCCCGACGCCTACCACCTGCCGTCGATCCCTGGCTCCGGCTACCTGCGCTACGACACCGACACGATGGTCCGCTTCAAGGCCGCGTACGTGTCCGGGCCGTACCACGGCGAGGGCCCGTCGCGGGTGAGCCGTTCGACGCAGCTGCGGCCCGCGCTGTTCACGGCGGAGCAGGTGGCGCTGCCCCCGCAGCCCGTCGTGGAGGAGCCGGAGCCCGAGAACCGCGTCGACGACGCGCTGGCCGACACCGTCCTCGACGTCCTCGTCGGCCGCATGGTCAACCAGGGACCGCCCGCCCACCAGGTGTGGCTGCCGCCGCTGGAGGAGGCGCCGTCGCTGGAGCAGCTGCTCCCGCAGCTCGCCGTCACCCAGGACCGCGGTCTGACCGCACCGGACTACACGGCCCTGGGCCGGCTGAACGTACCGGTCGGCCTCGTCGACAAGCCGTTCGAGCAGCGGCGTGACGTGCTGTACCGGGACTTCTCCGGCGGTGCCGGTCACGGTCTGTTCGTGGGTGGCCCGCAGTCCGGCAAGTCGACCCTGCTGCGCACGCTGATCTCGTCGTTCGCCCTCACCCACACACCGTCCGAAGTGCAGTTCTACTGCCTGGACTTCGGTGGTGGCGGTCTGATCTCGATGGAGGAGCTGGCGCACGTCGGCGGCGTCGCCAACCGTCTGGACGCCGAGAAGGTGCGCCGCACGGTCAGCGAGGTCGAGGGCATCCTCAACGCCCGCGAGGAGTACTTCCGCACCAACAACGTCGACTCGATCACCACCTACCGGCAGCGCCGGGCGGCGGGGCAGCTGCCCGACCAGCCCTGGGGCGACGTGTTCCTGGTCGTCGACGGCTGGGCCACCTTCAAGACGGACTACGAGCAGCTGGAGGCGTCCGTCACCGAGATCGCGACACGCGGCCTCGGCTTCGGCGTGCACGTCATCCTCACCGCCAGCCGCTACACCGAGGTCCGGCCCGCGCTCAAGGACATGCTCCAGAACCGCATCGAGCTGCGGCTCGGCGACCCCACCGAGTCCGAGATCGACCGCAAGGTCGCGCAGAACGTCCCGGCGACCGTGCCGGGCCGCGGTCTGACCCAGGACAAGCTGCACTTCATGGCGGGTCTGCCGCGCGTCGACGGCTCCTCGGAGACGGAGGACCTGTCCGAGGCCACGTCCATCCTGATCCGCGGCATCAACGACAACTGGCAGGGCAGCCACGCCCCGGCGGTGCGCCTGCTGCCCACGATGATGCCGGCGGACCGGCTGCCGAAGGGCTTCGAGCACCCGGACCGCGGTGTCGCCATCGGTATCGACGAGTCCTCGCTGTCGCCGGTCTTCGTCGACTTCGAGACCGACCCGCTGTTCATCGTGTTCGGTGAGAGCGAGTCCGGTAAGTCGGCGATGCTGCGGCTGCTCATCAAGCAGATCACCGAGCGGTACACGCCGGAGCAGGCGAAGATCGTCATGGGTGACTACCGTCGCGCCCACCTGGAGGGCGTGCCCGAGTCGCACCTGTCGCGCTACTGCGCGGCGGCGCCGGCCCTGAGCGAGACGCTGGAGGGCCTGGCCGGTTCGATGCACCGCCGGATGCCCGGCCCGGACGTCACGCCCGAGCAGCTGCGCAACCGCAGCTGGTACAACAGCCCGGACGCGTTCGTCATCGTCGACGACTACGACCTGGTGGCGACCGGCGTGAACCCGCTGGCTCCGCTGCTCGAGTACCTGCCGTTCGCGCGTGACATCGGTCTGCGCGTGATCATCGCGCGGGCGTCGGGCGGTGCCAGCCGGTCGCTGTACGAGCCGGTGATGCAGCGGATGCGGGAGCTCGGCGCCCAGGGTGTCGTGCTCTCCGGCGACCGGTCCGAGGGCGCGCTCCTCGGCAACATCACGGCGACGCAGTTGCCGCCGGGGCGTGGGTACTTCCACACCCGCAGGCGTGGGGGGCAGCTCATCCAGACGGGGTGGCTGCCGAACCGGTTCTGAGCGCTGTCGGCTTTTGTGTGTGGGGCGGTACCCGAGGAGGGTGCCGCCCCTCCGGCGTCCAGGGGATGTCGCGGGGCTGTCCCGGGCCGGCCCGGGGCTGGGTCCGCGGCTGGTGCCCCGGTTATGGTGGCGGTGGGACAGAGATGCCGAGCCACGGGGGGCAGTTGTGTCATCGGACTACATGGACTCCGATCCCGCGGTCCTCAAGAGCGAGGGCTACACGATGTTCAGCGCCGGCGCGGACTTCGCCAAGGCCGTGAAGGCGCTCCAGACGGGTCTGACCGCGCTGGAGAAGGGCGACACCCCGCCCTGGGGCGACGACGACATCGGCGAGAAGTTCGGCGTCGTCTACGAGGGCCTGCGCGACGGCATGTACGAGTCGATGGGCAGCCTGGCGGAACGCATCGCCGGCATGGGCGTCGCCTTCACCAAGATGGGTCTGGCCCACGAGCAGAACGAGGCCGAGCAGGACGCCATCTGGCGCGACACGATGGCCGACTACGACGGGCAGGTCAAGGTGCCGTCGGGGGTGGCGCAGGGGCAGCTGCACACGCGGCCGTCGAACTGAGCCTGCGCCCATCGGTCTTCGCGGCACACCACTCGTCCGCTGTTCGCGGCCCACCATTCGTCCGCTGTTCGTGGCACACCACCCGCCCGGGGGACGAGTGCGCGACCGCCATGTGGGGGACTCCTGGCGTCAGTAGGGTGAGAGCCGTACGTCGTTCGCACGTCAGGAAGAGGCCCAGCGGCATGACCGAGGCACGCAACAACGAGGCCGGGACCGCGGCCGAGGACACCAAGGCGCGCAAGGAGCGGGAGCGGGACGAGCTGTACGCCCTCGACATCTCCGGCGTCGAGTGGCACTGCGCGCCCGGCACCGAGCAGGACGAGGAGCGCGTGGAGATCGCGTACCTGCCGAACGGCGCGGTCGCCATGCGGTCCTCCCTGGACCCCGGCACGGTGCTGCGCTACACCGAGGCGGAGTGGCAGGCGTTCGTCCTGGGCGCACGCGACGGCGAGTTCGACCTGGAGCCGGCGCCGGGCGAGTAGCGGGTCCGGGCTGGGGCGCGGGGTGCTCCTGTCCGTACGCCCCCACCGTCGTGTTCGTTCGCTGCCCGGCGCCTAAGATCGGGACCGTAACGATTGCGTCCGTGACGGCGGAGGACGGGGACCCATGACCGGCTCGACCGAGGACTACGCACCGCACCCCCACATAGGTGGCCGTACGGCGGCCTTGCGCGCACTCGCCGCGTGGCGGGCGGCGGCGCCCGGCGCCCCGCGCGTGGTGGTGCTCACCGGCGACGCGGGCAGCGGGCGTTCGCGACTGCTCACCGGGTTCCTCATGCTGTGCGAGCCGGAGTACCGCAAGCAGCTCCCGCTGGACGCGATGGACCCGTCGACGGTGCCGCCGGAGCTGCCGGCGCCCGCGGTGCCGAGCGCCGAGGGGCTGACCGCGGCCCAGGTCCTCTGGCTGATCGCCGACCACTTCGGGCTGCGGGCCACCGGCGTCCAGGGCGTGTACGCCGAACTGGCCGCACTGGACGAGCCGGTGACCGTGGTCGTCCCGGACGTGGACCGGGCGGGTCCGGTGCGCGCCGCCGACGAACCGGCCCGGCTCGTACGGGAGGTGCTGGCCCCGCTGGCCGCCACCGGGACCGTGCGGCTGATGGCCGAGGTGCCGCGTCCGCTCGCCGCCGAGGTGGCGGAGGGACTGCCGCCGGGCACCGCTCAGATCATCGACCTCGACGCACCGGAGTGGGCCGACCCGGACCTCCTGGTGCGGTACGCGCAGGCCGCGCTGGACCCGGAGTTCGGCGCACCGGAACTGCCGTTCACCGTGGACCCGGCCGCCCGGCTCGCACTGGGAGCGGCGATCGGGCGGCGGGCCGGAAGTCCGCTGGTCGTCCAACTCGCCGTCCACTGCGCGCTCATGGCCCCGGAGGGCTTCGATCCGGCCGACGAACGGTTCCTGCCGACGTCGGTCGGGACGGCCCTCGACCTGCACGCCCGGCGGCTCGGTACCGACTCGCAGACGCTGCGGCTGCTGCTGGCGCCGCTGGCGCTGGCCGAGGCGGAGGGGATACCCGTTCAGCTCTGGTCACGGCTGGCGAGCGCCGTCGCCGGGCACGACATGAGCCCGGCCATCGCGGGCGGCATGCTGCTCGCGGGGCCGTTCGTGCAGCCGGTGGAGGTTCCGGCGGAAGCGGAGGAGGCGGCGTCTGAAGGAGGGGGCGAGGCTGCCGGCGGGGGCGAGGAGGGCGCGGAGGGCGACAGCGCGGACGGTGAGCGCACTCTGCTGCGGCTGCTGCATCCGGCGCTCGCCGAGGAGATCCGCGCCGGTCTGCCGAACGTCGCGGCCGCCCAGACGCAGATCGCGATGGCGCTGCTGGAGGCCGTGCCGGACCAGGACTGGGGCAAGGCCGACCCGTACGTCCGCGACCACATCGCCGGCCACACGCTGGAGGCCGGGCTGCTGCCCCAACTCCTGACTGACCCCGGGCTGTTCGTGCACGCCGATCCGGTGCCGCTGCGGGCCGCCGTCGAGGCCGTACCGCTGGAGCAACTGGGCGCGCCGGCCCGGACGTATCTGCGGACGGCTCCCCTGCTGACCCGCACCCAGGCGCCCACCCTGCTGCGGGCGGCGCTCCTGGAGACCGCGTTCGTCGAGGACGGCCTGCCCGAGTACGCCGAGGCCATCCACGGACGGCTCGGCCTGGACCTGCCCTGGCAGACGCTGTGGAGCCTGCCGGTGGCCGGCGGCGTCAGCGCGGTGACGGTGGGCAGCCTGCCCGGCGCGGAGGGGGCCGGCGCCACGCCGGTCGCCGTGCTGGTCTTGCCGCCGGGGACGCCGGGCGCACGGCCCGTCGGCGCCGGTACGGGGGGCGGGGAATCCGGGACCACGGTGGAGGGCGGGGAGTCCGGGACCACGGCGGGGGGCGGGGTGTCCGGGACCGCCGTACTCGTCCACCGCCTCGTACAGCCGGGTCTCCTGGACGACGCCGATCTCGACCGGATCGTCCGCCCGTCCGAGGAGGAGCGTGCCGCCGCACCGCTCGGTCTGAGCCGTGGCGGGGACTACCTGCGGGTCTGGAACCGGGCGGACCAGGAGGTGGTGGCCGCGCTGATCTCGGACACGCCCTTCACGGCCGCCGACCTGTCCCCCGACGGCATCCTGCTCGTGGCCACAACACGGGGGGCGAAGGCCCTCCGGATCCGGGCGGCCGGCGCGGGGATAGCCTCGTAGGCGGCACGACCACCTGGGACGCAGCCCCGTCCCCACTCTTCCGCAGTGCAACGACCGATCGAAGGAGCCTCCCGTGACCAGCCAGGAGCAGGCGCTCGCCGTCGCCGACCGTTGGCTCAACCCGGAAGGGACGACGGAGCCGCGCCGCGAGGTCCGGATGCAGGAGTTCGACCTGGGCTGGGTCGTGTGGGCGGCACCCGCGGCGCCCGAGCGTGACCCGGAGACCGGGGAGCGGCGGCCGCCCTCCGAGATCGGCGCCGCGTGCGGCGTCGTGGACCGCCGCACCGGCGAACTGACGGTCTGGCCGTCGGTGCCGGTCGAGGAGGTCGTGCGGATGTACAGGGAGAAGCACGGGGGTGCGGGTGCCTCCGGTGCCGCGGGTGGCTCGGGCGAACGCCCGGTGACCGGGCCCGGGAACACGGCCGTGTTCACGTTCATCGATCCCGCGAACGGCGAGGAGACCACCCTCTTCCGCACCTCGGCCCCGGGGCAGCCCCCCGCCGAGTACCAGGCGTGGTCCGAGCTGCGGCGCATGCAGGTGCCCGTCGAGAACGTGGTCGCCGTCCACACGGACCTGCGCCCCAGCCTGCTGCCCGGCGGCTACACCGCCGAGCTCCTCAACACCTTCCGGAACGCCCAGTTGTCCTGCTCGCAGACGTACGGTGCCCGTGCGGAGACCCGGGCCGAGGGCATCGCGGCCCTGGTCGAGCAGGTCGAGACGACGCATCGCATCGCCGGCCAGCAGCCGCCGCCCCGCCCGCACCGCGTGTCGGTCCCGGCGCAGGTGACGCCCGCCGCGCCGATGTCCGACGAGGAGCTCGGCCGCCATCTCGTCGAGGTGTTCGGCGGGGAGGGCGTACGCCGGTACGCCACCGAGGCCCTGGCGGGCAGCGCGCTCCCGGAGACCGCCGCGTCCACGCTGACCTCGGCGGGGCTGCCCGACGACCTCCCGCTCTTCTTCACGGCCGACCGGCCCGACGCGCCCCCGGCCGGGGGCCTGTTCACCGACGTGACCACCAACCTGCGCGAGCGGCGCAGCCCGGCCGGCGAGGAGAAGATCGCCGCCCTGTCGTACCTGGTCCGCATCGGCTTCGACGGCGTCGCGGTCATCGCGGTGCAGTGCCTGCCCGGCAGCGGCCAGCCGGACGGCCTCGGCGCGCTCTGGGCGGTGGACCCGGTCACGGCGACGGCCCGCTACGTCAACGTCTCGACGGCCGCGTTCGCCCGCTCCCTCGCCCTGCTGGCGACGGCACGGCAACGGATGCGGGGCCTGGACCCGGTGGCGGCGGGCGCGGAAGTGGCCTCGCTGCAGGAGCAGTTGGTGGCGGTGGACGCGTCGGCGCTCACGGATCCGGACGCGTGGTGGTCGTTGGTGGTCGAGCAGATGTGGCACGGGTTGTTCTGACGGCAGGCGGGTGACGGCAGGCCGGTGATGGTGGGGGACGTGTCGGTGACGGCGTCGGGTTCCGGGCCTCTTGCTCCGGGTGCGGTGGTTGCGCGGGTGCGTGACTGGTGGGGTGACGGTTCGCCGGAGGACAGACATCTCGACGTCGTCGGCTTCGGTGGTGGTGCGGCGGTCCTCGACGAAATTGACCGGCGGATCCCTGAGAGTGTGCTCGTCGATGCCACAGGGGCTGATGCAGAGAGCGTGCTCCAAAGCGCTCTTAGAGTCGTCGGGGTGCCTGACGACGAGGCGCGACCCCATACCTGGCGCGATGCTGTCCGCAAGCACGGCGAAGGCAAGCTCGTACTCATCAGTCACGCGGGCCGCGCGGGTCTCACACGGCTCTCCGCCCAGCCGGCTCTTGTCCCAAAGCACGTGGCAGAGCGCCTCGCGCGCGCTGGTCTGAGCATCGTCGTCGACACACCGCCACTTGACGACGGCCAACTGCCAGATCGTTGGCCGTCGCTCCGGCTGGACGACGACTCACCGGGTGTTGTCGCAGCAGTCCCCCAGACGTTGGAACTCTGTGCGCTGGCGTTGTCGGAGCCGAGGCGGGTGCCCTGGGAGGTGTGGGGCGAGTTGGCCCGGGCGGCCGGGGCGAGGGACGCCGACGAGACGGCGCTCCGCGCGTTGGCCGCGCGATTCCCGGATGCCCTGATGACGACCGACGCTGAAGTGGCCTTCACCGACGAGTCGGTGGCCGACGCGCTGCGCCGGGGCGCCTCTGCGGAATTGGCTCGGCGGGTGAACAGCCACATGGTCACCTGGCTGCGCGGGCTGGCCCCGCAGCTGCGCCACCCGGACGGCTGGGCCGCCTCCGGTCCCCTGGGCCGCTACGCCGCGCACGGGCTGGCCATGCACGCCGTGCAGGCCGGCGAGTTCGACACACTCCTGCGTGACGGCGAGGTCCTGGCCAACCTCCCGCAGTCCTCGTTCCTGGACGCGGCGCATTGCGCGCACGAGGGTTCGGTCCCCGATACGAACGCGGCCGCCGACGCGGTCCACCTGCACATGTACGGGGTGAGCCCTGCCGAGCAGGGCGAGTGGGCGGCGTGGCTGCACCTGATGGCCACGGCCCGCCACGACACCGAGCTGTGCACGTCCATCGAGCGGGCGGGCGTGGAACTTCCCTGGAAGGTGCGCTGGACCCACTGGCGCCCACCAGGCGGATACGACCCGAGCTACCTCAAGCCCGGCCCCATCTCGTCACTGTTCGACGTGCGCTGGCACGGCCGTCCCGCGATCGTCTCCAGCACCTACCCCCATGGCATCCATGTCTGGGACGCCGAAACCGGCGACCTGCTGGCCGGGCCCTGGTACGGCGACAACCTCCCCGACGAAGCCATCTTGGCCCTGACCTGGCCGACAGCACCGGGCCAGGCTCCTCCCACCACCCGCAAGGAACTCCGGGCATTCAACGCCACCCAGGAAGGGCCCGACGACGAGTTCCTCCCCGCCCTCCTGCGCACCGGCCGCCTGACCGTACTCGCCGGACCAGACGGACTCTTCGCCGTGGAAGGCACCAGCCCCGCACCCCTGCCCGGACCACCGCTCCTGGGTACCAAAACCGCAGCCGGCCCGGCCCTCCTCACCGACGCCACGACCACCACGGCAGCCGCCCTCCCGCAGCTCTTCTCCACCGCCCGCGTCCTGCGCACCCCACCCGAGTCGCTGCCGCCGGGACTCACCGACGTGACCGCCCGCCGCGTCCTCACCGACATCGGTCTCCCGACCATGCAGGAGAAGGGCATCCGGCTGGAACCCGACTACGACAAATTCCTGTCGGAACTCCCCTGGACCCAGGGCCTGCAACCGCCTGCGGAAACCGGCCCGTTCTTCCAGATCGGCCTGTGGTCAGGCGCCGAGATCGTCATCGACGGCCCCACCGGCCACATCCTGCGCATGCCCCGCAGCACCGACGAAAGCGGCCTCGACGGCTACCTCGTCGCCACGAATCTCGACCGCTTCCTCGCCCTGGTCACCTGGTGGATCACCGGCCGCCGCATCCTCAACACCATCGAGAACCGAGACGAGGAACACCTCTTCCGCCAGCACATCGAAGACGCCGTCTGGATCATCGACAACGCAGGCTCCCGAGCCCAGATCTGGACCTACGCCCTCTACAACGACTGACGGGGAGGCGAACGCCAGAAGCGGGGGAGCGGGGTGGAAGTGGCACCCGAGCGAGCACTCGAACAGGCTCAAGCCTGGCTGGTGGAGCCCCACCGGCTGTACCGAACCCTTGCCGTCCGGGGGTGTCCCGGGCTCCGGGAAGACTGCCTTCCTCAGCGAGTTCGCATCCCGGATCCCGGACGCTGTCCATGTCGATTGCCGAGGCAGGAGCGCGGACGACTTCGCCCGCGAGCCTCTGCGCGCCTGGGCGCCACCGACTCCGCGACCTCGCTCGCTTCCGGAGCGCGGCGCATGCGAAGCGGCGGTGTGGCACTGCTGAGCAACGGGCAAAGGGCCGGCGAGTTCGTGCATCGACGCCCGTCGCAGCCTGTGGCAGTGGGCGGAGGACATCGACCCGGTGACGGTTGACGCGGATCACTGGGAGCAGGTCTTCGACGGAGATCTGGACTCCTGGGCCACGGAATAGGGTTTCGGTACGGCGATACGGCTGGGTCCGCAGCCGGTACTCACCCCCGGCGAGCGACTGTCGGGCACTTGGAAAGGACGTCATGGCTCCCGAACCCGAAGCCGAGCCCGCCGGATCCGTGGATCCGCGTGGTCCGCCGACCAGTGTGTGTCCAGGATTCAGTCATGGTGGCAGGAGCACGGCCCTGAGTGATCGGCCGAGGTCTTCTGGGCTGTCGGTTCGGGCAGGACCGGGGTCCTTCTGCGGCTGCGCGAGACGCTGCCCGACCCCGTGTACGTGGACGCCACCGGGCTCAGCGCCGAGGAGGTCCTGGGGAAGATCCTCGACGCGTTCGGTGTGCCCGATCTGTGGCCCCTGCGGGTTGATTGGCTGTGGCAGCTGAAGCGGGCGGGGGTGAGCGGCAGGCCGCTTCTCGTCGCCAACTCCCAGCGGGCGGGGCGTACGCGCCGATCGATGCAGCCCGGCCGTGTCCGCAAGCAGGTGCTGGACCCGCTGGTTCGGAATGCCGGGGCCAGGGTGAGCGTCGAATCGGGGCCGGAGCCGGACCGTTCACCACGGGACTGGCTGACTCTCCAGCTTCCCGCCCCGGCAAGCGCCCTTCCCGGCCTCGACGCCGTGCGCAGCCGGCCTGCGCTGCGTGCGCTCGCCTTGGCGGAGTTGCGGTGGACGCCCTTGCCGGTGTGGTCGGCGTTGGTGCACGGGGTCACCGATGAACGTATCGGTGAAGACGCCCTGGCCACCCTCGCCGAGGATCTACCCGACACGATCGAGACCGTCGATGGGCAGGTGCGCTTCCTGGACGAACGGCTCGTCGATGCGGTTCGGGCGGAAACGGCAGCCTTGGACCGGTGCCGAGTCCACACGCGGCTCGTGACGGAACTGCTGTCCCTTGCTGAGCGGTTGGTGTTCTCGGAGGGATGGGCGTCAACCGGGTCGGTCGGGCACTACCTGGCTCATGCTCTCCCCCTGCATGCCCTCCAAGCTGAACGCCTCGAGGACGTCAGCGGTGACGGGCGTCTGGTCGCGCACATCGCCCCGACGGCTCTCCTCGACGCGGCGAATCTGCAGGCCGCGGTGTCGTGCTGGCCGGGATCGGTGGCCTGGCGATGGTCACCCCTGGTGAACCGGACACCTGCAAGCAACCGGAGCCGCCGTACGGTTCCGCACTGCTCGGCCACTTCGTGCTGGTCGACAACAACGCACAGGACTTCTGGGAAGAACCCGATCGCACACTTCTCGAGGAACTCTTCGAGCCACAGGCAGTACAACGACTCGCAGCGACGGAGCTGCCACCAGGACTACTGGACGAGGACGCCCGGCACATCCTCCGCGAAGTGGGACTGCCCGCCTTCACCGGCGCCGAGATGAGTCTCGTGGCCGTGGCCGAGCAGGGACTCACGGAGCTCACGGCGGAAGAGGTGTGGGGGGACGGCGGCAGCAGCCCGTACTACCTCCTCGGAACCTGGCTGGACGGCCGTATCGTCCTCCACGGCGACAGCGGCGCCGTCCACCGCCTCCCGGCAGAGGGCGAGGAGGACGACTCGGACCCCCAGGTGGCCGCGTCCCTGGGCCAGTTCGTGACCATGCTGCAGAACTACATTTCGGGGCGCTGCCTGCTGCCGATGGCGTCCAGCCGCACCGAACGCGAGGATGTCCGCGACGAGATCGAGGACTCGCTGACCGCAATCGACGAGGGCGGCGGAGCCTCCCGAGCCTGGACGTATGCCCTTCATGACAATGACTGACCCTGCCCTCACCCCTGCACCCGTGTCCCCCGAGCAGGCGCTGGCCGAGCTTCTGGAGTGGTCGGAAAGTGACACTCAGAGCGTGGCCGAGGTGACCGGCCCGCCTGGGTCCGGACGGACGGAGACACTGCTGCGGCTGAGCGAGGCCCGCGGTGGCGCGGTGTTCGTGGATGCCACGGGGCTGACGTGCGAGGACGTCATCGAACGGGTCATGAGCGCCGCAGGGTGCTCCACGCTTCCGGAGAAGCGGTCGGACTGGGGATTCGAGCTCGAAGACTCCCCGCTGAGGGGCGGGCTCGTGATCATCGTCAACGCGCAACCGGGCCGGCCGCACTCGGCGCTCCAGCGAGCCGGAGCGCCTGGTGCACCGCTTCACCGTGGACCTGGCCGTGGTCGGCCGCCTCAAGGTCGTCATCGAACGGGACCTGCCGGAGGTCCGTGGGGCGCACAATCACCTGGTCGTGGCCTTGCGACCGGCCCCTGCCGGCGAGGCACCTGGTCTGGTGCCGGACGGGGCGGACGCTGAAGCGTTGCGTGCACTCGCACTGGCCGAGGTCCGTCGTGCTCCGATGCCCGTGTGGAGCGCCCTGGCCCGAGCGCTGGAACCTCATGTGGGCCGGTCCCTGCCTGTGGCCGCGGCACTGGAGACTGCCGGGGACTTCCTGGAGGTGGACGGCGACGGCTGGGTCCGCTTCCGCGACGAGCGCCACGCCGAGGCGCTGCGTCGGACCACCGCTGCAGAGGTCGTACGAGCGGTGAATGGAGAGTTGGTCGCATGGTTGCGCGAGCGGCCTGCGGCGGGGCCGACCGGCCCATACTCGGCGCAGGGGTTGGCGATGCATGCCGTGCAGGCAGGCGAGTTCGACGCTGTTCAACGCTCCGGCAGGCTCGTCGCCCGGATCGATCAGGTCGCCCTGATCGACGCGGCTCACGCCGACGATTCGTACGCCGTCAGCGGTGCGTCTCCGGCCGGTGACGCCGTCAACTTGTGGATGTGCGGGGTCGATTCGCTGCCCCAGGGTGAATGGGCGTCGTGGCTGCACTTGATGAGTACGGTGCGGGGCGACACGGAGACCGCCGCCGAGATCGCCTCGTCCGGCGAACCGCTGCCGTGGACGGTCCGCTGGGCTCACTGGCGGCCACCGGGTGCCCTGAGCGCCGCCTACGTGCGTCCCGGCCCGCTCGGCGACCCGGTGATCGCCCCCGAGGACTACCTTCCCGGCCGCCACGCCGTTGCCGCTCCCGGCGAGTGGGACGGCCGCCACCGAGTCTGGGACGCGGAGACCGGCGAACAACTGGCCGGCCCCTGGCCGGAGGCACTCCCGGCACCCGGCCAGCGCGAACCACTCTGGCCCACCTACACCGAACCCAACGTCACACCCGACTGGGACGACCTGTCCGTCTTCGAGATCCTGGCGCCCCCCTTCATGTCGGACCAGGTGAAGGTCGGCGACCTCCTGGTGGTGACGGGGCTCGGCGGCGTCTTCGCGGTCGACGTCCACGACCCGTCCATGAGCGAGGGCATCAGCACGGTGCACGGTGAACCGCTCTTCGACGACTCCGGCTTCGTCCCCGCCCTGCACCACGATCCGGCCCTGCGCCGTGACGCCTACGACCCCGACCTCTTCGAACCGGGCGTCGTACGTCGCCTGCCCGCCAGCCTGCTGCCCGACGGAGTGACGAACACCGATGCACGCCGCGTCCTCACGGACGTCGGACTACCCGCCTTCCAAGGCGCCGCACTCCGGATCGAGCCACTGGACGAGGCCGGCCTCCCCCTCCTCTCCCCCGACGCCCCGGAGGAAGTCAGCGCATCTGGCCCGTACTTCAAGATCGGCCTGTGGGGCGGGGGCGACCTGGCCCTGCACTGCGAAACGGGACAGGTCGTCGTGCTCGGCGCGGACGACTGGAGCAGCACGGAGGACGACTTCGACGACGAGCCCGACGAACCGGACGGCGACGGGGAGCAGGGCACCAGCCCGGTGGTGATCGCCAGCAGCCTGACCACGTTCATCGACCGCCTCCAGCACTACCTCGTGGCCCGCTGCATGCTGGCCTCGGCGTCGAGCCGCATCGAGCGCACCGCGATCAGGGACGACCTGGAGTCCACGCTGTCCGACGCCGACACCATGGGCACCGCGTTCTGGATGGCCCCATTGAGATCGACCTACTGACTGGCGTTGACCGCAAGGAGCTCGGCAGCGACGGGCGAGTACGAGCAGAGCGCTACGGCGAAGGATGCGGCGAGGGTCTGGATGCAACGCGTCACCGGTGCTGACGTAGCCTGGCTTCGTCGGGCCGGGTGGGGGTGGACGACAGTGCTGAGCGGGGATGCGGGCATCGCCCCCTGCGGGATCCGCAAGAGGATGCGCTCGCGGGGATGTGCACGGGAGGCATCGTGCTCCTGGCCAACGTGCAGGATCACGGACGGCGGCAGCCTCGACGGAGGCGACCTCATCGAAGAACTCGAAACCTGCCTCGCAGGCATCGACCCCGCCGCCGCAGCCACCCGCAACTGGGGACACGTCACAGAGACCGATGAATTCTTCTACCTGCAGGAAGACCTGACCCGAAGCACATGAGTACAAGCCCATACCCGGACGCCGTCTCAGCCGACCTCGCCTTGAATCGCGCCCTGCGCTGGATCGACCGCCCTCGCGACACCAGCGCGTGGATGTGGATCGGAGGGCGTGCGGGCAGCGGGAGAACCGCGCTGCTGCGTGAAGTCGTCGTCCGTCACCCTGGCGCGGTGTACGTCGACTGCACGGGCAAGTCCGCGGAAGACGTGGCCCGGGAGGCGGCGGCCGCCCTCGGCATCCGCGCCACGGACTCGTTCAAGGGCAACTTCGCCACCGTCGTCGGCCAGATCACCGACGACCCCGTAGTCATCCTCGCGAACACGCAGTGGGCTGGGCGACTGCGCACCACGCGTGAACCGGAACGTGTGCTCGGTCAGGTGGCGCACGCGCTGATCGAGCACCATCGGCGCGGCCTGCGGATGCGCTTGCTGGTCGAAGTCGACGACGGTCCGGGCAGGGTCGCCGAGTGGCACGGACGGCAACTGACACTGGAGGGCGGCTTCGAACCCGGGCCCGCCGCCCCGTCACCGGACGACGAGGCGCCTCTGCCGTCCGCCCTTCGCGCGCTGGCCTTGGCCGAGCACCGTTTCGTTCCCCTCTCCATATGGTCCGTTCTCTGCTCGGCCCTGGGCCGGGACATGTCGGAGGTCCAGCTCGAGTCGCTGCTCGACGACACGGCGGCCACGGAGTGGATCCACCGGACCGAGGACGGGACCGGCACTCCGCTGGTCTCCTTCAAGCAGGAAGCAGCCGCCCGGCACTTGCGTGGGCAGATGCCCGCCGACGAGGCCAGGCGCTGTCACGCGCCTATCGTCACCGCCCTGTCGGACGTAGACGCCTCAGACGCCACGCGCTGGTACGCCGAGCGTGCCCTGGCCGGTCACGCCGCCGCAGCCGGCCAGTTCGAGGGACTTCTCGAGGACGCCGCCGCAGTCGCCAGGGTCGGATTCGCAACGCTCTTCGAGGCGTTCGAGGCCGCTTTCCATGGGCAGCCCATTGCCCAGGGCACTGCGGGAGCCCGACTCCACTACCTGGTACGCCGTGGTGGGCAGCCTTCGTCCCAGGGTGAGTGGCTGGCCTTGTTGCACCTGACATTGATGCAGGGCGGACCGGCGGAAAGAGCGGTCGCCGACCGGCTCCTGGCTGCGGCCGGACCCGTGGTGCTGCCTTGGCGGACGCTCTGGGCCCAAGGTGTCGGCGCCGGTGCGTTCAGTACAGACGCCCTGGTCAAGCGCCCGATTGTCCGAACTCTCCAGATCACGCACACCTCGGCCGGTGACGTCCTCACAGCCCGCACCCGCCGCGACCACATCGGCACCTGGGACCTGGCCACGGGCGCACCACGCCCCGCGCCGGGCGAGGCCGCGAGCACGCCGAGTACGACGGCAGCTGATCAAGGGCCCCGCGGATGGCGCCCTGAGGGAGCCGCGGATGGCGAAGTGGATCTGCCTCGCATGCCCGAGTACGTTCGGCGAGGCGTGCGCCTGGGCCAGAACCTTGCACTGGCCTCCACGGACGGAGTGTTCGTGGTCGAGATCAATCAAAGCGCCGGGCGGGAGACCGCGTCCGGTCTCCTCAAACGGCTCCTGGGCACCGGAACGACTCTCGCTCCGGCGGACCTGCCGGCCGCGGCCTCGGCCCCCACGACCGAATGGCTGACGGACCTCTGGGGCCCTGCGGCGGTCAAGCACTTCTCGCAGGAAGCTGTGCCGTCCACCCTCTCGGACGCCGGCGCGCGCGAATTCCTCACCTCAGTCGGCTTCCCCTGCGTCACGGGCTTCCTCGAACTCGACACCACCGGCCTCGCGGACACCGGCCCGCGCCCCCTCGCCGGGCCGGCCGAGGAGGAATCCGCGTACTACTCGCTCGGATGGTGGCAAGGTGCGCGTCTGCTTCTCGACGGTCGCGACGGGCGGGTGCTGCAAGACGGTTCGTCCGGGATCGAGGACGCGCTGGCCGGCAGCAGCCTCGGTCAGTTCGTCGCCATGGTCCGTCTCTACTACTGGTGGTTCGCCTCCGACTGGTCGATCGAGGACACGGAGTCGGACCTACGTCACTGGCTCGATCTCATCGACCCCGATGCCTACCGGACACAGGGATGGCAAAGAGTCTTCGAGGACTACAACTTCGCCGACCGAGTCTGACCGGGGCGGGTCGAGGCCGGGTGCACGGGACGAGTTCGGGCTTCGCTCGGGAGGACGGCATCCCCCTCATGTGCGCGCCATCGCGCCGGGTCAGTAACGTCGCGGACCGCACCACCACTTCTGGAGGGGGAACACACGAGTGCCCGAGATCAACGCTGAGGCCTGGGCTCGCATCGAGGCCTGGCGGGAGCTGCCCGCACCGCAGCGGCGGGTGTTCTCCGTCCTCGGCCCGGCGCTGAGCGGCAAGAGCGCGTATCTACGGGCCGTCCAAGACCGCTGGCCCAGCGCCGTACTCATCGACTGCCGGGGCTTGAGCGCCGACGCCGTGGCAACAAGCATGCGCGAAGAGTGTCGTGCCGCTCCGGCCGGTCACCCGTGTGTCCTTCTCCTCGCGAACGTGCAGTACGCGGGTGAGGTGGTGACCTCGACCGAATCCGTCCGCGTGGCTGAAGTCCTGGCTCCTGGGTTTCGACGGTTCCAAGGGCGTGAGGTCTGGGTCATGGCGGAGTACGACCCGGACATCGTGGCAACCCCCCGCTTCGCCGAACATGAAGTCATCCTGCCCGCACCGGACGTGGGCACAAAAGTTGGCGGGGAGGAGGAGTTGGCCGCCCTGGCCGCTGCCGAGCTGCGTCAGGTGCCGCTACTTGTCTGGCAGTTGCTGTGCGACGCGCGCGACGTGCCCACGGAGGCGCGCTCGCTCCTCTCCTTCGCGGAGGAGCGCCCGGACATCCTGATCGTGGACGAGGACCGGTCGTCGGTCGCGTTCCGGTCCGAGGCGTTCCACCGTGCGTGGCGACGCAGGCAGCCTACGGATTCGGAGGTCCAGACCCGCATCGTCGACGCGTTGGTGTCCGCGACGACGGACGGCGACGGACCGGGTCTCTGGTCGGAGCGGGGGCCGGTGAGGCAGTACGCCGCTCGCGCTCTGCCTCTGCATGCGGCCCTGGCGGGCACCCTCCCCCACCTCCTGGACGACGGGCGTCTGCTGGCCCAGTTCTCGCCGACTGCGCTGCGTGAGGCTCTCGCCATCGCCCACCCGGACGGCGTGCCGTACGGCAGCGTGGCCGCGCTGCTGCACTATCTGGAGGCTCAGGGCGTTACTCCCTCGTCGCAGGTTGAATGGGTGGCCTGGCTCCACCACGCCGCGCTCAGCTCCGGCCGTGCGGAGCTGGCCGACGGGCTCCTGGCCGCGGGGGTCCCGCTGCCGTGGCGGACGACGTGGACCCACTGGCGCCCCGCAGGCATCTTCGGTCGCATCGAGAGCGAGGCCGGCCGGGTCGACGAACTCGGCATCGCGGTCGGAGAGTCGGGACTGACCGTCATCACGGCCCGGGACGTGACGACCGGCAAGATCGCCCACCCGAAGTACCAGTACGTCCGCCAGGAGTGGAGCCCGAGGACCGGGGAGCCTGTCTCGGCTCCCGTCGAGATGCGCGCCTCCCTGTCGGACGGACTTCTCCCCTGGAGCAGCCCGAGACGCTCCGAGGGTCCCGAGGTACCGGACGTCACGTTCGCCGAGCACACGGACACCGGCTGGAAGCTGGAGACGCCCACCGTCCCCGGCCCGCCCGCCTGCCCTCAGGCAGTGACGAAGGGCGCCTACGTCGACGGACACTGGGTACTCGCCGGCACCATGGGCCTCTTCGCCGTGTCCGTCCAGGCGACGGCCGACACCGCGCAGGACACCTACCCCAAGCGCCCTTTGATCGCCGCACACACCCGACCCGCCCCCTGGCCGCTCCCCCCATCCGCGGCAGCCGCCCTACGCGGTGACGGCATGCGGGACTGGCTCGAGGAGACCTTCGGCACAGGGGCCTGCCACCAGCTCACCGATGAGCGGCTTCCTGCCGGCCTCACGGACCTGGCCGCACGGGACTTCCTCACCCGGACCGGTCTGCCGGAGATCAGAGACTTCCTGCACCTGGCCATCACCCCGCGCGGAGACAGCCCCTTGGTCGAGGTGCCCTGGCCCGGCCAGGACCGGAGCCTGCCCCGGCAGCGCCGCGCCAAAAGCGAGGCACCCACCAGCGGCCCGTTCTATGAGCTGGGCACGTGGATGTACTCCAGACTCCTGCTCGACGGCGGCACCGGCCGGCTCTACCGAGACACCACGGGCGGCTCCCCCGACCCCGTCGCAGGCAGCAGCCTCACCCAGTTCTTCGCCACCGTCCGGCTGTACGACGAGTTCCGCAGGACCCACTTCCCCTACGCCACCGACCACAAAGACGCACTAGACAACCTCGCCAGGTGGCACGAGCACATCGATCCCGCAGCCTCTCGGGCCGAGACCTGGACGCTCATCCTCGAGGGCTACGACTTCGAGGACAGCACGTGGGACCTGGCGTCCTACGGACTGGAATGGATCTGAGCCGTAGTTCAAGCACCCCGCTTGTCCGCCGCCGACAACGGCAGTGATTCAGGGCCGCGTGCGGGGCCGTCAGTACAGCGAGAAACCCCCGCTGTGCCGCCCCCCGCCCGGCTTCTTGCCGCCCGGTTCCGAAGGCCCGCCCTCGGCGTCCTTCCGAGCGGCGTCGGCGTCGCCCTGCAAGGGCTCGCCGTGCCGAAGGCGGTCGCGCTCCTCCTCCGGCAGCGACTCCCACTGGCCGCGCAGGGACGCCAGTCCCCCGCTGCCGAAAGCCCGGGCGAACGCCGGGTCGTCCAGGGCGTCACGCAGAGCGAGCCGACCGGACAGCATCCGCTTGGCGGCCTCCTGGAGGTCCTTGCTCACGTTGTCGGTCTGCGACAGCTTGCGCAGCGCGGAGTTCAGGGACTTGATCTGCTCGGGCTCGAGGGCCTCGTCGAGCACGCCGCGCTCGGGCGACGCGCCGTGCGGGTTCGATGAGTTGTCGGGCTGCCGTGCCATGTCGCATCTCCTCGCTGTTCCGGTCCGCTCGTCGGCCCCCGCAGTATCTCGTGCTCTCGTGCGGGATGTTCCGTGGGACCGCATGGCTGCTGCCGTGGCCACCCCAACCGTACGGCCACCGCCGCCAGGAGCCGTACGGACCTCCACAACAGCCTCACGGGCGGACGCAGCAGTCTCACGGGGCCAAGCGGCAAGTACCGCCTCAGCCACTCGCCCAGGCCACCCGGTCGCGGCCGCTCGGCGGTCAGGGCAGCGCGTTGCCCAGCGTCGCGCCGACCGCGCCCACGATGGTCGCCATGAGGGCCCAGCGGGTGCGGCCGCGCCGGGCCAGTTCCACGCCGGGAGTGGCGGACACCAGGCCTATCGCGTAGGCCACGGTCCAGGCACCGGCCTCCGTGCCGCCGTTCAGCCGCCCCACGATCGCGAAAAGGCACGCCACCGCGACCAGTGCCCCTATGGCCATGAGGCCGCCACGAGCGCTCCGCGCCTGCTGCGAGCGCTCGCTCGGCGTGCTCGGCTCCGTGAGCCTCTGAGGACGCGCCCGCAGTTCCTTTACGTCTACGTCGTCCCGGACCGGACTGTCCGCGCCGCGTTCCGCCAGCATTTGTTCCCCATCACGCGTCGTCATGTGCAGGCAGCGTAGCGCCCGCGGGGCCGTACGCGAACGGCGGGCGAGTCCCATGATCCAGCCGCGCGGACGGCCGTCGCGTGGCGCTCCGCGACAGGCCTCCGCTCTGCTCTTCGCCCGGGGGTCTCGCTGGGAAGGTACGGGCGTCGGATGAGCGTCGGTCGGCCCGAAAGAAAGAGGCGTTCGGCGTGCATCGCGGTGACGCCGGCCGGGCCGTCGCGCCAACGGCTCAGTCCTGAAACGGACTTGTGACAGCACCACCCTGAGGCGGTTCGACGGTGATTCCGTAAACTTTGCGGACGGCTGTACTCCTGTGTGATTTCCCTGGACGGGTGAGGGAGTTGTACGGCCGTTCGGTCTGACGGGGGTGCTTTCTGCTGTGTCGATGATGCTGCCGGACGAGCTCGAGTGGGTACTCGAGATGCTGGGCTACCGATGGCCTACAGCGGACGAGGACAAGCTCAGAGACTGTGCCGAGGTGTGGCGGCAGTTCGGCGAGAAGGTCACCGAGCTGCACGGCACGGCGAACGGCGCCGCCCGTCAGGTCACCGCGCACAACGCCGGTGAGTCGATCGACAAGTTCGTCAAGACGTACGAGAAGTTCGACGGCGGTGGCGGCGGAGACGGTTACCTCCGCAACGCCGCCGAGGCCGCATTCCTCATCGCAAACGTGCTGGAAGCCTGCGCCTACCTCGTCGAGTTCGCCAAGTGGGCGGTCATCGCCCAGCTGATCGCCCTGGCGATCGAGATCGTCGCTGCGCACGCCGCCGCTCCCTTCACCTTCGGCCTGTCCGAGGTCGCCGGCCTCGGCGCCACCCAGGTCACGCGTCTCATCGTCCGCCGCCTCCTCGACGAGCTGAAGAAGGCTCTGCTCGAGGCGATCGTGGAGACGATGAAGGAGCCGGCCATCTCGGCGATCGAGGCGATCATCACCGACCTCGTCCGCCAGACGGTCAACGTCGGCTTCGGCGCTCAGGAGGGCTACGACGTCGGCGCCACCCTCAAGGCCGGTGGTACGGCGGGACTGGACGCGCTCAAGCAGAGCCCGCAGACGTTCGCCGAGGGCGTCCGCGACAGCCTGGGCCAGAAGGCCGGCAGCCGGGCCCGCCACGCCATCGACAGCCGCATCGACGGCTACGACGGGGCGTCGGGGCTGCCCAGCGGCGAGGTCGGCAGCGACCCCGGTTCGGACAGCGGCTCCAGGTCGTCCTCCTCGTCCTCCGACTCGCCGTCCTCCAACTCCTCGTCATCGAACTCGGACGGCAACTCCGGTACGTCCAACTCGGATTCGAACGGGTCGGACTCCTCGACGTCCACGCGGTCGGGCAACGGCAACAACCTGCCCGGCACGAACATAGGCAACGGCATATCCGCCGACACCGGCGGCAACAACATAGGCGGCCCCAATGTGGGGGCGGGTCCGGACTCTGGTTCTGGGCCGGGCTCGGACTCCAGCAGTCCGTCCTCCTCGGACACGCCGTACTCGCGGCCGGCGCAGTCGCCGTCCGACTCATCCCTGTCCGACTTCGACGACCCCTCGCCGGGCGGCCGCTCGCCCAGCGGCTCCGACAGCTCCACCGGCTCGTCCGGCTCGCCGAGCACGTCGGGCCCGTCCCACAGCGGCGGCTCGCCGGTGTCCGGGCTGTCGTCACCGTCCCCGCAGTCGGCGCCCGCGCACGCGTCGTCGTCCAGCAGTCCGTCGTCCTCGCCGACGGGCGGCTCGATCGGCACTCAGATCGACAGCCTGGCGGCCACCGCGCCCACGCAGACCAACGCGGCGCCGACGCCGACGACCAACGACTCCGCCCCGACCGGCTCCGGAGGCCGTCCGGACGGTGGTTCGGGCGGCATGCCGACGTCGCCCACCGCAGCCGCCCCCGCCGGTACGACCCCGGCCGCGAGCCACAGCTCGGGCGGCCCGTCGGCCGGCAGTACGTCCCCCACAAGCCCGAACGCCAACTCGGGCCCAGCGAGGAATCCTTCCGCCAACACGCCCGGCACGGCACCCGCAGCGGGTACGGGACCGGCCTCCACCCCGCGCCCCACCTCTCCTACGGTGCCTCGGAGCACGCCCACTCCCGACGGCCGCGTCCCCGGGGCCGGTGACAGCCGTACGCCGGGCACGCCCGACGGCCGAATACCGGCGCAGCGCCCCGGAGGCACCCCCACGGGAGACGCCGGCACGACCCGGAACACCCCGGGCTCGCCGACCGGCGACCGCACCGCACCGCGCGGCAACACGCCTGGTAGTCCTGCCACCGCCGGGGACGGCAACGCACCCCGGCCGCGTCCGACGACCGCGACCCCCAACGACGGAACGGCGTCCCGCACCAACACGAGTACGACGCCGGGCGACAACTCGACGTCCCGGAACAACGCCGGCACAAGGCCGAGCGACGCGTCAACGCCCCGCAGCAACCCCAGTACGACGCCGGGCGACAACTCGCCCTCTCGGAACACCCCTGGTACGAGGCCTAGCGACACCTCGACGCCCCGCAACAACCCCGGTACGACACCGAACGACCGCGGCGACCGCACGCCGCCCCGCACCACCATCCCCGGCAACCCGAGCACGACCCCCCGGAACGACAGCACCGCTCCGCGCAGCACACCGGACCAGCCCGGGAGCAGCCGTACTCCGACGCCGGGCCAGAGCCCCACCCAGTCGACACCTTCCAGGACGACACCGCCGTCCACATCGACACCGGGCGGCAGCACTCCCCACTCCCCGTCGACGTCACCGGGTCCCGCCACGCCCAACCAGCCGGGCACCGGCACCACCACCCCGTCCCGCCCGCCGCAGCAGCCCGCAGGCAGCACACCGAACCAGCCCGGTCCCCAGACCCAGCCGCAGCCGCACACCCAGCAGTCCCCTGCGAGCACCCCGAATCACCAGCAGCAGTCGCAGGTCACACCGGTCCCGATCCACCACGTGACCACCACGCCGAGCGGACAGCCCACTCCCTCCGCGCCCCACAACCCGGACTCGGGCGGCCCCACCACTCCCGACCACCAGAGCACCACCCCCGACGGCGCGAAGCCAAGGGACGTCCCGACCCCGGCCTCGGAGACGCGCAACACGAACCCCCCGGGTGGCGTGACCGACCCCACCCGGGCCGAACAGGACGCCCTGGAGAACTCGGTTCCCCGAGACGCGAACGGCGACCCGACCCGGCCGCCGGACCCGGCGGACGGCCCGTGGGTGCAGCGCATCAACGGCGACGGCCCTGACGCGCCGGGCCGGAGCAACAACTGTGTCGACACGGCCCTCTCCACGGTCGACACGTACGCGGGCAACCCGACGGCCGCTGGCGCCCGTACCCCCGACCTGGACGCGGACGGCAACCCGTCAGACCGCGGTGAGAGGGGCGGCCGCGACCGCATCGAGAACACGCTCGGCGCCCGCTTCAACGACATGGGCAACGGCCGAGATGCCTTCAACCGCCTGGAGAACACCCTCCGCGACAGCGGCCACGGCTCCCAGGCCGTCATCATCACCCAGGACGCCAACGGCCGCGCCCACGCCTGGAACGCCGTCAACCACAACGGCAAGATCACCTACATCGACGCCCAGACGGGCCAGCAGAGCCGGACCCCGCTCCACAACGGCGACCACGGCGTCTTCGCCATCCCCCTGGACCCGAACCGCCAGCCGGTCAGGTCGGAGAACAGCGGCCAGTCCAGGCCAGGCACCACCTCACGGCCCACCAGTGAGATACCAGGTGGTCGGCGGGCGGCCGAAGAGCCAGCTGGCGCCGATAACCACGAGGGTAAGAAAAACGAAAAGACTGAGGATCAAAAAAAGCATGAGGAGAGTCAGAAAGAAGCCAAGAAATCCAAGAAGTCGAAAACCCCCGAAGAAAAAGCAGCTGAGATAGCAAGGGCCAGGGAGGTTGCCAGAGATCCCTACAATTCGTCGCGGGCCGAAGGTATCCCGGGGTATGGCGTGGATCAGCCTGGAGACGGCTCTCACACTCACTACGGGATGCACACCGATGACTCGCAAGACAGGCTGCGCCAGACGAATCGCGTGGAGCAGATGGACCTCGGACCCGTCGTCCGGCGCCTCCAAGAGTGGGCAGAACCAGGTCCGGAGGGCACGACTCCGCCACTCGTCGCTGCCGCGCGAGAGTCCGCCTCCGGGCCAATCAGCCAACAACGATTGGGCGAATTGCTTCGCCCAGGCTTCGAGGAGATGAGCCGCGAGGAAAAGATGGCAGCCGTTGCGGCAATCGCCCGCCTCAGCAGCGCCTTCCATGAAGCACACTCCGTCGAGGAGTCCGGCGGAGCAGAACTTCATTCCAGGCACAACCCCAAGACCGGTGAACGTCTGGATCCGGCTTCACTGGCGCGTGAATATGCGGCGGCTCAAGAGCTCCTGGAAGGCGGCCACGACCCTGAAAACGGTAAGGAGATGCGCGCCGAGAAACGCAAGTTCACATCACTTTGGAACGAGCACGTAGGCGACAAAGCCAGAATCGCGAAGGAAGAGGCAGGCAAAACCGAAAAAGAAAAGCAAGAGATGCGGGAAAAACGGAGGCTACTGCGCCCCGATTTCTCTGGAAAGAATTACGCAGTACTTGAGATAGTGGAGACTAAAGACGACGGCAGCACCGAAACGCATTACATCATCGATTCGTCAGTTCCACCAAACTCTGAGGATATCGGCCAGGATCACTCCGAACCAGTACTTGGTGAAGCATTCCGCGCGCTCGACCACGCGAATCCAGGACGCTACACGGCGGCTGCGATGTACACAGAATTCGAGCCTTGCGGGGACAAGACCCACCCTGCCTCCGCCAACTGCTCAGACTATCTAGTGCACGAATTGGAACGCCCGGAGGGACAGGAGCGGAAAAAGTATCACGAGAAAACGGATGAAGAGAGAGCAGCTCCGGAAGGAAAGAAAAACAAAACAACCATATATTACGCCGCAGGCTACCGGATGGGAGAGATGGATCCGACTGCCATTCAGCCAGAAGACGGCGAGACGATGGAAGAAGCCACGAGAAGAACGCACAGGGAGGCCAAGAACCGTCGTGACGAGGACATGCATCGCTTCCGTGGTGAACTTGTCCGGGTCTGGATGAAAGCTGCACAGAACAGTGTCGTAAGCTGACGCGCGAGGGCCGATTGGAGGGACGAACAATGATCCTTGCTGACGCCGAGCGCGCCGTTGGTGACTGGCTTGCCGAGCCCCGGAAACGCGGATCGGTGCTGTCGGTGGTGGGACCCGTCACGATGGGCAAGACCGCACTTCTGAGAAGGACGCACGAGCGGTTCCCGTCGTCCATCTTCATCGAGTGCAGTGGCCTGACAACGGACGAGGTGGCCCGCAGGCTCCTCGCGGAATTCTCCATCGACGCGGTTAACCCCCGGAGTAAGGACCCGCTGCTCGACGCCGTCGTGAACATACGCAGGGACGCCATCATCCTGCTGGCCAACGTGCAATGGTCCGGCCCGTTGTTCACATCGCGGGAACCTGGCCGCATCGCGGGTGCGTTGGCCACGACAATCGCTGCCCACACCCGCGGATGTGTACGTGTGGTCGTCGAGGCCGACTCGGCCCGTGATCGAGTGCGTGTGCCGGGGACGAACGAAATCATCCTGGACGCAGAGCCCGGCACCCCACCTCGTACGGCGACCGCCGACTCGTATCCCGCAGTACGCGCCCTCGCCGCATCCGAGGTACACGACACCCCCCTGCCGGTCTGGGAGCACCTCTGCGCCATACTCGGGGAACATACGGATGCGGCCTCTCTCCAGCGGCTGGCACAGCAACTACCGGACACAGTCCTCATACACGAGACCGCCCCCGGGGTCAGCGCCCGCTTCATCTCGAATTCCCACAAATACGACATCAGGGCACATCACCCACTGACCGCCACCGAGCAACTCGCGATCACCGAATCCCTGCTCGGCGCCTCAGTCCGTGCCGACCCGTCACATCCGGACCAAGCCGAGGCGACCTCGGCGGTCCGTGCCTACAGGGCTCGTGCCGCAGCCCTCCACGCCGCTCTGGGCGGAGCCCTGCCCCGGCTTCTGGACGAGCGGCCGGACTTCGTGGCCCTCTGCGACCGGACCGGACTGCTCGAAGCGATCTCCGCGGCATGGCCGAAGGGCGTGCCCACGGGCGGTGCCGCCGCTGACGCGCGCTACCTGGATGCGGAAGGGGTCGCACCGCAGTCCCATCGCGAGTGGCTGGCATGGCTCCACTGGGCCGCCGTGAACCGCGGACGTACGGACTGGGCGAACGCCCTCGCCGAGACGGTACGGCTGCCCTGGCGCACCGCATGGTCGCGGTGGCGTCCGTACGGCGTCTTCGGGAAGCACCCAGGCACGAGCGGGGCCGTGGACTACGTCGAGCTCGGACTCAGCGACGGCGGCGTTCCCGTGGTGACCACCCAGCGCGAGCTCCCGGTGCCGGCGGACGACGAGTCGGAGGAGCCAGGCGACGAGCGGTATCTGGAGCGGGTATGGCGTCTGACGGACGGCACCGAGCTCGCCACCCCGTCCGTCGTGGACGTATTCCTCGATGCCGACGGCGAGGTCGACCGTGTGCTGGGCCGTACGGTCGACATCTACCCGCACGCCCCGGCGCACCCGGAGGTCCCGCGCCCGCAACTGCCGCACAGCGTCCGGGATGTGGAGCCGGCCGGCGACGGTCGCTGGGTGCTGGGCGGCAGCGGAGGCGTTTTCGCCCTGGACGTCTTCGAACCCGACGAAATGGCAGGAGCTCCGAACCGCTGGCCCAGCCCCCTCGTCGCACCCGCCCGTCGTACGGCGGTGTGGCCCGTGCCTGCCCTACCCGGTCCGGAGGAAGACCCCGATCATTCCTGGTGGGCGACCGCTTTCGGTGAGGGGACCCTGCGCCGGCTCGAGCGGTCCGCCATCCCTGCCGGGGTCGTCCACGCGCAGACGCTGGCGACCCTTACCGGCATCGGCTTCCCCGCCCTCGACGGGAGCGAGCCGAAATTCCTGAGCACCGTCGACCTGGCGCAGACCGGCTTGGAACCCCTCGACGCTCCGGGCAACGTCGAGCCGACGTATCTCCTGGGGTTCTGGCTGGGCGAGAAAATCGCCGTGGGCGGAGAGTCCGGCCGTGTGCTGATGACCTCTGCCGCGGGGGTGCAACTCCTCGGCAGCAGCCTGCGTCAATTCATGACCCTGGTCAGCCTCTACGTCACACTGCGTCGCAGCGAATTCTCCACGCGATACGAAGAAGAAGACGCGCGTCGCAGCCTCACGGCCTGGGCCCGTCAGATCGACCCGGCGGCAGGCTCCTCCGCGTCCTGGACCGCAGCCTTCGACGGGGACCTGGACGTCCCGGAATCGCTGTGATGCGGCGCCCGGCCGCACTCCTACCTGCTACAGCGGTCCCGCCTCACGCCCCCTCGAGCACCGCCAGCCCCAACGCCAACGGCAAGGCGCCCACGGCGAGCACCAAGCCGATCGCCGCCAGCCCGGGCCGGACCTCCCGGTTGCCCCGGAAGGCCAGGTAGGCGCCGATCGGCGGCAGGATGCAGCACAGCAGCAGGCTGAAGCGCCAACCCTCTTCGCGGATGAAGAAGAACATGAGTGCAAGGCTCACGGGAACCAGACAGGCACTCATGATCCGGGCACGTCCGAGGAAGAGATCGAGGCCCCCGGTGCCGTTGAAGAAACTCATTCCGCCCGTCCCGTTCAGCAGTCAGCCATTATTCTTTTGTTCTTTCTGGGGCTAGACGGCCGCGTGGTCATAGCCGCCGGTGCCCACCTGCGGAAATCCGTCCGCGGCGGCGAATCCGTTCACGGCCGTCGACATGACCAGACCAAGCGCGCTCAGCGCCGAAGCGAACGTGTCGAACGCCTTCGACGCCTCGGCCCACAGCTGCATGAGCCGGATGGCCTCCGCCGCGGCCAGCGCGAACATCGCCGCCGAAGCGACCTGTCCGCCGACCGGGATGACGTTGACGGCCTGCGCGGCGAGCAGGTTGACCAGCCAGATGACGAGCAGGTCGCAGAACATCACCAGGAACGACTTCAGGAACTCCGCGAACTGGAACGCCATCTGCGCCGCCTGCGCATAACAGCGCTGCAGAGACGTGAACGTCTCCTTGATCTCCTCGAGCTTCTTGGTGAACTCGTCGAAGTACACGGTCGCCGCATTCGCGGCGTTGCCGTCCCACGTCAGACCGACGTTCTGGGTGCCCTTGCGCACGTTGGCGGCGAGCGCGTCGCAGAAGGACGCGAGACTGCCCCAGACGTCGGAGCAGTCGTTGTACCCGTTCCAGTCCCCGAACACCCAGTTCGTCACTTCGGCGAATGGGTCGAAGTCGAAGAGCAGCTTGGACGCCTCCACGGCCATCGCCGAGGGGCTGCCCAGGTCCAGGACGCTGCCCAGCGTCTTCTGCACGGGGCTCATCTGGTATTCGTCCGCGTGCCCGGACGCGTATTTCACGAAGGGATTGCTGGGATCCCCGGGCGCCTTCAGCAGGTCCACCGCGTCGCTGGCGTCGGAGAAGTCGTGCGGATCGCCGCCGGAGTCCCCGCCCGAGACCTTGGAACCCGGGTAGGTGGCGTCGAGCTTGGCCGCCTCGTCCGTGTCGGTCGCCCTGTAGTACTTCGCCGTGCCGGTCAGCTCCTTCTCGGACGCCTCCAGCAGGCTCTTGACCTTTTCCAGCGCCTTCTTGGCCTCGCTGACGTACCGGTCGTGCTCACCTGCGACGAGGTCCCAGGCCATTCCACCGACCGACTTGTCGATCTTCGCGTTGTTGCCGACGAACGAGACCGCCTGCGCGCCGCCGTCCGCGGCACGGCCGACGAGCTTCGAGAAGCCGTCGATCGCACCGGGTTCCACCCGAAAGTTCACTTCTCCCCCATTGCCGGGATCAGAGCCGCGTACAGCCGCTCGGTACCGGGGCCGGCCACCGCTCGGTTCGAGGGCGGGGACCGGTCTCCCCTCGTTCTGGTTCCAGCCGCCCCTAGTACAGGGACCAGCCACGCCCGTCGTGACGCCGATTGCCGCCGGAACGGTTCTCGGACTCCGTGCGCCGCTCCTCCTCGAGCTTCTGGCGCTCTTCCTCCAGCCGGCGCTCTCCCTCCGCGGCGAGGGCCTCGCGCTCGCTGTCGGACATGGCGGCCCACTTCTCCGCCAGCGGCGCCGACCGCTGCACGGCCTCCTCGGCGTACGCCGAGACGTTGGCGGCCTCGCGCAGCCCCATGCGCCCGGAGAGGACCTCCTGGGCCATCTCCTTGAGGGCCGGACCGCCCAGTCCCGAGGCGAGGTGCTCCAGGGACTGCCGCAGGATCTTCGCCTGGGCAGGGTCCTGCTGGGTCATCTCCAGAAACTCGGAGTCGTCGACGCTTTTGTCGGAACTGTTCTCGGCGCTGTCCAAGGGAAACCTCATCAGGAGGGTCGGCGGGTCTCGACCGGCGTGAACCTACCAACGCATCTGCGAACGCTTCAACACACGCCCCACGGGACATGCCCGCCCGGCGCTCAACTCCACATGGGCCAGTAATGGTTGGCGCTCGACGAACGGTATCCCTACGTATCCCTGTGAACAGGCCCACTCGCGACGAGCGGGCTCGATATGCCTGCCTCTCTCCGGTACTCCCGGAAGATGCGACGGGCATGCCCGTGTGAATATTCCTGGGAGAAATCGTCACAAGCTCTTGAGGTCCGCCGACGCAGAGGCATCAACGACTCGACCTCACCCGAACTCGTTCCGAGCCCAGTCGGCGCCGGCCGCCGCAGGTACGGCGGGCGGGTCGGCGGGTGTGCCTGTGGGCGGGTCGGCGGGCGGAGTCGATTCAGCGGACCCCTGCTCCCCGCCCGCCGCCCCACCATGCCCGCTCAACGCGTCGACTCCCCGCTGCACGCGGTCGCCGGCCGCGCCCGTGACCGCCTCCGTGCCGCGGTCGATGTACGTGTTCGGGTCGAGGTAACCGGCGAGCGACGAGCCCTCTCCTCCCGTGACCTCCGTCTTCAGGCCGTCCAGGTACTCGCCGCCCGCCTTCTTGGCGACGTCGGCCGTCTCCCCGAGGTCGATGCCGGAGCGGGCGTCGAAGTACGCCTCGATGCTCTGCTGGCCGACGTTCTGGGCCATGCCGACGGCGGCCTCGCGCGCCTTCTCCTTGGCCGCGTCGACGACCTTCTCCTGGACGATCTGCTTGACCTGATCCTTGACGACCCGCTTGGCGACCTTCTTCAGGGCGTCCACGGTGGCGTGCTCCATGGCCTTGGTGACCGCCTCCATGACCTCCTTCTTGAGACGGTCGAGCAGCTCACGGACGATCACACGGGTGGCCTGGGTCGCGCCCATCGCTCCGAGTTCGGACAGCCCGAAGGTGAAGGGTGCCACGGCCTGCGCCGCGATGATCTCGATGGCCAGCGCGATGAGCTGGGCGATGACGGAGAGCTTCGCGGTGAGGACCGCGATCGCAGCCGCGTCGAAGGCGAGGGCGATCACCTCGCACGCGAGCTTCGCGTCGGGCAGGTACCTGTCCTCGCCGTTCGCGCCGGTGTAGGCGCCCCAGTCCTTGCTGAAGCCGTCGATGGCGGACCCGATGTTGGCGGAGACGACGGTGCGGGCGAAGCCTTCGCCCTGCGCCTCGATCTTCTCGAGTTGAGCGCCGAAGCCGCGCCAGGTCTCGGCGACCTGGTGGAGCGCCTCCTCGTCGGCCTCGGGCCAGTTGTATCCGAGCAGGTCCAGGACCCAGACGAGCTCGCCGGGCAGAGTGAGCGACATGTGAAGTACCCCCGCCCGGCTCAGAGTTGACCGGCGATGCCGCTCAGCAGCCCGCTGTTCGACGTATCGGAGGCGTCGTACGTACGGGCGTTGTCCTGAAGTGTGTGCCCGATCTGCTGGAGTCGTTCGGCGAGGCTGTCCATCGAGGCGAGGATTCCGTCCCGGATCGGCGTGTAGATCTCGCCGAAGACATCTCCGAAATCAGCGTCTGACCAGGGCTCTCCGAGACCTTCCAGAGCACTCTCCAGTTGTTTGGACGCTTTGGCGAAATCGCCTCCGAGGTCGGTGAAATTCTGGCCCTGCCGTCGCAGCACAGCCGTATCCACGTCAAATCCGCCGAACGTCATCAGTTCTCCCCCGAACTCCTAGTGCAGCACGTCGTATTGCACGACTGGCCGGTAGCTTAGACTCCTCGCGCACGACCCGGAAAGTCGACGGGTCAAGAGATCGTCAAGTTGACCAAAGGACCCTCAAGTGGTGACGTCACCGCCGCATCGCCCCAGCTCAGCGGCCCTGTGGACAGGACGGCTCATCGGGCTGGGAGCAGTGCTCGCGGCGATCCTCATCGCCGCGGTGGCGATAGCGGAACTGCGCGGCGAACTCGCCGGAGGGGGCACCGAAGGAACCCTCACCGTTGCTTCATGCGAGGCGCACACGAAAACCCGCTACGGCGGCGGCTCGCACCGGCGTAGCACTGAACTCCGGTTCAACTGTGCCGGAACCTGGACCGCGCAACACGGTGACCTTTCCCACGAAGACGTGGAAGTGGACACTTCATCGCGTTTCGAGACGGGTTCCAAGATCCCAGTGATACAGGTCGACGACACATTCGAACTTCCCCAGAACCGCGATCCCGGAGACGACGCCGCCGTCGTCGCGCTCTGCCTGTCCTTGCTGGCGGCGGGCGCCTACTGCCTGCTCACCGGCTTCGGCGCCCGCAACGGCCTCGGCTTCGCGGCCTCCTCGCGCCGTCTGCCGGCCGCCACGGTCACCGGCCCCGTCCTGGGCGGCCTTTTCGGCCTGGGCGTCCTGGCGGCACTGATCTGCGCGCTCGTCCTGTGAGGCCTGAACCCGGGGCTGCCCGCCCCGGACTGGGGCTCTCACCACGACCAGTGACCACCCCCGTAACCACACCGTGAGGAGCACCCCATGGCACAAGCACAAGCGAGCTCCACCTCGTCGGGATCGAGCACAGGCGGTCTCGGCCGGCTCATCGGCGTCGGCCTGCTCCTGGCCGGCGTGGTCCTCCTGGCCCTGGGCGCGTACCTGGGCCCGTACACCTACGCCACATCCACTCCGGGCAAGCTGACGGTCGAGACCTGCACGGTCGACTACAAGCACCGCAGCACCAGTTCCAGCAGCTCGCGCAAGCGCACCAAGACCAAGTGGTGCTACGGCACGTTCACCGCGACGGACGGCTCCGTCAAGGACCTCAACGCCGAGCTGCGCAGCGACTCCCTGCACCAGCGGGGCGAGGTGATCGACGCCCTCAAGACCGGGGACACGTCGTACCAGCAGGACACCGGTTGGGACAGCTCGATAGCGGTGGGCTGCGCGTGGTGGTTCGGCGCCCTGATCCCGCTCGCCCTCGGCCTCCTCTGCACCGCCACCGGCTTCGCCTTCGGCGGCGCGTCCGACTTCAACTGGGCCAAGCGGGCGGTGGCACCCGGACTGCTCAGCACGGTCTACACGCTGCTCGCGGTCGGCATCGTCGGCGTCGCGCTCAGCTTCCTGGTGATGTTCATCGCGTGACACAGGCCCCGGCGCCGCCTCCAGGAGACGAACGCCGGGTACGACCGCCGAACGAGCGGCCCGTCAGGCAGGGCGCGGAACCGCGTCGAGGTGACTCAGCCGCACCGGAAACACGTCCGGCACCTGGCTTGCCCGAGAAGTGGACCGAGCACCACGAACCATCGACGAAGCCGATCTCGTGGTCACCGCCCACCACATCGCTTCGGTCCCGGATCCAGGCCACATTACGGATGTCCGTGCCCCACCCCGCTTCGACCGGGCCTGGCTGGCCGGTGAGGGAGCGCACACGGGACACGTACACGATGTGCAGACGGCGGTCGGTCACGTGCATGACCACGAGCGCGGGGTTCGCCGGGTTCTTCGTGCGAGGGACAAGGCCGCGGGCAAGATGCCCGGCCATGCTGTTCCAGCCGCCGTGGAACGGCTTGCCCGGCTTCCTCTTCTCGCGCTCCGTGAACGCCTCGATCAACCGCTCGAACGGACTCAAGGTGGCCGTGACAATTCTCAGGAGCCAGGCGAACGGGGCCAGCAACCAGCTGCTGAGCGCACGCCGTTCGGACGGAAGAACGCGCGGGCGACGGAAGTAGCCGGGCGAAGGCGCGCGCACGGCCAGACCGAGTATGTGCTCGACGCGCAGCACATCACCGGCCGGCACCGACGCCCTCGCCCGCTCAACCGTGTCGCGAACGAAGTCCGCCTGATCCATTCTGCTCACCCGAAATCGTCCCTCACTGTCCTTGCCGCGCTCGACGGCGTGACGTCCGTACGCTCGCCGAGCATCTTCGAATCGGGACGCTGATGGTATTCGTAGCGCTCCTCCGCCACACCGGGACCGTCCTCCAGCAGACTCCCCTGAACCGCTCCGGCCGGATCCGCGCCGATGGCATCCTTGACCACCCCCTTTACGCCCTTCTTGACGACCCGGTAGCCCGCATACATGGCCAGGTCGTTGATGTTGCGCTCGGCTATCGGATTCCCGCGCTCACCGACCTTTTTGATGTAGCGCATGAGACCCCCGATCCTCACCCGCCATCGCTGAGCATCGAGGCGCGTGATGAAGCCCCGGCTCGCATCCAGGAACGGGCGGGCCGGGGCTGGGAGGGGGCGTCACTCCTTCGTACCTTGTTCCCTGGAAGCGTCGTCGCTCACATGCAGCCCAACGGCGGCCCACACCCCGAGAAATGCGACGACTCCCGCCGTCCAGCGCCATCCGTTGGCCACGTCGAAGGTCATGAGTGCCGCACTGGCAATCACCACCGCGCAGATCTGGAACATGAACGGATCGACGTACGACGGCCATTGTGCGCGTACGTCGAACAGCCGCAGACGGCGACTCCCCTGCGGCATGGTCGCCACTTTCCCCAAGGAGACACCCCCGGAGGCGAGTGCTTGTGCCTCCTCGACCTTCATCATCCCGTGCAGGACCAGTCCATGGTCGAAGACCAAGGCCGCAGGGGTCATGCTCGGCGAGAATCGAGAAGACCGTGCCCCCCGATGCGCATCCCAGCACACCCAGAGAGGATCGTGCTCCATGAACTCGGGCAAGCTACGACTGCCAGTGATCGTGTGGAAGCGGGCGATTCCGGCATCGGTCTGGATCTCGAGGCGGGTCGGGCCCTCGGAAGATTCTCTTCGGCCTCTGGAATCAAAGAGGGCGACTCGCTTGTACCGCCCTCGAATGGCTCTGTCCTTCTCTCCCAGACGGGAAAAGGATCGAAAACCGTGACTCGTCGACATGTGGCTGACGGCACCAAGACAGCTGAGGCCCCAGGCCGCGACGAACGCCCAACGCAGGTACGCGGGCATGGTCTCTCCCCGCAACTCGGCGCCCAGACTGCGCTCGCCGCCTGCCACTGCGCCCAGCTCCGGCTGCGACGGCGCGTACAGCACGGTCACCGGGTCACCCGGACTCAACGGCTGGTTGGTCGTCGCCTTGACCACGGCGGACATGGGCTCTTCGCCTGTCGCGGCAGGCAGCCGGACGACGACCGTTGCGATGTAGGGGTCCTTGCCCCTGGAGGACTTCCGTCGAACATCGCTGATCTTCTCCGCCGTTGCGGTGCCGAACTCGGCTCCGGCCGCGTGGATACGCTCGACGCGCCCCGACCTTTGAGGGGTTCCCGCCGCCAATGCGAGGATCGCCAAGAGCGCGGTGGCGATCCCGGCCACCCAGGCGAGGCTCCGCACCTGCTGACCTCGCCTCGAGGGAAGCATGAGCGGCAGATCCGCTGTTTCAAGGGTGGATCCCGGCGCCTCGTCCGCCGGCTCGTCCACCGAACGAGCGGAGGCGGCCAGGGCGACCTCGCGCACCGACTTTCGCCCACCGAATGCCCGTTGTCGCAGTGCGATCACCACGACGCACATCAACGTGGTGGCCAGGCACATCAGGATCAGCAATCGACGCCGGTCCGAGTCCGTGCCGAACAGCCAGAGCCCGAATACGGACGTTGTGGCCAGGAGCCCCAGCCCCGCACACCAGGCACCTAGTGCGGCCGAGGAGGTGGGGGAAGGAGTGCGGGTGGCTTCCACTTGGGTCATCAGCCGAAGTCCTCGCGAATCCGATCCGTCGCTGTCCTGCTGTCCGCGGCGACGCCTCGCCCGGCAGACTTCTGCGCCCCTGAGGCGCCCTTGTCCACTCCGTCGAAACCGTCCTTCGCCGCGTTCGCAGACACGCCCCCGGCGACGGGAGTGGAAGCCCCGAACGCCGCATCCACACCCGTCTGCTGATACTCCGGACGACCCTCGGCGTAAGCGAAGTCATTGTCGTTCTTCACGCCCCGGGCCATGTCGTCAAGGCCTCGGTCGACGGCCCGTGCCCCGCCGCCGAGCCCACCGGCGGCGGCGCCCGTGATACCGGTCACGGCGCTCTGACGGATGTCGAAGCGCTCGCCCTTCCGCACGGAGTCCAGGTAGTCCCCCGACATCCCCCCGGCCGCGCCTCCCGCCATGCCGCTGAGGATCTCCTTGCCTCCAACAGCGGTCACCGCCTTGCCCGCAGCGGTACCGACGGTGGCGCCGGCCAGGCCGCCAAGCATGTTCGTACCCATTTCCCAGCCCTTGCCGCTGAGCTCGCTGGTGATCACGCCTCCGGCTGTGCCGCCAGCCCAGTTCAGGGCTCCCTCGACCAGAAGTCTCCCTGCTTTTCCGCGTTTGTAGAGGTTTCTGTATGCAGTACCGATGATGCGCAAGGCCCTGCCCAGCCGTCCCGCTGCGTCCAGGGCTCTTGCAGCCAGCATGGTCACACGAGCTGTGCCGACCGCGGCCGAGACGCCCAGGGTGAGGAAGGACATCCCGACGGACACACCGATGGAGATCCCGATCTCCACATAGATGTCCTCGATCTCGTCATTGACCTCGCGAATGCATTTCGCGGCGTCGTCGAGGCCCTTGGCTGCCTCATCGAAATCCTCGGTGGCGCCGCGCACAGCAGCCGCGAACTCATCCCAATGATCCGCAAAGGCATCGGCCGCTTCGCCACGCCAGGTGTCTCCCACAGTTGCCCTGATGTCCTTGTCCAGGGCTTTCACCATGTCCTCGACCTCAGACTTCAGCTGACGCCACGCCTTGGCTGCGGCTTCCAGCTCCTCCGGGCGTCCACCCGGTCTGATGACCTCGATACCGAGCTCGACGATCTCTTCGGCAAGAGACTCGTTCCCGCTCACTGCTCGCCGCCCTTCGACTTTCCGAAGAGGACCGCGAGTTCGTCGTCGGTGACCTCGGTGTTCGCATTCACCTTGCGCAGAGCGTCGGCGATCCTGTCCAGGTGCTTGTGCACGACCTTCATGGCACTTGCGACGTCCTCCGAGTAGGAGATGTAGGCGCTGGTGACCTCCGCGGATTCCGTCAGCACTCCGAAACCATCAGTGATGGCCTCTTCCCCCGTCTCCTCCTCGAACCTCTTCAGATAGGCCCTCAGGTCGTAGGCCTGCATCTCGAACTTGCGGGCCAGGCTCCTTCCGGCAGTGGGTTCGTAGAAGGAGGTTCCGTCGTCAGCCATCCACTGTTCCTCTTCGGTGACGTGCAACTACGAGCGCGGAACACACTGATCTCATCCAGTGCCGACTCGGTGGGATCAGGCCGCTCTTCTCGCTTTGAACCGGGACAGCTGCGCTCGAGACTCCCCCCATGTCCGGCCTGGATCGGGCGACTACTGGCCCTGGTGCGGAGGCGGTTGTTTGTAGGGGTTTGGCGCCTGCGATGCCGGCTGCTGCCCAGGAGGAGCCGGGTAGCCCTGGTGGGAGGCCGGCGGGTACGGCGGCTGGGCGAGCGGGTACGCCTGTTGCTGGTATCCCGACTGGGGCGCGTGAGGCCCCGGCCAGGGATGGCCGGGCACCGGGCCGGCGTTGCGCCGACTACGGCTCTTGGCCGCGACGACAACCGCGATGACGGCTCCCAGTACCACGACACCGACGACCAGGACGATGGCGCCCATTCAGGTAAGTCCCTTCTCGTTCTCGACCAGATGCGCTGCCTGTTGTATCTAACGACCTGACCAGACGGTGGGTAGCGCCGGCAGAGCATCCGTCTCATGCCACACGGTGTGCGACCTGGCCGGCCTCGCGCCTCGCGCGCCGGCTTGCGGACCAGGGCCGCAACCCTCGGTCCTTCGTCCCCTAGGACAGGCCGACCCTATTGTCCCTGGTGCGGCGGCTGCTGCGAGTAGGGGCCGGGGTACTGCTGTGGGGCGGGCGGGTACGCGCCGGGCTGCGACGGGTAGCCGCCGGGAACGGCGCCGCCTGAGCCGGGGCCGCCGTTGTTGCCGCCATTGCGGCGGCTGCGGACGACGGCGACGAGGATGCCGACGATGACCACCGCTGCGGCGAGGCCACCGACCAGGAGAAACTTGCCGGGGGAGGACTTCCTCTTCGTCTTTTTCTTGGCGTGAGTCATGCCGTCGCTGTTGTCTGAACCTGCCGCGGAATCAGCCGAACTCGACGACGATCGCTTGATGACGGGCCCCCGCTTGGGCCCCTTGGGGATGCTCATGGTCAGGGCCGTGCCGGGGCGGGCGATGCCGTAGCCTAGTTCACGGTCCGGGGCCTTCCTACCTTCATGCTGAAGGAAGGACGCGGACTTGACCAAGCGGTTGATGATTTGTCCTGCGGTCAGGTCGGGGTACTTGGAGCGGAGAAGCGCCACGATGGCGGACACGTAAGCGGTCGAGCCTGAGGTGCCATTCGCGCGTACATAGCCACTCGAAACGGTGGGATCAGCCTGAGGGGTCTCAACACCGGGCGCTGCAACCGTCACCTCGCCAGTGTTCGACCTCGACCAGAAGTTGAGCGCCTGATCCACAGCCGTTACGGCGACCACACCGGGAAGTGCGGCAGGATAGTTGACGGTACCGGCGTCATTTCCCGCACCTGCCACTACGACTACGTCATGATCTTGCGCGTACTTGATCGCTTTAGCGGCACTGGATCCGGGATAGGCGCTAGAGTCGACCAGCGACAAATTGATAACAGTGGCGCCCTGGTCCACCGCGTAGCGCACACCCGCAGCCCAAGCCGTCGTAGCGAGTTTGTCGCCCTCCGAGCCATAGCGAACTGGCAAAATCTTAGCTCTCGGGGCAAGCCCCACGACTCCTGATGAGCCATTCACCCCATGGCCATGTCCGGCAATGAGGCTCGCCATCCCAGTTCCATGGCCGTCATCATCCCTGTGTGGGTCGCCGTCGCCACTGAAGTCTTTTCCAGGCAGGACCTGACCAAGAAGGTCGGGGTGACTCGCGTCAACCCCCGAGTCGACCACCGCAACTGTGACGCCTTCTCCTTGCGACGTCTTCCACACTTTCTCAGCGTCGTAGACTGTCAAGGGCCACTGAGCGTCTCGCACCTCATCAGCCGATGCCGTGGGTGCCAACGTGAGGAGCAAAATGCCCGTCAACGCCACGACTCCAGTGGTGGACCGGATTCGCTTGACACCCATTCCTTGCTCCTCACTCAGCTTTGGCTACACAGGCCTGGCTCGACGGACGATGCCCAGCCCGTCAATTCCGCTCGCGGTGATTCAGTCTTCGTTTACAGTCAGGTAGTCAGGTAGTCGGGTAGTCAGGTGGCCACCCGGAGCTTCGCATTCTCGGACCGCCCATTGCGGGCGGCCGGCAGACCTCGCATCCTCGGTCGCGCCGATCACACTGCGTGTAAGCCACTGGGGCTCACGCCTGTTGGCTTCGGTGATACCTCGCCTTGCACATCACTCGCGTGCCACCCAGTGACCCATCGCATCGTCGCCTCTCACGGCGAGGCTGCAGCACACGGCCGCGCCCCGGGCATGCCGCTGCCCGGGGCGCGAGGTGGGGCGTTCTTGTTTCAGGAGTATTGATTGGGGTTCTGCGGGCCCTGGCCGGGACGCGGTGAGTAGCCCTGCCCCGAGGCAGCGTTGGGATACGGCTGAGAGCCCGGTCCCTGAGAGGCGCCACCGCTGGCGCCAGGGCCGCCGCTGTTGCCGCCGTTACGGCGGCTGCGGATTACTACGAAGACGATCACACCGATGACAACTACTGCGGCGATGCCGCCGATGAGCACGAGGTTGCTGGACGAGGACTTCTTCTCGTCTTGAGTCGCAGAGTCCTTACCTGCGGACGACTGATTAGAGACGGAAGCTGCCTCAAGCTGCCCCAGAGGGTTCGTCTTCGGCCCGACCGGGATGTCCATCGTGAGCGCAGAGTAGGGCCGGACGATGCCGTAACCGTACTTCTCGTCGGGCGCCTTCAAGCCCTCGTGGTGGGCGAACGTAGCCGTCTTGATCAGGCGGTTGATCACCTGGCCTGCGGTGAGATCAGGGTACTTAGACCGGACTAGGGCAGCGGCAGCAGATACGTAAGCCGTGGCGTCTGAAGTACCGCTTCCTACGCCATACCCATTAGACATTGTCGGGTTTGCGCCGACGATTTTGACACCCGGGGCAGTGAGCGACAAACCTTTTCCGGTGTTGGAATCGGCCCAAAGATTTGCCTTTTCATCTACGGCACCGACTGAGATAACGCCGGGTAGAGCCGCTGGCTCACTTACCGCCGAGTAGCCGTCGTTTCCCGATCCCGCCACAACAACCACATCATGCTGCTGGGCATACGCGATAGCTTCGCGACCAGCACTCAGAGTCTTTCCACCATCGTTGGCGATGGATAGATTGATCACCTTTGCACCGTTATCTACCGCATATTTGACCGCTGCACCCCAGGTCTCGTCGAGATTCCTATCGGAATCCTTCTGAAGTGTACGCAGGGGCAGGATTTTAGCTTTGGGTGCTAGACCGATTACACCCGAGGAGTTGCCCGCACCGTGACCGTGGCCAGCGATGAGACTCGCCATCTTTGTACCATGACCGAGAACGTCTTCCTGAGCATTTCCTCCGCCAGTGAAATCCTTACCTTTAAGTACCTGACCGGTAAGATCAGGGTGACTTCCGTCGACCCCAGAATCAACGACGGCGATTGTGACACCGGCACCTTCGGACTCGGCCCAGACGTCCTTTGCGGCGAACGCATTCAACGCCCACTGTTGGTCCCGTACGTAATCAGCAAAAGCCGCTGGCGCCGCAGTGAAGAGCAAGGCCCCCGTCAGACTCACGACTCCCGCCGTGGACCAGACTTGCTTAAGACTCACTTCATGGCTCCTCACTCAACTCCGCCTGGCTGCGCCAGCGCTCGTGCGAGCGAGCCGCACGCATGTCGTGCGGCTCGCTCAGGTGGCTACTCGATGGTTCGCGGTACGTTCCGCTTCCGGTCTTCCTCCGAGATCCAGGTCTCTTCGTCCTCGACCAAGTAGTCGGGACGGTCACCCTGGCTGTTTTCATCCCCAGGTCGCCGACCCTTGCGGCCACCCATACCACCAGCCATACCACCGGCCATGCCACCGCGCCCAGTTCCGCCACGGCTACCGTGCAAGCCGGCGCCACCGCCAGCGCCCTTCCCCGCGATGCCCTTAGCTGCGCCCACCACCCCGCCTCGGGCCTTTGCAAGAGCGCCACGACCGCCGCCAGCGCCAGCGCCACGACCAGCCCCACCGGCCCCGGCGCCTCCCATGCCCCCAATGCCAGCCCGGCCACTGGCTCCGCGACCAGTCGCCGCGCCGCCACCGGTCATGCCGCTACGGCCACTGGTCGTTCCAAGGCCGCCACGTCCTGCGGTGGCACCACGACCGAAGCCAGCACCGGTTCCGGAAGGCATAACACCAGGCCCCTGAGCGCCGCCAGCACCAAGACCACCGCCGGCACCACTTCCTGCTCCGGGGCCCGACACCGAGCCAGGACCAGTCAGGCCAGGAGTGATGCTATCCACCTTTGTCTTCGCCGTCGGCGGTAGCTGCGTGCCCCCCGTGATGCCCTGGTCGCGGGGCACATTGGGGGCAGGCTTGACGCTGTTGGTCGGACCAGCGTTCCACGGCTTGGGCGCCGCTCCGACCGTTCCAGGACGTGAAGCGCCTCCGGTGCCAGGAGGAGTCACCGGCGGCGGGTACTCGATATCACGGTTCGGCTCCTTGACGGTGCCGTCAGGGTTCTGAACGACCCGGTTCCTCTGAAGGTTACCCGTGATGCGCATGTATTGGGCGCCCAGGTTCTCCATTACAGCGACGCCATTGAGTTGGGCTTCTCGACTAGCGCCGATTTTGCCCTCATTGATTTCTGCCACCTCTTTGGCAGTCAGCTTCCGGTCCTTCAGGTCACTGGCAACGGCTTCGCCGTTGTCCCATTGCCAGTCACTCAAAGCGTCACCTAGCTTGGCCCAGCCGCTAGGCTCTTCAATCTCGTCCAGCTGCGCCTTGTACCTTCGCAGCTGGAAGCCGGCGTCGGACATCTGGCCGCTATTGAGATCCGCATGCCAGGCAGCGTTTCTGAGGCTCTGCGAGATTTCCCGCGCCTTCTTTTCAAAGCTCCGGGCTGCGTCTCCATCCCAGTGTTCCAAGACGTTGTCAACCGCCTTGTCAAGGAGGCCAGCAATACCGCCACCTTCTCCGCCGGAGAGGATTTCGTTCACCTTGCCCCAATGACGGCCGACATCTTCGATGGCGCCAGGGTTTGTGCCATCCAGCATCTGCTTGAGTTCTTTCAGCGAGTGCTCGATGAACTGCGTCTTGGTTTGCGGACGTCCAGGATCCGCAACGCATGTGTCGTTCACGATCTTAGGCTTGGGCAGATCTTTTTCGCCGGCCATTCTGAACTCCTCCCTCTGCTAGGTGATACTCGACCGCTCTACTTTGCGTACGAGCCGCTCGAGCCCCCCGTGTCACCACCCATTTGGTGCTTGTTCGCGTACTCCTGCTCGGTGTACTTGTCCTTGACCTTGGAGGTGCTCGTACCGAACTTTTCGATCAGGCCGTGCAAGCCCTGAATGACTTTCTCAAGATCATTCTTCATGTTCTGGTGTGCCGCATGCAGATCACCCGCCTCCAAAAAGAGGCAAGAGTTCCCGAACGCATCCATTGGGATCTCCGTGTTGTACCGCGACGTCTGCCCCGCCTTGTCCATGTCGTCCAGCAGCGTCCACAGCTTCCGGATGACCTCGTCCAATGCGCTCAGGTCGACCCGCATCCCGTTACTCATACCCCGTTGTCCTCTCCCCTGTTGTCCAAGTCCTCGGCATCCCCGGATGCCTGCTCATCGCCCGGTCCGCCCGGTCCGCCCCGTCCGTCGGGTGCGCCAGTCCCGGACGGCTACGCCGCTGCCCGCGATCACCAGGGCCAGGGCCACTCCCGTGCCCAATACGTAGACGGCGGTGCGGCGTTCACGTTCCGCCTCGGTCTCCCCCATCGTCACAGCCATCGGGACGACACCGCCAGACCCCGCCTTCACCGGCGGGTCCGGTTCCGGGGCCGTGCCCGGGGTCGAGTCGTCCGAAAGGGCTGCCACCGGGTCGACGACGCCCCAGCCGATGAAGCCGTTGGGGCCGCGGCCCGGGCGCTGGGCGGTCTCCTCGATGCGGGTGACGATCTGGGACGCCTTCCACTCCGGGTGCTTCTCCTTGAGCAGCGCCGCCACGCCCGCGACGTACGGTGCCGCGAAGCTCGTGCCGTCGGCGGTGCACTGGCCGCCGCCCGGGACGGTCGAGACCATGCCGACGCCGGGTGCCGCCACGTCCACGAAGTCGCCGGACTGCGAGAAGAAGGCCCGCTCGTCGTTGCGGTCGGAGGCGCCGACCGCCAGGACGCCGTCGTACGCGGCCGGGTAGGTGTCGGCGAACTTGCCGTCCGCCCCGTCGTTGCCGGCGGCCGCGACGATCAGCGCGCCCTTGCGTACGGCGGCGGCGACGGTGTCGCGCAGTGTGCCGTTGTCCTGCCTGTTCGCGGTGTCCGAGGAGATGTTGATGATGTCGGCCCCGGCGGCGACCGCGGCCTCGATCGCCTGGGACATCGTGCGGGAGTTGCCCTGCTTCTCCTGGCCGCCCGTGTAGCGGAAGGACAGGATGTCGGCGTCGGGGGCGAGGCCCACGAAGCCGGTGCCCTTCAGCGGGCGGGCGGCGATGATGCCCGCCACGCGTGTCCCGTGACCCTCGATGTCCCGGGTGGCGGAGCCGTCGACGTAGCTCTTGCCGCCGGACACCGCGGCCGTCAGCTGGCGGTTCCGCTTGTCCACGCCCGTGTCGATCACCGCGACCTTGACGCCCTTGCCGGTGGAGTGCTCCCACAGCTGGTCCAGGAGGATCCGCTGGAGCGACCAGGGCGTGGACTTGATGACGTCGCCGCCGAACACGCACTCGGTGCTGGCCGACAGACCGAAGTCCGGGCCGCCGTCGGACGCCGCCGCCGTCGGGGCGAACGGCGTCGCGGTCACGCAGACACCCGTCACGGCGAGCACGCCGAGGACCCGCTTCAGTGCGCGGGTTCCACTCGTGCGGCCACTCGTGCGGCTACGCGAACCGGCCTTGTGGCCCTCCACGTTCAGGCCCCTCATGTCCAGGCCCCCAGGGCTTCCTTGTCGACGGTGTCCCGGCCGCCGGCGCGTACGCCGCGCCGTCGGCCGGTGTGAAGATTCGGCGGATTTACCGTGTGCGGTCCGGAAGCCGGTGTGAACGACCCCGGAGCAGAGGTCGGCCCAGCGGACGCCAAGGCGTCGGCTGGGCCGAATCTCTTCATCCGATGTCCCCCGGCTCGCCGGCTGGCTCAGCTCCAGGTGGAGGCGTTGCTCTTCTCCGTGGCCTGGTAGTTCTCGGCGGCGCTCTGCAGGGCGGTGGAGATCTTCAGCAGGGTGGAGTGCAGGTCGGCGGCGGTCTGGTCCCACTCGCGCTGCTTGCGCTGGTAGCCCTCCTGCGCCTCACCTTCCCAGGTGTTGGCGACACGCTTGACCGCGGCCTCGAGGTCGTCCAGCTGCTGCTTGATGCGGCCGGCCGTCGTCTTCACGTCGGTGGACGCGTTGGTGATGGTTGCGTAATTGACGAGGATCGACATCGTCATTCCCTTTCAGGAAGATTCGGAGGAAAGTCGCTGGAAAGAGGTGAGGAACGGACGGGTCATGCCGGTGGACGGCACGACGCGCGAACCGGTCGGCTCGATCAGCCGAAGTCCGACATGATCTTGCTGATCTCGGAGTTCTGCTGCTCCTCGGACGCGGAGTAGTTGCTCCGCGTGGAGTCCACGGCTTCCTTGATGTCGTTGAGGATGTCGCTCATCTTCTTCGCGTCCGCGTTCCAGCGCTCCTGCAGCTGGCGGTAGGACTGGGCAGCCTGGCCCTTCCAGCCGCCCGCGATCTGGTCGATCACTCCGTTGAGGCGGCGGATCTCGCCCTGCAGCTGACCGTTGGCGGTGCTGATGTCGCTGGAGAGCTTGGTGAGTTCGTCCTCTGTTACCCGGAACTGGCCGGCCATGTGAACCTTCCCCCATGTCGTCGTTGGTCCGGGTAACCCGATGCCGTTGCCCGGAGCTGCTTCGCACGCTTGAGCGCTGCAAACACTCTATCGTCAGCCTGTCACTCATCCACAGGCGAGGCCAATCAGTTACACGCCTCACACACATGGGCGACGAAGCTGTGACCCGTGCGTCGTCCTACCTCAAATGGCCTACGACGCCGGGCTGTTGGGGCCGGCCGCCCCGGCCCCGTCCAGCGGCCTCCCGCGTCACTGACTCTGCGGCTGCGACGCCCCCGCCGTGTCGAGCATCGGCCCCTTCGGGATGAACGTCGCCCACGTCTGCGGCACGATCGCCGGCTGGTTGAGGTCCTCGTAGCCCAGCCGCGTACGGGCCTTGTCCGTCTCGCTGGCCTCGCCCTGGGACGAGCCGCCACCGGCCGACGCGGCCGGGTTCTGCGCCTCGCTGTCGTTGCCCTTCGGCAGGGAGTACCGCAGGCCCGTGTCCGTCAGCAGGTACGTGGCACCGCCACCGGCGGCCGTACCGGCGACCTCCTTGAACAGCAGGCCGGAGCCGGAGGAGACGTAGGCGCTCAGCGAGTCGGTGATGACCTTCTTCGGGTAGTCGGCCCCGGCCCAGGCCGCCAGGCTCGGCTTGCGGTCGGCGCCGAAGGTGCCCTTGTAGACGCTGCAGGACGTCCTGGCCGCCGCGCCGGTCGTCGGGTTGGCGCTGTTGGCCTGCCGGGGCACGATCTCGGGCCAGCCCTTGTCGGCGTAGAAACGGTCGGCGCGGCCGCCGTTGGCCTCGATGACGACGCGGGTCTCGACCTGCATGGCGCCGTTCTCGTCGCGGGCCACCAGCAGGGCGGCGACGAACGGCGAGACGGCCGCGACCTTGTCCTTCAGGACGATGTAGAACTGCTCGCCCTGGGCGTCCCGGGCCCGCAGCACCTGGCCGATCGTGCCGGCCTCGGCGGGGAGTCCCTGGACGGAGGTCCGGCCGCCGGCGCCGGGCACGACGGGGAAGGTGATGTCCCCGCCGTCGTTGAGGGTGTTGAGCCATTCCTGGCTCACCGGCTGCGGGTCGGTGGTGGCGCTGCTGCCGATGACGGCGGAGCGCAGCTGCTCCATCGAGGTCTCGTCGAGGCCGGACTTCCCGCCGAGCAGGAAGCGGTTCCCCCTGCTGTCGACCAGGTACTCGGCCTTGGTCCTGCTGTCGGTGACGTACAGGGCCTCGCGGGGGTCGACCTTCCCCGTGCTCTCCAGGGACTTGGCGTCGCTGTCGTCGAAGACGAAGACGGCGCGGTCGATGGCCGCCTTGGAGCCCGGCGCCGGACGCTCGCACACCGCCCAGGTCTTGGTCTTCTCGGCGTCCTCCTTGGAGGGGAGCCGGTCGGGCGCGTAGGGGATGCCGATGGTCGCGCCGTGCCGGATGCCGCTCTTGTCGATCTCCTTGCCCGGGACCTCGAGGACGCTGCCCTTGCCCTTGTCGAGCAGCAGCTTCGCGGAGGCGTAGTTGAGGACCGGATGGAGGACCTTCTCCACCTTGCTGTCCTTGGGGTTCGGGTCGAGGACCACGTACCGCGTGGTGGAGTCGCTGTCGACGATGATGTGCTCGCCGGGGGTGTCCCAGCCCTTCGGGGCCGTGGGCTTGATCACGCCCCACGCGATGAAGCCGATGACCAGGACCACGCCGATGGCTAGGCTCGGCATCACCGTGCGCACGGGTCGCGGGGCGCCTTCCTCCGAGCCGCCCGGCGACGGCGCCAGGAAGGCGGCGACGGTGCGCTTGCGAGCGAACGTGTAGGCGGCGAGCTCGTCCCGACGCTTTGCCATGGTCCCCGTATCTCCCGTTTGGTGATGCTTCGATCGCGCTCGAAAAGGCCGCAACGGCCGTGCAGGGACCTACTATGCCCTGCGCCGTGTGCCGACGATCCCTCAGGTGGGAACCGGCCCACGCATCTTCACAGAGCTTCTCCACAGCCCTCCACCACGCGGGCGCGGACCATGGCAGGCTGGCCGTCCGGGGCTGGTGTGCCGTCCGTGGGTCCGGGTGTCCCCTGTGTCGCCCGGCGTGCCGCAGCGGGTACCGTGAGCCACCCGCATGGATGGTGTGGGCCGATGAAGACCCTGGCCCGGCGCCGGGATCCGGGACAGCGGTTCCCGCCCGCCCGACGGCCACTACTTCGCGAAAGGGATGTCCCGGGGGATGAGCAGCGCTACGAGCACTCGGCGCGGACGCCGCGCACCGCAGCAACCGGGAGGCCCGGACGGCAGACGTACGCCTGCCCCGCCCGCGGCTCCCTCCGCCGCCTCGCCGCGTACGCTGCCCCGCCCGGGCGGGCTCGGTCCGGTCCGGCTGCAGCAGTTGATCCTGGTGGAGCTGGCCGCGGCCGTCATGGTCGCCGCCTGGGCCGTCGGGACGTCCTGGCTGCTGGCCCCGGCCGGTGCCGTGGCCGCGCTGCTGCTGCTCCTCGCGGTGCTGCGCCGCGGCCGCCGTCCCCTGCCGGAGTGGTGGGAGACGACGCGCGCGCTGCGGCAGCGCCGGCGGGACGCCAAACTGCCCGTGCCGCCGGGGACGGACGCCATGCTGGTGCCGGTCGTCGAGTGCGATCCGGCCCTGCGGACCTATTCGTTCGTCTCCCGTGACGACCGCTCGATCGGGATGATCGGCGACGGCACGTTCCTGACGGCCGTGCTCTTCGTGCAGCCCGGCGACCAGCCGCTGCGGCCCGGAGCGGGCGAACGGCAGCTGCCGCTGAGGCTGATCCAGGACGCCCTGGAGGTCGACGGGATCCGGCTGGCCTCCGTGCAGGTCGTGCAGCACACCCAGCCGGCGCCCGCGCCGCACCTGCCGTCGCAGTCGCTCGCGGCGCGCTCCTACGGCCCGCTGCAGGCGCAGTCCGGTTCGCCGGCCCTGCGGCTCACCTGGGTGGCCCTCAAGCTGGACCCGGAGCTGTGCCCGGAGGCGGTGAAGGCGCGCGGGGACGGTGTCCCGGGTACGCAGCGCGCCCTGTTGCGGGTCGCGGACCAGTTGGCGAGCCGGCTGGCGGGCGCGGGCTTCAAGGCGACCATCCTCGACGAGACCGAACTGGTCCAGGCGCTCGCGACATCGAGCTGCCTGAACCCGCGCGCCAACCAGCAGCATGGCCAGGACGGGCGCACCCAGCGCCGTACGGTCGAGGCGGTGCGCACCTGGCGGGTCGACGACCGGTGGCACACGACGTACTGGGTGTCCCGCTGGCCGCAGTTGGGCCCCGGCGGGGTGGCGCTGCCGGAGCTGGTGACGCGTTTCACGTCGCTGCCGGTGCTGGCCACGACGTTCAGCATGACCCTGAGCAAGGCCGGCAACCGGGGTGTGGCCCTCACCGGGCACATCCGTGTCACCGCGCGCGGTGACGACGAACTCGGTCAGGTGGGCAGGGAGTTGGAGCGGACCGCGAGCTCCGCGAAGGTCGGTCTGGTCCGCCTCGACCGGGAGCAGGTCCCCGGGGCCCTCGCCACTCTGCCGCTCGGAGGTACCTACTGATGTCCCAGCCCGCTCCGACCATGCCCCCGGGACAGCAGGGCCGCGCTCCCGGCACCCCGGCCCATGTGGCCTCCCCGACCGACACCGGCATGATCCCGATCATCCGGCAGCCGGACGCGCCCCAGCGTCAACGGCGCATCTTCAGCCCGGGGTTCGGGCTGCGCGGCCCGCGCCGCAACCGTCATGTGGTGACGGTCGACGAGCTCGCGGCGATCAGCATGCCGATCGGTGACGACGGTGTGCTCATCGGCACCGACGCGGAGTCGCATCCGGCGGTGCTCGGCCTGGCCCGTCCCACGCCGTTCGACGTCGTGCTCGTGGGCGGTCTGTGGCTGGCGCAGGTGCTGGCGCTGCGGGCGGCCGCGACCGGGGCGCGCGTGGGTGTGGAGACCGGCCGTCCGCAGGCGTGGCAGCAGTTGGCCCAGGCGGCAGGCGGCGGTCAGCAGTGTGTGACGGTGTACCCGGTGGGCCGGGTGCCCGCGCAGGGCCCGTCCGTTTCCAGCCCGGTGGTGCTGATCCGGGACTGCGGTATCCGTCCGCCGCGCGGGCGGGTGACGTCGGTGCCGTGGCAGTCCGTGGTGACGGTGCTGCCGTTCGTCAGTGAGCACGCGCCGCGCTGGCTGTCGCAGGCCCATCTCGTGGGCATCCAGCGCATCTCGCCGTACGAGACCGAGTCCGTGAAGGACACGCTGGGCATTCCGGAGGAGCACCTTCAGCATCTTCCGACGCTGCACGACGGCGTCGCGCTGTGGTGTACGCGCAAGCACCAGAAGTTCGTGATGACCGAGCCCACCGACGCGGAGACGGGGCTGCTCGGTGTGGCACGCCGGATGGACTGAGCCGTCGTCGGTGCCGGGCGGGGTGTGAACGGGCCGGGTCCGCAGGGGACTTGCGCCCGGGTTCGCCGGGCACGGGCTCCGAGGCCCGGCCGTCACGTCGTCCAGCGGCTCGACGGTGGCGTCCCCCGGAGTCGGAGGTCGTCCCGCTCCTGGGTCGGCGGCCGGCGGTCGACGGGCTCGGCGGTCAGGTCGCTCCGGGCCCGGAAACCCCTTCCGTCCACGGAGTCCGGGCTATAGCGTCCGCGCACATGGGGCCTTTTCCGTCCCGCCATGCGAGTGATTAGGCTTCTGGTGGTGCGGTGACGATCGCAGTCGCGGGGGACTCGCCACTCGGTCCGCCCGGCCGCGACGACGACACGCTCAGCAGCAGTGGCTGACCAGGAGGCAAGCAGTGAACAGGGATCGGTCCGAGTACAACGGCGGGAGCCCTTCCTCGGACGGGGACGATCACGAGGTGGATCTGACGGGCGAGTTCGAGATCGTCTACACACCTCCCGCCTGGTATGCCCAGAGCACGCAGGGTGGCTCCTCGCCGACCGGTCAGCAGGAGGCCGAGCGGGCGGCACCACCGCCGCCGACCGGCCCACCCGTCGGCACGCCCACGGGTCCGCCCGGCGCTCCGGCAGGCCCGGGCCCCGCGCCTGCCCAGGGCACGCCGGCCGCGCCCCAGCAGGGGCAGACCGCGGGCGGCTACGGATTCCCCCAGCAGCAGTCCGTCCCGGGCGCCGCCCCGGCGTCGGGCGCCTACGGCTACCCGCAGCAGCAGCCGGGCCCCACCGCGCCGCAGCAGAGCCAGGACACCTCCGGCGGATTCGGCACGCCTCAGCCGAACACCCCCGGCGGCTACGGCTACCCCCAGCAGCCCGCCACCCCCGCACCCCAGCAGGCCCAGGACACCTCCGGCGGATTCCAGGCGCCCCAGCAGACGGCGCCCGTCCCGCCCGCGGCCGCGCCGGCGGCTCCCCCCGTCGCAC
>NZ_LLZN01000064.1 GCF_001509795.1 Streptomyces sp. NRRL WC-3605 | reverse complement strand
ACCCGAGTACATCCAGTACGCGGGTCATGCTCCGCCTTGCGATGCACCGCACCGGACGCCGCGAGCTTCCCGGCGAACCTTCCCGGTCACAGCACTAGGGGGTGTCTTGCCGATCAGGCCAGACCCCGCGAGCCCGGCATGATCCGAACGAGATGCCCCAGGTCAGAACGCCGGCTTCTCCCAGACCGACACGTGTGTGCGGCTCTCGCCCGTGAACGGCGTCCGGTTCCAGTCCTCCCACCGGTTCCGCAGCCGCAGCCCGGCGAGCCGCGCCATCAGGTCCAGCTCCGCCGGCCACACGTACCGGAACGGGATGGAGCGGTGCTCCGCCCGGCCGTCGACGATGGTCACGTAGTTCGAGCTCATGGCCTGCGTGGCGGGGTCGAGGACGTCGAACGCCCAGCCGGAGTCGCTGATGCGGAACGGCACCGCGTTCTGCCCCGGCGGCAGCAGCCGCAGCTCGGGCACGCCCACCTCGACGACGAAGCAGCCGCCCGGACGCAGATGCGCGGCCACGTTCACGAAACAGTCGACTTGCGCGTCCTGCGTCGTCAGATTGTTGATGGTGTTGAACACGAGGTAGGCGACGGCGAACTCGCCCGGCACCCGGGTCGTCGCGAAGTCCCCGATCGTCACGCCCACCGCGTCGCCGCCGGGCTTCGCGCGCAGCCGCGCCACCATCGCCCGGGACATGTCGACGCCGTGCACGGGCACGCTCCGCGCGGCCAGCGGCAGCGCGATCCGGCCGGTGCCGACGCCGAGTTCCAGTGCCGCGCCGTCACCGGCCAGCTCCGCCAGCAGGTCGATCGCGGGGTCCACCGCCTCCGGACGGAACATGTCCGCCGACGTGGCGTCGTAGCGGGCCGCGATGGGCTCTCCGAAGTATCCGTCGTCATCGATCACGCCGGGCACCGTACTGCCGGCCACCGCCGAACGGCACACGGTTTTCCACGGGGGAGCGGGCGCGGCGACCGATCCGCGGACGCCCTCTTGACGCCGGGGGCGCGGGGACCGACACTCACCATAGGTTTCCTAGTGAAAAGGTAGGGAAGCATGGGGCGCGCAGGGACGGTCACCGGACGAGTGATCCGTACGCCCCTCCTCACCTCCCGCCGCCACATCGACCTGCAGCGCGTCTGCAGCGCGATCTGACCTCGGAGCGCGGCTCCCGCGACACGACCTCCGAGCGCGGCCCCGCCACCCCCCGCCACGCGTTTGGTCCGCATGCCCCCAGGCATGCCCGCACACCCCACTCCGCCGCATGCCCACGCCCGCCGGACGCCACCCGCCGGCCCCGCCGTATGCCCACACGCCTGCCCAGGGGAGAGCCATGACCGTCGCACCGTCGGCCGCACACCCGTCCACCCGGACCGCCCCCGCCTTCCGCGGCCGCATCGGCAGCGACGCGCGCAGCGGCCACTACGCCGTGCCGCGCCGCTACCGCCTCCACCTCTCCACCGCCTGCCCCGACGGCCTGCGCATCGCCGTCGCCCACAGCCTGCTGCAGCTCGGCGACGTCTGCCCGGCCACCTTCCTGCCCGCGGTTCCCGACTGCCCCGACAGCGGACACACCGCGCTGCGCCCCCTGTACGAGGCGAGCGCCCACCGCTACCCCGGCCCCGCCCTCGCCCCGGTCCTCAGCGACGACTGGTCCGGGCGCATCGTGAGTACGCACGCCCCCGACATCATGCGCGACCTCGACCGGCACTTCGGCGGCTGTCACGCGTCCCTCTACCCCTGCGGCGCCGAGTCCGAGATCGAGGCCGTCGAGCGGATGTGCGCCCAGGACATCGAGGACGCCGCGCAGAACGCGGGCACGGCCGGCGCCGGGCGGGCGGAGCGCGAGGCGGCCCTGGAGACCCTGCTGCGCTCCCTCGGCGCGCTCGACCGCTGGCTGACCGGCCGCGTCCACATGATCCGTGATCAGATCACCGCCGCCGACGTCGAGTTGTGGGTCGCCCTCGTCCAGCTGGACACCGTGCACCGGCACCACCTGGACGCCGCCGCCGTCGAGCGGATCGCCGCGCACACCGCCCTGTGGCAGTACGCCCGCCGGCTGGCCGCCCACCCGGCGTTCGGCGCGCACCTCGACCTGGACGCCATCTTCCGCCGCCACCACGCCCGTTGCCGGGGCCTCGAGGCCGCAGGCGCCGCCGTGCAGATCCTGGACTGGGCGGCCCACACCGCCCACACCGCCCGGACCGCCCCGGAGCCGTCCCGCTCCGTGGACCACCGTTGACATCCCTCCGTTCAACTGGATTGACTACGGCCCAGATCGGTCATGAGTGTCAGCGACAAGCCCTGGCTCGCTGACCGGCAACCCTCGCATCGCGGTGGGGTGCCCCAGGTGACGACCGGACCGGATGACTTCGGTAAGCGCGAGGGCCCGAGCGGCCGGAAAAGTGAGTGACGCCATGGACGCAGCCCCCAGGACGGCCACCGGCCGCCCTCGCGGCCGCGTCCACGCGTACGCCACGCTGTTCGCCGCCGACCGGGCCGTCGATCTGCTCCGCGTGAACAGCGCACTGTGTACCGCACCGGACTGCGCCCGCCGCCGCGGCTGACCTCTCCTCCGCGGCACCGCACCCCCGACGCCCACCGCCGCAGCGGTGTGCCGTCGCCCGCCCCGCCCCGGTGACCGTGCGTCCCCACCTCCCCGGCCCCGCCGTCGACCGGCCGTGCCCGCGGCCGAGGTGTCCACGTCCCCCGGGCCCGTCCGACTCCAGCCGGAGCCCACCATGAGTGAACCCCCAGGCGCCGCCGTCTCCCTGGCCGAGGCGCCGCCGCCCGCCGCCGCCCCGTCCGAACCGCTCACCGCCCAGCGCGTGCTGCCGCTCAGGCGCCCCGGCCGCTGGATCGCCACCGCCGCCGTGCTGGTCCTAGCCGCCCAGTTCGTCCACGGCCTGGTCACCAACCCCTTCTACCAGTGGGACCGCTTCGGCTACTGGTTCCTGCGGCCCACCATCGTCGACGGCCTTCTCGTCACCCTCGAAGTCACCGCCTACAGCGCCGCCCTGGGCCTGCTCGGCGGTGTCCTGCTCGCCCTGGCCCGGCTCTCCCGCAGCCCTGTGCTGCGCGCGGTGAGCTGGGTGTACGTGTGGGCGTTCCGCTCCATCCCGCTCATCGTCGTCCTGCTGTTCCTGTACAACTTCAGCGCCCTCTACAGGACGCTCAGCCTCGGCGTCCCCTTCGGGCCCGCCTTCCTCACCTTCGACGAGTCCGAGCTCGCCACCGACCTCGTCATCGCGGTCGTCGGCATCAGCCTCCACGAGTCCGCGTACGCCGCCGAGGTCGTCCGGGGCGGCATCCTCTCCGTCGACCAGGGCCAGCACGAGGCCGCCGCCGCGCTCGGGCTGCCCAAGGGCTACCAGTTCCGCCGGATCGTGTTCCCGCAGGCCCTGCGCTCCATCGTGCCGAACTACGTCAACCAGCTCATCGGCCTGATCAAGGGCACCTCGCTGGTGTTCTACGTGTCCCTGCTCGACCTGTTCGGTGCCGCGCAGTCCATGGGCTCCACCTACCCCGGCGACATCGTGCCGCTGCTCATGGTCGCCACCGTCTGGTACCTCGTCCTGACCAGCGTCGTCTCCGTCGTCCAGTTCTACGTCGAGCGGTACTACGCCCGGGGCGCCACCCGCTCCCTGCCGCCGACCCCGCTCCAGAGACTGCGGGCCGCCGTCACCGGGCTGACGGCCCGCGCACGCCGGGAGGCCGCCGTATGAGCACCGCCGTCGACGACCACGCGCCCGCCACCGTCCAGGTGCACGACGTGCACAAGTGGTACGGCACCCACCGCGTGCTCAACGGGGTCGACCTCACCGTGCGGCCCGGCGAGGTCACCGTGATCCTCGGCCCCTCCGGCTCCGGCAAGTCCACGCTCCTCCGGGTCGTCAACCACCTGGAGAAACCCGAGATCGGGTACGTCAGCCTCAACGGCGAACCGATCGGCGTACGCCGGCACGCCGGGCGCCTCAAAGAACTCGGCGAGCGGGCCATCCTCGCCCAGCGCGGCAGGATCGGCTTCGTCTTCCAGAACTTCAACCTGTTCCCGCACCTGACGGTGCTCGACAACGTGGCCGCCGCCCCCGTGGCCACCCGCCGGCTCGCCAAGCCCGCCGCGCTCGAACTCGCCCGCGACCTGCTCGCCCGCGTCGGTCTCGCCGACAAGGCCACCGCCTACCCACGCCAGTTGTCCGGCGGGCAGCAGCAGCGCGTGGCCATCGCCCGCGCCCTCGCGCTGCGCCCCGGCGTCATCCTATTCGACGAGCCGACCTCCGCCCTCGACCCGGAACTCGTCGGCGAGGTCCTCGCCGTCATCAAGGACCTGGCGACCAGCGGCACCACACTCGTCATCGTCACCCACGAGATCGGCTTCGCCCGCGAGATCGCCGACCGCGTCGTCTTCATGGACGGCGGCCGGATCGTCGAACAGGGCCCGCCCTCCGAGGTCCTCGACGCACCCCGGCACGAACGGACCAGGGACTTCCTCAGCAAGGTCCTCTGACCTGCCCCCCTCTTTTGCCTCCCCCCACGCCCGCCCACGACCCGCCCCGCACACCCAAGGACGGCCATGCCCACCCACATCACCCGACGTGCCCTGCTCCGCGGCGTCACCGCCGCGACCGCCGCCGCCACCCTCGCCACCGGGCTCACCGCCTGCGGCGGCGAGAGCGACGCCGCCACCTCGACGCAGGACAGCGCCGGCACGGTCACCGTCGGCCGGCTCTCCAACGGCGCCGCCGAGGAGACCACCCTCAAGGTGTCCGAGGTGAAGTCCATCAGCGCCAAGCTGCCCGCCGGCCTGAGGAAGAGCGGACGGCTCGTCGTCGGCTCCGGCACGCTGCCGTCCGGGGCACCACCCCTGGGCTTCGTGGGCAGCGACCAGAAGACCCTCACCGGCTCCGAGATCGACCTCGCGCGCCTGGTCGCCGCCGTCCTCGGACTGAAGCCCGAGGTCAAGCGGTTCACCTGGGAGAACCTCTTCGTCGGCATCGACAGCGGCAAGGTCGACGTCGGCTTCTCGAACATCACCGACACCGAGGAGCGCAAGCGCAAGTACGAGTTCGCCTCCTACCGCAAGGACGACCTGGCGTTCGAGGCGCCGAAGGACTCCGGGTTCCGCTTCGACGGCGACTACCGGACCCTCGCCGGCACCACCGTCTCCGTCGGCGCCGGCACCAACCAGGAACGCATCCTGCTCGAGTGGAAGAGCCGCCTGGAGAAGGAGGGCAAGAAGCTGACGGTCAAGTACTTCCAGGACAACAACAGCACCTATCTGGCCCTGAACAGCGGCAAGATCGACGCCTACTTCGGGCCCAGCCCCAACCTCTCCTACCACGTCACCCAGACCAGCGGCACGCCCCACCCGACCCGGATAGCCGGGCAGTTCTCCGGCGCCGGAGCGAGCCTGCAGGGCCTGATCGCCGCGACCGCGAAGAAGGACAGCGGACTCGCCGAACCCCTCGCCGAGGCGATCAACCACCTCATCGACCACGGGCAGTACGCCCGGTGGCTCGCGGCGTGGAACCTCTCCGGCGAGGCCGTGGAGAAGGCGGAGGTGAACCCGCCCGGCCTGCCGCTCGACAACTCCTGACGACCCCAGACCGGGCCCGGGCCCTCCCCGGCGGAGGGCCCGGCGCCGTCGTACGGACCACAGGAAGGCCACCGACCGTGTCCTCACACCCCGACCCCCTGCACCTCGCCGTCGCCCTGGACGGCACCGGCTGGCATCCCGCGTCCTGGCGCGAACCGGTCGCCCGGCCCCGGGACCTGTTCACCGCCGCCTACTGGACCGACCTCGTCACCGAGGCCGAGCGCGGCCTGCTCGACCTCGTCACCATCGAGGACGGCCTCGGCCTGCAGTCCTCCCATTTCCTCGACCCCGACGGGCGCACCGACCAGGTCCGCGGCCGGCTCGACGCCGTCCTCATCGCGTCCCGTGTCGCCCCCCTGACCCACCACATAGGACTGGTGCCGACCGTGGTGGCCACGCACACGGAGCCGTTCCACATATCCAAGGCCATCGCCACCCTCGACTATGTGAGCTCCGGCCGGGCGGGCCTGCGCGTCCAGATCTCCGCGCGCCCCAACGAGGCCGCCCACTTCGGGCGCCGCGCGATCGAACGCATCGAGCACTACGACACCCCCGCCGTCCACGAGCTCTTCGACGAGGCCGCCGACCACGTCGAGGTCGTCCGCCGGCTCTGGGACAGCTGGGAGGACGACGCCGAGATCCGCGACACCGCCACCGGACGCTTCATCGACCGGGACAAGCTCCACTACATCGACTTCGAAGGCCGCCATTTCAGCGTCAAGGGGCCGTCCATCACGCCCCGGCCGCCGCAGGGGCAGCCAGTCGTCAGCGCCCTCGCCCACGACACCGTGCCCTACGGGCTCGTGGCCCGCTCCGCCGACATCGGCTACGTCACCCCGCACGACGCCGAAGAGGCCCGGGCCGTGGCCACCGTGATCCGCGCCGAACAGCGGGCGGCGGGCCGCGCCGACGAGCCCCTGCACGTCTTCGGCGACCTCGTCGTGTTCCTCGACGACGACCCGGCCGCCGCGCGGGCCCGCCGCGAACGGCTCGACGCGCTCGCCGGGGAGCCGTACACCAGCGACGCACTCGTCTTCACCGGCAGCCCCGCCCAACTCGCCGACCTGCTGCAGGAGTTCCACGCCGCCGGGCTCACCGGCTTCCGGCTGCGCCCCGCCGTCGCCGGCCACGACCTGCCGGCGATCACCCGCGGCCTGGTGCCCGAACTCCAGCGCCGGGGTGTCTTCCGCCGCGCCTACGAGGCCGGCACCCTGCGCGGCCTGCTCGGCCTCGCCCGGCCCGCCAACCGCTACGCCGCCTGAGCCGGAAGGACGCCCGCCATGACCACCTCCTCGAAGCCCCTGAAGCAGATCCATCTGGCAGCCCACTTCCCCGGCGTCAACAACACCACCGTGTGGAGCGACCCCCGGGCCGGCAGCCACATCGAGTTCGGCTCCTTCGCGCACTTCGCGCGGACCGCCGAACGCGCCAAGTTCGACTTCCTGTTCCTCGCCGAGGGCCTCCGGCTGCGCGAACAGGGCGGGAAGATCTACGACCTCGACGTCGTGGGCCGCCCCGACACCTTCACGGTGCTCGCCGCGCTCGCCGCCGTCACCGAGCGCATCGGGCTCACCGGCACCGTCAACTCCACCTTCAACGAGCCCTACGAGGTGGCCCGCCAGTTCGCAAGCCTGGACCACCTCTCCGGCGGACGGTCCGCCTGGAACGTCGTCACCTCCTGGGACGCCTTCACCGGCGAGAACTTCCGCTGCGGCGGCTTCCTGCCGCAGCAGGAGCGCTACTCCCGTGCCAAGGAGTTCCTCGCCACCGTCAAGGAACTCCTCGACTCCTGGCACGGCGACGAGATCGTCGCCGACCAGGCCACCGGCACCTTCCTCAAGGACGCCAAGGCCGGCTCCTTCACCCACACCGGGCAGCACTTCGACATCCACGGGCAGTTCAACGTCCCGCGCCCCCCGCAGGGCCGGCCGGTCATCTTCCAGGCCGGCGACTCCGACGAGGGCCGCGAGTTCGCCGCCGCCGAGGCGGACGCCATCTTCAGCCGGCACGGCACCCTGGAGGCGGGCCGCGCCTTCTACACGGACGTCAAGTCCCGCCTCGCCAAGTACGGCCGCCGCGCCGACCAGTTGCTCATCCTGCCCGCGGCGACCTTCGCCCTCGCCGACACCGACACCGAGGCGGAGGAACTCGCGCGCGAGGTGCGCCGCCAGCAGGTCAGCGGAGCCACCGCCCTGCGGCACCTGGAGTTCGTCTGGAACCGCGACCTCTCCGCCTACGACCCCGACGGCCCCCTGCCCGACGTCGACCCGGACGTCACCGAGAGCCACATCGCACAGGGCCGCGCCCAGGTCCGCATGTACCGGGACCCGATCGCCACCGCCCGGGAGTGGCGCGCTCTGGCCGAGGCGAACAACTGGTCCATCCGCGACCTGGTCATCCACACCGGCAACCGGCAGAACTTCGTCGGCTCCCCGGCGACACTCGCCCGCACCATCAACGAGTACGTCCAGTCCGACGCGAGCGACGGCTTCATCCTCGTCCCGCACCTCACCCCGACGGGCCTGGACGAGTTCGCCGACAAGGTGGTGCCGCTCCTCCAGGAACAGGGCGTCTTCCGCACCGACTACGAGGGCCCGACCCTCCGCGACCACCTGGGCCTTTCCCACCCGGACACGGAGGGGGTACGGCGCCGGGCCTCCTGACCGGGCTGTGGAGTGCGGGATGGTCCCCGCCGATCGCCCACCCGCCGACGCGGCGCCGGTCGGGCCCGCCGCCACCCCCGTGCGGCGGGCCCGACATGGTGGGCCGAACGCCGCGCGAGGAAATGTCCCCGAAGGCGGCGTCCGGCCCTTTCCCCCGGCGCTGGACTGTGGGGTGCGGGTGGGGTCACCAGCACATGGTCGCCGTCTCGCCGGAGCCCCAGGTGGAGTACAGGCGGAGGCGGGCGATGTAGCGGCGGCCCTTGACCAGGCGGGTGCGGACCGTGGCGTTGTGCGGGGTGCCGCCGTCGTCCGTGCCCGCGAGGTAGCGGGGGCGGCCGTCCCGTTCCTCGAAGAGCACGACGAGCGTGTCGGCGTCCCCGAAGGTGCCCACCGTGTACGTGCGCGTCTCCGGCGGCTCGATGGTGAAGTCGGCCTGAGCGCCGGGCGCGAGCCGCAGGGGCACCGAACGGAACGGCACCAGTTCACGCGGCTCGCGCACCGGGTCCGGCGGATACCAGCGGCGGACGAAGTCCTTGTCGGCGGCCGACAGTACACCCGGCGGGTCGAGGCCCGCGCGGAACTGCTCGGGCTCCAGGATCAGCCCCGCCGAGAAGGGGTACTCCATGATCGAATGCGGGTCCCAGACCGACCCGTTGACCTCGTGCGCGTCCAGCTTCCGCAGGATGTTGAACCACGTCTTGTCGCGGCTCCAGAAGTTCGGCGGCCCCGCCAGGTCCGTGTACACCGCCTCGTCGTCGAAGTGGATCCCGGCGAACGGGCTCTGGTGCTCGTGCAGCATGCCCAGCGCGTGCCCGATCTCGTGCAGCGCCGTCCCGCGTTCCCCGGGCGCGGTCAGGTCCCAGCCGAAGTTCATGGTGCGCTCGTCGAGGCCGATTCGCAGCGCGTCCCTGCCGACGGCCGACCAGGAGCCGTCGCCGGTCTGGAAACCGATCCGCAGTTCCGCCTCCGACCGGTCGTCCACCTCCACGAACGACACCCCGGCCCCGAGGTCGCCCCACTCCTGGAAGCACCCGCGCACCACGTCCCGCTGCTCCTTGCCGCCCACCCACGACACCGCCCGCGTGCGGCCCGTACCGGGGTCGGCGATCACGGACGTGTCGGTGTCCCGGTCGAAGAAGCAGTAGTGCAGGACCGTGCCGTTCACCCACATACGGTGCCCGGAGACGAGCGCGTGGAGGCGCCCGGCGGCCAGCCCCGGTGCGAAGGCCGGCGCCGACTGCCGCGCGAGCGAGCAGTAGCGAGCGGTCATGCCCCCAGGGTGCCGTCGCGGCGCCCCGGACGCCTGAGTCGAGGGCTACTCAAGTACCGGTGTATCAGACCTGAGTCACGGCACTCATGATGCCGTGACGAGTTACGAACGCGCGGTGAGGACCCTGGATCCGCCCTGGCCGTTCACCGGCAGGGAGAGTGAACTCGACCTCGTACGCGCATTTTTGGGCGCGGGCCGGGACGGCGTCGTCGTCACCGGACCGGTCGGCTGCGGCAAGTCCCGGCTGGTCGCCGAGGCCACGCGCGGCACCGAGTGCGCTCGGGTGGCCGGCACCCCCGAGACCCGTCACCTCCGCTTCGCCGCGTTCGCGCACCTCGTCCCCGAGGCGGCCTCCCTGCACGACGCCTGCCGGCACCTCTCCGGCGTTCGGCTGCTCCTGGTCGACGACGCGCATCTGCTCGACGACGCCTCCGCCGCCCTCGTCCACCAACTGGCCGTCCACGGCCGCACCCGCCTCGTCGTCGTGACCAGCGACGGCGTACCCGCACCGGCCGCCGTCTCCCGCCTCTGGACCGGCGACCTCCTGCCCCGCCTCACCCTGGAGCCGCTGCCCCGGGAGGACACCGCCCGTCTACTGGCGGGCGCGCCCGGCGCGGCCGGCCTGGAGCCGCTCACCGTGAACCGGCTGCACCACCTGTGCCAGGGGGATCTGCGCCTGCTGCGCGACCTGGTCGGCGCGGTGCGCGCACGCGGCCTGCTCGACCGGGTCGACGGCACGGACGGCTGGGCGTGGCGCGGTCCGCTGCCGGTCACCGCGACCGTCCGCGAACGCACCGCCCGGCTCCTGGACCGGACCTGCCCGGCGGAGTTCGAGACGCTCCAACGCCTCGCGTTCGCCGAGCCGTTGCCCGTGGATCCGGAGCGGGAGGACCTTGATCTCCGGGCGCTGGAGCAGCTGGAGGCCGACGGTCTCGTCCGCGTCGACGACGGGGGCACCGTCCGGCTCGCGCACCCTCTGCACGGTCCGGTCCTGCGGGCGACGGCGGGCCGGCTGCGGGCGCGCCGCCTGTCCCGTACCCCGGATCGCTGCGGGCCCGCCCTGGAGGTCGAGCGGGTCGCTCTCCTCGGCCGGATCGAGCGGGCGGACGTCCGGACCGTGGCCGCCCCGGTGGGGGAGTGGCTGGCCGCGCAGGGCGCACCGCTGCCGTCCCGCTACGCGGCCGTACGCGCCCGCTACGCCCGCCTGCGCGGTGAGCTGCGGGAGGCTGCCGCCTGGGCCAGGGAAGGGCTGCGCGACGGCACCGGCGACGCCGCCTGCCGCCGTGAACTGGTCCTGTCCACTGCGCAGTCGGGGGACACCCCGGCCGCGCCCACGATCACGGGTGGCCGCCCTCACGGGGGTGGGGCGGTCACCCGGCCGGCGGCGGCCGGCGCTCCCGGAGCCACCGTCGGGGACGACGCGTACGACGCCGTCCGCCTCGGTGACCCCGGGCGTGCCGCCGGCCGCCTCACCGGGGTGTTCGCCGCGCATGCCGACGCCCTGGCACGCGGCGACGGCGACGCACTGGACCAGGTGGCCGAACAGCTCCGGGCCCGCGGCTTCCTGCTGTTCGCGGCCGAGGCGCACGCACAGGCGGCCCGGGCGCACCGCGACCCGCGCGCCGCCCGCACCTCGCGCACCCGCGCGGTCGCGCTCGCCCGCCGCTGCCAGGGCGCCCGGACGCCCGCGCTCTCCGGTCTGGCGCTCGGTGAACTCACCGCCCGGCAACGGCAGATCGTCGACCTGGCGGCCGTCGGCCTCAGCAACCGGGAGATCGCCGAGAAGCTCACCCTGTCCGTCCGGACCGTCGGCAACCACCTGTACAGCGCCTACGCCCGCCTCGGCGCGAACGACCGGGCCGCCTTGCCGTGGCTGCTGTCCACCCAGGACGCGTGCCCGGCCTGAGAGGGCCCTCGGCGGTCCATCGGACGCCGTGAGGGCCCACGCGCGGCCCGACCGGAACCCCTCGGGTTCCGGCGACACGGGGCATCGGCGACGGGCCGGGCACGCGGCGCGTCGGGCGAGCGACCGGGCGCACGCCGCCACAAGCCCGCCGGCCGGTCGTGGCTGCCGGCACTCCACGATGCACGCCCGGCCGTCGCCGGCTCGGCCCCTCAGGCCGCTCCGAACGCCGTGAAAGCCCAGCCCGTCGCCCTGTGCAGGGCGTCGTCCGGGAGCGCCGCCCGCGCGTCGCGCAGGGCCTCCGCCAGGGACAGACCGGCGTCCAGGCCCTTGTGGAGCGTCAGCATCAGCGGCACCACCGCGGCGTCGTTCACGGGTGCGCTGCACGCCACCACGCCCGCCGTGCCCAGCGGCAGCAACGCGGTGACCAGACCCAGGAGTTCGTCCGCGCCGACCGACGCGAAGCGGGCGGTGTCGCAGCAGGACAGGATGATCCGGTACGGGCTGCGGTCCAGCCGTTCGAAGTCGTGCACGACGATCGGGCCGTCCGCCATCCGCAGCGACGAGAACAGCGGGCTGTCCGCCCGGAACGCGCCGTGCGCCGCGATGTGCGCCAGCTCGGCCCCGTCCAGTTCCTCCAGGACCCGCGGCACCCGCGCGTCGGCGTGTTCGAGGACGACCGCGCCGCCGTACCGGACGGCCAGGTGCGGCACCTCGGCGCCGCCCGTCGCCAGCCCCGGCCCGCGCACCAGCACATGCCGGCCCCGCCGGGGCGGCTCGGTCTCCCGGGCCCGCAGCCAGCTCGTCGCCGACGGCGACACGCTCACCACGCGCTCCCGCAGCGACGGCAGCAGCGCCCACGGCACCCGGTGCAGCCGGGCCGGCGGCACGACCACCACGGGACCGTCGCCCAGGTGGGCCGCCGCGGGCCCCAGCAGCAGCTCCTCCAGACGCCGCCCGGCGGCCTCCACCACAGGCAGCCGCGCCTCCGCCCCGGGATGCGCGAGCCGCCGCAGCCCGGCCTGGACGTGCTCGGCCTCCACCTCCGCCTCCGCGAGCAGCCCGGCCTCGAACCGGCGCACCCGGCCCTGCCCGCACAGCAGCACCTGGACCCGGCCGTCCAGCACGGCGAGCTCGACCAGCCGTACGCCGTCCCCGAGCCGGTCCAGCAGCCGCCCGGGATCGAAGCGGTGACCGTCGCCCGGCGCGTCGCCCCGCATGTGCAGCGTCCGGGCGCGGATCTCCCGTTCCAGGCGCCGCTGTTCGCGCTCCAGCGCGGGCACCGGGCGGGCGTCCATCCGGGCGGCCTCGGCGCGTGCCGCGATCTCCCGGAACGCCGTGAGGTCGCTCTGGAGCTGAGGGTCGGCCGGTGGCCTGGTCGGGGGCGCCGACAGTGCCGACGCCCGCCAGCGCTCGCTCCACACCAGCAGCCGGCGCGGCCCCCCGGTGTCCAGGCTCGCCTGCTGCGCCAGCGCCGCGAGCTCCGCGCCCTGCGCGCTCGCCCGTGCCCGCAGCTCGGACGCGCCCAGCGTCATCCGGTGCGCGTCCAGCACGTCGAGGCCCCGCCGGCACGCCTCCAGCACCCCGCGCCCCGACCCGGCCGCCCGGGCCCGCAGCGCCTGTGCCGCCCAGCCCGTCATCCGGGCCAGCGGCGGCCCGCTGCGCCGGCTGCGGGCGGCGAGCGCCAGATGCCGTTCGGCGTCGGCCCGCCAGCCCAGCCCGAGCGCGATGCGGCCCGCGAGCAGCGACGCCTCCGGTGCGGCGGGCGCGCCGAAGGACGCCAGCCGTTCGGCGACCGCGGCCGTGTCGGCGACCAGCCGGCCCGAACTGCGTCCGGCGGCCACCCGCGCCTCGATGAGCACCAGCCGGGCGTGCGCCTCCCACCAGGGCCGCCGCTGCCCCGTGAACAGCCGAACGGCCATGTCGGCGCGCGCGATCGCGGTGTGCGCGTCGCCCGCGAGCCGGGCCGCCGTCGCGGCCGACAGCAGCAGTTCCGCCTTGCGGGTGGACTGCCCGCCGATGCGGTCGAGGACGGCGATCGCCGCGTCCGCCTCGGCGAGCGCCTCCGGTGCCAGACCGGCGGCCATCAGCACCTCGCAGCGCCGGATGCTGAGCATGAACGTCGGCGTGCCGAGCTTGGCGTAGCGCTCCTCGGCCTCGTCGAGGAGGCGCAGCGCTGCCGGTATGTCGCCGGACCGGAACGCGGCGAGCCCCCGGCTCTCCACCGCGTCCGCCTTGTCGTGCTCCTGGCCGGTGGTGTCCCACAGCGCCTCGGCCGCCGCGAAGTCGGCGTCCGCCCGGTCCACCGCGCCGAGCGCCAGATGCACGGTGGCCCGCAGCGTCAGGGCCCGCGCCGTCCAGATCACGTCGTCGGCCTGCCGCAGCACCGGGACCGCCCGGCGGACGTCCTCCAGCGCCGCCCGGTGGTGCCCCAGGACCCAGCGGGCGTAGGCACGCCGGAACAGCACGCGGGCGCGCGTATGCCCGCTGACGCGCTCCACCCCGCGCTCCAGCGCGGCCAGGCCCTGCTGAGTGCGCCCCGCGTGCACCAACGCGACCCCGAGCGCCGCCAGGACGTCGGCCTCCCGCTCGGCCGACTCCGCGCGGGCCGCGAGATCCCGGGCACGCCGCAGGTGGTGCAGGGCGATCCGCATGTCGCCCCAGTCGCGCTGCCAGATGCCGATCACCTGATGCGCCACGGAGGCGTGCAACGGCGACGGATCGGCGTCGAGCACACCCTCCGCCCTCGCCAGCGCGTCGTTCGGGGCCGCGAACACCATCGGCAGCAGTTCGAGAACCGAGTCGCTTCCCGCTGTCACTCCACGGATGGTAGTTGCCCCGGAACCGGACCACACGGTTTGTCGCTGTATCAATCAGCCGTCCCACGGCTCTGATTGACGACCGTCGCCCCATCGGGAGGACACCCATGGCACCACAGCGATTCCACGAGCAGTTCGAGCAGATCCAGCGCTCCATGCCCGACGTCCCCCTCGCGATGGGCCCGGACGACTCGGCCGAGTTCATCTACGAGAAGGGCTATGTGCTGGTCCGCGACGGCGAGGACGCCGCCCTCGTCGAGGACACCGTCCGCGCGCACTTCACCGCCCAGCCCGAACTCGTGCAGGACCACGTGCGCCGCGCGAGCCCCCGCACCAACCGCTCCGGCATCACCCGCATCCAGGTCGGCGACCCCGGGGAGGGCGACCGCGCCGGCGACCGGCCCGTGGCGCACGCCCTGCGCGCCCTGCGGGAGGTCGAGGGCCGCGCCGGACGCCGGCTCGTCAGCCGCAACCACCTGGTGTCCATCGCCGTCAACTCCTGCCCGGGCGACGAGCCCGTCCCCGTCGGTCAGGGCGAGGGACTCAACCCGGCCCCTGTCGAGGGCACTTGGGACGCGGACAGCGCCGTCGGTGTCCTGGTCGTCGACACCGGGCTCATGAACGACTTCCGGTCCTCCCCGCTGCTCGCCCACACCGACGGCGACGCCCAGATCCAGGAGTGCGACGACGACGGCGTCCTCCAGCAGTACGTCGGGCACGGCACGTTCATCGCCGGACTCGTCGCCGCGGTGGCACCCAACACCTCCATCACCGTGCGCAACAGCCTCAACGACGCCGGCGCCATCCTGGAGTCCGAGTTCGGCGAGAAGCTCTTCGAGGCCGTCGACCAGGGCGGCTGGCCCGACATCCTCAGCCTCTCCGCGGGCACCTCCAACGGCCGCACCGACGGACTGCTCGGCATCGAGGCGTTCATGCGCGAACTGCGCGGGCAGCGCACCCTGCTCGTCGCCGCCGCCGGCAACAACGGCAGCGCGACGCCGTTCTGGCCCGCCGCCTACGCGGACCTGCCCGACTACCAGGACGCGGTGCTTTCGGTCGGGGCGCTGCGCGCCGACGGCGAGTTCGGCGCCTGCTTCAGCAACCACGGCGCCTGGGTGAAGGTGTACGCCCCCGGCGAGCGCCTCACCAGCGTCCTCACCGGCTTCGAGCAGCCGATGCCCTACGTCTACCAGCACTCCACCTACGACGCCTGCCGCTACGGCTTCGGCTACTCCTGCACCTGCCAGTCGCCGCGCCACACCGGCGTGCTCAGCGAGCAGGACCCCGCGGGCAAGCCGGACCAGGTGACGTTCGACGGCCACGCGCACTGGAGCGGCACCTCGTTCGCCACCCCGCTCGTCGCCGGGATGATCTCCGCGCACATGTCCGCGCAGGCGGAGAACGACCCGCGCGTCGCCCGGTACAAGATGCTCGCGGCGTCCTCCGGCTTCGCGGAGGTGCGCGGGGCGCACGTGCCGGCGCTGCGCCCCGCGACCTGGCGCCCCGTGCCCGTCGGCCTTCCGGCCGCCCGGTGATGACGGTCGGAACGGTCCACTCCGCGGCGTACGATGACGTGTCGTACACGAGGGGTGGAGTTGTGGACCGTGCAGACGTCGGCGCGTTGGTCCGGTCCGCCGTGGACGGCGACGCGGCGGCCTGGAAGGCGCTCGTGGAAGGGCTGAGCCCACTGGTGTGGTCGGTGGTGCGCGCCCACCGGCTGGGGGACGCCGACGCCCATGAGGTGTACCAGACCGTGTGGTTCCGCTTCGCCCAGAACCTGGGGCGGATCCGGGAACCGGAGAAGGCCGGCTCCTGGCTCGCCAGCACCGCGCGGCACGAGAGCCTGAAGGTCCTCAAGAGCCTGCGGCGGCTGACCGTGACGAGCGATCCGCAGCTGCTGGACCGGGTCAGCGAGGAGCGCACGCCCGAGCAGTCGGTCCTCGACTCGGAGGAGGCGGCCGCCGAGAGCGAGCGGATCCGCTGGATGTGGCAGGAGTTCGAGGAACTGGGCGACCGCTGCCGCCAGTTGCTGCGGGTGCTGATGGCCTCGCCGCCGCCGAGCTATCAGGAGGTGTCGGCCGCGCTGGGCATCGCCGTAGGCAGTATCGGACCACTGCGCCAGCGCTGTCTGCGCCGGCTGCGGGCCCGACTCGACGCACGGGGGGCACGATGACCGACGACATGCCGGAGGGCCAGGAGCCGTTCGGAGAGGACGAGTTCGACGGGGGCCCGCTGGAGGCGGAGCTGCGCCAGGCGGCCGCCATCCTCGATCCCGTGCCCGCGCAGCTGCGGGAGATCGCCGTCGCGGCCTTCGCGCTGCACGACCTGGACGCCCGGATCGCCGGGCTGACGTTCGACTCGGTGGTCGACGCCATCCCGGTGAGGGGGGCCGAGGACGTCCCGCGGATGCTGACCTTCAGCGCCGGCGAGGTGACCGTCGACGTGGAGGTGACCGCGCAGGGCCTCATGGGGCAGGTGCTGCCGCCGCGGCCCGCCCGTATCGAGGTGCTGGGCGGGCCGCAGACGGCCGTGACGGTCGACGCCGACGCCATGGGCCGCTTCTCCAGCGACGCCCCCCTCACCGGCCCGTTCGCCCTGCGGCTGCGGACCGGCGCGGAGGTCGTCGTCACGGAGTGGACACGGGCCTGAGCCGGGGGATCAGCGTGTGACGGCGTCCACCAGCGCCGCCAGCGCGCCCGCGAGCCGGGTGAGTCCGGGACCTGCCGGACCGCCCGGCTCCGTCATGTACGTGTCCCGCCGGATCTCGACCATCAGGGCGGACACCCGCGGGTCCTCGCCGTAGAACTCCAGCGGCACGTACGTGCCCGCGAACGGGCTGTCCAGCCCGGTCTCCCCGCACGGCGCGAACGCCTCCCGCGCGGCGGCGAGCAGGGCGGGCGGCGTGTGGAAGGAGTCGGTGCCCAGGCACACGGGCGGCCGGGGGCCGTCGGCGTGCAGCTCGTACGGCAGCGGGTCGGCCGGGTAGGAGTGCACGTCGACGATCACGGCCCGGCCGGTGGCGGCGAGCCGGTCGGCGACGGCGTCCGCCATGGCCTGCGCGTACGGCCGGAAGTAGCGCTCGACCAGCGGCTCGGGGTCGGTGCCGTCGGGCCGCAGCGGTTCCCGGTGCGTGGTCCGCGTGTACACGGCGCCCATCCCGACGGCCAGCATCTCCTCCCGGTCGTCCGGGAAGCGCTCGGGATCGACGACGAGCCGGGACAGTCGGTTCACGAACCGCCACGGGGTGACACCGGCCGCCCGGGCCGCCGCCTCGGCGATCGACGCCGTGTGCGCGTCGGTGATGTGGTCCAGCTCCCGCTCCAGCGCGGCGTCGTCCAGGACGATCCCGGACCGCACGCCGGCCGGTATCTCCCGTGACGAGTGCGGCACGTGCAGGATCACCGGGGACTCGGGGTCTCCGGGGAGGTGGTCGAACGAGGGCGGCACGACGCTCATGCGCTGCTCCAAAGGTGCTGTCGGTGAGGTACGACGATCAAGGTGTCACACGCCACTGACAGCGGCCCCGGCCACGCGGGACGGTTGGGGCACGGTCCCGGCGCACGGGACGGTCCGGACACGGCTCCGCCCCGGCCGGAGGGACCGGCCGGGGCGGAATCGTGGGCGGGTGCGTCAGCTCAGGGACGCGAGCGCCTCGTTCCACGTGGCGGACGGGCGCATGACCGCGGCAGCCTTGGCCGGGTCGGGCTGGTAGTAGCCGCCGATGTCGGCCGGCTCGCCCTGGACCGAGTTCAGCTCCTCGACGATCTTCTGCTCGTTCGCCGCGAGGGTCTCGGCGAGCGGGGCGAACGCCTTGGCGAGGTCGGCGTCGTCGCTCTGGGCCGCCAGCTCCTGCGCCCAGTACAGGGACAGGAAGAAGTGGCTGCCGCGGTTGTCGATGCCGCCGACGCGACGGGTCGGGGACTTGTCCTCGTTGAGGAACGTCGCCGTGGCGCGGTCGAGGGTGTCGGCGAGGACCTTCGCCTTGGCGTTGCCCGTCGCCGTCGAGAACTGCTCCAGGGACGGCACCAGCGCGAAGAACTCACCGAGGGAGTCCCAGCGCAGGTAGTTCTCCTTGACGAGCTGCTGGACGTGCTTCGGCGCGGAGCCGCCGGCGCCCGTCTCGAACAGGCCGCCGCCCGCCATCAGCGGCACGACCGACAGCATCTTGGCGCTGGTGCCCAGCTCCAGGATGGGGAAGAGGTCGGTCAGGTAGTCGCGCAGCACGTTGCCGGTGACGGAGATGGTGTTCTCGCCGCGGCGGATGCGCTCCACCGACAGCTTGGTCGCCGCGACCGGGTCGAGGATCCGGATGTCCAGGCCCTCGGTGTCGTGCTCCTGCAGGTACTGCCGGACCTTGGCGATCAGCTGCGCGTCGTGGGCGCGGGTCTCGTCCAGCCAGAACACCGCCGGGTCGCCGGTGGCGCGGGCACGGGTCACGGCCAGCTTCACCCAGTCGCGGATCGGCGCGTCCTTGGTCTGGCAGGCGCGGAAGATGTCACCCGCGGCGACCGGCTGCTCGATCAGCACGTCGCCCTTGCCGTCGACCAGGCGGACCGTGCCGGCGGCCTTGACCTCGAAGGTCTTGTCGTGCGAGCCGTACTCCTCGGCCTTCTGCGCCATGAGGCCGACGTTCGGGACGGAGCCCATGGTCGACGGGTCGTAGGCGCCGTTCGCGCGGCAGTCGTCGATCACGGCCTGGTAGACACCGGCGTACGACGAGTCCGGGAGGACGGCGAGGGTGTCGGCCTCCTGGCCGTCCGGGCCCCACATGTGGCCGGAGGTGCGGATCATGGCCGGCATGGAGGCGTCGACGATGACGTCGGACGGCACGTGCAGGTTGCTGATGCCCTTGTCGGAGTCGACCATCGCCAGGGCCGGGCCCTCGGCCAGCTCGGCGTCGAAGGACGCCTTGATCTCGGCGCCGTTCGCCAGCGACTCCAGGCCCTTGTGGATGCCGCCCAGGCCGTCGTTCGGGGACAGGCCCGCGGCGGCCAGGTCGGCGCCGAAGCGCTCGAAGGTCTTCGGGAAGAAGGCGCGCACCACGTGACCGAAGATGATCGGGTCGGAGACCTTCATCATCGTGGCCTTCAGGTGCACGGAGAACAGCACGCCCTGCGCCTTGGCCTCGGCGATCCGCGCGGTGAGGAACTCGCGCAGCGCGGCCACGTGCAGCACGGACGCGTCGACGACCTCGCCCTCCAGTACGGGGACCGACTCGCGCAGCACGGTCGTGGTGCCGTCCTCGGCGACGTGCTCGATGCGCAGCGCGCCGGCCTCGGAGACCACGACGGACTTCTCGGTGGAGCGGAAGTCGTTCTCGCCCATGGTCGCCACGTTCGTCCTGGACTCGGAGGTCCAGGCGCCCATGCGGTGCGGGTGGGTCTTGGCGTAGTTCTTCACCGAGGCGGGGGCACGGCGGTCGGAGTTGCCCTCGCGCAGGACCGGGTTCACCGCGGAGCCCTTGACCTTGTCGTAGCGGGCCTGGATCTCCCGCTCCTCGTCGGTCTTGGGGTCGTCCGGGTAGTTCGGGAGCGCGTAGCCCTGGCCCTGGAGCTCGGCGACGGCGGCCTTGAGCTGAGGGATCGACGCCGAGATGTTCGGCAGCTTGATGATGTTGGCCGCGGGCGTCTTGGCGAGCTCACCGAGCTCGGCGAGGGCGTCCGGGATGCGCTGGTCCTCGGTCAGGTACTCCGGGAACACCGCGATGATGCGTCCGGCCAGCGAGATGTCCCGCGTCTCCACGGGAACGCCCGCCTGCGAGGCGTACGCCTGGACCACCGGCAGGAAGGAATACGTCGCCAGGGCCGGGGCCTCGTCAGTGTGCGTATAGATGATGGTCGAGTCAGTCACCGGGTGCTCCGCTCCACGTCTGCAACATTGCTCGACATCAAGATATCTCGTGACCGACCCGTCCTCGACAGGGGTCCGGTCACGGGCGCCGGATGCCGTGCGGGGGCCCGAGCGGTCCCCGTCCGGATCCACGCAAACGGACGGATGGCCTCCGTGCAACCTGATCGCGCGGTCCGGCAGTCATGTAGGGAGATCACCGACCGGCGGCCGGTCCTGACCACCCGGCCGCCCCAGCGAAGGCGGACCATGAGATATCGCACCCGAGTGACGGCCCCGGCGGCCGCCCTCATCGGCACCGCGGCGGCCCTGGCCGGCGCTCCCTCGGCCCAGGCCGCACCGACGGCGGGGGAGCCGGCGGCCAGGAAGAAGTCCGGCACCCCGGGACCGGAGACCCTCGGCGACCGCGTCTACCCGGCCCTGGGCAACGACGGCTACCGCGTCAGCGCCTACGACCTCGACTTCTCCTACGACCCCGCGACCCGCCTGGTCGACGCGAAGGTCACCCTGCGGATCCGCACCACCCAGGCGCTGTCCCGCTTCGCCCTGGACTCCCTCGGCCTCGACATACGCTCCGTCCGCGTCGGGGGCCGCGCGGCGACCTTCGAGCAGGTGGAGGAGAAGCTGCGGATCACGCCCGCACGGACGCTGCCGGACAAGTCCTCGGCGACCGTGTGCGTGGAGTACTCGGCGGACCCGCGCCGCATCCCGCAGCCGCTCACCGGCTGGGTCGACACCCTGGACGGGTTCGCGGTGTGCGGCCAGCCGAACCTGGCCCACACCGTCTTCCCCTGCAACGACCACCCGTCCGACAAGGCCGACTTCACCTTCCGCATCACCGTCCCGGCCGGCCTGCGCGGCGTCGCGAGCGGCCTGCTCGTGCGCACCGAGACCCTGTCCGGCGGCCGTACGGCGTACACCTACCGCTCGCGCGAGCCCATGGCCACCGAACTGGTGCAGATCACGGTCGGCGACTACGTGATCAAGGAGCGGCAGGGCCCGCACGGGCTGCCGCTGCGCGACGTCGTCCCCGCCGCCCGCGCCGCCGCGCTGGAGCCGGCCCTCGCGCTGACGCCCGGCCTGGTGGAGTGGCTGGAGGCGCGCCTCGGCGCCTACCCGTTCGAGACGTACGGACTGCTGCCCTGCAACTCCGACGCCCCGAACGCCTTCGACTTCACCGGCCTGGAGACCCAGACCCTCACCCTGTACAAGCCGAACTACCTGCTCCAGGAGGAGTCCAAGATCGGCTCGCACATGATGCACGAGCTGGTCCACTCCTACTTCGGCAACAGCGTGAGCCCCGCCGACTGGGCCGACCTGTGGATCAACGAGGGGCACGCCGACTTCTACGGCCTGCTCTACCGCTACGAGCGCGGCTGGACCGACTCCCTGGGCCTCTCCACCATGGAGGCCCGGATGAAGAACACCTACGCCCAGGGCGACCAGTGGCGCCGCACCTCCGGGCCGGTCGCGGCCCCGAACGCCGCCAACCTGTTCGACAGCCAGCGCTACCTCGGCGGCGTCCTCGTGCTGTACGCGCTGCGCAACCTCGTGGGCGAGGCCACCTTCAACACCGTGGAGCGCACCTTCCTCGCCCGCTACCGCAACGCCTCGGCGTCGACGGAGGACTACATCGCCGTCGCCTCCGAGGTCGCGGGCCAGGACCTCGGCGGCTTCCTGCGGGACTGGCTGTACGGCACGAAGACGCCGCGGATGCCCGGCCACCCGGACTGGACGGTCACCCCGGTGAGCGCCTCGCTCGCCCCGGGCCGCCGCTCGACGGCCCGGAGCCACGACAACTCCGCGACCCTGTAGCGACGGTCAGTCGAGGCGGACGGGAGCGATCTCGTCCGCCTCTCCGGGCACCCGCTGCTGCGGGATGGACACCGTGCCCTGCTGGATCGCCACCGTCCGCGTGGGCGCCGGGATGCGGATGCCCTCGCGGCGGTAGCGCCGGTGCAGCCGTTTGATGAACTCGTGCTTGATCCGGTACTGGTCGCTGAACTCGCCCACACCGAGGATCACCGTGAAGCCGATCCGGGAGTCGCCGAAGGTGTGGAAGCGGATCACCGGCTCGTGCTCCGGCAGCGCCCCCTCGACCTCCTTCATCACCTCGGCGACGACCTCGGAGGTCACCCGCTCGACCAGGTCGAGATCGCTGTCGTAGGCCACCCCGACCTGCACCAGGATCGTCAACTCCTGTTCGGGACGCATGAAGTTGGTCATGTTCGTCTTCGCGAGCTCCCCGTTGGGGATGACGATCAGATTGTTGGAGAGCGCCCGGACCGTCGTCTGACGCCAGTTGATGTCCTCGACGTAGCCCTCCTCGCCGCTGGCGAGCCGGATGTAGTCGCCGGGCTGGACCGTCTTCGAGGCCAGGATGTGGATGCCCGCGAAGAGGTTCGCCAGGGTGTCCTGGAGCGCCAGCGCCACCGCGAGACCACCGACGCCCAGCGCGGTCAGCATCGGCGCTATCGAGATGCCCAGCGTCTGCAGCACCACCAGGAACCCGATGGCCAGCACCAGCACCCGGGTGATGTTGACGAAGATCGTGGCGGAGCCGGCGACCCCCGGGCGGGACTGCGTGACCGACCGCATCACCCCGGCGATCCCGCGCGCCGCCGCCAGCGTCACCACGAAGATGAGCACGACCGTCAGCGACTGGTTGACGTGCCGCTGCACCGTCCGGGTGAGGGGCAGCGCCGCGCCCGCCGAGGCCGCGCCGCCGAGGAACGCCGCCCACGGCACCACGGTCCGCAGCACGTCCACGATCAGGTCGTCACCGCTCCAGCGGGTGCGGTCGGCGTGCTTGCGCAGCCAGCGGAACAGGACGCGCAGCGCGAGGGCCGCCAGCAGGCCCGCCGCGAGCGCGATGCCGCCCATCACCAGGTCGTCCACCGTGAGCGCGCGCTTCACCGGTCACCTCCGGCGTGGAGGGCGGCGGCCGACGCCGTCGACGCCGGCGCGATATGAGGTCTCGTCACGTTGTCCCCTGCTCGATTCCGTGATGTGCCGTCGCGCCGCCCCTGTCGTCCCCCGTGGCCGGCGCGCGGGCTCATCCTGCCGTATCGCGCACACCAGTTCGTGCCACGTGGCGGCCCCACAGACCGCTTCCGGGCATTCTCCCCGGAACACCCGCCGCCTTCGAGGGGCGACGGGGGCATCGGTGTCGTGCGCAGGCGCAGTCGGGGCGCGCGCCCGGCGTCCGTGCCCCGGGTCAGCGGTCCGTGAACGACCCGTGCCGGCCGGCGCCTGCGGCGAAGCGGGCGGCGCCCTCCATGCCCTCGGCCAACACGCTCATGCCGTACCGGAGTTCACCCCGCATCGCGGCCGTCTCGCCGAGCCCCTCCTGGTCCAGCACCGACGCCCGGTCGGCCCGCAGGCAGTCCTGCGGGAACTCGGCCAGGGCGGCGGCCAGTTCCTCCGCCTCGGCGCGGGCCCGCCCGGCCGGCACGACCCGGTTGGCCAGTCCGATGGCGTGCGCCTCCGCCGCCGGCACCGGCCGCCCGGTCAGGATCAGGTCCATCGCGCGGCTCGTACCGATCAGCCGGGGCAGCCGTACCGTGCCGCCGTCGATCAGCGGCACGCCCCAGCGGCGGCAGAACACGCCGAACACCGCGTCCTCCTCGGCGACCCGCAGATCGCACCACAGGGCCAGTTCGAGACCGCCCGCCACGGCGTGCCCGGCGATCGCCGCGATCACCGGCTTCGACAGCCGCAGCCGCGTCGGCCCCATCGGGCCGTCACCGTCCTCGGCGACCCGGTTGCCCCGCCCGCTGCCCATCGCCTTGAGGTCCGCGCCCGCGCAGAACGTGCCGCCCTCGCCCCACAGCACCGCCACCCGCGCCCCGTCGTCCGCCTCGAACTCCCGGAAGGCCGCGGCCAGTGCGGCGGCCGTGGGCCCGTCCACGGCGTTGCGTACCTCCGGACGGGAGAGGACGACGGTGGTGACGTGCCCCTGACGCTCGACGCGGACCGGCATGGCGGGGTCCTCTCCCTGTCTCTGGACGGATCTCGTACGGTACTGAGCGGTCGCTCCGCCTTCCACCGGGGATCGCACACCTGCCCGGATCGTGTCGGCCTTGACCTCAACATTGCTCGAGGTCCTACGTTTCCCGCATGAGCATGGAAACGACCGCCTGGACCCAACTGCACAGCGTCATGAATGCCGAACGGGAGACCCGCCCGTTCAGCCGCGTCACGCTGCGCCGCATCGCCGTCTTCGCCCGCCCCCACCGCCGCCGGATCGCGCTGTTCGTCGTGCTGGGGGTGCTGACCGCGCTGCTCGCCGTCGCCACCCCCGTCCTCGCAGGGGACGTCGTCGACACGATCGTCAACGACGGCGACGAGGCCGCCGTCGTGCGGCTCGCCCTCCTGATCGCCGCGATCGCGGTCGCCGAGGCGGCCCTCGGCATCCTCGGCAGACGCCTGTCCGCCCGGCTGGGCGAAGGGCTCATCCTCGACCTGCGGACGGCCGTCTTCGACCACGTCCAGCGCATGCCCGTCGCCTTCTTCACCCGCACCCGCACCGGGGCGCTGGTCTCCCGCCTCAACAACGACGTCATCGGCGCCCAGCGCGCCTTCAGCAACACCCTGTCCGGCGTGGTCAGCAACCTCGTCACCCTGGTCCTCACCCTCGCCGTCATGCTCACCCTGTCCTGGCAGATCACCCTGCTCTCCCTGGTCCTCCTCCCGGTCTTCGTGGTCCCGGCCCGGCGCATGGGCCACCGCATGGCCCGCATGCAGCGCGAGGCGGCCACGCTCAACGCGGCCATGGGAACCCGGATGACCGAGCGCTTCTCGGCGCCCGGCGCCACCCTGGTCAAGCTGTTCGGACGCCCGGAGCAGGAGTCGGAGGAGTTCGCCGCCCGCGCCCGCCGCGTCGCCGAGATCGGGGTGCGCACCGCCACCGCCCAGTCCGTGTTCATCACCGCGCTCACCCTGGTCTCCGCCCTGGCCCTCGCCCTCGTCTACGGCCTCGGCGGCTGGTTCGCGCTGCGCGGCACCCTGGAAGCCGGCGCCGTCGTCTCCCTCGCGCTCCTGCTGACCCGGATGTACGCGCCGCTCACCGCGCTCGCCGGCGCCCGCGTCGAGGTCATGAGCGCCCTCGTCAGCTTCGAGCGCGTCTTCGAGGTCCTCGACCTGCGGCCGCTCATCGAGGACAGGCCGGACGCCCGGGACGTCCCCGAGGGTCCGGTGTCCGTCGAGTTCGACGACGTGCGCTTCGGCTACCCGTCCGCCGACAAGGTCTCCCTCGCCTCCCTGGAGGAGGTCGCGACCCTCGACACCCGCGGCGGCGACGAGGTCCTGCACGGCGTCTCCTTCCGCGCCGAGCCCGGACAGACCGTCGCCCTCGTCGGCTCGTCCGGCGCCGGCAAGTCCACCATCGCGCAGCTCCTCCCGCGCCTGTACGATGTCGACGCGGGCGCCGTGCGCCTCGGCGGGGTCGACGTGCGCGACCTGAGCGCGACGTCCCTGCGCGCCGCGCTCGGCATGGTCACGCAGGACGGCCACCTCTTCCACGACACCGTCCGCGCCAACCTGCTGCTGGCCCGCCCCTCGGCGGACGACACCGACCTCTGGGACGCACTGCGCCGCGCCCGTCTCGACGCCCTCGTCCGCTCCCTGCCCGACGGTCTCGACACCGTCGTCGGCGAGCGCGGCTACCGCCTGTCCGGCGGCGAGCGGCAGCGCATGACGATCGCCCGGCTGCTGCTGGCGGGCCAGCGCGTCGTCGTCCTCGACGAGGCCACCGCCCACCTCGACAACACCTCCGAGGCGGCCGTCCAGGAGGCCCTCGCCGAGGCGCTGGAGGGACGAACGGCCCTCGTCATCGCCCACCGCCTGTCCACCGTGCGCACGGCGGACCTCATCCTCGTCGTCGAGGACGGCCGCATCGCCGAACGCGGCACGCACGAGGAGCTGTTGGCGGCCGGCGGGCGCTACGCCGAGTTGTACCGCACCCAGTTCGAGCAACCGCTTTCGGCCAAGCTCGGCCCACAGACCCCTCAGGAACCAACAGACAACGACAGCATCATTGCCTCGACGCGGTCGGCGACCTAGGGTGCGTTCGGTTTCCCCACAGCACCGCACAGGATCTGACGCTCCCTCATCACCGTGCAGCGCCGCACCGTCGTCCAGAGGAAGGCCGCCGTCGATGCCGATCACGCCCCCCACTCCCGCCGGCCCGTCGCACCTGCCCCGCGTCCCGGTCAGCCGCCGCCGTCTCCTGGAGGGCGGCGCCGCCCTGCTCGGCGCGCTCGCCGTGTCCGGCTCCTCCGCCGCGGCGTACGCGGCCGACGGGAGCGGCGCCGACGCCGGCCCGCCCGAGTGGAACGGCGCCATGGGCCTCTTCCAGGTCGGCGCCGAGCCCTCGCACACCACGCTCATGCCGTACGCCGACGTCCGGCAGGCCCTCGCCGCCGACCGCACCCGCTCGCCGTACCGGCTGAGCCTCGACGGCACCTGGAAGTTCGCGTACGCCGAGCGTCCCGAGGACCGGGACACCGACTTCCACCGCACCGACCTCGACGACCGCGACTGGGACACCCTCCCCGTCCCGTCGGCCTGGCAACTGCACGGCTACGACAGGCCGATCTACGTCAACATCACCTACCCCTGGTGGGGCCCCAACGGCCTCGGCGAGGACGCGCAGCCGCCCGCCGCCCCCACCCGGTACAACCCCGTCGGCCAGTACCGGCGCACCTTCACCGTCCCGCGGGACTGGTCGGGACGCCGTACGTTCCTGCACTTCGAGGGCGTGAAGTCGGCCCACTACGTCTGGATCAACGGCAAGCTCGTCGGCTACCACGAGGACTCCTACGACCCCGCCGAGTACGACATCAGCCCGTATCTGAAGCAGGGCACCAACCAGATCGCCGTCGAGGTCTACCGCTACTCCGACGGCGACTGGCTTGAGGACCAGGACATGATCCGCCTCAGCGGCATCTTCCGGTCCGTGTACCTGTACTCCACCCCGCCCGTCCACCTGCGCGACTTCCGCCTCACGACGCCGCTGAGCGACGGCTACCGGGCGGCCGAGCTGTCGGTGACCGCGAGCGTCCGCGACTACGGAGGCCGGGGCGCCGGCGAGTACACCGTGGAGACCCAGCTGTACGACGCGGACGGGCACCCCGTGTGGTCCCGGCCGCTGCGGCAGACGGCCACCCTCGACGCCGGCGGCGAAAAGACCGTGGAGGCCGCGAAGGCCGTGCCCCACCCGCGCCTGTGGTCGGCCGAGGACCCCTACCTCTACACGGCCGTGCTCCGCCTGCGCGACCCGGCGGGCAAGGTCGTCGAAACCCTGTCCCACCGGGTCGGCGTACGGGAGTTCGCGCTCAAGGACGGCCTGATGCGCGTCAACGGCAAGCCGGTCTCCTTCCGCGGCACCAACCGTCACGAGATGCACCCGGTCCACGGCTCGGCCCTCACCCGCGCCGACATGGTCAAGGACATCGAGGTCATCAAACGCCTGAACATCAACAGCGTCCGCACCTCGCACTACCCCAACAACCCGCAGTGGCTCGAACTCGCCGACGAGTACGGCCTGTACCTCGTCGGCGAGACCAACCTGGAGACGCACGGCATCCGCGACCGCTACCCCGGCGACCAGCCCGAGTGGACCACGGCATGCGTGGCCAGGGCCCGCGCCATGGTCCACCGCGACAAGAACCACGCCAGCGTGGTCATCTGGTCGCTCGGCAACGAGGCCGGCGGCGGCAGCACCTTCCGCGCCATGCACGACTGGATCCGCTCCTACGACCCCACCCGCGTCATCCAGTACGAGGGCGACGACCGGCCCGGCGTCAGCGACATCCGCTCCGCGATGTACGAGAGCCCCGCACGCGTCGAGGCCCGCGCCGCGGACACCGCCGACCGGCGGCCGTACGTGATGATCGAGTACTCGCACGCCATGGGGAACTCCAACGGCAACTTCAAGAAGTACTGGGACGTCGTCCGCCGCCACGACGTCCTCCAGGGCGGCTGGATCTGGGACTTCGCCGACCAGGCCCTCCAGTGGCCCACCCCCGCGCGCACCCTGTTCACCGAGTCCGGACCGGCCGCCCTGCACGGCGAGACCGTCGCCCCCGCCGGCACGTTCACCCGCGGCGAGGGGGTCTCCGGCGGCACCGTCTTCGCCCGCGACGAGGGCCTCGACCTCACCGGCTCCCTCACCCTGGAAGCCTGGATCACCCCCCGCCACACCGGCGGCCACCAACCCGTCATCGCCAAGGGCGACACCCAGTACGCCCTCAAACAGACCGACCGCACCCTGGAGTTCTTCCTCCACGCCGACGGGCAGTGGGTCGCCGTCGACTGGGCGCTGCCCGGCGACTGGACCGGCCGCGAGCACCACGTCGCGGGCGTCTTCGACGCGACCGCCGGCACCCTGACCCTGCACGTCGACGGACAGGTCCGCGCCACCCGCACGACCACCCGCCGCCCCGCGAACAACACCGCGCCGCTCGCCCTGTGCACCGACGTCGACAACCCCACACGCGAGTTCAGCGGCACCGTCCGCCGGGCCCGCGTGTACGCCCGCGCCCTCAGCGCCGCCGAACTGGCCGACGGGGGACGGGGGAGCGGCGACGACGGCGTGCGGTTCTGGTTCGACGCGGCCACCGTCCACGTCAGCGAACGCCGGCCCCGCGACAAGACCTTTTTCGCGTACGGCGGCGACTGGGGCGACATCCCCAACGACGGGGCGTTCTCCGGGGACGGCATCGTCACCGCCGACCGGGCGCTCACCGGCAAGTCGGCCGAGGTGAAGCGGGTCTACCAGGCGATCGACGCCGCCCCCGCCGACGGCGACACGCTCGCACCCGGCGCCGCGCTCACCCTCACCAACGAGTACCTGTTCACCGACCTCCGTGCCTTCGACGGACGGTGGGAGCTCGTGGCGGACGGCGAGGTCGTCCGGCACGGCCGCCTGAGCCGGTCCCAGCTGGACGTGGCACCACTGTCCAGCAAGCGCATCACCGTCCCCTTCGACGTGCCGGGAAAGCCGGCCCCGGGCACCGAGTACTTCCTGCGGCTGACGTTCACCACCCGGGAACGCACGAAGTGGGCCGAGCCCGGCTTCGAGATCGCCAGGAAGCAGCTCCCGGTCGACGCGGAGGCCCCCGCGGTGACCCCGGTCCCGCTCGCGGGCGTCCCCGCCCTGCGCCACACCGACGGCGAGAAGGCCGTCACCGTCAAAGGCCGGAGCTTCTCGGTGACCATCGACAAGTCGACCGGAGTCATCACGTCCTACGAGGCGGACGGCGCCTCCCTGATCGTCTCCGGGCCCGCCCCGAACTTCTGGCGGGCACCCACCGACAACGACCGGGGCAACGGCCAGCACACCCGCAACCAGACCTGGCGCGACGCCGGCGCCCGCCGCGAGGTCACGGACGTCACCGTGCGCGCCGTGCGGGACCGGGCGGTGGAGATCAAGGTGTCCGGCACGCTGCCGACGGCCACCCCCTCGACGTACACCACCACGTACACCGTCTTCGGCAACGGCGAGATCAAGGTCGACAACACCCTCCACCCGGGCGCGGCCTCCCTGCCGTACATCCCCGAGGTGGGCACCCTGCTGCTCCTGCCGGCCCGGCTGGAGAAGCTGCGGTACTACGGCCGCGGGCCCGAGGAGAACCACTGGGACCGCAACGACGCCACCGACGTCGGCCTGTACTCGGGCACCGTCTCCGGCCAGGGCACCCCCTATCTGCGCCCGCAGGAGAACGGCAACCGGACCGACGTCCGCTGGTTCGCCCTCACCGGCGGCCACGGCCCGGGACTCCTCGTCACCGGCGAACCCCTCGTGGAGGTCAACGCCTCGCACTTCACCCCCGAGGACCTGTCGACCGGCGCGCGTCACGCCTACCAGCTGACCCCGCGCGAGGAGGTCGTCCTGCGGATCGCCCACCGCCAGATGGGCGTCGGCGGCGACAACAGCTGGGGCGCCCACACCCACGACGAGTACAAGCTGTTCGCCGACCGGGACTACTCCTACACCTACCGCCTGCGCCCGCTGCGGGACGCGTCCGAGGCGATGCGCGCGTCGCGCCGGCCGACCGCGCTCGAGTGACGGGGCGCCGAGGCCGGCGGGGACACCCCGCCGGCCTCCCGGGCCACTTCAGCCAGGCGCCGTCGGCTCCGGTCGGCCAGGTCGCCGCTGATGCCTGCGGTGGAGTACTGGCCCGTCTGGAGCGCCGGGACGGCCCGGCGCGTGACAGTTCGGGGAGGCCGCTTCCCTCCGGCCCGCCGGACCGGAAGTGCCGTCGCACTCGGTGACCTGAACGCCCCTGATGCATGGCCGGAATGACGGCGTATTCCCTTGTCTGGCCGTGCGAGCGTCCTTCGCGGTGTCCAGGCATGACAAGCTGGGCTCGCCCGTCCCCCCGAACCCAGGAGGTCACCATGACCGCAGAGCAGCCCGCCACGGAAGGTTCGGAACCGGCCGACGCCGAGACGTCGTCGCTGACGCCGGACGACGGCGGCGCCTACGACCTGAAGCGCAAGTTCCGTGAGGCTCTGGCGCGCAAGCACGGTGCGCAGGCCGACGCGGCCGAGGCCGCCGGGCACGCGAACGCGTCGAAGGTGCGGTCGGCCCATGGCCCGGCCGCCAGCCAGCGCTCGTTCCGCCGGAAGAGCGGCGGCTGATCCCGCCGTAGAGAAGAGCGAAGGGGGGCGCCGGCCTGTGGCCGGCGCCCCCCTTCTTTCGGACTTGCTGCCCGTCCGGTCAGTTCTTGGCCGCGACCCCGGCGACGGAGACGTCGGGCGCGTCCGTGTCGGGGGCGTCGGGGTCCGGGCGCCAGGAGGCCGTGGCGACGACCCCGGGCTCGACCAGGTCCAGACCGCCGAAGTAGGAGGCGATCTCCTGCGGCGACCGGAGGTGGTAGGTGTTCGCCGACTGCTGGTTGTACGCCGCGACCGCCGTGTTCAGCGCCTCGTTGGTGTTCGTGCCGTCGCTCAGCGCCAGCCAGCTGCCCGCGGGCAGCCCGGCCAGCAGGGCGCTCACCAGCTCGCCCGGCCTGTCCTCGTCCGAGATCTGCCCCATGATGCCCAGCAGGGTGAGGGCGACCGGGCGGCTGAAGTCGAGCGTCTTGGCCGCCTGGGCCAGGATCCGCTCGGGGTCGCGGACGTCCGCGTCGACGTAGGCGCAGGCCCCCTCGTCGCTGCTGGTGAGCAGCGCCTCGGCGTGCACCAGCACGAGCGGGTCGTTGTCCACGTACACGATGCGGCTCTCGGGCGCGATGCGCTGGGCCAGCTCGTGCGTGTTGTCCGCGGTGGGCAGGCCCGTCCCGATGTCCAGGAACTGCCGGATGCCGGCCTCCCGCACCAGGAAGCGCACGGCGCGCGCGAGGAACCGCCGCTGCAGCCGGGCGACGGCGGCGAACTCCGGGAACGTCGACAGGATGACGTCCCCGACCTCGCTGTCGACGGGGTAGTTGTCCTTCCCGCCGAGCAGGTAGTTCCACACCCGCGCCGAGTGCGGGCGATCGGTCTGCAGCCTGGCCACGATGTCGGCAGGCGAAGATTCCGAGGATTCCATGGGGACAGCTTCACACACCGTGGTGATCGAAGTGATCAAGTGCGGGAATTCACGCCGGACTTCATCGCGGTCCCGAGGTTCGGGTCCCGGAGGGCGCCGCGCGGACGGCTCTCCCCGGTTGACGGTCGGCGTGGACGCCGGTTACGTTCGAATGGAATGAGAATTCTAGAGGGGTCGTTCTGATACGGCTCCGTATCAGGAGTGGCGCACCATGACCGCAACACCTCCCACGGCCCTCGTGATCGCCGGAAGCAGCGGCATCGGCGCCGCGTCGGCCCGCGAACTGGCGGCGCGCGGCCACCGGGTGGCGGTGCTGGCGCGCGGCGAGGGGGCGGCCGCGCTGGCCGAGGAGCTAGGCGGCCTCGCCGTCCGCGGCGACTACACCCGGGCCGGCGTCGTCGAGGAGGCCGTCGAGCGGGTCGTCTCCGCCTGGGGACGGCTGGACGTGCTGGTCAACAGCGCCGGCCACGGCCCGAAGGGCAAGCTCCAGGAACTGACCGACGAAGACTGGGCCACCGGCTTCGACCTGTACTTCTACAACGTGGTGCGGGCCTGCCGGGCCGCCCTGGCCCCGATGCGCGCCCAGGGCGGCGGCAGCATCGTCAACATCTCCTCGGCCAGTCCTGCCGAGCCCTCGCCCCGCTTCCCCACCTCGATGGTGGCCCGGGCCGCGATGACGACCTGGACCAAGCTCTGGGCCGACGAGGTGGCGGCGGACGGCATCCGGATCAACAACGTGCTGCCGGGGTACACCGTCGCCGACCCGGAGACCGTTCCGGACGCGTGGACCTCCGCGATCCCCCTCGGCCGGGCCGCCGCCTTCGAGGAGGTGGCCCGGACCGTGGCCTTCGTGGCCTGCGACGCCACCTACACCACCGGGCAGAACCTGCGCGTCGACGGCGGACTCACCCGCGGCGTGTGACTACGCGCGTTCCCCGGCGGCCTGGCGGGCGTAGTCGTCGACCAGGCCCTCCAGGGCCCGCGCGGCCATGTCCGCGTACTCGGCGAAGTCCAGCTCCAGGTGCACGTCGGAGTTGGCGTGGACGTAGAAGCCGTCGGTCAGGGCCAGGCTCAGCACGGTGAGCCTGGTGGGCAGGTCCGGGAAGCGCTCGACGACGTCGGCGGGGACGGACTCGGTGATCCGCTCGACGTCCACCTTGAACATCTCCACCCGCATCCGCAGGTACGCAGCGCGGACCTCGTTGTCCTCGCCCAGGCCGCCCAGCTGCCTGCTCAGTGCCCAGATCGCCGCGGCCTTGAGCAGTGCCTCCTCCTTCGTGTACTGCTCGGGGTCGGCGCCGGACAGGCCGGCGATGCCGCGGGACAGCTTGCGGCGCAGCCCCTCCGGACCGGAGTGCAGCTCCATCCAGGCGTCGTAGCAGTGCTCCAGCAGAGCGACGAAGAGCTGCTCCTTGCTCTTGAAGTGCCAGTAGACCGAGCCGATCGGCAGACCGGACGACGCGCTGACCGCTGCCATGGTCGTGCCCTGGTAGCCGTGCTCCAGCGCCAGGTCCAGGGCCGCCAGCAGGATGTGCTCCCGGCTCCGGTCCGAGCGCGCCTGCCGCGTGCCCCTGGTGCCCTCGCCCCGCCGTGCGCCGCGCGTCATGCCGCCACCCTGTCGCCGTCCGTCATGCGTACCGTGTCACCAGCGTGCCCATTCTAGAACGGCGCTACTAGCAACGGGCCGGTGCGGGACCGAAGCAGCCGCACGGCACGGCCCTCTCCGGTCCCGTCGATGTCCCCGGTGTCCCCGATGCCCTGCCCGCACCGCGTCACACGGCGCAGGCGGCCTCCAGGACGCGCGTCACGACGTCGTCGAGTTCCTGCGTCAGGCACTCGGCGGCGATCACATGGTCGGGGCGGAGGACCACCGCGCCCACCGGCCGCGCGTCGAACCACGCCTGCAGGCTCGCCTCGCCGCCGAGGTCGCCGACGACGGTGACACCGGCCGTGGCCCGCTTGCCCGCCCACGGCAACTGCGCCTTCGGTACCACCTGCACGAGACGTGCGCCGAACCGGTCCAGCGCGGCGCGGCTCGCCGCCGACAGGAACGCCGTCGGATCGTTGTTCCAGGTGAGGACGCGCCAGCCCTGACCGGTCGCGTCGTCCAGCAGCATCTCGACGCCGTCGGCGTCGGTGGCGGTCGGCTGGGGGAAGATCGAACCCGCGAGCCGGGGCACGTCGCGGACCGGCAGCGACTTGGACACCGGCAGCGGGGTGTGCACCACCACACCGCGGTCGAACTTCGGCTGCGGCTTGAACGCCTGCCGCTTCTGGGCCTCCCGCTCCTCGGCGGTGCGGGAGGCGGCGATCCGGTCGCGCTCGGCGGCCTTCTCCGGGTCGTGGTCGGTCATCTCCTTCGCCATCTGGAGGGAGACGGCGACCATCTGCGTGACATGGCCGAGCCGTTCGGTCTCGTAGGTGTCCAGCAGCGCGTCGTCCGCCAGCCCCTTGACGACGGCAGCGAGCTTCCAGCCGAGGTTGAACGCGTCCCGGATGCCCGAGTTCCACCCCTGCCCGCCGACGACGGGCATGACATGGGCGGCGTCACCGGCGAGGAAGATCCGCCCGTGCCGGAACCGGCCCGCGACACGGGCGTGGTGGCGGTAGACGCGGCGGCGGATGATGTCCAGCCTCGACGGGTCCGGGACATGGGGCGCGAGCAGGCCGAAGACGAACGCGTCGTCCTCGACGTCGGCCTCGCCCTCGTGCTCGAACAGGGTGAACTCCCAGCGCCGGATGCCGTGCGGCAGCGCGATGGAGGCGTAGCTGCGGGCAGGGTCCCCGCCGAAGACGGCGTGGGGCGTGCCGATCGGGTCGTTGGCGACGTCGATCACGATGCCGTCGGTCGGCCGGGTCTCTCCCTCGAAGGAGATGCCGAGGCGCTTGCGGGTGGGGGAGGACCCGCCCTCGGCGGCGACGACGTACCGGGCGCGCACCGTCCCGCCGTCCGCGAGCGCGGCGACCACGCCGCCGGCGTCCTCGGTGAGGTCCACGACCTCGGTGCCGAAGTGGACGGCGGTGTCGGGGAAGCGGTCGAGACCGGCGAGCAGCACCCGGTCGACCAGCGGCTGGACGAAGCCGTTGCGGCGCGGCCAGCCGAACTCCCGTGTCGTCGGGTTGACTTCGGAGAGGATCGCCCCGGCACCGTTGATCATGTAGATCTTCTGGTCCGGGATGGTGTGCGGCAGCACGTCCTCGACCAGGCCGGCGGTCTGCATCGCGCGCAGCGCCTCGTCGTCTATGCCCACGGCACGCGGGTAGTCGACCAGTTCGTGCTCCCGCTCGACGACGAGGACGTCGATGCCCTGCTGCCCGAGCAGGTTGGCCAGGGTCAGGCCGACCGGTCCCGCCCCGACGACGAGGACGTCGCAGGCCTTCTTCATGTGGTGCTCCGTGCGGATCGTGCCGGGCCCAGCCCGGCGATGGTGTCGCCGAACGCGCGGTTCAGCAGGACGAGATCGATGCCGAGGCCCACGTAGTCGACGAGGCCGTCGGCGAACAGGCCGGCCGCGTACTCGGGCCGGCCGGAGTAGATGCCGAGGGTGACGCCGTGCGCGGCGGTCACCTCCCGCAGGTGGGCGACGGCCTCGCGCACGGGGCCGTCCTCCCAGTCGCCGCGTCCGGGCAGACCGTAGGAGACGGCCAGGTCGGCGGGGCCGACGTAGACCGAGTCCAGGCCCGGCGTCGAGACGATGTCCTCGGCGTGCTCGACGCCCGCCACCGTCTCGATCTGGGCGACGGCCGACACGGCCAGGTTGCCGGCGGCGGTGTACGAGTCGCCCGCGTAGAGCGCGGGCCGGGACGGCCCGAGGCTGCGGCCGCCGACCGGCGGGTACTTGGTGGCGGCGACAAGTGCCTCCGCCTGCGAGCGGGACTCGACGGTGGGCGCGACGATCCCGCGGGCCCCGCTGTCGAGGAGCCGCAGGATCGGGGCGGCGTCGAGCGAGCCCACCCGCGCGTACGCGTACGCGTTCTCCCGCGGCATCGAGCGCAGGATGCCGCAGGCCGCCTCCAGTCCCAGCTCGCCGTGCTGGAGGTCGAGGATCACGCCGTCGTAGCCGGCGGCCAGCGCCCACTCCGGGAGCGAGAAGGCGGGCACCGTCTGGTGGTACAGGACCGGGTTCCGGCCGCCGAGGGCTTCCCGCTTCACCGCGCCGGCCCTTCCTGTCCGGCCACGCGTGCCGCGTGCGCCGCCGCCGCGCGGCCTCCGAAGACCGGCACGATCTCCCGGCGGGCGAACAGCCAGCGGCCGTCCACCTTGCGGTAGCGCTCGCGGAACTCACCGACCGAAGCGGGCTGGGTCTGCGGCTCGTTGGTGTCACGGAAGGTGAGGTACTGCACCGTTCCCTCGACCTCGTCCCCGTCCCGCACCAGCCGGACACCGCCGATGAAGTGCCGGCCGACGACGTCCGTCTGCTGGGCGCGCCTGGCACCCCACGCCTTCATGGCCTCGCGGTCCATGTCGCCCATGGGGCCGACGGAGACGCCGTCCTCCGTGTACAACTCCCAGGTGGTGTCCGCCCGGTTGTGGTCCAGGCGGTAGAGCATCTCCGCGATGAGCTGCTCGATCTCGACGCGGGTGACCGCGTCGACGGGGCGGTAGTCGGTCATGTTCAGCCTTTCGCATCCGCGGTCGCGACCACGCGACCCAGCCCGGTGATGGTGGCGACGCACTCGACGTCGGCGGGCCACGGCTCGATGTAGCCGATGGACCCCGACAGCAGCACCTCGCCGGCGCGCAGCGGTTCGCCCGTGCGGATCGCGGTCGCGGCGAGCCAGATCACCGCGTTGACCGGGTCGCCCAGCACATTGCCGCCGACCCCGCGGGTGATCTCGGTGCCGCCGCCCGTGATGACCATCTCCACGTCCCGCAGGTCGACTTCGCCGTACGGGTGGCGCTCCTCGCCGAGGACGACTCCGCTGCACCCCGCGTTGTCCGCGATGGTGTCGACGATCTGCCCGACCGAGCCGCCGTAGCGGAAGTCGACGACCTCGAACGCCGGGGTCACGTAGTCGATCGCGGCCTCGACGGTCTCGCGGGACGCGTCGAGCACGTCGTCCTTCAGGACGAACGCGACCTCGGCCTCGATGAGCAGCCGGTTGTACGCGGACAGCGGCAGACGCGTCCCCGAGGGGTGCACCATGTCGTCGTGGATGATCCCGTAGTCGGGCTCGTCGATGCCGACGCGCCGCTGCACGAGCGGGTTGGTCAGGCCGACCTTGCGGCCGACCCGCTTCACCCCCAGCTCGCGTTCGCGCAGGGCGGCGAACTCGGCGGAGATCGCGTAGGCCGCGTCGAGGTCGCGCTCCGGAAGCCGGGGGCTCACGTACGGCACGGTGTACACGCCGCGCTTCGCCTCGAACAGCTCGCGGGCGATCTCGCTGATGGTCTCCCGGGTGACGCTCACTCCGGTCCTTTCGTCAGGCATGCTTCTGGAGGAAGGCGACCGCCGCGGCGTTGAACTCCGCGGCCCCTTCCCACTGCGGCCAGTGCGCGGCGCCGCGCACCAGCAGGTACTCGCCGTCGGGGATCAGCCCGCACAGGCGGGCACCCTCGGCCTCGTCGCCGGTCGGCTCGTGGTCGGTCCACACCATCAGCGCGGGGACGGGGACGGCCGCGAAGTCCTCGTCCGTCACACGGTTGCGCCACCGCCGCTCGGGCTCCCGCAGGGCGGACACGTCGGCCATGCTGAACCCGTCGCGCGAGTAGACGGCCTGGCGGACCCGGACCAGTTCGTCGGTGATGTTCCCGGGGTCGTGGATCACGACCTGGAGGCGCTCGCGCACGTTCTCGAAGGTCGGTTCGCTCACCGCCCGGGCGCTCACCGACTGCGTCCGGTCCAGCCGGGGTTCGCCGACGACCCGGCCGCCGGGCGCGGACAGGATCACGGTGCGCAGGCGCTCGGGGTGCTTCGGCGCGAACTTCAGCGCCAGCCAGCCGCCGAGGGACTCACCGGCCAGGTGCACGCGGTCCAGCGCCAGCGCGTCGAGCAGGGCGAGCAGGTGCTCCTCGTAGTCGCGGATCTCCAGCGGATGACCGGCGAGCGAGGTGTATCCGTGGCCCGGGTAGTCGTAGCCGACCACCCGGAAACCGGCCTCGGCGAACGCCCGTACGTTCTGCGTCCACGCCTCGATGTGACCGCTGGTGCCGCTGGCCAGCACGACCGTCTGCGCGTCCGGGGACGGCCCGGCGATGTCGAGGACCCGGGTGCGGTAGCCGCCCGCGTCCACGTACCGCAGTGCGTGCTCCAGGTCCGCGATCTCCTCCCACAGGGTGGCGAGACGCGCGTTCTGCCTCCTGCTCATGCGGTCACCGCCGCCTGCACGGCGAAGCCGGCGCCCCACTTCTCGACCGCCCAGTAGCGGTCGACGGCGAAGCGGTAGGGCCCGGCGGTCGACAGTGCCGCGTACGCCGCGATCCAGCTGCGCATCTCGTGCGCGGCGGAGCCGCCCTCCGCCATGAACCAGCCGTTCTCCCAGCCGTCGACCTCGCCGAGGTCACCGGAGCGGAACGCGTCGAGGACGAGCTTGTCCCACTCCTCGTTCAGCGGGTCGCTGGGGGCCTTGCCGTCGGCGATCGCCTGGATGCCCCTGACGATCGTCCGCTCGCGTTCCCGCCGCTCCTCGGGCGAGGGCGCGTAGGCGACCAAACGTTCCTGCACGGTGCCGGGCGCGCCGTCCCAGCGAGGGATCGGCGGGTTGTGGGAGATGCCGCCCGAGGCGAGGAACAGCACCTTCCGGTCCAGCGTCCGGGCGGCGCGGCCGAACGCCTCGCCCATGAGACGCACCCGCCGCATGGGGGTGAGGGGCAGGCCGATCGCGTTCACGAACACCGGCACGATCGGCTGGGTGAAGTCCTTGCCGAACACGAAGTCGAGCGGCTGCACCACCCCGTGGTCGACCGTCATCCGCTCGCTGCGGCCGATGTCGACGCCCTCGGCCAGGACGGCGGCGTGCAGGTCCCGGGCGGCGTCGGCGTCGACGGGGAGCGGCCCCGCGGTGGTGCCGTAGTCCCCGATGCCCTCGGCGACGGCGCCGATCGCCCAGGGGGTGATGAGCGAGTAGAGCTGCCCGTTGAAGTGGTCGGGGCCGAACACCACGACCAGATCGGGGTCGTACGCCGCGACGAACTCCCTGACCTCGTCGATGGCGGCATTGATCTCGGCGAACGTCTCCCCTCCGGGGTCGACGTTGCCGAAGGACGGCGCGTGGGAGAGCGCGGCGACGGCCAGCGGCATGGAACGGTTCCTTTCTCGGACGGGGGGTGGACGGCCGTTACGCGGACGTACCGGAGAGTGCGGGCTCGGGCCGGGCCTCGGGCGACGTCTCGGTGCGGCGCCGGGTCAGGTGGAGGACGAGGATGCTGGCGCCGGCGAGGAGCATCGGCAGCGAGAAGACCGTGAAGGCCGTGCCCATCCCCATGTCCGCGTCGAAGGCGGCGCCGCCGACGACCGGCGCCGCGATGCCTCCGAACCGGCCTATGCCGATGACGACGCCGAAGCCGGTCGAACGGGCCAGGGTCGGGTAGAGCGTCGGGACGATCGCGTAGAAGGCGGCGGTGCCCGAGCAGACGAAGAAGGAGGCGAGGAACAGGGTCCACCAGGCGGTCGGCATGCCCGAACCCACGATGCCGAACAGCGACAGGGTGACGGTGGCCAGGACCAGGAAGACCGGGGCGAGGAAGCGGATGTTGATCCGGCCGCCGAGGAACCCGAAGAGGACGTTGCCGAGGATGCCGCCGATGCTGAAGGCGGTGACGAGCTGCGGGGCCAGCGCCGGGTTGTCGTTGGCGGACGCCACGCTGCTGGGCGCCCAGTTCGTCATGAAGTAGAAGCTGAGCATGTAGGCGACGTAGCCGACGCTCATCAGCAGCGTGTAGAACCCGGTCCGGCCGGTGAACACGGTGCGCAGGGTGCCCTTCGCCCGGACGCCCGTCGAGTCCGTCTCCGGGAGCGCGGTGAGCGCCGGGCGGCGCATCTTGGCCAGGAGTGCGTTCAGCCGCTGGAGCGAGTCCGCGCGACGGCCTTCGGAGAGCCAGACGAGCGACTCGGGCAGCAGGGCATACGTGGCGACCGCGGCGACCGCGCTCAGCGCGAAGCCGATCCACCAGCCGAACTGCCAGCCGCGCGAGTCCAGCATCGGCCCGACGATCATGGAGCCGAGCAGTCCGCCGATGTTGATCGCGGCGGCGTAGACGGCCATGACCAGGGCGTACACCCGCTTGCCCGTGTACTCGGAGAGGATGACGCCGACCACGGCCACCAGGCAGCCGACCCCGACGCCGGTGACGATACGGCTGACGACCAGGGGCCAGGTCCCGGTGTCCTGCGACGCGAACGGGCCGATGAACATGCCGGCCGCGATCGTCACGGTCGCCATGACCCCCATTCTGCGTCTGCCGAACCGGTCGGCGAGCGGCGCGACGATGATCGACCCCACGAGCATGCCGATCAGGGCGCCGGACATCACGAGTCCGAGCTCGGCCTTGGAGACGCCGAAGCCCCTCTCGATGTACGGGGCGGAGAACGAGGTCAGCGAGACGTCGTAGCCGTCGAGCACGACCAGGGCGATCGCGATGACGATGGCGCGGACCTGCAGACCGCTCATTCTCTCCTGCGGAATGTGGTCGGTGATCCTCATGAGGTGCTCCCTGTTCCGGGACAGAGCGGACCCGCGCCTTCGCGGCGGCCCGCAGGGATGAGGTGGACCGCGCACCGAGTCGCGTTCCATCGACGAAGACTAGAAGTTACGTTCTAGAATCGTCATTACGATGACGAGCGTCGGCGGGCGGTGTCAAGAGTCGGCGTGGATTTGGTAGAACTGCAGTCCGAGAGCGGTGAGGGGGGCCGATGGCCACGAGGCGCAAGACGCACCGGGCGTCCGAGGTGTCGAAGCAGGCGATCCTCGGGGCCGTGCTCGCCCGTGCGGTCGAGGCCGGGTACGAGGGGACGACCATGGCCGACGTCGCCCGCGTCTCCGGCCTGCCGATCGGCTCCGTCTACTGGCACTTCCAGAACAAGGAACAGCTCTTCGTCGAGCTGCTCGACTACTGCTTCGACGTCTGGCGGAAGACCCACGAGTCCGTCGGTGACCTGCGGGAACTGCTGCGCCGCACGATCAGCGGCTCGGCGGCGGCGTCCGGGGGCCTCGCCGACCCGGCCGCCGCCTTCTGGAGCATCGGGCTCGTCTTCGCCTTCGAGCGCCGCCTGGAGGACAACCTCGCCCGGCAGCGTTATCTCGCGATCCGCAAGGAGATGTTCGCGTTCATGGCGTCCCGCTTGCGCTCCTCCCTCCAGGGGGTGCCGGACGAGGTGGCGGCGGAGCTCGCGCACGACATCGCCGTCATGGGCCGTGCGCTCACCGACGGCTTCCGCGCGGCCGCGGCCGCCGGCGACGACACCGACTTCGACCGGTACGCCGGGCTCGCGGCCGACGCGCTCGAGTCGCTGATCTCCACCCGGCTCCGGGAGCAGGCGCAGAGCGCCTGACGGCGGCCGGAGGGACTGACGTCCGCCGCACCGCACGGTCCGACCCCGACGGCTCCGCCGGCGCTGGGGCACCCTGCGGCGCCCGCCGTCGGGCCGGTCCGTCGCGCCTTCGTTCCCCCGCTTCCCCGGCACCTCGACTCCCGCGCGGGGCGGCCTCGTAGGCGAACCTCCCCGCGTCCCGACAGGGGCGCTACCCACATCCCGACAGGGGCGTCGGCAACATCGGCTAGGATGCCGACAGTCACGTCGTCAAGTGCGAGTAAAGTTCCTGCACCCGCGACGTCAACCCGTCCTCCTCGTCCGGAGTCCCCGTGTTCCTCGCCCTACGCGATCTGCGCTTCGCCCGCGGCCGCTTCGTCCTCATGGGCGCCGTCGTCGCCCTCATCGCCGTCCTCGGCGTCCTCCTCTCCGGGCTCGCCTCCGGACTGGCCGACGCCGGCATCTCCGGGCTGCGCGCGCTGCCCGTGACCCACATCGCCTTCGACGAGGAGGCGACCAGCGAGCAGTTCTCCCGGTCCACCGTGGAGCAGGAGGACTGGGAGGCGTGGTCGAAGGCGCCCGGGGTGAACAGGGCCGAGCCGTTCGGCAACACCCTCACCAACGCCCAGGTGACCGAGGGCGCCGAGAAGGGCGAGCAGGTCAACCTCGCCGTCTTCGGCATGGCACCCGACTCGCCCCTGGCTCCGAAACCGACCGAGGGCGAGGGCATCGAGGACGCGGGCGGCGGCATCGTCATCACCCAGGAGATCGCCGACCTCGGCGTGCGCGTCGGTGACGTCCTGACCGCCGACAAGAGCGAGGTCCGGCTGAAGGTGGTCGGCCTGGTCGACGACCCCGTCTCGTACGGCCACATCGGCGTCGCCTACGCCGACCTCGACACCTGGCGCCACCTGCACTACGGGCTGCCGGGCGAGCTGCCCGAGGCCGCGCTCCGGCAGGCCACCGCCGTCGCCCTGACCCTGGAGGACGGCGCCGGCGTCACCGCCGTCGAGAAGGCCACGGGCACCCGCGCCGACAGCAAGGAGACCAGCTACGGCGCGTCCCCCGGCTACACGGCGGAGTCCAGCACCATGGCCCTGATCAAGGGCTTCCTGTACGCCATCTCCGCCCTCGTCGTCGGCGCCTTCTTCACCGTGTGGACCGTGCAGCGCAAGCCCGAGATCGCCCTGCTGAAGGCGCTCGGCGCCCCCACCCGCTACATCCTGCGCGACGCCCTCGCCCAGGTCGTCGCCGTCCTCGTCACCGCCACGGCCGTCGGCACCGCGGTCGGCCTCGCCCTCGGCAGCGCGATGATCGGCAAGGCCCCGTTCTCCCTGTCCGCCCCGGCCATCGCCACGTCCGCCGGCCTGCTCATCGGCCTCGGAACCATCGGCGCCGTCGTCGCCGTCCGCCGCATCACCGCCGTCGACCCCCTGACCGCCCTGGGAGCCACCCGATGACCACCACCAGCACCGACGATCCGGCCGCCCAGGACACCACCGGCTCCGGCGGACTGCGGCTGCGGGACGTCAGCCTGACCCTCGGTGACGGCGACACCGCCGTCACCGCCCTCGACCACGTCGAACTCACCGTCGCCCCCGGCGAGTTCGTCGCCGTGGTCGGCCCCTCGGGGTCCGGCAAGTCCAGCCTGCTCGCCGTCGCCGGAGGACTCCAGCGGCCCACCTCGGGCACGGTCCACATCGCCGGCACCGAGCTGACCGCCCTGTCGGACAAGGACCGCACGGCCGCCCGCCGGCGCCACATCGGCTTCGTCTTCCAGCAGTCGAACCTGCTCGCGTCCCTGACCGTCCGGGAACAGCTCCTGCTGCCCCTGCACATCGACGGACGCCTCGGCGCGGCGGGCCGGACCCGGGCCGGCGAACTCATCGAGGCGGTCGGCCTCGCACACCGCGCCGGCTCCCGCCCGCACCAGCTGTCCGGCGGCGAACGCCAGCGCGCGGGGCTCGCCCGCGCCCTGATGACCTCGCCCGCCGTCCTGCTGGTCGACGAGCCCACCTCGGCCCTGGACCGCGAGCGATCGGCGGAGGCGGTACGGCTGATCGCCGAGCAGACCCACCGGCACGGCACCGCGACGGTCATGGTCACCCACGACACGGCGATAATGGACGCCGCCGACCGGGTGTACGAGATGGTCGACGGCCGGCTGTCCTGACGTGGACGGCGGGCCGGCGCCCGGCCCCGGTCCCGTCCGTCACCCAGGAGCCCAGCCCGTATGCCGAAGATCAACGCCTCCTCCGTCGCCGAACACCGCGCGCAGCAGCGCGAGGCGCTGATCGGGGCGGCGATCGACATCCTGGTGCACGAGGGCGCCGCGGCCGTCACCCCGGCGGCCGTCGGCGCCCGGGCCGGCCTCGCCCGCTCCAGCGTGTACCAGTACTTCGACTCATCGGCGGCCCTGCTGGCCACCGTCACCGAGGAGGCGTTCCGGCGCTCCGACGAGGCGCTCGGGCGCGCCCTGGCCGACGCGGAGGGCCCGCTGGAACGGGTCGAGGCGTTCTTCCGGGAGAGCCTGCGCCTCGGCGCCGAAGGCGCCCACCGGCCCGCCGCCGCGCTCATGAACGCGGGGCTTCCGCCCGCCTGCCAGGAGCGCCTGGTGGAGCTCCACCTGCGCCAGGTGGAGCCGTTCCGCGCGGCGGTCCGGGAGCTCGGCGCCCCCGAACCCGCCCTCACGGCGGACCTGATCGCCGGCATGCTCCACACGGCGCTGGCCGCCGTCGAGGGCGGCGCCTCCCTCGGCACGGGCGGGGGGCCCGGGGGCCCCCCCCCCCCCCCCCGGGGGGGGGGGGGGGGGGGGCCCGCCCCCCCCCGGCCCCCGCCGCACCGCCTCCCCCTCGGAGAAGGGCTTCTCAGCGCCGCAGGGTCAGCAGGCCCGGGCGGTAGGGCAGCAGGCCGTAGTCACCTCCGGAGTTCGGGCTGCGGCCCTGGTAGAGCAGCTGCAGGTTGCAGGGGTCGACGGTCATCGTCTGGTCGGCGCTGGTGCGCAGCAGCTCGCCGTGGCTGATGTCGTTCGTCCAGGTGGCGCCGCTGTTGGCCTTGCCGGCGAAGGGGTTGCTCTCGGAGGCGGCCTGCGGGGTCCAGGAACCGTTGAGACTGGTGGCGGTGAAGGACCGGAAGTACCGGCCCTGTGAGCCGATCGCCTCGACGATCATGAGGTAGCGGTTCTGGCCCTTCAGCTTGTACACCTGCGGAGCCTCGAACAGGTTGTTCGTCGTGTCGCTCATGACCACGGTCGAGGACGAGCCGAAGCTGCCGGGGAAGTTCCCGATCGGCATGCTCGCCCGGTAGATCTTGCCGTTGTCGCCGGCGAAGAACAGGTACATGTTCGTGCCGTCACCGATGAGCGTCTGGTCGATGGGTCCCGTGCCGGAGCCGGAGATGCTCCCGGAGAAGAGCACCTGCTCGGACGACCAGCCGTTCGGGTTGGTGGGGTCCGTCGACGTCCGGTAGGAGAAGGCGGTGCCGCCCCACTGGTAGGCCAGCACCCAGATGTTCTTCGGCGCGAAGTAGAAGAGGGAGGGCGCCACCGTCGAGCTGTTCATCGCGTTCTGGCTCGCCGAGCCCATCTCCGACCAGGACCCGAACGGAGAGAAGTTCATCGAGCCCCAGCGGGTCCCGGTGTCGTGCGTGGTCGCGTAGACGAGCTGCTTGCCGTTGTAGGGGGCGACGGTGAAGTCCTTCAGCGAGACCCATCCCTGCCGGGGCTGGGCCAGTGCGCCGGTCGAGTCCCAGCGGTAGCTCGACGGCAGGTCGCAGGAGTCGGGATCGCCGGGATCCCCGCCGTCAGCGCCGACCTTGACGAGCCGCCACTGCTGGTTGGCCCCGCCCCAGTCGTCGTACTGGACGATGTTCGCGCCGTCGGCGGTGGAGGCGCCCTGGACCTCGAGGGCCTTGCCGCTGTGGCGCGAGACGAGGCGTACGTAGCCGTCCGAGCTGTCGGCCAGCGCCCACTGCTGGTTGGCGGCGTTGAGGTCGGACCACTGGACGATCGAACCGCCGTTCGCGGTCGACCAGTTGTAGACGTCCAGCACCTTCCCGGAGTGGCGTGACGCGATGCGGTAGGAGCCGTTCCCGGAGTCGATGAAGCGCCACTGCTGCTGGCTCTGGTCGTTCCTCGTCCACTGCGTGATCCGGGCGCCGTCGTTCGTGGCCAGGTTGTACACGTCGAGCGCCTTGCCGCTGTTGCGGTTGACCAGCACGTACCAGGCGTTCGGGTCGACGGTAGCGGCCGCGGCCGGCTGAGCGCCGAGGAAGGCCGTCAGCAGCAACAAGGGCGCCAGGACGCCGAGCAGGCGTCTCGGGCGCACGGCGGGCGGGATGCGTAGCCACATCGGAGAGCCTCCTTGAGGGGGAGTGGGGGTACCGCCGGCGAACCGCCGGTGGCCGTACAGGAGCGCGTGAACGTTTCGAAACTTTCGAGCGCGCCCAGGATCTCCGGCGCCACAAGCTAGGAATGCGAAGCTCCGCGGTCAAGGTCTTTCGCCGATCTGGCTGCAAAACGCTGCCGCGTCAGGGGTTCCTGACGGCTTCGGTGCGACCGCGCGCCGAGATCGCCGCATGCCACCGAACCTCCCGCGCCAGTAGGGGAGTTGCCTCACCTGACCAGGGCGTATGTGAGCTCCGCCCGCACCTCGCCGTCATGGGGGCGAGGCCCGTCGACCGTGTGTGGGCAACCGCGGCGACCGACGGGAAAACCGCTGTCGAAACTTTCGTGAGGCAGTCGGAAAAAATCAGTGCCGCACGGGTTGACGATTCACTGTCAAGCCCTCAATGATCTGTCTGGGAAACCGGCCGAGGTGCGAAATACCGAACCGCCTCGGTCTCGCTGTCCCAGAGCCGCACCACCGGATCCCCGCACGGCACACCGTGGACCACCCCTGCCCGACCGGCCCGAGGCCGCTCAGGCGCCCGCCCCGCACGTCCGTCCCCCGGTTTCCCCTGCTCTTCGGTCGTTCCGTGAGAACCGCTAAGGAGGCACCCCCCATGGGCATCCAAGCCCTTCCCAGAGCCGCCGTCCGTCAGAAGCTCCGAACCCCGCTGCTGGCGCTGGCCGCCGGCGTCCTCGGGCTGACGGCCGCACTCGTCCCGCCCACGAACGCGGACGCCGCCGAGAGCACCCTCGGCGCCGCGGCGGCGCAGAGCGGCCGCTACTTCGGCGTCGCCATCGCCTCGGGCAAGCTGGGCGACTCGACGTACACCTCGATCGCGAACCGCGAGTTCAACTCGGTGACCGCCGAGAACGAGATGAAGATCGACGCCACCGAGCCGAACCGGGGCCAGTTCAACTTCAGTTCGGCCGACCGCGTCTACAACTGGGCCGTGCAGAACGGCAAGCAGGTGCGCGGCCACACGCTCGCCTGGCACTCCCAGCAGCCCGGCTGGATGCAGAGTCTCAGCGGCAGCTCGCTGCGCCAGGCCATGATCGACCACATCAACGGCGTGATGGCCCACTACAAGGGCAAGATCGCCCAGTGGGACGTCGTGAACGAGGCGTTCGCCGACGGCAGTTCGGGCGCCCGCCGCGACTCCAACCTCCAGCGCACCGGCAACGACTGGATCGAGGTCGCCTTCCGCACCGCGCGCGCCGCCGACCCGTCGGCCAAGCTCTGCTACAACGACTACAACGTCGAGAACTGGACCTGGGCGAAGACCCAGGCCATGTACAACATGGTCAAGGACTTCAAGTCGCGCGGCGTGCCGATCGACTGCGTCGGCTTCCAGTCGCACTTCAACAGCGGCAGCCCCTACAACAGCAACTTCCGCACCACCCTGCAGAACTTCGCGGCCCTCGGCGTCGACGTCGCCGTCACCGAACTGGACATCCAGGGCGCCTCGTCCTCGACGTACGCCGCCGTGGTCAACGACTGCCTGGCCGTCTCCCGCTGCCTCGGCGTCACCGTCTGGGGCGTCCGCGACAGCGACTCCTGGCGCGCCAGTGACACGCCGCTGCTGTTCAACAACGACGGCAGCAAGAAGGCCGCGTACTCCGCCGTCCTGAACGCGCTCAACGGCGGCACGACCACGCCCCCGCCGACCGGTGACGGCGGCCAGATCAAGGGCGTCGCCTCGGGCCGCTGCCTGGACGTCCCCAACGCCTCCACCACCGACGGCACCCAGATCCAGCTGTACGACTGCCACTCCAACAGCAACCAGCAGTGGGCCGTGACCGACTCCGGTGAGATCCGGGTCTACGGCGACAAGTGCCTGGACGCCGCCGGCACCGGCAACGGCGCCCCGGTCCAGATCTACAGCTGCTGGGGCGGCGACAACCAGAAGTGGCGCCTGAACTCCGACGGTTCGATCGTCGGCGTCCAGTCCGGCCGCTGCCTGGACGCGGCCGGCACCGGCAACGGCGCCAGGATCCAGCTCTACTCCTGCTCGGGCGGCTCCAACCAGCGCTGGACCCGCACCTGAGGCACACCGCACCCGGTGTGAGGGCCGCCGTCGTGACGACGGCGGCCCTGACTCGTGCACCGTGGCGTACGGCGCGTCGTCAGGAGGGGTGGAGTTCGACGACGACGCGGTAGCTCGCCGGTTCCGAGGTGATGTGGAGGCCGGGATCGGCGAACATGCGCCGCAGCGAGGCATGCCACTCGGGATTGTCGGTGGCTCGGTCGAGGGCGGTCCCCGACGTCCACTCCGCGATGTGGAGGAAGCGGGTCTTGGGGCCCTCGCCGAGGGGGCGGTGCAGGCGGGAGCGGACGAAACCTGGCTGGGCCGCCATGATGCGGGCGTTCTCCTGGTACACGAGCGTGAAGTGGTCTGCTTCGTCCGTCGGCACGGTGTAGCTCTTGATGACGGTGACCGGCTCGTCGGTGCCGGTCTTCGACGCGAGGGAATGGCTCATGTCCCCACTGACCGACGACGCCCCGCGGTTGTGACGGGGCGGGTCCTCATGCCGTGTGCCTGCCGGCACTTCGCATGAGGACCCGCTGTACTGCCCGGCTACCGCTCGGTGCCGCTCAGTCGCTGTCGTTCTCCCAGTGGTGGACGGCCGTGGTCGCGGTGACGTCGTCCGCGTAGACGAGGGCGACACGGTGGTTGTACTGGATGGTGTACATCTTCCTGCCTCCGATGACGACGGCCCCGCTGGAGGGGAAGTAGTCGTCGGTGGCGGTCGCTCCACGCGTGGCCACGTACGCCTGTCCACCCGGTATGGCGTACATGCTCAGCGGTGCCTGCGTCGAGGCGCCCAGGCCGGCCGGGTACTCGGCCTTGTCGGGGTAGCTGGAGCCGTAGAGGGACACGGAAGTGGTGCCCGCGGGCTTGATGATCTTCACTCCGTAGCTGGTGCGGGTGTTGACGCCGCCGGGGTTGTGGAACCACACCTTCGCACCGCTGAACCAGATCGCGGTCCAGTCGTCCTGGACGTCCGCGACGACGAACTGCTGCCCGGCCTGGGCCGTGCTGCCCCAGTCGTTCACCCGGTCGGTGCCGGGCGCGGTGCCGTGGATCGCCTGGTCGCCGAAGAGCGGTGCCGTCTCGCTCGGGGCGGTGTGCAGGTAGACGAAGTTGGCCGGGTGCCGCTGCTCCGTGCAGGAGGTCGTCTGGCCCGTCGGGTCGTCGGAGGGGCAGATCTGGAGGGTCTGCACGTTGTCCGCGAACGACGGCTTGACCGACACGACGGAGCCGGGCTGCGGCACCTCGGACACACCGCTGACAGGGGCGCCGAGCAGGCTCATGAAGTGGTTCCAGTCCCAGGCGTGGCCCGGGTCCCAGTGCATCCCCGAGACCAGGGCGGAGTTGGGTCCGGCAACGTTGTCATGGCCGATGACGTGCTGCCGGTCCAGTGGAATGCCGAAACGTCCGGCCAGGTATTTCACCAGGTCGGCCGTGGCCTGGTACTGCGCCTCCGTGTACCAGGCGGCGCCGTGCACGGCGTACCCCTCGTGCTCGATGCCGATCGAGTGCAGGTTGGTCGAGTAGTTCCCCGCGTGGAAGGCGATGTCCTTGGTGGGCACCATCTGGGTGACCGCGCCGGCCGAGGACATCACGTAGTGGGTCGCGGTGGGATTCGTGGGGTTGGCCAGACCCGTCACGCCGGCGTCGTAGGTGGACTCCAGGTCGTGGATGACGATCGTGTCGACGCGGACGCCGTTGGCCGGCCGGTCGGCGACCTGACGGCCGACCGGTGATCCGGCGACGAACGTGCAGTCGACGGTCGTGGGGCATTCCGTGGCGGCCCTCGACGACGAGGACTTCAGGCGCAGGGAGTCGATCTGCTCCCGGGCGGGATCGACGGAAGGGTCGGCGGCCAGACGTACACGCCGGCCGTCCTGGGTCGTCGCCGAGGCGCCGCTGCGGATCGTGCGGAAGACGCGGTCGGCGAAGGATGCGGCCACCTCCTTCTGCCCGGCCTGGCTGTACCGGGCCACCGCCCCGTACCACTGGGAGGGGTCCGCGGGGGTCGACCCGACCAGCTCCTTCTCGTACGCGGCGAGCAGGGCGGCACCCCCGCGGATGTTCGCGGTGTCGTCCTCACGCAGGGACTTGACGGACAATCCGGTCAACTCGGCCGCCTTGCCCAGCGTGTGCAGGGCGGGGTCGGCGGCGAGGGAGTCGAGGTCGGCTCGGCCCGCCGCGCCCGCGGCGCCACCCGCCAGCATGGCGGGGCTGACGTCCGTGAGGTTCATCGGTCCGTAACCACCGTCGGTGCTCGGCAGGGCGCCGTGCCCCTCCCAGGCCGACTCCTGGTGGGAGAGGGCGAGCAGCACGCTCGACGGGATGTCGAACTCCTCGGCGGCGGCCAGCAGAGCTTCCTGGCGCGAGTCCGCGCTCGCGCCCGGGTCGTCGGCCCGCGCATGGCCGGGCAGGGTGAGCAGGGAGCCCACCACCAGCGCGCTCACGGCGATGCCGACGGGCACGCCGAAGGCCTTCTTTCTTCTGTGCAAGGGGATGCTCCTCAAGAGGAAGAAACACGGGCATCGAGGTGCGACGCGGCGAGGCCGCGCGTGGGGGAAGCCCGGGCGACAACTCGATGCGCGGATGACTATAGGGCCATGTTTCTTGCAGTGGCCACGGAAAGAGTAGCCGCATCCGTCACACGTGTGTTGTGGCGGAGCTGTGTGCAAGGGGCATAACGGCCCTCACGGGAAGGCGAGTTGCCGGTGCTTTCAGGTGAAGAGGCGGCTGCTCCGGACGGGAGGGGGCAGGCGAGGCGCTGGGCGTACCGGGGTGTTGGAATCGAAGACAATGTGAGTGCTATACACTCTTCACAGCGACTCCGACACTGTGTGACATGCTTAGTGGCTGGTGCGGGAGCGCTCGCCCACCCGTCGGCCTACCGTCTGCGGGTGTGCGCCTCGGGCGCCTGTGCGATCCCCCGCGAGCAGGCGCCCGAGGCAGCCGCGTGACGGTGCGTGCGCGGAGCAGGGAGAAAACCGGTCAGGGCTTCTGGGCGCGGTAGAGACCGCGCCCGGCCCGGCGCACGCGGGAGGTGCCGACCAGACGGTCGAGCGTGCTCCGCACCGCGTTGATGCTCCCGGAGTCGGTGTCCCGGCCGAGCGCCGCCGCCACGTCGCGGGCGCGGACCTCCGCGTCACCGGCGCGCGCGAAGTACTCCAGGATCTGCTCGGTGAGCGCGCCGTAGCCGCGCGGTTCGTCGGCCTCCGCACGCGAGGAGGGCGCCGGCTTCTCCTTCTGCTTGGGCTCCGCCTGCCGCGGCGCGGACTGCTTCCGGGCCGGGCGGGCGGGCGCGGCGGCCGGAGGGCCGGCCTTCGCCTGCTCGGGCTGCTCGGCGGTGCGGCCGCCGGACGGCTCGGCCATGAGGACCGTGAGGGCACTCAGGGCGCGCTGGACCGAGTCGAGGTGGGCGGCCACGGCGGCCAGTTCCCTCTCCAGTGCCCGCTTCTGGATCTCCAGGCGGGCCAGGTCCTCCTGGAGGCTCTCCGCGGTGACCTCGATCTCATGCGTTGCGCGAGTCGCCGAGTCCATGTCTTCCTCTCATCCTCAACCCTCCGTGCCGCGCCTCGCTGAGGTCAGCTGCGGTGCCGCTCGGCTCGGACCCGGGGATGTATGTGGGTGCATCGTATGTCACAGCGTACGAGTTCCGGACCCGGAAGATGCAAGGTGGTAAGGGGACGGCCCCTGTCGGGCGAGATGCCTGCCACTGTCCGTCGGCTGCCGTCGGCGGGGCGCCCGCGTCGCCCTCATGTCTCCTGCGTGGCCGCCCGGTTCCAGTAGCGGAGCTTGTCGGGGTTGAGGACCGCCCAGATCTGCACGACGTGGTCGCCCGCGACGTCCAGGCTGATGACCGCGGCGACCTCGTCGCCGTAGCGCACCACGATCCCGGTGCGGCCGTTGACGGACCGGCAGTGCAGCGTGGTGCGGGGGCGGCCGGCCAGAAGGGTCAGGAGGCTGTGGGTGGCGCGCCGCGCACCGTGGACGGGCCGTGTGAGGGTTCTGACCTTGCCGCCACCGTCGAAGAACACCGTGGCGTCCGGTGCCAGGAGTGACATCAGGCGGGCGGGGTTCTCCGCCGCGCAGGCCTGCCGGACCGCCAGCACCACACGGTCGTGCTGCCACGGCGGCGTGGGGTGTGCCCGCCTGGTCCGAAGGCTGTGCCGGGCCCGGGCGGCGAGCTCGCCGCAGTCTTGCTCCGTCTGTCCGACGATGGCGGCGACCGTCCCCGGGGCCATCCCGAACACGTCGTTGAGGACGAATGCGGCCCGCTCGGCCGGTGACAGCGTGTCCAGCGCCTCGAGAAGGGCCTGGCTCACCTCTTCGTCCAGGTCCTGAGGGGGCGCGGCGCCGATCGTGCCCGGCTGCGTCCGTCCGGTCGGCGCCAGACGCCCCAGACAGATGCCGCCGACGGTCTTCACCAGCCAGGACCGGGGCTCGGCGATGCGGATCCTGTCGTCGTCGGGCAGGCCGTACCAGCGTCGGTAGGTCTCCGCCACGGCGTCGTCGGCGTCCTGGCTCCGGCCCAGCATCCAGTACGCCACGTTGAGCAGCCGGCGCCGCTCGTCGAGCAGTTCCGCGATCGGTACCGTCTCGTCGTCCAGCTCCCGGTCCATCCGCATCACCCCTCAGCACAGCACCCGACAAGGCGGTGCCACCCCTGATTCCGGCTCATGCCCGCCACGGCTCCCGGGAAGGGGGCGGTCCGCTGTCGTCCGGCGGGTCGTACCGACGCACTCCTGACCGGACAGGGGCAGATCGTGTGACACGGTTTCCCGACCGCACGCTGGGGCGTCCGCCCGCGTCGCGGGGCCAGGGCGACGCCCCCGGCGGCGTGCTCATCCGGGCGGCGGTCCCGGTGTCACAGGCGCGGGCCCTCACCTGTCTGTCCTTCTGCGGACTTGCCCGGCCCTTCGGCCACGGTCCGCCTCCCTCATCGGCAGGCACACGGCGACGGCTCGCAACGACTGATCGTCGTGACCAGCGACCGCAAGGACCCATCTATGTCGACCGTCGTCCCGTACACACAGCTGACCGGTGTCTACACCATCGACCCGGCACACAGCACCCTCGGCTTCTCCCTCCGGCACGCCATGATCGCGAACGTGCGCGGGCGGTTCGGCGCGTTCGAGGGACTGGTCAAGCTGGACGGGTACCAGCCCAGCCGCTCCGAGGCCTACATGAGTGTCCAGACCGGCAGTATCGACACCGGCAGCCCCGAGCGGGACGCCCATCTCGCGGGTCCGGACTTCCTCGACGCCGCCACCTACCCGCTGATGGCCTTCCGCTCCGCCGGCCTCGCCGACCGCGGAGACGGCCAGTTCCGTCTCACGGGCCACCTCAGGATCAAGGACGTCGAACTCCCTCTCCACATCCACCTCGCCTTCGACGGCGCCGCGCGGGACGAGAGCGGAGAGGACCGTGTCGGCTTCTCCGGCACCGCCCTGGTGCGCCGCTCCGACTGGGGTCTCGGCTGGAACACGTCCATGGAGACCGGCGGTGCCCTCATCAGCGACAAGGTCAGGCTCAGCTTCGACATCTCCGCCGTCCGCCTCTCCCGCGCGGACGCCGCATGACCGGCCCCGCGCCACGACACCGACCGCCCCGCGCGGTCCCCGCCGGCAGCGATGCCGGTGACCACAGGTCGGTCCGCGGCCGCGGCCGAACCGTACGCACACAACCCAGGTGAGACCCCCCCATGAATCATCAAGACCCCACCCAGACCCGGTTCCGTCCGATCACGACGATGGAGGACCTGCGCGAGCACCTGCAGTGGGCCATCGAGCTGGAGCACGCCACCCTGCCGCCCTACCTCACGGCCCTCTACTCGCTCGACCCCGAGCGGAACGCCCACGCCGCCGAAGTGGTCAGCAGCGTCTTCGTGGAGGAGATGATCCACCTCGCGCTGGCGGCCAACCTCCTCAACGCGGTCGGCGGACGACCTCGCGTCGACACCCCGCGCATCCTTTCCCCGCATCCTCGGCCCATGCCGCACGCCGACCCCTCCATGCAGCTGTCCCTGCTGCCGTTCGGTCAGGAGGCGGTCACCATGTTCCTCCGCCTCGAACAACCCGCCCACCCGGGCGACCCGGCCGAGGGCGACGCCTACCTGACCATCGGTCAGTTCTACGACGCGATCGAGAAGGGCCTGCGACACCTGTGCGCCGAACTCGGCGAGGACGAGGTCTTCACCGGTGATCCCGCCCGCCAGGTGGCCGCGGGACCCTTCGGGCACACCGGCGGGCGGCTGAGCCCGGTCACCGACCTCGCCTCGGCGCTCTCCGCCCTGGAGGAGATCGTGGAGCAGGGCGAGGGCGCGGCACGCGTCGACGTCTGGGACGGGGACATGGACATGTTCCACCCGCATTCCAAGGCGGTCTCGCACTACTACCGCTTCCAGGAGCTCGCACAGGGCCGGCGCTACCAGCCGGGGGACACCCCGGAGACAGGGCCCACCGGAGAGGCGCTCACCGTCGACCCCGCCGGGGTGCGCCCGATGCGGCCCAACCCGCGACTGGAGGACCATCCGGAGGGCAGCCCGATCCGTATCGCGCAGGAGGCGTTCAACATCGCGTACGGCAAGCTGCTGCAGCTCCTGGAGCAGGCGTTCAACGGCAATCCCGCGATGCTCGGGGTGTCGGTGGGCACGATGTACGCGCTCAAGGGGCAGGCACAGAGCCTGATGTCGATGCCCGACGGCGAGGGCCTTACCGCGGGCCCGACCTTCGACTACGTCGCTCCGGAAGATCGCGGCTGACCTCCGTTCACATGGTGGCCCCCTGGACCTCGGTCCAGGGGGCCACCATGTCGGTGCGGGTCAGGGGGCGGAGCATGTCCACGCCCCCTGACCCGCGGCACTGGTGGGTCGGCGCACGGTCCGGGCATCGGCGCCGGAACGACAAGGACGCGGTCAGGAGGCCGCCGCGCCGATCCGCTCGGCCTCCTCGCGCGCCGAGCGTCGTCGCCTCGCGCGGCGCTCGCTCTCCGTCGTACCGCCCCAGATGCCCTCGACCTGCCCGACGTCCACGGCCCACCGCAGACATTGGTCCCGCACGGGGCACCGGGCGCACACGGCCTTCGCCTCGGCGATCTGGACCAGCGCCAGACCCGCGGTGCCGATCGGGAAGAACAGGTCGGGGTCGACATCCCGGCAGGCCGCTCTCTCGCGCCAACTCATGGCAGCGCCTCCTCACTCGTCGCGGATGCCTCTCACGTAGCTGACCGTCCGAAGGGAGGTCCTGTGACATTCCATGGCGAAGAGCGAAGGTGTGAAAAACAGTGTGACAACAAGCACAATGTCTTGAGCGGGTCGCCTGGTCGTCGCACCATCTGGGAGTTGTGAACGCCACACAGGGCCCGAGGCCCCTTCCCAGCCCAGCCGCCGATCCCCGGGACCCCCTCTCCCCGGGCACCCACACCCTCGTCGTCCAGTTCGGCACGGCCGCCGTCGACCAGCGCTACCACGTCGCCGGAACCGGCCCGGTGTGCGTCGCACACTCCGGAGGGCCGGGCATCGGCTGGGAGTACCTGCGCATGCCCGAACTGGAGCGCGGCATGACCGTCGTCTACCTCGAGCCGGTCGGCACGGGCGATTCCGGCCGGCTGGCCGACCCACGTGACTACACCCTCGCCACCTACACCCACTTCCTGCACGCGGTGATCGAACACCTGGGCCTCGCCGAGGTGGCCCTGCTGGGCCATTCACACGGCGGGTTCGTCGCGCAGCGCTACGCTCTCGACCACCCCGAGCGCCTGGCGTCGCTCGTCCTGTACGACACCTCACCGATGACGGGAGACGAGTTCTGGGCGGCCGCCGTGTCCAACATGGAGGGCTTCGTCCGGCGGCACGCCGACGAGCGGCCGGAGGTGGCCACCTACGTCGCGGGTCTCACCACACGGGTCGACCGGTCCGACGACGAGGGCGCGACGAAGGTGCTGCGTCTCATCTCGCCCGCCTACTTCCACGACTACTGGGGCCGCGAGGAGAAGTTCGCCGCGGGGCGGGCGTCCCTGCGGATGTTCGCCGCACCCGCCTGGGGGGAGGAGCCCCCGTTCGACGTCCGCGAGGAACTGCCCCGGCTCACCGTCCCGGCCCTGGTCCTGGTCGGCGGGGACGACTTCATATGCGGGCCGCGATGGGCGCACATGCTGCACCAGGCCCTTCCCGGCGCCCGGCTGGTGATTCTCGAGGAGACGGGCCATCTCGGGCACATCGAGCGCCCCGATCGGTTCACGGCGGCGGTGCGCGACTTCCTCAGCGGCTGACCGCGCGGGCGTCGCCGTCGCCGGTGAGGAAATGCCACAGGAGGGGATCCACGTCCTGCGAGCCGAGACCGGCGACCGCGTCGCGGACGATCCGTTCGTAGCGGGCCGTGGCACGGCGCAGCGCGGCGTGCCCCTCCGGGGTCAGATGCATCCGCACGACGCGCCGGTCGTCGTCGACGGCGCTCGCGACGATCAGGCCCTGCCCGCGCAGGCGTGCCATCAGCCTGCTCGTGGCGGACTGACTCAGACCGAGCCCGTCGGCGACCTCGCCGAGCCGCACGGGTTCGGCGCGGGCGCCCGCGCCGAACCCGCTCCCCGCGTGGCGCAGGGCCTGGACGTCGCTCACCCCGAACGCGGTCTCCTCGCGCAGTCGCCGCTCCACCGTCCCCCGGAGCAGACGGTGGAGACGGTCGAGAGCGTCCCACCGGCCGGCCGCACAGGACGGCGTACGGTCGTCCGCGGGGCCGGTGCGCAGCTCGCACACCACGTCCCCGTGCGACGTCCCGGTCATGCGGCGGCCCGGTAGGAGGACGCGCTGTCGCCTACGGCCGTCCCCTCGCCGGAGTACGGCGCCTCCTGGCCGGTCAGCACGTCCTCCAGGCGACCGAGGTCTCCGGTGCGGGCGGCGGTGAAGATCGCCTGAACGAGCCGCCGGTGGGTGGCCGCGTCCACGTGCTGCCGGTGCCGCCGGTTGTTCAGTCTGTCCTGCGCGCGGGAGACCTGCTGCCGCGCGTTCCCCACGGACAGGTGGAGCAGGTCGCCGATCTGGGCGTAGGAGTAGCCGAACGCCTCGCGCAGCACGTATGCCGCCCGCTGGTTGGGGGTCAGGGTCTGCAGAAGCAGCAGCACGGCATGCTCCACCGAGTCCCGGCGCTCGGCCAGAACCTCCGGTGTCGTCCCGGTGTCCGTGGACTCCGGCAGCCAGGGGGTGGCACTGGACTCACGGCGTCGGCGCGCCGACTGCAGCACGTTGATGGCGAGCCGGACGGTCGTCGTGCGGAGCAGCGCACCGGGGTCGGCGACGACCGTGCGGTCGGTGCCCTGCCAGCGCAGCCACGCCTCCTGGATGACGTCCTCGGCCTCGCCCGGATCTCGCAGGATCCGGTTGGCGATCTTGAGCAGTCCTGGCCGGACTCGGCCGAACACGAAGGCCGCGTCGTCGAGTTCGACGGGCGCGGCGGTGATGGTCACCATCACCGGCTGCCGGCTCTGCCGGTTTGCGATCACAGATGTGTCCACGACGGGTTCCTCTGCTGGCTGGGGATCGGCGGCTTCCCTCGCCGCCGACACCAACGTCGCGCCGGCAGGGGCACTGCCGCGCCCCTGATGGACCGTGGGGCACCCCGGGGTCGTACCGTGGCCGCCACGTGGCCAGGGCCTCCCACCCACGTGGCCAGGGCCTCCCACCCCCTGGCCCGTGGGCCCGGGGGCCGGTCACCCCCGGGCCCACGGACTCCGGGGGAGTCACCCCCTGGCCTCGCACGCCCACGGGCCACGGGATCGGACCGCGACGGGACCTCGAGGGGACCGGATCGCGACGGGACCGGCCATGGACGGCCTGGCGCCAGCGGTCATGGCAGAGGAGATCCGCGGGCACACCGCGGCGCGGTCAAGGTGTCTCCGCGGCCCGCGCGGGCTCCCGACGACGGCACGGCGCGAGAGGCGTTCGGCACCCGGCCGACGGCGTCGCCCCGTGACGTCAGGCGGGGGTCGCCGCCCTGCCCGGCAGCACGGCGCCCAGCTGTTTGCGGGACCGGATCCCGAGCTTGGAGAACACCTTCCGCAGATGCCACTCGATGGTGTGCGGGCTGAGGAACAGCTGCGCGCCGATCTCGAGGTTGGTCAGCCCTTCGCCGGCCAGCCGGGCGATCTGGGCCTCCTGCGGCGTGAGCGCTTCGTCGGCGCCGGTGGCGCGCCTGCGCACGGTCTCGCCGGCGGCCTCCAGCTCCCGGCGGGCGCGCTCGGCGAAGGCCTCCGCGCCGGCGCGGTCGAGGATCTCGTGGGCGCGTGCCAGCTGGTCCCGGGCCTCGGCGCGACGGTTCTCGCGGCTGAGCCACTCGCCGTACAGCAGCCGGGTACGTGCGAGCGCCGTCCGCACCGAGGTGCTCTCCAGCCGGGCGATCGACTCCCGGTACAGGGCGTCGGCCGTGTCCCCGTCACTGATCAGGGCGCGCGCCGCCGCGGAGGTGCCCGTCGCCCAGGCCGTGCCACTGGCCTGGCAGATGGTCGCCAGGCGGCCGGCGGCCTCGACGGCGAGGTCCCGGCGCCCGCTGCGTGCAGCCGCCTCCACCAGCTCCACCAGGGAGGAGAGCGCGAGCCCCAGCTCCTGCGGGTACTCGCAGCCCTTGGCGGCGGCGGCACAGGCCTCCTCGTACCGCCCGAGGCCGTTGTACAGCACGGCCAGCGCCCACTGGGGGGCCGTGAGGGCCTTTCCCTCACCGCTGAGGGTCCGGTCGCCGGTGATCGTCCCGATCGCCCGCAGCGTCTCGGTCTCGCGGCCGCGCCAGGGCTCGATCACCAACGCCCCGTAGTGCGCGAGGACATGGCTGCCGGTGGCCTCGCCGATCGTCACCGCCTCCGCGGCGAGCGAGTCCGCGTCGTCGAGATCACCGGCGAAGACCCGGTTCGACAGCCGCAGCAGGAGCGCCGAGGGCAGCACGGACAGGGTTCCGGTCTCCCGTGCCAGACGGACGAGCTCGCCCGACAGGGTGCTCCAGCTGTCGAAGTCCCACACGCCGTGGGCCATGCGGCAGGCGAACGGGAGCCAGCCCAGCGACTGCTCCACCGTGAAACCGTTGCACCGCAGAGTGTTCAGCGCGCGGCGCAGAAGTGGGGCGCCCGCCGCGTAGCCGTCCGTGGTGGCCAGGGCCAGGCCGTCCAGGAAGAGATCGGTGGGCCCGGGGTGATCCGTCGGGGGCGCGGTGCGTGCGGCCCGGGCGACCTCCTCGAGGCCGGGGCCGTCGGACACACGGCCCGCGGTGAGGGCCGCGTAGAACGCGTCCCGGTAGGTCTCGCGCGCGACGCCGGCGTCGAGCGGTTCGAATTCGCGTGCCGCCGTCAGCAGCAGCGGCACCGTGGCACCGGCACTACGGGATCCGAAGGTGATCTGCCCGCGCAGCAGCGTGGCGCGGGCGTGTTGCAGATCGTCGAGCGCGCCCATCTCGGCCACGTTCAGCAGCTCGAGCGCGGCGTCGAACGCTCCGGCCAGGTACTTGCCCCGGGCCGCCGCCAGCGCTCTGCCGCGGCGGCGGGCGGGATCGGGCGTCAGCTCGGCCGCGCGTTCCAGGAAGGCCGCCGACGCGGCGATGCCGCCACGTGCCTGCGCGCGGTCGGCCGAGCGGACCAGTTCGTCCGCCACGGCCTCGTCGGGCTCCGCCGCGGCCCGGGCCAGGTGCCAGGCGCGGCGGTCGGGGTCGGACCGCGCGTCCGTGGCCTCGGCCAGTGCCCGGTGAGCCTCCCGGCGCTCGGCCGGTGCCGCCATGCGGTAGACCGCCGAGCGCACCAGAGGGTGCCGGAACTGGACCCGGGTGCGCACCTCCAGCAGATTCGCGGCCACCGCGGGGGAGGCCTCGCTCATGGACACACCGATGATGCCGGCGGCACGGCGGAGCAGTGAGACATCGCCGACCGGTTCGGCCGCCGCCAGCAGCAGCAGCCGTCGCGTCTGCGTGGGCAGCTCCTCGACGCGCAGGCTGAAGTTGTGCTCGAGCCTGCCGATGAGCGGACCCGTCGACGGCGAGGCGTAGCCGCCCGCCAGTTCGGCCGCGGAGGTGCTGCGGGGCAGTTCCAGCAGGGCCAGCGGATTGCCGCGCGCCTCGGAGAGGATCCTGCTGCGGACCGGCTCGTCGAACCGGCCGGGAAGCACCGAGGTCAGCAGCGCGCGGGCGTCGGGCTCGCTCAGCCCCCCGAGGGTGAGCTCGGGCAGCCCTTGCAGGGCGCGTTCGCCGTCCGCCTCGCGGACGCCGAAGATCAGCCCCACGCGCTCCGCCATCAGACGCCGTGCGACGAACCCGACGATCTGGGCCGAGACGCGGTCGAGCCACTGCACGTCGTCGACGAGGCAGATCAGCGGCGTCTCCTCGGCGACGTCGGCGAGCAGGCTGAGGACCGCCAGCCCCACGAGGAACCGGTCCGGGGGAGTGCCCGCGCTGAGCCCGAAGGCGGTCTCCAGCGCCGTCCGCTGCGGGTCGGGGAGGTGCCCGAGGCGATCGAGGAACGGTGCGCACAGCTGGTGCAGACCTCCGAAGGCCAGCTCCATCTCGGCCTCGACCCCCGCCGCGCGTACCACGGTGCAGTCCTCGGCGGTCTCGGCCACGTACTCCAGCAGGGCGGACTTGCCGATACCGGCCTCGCCGCGCAGCACGAGGACCGCGCTGTGCCCGTCGCGCACCTTGGCCAGATGCCGGTCCAGCACGGCGCGTTCGCTCTGCCGTCCGTGCAGGGAGCCCGGATTCTTGCCTTTCATGTACACCCCCGGCTGCGAGCGTAGATCCCTGGTCTTCGGCCTCACAACTCGTCCGCGCCGCTGGTCACCCGGTGCCGGACCGTCGGCGGTCGGGTCCGGAGTCTCCGTGGCCACCGCCTCCGCCTCAGCGTATGTCCTCGAACGCCGCGGCCTCGACGATCTTCTTCACGGCGGTCAGGTAGCGGGCGGCGTCCGCTCCGTCCACCAACCGGTGGTCGTAGGAGAGCGAGAGGTGGACCAGCTCACGGACACCGATGAACTCCTCGTCACCGTCCTGTACGACCGCGGGCCGTCTGACGGCGGCGCCCACGCCCAGGATCGCCACCTGGTGCGGCGGGACGATGAGGGTGTCGAAGAGGGCGCCGCGCGCTCCGGTGTCGGAGACCGCGAAGGTGGCTCCGGCCACGTCGGCGGGCGTGAGCCGGCCCGCTAGGGCGTGGAGGGTGAGGTCGTGGACGGCGCGGGCGATGCCGCTGACGGTGAGATCGCCCGCGCCCCGTACCACCGGAGTCACCGGCCCTTGGTCCGTGTCGACCGTGATGCCCACGTTCTCGGTGTCGTGGTACGTGATGGTCGCGCCGCCCGTGTCGATCCTGGCGTTGATGACGGGATGGGCCTTGAGCGCCTGGGCGGCGGCCAGGACGAAGAACGGCAACGGTGTCAGAGCGAAGCCCTCGCGTGCGATGAAGCCGTCCGCTGTCCGCCGCCACAGCCGCAGGAGGCCGGTGGCGTCGGCCTCGACCGTCGAGGTCAGCTGCGCCTGCTCCAGCAGCGCCTGCTTGAGACTGTCGCCGACGGCCTTGCGCAGCCGCGGGACGGCGGCGGTGTGCCCGCGCGGGGCCGCCGTCGCCGCTGCCGGCATCGGGTGCGGCGCCGGAGGGGTCGCGGGTGCCGGCGCGGGCACGGGTTGGGGCACCGGTGCCGGGACGGGCGCGGGTTGCGGCACCGGTGCCGGGACAGGTGCCGCGGCAGGTGCGGGTCGCGGCGACGGCGTCGGTACGGGTGCGGGAGCGGACGGGCGCCGGTCGGGTGAGACGGCGGGCGGCGCGGAGGGTGGCCGCGTGACCGGCGCCGGTGAGGGGGCCGGCTGCGGCGCGTCCACCGGCGCGGCGGGTGCCGCGCTCGCCGCCGAGGGCTCGGCCTCGGACGGCCCGATGACGGCGAGCTCGGCGCCCACCTCGACCGTCTCGTCCTCGCCGACGACGACGGTCAGCAGGACTCCCGAGGCGGGAGCGGGGATCTCGGTGTCGACCTTGTCGGTCGACACCTCCAGCAGCGGTTCGTCCTCCTGGACGTGCTCACCGGGCTGCTTCAGCCAACGGGTCACGGTGCCCTCGGTGACGGACTCACCGAGCGCGGGAAGGGTCACGGAAATCGTCATGGCGGCGTATGGCTCCTTCAGGTGTCCAGGCCGTAGTGCTTGCGGGCGCGGTCGACGGTCCCGGGGTCCACGTGGCCGGCCAGTGCCAGCCGGTCCAGGGCCGTCACCGCGATCGATTCGGCGTCCACGCGGAAGTAGCGCCGTACGTCCTCGCGGGTGTCGGACAGGCCGAATCCGTCGGTGCCCAGTGAGTAGTAGTCCTGCTCGATCCACTGGCCGATCTGGTCGGGGACCTGGCGCATCCAGTCGCTGACGGCCACGACCGGGCCGGGCGCACCGGCGAGCGCCTCGGTCACGAAGGGCACCCGTGTCTCCCCGCGCGTGCGGGCGGTGTCGGCGTCCATCGCGTCCCGGCGCAGCTCCGTCCACGACGTCACCGACCACACGTCGGCACGCACGCCCCAGTCGGCGGCGAGCAGTTCCTGCGCCCGCAGTGCCCAGTGGACGGCGGTGCCGGAGGCCAGGAGCTGCAGCCGGGGGCCGGACACGGCGCTGTCGCCCGGGCGGAACGGGTACAGGCCGCGGACGATGCCCTCCTCGATGCCGGGCAGCGCCGGCATGGGCGGCTGGGGCTTCGGCTCGTTGTAGACCGTGAGGTAGTAGAAGACGTTCTCGGGGTGCTCGCCGTACATCCGGCGCAGGCCGTCCCGGACGATGACCGCGATCTCGTAGGCGAAGGCCGGGTCGTAGCTGACGGCCGCCGGGTTGGTGGCGGCCAGGAGGTGCGAGTGGCCGTCGCCGTGCTGGAGCCCTTCGCCGGTCATGGTGGTGCGCCCGGCGGTGCCGCCGACGACGAATCCGCGGCCCATCTGGTCGGCGAGGGCCCAGAACTGGTCGCCGGTGCGCTGGAAGCCGAACATGGCGTAGAAGATGTAGAACGGGATCATCGGCTCGCCGTGGGTGGCGTACGAGGTCGCGGCGGCGGTGAACTCGGCCATGGAACCGGCCTCGGTGATGCCCTCGATGAGGAGCTGCCCGGTCTCGCTCTCCCTGTAGTGCAGCAACTGGTCGGCGTCGACGGGGTCGTAGGTCTGGCCGAGCGGCGAGTAGATACCGGCCGTGGGGAACATCGACTCCATGCCGAAGGTGCGCGCCTCGTCGGGGATGATCGGCACCCAGCGGGCGCCGGTGCGGCCGTCGCGCATCAGGTCCCTCACCAGGCGGACCAGCGCCATGGTGGTGGCGACCTCCTGGTGTCCGAAGCCCTTGAGCAGCGCCTCGAACGGCTGCGGGGCGGGCTCCGGCAGCGGCTTGGCGATCACCCGGCGCGCGGGGGCGGGACCGCCCAGAGCGGCGCGCCGCTCGCGCAGGTACCGCACCTCGGGCGCGTTCTCCCCCGGGTGCCAGAAGGGGACGACGTCACCGGCGAGGGCGCTGTCGGGGATGGGCAGGTCGAGTGTGTCGCGCAGCTCGCGGAACTGCGCCATGGTCAGCTTCTTCATCTGGTGGTTGGCGTTGCGGGACTCGAACGCCGACCCGAGGGTGTGCCCCTTGACCGTCTGGGCGAGGATCACCGTCGGCGCCCCCCGGTGTTCGACGGCGGCCCGGTAGGCGGCGTACACCTTCAACGGCTCGTGCCCGCCGCGGGAGTTCTCGAAGAGCTCCACCACCTGCGCGTCGCTGAGGGTGGCGGAGAGTGCGGACAGGGCGTCTCCGACGAAGAAGTTCTCACGGATGTAGGCGGCGTCCCGCGCGGCGAGGGTCTGCATCTGGGCGTCGGGCTCCTCGCCCAGGCGACGCACCAGGTCGCCGGTGGTGTCCTGGGCCAGCAGCGGATCCCAGGCAGCGCCCCACAGGGTCTTGACCACGTTCCAGCCCGCCCCGCGGAAACGGGCCTCCAGCTCCTGCACGATCTTGGAGTTGGACCGTACCGGCCCGTCGAGGCGTTGCAGGTTGCAGTTGATCACGAAGGTGAGGTTGTCCAGGCCCTCGCGGGAGGCGAGCGTCAGGGCGGCCAGTGACTCCGGCTCGTCCGTCTCCCCGTCGCCGAGGAACGCCCACACGCGGGAGGCGGAGGTGTCCTTGATGCCGCGTGCGTGCAGATAGCGGTTGAAGCGGGCCTGGTAGACGGCGCCGAGCGGGCCGAGCCCCATGGAGACCGTCGGGAACTCCCACAGCCACGGCAGGCGCCTGGGGTGCGGGTAGGACGGGATGCCGTGACCGCCGGCCTCACGCCGGAAGCCGTCCAACTGCTGCTCGCTCAGGCGGCCTTCGAGGAAGACCCGGGCGTAGATGCCCGGGGAGGCGTGTCCCTGGAGGAACAACTGGTCGCCCGAGCCGTCCCGTTCCTTGCCGCGGAAGAAGTGGTTGAAGCCGATCTCGTAGAGCCAGGCCGCCGACGCGTAGGTGGAGATGTGCCCGCCCAGGCCGAGCCGGGAGCCGCGAGTGACCATGGCGGCGGCGTTCCAGCGGTTCAGGGCGGTGATCCTGGTCTCCATGGCGATGTCGCCGTCGAAGTCCGGCTGCGCTGCGGCCGGGACGGTGTTGACGTAGTCCGTGGTGAGCAGCCCCGGCACGGACAGGCCGGCGCGGGCCGCGTACTCGTGCACGCGCCGGATGAGGTACACCGCCCGATCGGGTCCGGCGTTGCGTATGACGGCGTCGAGGGAGGCCTGCCACTCGGCGGTCTCCTCGCGGTCACGGTCGGGAAGCTGGTCGAGCTCGCTGCTCGACGGGGACGCGGTGGGCCGGGACGGGTCACTCATGGGCGGCCTTCCTCGAGGCATGGGGCGGGGAGACGGGAGGGGGTGGTGGAAGCGGGTGACCGGTCTCGAACCCGTGCTGAGGGGGCTGCCGCGATTCCGGACGTGCCCGCGTCCTGCCTCGTTGACCGGACGAAAGGTGTTGTTGTGACAAGCCGCCCGATACGCCGGCCGGGGCCTTCGACGGCGGGTGTCCCGCGACGACGACCGCGGGGAGGGCACGGGCACCGCGGGACACCCGAGGGGCGGACCTACTCCACGAAGTAGGAGTCGTGCCGGTCGAAGAACGCGGAGCGCTCCTCCTCCGACGCGTGCGCCAGCGTCGACACCTGCTCGAAGTACTCCTCGCGCGGCGCGCCCGGTGTGAACAGCAGAAGCATGTCCGCCGGTGCGTCGGAGTCGTTGCGGAAGGCGTGCAGCCCGCCCTGCGGCACGTGCAGGAAGTCGCCCTTGCGGGCGTCCACCCACCGCACCCCGTCGAAGACGCGCACGGTGCCGTCCAGGATGTAGAACGACTCCGAGATCCGCTTGTGGAAGTGCGTCTTCGGGCCGCCGGCCCGCGGCCTCATCTCCACCCGGTACAGACCGAACTCGCCACGGGTGGTGGCGGTGGTGGCCAGATAGTGGGTGGCGTCCTCGCCCGGCCCGCCCCCGCCGAGGTCGGGTGGGGTGTCGGCCGGCCGGAACACGGCGCTGACCTCGCCGTCTTCTCCGAAGTACTTCTGTTCCGGGTAGGGGTACGACATGCTGCGTTCCCTTCTTGGGGCGGCCAGGCGGCCGTGTGCGGCCCGTACTCGATGTGACCGGTGGGCATGGTCCGGTGTGACGTCGAAGCGGCGTCCGGCCACGGTGCCACGCACTCGGGTGTCAGCCGGTGAGGCAGTCGTGGTGGGGGTGTCCCCGCCGTAGGGCCCGTACGTCCCGCACCGCCGCGGCGAACGCCTCTGGGCGTTCCTGCGGCATGTTGTGACCGGCGTCCGCGACCTGAAGGTGCAGGCGGGGCCCGGTGAAGTGGTGAGCGGTCGAGGACCCGTCGGTCGCCGGGAAGTTGCCGTCGGCGGTGCCGTCCAGGGTGACCGTGGGGACGGTGACCGGAGGAAGGCCGGCGAGGCGGGCTTCCAGATCGGCGTACGCGTCCGCGCCCGGTGCCAGGCCGAGCCGGTGCCGGTAGGAGTGGATGACGACGTCGACGTAGTCCGGATTGGTGAAGGCCTCCGCGGCCCGTTCCAGTTCGGCTTCGCCGAAGGCCCACACGGGGGAGTTGCGCTTCCAGATGACCCGGGCGACGCCCCGCGGATCGGCTGCCAGTCCGGTGCGGCCGCGCTCGGTGAGGAAGTAGTAGAAGTACCAGAAGCCCGCCTCCAGTTCGGGGGAGATGGGGTTCATGGCGGCGCCGATGTCCTGGATCAGGTAGCCGTTGACGCAGACCAGGCCGAGGACCCGTTCGGGCCACAGTGCCGCGGCCACCGTGGCCGCGCGACCGCCCCAGTCGTAGCCGGCGAGGTAGGCCCGCTCGACGCCGAGGGCGTCCAGGAGCGCGACGACGTCGGCCCCCAGGGCCGCCTGCTGGCCGGAACGGGGAAGGGAGTCGGACAGGAATCGGGTCGGCCCGTGCCCTCGCAGGTGGGGGACGACGACACGGAATCCGCCTTCGGCGAGCAGGGGGGCCACATCCACGTAACTGTGGATGTCGTAGGGGAAACCGTGCAGAAGGACGACGGTGTCACCGTCGGGGGAGCCCGTCTCGTAGTAGGCGACTTCGAGCACGTCGGTCGTGACGCGTCGCAGCGGGGCTAGCAGGGGCAGGGCTGACATGCGAATCCTCCGACGAGGGAGCGGTGGGGGAGGGGAGCCGCGGTTCCGGTCGGGCGCGGCTGGTGTGCCGGGTGTCGTGGCCGGGTCCGGCCCTCGGCGACACTGTGCACAGTGTGCATGAGACGATTGCCTTGTTAGTGTCAAGAGTGTTGGCGTCGCAACGGCTGCGCGTGTGCACGGAGTGATCTCCTCACCACGGGGGACTGTCTCCCCGCACAGACCGGCCTCCGCCACCTGCTGTGACAGCGAAACAAGCCCTGCTCAGGGCCCTTCGCGTCGGCGCCGGACGGACCCCGCCGGCCGTCACGGCGCCAGGGCGCGGGCGTCCCGGGCGCACACCCCCTCCGAGTCCGGCCGGAACGGGCGCGGACCATCCGACCGAATCAGGTGATGATCATGGAAACCGAAAGTGTTCTGCATCCCGCCTTCCTCGTGCCCGTGGGGCACGTGGAGCCGGTGCCCCGCCGCATCAGGGGCGTGATCGGCGGTCGCACCGTCTTCGACACGCGGCGCGCCCTGTACGTCTGGGAGTGGCAGGCCTATCCGCAGTTCAGCATCCCGGTGCGGGACCTCGTCGACGGTGTCCTCGACGACGAAGGGGTCGCCGAGGAGCACGGTGCGGGGACGGCGCACCGGCACACCCTGTCCGTGGGCGGGGACACCCGTCCCGGTGCGGCCTGGGTGTGGGGGAAGGACGCTCCGGCGCCGCTGCAGGGCACGGTGCGCTTCGAGTGGCCGGCCATCGACTACTGGTTCGAGGAGGACGAACCCGTCTTCGTCCACCCCAGGAGCCCCTACTCACGCGTGGACGCCGTGCGTTCCTCCAGCAGCGTCCGTGTGGAGCTGGAGGGCGTGGTCCTGGCGGAGGCGCCGGCCTGCGTCAAACTCTTCGAGACCGGCCTGCCGACGCGCTACTACCTCGACCGCGCGCACGTCGACTGGACCCGGCTGCGGCGGACCGACACGGTGACCCGCTGCCCGTACAAGGGAACGACGAGCGGCTACTGGTCGTTCGACGGTCCCACCGCCGTCCACGAGGACATCGCCTGGGCCTACGACTTCCCGACCATCCACGCCAACCGCATCGCGGGCCTGACGGCCTTCTACAACGAGCACGTCGACCTCTTCGTGGACGGCGAGCCGCTGCCGAAGCCCGGCACCCCCTGAGGCGCGTTCCGCCCCAGTCCCCGCTCCGGGGTCAGGTCCCGGGTCGATCCCGACGGCCCGGGACCTTTCGTGTCACACATCTGCGCCGGATCTGGTCCCATGGTGTGAAAAGTCCTCCTTAATCGACAGAGAGGGAATCCACCATGAGCGACATCGTTCTCGAGCCCGCCGCGCAGGACTTCGCCGACGCGACCGCCAAGCCGCCGCTGCTGTACGAGCTCGGGGTCGAGGGCGCGCGCAGGCTGCTCGACGACGTGCAGGCGCAGCCCGTCGAGAAGCCCGACGTGGACGAGAAGTGGATCACCGTTCCGGCCTCGGTCGGCGACGTGCGGGTACGCATCCTCAAGCCCGTCGGCGCCACCGGCCCCCTGCCCGTCATCCTCTACGTGCACGGCGGCGGCTGGATCCTCGGCAACGCCGGCACGCACGACCGGCTCGTGCGCGAGCTGACCGTCGGGGTGAACGCCGCCCTGGTCTTCGTCGAGTACGACCGCTCGCCGGAGGCCAAGTACCCGGTCGCCATCGAGCAGGCCTACGCGACCGCCCGGTGGATCATCACCGAGGGCGCCGGCGAAGGGCTCGACGCCTCCCGCCTGGCCGTCGCCGGTGACTCGGTCGGCGGCAACATGACCGCCGCCCTGACCCACATGGCCAAGCAGCGGGGCGACGTGGCCTTCGTGCACCAGTCGCTGTACTACCCCGTCACCGACGCGGCCCAGGACACCGAGAGCTACCGGACCTTCGCACACGGCCCGCATCTGACGGCCAAGGCCATGGAATGGTTCTGGGACGCCTACACCACCGACCCCGCCGAGCGCGCCCAGATCACCGCCTCGCCGCTGCGGGCGACCCTGGAGGACCTGCGGGACCTGCCGCCGGCGTTCGTCGTCGTGGACGAGAACGACGTGCTCCGCGACGAGGGCGAGGCCTACGCCCGCAAGCTCGTCCAGGCGGGTGTGCCGACGACCAGCATCCGCTACAACGCCTCCCTGCACGACTTCATGATGCTGAACACGGTCCGCGGCACCCAGGCGTCGACCGCCGCGGTCGAGCAGGCCGTCCACGTGCTGCGCAAGGCGCTCGGAACCGACTGACACCGCACACCCGACCCCACTCCCCGCACGTCGAAAGGCCCTTCTCATGAGTGCACACAAGCCCACCATCGTCCTCGTTCACGGCGCGTTCGCGGACTCCTCCAGTTGGAACGGCGTCGTCGACAGGCTGCTCGCGCACGACTATCCGGTGATCGCCGTCGCCAATCCGCTGCGCGGACTGTCGGCCGACTCCGACTACGTCCGGCAGATCGTCCGGTCCGTCGAGGGCCCCGTCGTCCTCGTCGGTCATTCCTACGGCGGGTCCGTCATCAGCAACGCGGCCAAGGGGCTCCCCGAGGTCAAGGCGCTCGTCTTCGTCGCGGCGTTCCTGCCGGAGGAGGGCGAGAGCGCCGTCACCCTGTCGGGCAAGTTCCCCGGCAGCACCCTCGGCGACACGCTCCGGCCCGTACCCGTGACGCTGCCCGACGGCAGCCAGGTCACGGACCTGTACATCGAACAGGCCAAGTTCCACGAGCAGTTCGCCGCCGACGTCCCCGAGGAGACCACGGCCGTCATGGCCGCGACCCAGCGGCCGGTGGCCGAAGCCGCGCTGACGGAGGGCGCGTCGGCGCCCGCGTGGCGGGACATTCCCTCCTGGGTGCTGGTGGCGGACGGGGACCGGAACATCCCCGCGCAGGCGCAGACCTACATGGCGGAGCGGGCCGGGGCCTCCGTCATGAAGGTCTCCGCCTCCCACGCGGCCAGCGTCTCGCGCCCCGGTGACGTGGCCCGTCTGATCGACGAGGCGGCGCAGGCGACGGCCTGAGCGCCGGAGGCCCGCGCCTGACGGACGCGGGGTGCGGGGTCCGGCTTCACAGCCCGATCCCGCACCCCGCGTTCCTGTGTGGGGGCCCCGACGCGTCACGGCAGCGGCGCGGGCTCCGCGAGCAGCGTGGGCACCGTGATGATCGTGACGTCCTTGGTGAGCAGCCGGTGGACAGGACAGCGACCCGCGACCGCGAGGAGCCGGTCCCGCTGCTCGGGGGTCAACTCCCCGACGAGCCCGATGTTCTTGACCACCTGCCCCTGGGCGTCGAAGCGGACCGCGACGTCCACCCGGTCCAGCGGCCATGCGTGGCGCTGCGCGTAGGCCCGCACCGCCATGGACGTGCACGCTCCGAGCGCGGCCAGCAGAAGCTCGCCGGGAGTGGGGCCGGTGTCGGTGCCGGCGGGTTCCGGCTCGTCGGCCGTCAGGCGGTGGGTACCGACCGCCACGGAGCGCGCGAGCTGCTTTCCTTCGGCCACGGTAACGATGCGCGTGTTCATGCTTGCCTCTCAGCCGGCGTACGGGCAGAGGCACGCCTTGTGCCTCCCGAAGCTCAGACCGCGCGGGGCGCGCGCCTGTGACGGCCGCGCGCCCGTACCCGGCTGCGAGCAGGGTGTGCGGGGCGGCGGTCACCGCCCCGCGAGCGATCAGCGAGCGATCAGCGGGACTGGTCGGTGGGGCGTACGAGGATCTCGTTGACCGCGACGTGGTCGGGCTGTGTGACGGCGTAGACCACCGCGGCCGCGATGTCCTCCGGCTGAAGGGTCCGCATCGACTCGGCCATGGCCTTGACCGCGGCACGATGGGCCGGGTCGGCGATGTGGTCGGCCAACTCGGTCGAGACGAAGCCCGGTTCCACGACGACGACGCGGACCCCCTGCTCCGTCACCTCCTGGCGCAGCGCCTCGGCGAAGGCGTTGACCCCGAACTTGGTGGCGGAGTAGACCGCGGCACCGGCCGAGGAGATACGGCCCGAGGTCGAGGAGATCTGGACCACCGCCCCGCGGGAACGCAGCAGGTGGGGCAGCGCGGCGTGCACCGTGTACATGGAGCCCAGCAGGTTGGTCTCCACCATGCGGGTCCATTCCGCGAGGTCCGCGCCCAGGACGGGGCCGGTGAGCATGAGGCCGGCATTGTTCACCACGATGTCGAGGGCGCCGAAGCGTTCGACGGTCCGGTCGACTGCTCTGCGTACCGACTCGGGGTCGCTGACGTCCATGTCCAGGACGAGGATCTCCCCGGGCGCCTCCTGCGCCAGTGCTTCGAGCCGGTCGGTCCTGCGGCCACCGACGGCCACGGTGGCCCCCGCCTTGGACAGCGCCAGTGCGGTCGCCCTGCCGATGCCGGACGAGGCGCCGGTGACGAGGACGACCTTGGGGTCGAGAACGGAACTCATGTCATCTCCGAACGAGGTGGTGGGGTGGACGGGCAGGGGGTGTCGTGTGCGAGGACAGGACACGGCGGCCCGAGAAGGTGACCGAAGGGTCATGTTGTGCCAGCGTAACACTGAACATGACCCGCAAGTCATGTTCAGTGTTAATGTTGTGACACGCAGAGGGAGGCGTCATGACCGGGACAGCAGGGGCGGTGCAGGCCAGGGCCGACAGCGTGCGCAATCGGCGGCTGCTCCTGCGAGCCGCCACCGAGGCCTTCGCCGAATGCGGGGTGGATGTGCCGATGCACACGATCGCCCAGCGGGCCGGCGTCGCCAAGGGCACGGTGTTCCGGCACTTCCCGACGAAGGACGACCTCCTCGCGGCGATCATGATGCAGTTGCTCGACCGGCTGCTCGGGACGGCGGTTCGGCTCCGGCGCGCGGACGACGCCGGCGGTGCGCTCAAGGAATTCATGGCACACGGGATCGGCCTGCTCGCCGCCGACCGCGCGTTCTGCGACGTCATCGGCCGGCCCTCGCTCCAGCACGCCGACGTGCGCGAGGCGATCGACCGGCTCTGCGACGCGGTCGAGGACCTCACCGCCCGGGCCAGAGCACAAGGAGCCGTCCGCGGCGACATCACCGGCACCGACATCGTGCTGCTCCTCGGCGGTGTCCACCAGACCGCCCAGCCGCTGCTGGACCGTGAACCGCGGGCGTGGGAACGCTTCCTGGAGATCGCGTTCGACGGACTTCGGGCCCGCGACCGCGCGGCCCTGCCGCATCCGCCCCCCGCCCGGCTGCGGATGGCGGATCCGTCCGGCGTCCCCGCATCGGCGAAGACGTGACACTAAGTGGCACATCATCGGTGTGTTGTGACATCATGCCGCAGCTTCCGTCTCGATCAGACCGGCCGACCAGCCGGTACGAACTGGGGCGGGTAACGTCGGAGTCATGCCGTCGCGGCGGCCGCGGCTCCGGACTCGTCGGCGTGGGGGCGCTCCATGGATCATGTCGTCGGTGTACCGCTCGCCGAGTCGCTCGACGAACGGCGGCACCTGCTGGACGTCGCCTGCCGCGCGCTGGGCGACCGCGTCGCCGCCGAACGCGTCGTCGACGAGGCCTATCGGCGGTGGTACCGGCTCACCGATCCGGAGCGGGTCGGGATGACGTCCCCCCGCGTCTGGCTCACCCAGGTCGTGGACGAGGCGTGTCTGACGCGGCCGGTGCCGCCCCGGCCCGGTGCGCGGGAGCGCGCGATCCCGGCGGTGGGGGAGTTGTACGGCGAGGACGTGGAACCGCTCGAGCGGGCCCGGTCGAGCCTGCGAGCGCGACGTGCACGGCCTGTGCCGGCGCGTCGCGAGCATGAGATCACCGTTGCCGTGCGGCAGGCGTGCGGCGATCAGGACGGCTCCCGGCTGCGCTCGCTGCTGGCCCCCGATGCGACGGCCTTCTTCGACAGCGGCGGCAAGATCCGCGCGCTGACCCGGCCCGTCCACGGCTGCGAGCAGGTCGCCCGCAGCCTGTTGGTCCTGCTGGCCGGACAGCGGCGCGTCACCCTGTGCACCGGATCGGTCAACGGGCGCACCGGCCTCGTCGCCCGGTGCGACGGCCGGGTCGCCGCGGTGCTGACCCTCGACGTCGCGGACTCGCTGGTCCTTCGGGTCTGGGCGGTCCTCAATCCCGACAAGCTGCGTAACTGGAACCGTTCTCTTCCCCGGTGAACTCACGCGCCACGGCGTCCCCGGGACGCGTGTCCAGGGACGCGCGGCGGGACCCGAGGAAGGCCGCGATCTTGTCGGGGTTGAACACCCACAGAACCCGGTGGATCCCGCGTCGTGTGGCGGCGACGGTCAGGAAGGCGGCGGGCCGGCCGTCCCGGTACAGCAGGACCCCCGCGCGCCCGTTGGCCTGTACGGGCGCGATCTCGGCCGTCGGCCAGAACCGTGACGCGGCCGTCGACAGGTTCGCCACGCGGGCGCGCCCGACCACGGGTACCCGGGCGGCGCCGCGCAGCCCGTTCCCGTCGGACAGACTGACCGCGTCGGGCGTCAGAAGCGCCTCCAGCGAGGCGACGTCCCCTTCCTGCGCGGCCGCGACGAAGGCGTCGAGCAGCCTGCGGTGCTCCTGGACGTCGACACTGTCCCGCTCGTCGTGCGTGAGGTGCATGCGCGCCCTGCTCACGATCTTCCTGGCGTTGACCGGCGTGAGGCGCAGGATCTCCGCGATCTCCGCGTAGCCGTACGCGAAGGCCTCCCGCAGCACGTAGGCGGCCCGTTCGGTGGGTGTGAGCTTCTGCAGGACGAGCAGCAGGGCGAGTTCCAGGGCCTCGGCGCGTTCGGCGCCGGCCGCCGGGTCGACGCTGGTGTCGACGGGTTCGGGCAGCCAGGGCCCGATGTAGGTCTCGCGGCGCACGCGGGCGGACCGCGCCACGTTGATGGCGAGCCTCGTCGTCGTGCTCGACAGGAACGCCACGGGGCTGACCACCGCCGAACGGTCGGTCCGCTGCCAGCGCACCCACGCCTCCTGCACGACGTCCTCGGCCTCCGTCGCGCTGCCCAGGACGCGGTAGGCGATGCCGAAGAGCCGGGGCCGCAGTTCCACGAAGGTGGTGACGGCCTCGGCGAGGTTCCTTTCGGCGACGGGTGCCTCTGTGGGGGATGCCTTTGGACACATGTCCCTTGACTCCATTCCTCCGGGGCCCGGGTGCTCGGAATGCGGCCACGAGGCGCTCACAGACCCGGCGATCGTCTCCCCCTCAACGACCGAGGGCCCGAGGACGCTGTGACAGTGCTTTTCGAAGCTCAAAAAAATGGGCCTGTCGTTCCACGGTGCGTGGAACGACAGGCCCATGCGGACGCGCCTACCGCTGCTGGGCGAGCCAGTCGACGAAACGGGTCTCGCCGATGCGGGCGTCCGGGCCGGGAAGCAGCGTGGTCTCCTGCAGCTCGGCGCCGAAGTACGGCGCGTGCACATCCGCGACGACCGTGCGCGGGTCGTTCTTGGCGGCCAGGCCCTTGCGGATCAGCTCGTCCAGCTGGAAGGTGTCGGGACCGGCCACCTCGACCACACCGTTGACCGGCGTGCCCACGGCGGTGCGGCCCACGGTGGCGGCGACGTCGTCCGAATGGACGGGCTGGATCTTCACCGGGGCCAGCCTGACGGTGTCACCCTCGGTCGCCGACTCGGCGATGCCCTTCATGAACTCGAAGAACTGCGTGGCGTGCACGATCGACCACGGGATGCCGGAGGCCTTGATCAGTTCCTCCTGCGCCTGCTTGGCACGGAAGTAGCCGCTCTCCTGGAGCCGTTCCGTACCCACCACCGACAGGGCGACGTGGTGGGTGACACCCGCGTTCGCCTCCGCCTTGAGGAGGTTGGTGGTGGAGGTACGGAAGAACTCCATGACGGCGTCGTCCGCGAAGGAGGGCGAGTTGGAGACGTCGATCACGACGGCCGCACCCTCCAGCACCTCGGCCAGGCCCTCGCCCGTCAGCGTGTTGACACCGGTGTTCGGGGCGGCCGCCACCGCCTCGTGGCCGTGTTCGTTGAGCCTGCTGACGACCTTCGAGCCGATCAGTCCGGTGCCGCCGATCACTACGACCTTCATGGGGACGTTCCTTTCACTCGTTCTCACGTGCTGCCTGCACGAGATATGACCGGGCAGCGGCCGGCGCTGTGACACATTGCTCGCATTCCGGGAAAACCTCCCCGGGCCGCGGGCTGTCCTATTCGACGAGCTTTCCGTCCACCGACACGTCCTCCATCAGGGCCGCGATCTCGTCGGGGACGGGACCGACCGGCTCGCGGGTGACGCCCTGGGCCGGGGACCAGACGAGGTTCACCTGAAGCGCGGGGTCCATGTCGGGGTAGTCGCTGCGGTTGTGGCATCCGCGCGTCTCGCGCCGCTCCAGCGCCGCCTCCAGGGTGGCCCTCGCCGCCAGTGCCGACGACTTGAGGTCGAAGGCGTGGGCGAGGTCCTGGAAGCCCGCGATGTCCGGATGGACGCCGACGTTCTCCATGCGCTTCTCGATGGCGTCCAGCTCCGCCAGACCCGTGCGCAGCCCTTCCTCGTCACGGACCACGCCCGCGTGCTCGGTCATCGTGTTGCGGATCGCCCGCTGCAGGGCGCGAACGTTCTCGGGTCCGTCCGCGGCGAGCAGGTCGTCGACGTCCGCCCGCGCCTGTGCCACCGCGGCGGCCGAGCGCGGCTGCGCGGTCAGTGACTCCGAGTAGGCGGCGGCCGCCTGTCCGGTGATCCGGCCGTACACCAGCAGCTCGATGAGGCTGTTGCCGCCGAGCCGGTTGGCGCCGTGCAGTCCGCTGGAGGCCTCGCCGATGGCGTACAGGCCCCGCACGTCCGTGCTGTGGTCCTCGGGGCGGACCCACACCCCGCCCATCGAGTAGTGCGCGGTGGGCGCGACCTCGATCGGATCGCGGGTGATGTCCAGCATCTGCAGGTCGAGCAGCGTCTGGTAGACGCGTGGCAGCCGGTTCATGATCGTCTGCCGGGGCAGATGGGAGACGTCGAGCCACACCCCGCCGTTGGGTGTGCCGCGGCCCTCCTTGATCTCGGTGTAGGAGGCGAGGGCGACCCGGTCGCGGGTGGACAGCTCCATGCGTACGGGGTCGTAGCGGCTCATGTACCGCTCGCCGAGCGCGTTGCGCAGGATGCCGCCCTCGCCGCGGGCCGCCTCGCTCACCAGGGTCCCGGCCGCGTTCTCCGGCTCGATGATGCCGGAGGGGTGGAACTGGACGAGTTCAGGGTCGCGCAGCCGGGCTCCGGCCTCCACGGCCAGCCGGAACGAGTCGCCGGTGTTCTCGTCGCGCCGGGAGGAGGTGCGCCGCCAGATCCGGGTGTGGCCGCCGGCCGCGAGGATGACTGCGTCCGCGTGCACGAGGTAGCGCCTGCCGTCGGCGAGGCCGAAGCCGTAGGCGCCGAACACCGCGCCGTCGTGGACCAGGAGGCGGGTGATGTAGACGTTGTCGAGCACCGGTATGTCCAGCTGGTTCGCGCGCCGGATGAGCGTGCGCTGGATCTCCAGGCCCGTGTAGTCGCCCGCGAAGGCGGTGCGGCGGAACTTGTGGGCGCCGAAGAAGCGCTGGGAGATCCTGCCGTCCTCCTCCCGGGCGAAGGCCATGCCGTAGCGCTCCAGGTCGTCGATGCCGAGAGCGGCACCCCTGGTGACGATCTCGGCGGTGCGGGGGTCGCCGAGGAGGTAGCTCTCCTTGAGGGTGTCGGCGGCGTGCTGCTGCCAGGTGTCCTCGGGGTCCATCGTGGCCAGGGCCGCGTTGATCCCGCCGGCGGCGAGAGAGGTGTGGGTGTCCTCCTTGGGACGCTTGCCGACGGCCAGGACATCGACGCCGGCCTCGGCCAGCTCGATGGCCGCGCGCAGGCCCGCTCCGCCGGTGCCGATCACCAGCACCGTGGTGGAAAGACGTTGTTCGGTGGCAACCACGATTGCTCCCATCGCTCGGGGTGGTCACCAGGTACGACCGGATGGAGCGAGGGTTTGTGACAACGGTGTGCCCGCGTGCGGGTCAGGCCCCCAGGGACAGCACGTAGGGGTCCAGCTTGACCGGGTTCATCACCCACATGATGCGCTCGATGCCGGCCTCGGACGCGTCCACGCACAACAGGGCCACCGGGGCGTCGTCCCGTGCGACGAGAACGGCGGGCCGGCCGTTGGCCTCGACGAACCGGGTCTCGGCGTCCGGCCAGAACCGCGGGGCGAAGGCGGCCAGGTAGCGCGAGACGTGATCGCGGCCGATGACCGGGATCCTGGACGCGCCGCGGATGCCGCCGCCGTCCGAGTAGCTGACGACGTCCGAGGTCAGCAGTTCCTCCAGCGTGGAGAGGTCTCCCGTGCGTGCGGCGGAGAGGAAGCCTTCGAGCAGACGCCGGTGGGCCGCGGCGCTGACGCGCTCCTTGCGTTCGGCACCCAGGTGCTTGCGTGCCCTGCTGACCAGCTGCCGGGCGTTCGCCTCGCTGGTCTCCAGGATGTCGGCGACCCGCCGGTAGGGGTAGTCGAACGCCTCCCGCAGCACGTAGGCGGCGCGTTCGGTCGGGTTGAGCTTCTCCATCACCAACAGCACGGCCAGCTCGACGGCCTCGGCGCGCTCCGCCCCCAGGTGCGGGTCCTGGGTGGTGTCGACCGGCTCGGGGAGCCAGGGTCCGACGTAGGACTCCCTGCGTACCCGCGCGGACTGGGCCAGGTTGATCGCGAGCCGGGTGGTGACCGTGGTCAGGAAGGCGGCCGGCTCATGGATCTGCGCGCGGTCGGTGTTCTGCCATCGCAGCCAGGCGTCCTGGACGATGTCCTCGGCCTCGACGGCACTGCCGAGGATGCGGTACGCGATGCCGAACAACCGGGGTCTGGCCGAGAGGAACTCGTCGAGACCGCTGTCGGATGTGTCGGGGTGGGCGCCAGCGCGCATGGGTCGTCCCTTCTGGCCTTGCGCCCTACATGCTACGCGCGAGGGGGAGGGGTACGCGCTGCGGGCCGCATCCGCCCACGCTATCGCCTTCGCGCGCACCGGTCACACGGTGGCAATCGCCGTGCGTGATCCGCTGGATCCGTCCCTCGCCCCCGCTGCCCGCCCCCTGCTCCGGAAGACCGTCGTCGACGGGTGAAAGGACCGCTCGAAGGGGCCGGTTGTCACAGACGAGCCCGGTCCCCGGTCACCAGTGACGAACGATGTCCACGTCCACGGAAGGTGCAACACAGTGTCGGACAACATGACAGCGCACGACCACTCCGCCCACGGCCACCACGGGCACGGCGATCAGGAGGGGACCGCCGGCTGGATGACGGCGGCGAAGGTGCTCCAGGACGCCGCACCGTTCACCGTCCCGGAGGGGGCGTCGGCCATGACCATTCTCGTCGAGTGGGAGCCGGGCGACCCGGGCACGCCCCCGCACCGACACTCCGGCCCCGCCTTCGGCTACGTCGTCGAGGGCGCCGTCCGTTTCGAGCTCGAGGGCGAGCCCGAGCGGGTGGTGGAGGCGGGCGGCACCTTCTGGGAGCCCGGCGGCGACGCCATCCACTACCAGGACGGCAACGCGCTCTCCGACGCGCGGACCCGGTTCGTGGTGACCATGATGTGCGCTCCGGGCAAGCCCATGCTCGAACTCGTCGACGAGAAGGAACTGGCGGAGCGCGCCCACCTGCGGGCACCGCGCCCGACCGCCTGAGCGGGCACGGCACGGACCCGGCATGGGCACGCCCGTCGTCCTGGTGCACTGCCTGTTGACGCTGCTGTTCGTGGCGGTGCTTCTGCACGGGGTGGCGCTGGGTGTGCGATCGCCCAGGACCGGGTGCGGTGACCGGGTGGACCGGCTGCTGGCCGCCGCCATGGCCCTGTCCATGGCGGCGATGCCCTGGATCGACGTCCGCGCGGGGCCCGCTGCCGTCGCCGGCGGTGCCTTCACCGCCGGCGCGGTGTGGTTTCTCCTGCCGGTCCGCCGGCGGGAAGCCGGGGGGACGACGGCGACGACCCACCGGCTGGCGCACGCGGCAGGTATGGCCGCGATGGCCTGGATGCTGCGCGTGCCCCATCCGGCAGCCGGAACGGCGCACGCCCACCCCTGGCCCGCCGTCCATCCGGCCGGGCCCGGCGCTCCGGGTGCCGGCGTCCCTCTAGGCGGATCCGCGATCACGCTGTCGCTGGCGCTCTGTCTGCTGTCGTACGCGCTGTGGTCGCTGACCCGCCCCATGCCCCCGCTGCTCTCCGGCGTGAGCCCGGCGCGCCGGGCCGCGGCGGCGGCGCCGTCACGGCACGTGGGTGAGGGGGCGATGGCGCTCGGGACGGCCGTGATGCTGCTCCTGCCCCACTGAGCGCGGGACGAACGGGCGGGCGGGCGCCCGGGCACCGCGAGGGCGCGGTGGTCCGCGGTCAATCGGCTCATGACCACGGATCCACCGCGCCGGACGAGGCGGGCGCCGGTCAGGACGGGCCCTCGTACACCGCCTTGCTCCGCATCAGGAAGTCGGAGAGATAGCTGTCGTGGGGGACACCCGGCGCCATCCAGTGGGTCGGCTGATCGCCGAAGTACACGTTGGCGATGCTGGGTTCCGCGACCAGGGCCTTCCAGAGGCCGCGGTCCCGGGTCAGCGCCGACAGCACGAGCGTGTCGCGCAGCGGCGCCATGCCGTCCGCGCGGTTCCAGGGGGCGACCCACACGCAGGGGAAGGGCAGTTCGGTACGCAGTTGAGGGGCTCGGGCGCTCGTGGTCTGGTGCACGGCGGGGCGCAGTACGGCGCTGCCGTCTCCGAGGTCGTCGGCGATCCCGTCGCCGCCGAGCCAAGCGTGTGTCCCGGTCGCCACCGTTCTCAGATACGAGCTGAGGGCTCGGGCCCGCTCCCGCGGGCACACCGGCAGACGGGCCCTCTCGTCCTGCGGGGGAAGGCTGGGCAGGACGGCCAGACGTGCCGCGAGGGCCTCGGCGATCGGGGCCGGGTCGCCCTCGACGAGGATGGCGGTGGCATTGACGCACGCGGTGCCGCTCTCGCCGGCGACGGACGCGACGAGGGCGTCCAGGTGGTCGCGCCAGTCGGTGTCCGCCGTGATGAGGATCTTCGACCGCCCCGGCCCCTGCGGCAGGATCCGCGCGTCGTGCGCGTACTTGGTCACCACGTCGTCGCCGCCGTACACCACGGCCCGGTCCGCGCCGTGGACGAGCGTGTCGGCGGTCGCGTGGTCGGTGGGCAGCAGCATGAGCTGGTCGTCCCGGATACCCGCCTGACGCAGCGCGGCGACGAGACGGTGGGGGGTGAAGGGCTCACGCCGGGACGGGCGCACGGCGACGCGGTAACCCAGCGCCAGCGCCTCCAGCCACACACGGTGTACGCCGGGATGGTTGCCGGACGCGTTGACGGCGAACACGTCGCCTTGACGCGCCCACACCGTGTGCGTCTCATGCAGGACGGGGTCGCCGAGGTCATGGGCGGCGCCGCGCGGCCTGCCGCGGTCGGCGGACGAGACGGCGTGCCGTACGAAGTGCGCGGTGCCCCGGGTCGTGGCGCGCACCACGGCGAGCGGCGTGCCCGAGGTCCGGCTGACGAGGCGTTCGTACTCGCGGACGCTCAAGCCTGCCACCGTGCCCGCGGCGAAGGCCTCCCCGGCGGCGGCGAACACGGTCTCCAGGCCGGCCGCGGCGATCGGCGGCGCCTGGCGCAGCGCACCGATCGCCCGAGCCACGTACAGCGGGGGCACCAGACTCAGCCGTGCGATCGGCGCGCCGGACACGTCGGTCACCGTGCTCGGTACACGTGTGCGGTAGGTGCCCCGCGGGCCCAGGGCGTCGAGGTGCGGCGGCGCGGTGGTCGCTGCGGGGGTCATCAGTAGACACCCTCGATGACGGTCCCGCCCTCGACCGCGGGAACCGGCGCGACGTCGGCGACGGCGTCCCCGGCGTGGCCCCCGGCCGGGCGGACCCGCACCGCGGTGTCCCGCTCCCTGTTGTTGGGGATCAGCATGGACTTGCTGACGTGGCTCACCACCACCTGGCCGCGCTCGCCCTCCGCCACCGGCTGCCCGGTGCCGGGATCCACGACGCTCAGGAAGACGTACGGCGAGACCGGGTCGAACACACACGGTTCCGACGCCGCGAGTCCGACGCGCTCCACGAGCGCGGTGAGCATCATGGTGTTGCCGTACATGCCGATCACCGGCACGTCGGGAAACACCTCGGTCCGCAACAGGTCCCGGGTGTCGGGATCCATGTGGGTGCCGCCCCAGATGATCGCCTGGGCTTTGCCGTTGATGACCTCCACCAGGTCGCTGTCCCGGGCGAAGCGCTCCAGCATCGGCGTGGTGGCGGCTATGACAGCGATGTCCTGCCCGAGCAGGATGCTCCGGCACTGGTCCACAAGATGGTCGGTGTAGGCGTCGGCCTCGTCGCGACGGCCCGCGGCGACGAGCTTCTTGACCCAGCGGGGATCCATGTCGACACCCAGCCCGGGGCTGGCGAGACTTGCCGCGGCCCGTCGCAGCACATCGCCCACGAGGTGCGGGCCGGTCGGCGCCACGGTCAGCCACAGTGCGCCGACGGGCAGTCCGTGGTCGCGGAGCCGGCGGCTCACCTGCTCGCCGCCGTGCCGCGCCCAGTCGTCCATCTGCACGACCCGCTTCGGCGCCCCGGTCGTGCCGCCGCTCTCGAATACGTGCAGCGGCCTGGCCTGGGGCCCGTAGCCGCGTGGGACGAGATCGGACACCCGCACATCGCGCAGCTCGTCCGTCAGATCGGGAAACAGCGCCAGGTCCGCCACGCTCTTGACGTCGTGGCGGGGGTCGAAACCGAGCCGGTCGACCCGCTCCAGCCAGTACCGGGACCCCGTCTCGGGAGTGAAATGCCACTGCATGGCCGCCCTCACGTAGTCGTCGGGGTCCACCCCGTCGAAGGGGCCGGCGTTCAGAACGGTCGATGAGCCGATCGGCATGGACGTGCCTTTCTCGATGTCGCTGAGGTCGGACGCGTGAGAGCCGCGCGTCCCGGGCGGTCCCGCGGGCCCGTCCCGCTCCCGCAGAGAAGACCGAGGGGTGCGGACGTCTGTGACAGCCAGGAAACGCGGCTGCGCCCGCGCCGCCGGCACACCGTCACAACCACACCCGTCGTCCGGTCTGATGACTGGGCCGCAGCCGACCGGCGGTGTGCCGAGGCCGAGGGAGAAGTCATGCGACAGGGACTGCGGATCGTGCGCGTCGACCAGGGCGACGAGCCCCGTGTGGCCGCTCTGCACCGCCGGTGTTCCGCCGACGCCCTGTGGCACCGCTACCACCGGGCCATGGGCGACCCCGGCACCTACCTGGGGCCATTGCTGTCCCGGCCCCGCTCCGTGCACCTGGCGGTGCAGGCCCCCCGAGAACGGCTCGTCGCCATAGGACATCTGCTGCCGGACGACGGTGACGCCGAGGCCGCGCTGCTGGTGGAGGACACCTGGCAGAACAGCGGGCTGGGCACCCGGCTCCTGGAGGAACTCGGGCGGTTCGCCGTCGTGTCGGGCGTACATGAGGTCTACGGCGTCGTCCACCCCGACGACGCCCGCATGGCGGCCGTGCTGCACCACGCCGGCGTTCCGCTGCGCAGGGTCGCGGAGACGGGCGGTGCGGCGACGGTCCGGGCCCGGACGCAGGACATCGGCCTCGCCCTCGCCTGCTCGCCGGTGCGCCGAGGATGGTGGCGACGCGGTGCTGGAAAACACCATGTGTCTCAGTCCTCCGTTCGCTTCTGGGCCCAAGAACCCGCAGTTCAGCGGGTTCTCCGGCGCTCCTTCGAGGATGCGTCGCCTACGTGCCGAACCTGTACAGTGCAAGAGGTGTGACAACATTGCATGAGATAGTGTTTCGACGGTCGCCCGACGGCCGGGGGTCGCCCCGCGGTGCGATGCGGGCGGCTACCTGCGAGGGGATTGTGATGGCCGAGCTGTTCGGGAGAAGCGCTCGTGATCGCGCGGGCCGGCACGGAAGGGAACCGGTGACGGTCTCGTGACGACACTGCATGTCACCCTGCTCGGCGGGCTCCGCGAGGCAGCCGCCGTACCACTGCCCGCGCCGGAAGGCGCACACGGCGCCCGGTCGCCGCGCCGCTTCGCCCTGGAACTCCACGTGCCGCACGAACGGCACGCGGCACTGGATGCCGAACTCCGGGCCGCCGCCGCACCGGACGGGACGTACCTGCGAGGCACCGACGCGATGTGGCGTGTGCTGGACGGCTGGACCGTCGTGGCCCACGGCCCGCGCACGGGGATCCACCGGTACCGGGTGGAGATCGAGGAGGTCGAGCACGCCGCGCGGGCCGCCGGCCGAGCCGAGGACGAGGTCGCGTCGGCCGAGGCGGGCGAGCCGCCCGTAGGCGAGAGCACCGACGCCATGCGGCTCGAGTTGGCCGTCCTGGTTCTGCCCGTCTCGGACGTCGACCGGGCGAAGTCGTTCTACGAGGCCGTCGGATTCCGGCTGGACGCCGACCACGCCATCGACGCCTCCTACCGTGTGGTGCACATGACGCCACCGGGATCCGCGTGCTCGATCCTGTTCGGGACCGGAGTCACCACGGCCGCCCCGGGCTCGGTGCGGGGCCTGCACCTCGTCGTCTCCGACATCGAGCGGGCCTGCCGGGAACTCGAGGCGAGAGGCGTGGTGACCGGCGGAATCTTCCATGACACCAGCGGTGTGTTCCACCGCAGCAACGACGAGAAGCGGGTCGAGGGACCCGACCCGCAGCGTCGTGACTATCACTCCTACGCCGAGTTCAGCGACCCGGACGGCAACGAGTGGGTGCTCCAGGAGGTGCCGGCGCGGGGCTGAGAGGCTCGTGCGGTCTCAACGGTGGGGGTGGGCGTCCTCCGGCGACCCGGATCGACGCTCATCTCCGCCGTGTGCCGTCGCGGTGCCGCGCAGGGTCTGGAGGGACTCGGCTGTCGACGCGATACGCGCGTTCACGACCTGCACGGCCTCACGGAGCTGCCGCAGCCGCCCTTCGAGAGCGGTCGCCTCGGCCGTGAGCGACGCCGCGACGGTGGCGGGGTCCGCCTGAAGATCAACGCCTTGGGACATCATCCCGGTCCTCCTCGGATCGTGTCGGACACCAATCCCCCTACTGACCGGACAGGGGGCGCGCTCGTGACAGCCGGAGGCGTCGTCCGCGCGACGGGGCGGGTGGTGAGCCGTGATACGCGGTGGGGCCGCGGCCGGCACGCCCCGGGTCTCAGCAGGCTTCCAGGACGTAGTCGCCCAGAACGTGCTGTCGTATGCGCTGCACCTCGGCGTGATCGGGCTCCACGGGCACGTGGCCGCGGGCGTCGCGCTCGGGGGCGCTGTTGGCCCGGCGCACCGCCGCGCACACGGCTTCGGCGCTGTCCGGCGCCTCGCCGACGACGTAGTACTGCCAGACGATCCGGGAGCCGTCGGACCGGCACGGCAGCCCGACCAGCCAGGTGCGGGAGTCCTTCGGTGTGCTGAACATGAGGTGTCATCTCCGTTCTCTGCCGGCAGCGTCGGCGGCGATGGCGGGTGGGGCTCCGTGAGGAGTTCCGCCCTTTCTCCATTGACTGGACAGCGCCCTGGTTCGTGACAGCGAAGGGGCCCGTCGCAGCTGTCTCCCGTCAACTGCCGTGGCACGGCTCACGCATGGGCTCCTCGTGTCACAGATACGTGTGCGTCGCTGTCTCATGGGCGAACAGATCGGGCCAGGCAGGAGAAAAAGGGTGCGCGTTCCGCGGGCCCACGACACTCGTGCGTGGAGCCGCCATCCCCTCTCGCGCACGAAAGACCACTCATGAGCATCCTCATACCGCGGCCGGACGTCCCGGCCGCCGATCGCTGTGGAGGACGTCGGGCTCGCGAGGCCCGTCCGCGTGGGGACATCTCCTTGTGCCGCGACCTCCGAATGGTGCTGCTGTCCGAGGACGAACAGGACGCGGTCCACGTCCGGCGGCTGCTGCCGCACCGGCTGGCCGATGCGCTGGTCCGGCACACGAGCGTCGAGGAAGGATGCGGCACGTCCGGCGGTGACGGCCCGCTGTGCGTTCTGGTGGGCGGCGCACCGGCCGGACGGACCCTGGCCGACGTCGTCACCCGGGTCCGGCGTCACGCTCCGGACGCGGCCGTGCTCGTACTCGAGGGCACCCACGCGTCCGACGCCTTCCGCTCCGTCGCCGACTCGGTGCAGGGCCGGGCCGATCACCGCGGCGGCGCTCCCGACGAGTTCCGCCGAAAGATCTGGGTCGCTCTGCAACGTGCCGCCGCGGGGCGCACCGTGGCGGGCGAGGAGATCGCCCGGGACAACGCCGTGCTGGAACGGGGCCTGCTGCCCCACCTGACGCTGAGGGCGGACGGCTTCACGACCGCCTTCCACTACGCGCCGGGTCGCGCGCACACGTTGCTGGGCGGTGACTTCTGCGATGTGGTCCGCGGCGACGACGGCAGCCTCCACGTCGTCATGGGCGATGTGTCCGGGCACGGTGCCGCGGCGGCCGCCCTCGGTGTCCACCTGCGCCTGGCATGGCGCACGGCCGTGCTGTGCGGGCAGAGCCAGCTGGAACAACTCCGTCTGCTCGAACGCATCCTGACCGAGGAACGTACGGAGGAGGACACCTACGCGACCGCGGTGTCCCTGGTCCTGTCGCCCCGCCGCCGCACCCTGCGGACGGTCACCGCCGGCCACCCGGGGTTTCTGCACCGGCACGGGGGAGGGGTCCGATGGGTGGAGCCGCCGCCGGGTCTCCCGCTGGGACTCTTCCCCGGGCAAGGGGACTGGTGTGAGAGCGAGATGGCGATGCCGGACGGGGACGGCGTCGTGCTCTTCACGGACGGCCTCTACGAAGGGCGTACGGCCGGCGGACGGCTCGGGGAGGAAGGCCTGCTGAGGCTGGCCGGCCGGCTCGCGCATCTGGAGGCGCAGACGTTCGTCGACGCCCTGGTGCGCGGGGTGTCGCAGCTGGCCGCTCCCTTCGGTGGGCTACGGGACGACGTGGCGGTGCTTCATCTGTCCTGCGACGGAGAGGGCGGGGCCTGATGGCCCGTCGACCGCGGTGGCGACCCACGGACGAAGCCGGTTCCCGCCCGGGGAAGGGGCGGGAACCGGCCGGACCATGCGCCACGGCGGTGGATCTCGCAACTCGCCCTGGGGGGTATCTTGCCGATCAGGCCGGGCTCCCGACCCGGCCTGATCGACAAGACACCCCCTAGTCGACAGCCCGGTGATGGGCGAAGCGCGACACCAGCGGCGGTTCCATCAGCCAGCCGTGCGCCCGGCCCTGCCGTGCGTGCGAGGCGCCGGCGGTGTCGCGCAGGAGAGCGAAGGCCACAGCCGCGCCGACGGCGAGCAGGCCCGCGCACAGGGGCATGGCCCGGTCGAACGCCGCGTCGAAGGAGGCGGGGGAGCGGTAGGCGTCCGGGCCCATGCCGACCAGCAGCGGCAACGCGGCCACGGCGACCAGCCCGGCCGCGCGCGCGGCCGCGTTGTTGATCCCGCTGGCCAGACCCGCGTCGGCGGCCTCGACCGAGGCCAGCAGGGTCACGCTCAGCGGAGCGACCATGACGACCATGCCCGTGCCCATCACCAGCAGGGCGGGAAGAACGTCGGCGACATAGGAGGCGTGCGCACCCACCCGCGCCGTCATCAGCATGCCCGCCCCGCACACCACGGGCCCGACGGTGAGCGGGACACGCGGTCCCAGGCGCTGGGCGAGCATGCCGGAGCGGGCGGAGAACAGCAGCATCAGCACCGTGCTCGGCAACATGGCGGCGCCCGCCGCCAGCGCCGAGTAGCCGGCGACGATCTGCAGCTGCAGGGCGGTCAGGAAGAAGAACCCGCCCAGCCCGGCGTAGACGCACAGGGTGATCAGGTTGATGGTCGTGAACGCTCGTGAGGAGAAGATCGACAGGGGCATCATCGGGTCGCTGCCGCGCCGCTCCACCAGCAGGAACGCCGTGCCGGCCGCGATGCTGCCGACGGCCGCGGCAAGGGCGACGGGACCGCCCGCGCGGGCTTCGGTCAGCGCGTAGGTGGCCAGGGCGAGTGTCAGTGCGCCCAGCGCCGCACCGGCGAGGTCGAAGCCCCGCCTGGACGGGCTGTGTGCGCTGGTGGCGACGGCGGGCTGCCGAGGCCTGCCGACGGACTCCGGGACGTGGCGCAGTGCCAGGGGCACGCAGAGCAGGGCTGGGGGGATCGTCAGCAGGAAGGTCCAGCGCCAGCCGGGACCGTCGACGAGCCATCCGCCGAGGAACGGCCCGAGTGCGGCCCCGATGCCGCCGAAACCGGACCACAGACCGATGGCGCGTGGCCGGTCGTCCGGGTGGAAGGACGCTTCGATGATGGCCAGTGAGCCGGGGGTGAGCAGCGCTCCGCCGACGCCCTGGAGAGCGCGGGCGGCTATCAGCGTGGTCGTGTCGGGAGCCAGTCCGCACAGCAGCGACGCCGCGGCGAACCAGCTGATGCCCAGAACGAAGATCCGGCGTCGGCCGAAGCGGTCGCCCAGGGAGCCGCCCAGCAGGATGAGTCCCGCCAGGGTCAGCATGTAGGCGTTGACGGTCCACTGCAGTGCCGCGAGGTCGGCGTCGAAGTCGTCGCCGATGTGCGGCAGCGCGACGGTGGTGACGGTCGAGCCGAGCAGCACCACGCTGGAGCCGAGCACGGTGGCCAGAAGCGTCCACCGGCCACGGGCGCCGGCGATGCGCAGGTAGGCCGGGTCGCTGGGGGCGGGGGAGGGGGGCATGTCGTCTCCTTGGGACTGGGGGCCAGGAGGCGGCCGGTGCGTTCGTGCCGGGCAGCGGGTGCGGCGGGTCGGTCGTCTCGTGGACGCACGGGTGCGCTGCGTGGGTGTGGGGGGCGTGGGGGGCGCGTCGTGCGGGCCCGGTGCGGTCGTTCGCCGGTGGGCCTTCGCGCGGGACCCGGTTCGCGTGGTGGCGTCGTGTGGGCGCGGTGTGCGGGGGCCCGTCTCCCGCTCGCTGTGCCGGGGCGAGCGGGAGACGGACGATGGGCGGCCGGCGGGCCGGAGCGTTCGGGTCAGCCGAACATGCCCGGCTGGTAGCCGCCGGCGGGCTGCTGGTTGATGACGTTGATGCGGTTGTAGGCGTTGATGATCGCGATCAACGAGATCAGCGCCGCGAGCTGGTCCTCGTCGTAGTGCTTGGCGGCGTCGGCCCAGGCCTCGTCCGACACCCCGCCCGCCGCGTCGGCGATGCGGGTCCCCTGCTCGGTGATCTCCAGCGCCGCGCGCTCGGCGTCGGTGAAGACGGTGGCCTCGCGCCAGGCGGCGACCAGGTGCAGCCGCTGCTGGTCCTCACCCGCGGCGACGGCGTCCTTGGTGTGCATGTCGGTGCAGAATCCGCAGCCGTTGATCTGGCTGGCCCGGATCTTCACCAGTTCCTGGGTGGCGACGGGCAGCGCCGAGTGCACAGCGGCCCCGGCCGAGTTGAGGTGCTTCATGACCTTGCCCGCGAGAGCGTTGCCGAAGTAGTTGATGCGCGCGTCCATACCGGAATCCTGAGAGTCGAGTGAGAGTGAGGTGAAGTGATGCGAATTCGCTGCGATTTCGGAGCCCTGGGCCCCGTGCTCGCCGCTACTGCCGGCTGGTCCAGTCGGCGAAGTGCGTCTCGCCGAGCTGTGCGTCGGGGCCGGGCAGCAGGTCGGACTCGCCGAGGGCGGCGCCCCAGTAGAGACCGTTCGGGTCCGTCACGACCGTGCGGGGGTCGTTGTGGGCCGCGAGTCCCTGGCGGATGAAGTCCTCCAGGGTGAAGGTGTCGGGGCCCGCGACCTCGACGATTCCGTCGACCGGGGTGCCGACCGCCGTGCGGCCCACGGCCGTGGCCACGTCGCCCGAGAAGATGGGCTGGATCTTGATGGGGGCGACGGACACCGTGTCACCGCTGGTCGCCGAGTCCGCGAGGGTCTTGGCGAACTCGAAGAACTGCGTGGCGTGGACGATCGAGAACGGCACTCCGGAGTCCCGGATCATGTCCTCCTGGACCTGCTTGGCCTGGAAGTAGCCGGACTGCTGGAGGCGGTCGGTGCCCACGACGGACAGGGCCACGTGGTGCGTGACGCCGGCGGCGGCCTCGGCGGCGAGCAGGTTGGCGGTGGAGGCGCGGAAGAACTCCATCACCGCGGTGTCCTCGAAGGACGGGGAGTTGGAGACGTCGACGACGACGGAAGCGCCCTTCAGGACGTCGGCCAGACCTTCACCGGTGACCGTGTCGACTCCGGTGTTCGGGGAGGCCGCAACCGCCTCGTGACCGTGTGCGTTGAGCTTGGACACGACCTTGGAACCGATGAGTCCGGTTCCGCCGATCACTACGACCTTCATGGACTTTCCCTTCACTGGTGGTGCACGGTGCCCGGGCCGGCCGTGGTGGTCCACGGCACCGGCCGCGATGGCTCGTACCCTCCTGACCAGGCGGCCCCGGCATCTGTGACAGGGCGGCGCACGCCGGTCGTCGCGGACCGCACCACGACGTACGGCAGGCGGGCCCGGCGCCTGCGACGGCGACAGCGAACGGACAGGACCACGGGTGGGGACAGACCGAACAGGCCGCCGATCTGTGACAGCCTCGGCGTGCTTTCAGGCGTGGAAGTAGTCACAGCCTCCGTCAGCCCGGAGGGCGAGGGCTCGCGGGTATCGTGGCCGGGATCCTTCCGAACACCGCTGTGGGAGCCCTGTTCCCCCGGATCACGCCGAGGAGCCGAGTCGCATGATCGCCAGCCCGCTTCCCGACCTGGTCGGTCGGCAGCGTGAGTGCGCGGCGCTCGACGACCTGCTGGCCGGCCTGCGGGACGGCGGTTCCCGCGCCCTGGTCGTCCGGGGCGAGGCGGGCATCGGCAAGTCGGTGCTGCTGGAGTACGTGGCCGCGCGGGCGTCGCGGGTGCGGGTGACCTGGGCACGCGGTGTCGAGGCCGACATGGAACTGCCCTACGCGAGCCTGCACCAGGTGTGCGCGCCGTTCATGGACGGCGTCGAGGAACTGCCACAACCCCAGCGTGACGCGCTGCGCGTGGCGTTCGGAACGGCGGTCGGCGATCCGCCCGACCGCTTCCTGGTCGGCCTCGCCGTCCTGACCCTGCTCACCCGTGCCTCGGAGACCCGTCCGGTGCTGGTGCTGGTCGACGACGCCCAGTGGCTGGACCAAGTGTCGCTGCAGACACTCGAGTTCGTCGCCCGACGGCTGCTCGCGGAGCCGGTCGCCATGGCGTTCGCGGTCCGCGACCCCGAGGGGCGGTCCGCGCTGGCGGGCCTGCCGGCGCTGCAACTCAGCGGCCTCGACGCCGCCGCGGCGGGAGAGCTCCTGGAGAGCGCTGTGGGGGGACGGCTCGAGGAGCGGGTCCGGGATCGGTTCGTCGCCGAGACGCACGGCAACCCGCTGGCGCTGCTGGAGTTCTCCCGCGGCCGCAGCGCCGCCGAACTGGCCTACGGCGTCGACGCGTCGAGCGCCCCGGTCGTCCAGGGACCGGTGGCCAGCCGTGTCGAGCGTGACTTCGCCGGGCGGCTCGGCGCGCTGCCGGCCGCGACCCGCACCCTGCTGCTGATCGCCGCGGCCGAACCGGTCGGCGACGTACGCCTGTTGACCCGCGCGGCCGCGTCCCTGGGCATCACTCCGGACGCCGCACCGGCCAAGGCGGCCGGCCTGATCGAGTTCGGCGAACCCGTACGGTTCCGGCACCCGCTGGTGCGCTCGGCGGTCTACCACGGAGCCGACCCGGAGGAACGGCGTGCGGTGCACCGGGCCCTGGCCGAGGCCACGGACCCTCTCCTGGACCCCGACCGGCGCGCCTGGCACGCCGCGCAGGCGGCCGACGGACCGGACGAGGAGGTCGCCGCCGGACTGGAACAGGCCGCCGACCGAGCCCGGCAGCGCGGTGGCATCGCGGCGGAGGCGGTTCTGCTGGAACGGGCGGTGGAGGTGACGCCCGATCCCTGGCCGCGCGGGCGCCGGGCCCTCGCGGCGGCCGAGGCGCACTTCTCGGCCGCCGCGCCCGAACGGGCCACGGAACTTGCGGCGGTGGCCGACCTGTACCCCCTCAGCGTCCTGGACCGGGCCCGCCTGGCCCGGCTGCGGGCCAGGATCCTGTTCGCCCGCAGCCGCAGCGACGAGGCGGCACCCCTTCTGCTGAACGCGGCCGCCCAGTTCACCGCGGCGGGATCTCCCCTGGCGCGGGAGACGTACCTGGAGGCGATCAGCGCGACGATCTTCGCCGGCCGGGTCCATGGTCCGACCGGCGCCCGCGCAGCGGCGACCGCGGCTCGCGCGTCCGGGGCGCCCTCCTCGGGTTCCAAGGCCGCCGACGCTCTCCTGGACGGTGTGGCGGCCCTGCTCGCGGACGGCTCACAGACGGGCGTCCCGGCGCTGCGCGAGGCGCTCGACCTGCTCGAACACGAAGAGCTCCGCACGCGGGAGGCGACCGTACGCTGGCTGCTGCTGGCCCCGGTCGCGCTCGAGGCGTTCATCCACTGGGCGTGGGACCTGCAGGCCTGGGACACACTGTCGAGTCGCGCGGTGCGCCTGGCCCGCGACATCGGAGCGCTCGGCACCCTGCCGCCGGCTCTGATCTACGCCGGCGGGGTGCACATCCACTACGGCGACTTCGCCGAGGCGGACCGGATGATCGACGAGGCCGACGCGATCGCCGCCGCGACCGGGCACGCCCCGCACAAGTACGCCACGCTCGTCCTGGCCGCGTGGCGGGGTGAGGCGGACGTCGCCGCCGGCATCATCGAAGAGGCCAGAGAGCGCGCCGTGCAGCGGGGCGAGGTGTCCCTGCTCGGTGCCATGGGCTACATCCAGGGAGTGCTCTTCAACGGACTGGCCCGCTACGAGGAGGCGATGGAGGCCGCCCGCACCGGTATCGAGCACGACGGGTTCAACTTCACCGGTCTGTCCCTGGTCGAACATGTGGAGGCCGCGACGCGATGCGGTGAACTCGACCAGGCCCGCGCCTCGTCGGCCCGCCTGACCGAACTCACCCGCGCCGCCGACTCCGGATGGGCACGCGGCGCGAGCGCTCGCAGTGAGGCCCTCCTGGCCGACGGTGAGGCGGCCGACCGCCTGTACCGCACGGCGATCGAGGAATTCGGCCGAGGCGGGGTCGTCGTGGAGGTGGCACGCACCCACCTGCTGTACGGCGAGTGGCTACGGCGAGCACGGCACCGCGCGCAGGCCCGCGAGCATCTCCGCACGGCCCACGACATGTTCGACGCGATGCCGGCGCACGCGTTCGCCGAACGGGCCCGCCGTGAGCTGATCGCCACCGGTGAGCAGGTGACCGCGCGGGAGACCACCCCGGCGAACGCTCTCACCCCGCAGGAGTCGCAGGTCGCGGCCCTCGCCGCGGACGGCATGACGAACGCTCGGATCGGCGCCGAGCTGTTCATCAGCCCCCACACCGTGGAATGGCACCTGCGGAAGGTCTACGTGAAGCTCGGCATCAGCTCCCGCCGAGCCCTGCCGGGCGTACTCGAAGGCGCACGGGCACGGTGAGCCGGAGCCGGCGGACGTCAGGGCGGTGACGGCGTCGGCGCGACCGGGTGAGCCTTCGGGGGGAGCGGCGCGTCTTCCGGCAACCCGGCGGGGCTTCGTCGGCTTCGTGTGCGGCCCACCGACACCATCGTTGTAGAGTGCAATCGAATCACACCGTGTGATGAGATAGTGTTGTTTGGATTTCCCGACGGCGGGTGGTCTCCCCCCGTTCCACAAGACCACGAGTGAAGGAATCACCATGGCCAAGTTGTTCTACGACGCTGACGCCGACCTCTCCGCCCGGAGCGGCAAGCACGTGGCGATCGTCACCGGGGCGGGCTCGGGCATCGGACGTGCCATCGCCGTCGCGTTCGCGGAAGCCGGGGTACATGTCCTCGGGGTGGGCCGCCGTGAACAGCCGCTGAAGGAGACGGCGGCCGCTCACGGGAACATCGAGGTTCTGGCCGTCGACGTCTGCCAGGACGGAGCACCCGCTGAGGTGGTCAGCACCGCCGTACAGAAGTGGGGCCGCCTCGACTACCTGATCAACAACGCCGGAGCGACTGCGGTCATGCCGCTGGCCGAGACCGACAAGGACGTCGTCCTCCGCCTTCTCGAGCTCAATGTCGTGGCGCCCAGCCTGCTGGCCCACGCCGCCCTGCCCCACCTCAGGGAGAGCTCCGGCACGATCATCAACCTGTCCAGTACGTACGGGCACCGTCCCATGGCCGGCGGTGCGCACTACGCGGCCACGAAGGCGGCCATCGAGCAGCTGACACGCAGCTGGGCGCTGGAACTCGCCGGCGAGGGAATCCGGGTCAACTCGGTTGCTCCGGGCCCGACCCAGACGGACGTCATGGTGCACGCCGGCCTCAGCCCCGAAGCAGCCAACGACGTGTACGCCTACGAGCGTGAGCGCATTCCGACGCACCACATCGCCAGGGCGGAGGAGGTGGCCCACTGGGTCCTGCGGCTGGCCGAACCCGCCGGCCGTCATGCGACCGGCCAGGTGATCACGGTCGACGGCGGGCTCGAACTGATCTGAGCCCGTACCGGCACAGCCGCTGGGGCCGCGCGGAAGCGGCGGACCACCGTGTCACACCGAATGTCGTCGACCGGTCTAGAGGGTGAGCACCGAGAGGAACAGGGGACACCGTGCGTGAGATCTTGATCGTGGGCGGCGGGTACGCGGGCTTCTACACCGCGTGGGGTCTGGAGAAGAGGCTGCGGCCGGGCGAGGCGCGCGTCACCGTGGTCGACCCCCGCCCGTACATGACGTACCAGCCCTTCCTGCCCGAGGTCGTGGCCGGTTCGGTGGAGGCCCGGCACGCGGCGGTCTCCCTCCGCCGCCACCTGCGCCGCACGCGTCTGGTGGCGGGCTCGGTGACGGAGATCCGCCACAGCGCGCGCACGGTCACGGTCCGCCCGGAGTCCGGGCCGTCCCTCGACCTGCACTACGACGTACTGGTGGTGACGGCGGGGGCGGTCACCCGGACCTTCCCCATCCCGGGGCTGAGCGATCAGGCGTACGGCCTCAAGCATGTCGAGGAGGCGGTGGCGATCCGCGACCGCCTCCTCACCTCCTTCGACCGTGCGGCCGGTCTGCCGCGCGGGCCCGAACGCAGCAGACTGCTCACCGTCACCGTCGTCGGCGGCGGATTCTCCGGAGTGGAGGGATTCGGTGAACTGCTGGCCCTGGCGACCGCGTTGCTCAAGCAGTACCCGGAGATCGGCGCGGACGAACCGTCCTTCCACCTGGTCGAGGCACGGGATCGCATCCTGCCCGAGGTCACGGACCGGCCGGGCGCCTGGGTGGTGCGTTCACTGGAGAAGCGGGGAGCGCGGGTGCACCTGAACACCCAGCTGGTCTCCGCGGAGGACGGCCGGGTGCGACTGTCGGACGGCACCGAGTACGACTCCGGCCTGCTGGTGTGGACGGCCGGCAATGCCGCCAATCCGATCGTGCACAATCACAGCGACCTGCCCGTCGACGAGCGGGGCCTGCTCACGGTACGGGCGGATCTGCGGGTCACCACGGACACCGGGGTGGTCCCCGATGCCTGGGCGGCAGGAGACGACGCGTCGGTGCCCGATCTCGCGGCCGGCAGGCCGGGCGCGCACACCGTGCCCAACGCCCAGCACGCCGTCCGCCAGGGCAAGCGGCTGGCGAAGAACATCCTGGCGTCGCTGCGCGGCCGTCCCGCCAAGGACTATGTGCACCGCAGTCTCGGCGTGGTCGCCACACTGGGCCTGGGCCGTGGCATCTTCCAGTACCGGGGCCTGGTCATCAAGGGATTCCCGGCCTGGCTGATGCACCGTGGCTACCACGTCCTGGCCATCCCGAGCTGGGAACGCAAGACGCGTGTGTTCGCCGTATGGGCCACGGCCCTTCTCTACGGCCGCGACATCGTGTCGCTGGCGTCGGTGCAGCACCCGAGGGAGGCGTTCGTCTCCCGTGGTGAACCGCGCCGGGCGGAGGAGCCCGCACAGCCCGGAGACCGGCTCACGGGGTGAAGCCGCGGTACCGTCCGCGGCCGGTCCGCCGGTCCGCCGTCACACCTTTGCCGTGTCGTCGGTCACTTGGGTGAGCCGGAAACCCGGAGAGGAGCAAAGGGATGACCTACGTCATCGCGCAGCCCTGTGTCGACATCAAGGACCGGGCGTGCCTGGCCGAATGCCCCGTGGACTGCATCTACGAGGGCGTGCGCACGCTGTACATCCACCCCGGCGAATGCGTGGACTGCCACGCCTGCGAGCCCGTGTGCCCCGTGGAGGCCATCTTTCCCGAGGAGGAGCTGCCGCCGCACTGGGCGCACTACCGGGCCGTCAACGAGGAGTTCTCGGAGGGGAATTCGGCGCACCGGAGTGGACCGCGCCCGGCGCCGGAGGACCATCCCGTGGTCGCGGCACTGCCGCCGCAGCACGTGCGCAAGAAGGAGATCGCCGGGTTCGCCGTCCGCGGGGAGGAGGCCGCCGACGTGGACCCGTGGTTCCCTCTCTGACCGGTCATGGGGCGAGGGTGATGGTGGTCGGCGTGCCCCGCCAGGCCATGCGCGCGTACGGACACAGCGCGTCGGCCCGCTCCATGAGGCGGGTGGCCGTCTCCCGCGGCACACCGGGCCACCGCACCACCAGGTCGACGTGGAGCAGATAGCCGCCGTCCTCGGGATCACGTCCGAACGCGACGGTCGCCAGGACGGAGACGGCGGCGGGATCAAGGGCCTCCTGGCGCGCCAGGAGACTCAGCGCGCCATGGAAGCAGGCCGCGAAACCGGCCGCGAACAGCTGCTCGGGGTTGGTCCCCGTACCGGGGCCGCCGAGCTCCTCGGGCATCCGCAGGTCCAGGTCGAGGGCGCCGTCGGACGACCGGGCCCGGCCGGAGGCCCGCCCGTGCGCGACCGCACCGCCGTCGACGGTCACCGTCGTGGTGTAGAGGGGCGAGAAGGCGTCCCCGGTGAAGTCCTTCCCGGTGGACAGGGCGGGCGGTCGGATCGGATCGGTCACTGCATGGCTCCGGGGCGTCGTGGTGGGGGCGTCCGCCGCGCGGTACGGGCCGGACTACTGCATGACCGGGAATCGGCTGTTCCTGTGACGACGGTCCGCCGCCTCGCGGAGATCGGCACCGTCGTCAGCCCGCTCGCCTCGATTCACCGGATGCCCGTCCCCGGCCGGAGGGGCGGGGCGACGGGCAGTGTCACGGCCAGCAGCTCCGACTGCTCGTAGCCCGGGAGCGGGACGAACCCGTGCGCGGCCAGTTCGCCCGTCAGCCGGGCGCGCGTCGCGGGCCACATCCAGAACGTCTCGGTGTGTTCCCGCAGCACGTCCTCGGCGTCCCTGACCCAGTAGTCGGCGCGGGTCCGGATGCGGTAGCCGGCGGCCGACATCGTCATGCGCCCGCCGTAGACGTGCTCGCCGACCCGCTTCTCCGCGAGCCGGCGCACGAGGGTGCGGGCCGGGACCCGGGCCGGCGGAAGCTGCACGAACAGCGAGCCGCCGGGGGCGAGGGCCCTGCCGAGCGCGGGCCACAACTTCCCGCGTACTCCGGGTGGCAGGCAGCCCACCATGTTGTGGCAGACGGCCACGTCCGCGACGGCGTCCAGCGCGGTCTCGTCCAGGGTGTGCGGGTGCACGGTCACGCGGTCCCGCTGCTCGGAGGGCAGGGCGGCGAGCCGGGTCAGCAACGACGTGCGCATGGCCCGGGCCGGCTCGACGGCGTGCACGCCGGCCCGGGATTCGGCGAGGGCCAGCATCGTCACCCGCCCGGTACCGGCCCCGACGTCCAGCACGCCGGTGCGGGCCTCGGCGATCTGGCGTGCGTAGAGCCGGCGGACCCGCGCCGCGTCCGCGTCGGCCTGCAGGATGTCGTAGAACTCCGCGGTGACCGCGTAGGAGTCGGGTTCCCGCGGGAGACCGGACGGTCCGCTGAGAAGAGTGTGCATGCCCGACATGACAACGTATGGGCAGACGGTGTGACAGTGGGCGACCCCGAACCCCTCCCGCCGGGCCACCTGCTCCGGACCGCGCCCGGCGTCCTGGCCACCCCGCACGTCGGCGCCTTCACCCCTGGCCTGTGACGCCGCCTCGAAGCGATCGTGCGGCGGCAGCCGGCCCGGTTCGCCGCGGACAGCGACCTGGAGAACGTCGTCACACGCTGACACCGGACCGCTCGAGTGTCACACCTTTGCGTCTTTACCGGTCTTGATGGAGACAGCAGTTGATGAACGCACCTGAACAGTGCGCTGTGCGACGAATGGTGACGAGATGGGCAACGACAGCCGGCCGGCCGGACCGGAGCGGGGGCGCGGGGGAGAGCGGCTCACCACGTGGATGGCGAGCCGGATGGGCCCGCGCGGGGCGGCCCGCTCCGCCCGGCGCCTGGTCTTTCCCGACCACTGGTCGTTCCTTCTCGGCGAGATCGCGCTCTACAGTCTCGTCGTCCTGCTGATCACCGGCGTCTACCTCAGCTTCTACTTCCACCCCTCCACCGATCCCGTCGTCTACCAGGGCGGATACGCGCCGCTGCGGGGGCAGTCGGTGTCCCGGGCCTTCGACTCGACCCTGCACCTCTCCTTCGACGTCCGCGGCGGCCTGCTCGTCCGCCAGGCACACCACTGGGCCGCACTGGTCTTCGTCGCCGCGCTCTTCGCGCACCTGATGCGGGTCTTCTTCACGGGTGCCTTCCGCAAGCCGCGCGAGCTGAACTGGGTGCTGGGGTTCCTGCTCCTCGTCCTGGCCATGTTCGCCGGTCTGACCGGCTACGACCTGCCCGACGACTCGCTGTCCGGAACCGGCCTGCAAGTGGTCAACGGAACGCTGCTGTCGATCCCGGTCGTCGGCACCTACCTGTCCTTCTTCCTCTTCGGCGGCGAGTTTCCCGGCGAGGACCTGATCGCGCGCTTCAACACCCTGCACACGCTGGTCATCCCCGCGCTGATGATCACTGTGCTGGTCGGGTACGTGATACTGACCCTGCGCCACCGGCCCGCCCAGTACCCCGGCCCCGGCCGGAACGAGAACAACGTCGTCGGCCTCCCGCTCGCGGTCCGTGCAGTGAAGTCCGCCGGCTACCTCTGCTGCGTATCCGGCGTGATCTTCTTCATGGCCGCCGTGGCCCAGATCAACCCCGTCTGGAACTACGGCCCCTTCCGCCCGGACCAGGTGTCATCCGGCTCCCAGCCGGACTGGTACATGGGCGTCGCCGACGGCCTGTTGCGTGTCATGCCCGGCTGGGAGATCGACCTGTGGGGCCACACCCTGGCCCTGGACAACCTCCTGCCCCTGCTGGCCGGCCTGATCCTCTTCCTCGCGATGGGCGCCTACCCGTTCCTGGAGGCCTGGGTCACGGACGACGACCGCGACCACCACATCCTGGACCGCCCCCGCAACCGTCCCGTACGGACCGCCCTGGGCGTGGCCTGGCTCAGCGTCTACGCGGTGGCGCTCGTGGGCGCCGCCAACGACATCATCGCCACCCAGCTGCACGTGTCCGTCAACTCCGTGACCTGGGCCGTGCGTATCGGCCTGTTCGCCGCCCCGGTCCTGGCCTTCGCGATCACCAAGCGCCTCGCGCTCGCCCTCCAGCGGCGCGACCGCGACAAGGTGCTGCACGGTCGCGAGACCGGCGTCATCAAGCGCCTGCCCCACGGCGAGTACGTCGAGGTCCACGAGCCCCTCGACCCGGCCCGGCTGCACACCCTCACCGCCCACGAGCAGTACCGGCCGCTGGAATCCGCGCCCGACCCGGACGGACCCGCGCCGCCCCGGTTCCTGACCGCCACCCGTCGCCTGCGCGTCGCGCTCAGCCGCGCCCTCTACGGCCCTGGCACCCAGATCCCGAAGCCCTCGCCGTCCGAGCACCGGGAACTCACCGCCCGGCACCGCCCCTGACCTGCCCGGACCGCCGACTCCCACCCGTCTCCCACGCGTGCCCTGCCGGGAGACGAGCGGGTCACCCACCACCCATCCAACCCATCCCTCCCGAAAGGCCATCGCCATGAACCGAACCGTCCGCAGCAACCGGACCCGTACCGCACTCACCGCCCTCGCCACCGCGAGCGTCTTCGCCGGGCTGCTCGCCACCACGACCGGGTCGGCCTCCGCCGACAGGAATCCCGCCACCGAGGCGCCCAAGCCCACCGTCGTCCTCGTCCACGGAGCGTTCGCCGACTCCACGAGCTGGAACGACGTCGTCCGCAGACTGCGCCACGACCACTACCCGGTGGTAGCCGTCGCCAACCCGCTGCGCTCCCTGGCCGGCGACTCCGCCTACCTCAGGGACGTGCTGGCCGGCATCGACGGGCCCATCGTCCTGGCCGGGCACTCGTACGGCGGCTCGGTGATCAGCAACGCCGCCACGGGCAACGAGAACGTCAAGGCGCTGGTCTACCTCGCGGCCTTCCTCCCGGACAAGGGCGAGAGCGCGGCCGACCTGGCGGGCAAGTTCCCGGGCAGCACCCTCGGCGACGCACTGCGTCCGGTGCCGACCACGAACGCCGGCGACTCCCCGGTCAACGACCTGTACATCCAGAACTCCAGGTTCCGCCACCAGTTCGCCGCGGACGTGCCTCGCGCCACGACGGACCTGATGGCCGTCACCCAGCGGCCGATCACCGACGCCGCCCTGTCCGGAGCCGCGGCCGAACCGGCCTGGAAGAGCATCCCCTCCTGGGTCCTGGTCGCCACGCAGGACCTCAACATCCCGCCCGCGGCGCAGGAGTTCATGGCCGAGCGGGCCCACGCCCACACCTCGAAGGTGCGGTCCTCGCACGCGGTGAGCGTCTCGAAGCCCGGGAAGGTCACCGAGGTCATCGAGGCCGCCGCCGCTCACGCGGCGCGCTGACACGCGGCGGCGTGCGTATCGGGGCGCGGTGCCGCGGCACCGCGCCGTCCTCGCCGGCCCGGCTCCGCCACGGACGCCGGGCCGCCAACTTCGGGAGCGCAATCATGAGCACGGAGGAGCAGGCCGCTCGCGGGCTGGCCGATCTGGAGGCCTACCTGTACCAGGAGGCCCATCTCAGCGCCGCCCGGCTGCGCGTGGCCGCCTTCCTCGCGCAGTCGGCCGAGCTGAGTCCCCGGCAGAAGAGGGACATCGAGGAGTGGTATCTCGACGAGCAGAAGTACGTCGCCGGGACGGTGACACAGCACATCGCCGACAGCGTCGCCCAGGCCGACTCGGCCCGGCGCCGCAGTGCCCTCCGATGGATGCGATGGCTGCTCGTCGCCGTGACGGTCCTGACCCTGCTGACCTTCGTGGGCACCGTCCTCCTCGTGAGTACGGGCCCCTGACCCTCGCCGCGCCCCGGAGGCCGGTGGTACTCCCCGTCCTCCCCGTCCGGGTGTCACACATCGGGCACCAGACGTCGGCGGCGCGGGGCGGTGCCGCAGAGGCCGGGCTCTCGGCCCTGCCGCCGTACCGACGCACACGGCGGAGTGCGCCGTCAGGCGTCGGGATTCTCGCGCCGTACGACGACGAGACCCGCGATGAGCAGCGCGACGATGACGCCGGTGGCCGGCACGGGGAACGGCGTGACGGTCGAGCACAGAACGGCCAGGGCCGCGACGGGCGGCAGCGCGTCGCTCGCCGTGGACAGCCGAGCGGTCCGCCGGTGGAGCAGCCACACGCAGAGGACGAAGAGGGCGACGGGCACCGTGTACACGGCCGCGGCCTGGACGTCGGTCAGCGCGGAACCGTCGCCGGCGTGGGCGACGTTGACCGCGAGCGCCGCGCCCACGGCGGCCGCCGCGGCGAACACCACGTAGTGCCCGTACCCCCACCACATCGCCGTGCGCTGGGTCTTGAGACGGCGCGGCGCGTCCTGGGCGAAATACATCCACCACAGGGCGAACACGGTCAGCAGCCCGCCCAGCGCGACGGGCAGGACGGCGCCGAGGCCCTGGTGGGTGTCCAGCGCGGCACCGACGGCGAGACCGGCCGCCATCACGGACTCACCGAGCACGATCAGGGTGAACAGGCCGTAGCGCTCGGCTATGTGCTGCGGATGCCAGGTGGTCCCCTCGGCACGCTCGGCCCAGACCGGCACCGCGAGTTCCATGGCGGCGAGCACGGCGAACGTGACGGTCCCGCCGTCGGCCGGCAGGGCCGGCCGTGCCAGCCAGCAGCCCTGGAGGAACAGGATGCCCACGGCGTACCGCGACGCGGAACGCCGGCGGGCTCGATCCGTGACGGCGGCCCGCAGCCACTGGCTGACCATGGCCAGCCGCATCACCACGTACCCCCAGGTGATGACCGTGAAGTCCCCGTGCTCCAGGGCCTCGGTGATCCCGGCGGCCATGACCAGGGCCCCAATGATCTGGATCAAGGTCATGAGCCGGTACGGGACGTCGTCCGTGTCGTACGCCGAGGCGAACCAGGTGAAGTTCATCCACGCCCACCAGATCGCGAAGAACACGAACGCGTACCCCAGCAGACCGTGCCCCGGACGGCCCGAGAGCATCTCGTGCTCGAACGCCGACGACGCCTGCGCGACGGCGACGACGAAGCAGAGGTCGAAGAACAACTCCAGGGCGCTGGCGGGACGGTGCTCCTCGCCTGCGGGCCGGGCGAGCATCGGCCGGTACCAGGTGGAGAACGTGTTCGTTGACTGACTCATGGCGTCCTGATCTCTCTGGGAGGGCGCGGAGGAGCCACCGACGACACCGTGGCCGTCCCTACGACCGGGCCCGGCGGAAATCTGTGACAGCACGGTCGCGCGCGGGCCGGCTCGCGGCACCACTCGATCACCGACGGCCCGATGTGGCGATGGTCACGACCGCTGCTCGAGGCCTGTTGCATAGGCTGGCCACGCTCGAAACTTCCTCGCGAAGGCCTGACGCGTCGTCAGGAAGTTCGGTGATCGGCCGGCGTGAACCCTGAGATGCCAGGGAGAGCCACTCGGCCGTGCGACTGGCTGTACCGTGTGGAAACAGCCCTTGACCTGCAAGAACGCAGGCAGGGAGCCTAATTGCGGGAGTGCATCGATGTTGCGTACCATGTTCAAGTCCAAGATCCACCGTGCCACCGTCACGCAGGCCGACCTGCACTACGTGGGATCGGTGACCATCGACGCGGATCTGCTCGACGGCGCCGATCTGTATCCCGGTGAGCTCGTCCACATCGTCGACATCACCAACGGCGCCCGTCTGGAGACGTACGTCATCGAGGGCGAACGAGGGTCCGGTGTCATCGGGATCAACGGGGCCGCAGCCCATCTCGTCCACCCCGGCGACCTGGTGATCATCATCAGTTACGCTCAGATGACCGACGCCGAGGCGCGGGAGTACGAGCCGCGCGTCGTGCACGTGGACGGCGCCAACCGGATCGTCGCCCTCGGCGCGGACCCGTCCGAGCCGGTGCCGGGCTCCGACCAGGAGCGCAGCCCGCAGGCCGTGCCGGTGGCCTGAGTCCCAGGAGCAGGAGCGTGCGATGAACGACACCGAGATCCGCGACGACCGGGCGGCGGGCCGCCTGGAGGCGGTCCAGGGCGACGAGGTCGTCGGCCGTATCGAGTACTTCGTCCTCGACGAACCGTCCCGTGCCCTCGTCCCCGTCCACACCATCGTGGAGCCCGCCCACGAGGGGAAGGGCATCGCCGGCTCCCTCGCCCGCGAGCTGTACCGCACGGCGGAGCGCGAGGGCGTCGTCGTCGCGCCGCTCTGCCCGTACGTCGTCAAGTGGGCCGAGCGGCACCCGGACGAGGCCCCCGCGGCCGACCCGGAGCTGCTCGCCGCCGCGATGGACTGGCTGCGGGCGCATCCCGGGCGGTTCTGATGTCATCCGACGGGTCGCGTGGTGCGGGCGGGTGACTGTCCGCGCCCGCCCCGGGTACGCGGGGCAGTAGTCAAGAGCGGACGTGCGTCGAGTCGCTGGAGGACGCCATGACGAACCCGTATCCGGACCCGGAGCCGCAGCACCCGGAGCCGCACCCGGTGCCGACCCCGGAGCCCCCGCCGGCTCCCCAGCCCCCGGCACCCGGGCCACCACCGCCCACGCCGGGCCCGCCCCCGTCACCGGACCCGGTGCCGCCGGGCCCGCCGTCCCCGCCCGACCCGGTGCCGCCGGGCCCGCCAACTCCGCCCGACCCCGTCCCACCGGGCCCCGCCCCGTCGCCGGTCCCGCCGGGGCCCGAACCGGTGCCGAACCCCGAGCCCGGGCCCCCGCTCAGCTGACCGCTGGCCCGGACCCGATGTGGCGGCACCGATCCCGCCGGGACCGGATGGCCGAACCCCGAGCCCGGGCCCCCGCTCAGCTGACCGGGTCGCCGTGGGCCAGCGCGTCGATGGAGCGCGGCACCCCGGTCGTCAGGTGCGTGGCCGAGGTCAGCCAGTCGGTCCGGCCGCGCCGGGCGCGGTTCTCCGGCACCTCCAGATACCCGCACCGGCCGGGCACCGGCTCGGGCGTCGCCGGGCAGGGGCCGGGCACGAAGCGCGCCGCGACCAGCGGCCGCGGTTCGGCGGCGCCGGCTGTGGGGGCGAGGGCGAGGGGAAGGAAGGCTCCCGCCGTGACGAGGGCCGCCGCGGCACGTCCGTACCGCGTGCGTCCTCGGTGCCGGGTCAGGCCGCACCGGGCGTGGCTGTGAACGGGCGGCGGCGGGCAGCCCGTTCCGATGTCCTTCTCCGCCATGTGATCCCGGCTCTGAGACGTCCCGGCCACACCGGCCCCGACATCGCCGTGCGGCGCCACCCGCCCTGACATGTCGTGGCAGGCTCGGCGTAGGACAGCCTCGGCGGGGGACCGGGCGTCCACCACCCGGGGGCGCCGGTCGGGGCAGCAGGGCTCACCCGGACAGACGTCCGCCCCGCCCCCGGGTCGAGACCGGGGGCGGGGCGGACGAGCCGACGGAGCGGAGAACTGGCAGGTCATGTCCGTGACGTCCCGCCGTCCGCCCGTAGGGGTGCCGGGCGGCAGGCGGGACCTTGCGGACCCGCCCTAGGCGGACACCTCCGAGCGGTCCCCGCCCCACAGCGTGTGGAACGAGCCGTCCTGGTCGACCCGGCGGTAGGTGTGGGCGCCGAAGAAGTCCCGCTGCCCCTGCGTGAGCGCGGCCGGCAGGCGCTCCGCGCGGAGCGCGTCGTAGTAGGCCAGGGCCGCCGCGAAGCCCGGCGTGGGCACGCCCTGGCGGGTCGCGGCGATCAGCACCTCGCGCCAGTCGTCCTGCGCGTCGGCGATCTCCTGCGCGAAGGTCTCGTCGGACAGCAGGCTCGGCAGGTCGGGCCGGGTGTCGTAGGCGGCCCGGATACGGTCCAGGAACGCCGCGCGGATGATGCAGCCGCCGCGCCAGATCGCCGAGACGGCGCCCAGGTCGATGTCCCAGTCGTACTCGGAGCGGGCCGCGTCGATCTCGTGGAAGCCCTGCGTGTACGACACGATCTTCGAGGCGTACAGCGCCTGCTCGACCCGGTCGGCGAAGGCCGCGGCCTCCGACTCGCTCAGCGGCGTGGCCTTCGGGCCGGCCAGCCCGCGCGACGCGTCCCGCAGCGCCGCGTGCCCCGACAGCGACCGCGCGAAGACGGCCTCGGCGATGCCGGACACCGGCACTCCGAGGTCGAGCGCGATCTGCACGGTCCAGCGCCCCGTGCCCTTCTGCTCGGCCTGGTCGACCACGACGTCCACGAACGGCCTGCCGGTCGCCGCGTCCACGTGGGACAGCACCTCGGCGGTGATCTCGATGAGGTAGGAGTCCAGCCGGCCCTGGTTCCAGGTGCGGAAGATCTCCGCGATCTGTGCGGGCTCGTACCCGGCGACGTCCCGCAGCAGCTGGTACGCCTCACCGATGAGCTGCATGTCGGCGTACTCGATGCCGTTGTGCACCATCTTCACGAAGTGCCCGGCGCCGTCGGGGCCGACATGCGTCACACAGGGCGCCCCGTCCTTCGCCTTGGCGGAGATCTTCTCCAGCATCGGGCCCAGAGAGTCGTACGACTCCTTCGGGCCGCCCGGCATGATGCTGGGCCCGTTGAGGGCGCCCTCCTCACCGCCGGAGACACCCATGCCGACGAAGTGGATGCCCTGTTCCCGCAGGTCACGCTCACGGCGGCGGGTGTCCGCGAAGTGCGCGTTGCCGCCGTCGATGATCATGTCGCCGGGTTCGAGCAGTGGCGCGAACTCCTGGATCACTGCGTCGGTCGGCTCACCGGCCTTCACCATGATGACGAGCCGCCGCGGGCGCTCCAGCGCCGCCACGAACTCCTTGGCGGTCTCGGCCGCGACGAAGTCGCCCTCACCGCCGAACTCGTCCACCAGGGCCCGGGTGCGCGCGGGCGTACGGTTGTGCACCGCGACCGTGTAGCCGTTGCGGGCGAAGTTGCGGGCGAGGTTGCGGCCCATGACCGCGAGACCCGTGACGCCGATCTGCGCCGAAGTGCTCATGCCGTTGGCTCCTAGTGATCTCGTTGTGGCAGCGGTGCCGGTCACGCCCGCCAGTATTGCCCCTCGTCCATCCTGACGTGCCGGTACGGCGACCGCACATCAGGGTGGCGCGATGTCGCAGGCACATACGCACGGAACGCCCCGGCGCACTCAGCCGCACCGCGCGTTCGTCAAAGAGCGCCCCTTCCGCGCCACTTGGCGCGAACAGGCGGCTGATTTGCCGTCTTGTCATGGCCTGTTCGCGGCGCTTACTTTTGCCCCTCCTGACGCATGTCGAGGGGGGCTCCTCCATGGCCGTACGCGGCCGGCACCGCCGGTACCAGCCGAACAGGATCAATCGCGCCTCGCTCACCGTCACCGCGGGCGGCGCGGGCATCGCCCTCCCGCTCATCGGCACCGGCGTCGCCCAGGCCGCCGACCTGGACACCTGGAACAAGGTCGCCGCCTGCGAGTCCACCGGCCGATGGCACGTCAACACCGGCAACGGCTACTTCGGCGGCCTGCAGTTCGCCCAGTCCACCTGGGAGGCGTACGGCGGCACCCGGTACGCCGCCCGCGCCGATCTGGCCACCAAGGACCAGCAGATCGCCGTGGCCGAGAAGGTGCTCGACGGGCAGGGCCCCGGCGCCTGGCCGCAGTGCTCGGTCCGGGCCGGGCTGACCAGGGGCGGGGAGAGCCCCGGCGTGCACCCGGACTCGGCCACCCCGAAGGCCGTCCCCGAGGCCCCCCGGAAGGCCGGCGCGAAGAAGACGTCCGTCCAGGACGTCCAGCCGCAGACCACGCCCCAGTCCCGCGCGGGCAGGGCCGAGATGTACACGGTGGTGCGGGGCGACACGCTCTCCCGGATCGCGGAGGAGCGGAAGGTCCGGGGCGGCTGGCGCGGCCTCTACACCGCGAACCGCGCGACCGTCGGCGACGACCCCGACCTGATCCTGCCGGGCCAGCGCCTCGCGCTGCGCGGCGAGGCCGCCGCGAAGGCGCCCGCCCGCAAGGCCGCCCCCAAGGCCCCCGCCCGCAAGCCCGCCGAGGAGCCGGCGCGGAAGAAGCCGTCCACCGACCGCGAGAAACGCGTCACGAAGAGCGGCGGCTCGCTGGTCGCGCCGGTCGGCGCGGGCACCGGCACGCCCTACCGCAAGGCGGGTTCGTCCTGGTCGAAGGGCTATCACACGGGCGTCGACTTCCCGGTCCCGACCGGCACGTCGGTGCGGTCCGTCGGCGCCGGGACGGTGGTGAGCGCCGGCTGGGAGGGCTCCTTCGGCTACCAGGTGGTGGTCCGGCACGCCGACGGCCGTTACACGCAGTACGCCCACCTGTCCGCGATCTCCGTGAAGGACGGGCAGTCCGTGGGCGCCGGTCAGCGCATCGGACGCTCGGGGTCCACGGGCAACAGCACGGGCCCGCACCTGCACTTCGAAGTGCGTACGGGCCCGGGCTTCGGCTCGGACGTCGATCCGGTGGCGTATCTGCGGGCCGGCGGCGTCAGGATTTGACCCGCACCCGGTGCCGGTCGACCACCGGCGGCGGGTCGTACGGGCCGGGGAAGAGGCCGTAGAGGCAGACGGGCCGCGGCCCGTCGTCCCCGGCGGCCGCCCGGGCCGGCACGAGCAGCAGGTCCTCCAGCACGTCCGGGGCGTCCGGGACGACGATCTCCTGGCGCGGCGCCGATGGGGCCGTCTCCGGCGCCGGGACGGGGGCGGCGGAGGCCAGCCGCTCCGTCGTCAGGAGGATCAGGCCGCCCGCGGCCACCACACCACAGCCGAGCGCGAGCACGGTCCCGGTGGTGCCGTACCGGAAGGCCTCGCCGAACAGGGTGAGGCCGACGGCGGCGGCCACGACCGGGTTCACCACCGTCAGCGTGGCCAGCGGCGCCGCCAGGCCCGCGCCCCGGTAGGCGGCCTGCGACAGCAGCAGGCCGGCCGTCGCGAAGACCCCGATGGTGCCGAGCGCCGGAAGGTCGCCGAGGGACACCCCGCCGTTCCAGTCGACGGCGACGACCTTGGTGAACACCGAGGACATGCCGAACGCGATGCCCGACCCGGTCGCGAGGAGTGTGCTGCGCACCGCCGGGTGCCGGTGGGCGGCCCGGCCCGCGACCATCAGCGCCACGACGATCCCGCCGGTCAGCAGGGCCACGGCCACCCGCTCGGCCGTGTCCAGCGACTGCGCCGGGGACGCGGCGACCAGGGACAGCAGGCCCACCAGGCCCACGGTCGCCATCACGGCGCCCCGCCAGGCCGTCGCCCCGGCCCTGCGGCCCACGAAGAGCGCCGCCATCGGCAGCGCGAACACGATCGTCAGCGCACCGAGGGGCTGCACCAGGCTCAGCGGGCCGTACGCCAGCGCCACCACGTGCAGCAGGCCGCCGAGGCCGTTCAGCGCGACCGCGGCCCACCAGCCGGGCCGGCGCATCGGCGCGAACTGCTGCCCGGGGGAGGACACGGCGACGCGCTCCTGCACGATCGCGCCGCCCGCGTAGGCGACGGCCGAGACCAGGGAGAGCAGCACGGACAACGCGAGGGCGCTCATGGGCTGCTCCTCTGCGTAGGGCGGGGGCCGTGACCCCGGCGCGGCGAACGGTCGGCCATCATGAGCAACACGATGCCGTGCGCCGCTCTTCCCGTCGTCGTCCCAGAGCACCCACTGTGTCGTACTGCTGATGGAGTACGACGGCCCCGGTGTCATCCTCGGGTCGGGTGCCCGCATGGGGGACACCCCCAGACGGAGCCCTGACAAGGGCTTGGTAGTACTGCTTCCCGTGGACCTCGACCTCGGCCTGACCCTGCTCCGCCCGCTCGGCGGCTTCTTCGTCCTGCGCACCCCGGCGGACGGGCCACGGGCCGGCACGCCCCTGGCCCGGGCGTACGGGGACGGGGACGCGCTGGACCTGCGGGTCCGGCATGTCGCGGGCGCTCTGCGGACCGGGGAGGACCGGGTCGCCGCGTCCGTCGCCCAGCAGGGCCTGGCCGCCCGCCTGTGGTCGGTCACCCTGGGCTGCGCCGCCCTCTACGAAGCCGTCCCCGACCTCGATCCGGAGCTGCTGCACTGGGACCCCCGCGCCTCCGCCCCCGGCGACCTGTGGCTCGGCGAGGCGCGCGCACGGCCCGCCGACGCGGAGACCGTCGCCGCGGTCGTCCTGCACGGGCATCTCGAACCCCTGGCCGCAGCGCTGGGCCGACGGCACCGGGTGGCCCGCGGGCTGCTGTGGGGCAACGCCGGATCGGCTCTCGCGGCGGCCGCCCGCCGGCTCGGCCAATGGGCCCACGCCCACGGACGGGCCGACGCGGCCGCCCGCACCCGCGCCCTGACCGCCGGCCTCCTCGCCCACCCCCTCCTCGCCGGCGCCGGCACGCTCACGGGGACGGCCTTCCGCCGCCACAGCTGCTGCCTCTACTACCGGGTGCCCGGCGGCGGCCTGTGCGGCGACTGCTGCCTCACCCGGCCCCCGCGCTCTTCCCCGCACGCCCCATCTGGGTGACCATGAGGACACCAGCCGCTGAGACAGGGGGTTCCGGGTGCGAGTGGGACTGCTGACCCGGGAGTACCCGCCGGACGTGTACGGCGGCGCGGGCGTCCATGTCGAGTTCCTGGCGCGGGAGTTGCGGGAGCTCGTCGACCTCGAGGTGCACTGCTGGGGCGAGGGCCGCACGGTCGGCGTACGACGGCACCGCCCCTGGCCCGCGCTCGACACCGCCAACGACGCGCTGCGCACCTTCTCGGTGGACCTGGCGATGGCCGCCGCCCTCGCCGGCCGCGAACTGATCCACTCCCACACCTGGTACGCCAACCTCGCCGGCCACCTCGGCAAGCTCCAGTACGGCATCCCGCACGTGCTGACCGCGCACTCCCTGGAGCCGCTGCGGCCCTGGAAGGCCGAGCAACTGGGCGGCGGATACGCCCTGTCGAGCTGGGCGGAGCGCACCGCCTTCGAGTCCGCCGACGCGGTGATCGCCGTCTCCGGCGCCATGCGCGAGGACATCCTCGGCTGCTACCCGGCGCTGGACCCGGACCGCGTCCACGTCGTGCACAACGGCATAGACACCACCCTGTACCGGCCCGACCCGCGCGCCGACGTCCTCGCCCGCTTCGGAATCGAGGCGGACCGCCCGTACGTGCTGTTCGTCGGCCGCATCACCCGTCAGAAGGGTGTGCCCCATCTGCTGCGCGCCGTACGGGACATCGACCCCGCCGCCCAGGTCGTGCTCTGCGCGGGCGCCCCCGACACCCCGGAGATCGACCGCGAGTTCCGCGACCTGTACGAGGAGCTGAGCCGGGTGCGCGCGGGGGTGCACTGGATCCCGCAGATGCTGCCGCGCCCGGAGGTCATCCAACTCCTCACGCACGCGGCGGTGTTCGTCTGCCCCTCGGTGTACGAGCCGCTGGGCATCGTCAACCTGGAGGCGATGGCCTGCGGCACCCCGGTCGTGGCGTCACGGGTCGGAGGCATCCCGGAGGTCGTCGAGGACGGCCGTACGGGACTGCTGGTCCCGCTGGACGACGACTTCGAGGCGGGCCTCGCGCGGGCCCTGGACGCGGTGGTGGGGGACCGGGAGGCGGCCCGGCGGATGGGAGAGGCCGGACGGGAGCGCGCGGTGGGGGAGTTCGGCTGGGACGCCGTGGCCCGCCGCACGGTCCGGCTCTACGGGGAGATCCTGAAACAGGCTTAGCGCGCGCGGCTCCGGGCAGGCTGGGAAGCAACCAGGGGTGAGGGGAGCGGCCATGCGTGGTGGTGGACCTTCGGTACTCGGCATCGTTCTGGCGGGCGGGGAGGGCAAACGCCTGATGCCCCTGACCGCCGACCGCGCGAAACCGGCGGTCACCTTCGGCGGCACCTACCGGCTCGTCGACTTCGTCCTGTCCAACCTCGTCAACGCCGGCATCCTGCGCATCTGCGTCCTCACGCAGTACAAGTCGCACTCGCTGGACCGGCACATCACCACGACCTGGCGGATGTCCAGCCTGCTCGGCAACTACGTCACCCCGGTCCCGGCGCAGCAGCGGCTCGGCCCGCGCTGGTACCTGGGCAGCGCCGACGCCATCCTGCAGTCGCTGAACCTGATCCACGACGAACGCCCCGAGTACGTCGCCGTCTTCGGCGCCGACCACGTGTACCGCATGGACCCGCGCCAGATGCTGGACCAGCACATCGAGAGCGGCGCGGGCGTCACGGTGGCGGGCATCCGGGTGCCGCGCACGGAGTCCTCGGCCTTCGGGGTGATCAGCCCCGGCCCGGACGGGCAGACCGTGCGCGGCTTCCTGGAGAAGCCGGCCGACCCGCCGGGCCTCGCGGACGACCCGGAGCGCGTGTTCGCCTCCATGGGCAACTACGTCTTCACCACCAAGGCGCTCGTCGAGGCCCTCCAGCGGGACGCCGAGGACGAGGCTTCCGTGCACGACATGGGCGGCTCGATCCTGCCCCAGCTCACCGAGCGGGGCGAGGCGCATCTGTACGACTTCCAGGCCAACCACGTCCCCGGCGAGACCAGCCGCGACCGCGGCTACTGGCGGGACGTGGGCACCCTGGACGCGTACTACGACGCCCACATGGACCTGATCGCCGAGCGCCCCGCCTTCAACCTCTACAACCGCAGCTGGCCCATCTACACCCACTCGGGCCAGCTCTCCCCGGCCCGGTTCAACGCGGGCGGCATCGCCGGCGAGTCCATCATCAGCGCGGGCTGCCTGATCCGCGGGCAGGTCACCCGGTCGGTGCTGTCGCCGGGCGTGGTGGTCGACCCGGGGGCCGTCGTGCAGGGGTCGGTGCTGCACGACAACGTGCACATCGGGCGGGGCGCGGTGGTGCGCGGCGCGGTCCTCGACAAGAACGTCGACGTGCCGCCGGGCGCCACCATCGGGGTCAACCCGGACCGGGACGTGGAGCTCTACACGGTCTCCCAGGGCGGTGTGATCGCGCTAGGCAAGGGGCAGCGGGTGTCCTAGGGGGTGTCTTTGCCGATCAGGCCGGGCTCCCGGCGCCTGGCACCGCGCCTCGCCGCGTTGTCGTCGGTCGCCGATGCGCCGCATCGACTCCCTCCTCCGCGGTCGCCGATGCGCCGCATCGACTCCCTCCTCCGCCTTGCGATGCACGGCACCAGACACCGGGAGCCGACCCGGCCCGATCGACAAGACACCCCCTAGCGGCCGCCGGCGACGGCGGCGTCATGACGCCTCCCGGGTGACACGCACGGGATGCCTGGTGCCGCTCCCTGTGGTGGAGTGAGCCCATATGCACCATGAGTCCACTGCCTTCACACGAGGCGGGACTTAATCTGCTGTTAACTGTGCGTAGCCTGATCGTACTTGACTGTAATCGTCAGGGAGCGATTGACTGCTGATCCACCCTTCCGCCGACGCGAGGCAAGCCATTGACTTCCGACCTGCTCGCACCCCTCGACCTTGCGTTCTGGAACATCGAGTCCGCCGAACACCCGATGCACCTGGGGGCCCTCGGTGTGTTCGCGGCGCACACACCGACCGCCGGCGCCCACGCGGCCGACCTCCTCGCCGCGCGGGCCGCCGCCGTGCCCGGGCTGCGCATGCGCATCCGCGACGCCTGGCGGCCGCGCGGTCTGCTGCGCGCGCCGTTCTCCTTCGGCGGCGCCGCCCGCGAGCCCGCCCCCCACTTCGACCCGCTCGACCACGTCCGGCTGCACGCGCCGACGGCCGACTTCCAGGCGGCGGCCGGACGGCTGATGGAGCGCCCCCTGGAACGCGGCCGGCCCCCCTGGGAGGCGCACGTCCTGCCCGGCGGGGACGGGGTGTCGTTCGCGGTGCTGTTCAAGTTCCACCACGCCCTCGCCGACGGCCTGCGCGCCCTGACACTGGCCGCCGCCGTCCTCGACCCGATGGACCTGCCCGCCCGCCGGCCCCGTCCCGAGGTCCCCGCGCGCGGGCTCCTGCCCGACGTGCGCGGACTCCCCGACGTGGTGCGCGGCGCCGTGTCCGACGTGGGCCGGGCCCTGGACATCGGCGCCTCCGTCGCCGTGTCCACCCTGGCCACCCGGTCCACCCCCGCGCTCACCGCCGAGCCGAGCGGCACCCGCCGTACCGCCGGGGTCGTCGTCGACATCGACGACGTGCACCTCGTCCGCAAGGCCGTCGGCGGCACCGTCAACGACGTCCTGATCGCGGTCGTCGCCGGCGCGCTGCGCCGCTGGCTCGACGAGCGCGGCGACGGCAGCGAGGGTGTCGCGCCCCGCGCCCTCATCCCGGTCTCCCGGCGCCGCCCGCGCACCGCGCACCCCCAGGGCAACCGTCTCTCCGGCTATCTGATGCGGCTGCCGGTGGACGACCCCGATCCGCTGCGCCGCCTCGCCGCGGTCCGGTCGGCCATGGACCGCAACAAGGACGCGGGCCCGCACCGGGGCGCCGGGGCCGTCGCCCTGCTCGCCGACCACGTGCCGGCGCTCGGGCACCGCTTCGCCGGGCCGCTGGTCGCCCAGGCCGCCCGGCTCTGGTTCGACATCCTCGTCACCAGCGTGCCGCTGCCCGGCATCCCGCTGAAGCTCGGCGGCCACCCCGTGGCCGAGGTCTACCCCTTCGCCCCGCTGGCCCGCGGCCAGTCGCTGGCCGTCGCCATCTCGACGTACCGGGGCGGTGTGCACTTCGGTCTCGTCGCCGACGCGCGGGCCGTACCGGACCTCGACGTGCTCGCCCGGGCGATCACCGAGGAGGTCACCGCACTGATCACCGCCTGCGATCCCTGACCCGCCCGCCCACGGGGCCCTTCCGCCGGATTTTGGAGGAGGGGCCCGGCGTTTCGTAGAATTCCGCGTTCGAAAGCGAGCGCGACCGGAGCGCCGCGGGTGATCAGGGAACGGCAGCGGCGATGACGGTGACAGATGACGGCTCGACGGCGATCAGGACCGAGGCCGGACAGGAGCCCGCCGACGACGTCGTGTACGGCCCCGGTATCGACCCCGAGCGGCTGGCCGTCTGCCTGAGCGTGCTCGAGGAGCTCGACAAGCTGGAGATCGACCACCCCGACGCGATCGCCGTGCGCCGGGCCACCGCGGGCGTCTACCGCACCGTGAAGCAGCGCCGCCGCCAGGAGCGCCGGGCGGCGAAGACCGCGCACGACAAGGCGGTCACGGAGGCCACCGCGACCGGCTCGGCCCAGCGCATCGACGACGAGACCGAGGGCCTGCTGCCGTCCTCCCGCACCGAGGAGGGCCGGATCGCGGGGATACTCCAGCGCCCGCGCTCCTGCTACACCTGCAAGGCCCGGTACGTCGAGGTCGACTACTTCTACCACCAGCTCTGCCAGGACTGCGCCCGGCTGAACCGCGACAAGCGCGACGCGCGCGCCGACCTCACCGGCAAGCGCGCCCTGCTCACGGGCGGCCGCGCCAAGATCGGCATGTACATCGCCCTGCGGCTGCTGCGGGACGGCGCCCACACCACGATCACCACCCGGTTCCCGAAGGACGCCATCCGCCGGTTCAAGGCGATGGACGACTCGGCCGACTGGATCCACCGGCTGGAGGTCGTCGGCATCGACCTGCGCGACCCGGCGCAGGCCGTGGCCCTCGCCGAGCGGGTCGCCGAGGCGGGCCCGCTCGACATCCTCGTGAACAACGCGACGCAGACCGTGCGCCGGCTGCCCTCCGCCTACGCGGCGCTGGTCGAGGGCGAGAGCGCCCCGCTGCCCGCCGGCGAGCTGCCCGCCCACCAGGTGATCGGCGCCTTCAACTCCGGCGCGGTCGACGGTCTGACCGCGCTGCCGCTGGGCGCGAGCGGCCTGGACGCCCAGAAGGTCGCCGACCTCGCCCTGGTCGCGGGCAACGCCAGCGTCGCCCGGCACCTGGACGGCACGGCGATCGACGCCGGCGGTCTGGTCCCCGACGTCGTGGAGTCCAACACCTGGGTGCAGACCATCGACCAGATCTCCCCGGTCGAGCTGCTGGAGACCCAGCTCTGCAACTACACCTCGCCCTTCATCCTGATCAGCGCCCTGCGGCCGAGCATGGCCGAGGCCGCGAAGAAGGCGGCGAGCGGGCGCTCGTACGTGGTGAACGTCTCCGCGATGGAGGGTGTCTTCGGCCGCGGCTACAAGGGTGCCGGGCACCCCAACACCAACGCCGCCAAGGCCGCGATGAACATGGTGACCCGCACCAGCGCGCAGGAGATGTTCGAGTCCGACGGCATCCTGATGACCTCCGTCGACACGGGCTGGATCACCGACGAGCGCCCGCACTACGACAAGCTGCGGCTCGCCGAGGCCGGCTTCCACGCGCCGCTCGACCTGGTCGACGGTGCCGCCCGGGTCTACGACCCGATCGTGCGCGGCGAGGCGGGCGAGGACCTGTACGGCGTCTTCCTGAAGGACTACGCACCCGGCAAGTGGTGACGCCCGCACAGCCCCGAATCGCGGTGATTCGGGGCGTGTTGGCCGGTTCCGGCCGGGCGTTGTGCGGGACCGGGGTGAGTTGGGTCCCCCATCGGGGCCCTGTTGCGCCGAACGGGTGACGGGCAAAAGCCGTGTCCAGGGGCAGAACAGGCGATGTCGGGCGGGTGGTTACCGGTCGACTCCGGAGATTTACACGTTGTTTGCAGCCCCATCGAGCAGCCATGCGCTCATTTGGTTAATCTGGAGCGGACGGACAGCGCCACAGGGTCCCAACCCACACCCATGGTCCGTCCCGGGACAAGCCGGTGCACAACGGCCTGCTTGCACACCAGTTACCGACGCCACCGCGTCCGAATCGACGTTGAGCTGGACCCGAAGGGGCGTCAGGTACCGGACCGCAGACTGGCCCGCTCCGCCCCCCGAGGGTGATCCGACACAGAAGGAGTGCGCGGTGACACCTGAGAAGACGAACGGCGAACAGTGCCCCAAGGAACGCACGGAGCGCGCGGGCCGAGGGTCGAAGGAGATGGGCAGTCTCGACGTGTGGGCCCGGTCCGCCCCCATCCGGCTGGCGGGCTACGAGGAGGACCTCGCGGAACCCCACATCCTGCCCAGCGTCGACTGACGGGGCGGGCCACCCACCGATCGCGGAGAGCCGCGGCCGACGACCGGCCGCGGCTCCGGCATGTCCGGCGCCGGATCGCGTCCCGCTTCTCTCTCCCCTTCTCCCCCTCTTCCCTTCCTTGACCCATCGCTCATTTGCCTAAATACTTTAGGTGGAGTCATACTCGGTTAAGGCAAGCGGAAGGATCGTTGTGGCACGCGTAGGACTCACCCCGGACCGCCTGGTCCGCGCGGGCGCCGAGCTGGCCGACGAGATCGGCTTCGAGCAGGTCACCGCGTCGGAGCTGGCCCGGCGCTTCGGCGTCAAGGTCGCGAGCCTGTACTCGCACGTGAGGAACACCCAGGACCTGCGGACGAGGATCTCCCTGTTCGCGCTGGAGGAGATGGCCGACCGGGCCGCCGACGCCATCGCCGGACGGGCCGGCAAGGACGCCTTGGTCGCCTTCGCCAACGTCTACCGCGACTACGAGCGCGAGCACCCCGGCCGGGCCGCCGCCGCCCGCATGCCGCTCGACCCCGAGACGGCCGCCCGCAGCGCCGGTCCCCGGCACGCGCAGATGACCCGGGCGATCCTGCGCGGCTACGACCTCGCCGAACCGGAGGCCACGCACGCGGTCCGGCTGCTCGGAAGCGTTTTCCACGGGTACTCCAGCCTGGAGTCGGCGGGCGGCTTCCGGCACAGCGCGCCCGACTCCGAGGAGACCTGGAACCGGATCCTGGACGCCTTGGACTCCTTGCTGCGCAACTGGCCCACCGAGCCCACCTCCTGATCGACAGGCTGAGGACATGAACACCGAGCACGACTGGACCACCACGACGGTCACCGCGGACCTGCTGCGCGGCGCCCTCGACACCGAGCGGACCGAGCACGGGCTGCTGCCGCACCGGCTGCCCGCCCGGGCCCGTGCGCAGAACACCGACGGGCAGCTGGCCATGGCCGAGTCGCACCCGTCCGGCGTACGGCTCGTCTTCCGCACCCGGGCCGCCAGGGTCGAGCTCGACGCCCTGCGCACCCGGCGCAGCTACGTCGGCGTGCCCGAGCGGCCGGCCGGCGTGTACGACCTGCTCGTGGACGGACGTCTGGTGGCGCAGGGCAGCGTCGACGGCGGCAACGTCGTGACCGTCGACATGGCGGCGGGCACCGACGAGCGCCGCTCGGGACCGCCCGGCACGGTCCGGTTCGACGGGCTGCCCGAGGGTGACAAGGTCGTCGAGATCTGGCTCCCGCACAACGAGACGACCGAACTGATCGCCCTGCGCACCGACGCCCCCGTCGAGCCCGCGCGCGACTCCGGCCGCAAGGTGTGGCTGCACCACGGCAGTTCCATCAGCCACGGCTCCGACGCCGCGAGCCCCACCGGCATCTGGCCCGCCGCCGCGGCCGCCCTCGGTGACGTGGAGCTGATCAACCTGGGCCTGGCCGGGAGCGCCCTGCTCGACCCGTTCACCGCCCGCGCCCTGCGCGACACCGCCGCCGACTTCATCAGCGTCAAGATCGGGATCAACCTGGTCAACCTCGATCTCATGCGGCTGCGTGCCTTCGGGCCCGCCGTCCACGGTTTCCTCGACACCGTCCGCGAAGGCCACCCGACGACACCGCTGCTGGTGGTCTCGCCCATCCTGTGCCCGATCCACGAGGACACCCCCGGGCCCTGCGCCCCGGACTACAGCGGGCTCCGTGAGGGCCGGCTGCGGTTCGTGGCCATGGGCGAACCGGCGGAGCGTGCGGGCGGCAAGCTGACGCTGAACGTCATCCGGGACGAGCTGTCCCGGATCGTGCGGGAGCGGGCCGCCGACGACCCGCACCTCTCCTACCTCGACGGCCGCGAACTCTACGGCGAGGCCGACTTCGAGGAGCTGCCGCTGCCCGACGGCCTGCACCCCGACGCGACGACCCACCGCCGCATGGGCGAGCGGTTCGCGAAACTGGCCTTCGGCGTCGACGGGCCGTTCGCGCGGGAGGTGTGAGCCGGACGGGGCGGCCCGCTCAGTCCAGCGGCGCCGTCCTGCGCCACGGCCGCAGCTCCTCGACGCGCTCCGCGAGGGCCAGCAGCGCCGCCTCGGAGCCGGGGCGCCCCACCAGCTGCACGGCGGTGGGCGCTCCGGACGGCAGGGTGCCGAACGGCACCACCATCGCCGGCCAGCCCGTGAGGTTCCAGGGCGGGGTCAGCGGTGAGTAGCCGGTGTTGGCCAGCACGTTGCGCAGCCAGCCCCGCTCGTGCCACGGCGCCGACCGGGGGGAGCGGCGCGCGAGGGCCGGGGTGAGCAGCACGTCGTACTCGGCGAAGAACGGCTCCAGCCGGCCGCGCAGCCGCTCCCGGTCCTCACCGGAGCGCGCCCGGCCGACGAACCGGCGGCCCACGGCCGCGTGCACCCGCGTCCGGCGGGTCAGGAGCGCGGTGTCCAGGCCCCGGGCGTCCACCGACGTGCCCGCCGTCCAGTGCGTCAGCGAGGTGACGCCCAGCGACATCAGGTACGGCGGATCGGCCCTGCGCACCTGGTGACCGGCCTTCATCAGCAGCGCCGCCGCCTCCCGGGCGGCACTCGTGTACGGCTTGCTGATCGTGACACCGGCGATGGGGCTGCGCAGCGACACCGCGATCCGGTACGTCTGCGGCGTCTTCGGCGCCGCCACCTCGGTGCCGGCGAGGACCGCCAGCATCAGCCGGGTGTCCTCGACGGTCGTGGCGAGCGGGCCGTTCTCCGACATCCCGAACCAGTCGCCGTCGCCGATGCCCGCCGGGACCACCCCGTGGCCCGGCTTGATGGTTACCAGGCCGCAGTTGGCCGCGGGGATGCGCAGGGACCCCATGCCGTCGTTGCCGAGGGCGAGCGGCACCAGGCCCGCGGCGACCGCGGCCGCGCTGCCGCCGGACGAACCGCCCGCCGTGCGGGAGGTGTCCCAGGGATTGCGGGCCGTGCCGTGCACGCCCTCGGTGGTGCCGAAGACGCACAGCTCCGGCACGTTCGTCAGGCCCACCACCACCGCTCCGGCGGCGCGCAGCCGGGCCACCGTGACATGGTCCTCGGCGGCCGGGGCGTCCGGCGTCGCCGCCGAGCCGACCCGCATGGACTCGCCGCGCACCGCCAGGTTGTCCTTGACGGCCACCGGCACGCCGGCCAGGGGCAGTTCGGCGAGATCGCCGCGCGAGGCCACCTCGTCGGCCTCGGCGAGCGCCGCCTCGGCGCGGACCACCCGGAAGGCGCCCACATGCCCGTCGAGCCGCTCGATCCTGGCGAGGTGCTCGGCCACCACCTCCCGGGGCGTGGCCCGCTTCTCGCGGACGGCGGCGGCGATCTCGGCGGCGGTCCGGCCGACCCAGCTGGTCACGGGCGCTCCTTCTGCGTACTCGCGGGTATGTAGGAGAACTCTGCCCCGCGCCGGGCCCCGAGTCGAGGGGGCGCCGGGCCTGGATGTCCGGGAGTGCCTCGATGGACGAGGCGCCCGACGCCGGGCACCACGGGGGACTGTCGGCCGAGGGGGCGGCCCCGGGCACCAAGTGGGCCCGCCGGCCGAGGGGGCGGCCGGACGCGCCGGGCGGGACCCGGCGGTGGCCGCCCTTCGCCGTGTCAGCGCCGACCGGTGCCGTGGTAGCGCTGGGCGAGCCGGGCCAGGGCGACCGCGCCGAGCAGCAGGCCGAAGTCGCGCAGCGCGATGTCGTAATGGCCGGGGATCGTCAGGAGGTTGACGATGATCCCCGCGAGCCAGCCGGCGACGAGCCAGCCCCCGAAGCGGGGAGCCACGGCCACGACCAGTCCGGCGACGATCTCGATGACGCCGACGGCGTACATGGCGGCCTGCGCGCTGCCGGGGACGACGTCGTCGATCCAGGGGGCCAGGTAGCCCGGCCAGTCGACGAGCAGATTGGCGAACTTGTCCAGCCCGAACAGCACGGGGGCGACCGTGAATCCGACGCGCAGGATCCAGAAGGCCTGGTAGCCGGGGTCCGTGGCGATGGCCTGCCGCGAGGTGCCGGGCGTGGCGGGAGCGGGAGCGGGTGCGGACGACATGACGCCCTCCTTCTATGAACAATGTCTCTTGATGATAGAAGCGCACCCCGTCTCTTTAGTCAATGCGGATTGGTTTTACACTGGGGTTCGTGGATCACCCGAAGGAAGCACCCCGCGACGACCTCTCCGCCCTGGCGGCGCTGGACGAGCCGACGCGCCGCCGGCTGTACGACCTCGTGGCCCGCAGCGCCGGGCCCGTCGGCCGCGACGAGGCCGCCGAGACACTGGGGCTGGCCCGGCAGACCGCCGCGTTCCACCTGGACCGACTGGCCGGGGAGGGACTGCTGGACGTCGTCTACGAGCGACGCAGCGGGCGGACCGGACCGGGCGCAGGACGCCCGGCCAAGCTGTACCGCCGCTCCGGGCGCGAGGTCGGCGTGAGCGTGCCCGCCCGGCAGTACGAGCTGGCCGGGCAGCTGCTGGCCGAGGCCGTGGAGGAGTCCGACAGCACCGGCGAACCCGTCCGCGCGGTGCTGAACCGCAAGGCCGCCGAGCTGGGCGAGCGGCTGGGCGCCGAGGCCGCCCGGGGCGTCGTGGACCTGCTGGAGCGGTACGGCTTCGAGCCGCGCCGCGAGGGTGACACCGTCGTCCTGGGCAACTGCCCCTTCCACCTCCTGGCCCGCAGGCACGTCGACACGGTGTGCGGGATGAACCTGCATCTGCTGCGCGGCGCGCTCGCCGCCTCCGGTGACACCGCCTACCGGGCGTGCCTGGCCCCGGCTCCGGGCCGCTGCTGTGTGGTGCTAGTGCCCGCCTCCTGAGCGGCGCCGCGGCTAGGGGGTGTCTGACAATTCCCGCCTGCCTCGCGGTGTCCGGCACGCACGCTCGCCGCGTTGCCGAAACGCCCACGTGACTCCGCCACGCGGGCGCTCCGGCGCCTTGCGATCGCACGCACCGGACGCCGCGAGGCCCGCCCTTCCGGGCGGACGACGGGAATTGTCAGACACCCCCCAAGGGCCGTACCGCCGTGAAACCCGGTTGACCGGGGTGCCGCCGTAGGGCTGGATGGGTACATGGCCGACGTCCAGGGCTCCTACGACGACCTCTTCCTCGCCGTCCCGACCGCGTTCGCCGGCATGCTGGACGCCGGGGACGCGGGAGGCTCCGTCGCCGTCTTCGTGGACGGCGAACCGGTGGTCGACGTCTGGGGCGGACACGCGAACGCGGAACGGACCGCCCCCTGGGAGCGGGACACGATCGTCAACGTCTGGTCCGTGACCAAGACGATGACGGCCCTGTGCGCCCTCGTCCTGATCGACCGGGGCGACCTCGACCCGGACGCACCGGTGGCCCGGTACTGGCCGGAGTTCGCGGCGGCGGGCAAGGACAAGGTGCTCGTCCGGCACGTCCTCTCGCACACCGCGGGGCTCCCCGACTGGGACGGGTCGGTCGAGGACCTCTACGACTGGCCGGCGGTCACGGCCCGGCTGGCGGCGCGGGCGCCCCGGTGGGAGCCCGGCACCGCGGCCGGATACCACTCGCTCACCCAGGGCTTCCTCGTCGGCGAGGTGGTGCGCCGGATCACCGGCGGCAGCGTCGGGGAGTTCCTCGCCGCGGAGGTGACCGGGCCGCTGGGCGCCGACTTCCACATCGGCCTGCCGGCCGAGCACGACCACCGGGTCGCACCGGCGATCCCCCCGGCCGGGCGGGACGAGGACTACACGTCGAGCGCGCCCGGCGATCCGGCGAACTCCGAGGCGGGGAACGGCATGCGCGTCCGGGACGGCAACAGCCTGCCCTGGCGCCGTGCGCAGATCCCCGCCGCGAGCGGATACGGCAACGCCCGCTCGGTCGCGCTCGTGCAGTCCGTCCTGGCGTGCGGGGGAGAGGTGAACGGCGTACGGCTGCTGTCACAGGCGGGCTGCGAGCGCGCCCGCGAGGAGCAGTTCGACGGTGACGACCGGGTGCTCGGGATGCCGACGCGGTGGGGGCTCGGGTACGGCCTGTTCGGCGGCGCGTGCGGCTGGGGCGGCTGGGGCGGGTCGCTCGTGATGATCGATCCCGGCAGCCGGCTGGTCGTGGCCTATGTGACCCACCAGATGCGGGAGCCCGCCGACGACACCCGGGGGATGGAGATCGTGGCGGCGGCGTACGAAGGGATCCAGGGACTCTGAGCCGCTGAGAAGCCCGGCGGCGCACGCCCTGTCCGGGGAGGCCCGGCCCGTCACGCGCCGCGCGCCACCCCCGTGCTCCCGCGCTCCACCAGCCGGGGCACCGGCACGCCCACCGCCCGCGCCGACCCCCCGTCCAGCAGGGCGATCAGTTCACGGGCCGCCGTCCGGCCGAACTCCGCGCTGTCCCGGGACAGGGCCGACAGCCAGGGCTTGACCATGCGGCACAGGGCCGAGTCCTCCCAGGAGACCACCGAGACGTCCGCCGGGACGGAGAAGCCCAGTTCGGTCGCGGCGCCGGCGCCCGCCACCGCCATCACGTCGTTGTCGTAGATGAGCGCCGTCGGGGGAGCGGCGCCCTCCAGCACCCGGCGGGTGACGGCCGCGGCCTCGGTGTCCGAGTAGTCCGTCGTCACCGACCGCACCTCCGTCAGGTCCCGCCGCCCCGCCTCGGCCCGCAGCGTGCGGATCCGGCGTTCGGTGTGGGCCAGTCCCGGCAGCCCGGCGATGTGTGCGATCCGCCGGTGGCCGAGCGCGTACAGGCCCTCCACCACGGACGCCATCGCGCCCGCGTCGTCCGCCCACACCGTCGACAGACCGGGGTGCCGGTCGTCCGGTGCGCCGCCGATCACCACGGCGGGCAGGCCGAGTTCGTCCAGGAGGTCCGGGCGGGGGTCGTCGGTGCGCGGGTCGACCACCAGGACGCCGTCGACCCGGTGCTCGGCCCACCAGCGCCGGTACACCGCGCACTCGTCGGAGACGTCCTCCACGACCTGGAACAACAGCCCCAGGTGCCGCTCCGCCAGCACCTCCTGGATGCCGGAGACCAGTTGCAGGAAGAACGAGTCGACCCCCAGCGTGTCGGCGGGGCGCGCCAGCACGAAGCCGACCGTCGCCGCTCCCTCCCCGGACAGGGCGCGCGCCGCCGTGCTGGGCCGCCAGCCCAGGTCCTCGGCGACCCGCCGCACCCGCTCGCGGGTGTCCTCGGACACCCCGGGACGGCCGTTCAGCGCGAAGGAGACAGCGCTCTGCGAGACCCCGGCGTGTCGCGCGATGTCCTTCATCGTCGGCCGCCGGGCAGGTGAGCGTCGGCCCGGAGTCGCCGTCATCGTGATCCCCCCGTCCAGGACGCATTCGTGCGGCACGCGCACTAATGCGGTTCAGTGACGTGATCCTAATGCGCTTCAGCTCCGGTCGTCTAATGCGCATTAGTCACTAATGCAATTAGCTGTGCGAGAGCCATTGACGCTCCCTCGCGACGGCGTGCAGGGTCTGCCTCGTCCCACCAATCAGCCCATCAAGGAGGCCGGTTCACGGTGCCCCTCTCCCGTAGAGCCCTCGCTGCCGCATTCGCCGTCTGTGTCGCGCTCCCCCTCAGCGCCTGCGGTTCGTCGGGGGGCGGCAGCGCCGACGCCGACGCCTCCGGCAAGGTCGAAGGCGACATCACCTTCCAGACCTGGAACCTGCGCGCCAACTTCAAGGACTACTTCGAGGGCGTGATCGCCGGCTTCGAGAAGAAGTACCCCGGCACCAAGGTCAAGTGGATCGACCAGCCCGCCGAGGGGTACGCCGACAAGATCAGCGCCGACGCGGCGGGCGGCACGCTCCCCGACGTCGTGAACGTCTCGCCCGACCTCGTCGCCCCGCTCGCCAAGGCGGGCCTCGCGCTCGACCTGGACAAGGTCGCGGCGAAGTACAAGAAGGAGTACCTGGACGGCGCCTGGGCCAGCCACCAGGTGCCGGGCCTGCAGGGCACGTACGCCTTCCCCTGGTACCTCAACACCGGCCCGCTCTTCTACAACAAGACCCTCTTCAAGGAGGCCGGCCTCGACCCCGAGCAGCCGCCGAAGACGTACGACGAGGTCTTCGACGCCGCCCTCACCATGGCGGAGAAGACGGACGGCAAGGTCGCCACCCTCGCCAACGTGCCCACCATCGAGGACTTCGGCCGCTACGGCGTCCCCCTGATGAACAAGGAGGGCACCGCCTTCGCGTTCAACGACACCAAGGGCGTCGAACTCCTCACCAAGTACAAGGAGCTGTACGACGCCAAGGCGCTCGACCCGCAGGCGCTCACCGCGACGCCCGAGTCCTCCGGCAAGAAGTTCCTCACCGGGGCCGTCGCCATGAACCCGGGCAGCGCGCTCGACCTCGGCAACTTCAAGAAGCAGGCGCCCAACCTGTACAAGAACATCGGCATCACCGACCAGATCACCAGCACCGGGCACGTCAACATGTACGTGATGGGCGTGATGGTCAACGCGCAGACCAAGCGCACCCCCGCCGCCGTCGCCTTCGCGCACTACGTCACCGACGCCGAGCACCAGATGTCCTTCGCCAAGAAGGTCGCGATCTTCCCCAGCACCGCCGGCTCCCTCGACGACCCGTACTTCACCAAGGAGGACGGCACCGACGAGACACGGGTGCGGGTCGCCGCCGCCAAGTCCCTGAAGAACGCCGTGAACTACACGCCCGTGCTGTTCAGCGAGCAGATGAAGACCGCGCTGCGCAACGAGGTGGCCAAGGCGCTCCAGGGCAAGGAGAGCCCGAAGGAAGCGCTCGACAACGCTGTCGAGGCCTGCGACCGGCTCCTCCGGCAGCAGGGCTGACCGACGATGGCCAGCTCCACCGTGTCCCGGGTGCGGCGCCAACTGCCCTCCAGCCCCTGGCTGTTCGCTGCCCCGGGCCTGCTGATCACCGGCGCGTTCATCCTGTACCCGTTCGTCTCCACCCTGGTCAACGCCTTCACCGACCGGCGCACGCTCATCCCCGGTGAGTTCGTCGGGCTGGCCAACTTCTCGGAGCTGCTCCACGACGACATGTTCTGGATCGGACTGCGCAACAGCACGCTGTACGTCCTCGTCGTCGTCCCCGCCCTCGTCGTCCTGCCCCTGCTGCTCGCGCTGCTCGTGCAGAAGAACATCCCCGGCATCACCTTCTTCCGGTCCGCGTTCTACACCCCGGTCGTCGCCTCGATCGTCGTCGTCGGACTGATCTGGGTGTGGCTGCTCGACGAACGGGGCCTGGTGAACTCCGTGCTGGAGGCGATCGGCGTCGGCCGGGTCGGCTTCCTCAGCGACCAGTGGCTGCTCCTGCTGAGCGCCATGGCCGTGACGGTCTGGAAGGGCCTCGGCTACTACATGATCATCTACCTGGCCGCGCTCGCCAACGTGCCCCGCGAACTGCACGAGGCCGCCGCCGTCGACGGCGCGGGCGCCGTCCGCCGCTTCCTCTCCGTCACCGTGCCGGCCGTCCGCTCCACCATGGTCCTGGTCGGCGCGCTGTCCTCGGTCGCCGCGTTCAAGGTGTTCTCCGAGGTGTACCTGATGGCCGGCCCGAGCGGCGGCCCGGCGGGCGAGGACACCACCCTCGTCATGCTCGTCCAGCGCACCGGAACCGGCCTGACCGGCCGGGTCGGCTACGCCTCGGCGATCTCGGTCGTCGTCTTCGTGGTCACCGTCGCCCTGATGCTGCTCGTGCTGCGGGCCGACCGGAAGGACGCGTCATGAGCGTCATCGACAAGGCGCCCCCCGCCCCCGCGCGGCCGGCCGCCCCGCGCGAGCCCCGCATCACCGACGAGCACGGCCGCCGCGTCCGCGTCTGGGAACTCGCCCTGCGCTACCTGCTCCTGCTGGGGGTGCTCGCCCTCACCGTCGGCCCGTTCCTCTGGCAGCTGTCGACGTCCCTCAAGGGACCCACCGAGGACATCTTCAGTTCCCCGCCCCGCTTCCTGCCCGCCGACCCCACCCTGCACAACTACGAGCGGGTCGCCGACACCATCCCGGTCTGGGACTACGCCCTCAACTCGCTGAAGGTAGCCGCCGCCAACGTCGTCACCAACTGCGTCGGCGCGGCCCTCGCCGGGTACGCCCTGGCCCGCCTGCGCTACCGGGGCCGTACGGCCGCCACCCTCGTCTTCATCCTCGCGATGCTCGTCCCGGTGGAGGGCATCATCATCGCCCAGTTCACCACCATGCGGGAGCTCGGCCTGAACAACACCCTGATCGGGGTCGTGCTGCCGGGCTGCGTCAGCGCCCTCAACGTGCTGCTGATGCGCAACGCCTTCCTCAACCTGCCGTACGAGATCGAGGAGGCGGCCTTCGTCGACGGCGCCAACGTCTGGCAGCGCTTCCTGCGCGTCGCGGTGCCGTCCGTGAAGGGCACCCTCGCGGTCGTCGCGATCTTCGCCTTCATGGGCGCCTGGGACGACTTCCTGTGGCCGCTCATCGTGCTCAGCGACCCGTCCAAGTTCACCCTGACCATCGGCCTGAACTATCTGCACGGCACCTTCGCCAACGACGAACGCCTCGTCGCCGCCGGCACGATCATCGCCGTCGCCCCGCTGATCGCCCTGTTCGCCTGCCTCCAGCGGTACTTCTTCCGCGGGGTCGGCGAGGGCGCCGTCAAGGGCTGAACACGACCTCCCTCGCACCTCCGTCACAAGGACACGCATGCCTCCTGCCGTGCGCTTCGGCGTCAACTACACCCCGAGCGAAGGGTGGTTCCACCACTGGCTGGACTTCGATCCGGACTCCGTGCGCGCCGACCTCGACTCCATCGCCGCACTGGGCCTGGACCACATCCGGGTCTTCCCGCTGTGGCCGTACTTCCAGCCCAACCGCACCCTGATCCGCGGCCGGGCCGTCGAGCACCTGGTCCAGCTCGTCGACGCCGCCGCCGAACGCGGCCTCGACGTCAACGTGGACGGTCTGCAGGGCCACCTCAGCAGCTTCGACTTCCTGCCGGCCTGGACCCGCACCTGGCACCGCCGCAACCTCTTCACCGACCCGGACGTCCTCGACGGACAGGCCGCATACCTCCGCGCCCTCGCCGCCGCCCTCGCCGGCCGGCCGAACTTCCTCGGCATGACCCTCGGCAACGAGGTCAACCAGTTCTCCGCCGGACCGCACCCCGACCCCGACCGGGCCACCGAGGCGGACATCGACCGCTGGCTCACCCGCATGCTCGCCGCCTGCGAGGAGGGCGCCCCCGGCCGGCTGCACCTGCACGCCGAGTACGACGCCACCTGGTACCAGGACGACCAGCCGTTCACCCCGGCCCAGGCCGCCCGGCACGGCGCCGTCACCGCCGTCCACTCCTGGGTGTTCAACGGCACCGCCCAGCGCCACGGCCGCGCCTCCGTCCCGTCCGAGCACCACGCCGCCTACCTGATCGAACTCAGCAAGGCGTGGGCCGACGACCCGCACCGTCCCGTGTGGCTCCAGGAGGTCGGCGCGCCCGCACCCCTCGTCCCGCCCGAGCACGCCGCCGCGTTCACCGAGGCGACCGTCACCAACGCGCTGGACTGCCCCGGCCTGTGGGGCGTCACCTGGTGGTGCTCCCACGACGTGTCCCGGGACCTCGCCGACTTCCCCGAACTCGAGTACGGGCTGGGCCTGCTGACCAACGACCGCGCCCCGAAGGACACCGCCCGGGTCCTCGAACGCGCGGCCCGCGCGACACCCCGCACGCCCGAGCCCCGCACGACGGCCCTCGTCGTCCCCGCCGATCCGGCCCGCCGCTCCCTCTGCGCCCCGGGCGGCCCCGTCTTCGACGCCTTCTTCCGGCTCACCGCCGACGGCGCCCGCCCCACCACCGTCCTCGACAGCCGCGCGGACGACCCGGCCCACCTCTGCGCACGGGGCATCACCGAGGTCGTCGCTCCCGACCAGGTACTCCCCACCCCCCAAGGAGGCACCCGCTCGTGAACCCCACCAGACGCACCGTCCTCATCGCCGGCGCCACGGCCGCGCTCCTGCCGTCGCTCCCCGCGCACGCCGCCGCCAAGGCCCCGGCGGGCCCGCCCTACGCGTCCTACTGGTACCCGGACTCCCTGCCCGCCGGAACGCCTGAACCGGGCATCACCTGGCGCAGCCTGAAGTCCTGGCGCCCGGCCGGCGACGCCGACCTCGCCTTCAACGCGTCCACCGTCCCGCTCGCCCCGCGTTTCACCCCCACCCCGGCCAACCCGACCGCACGCGCGGGACAGGCCCGGATCCAGTCGCTCGTGTCCTTCGGGCCCACCGCGAGCAACCCGTCCCAGGGCTCGGCCACCGCCGACTACTACGCCCTCACGCACTGGGCGTACATCGACGAGCTGGTGTTCTGGGGCGGCTCCTCCGGCGAAGGGCTGATCCTCGCGCCGAACGCGCCGATCGTGGACGCGGCCCACCGGCACGGCGTCCCCGTCCTCGGCAACGTCTTCCTGCCGCCCGTCGCCTACGGCGGGCAGCTGCGGTGGACCCGGGACCTGGTGCAGCGGGACGCGGCCGGGAGGTACCCGCTGGCCGCGAAGCTGGTCGAGGTCGCGAAGGCGTACGGCTTCGACGGCTGGTTCGTGAACGCCGAGACGGGGGGCGGCGACGCGGCGCTCGGCGCGGACATGCTCGGCTTCCTGCGGGAGCTGAGGACACGCGCCCGAGCCGAGGGGCAGCGGGTCACCTGGTACGACGCGATGACCGTGAACGGCTCCGTGAGCTGGCAGGGCGCGCTGAACGAGCGGAACGAGCCCTTCTTCCAGGCCGCCGACGACATGTTCGTCGACTTCCGCTGGACGGCGGCGAAGCTGGCCTCCTCCGGGCAGCGGGCCGAGGAGCTGAACCGCGACCGGCACGCGTTGTGGGCGGGCGTCGACGTCGAGTCCAACGGCTCGGACACGTCCGTCGACTGGGACGCCATCGTGCCCCGCGACCGCTCCCACGTGGCGTCCCTCGGCCTCTACCGGCCCGAGTGGACCCGCAACCACCTGCCCGCCGACCGCAGGACGCCCGGCGACTTCCACGCCGCCGACGACCGCTTCTGGACCGGCCGGTCCCTCGACCCGTCCCGCCCCGACACCACCGACGGCTGGCGGGCCCCCGCCGTCTCCGTCGCCGACCGGTCCACGGTCACCCGCCTGCCGTTCGCCAGCGTCTTCAACACCGGGCACGGGCTGCGCTGGTACGAGAAGGGCGCGGTCACCTCCGACACGCCCTGGAACCACCTCGGGCTCCAGGACCGGCTCCCCTCCCGCCGCTGGGTCGTCCGCACCGACGGGCAACGGCCCACCGTCACCTTCGACTTCGAGGACGCCTGGCACGGCGGGTCCAGCGTGCTCGTCGCCGGGGACCTCGACCGGCCCGCCGTCCTCGACCTGTACGCGGCCCGGCTGCCGCTCACCCGGGACACGGTCGTCGAGCTGACCCACCGCACCGACGCCGGACGCGTCGACGTGGAACTCGCCGTCGCCACCGCCGACCCGGCCGCTCCGGGCGAGGCACCGCCGTACACCTACCACCCGGTGACCACGGCCGACGGCTGGACGACCACGACCGTACGGCTCACCGGACTCACCGGCACCGCGCACGCCCTCGGAGTGCGGCTCATCCCGGCCGGCGGCGGCCCCGTGCGCTGGCGGCTCGGCGGCATCGCCGTCCACGACGCGGCCCCCACCCCCGCCGCACCCTCCGGCCTCCGCGTCACCGCCGCGTCCGGCGGCGACCTGCGCTTCGCCTGGAACCCCGCGCCCGGCGCCACCCGCCACCACACCCTGCACCGCGTGCTGCCCGACGGCACCCGGCGCTTCCTCGGCGGCACCTGCCAGCACGCCTTCTTCACCCCAGGGCTGCGGCCCGAACAGGGCGAGAGGGCGGCACGGTTCGAACTGCGCGCCGTAGGGGAGCTGTACACCACGTCGGCCCCCGTGACCGTGACCCACCGCTGGTGACCACCGCCCGGACGACCTACCGATGGAGCATCCCGCATGCATGACGACCGCACCCTGGTCGAAGCCCGCCTGAAGCGCGTCCTCGACGAACGCGTCCGCCCCGCCGTGTACCCGGAGTCGGTGCCCCTCGACGTGGCCGTGTGGCACGCGCCGGACGAGCCGGTACCGGTCGCCGAAGGGCTCGCCGCCATACCCGAGCCGATCCAGGTCGGCGCCCGCTGGGGCGCCCCGTGGGGAACCAGCTGGTTCCGGGTCAGCGGGACCGTCCCCGAGGCGTGGGCCGGGCGGACCGTCGAGGCGCTGCTCGACCTCGGCTTCGACGAGAACATGCCCGGCTTCCAGTGCGAGGGCCTGGTGTACCGGCCCGACGGCACCCCGGTGAAGGGACTCAACCCCCGCAACCAGTGGGTGCGCGTCGCCGCGCCCGCCGAGGGCGGCGAGGAGGTGCGGCTGCACATCGAGGCGGCCTCCAACCCCGTCATCCTCGACTACCACCCCTTCCTGCCCACCCGGTTGGGCGACAAGGAGACCGCGGGCAGCGAGCCGCAGTACACCCTGGCCCGGATGGACCTCGCCGTCTTCGACGAGGAGGTCTGGCAGCTGGTCGTCGACCTGGAGGTGCTCGGCGAGCTGATGGCCGAGCTGCCGGTCGAGTCGGCCCGGCGCTGGGACCTCCTGCGGGCGGTGGAACGGGCCCTGGACGCCCTCGACCTCCAGGACGTCAACGGCACCGCGGCCGCGGCCCGGGCCCGCCTCACCGACGTGCTCGCCGCGCCCGCCGTGCCGTCCGCGCACCGCGTCAGCGCCGTCGGGCACGCGCACATCGACTCGGCGTGGCTGTGGCCGCTGCGCGAGACCGTGCGCAAGGTGGCCCGCACCACCTCCAACATGACCGCCCTCGTCGAGGACGAACCCGACTTCGTCTTCGCCATGTCCCAGGCGCAGCAGTGGGCATGGGTGAAGGAGCACCGGCCCGAGGTGTGGGCGCGGGTGAAGAAGGCGGTCGCCGAGGGGCGGTTCGTCCCCGCGGGCGGGATGTGGGTGGAGTCCGACACCAACATGCCCGGCTCGGAGGCGATGGCCCGGCAGTTCGTGCACGGCAAGCGGTTCTTCCTCGACGAGTTCGGCATCGAGAACGACGAGGCGTGGCTGCCCGACACCTTCGGCTTCGCCGCCGGGCTGCCGCAGATCATCAAGGCGGCCGGCTCCAAGTGGCTGCTGACGCAGAAGATCTCCTGGAGCCAGACCAACAAGTTCCCCCACCACACGTTCTGGTGGGAGGGCATCGACGGCACCCGGATCTTCACCCACTTCCCGCCCGTCGACACCTACAACTGCTCGATGAAGGGCGCCGAGATCGCCCACGCCGCCCGCAACTTCAAGGACAAGGGGCGCGCCCGGCGCTCGCTGGCCCCGACCGGCTGGGGAGACGGAGGCGGCGGCACGACCCGCGAGATGATCGCCAAGGCGGCCCGGATGCGCGACCTGGAGGGCTCGGCGACCGTCGTCTGGGAGACCCCGGACGCCTTCTTCCGCAAGGCCGAGGCCGAGTACCCGGACGCCCCGGTCTGGGTCGGCGAGCTGTACCTGGAGCTGCACCGGGCCACCCTCACCAGCCAGGCGGGGACCAAGCAGGGCAACCGGCGCAGCGAGCACCTGCTGCGCGAGGCGGAGCTGTGGGCGGCGACGGCCGCGGTGCGCACCGGCTTCCCCTACCCGTACGAGGAGCTGGACCGGATCTGGAAGACGGTGCTGCTGCACCAGTTCCACGACATCCTGCCCGGCTCCTCCATCGCCTGGGTGCACCGCGAGGCCCGCGCCACCTACGCGCGGCTGGCCGGTGACCTGGAGGCGATCGTCGACGCCGCCCAGCGGGCCCTCGCGGGGGAGGGGACGACCGAGCTCGTCTTCAACGCCGCCCCGCACCCCCGCGCCGGGGTGCCGGCGGGCGGCGCGCGCCCGCCGGTGTCCGAGGACCGCACGGCCCTCACGCCCCGCCCGGACGGCGGGTACGTCCTCGACAACGGCCTGCTGCGCGTGGAGATCGACGCGCGCGGACTCGTCGTGTCCGCGTACGACGTCGAGGCGGACCGGGAGACGGTCGCGCCCGGCGGGGCCGCCGGTCTCCTCCAGCTCCACCCGGACTTCCCGAACATGTGGGACGCCTGGGACGTCGACGCGTTCTACCGGCACACCGTCACCGATCTCACCGACGTGGACGAGATCACTGCCGGCGACGGCGAGGTGCGGATCGTGCGGTCCTTCGGCGACTCCCGCGTCACCCAGCGCCTGTCGCTGGCCCCGGGGGAGCGGCGCGTGCTGTTCGACACCGAGGTCGACTGGCACGAGACGGAGAAGTTCCTGAAGCTGGCGTTCCCGCTCGACGTGCACGCCGAACGCTACGCGTCCGAGACGCAGTTCGGGCACTTCCACCGGCCCACCCACACCAACACCAGCTGGGAGGCGGCCAAGTTCGAGGCGTGCAACCACCGGTTCGTGCACGTGGAGGAGCCCGGCTGGGGCGCCGCCGTCGTCAACGACTCTACGTACGGCCACGACGTGACCCGGACGGTCCGCACCGACGGCGACCTGGGCACGACCACCACGGTCCGCGTCTCGCTGCTGCGCGCCCCGCGCTTCCCGGACCCGGAGACCGACCAGGGCGTGCACCGCTTCCGGCACGCGCTGGTGCCGGGAGCGGGGATCGGGGACGCGGTGCGGGAGGGCTGGCGGATCAACCTGCCCGAGCGGCGGCTGGCCGGCGCCCGCGAGGTGGCCCCGCTGGTGACCGTCGACCGGGACGCCGTGGTCGTCACGGCCGTGAAGCTGGCGGACGACGGCAGCGGGGACGTGGTGGTCCGTCTGCACGAGGCGCACGGCGGCCGGGTCCGGGCCACGCTGACGGCCGGCTTCGAGGTGGCGGACGTGACGGCGACCGACCTGCTGGAACGCCCTCTGCCCGAGACACCGGAGCACACCGGCCGGGAGGTCGCGCTGCGGCTGCGGCCGTTCGAGCTGGTGACGCTGCGGCTGCGGCGGGGCTGAGACGGACGGGGGCGGGCGCGACCGGGCGCCCGCCCCACCGTCCGAACGCCTCGGGCTCGGCACGTGTCCGGCTCGGCACGTGTCCGACTCGGCACGCCCTCAGTTCGCATCAGAAGGAAGGTCACCGCGCCTGCGTTCTCCCCGGCCTTGCGGCCCGAGTCCGCGGCGCGGTACTCGTACCCGGCCAGCGCCTTCCGGGCCGCCGACCTCCAGACGCACGGAAGGGGCACGCGGCATGAGCGACTTCGAAGGACTCACGGCGCTGGTGACGGGAGGCGCCTCCGGCATCGGCCGGGCCACCGCGGACCTCCTCGCCGAACGCGGCGCCCGCGTCGCCGTCCTCGACCTCGACCCGTCCGCCGTCGACGAGCCCCTGCTCGCGTACCGCGCCGACGTCACCGACGACGCCTCGGTGCGCACGGCCGTCGCGGACGCCGTCGCCGCGCTCGGCGGACTCGACGTGCTGGTCAACAACGCGGGCGTCGGCGCCCAGGGCACCGTCGAGGACAACGACGACACCGAGTGGCACCGGGTCCTGGACGTCAACGTCGTCGGCATGGTCCGCGTGGCCCGCGCCGCGCTCCCGTACCTGCGCGTCTCCGCGCACGCGGCGATCGTCAACACCTGCTCCATCGCGGCCACCGCCGGGCTCCCGCAGCGCGCCCTGTACAGCGCGTCCAAGGGGGCCGTGCACGCGCTCACCCTCGCCATGGCCGCCGACCACGTCCGCGACGGCATCCGCGTGAACTGCGTCAACCCCGGCACCGTGGACACCCCGTGGGTCGGGCGGCTGCTCGGCGCCGCACCCGACCCGGCCGCCGAGCGCGCCGCGCTGGAGGCCCGTCAGCCCACCGGACGGCTCGTCTCCGCAGCCGAGGTCGCCGGTGCCATCGCGTACCTCGCGAGCCCGCTGTCCGGCGCCGCCACCGGGACCGCCCTCGCCGTGGACGGCGGCATGCAGGGACTGCGCCTCCGCCAGGCCGCCCGGTGAACCGGCTCGGCCGCACCGGCGTCCGGATCAGCCCCCTCGGCTTCGGCGGGGCCGCCATCGGCAACCTCTACCGCGAGGTCGGCGACGAGCAGGCGCATCGGGCGGTGGAGGCCGCCTGGGAGGCGGGCATCCGCTACTTCGACACCGCCCCGCACTACGGGCTCGGTCTGTCCGAACGCCGGCTCGGCGCCGCCCTGCGGCAGTACCCGCGGGACGCGTACACGATCTCCACCAAGGTCGGCCGCCGGCTGGAGCCGGTGCCCGGCGCCACCGGCGACGACCTCGCCGACGGGTTCGCCGTCCCCGCCGACCGGCGCCGCGTGTGGGACTTCAGCGCGGACGGCGTACGCCGCACCCTGGAGGCGAGCCTGGAGCGGCTCGGCCTCGACCGGGTCGACGTCGTCTACCTCCACGACCCCGACGACCATGGCGAACAGGCCTTCCGCGAGGGCTATCCGGCGCTGGAGGAACTGCGCTCCCAGGGCGTCGTGGGCGCCATCGGCGCCGGGATGAACCAGACCGCCATGCTGACCCGCTTCGTCATGGACACCGACGTCGACGTGGTCCTGTGCGCCGGCCGCTACACGCTCCTGGACCAGAGCGCCCTGGACGACCTGCTGCCCCTGGCCGTCGAGTGCCGCACGTCCGTCGTCGTCGGCGGCGCCTTCAACTCCGGCCTGCTGGCCGACCCGCGGCCCGGCGGGACCTACGACTACGCCCAGGCGCCGCCGCCCCTGGTGGAACGGGCACTGAGGATCAAGGAACTCGCCGGACGCCACGGCATCACCGTGCGGGCCGCCGCCCTGGCCTTCTGCGCCGCCCACCCGGCCGTCGCCGGCGTCCTCGTGGGCGCCCGGTCCGCCGCCGAAGTCACGGACTGCGCCGAGCAGTTCGCGACGCCCGTGCCGACGGGCTTCTGGCAGGAACTGCTCGCGTCCGGTCTGCTGTCCGAGGAGGCATCGCCATGAGAGTCGCCCTGCACACCAGGGTCCGCGCCGACCGCGTCGACGCGTACGAAGCCGCCCACCGGGACGTCCCGAAGGAACTCACCGACGCCATCCGCGCGGCCGGGGCGACCTCCTGGACCATCTGGCGCAGCGGACCGGACCTCTTCCACCTCCTGGAGTGCGAGGACTACGGCCGTCTCCTCGCCGAACTGGAGGAACTGCCCGTCAACGTGGCCTGGCAGGCCCGCATGGCCCAGCTCCTCGACGTCGTGCACGACTACTCCCGCGACGGCGCCGGCGCCGGACTCCCGGTGGTGTGGGAGCTGCCGTGACGGTCGTGGACGCCCACCACCACGCCCGGGACCTGCACGCCCGCGCCAGGAGCTCCGGCATGGTCACCGCGGCCGACCAGGCCCGCTGGATCTTCGAGGAGACGGCCGTCCGCGTCTACGGGCTCTGAGAACCGCCCGCGAGCCGGGTGGGCGGCAGGTACTCGCGCACATACGTCCGCTCCCAGCACGCGCCCGTCTCCCGCAGCTCCCGCCACGTCGTGTACCGGTAGCGGAAGAGACGGGCCCGCACGAAGCGCGGCGGCTCGTCCGCCGGGAACGGCGAGCGCCGCAGCAGTCTCAGCGTGGCGCGGTCGTTCTCCAGGAGCCGCTCCATCAGCGTCCCGAACCACGCCCCGGCGTACGACGGCGACAGCGCGGCGAACCACATCAGCCAGTCCAGCCGCAGATGGTAGGGGGCGAACTGGCGGGGCCAGCGCCGGGGATCACCGGGCTTGCCCTTGAACTCGTACTCCCGCCAGTCCGAGTCCTCGCGGGGCCTGCTGTCCGTGGTGCCCTCGACCACGACCTCGTACCGGACCCGGCTGACGCTGCCGAAGGCGCCGTACGTGTTGACCAGGTGCAGCGGGTCGAAGGACCGGTTCATGACCTGGCGGCGGGAGATCATGTTGGCGACCGGGCGGTAGCCGAGACCGACCAGGACGACGGCGACCACGAGAACCGTGACCTCGTACCACAGCGGTGCGCCCGGCCGGTCCGGCGGATCGGCGGGGAAGGCGACCGCCGACAGGGCCAGCACGATGGTGATCCAGTTCAGCCAGGCGAAGTTGCCGGACAGCACCAGCCACAGCTGGGTGGCGATCATCAGGGCCGCCGCGGCCGTCGCGACCGGCTGCGGGGCGAAGAGCAGGAAGGGCACCACCAGCTGGGTGACGTGGTTGGCGGCCACCTCGACCCGGTGCAGCGGCTTCGGCAGATGGTGGAAGAACCAGCTCAGCGGCCCGGGCATCGGCTGCGTCTCGTGATGGTGGTCCAGACAGGTCAGCTTCCGCCAGCAGGCGTCGCCGCGCATCTTGATCAGCCCGGCGCCGAACTCCACGCGGAACAGGATCCAGCGCAGCAGGAACAGCACCACGACCGGCGGCGCCACCTCGTCGTTGCCCAGCCAGACCGCCGCGAACCCGACCTCCAGGAGCAGGGACTCCCAGCCGAAGGAGTACCAGGTCTGGCCGACGTTCACGATCGACAGATACAGCGCCCACGGCACCAGCCACAGCAGCAGGGCCGCCCACAACGGCACCAGGGAGTCCGCGCCGGCCAGCAGCGCCGCCGACACCGCGCACCCCGACCAGGCGCAGCCGGCGAAGAAACGGTCCGAGTAGTGCAGTTGGAACAGGCTCGGCGCGGCCCTGAACGGCACCCGCGCCACGAAACGCGGCACGGGCAGCAGGCCGCGTGACCCCATCAGGGCCCGGAACTGCAGGGCAGCCGTCAGGAACGCGACCAGGTAGACACCGGCCAGAGCCCGCTGGAACACCAGCCGGCTCGTCTCGTACCCCGGTGCGACGAACCAGTCCACGGCCGTGCCCTCCTCTCCCGGCGCCCGCGCCCGTCATGCTCTCGCCCTGCCATGGTCGCGCCCCGGACACACCCGCCGCCCCGCCTGTCACTCCATCGCGCGTCGCACCGGCCTCCACCCGCCCGCCCCGGTCGAAGAATCGGACAAATACTGGCAAGGTGGGCCCATGGTTGATCGGGGAGCGAGCGCCCTGTCACTCCCGGACGACTGGCCCACCCACCCGGAACCGATCCTGGCGCTCAACCGCATGGGCAGCTTCGACTGGGACCTGGACAGCGGGCTGTTCCACATGGACGCCCAGGCCCACGAGGTCTTCGACCTGCGCCCCGACGAGTTCGACGGCCGCCCCGAGAGCCTCTCCGGCCGCGTCCCGCCGGCCGAGGCCTTCCGCCTCGACTCGGCGGTCTCCCAGGCCCTGAAGGACGGCAGCGAGAACTACGGCGCCTACTTCCGCATCCGCACCCGCGCCGGCGAGCTGCGCTGGACGCACACCCAGGGCTACATCCGACGGGACGAGACGGGCAAGCCGCGCCGCATCGTCGGCATCGTCCGCGACGCCACCGACGAACTCGCCGAGAACGAGGAACGGCTCGAACAGACCGCCGAGGACGAGGCGCGCCGGCAGCAGACCAACGTAGTGCAGCTCACCACGGCCGCCCTCGCGCACGCCCGCACCGTCCAGGACGTCATCGACATCCTCAAGGACGTCCAGGGCCTCACCCTCCTCGGCGCCAAGAGCCTCGTCATGGGCCTCGTCGAGGCCGGCAGCCGTATCCGGCTCGTCGCCGAGGGCCCCGCGGGCAGCTTCGTCCCCGGCACCCTGGTCACCCGGATCGACGAGCCGTACCCGATGAGCGAGGTCGTCCGCACCCTCGGCCCCCGTTTCATCGAGTCGCCGGAGGAGTTCGCCGAGAGCTATCCGATCCTCTGGCCGCACATCACCGGCCTGCACATCACCGCCGCCGCCTACATGCCGTTGATCGCGCAGGCTCGCCCGATCGGCGCCATCGGCCTCCTCTACAGCGACCGGGGCGGGTTCTCCGCCGAGGACCGGAACGTCCTCCTCGCCCTCGGCAGCAGCATCGCGCAGAGCCTCCAGCGGGCCATGCTGTACGAGCAGGAGAAGGACCTCGCCACCGGCCTCCAGCAGGCCATGCTGCCGCGCACCATCCCCAGCGTGCCCGGCGCCGAGGTCGCCGTCCGCTACCGCGCCGCCGGAGCCGCGGGCACCCTCGGCCGGGACATCGGCGGCGACTGGTACGACCTGATCCCGCTGCCCGGCGGCCGGGTCGGCGCCGTCATCGGCGACGTCCAGGGCCACGACACGCACGCCGCCGCCGTCATGGGCCAGCTCCGCATCGTGCTGCGCGCCTACGCCGCCGAGGGCCACACCCCGGCCACCGTGATGGCCCGCGCCTCCGTCTTCCTGCACGAACTCGACACCGACCGCTTCGCGACCTGCCTCTACGCCGAGGCCGACCTGTCCACCGGGGTCGTGCAGGTCGTACGCGCCGGGCACATCGACCCGCTGCTGCGCGAGCCCGGCGGCGCCTGCCGCCGCGTCGCCGTCGAGGGCGGACTGCCGCTCGGCCTGTCCGCGGAGTTCGGCAGCCTCGAGTACCCGGTCGGCACCCTGGAGCTCGACGCCGACCACACGCTCCTGCTGTGCACCGACGGCCTGGTCGAACTGCCGGGCGCCGACCTCGACGACGGCATGAGCACCCTCACCGGACTCATCGGCGCCGGACCCCAGGACGTACGGGAGCTCGCGGACCGGCTCATCGACGTCGCCGAGGAGCGTGGCGGCGACGACGACGTGGCCCTGCTCCTGCTGCGCCGCCGCGTCCTCGACACCCCGCAGGCCGGCGGCCGCCTCCAGCAGCACGTGGCCCCCGGTGACCCGGAGGCGCTGACCGGCGCCCGGCACATGATCCGCGCCGCCGTGCGCGCCTGGAGCGCCGGCGACCGCGCCGACGAGATCGAACTGGTCGCCGACGAACTGATCACCAACGCCCTCATGCACACCGAGGGCGCCGCCGTGGTCACCCTGCGGGTCCTCGCCGGCAGCGACCGCCGGCTGCGCGTCGAGGTGGAGGACTCCTCCAGCGCGCTGCCGCGGCGCCGCGAGGCGGGGGAGTCCGGGGTGTCCGGCCGGGGCCTGCTCCTGGTCGACCTGCTGACCGACGTGTGGGGCGTGGAGGCGCGCGGCGGCGGCAAGGCCGTGTGGTGCGAGTTCGTGGTGCCGGAGCGGGCCTGATGGCGTTGTCGGCGGCGGATGGCACTCTGGACGTATGCCGGAACTCCCCGAGGTGGAAGCGCTCAAGGACTTCCTCACCGAGCACCTGGTCGGCCACGAGATCGTCCGGGTGCTGCCGGTCGCGATCAGTGTCCTGAAGACGTACGACCCGCCCGTCGGCGCGCTGGAGGGCCACCGGGTCGCCGCCGTGCACCGCTACGGCAAGTTCCTCGACGTGGAGACGGACGGCGGGCCCCACCTCGTCACCCACCTGGCGCGGGCGGGCTGGCTGCACTGGAAGGACGAACTGCCGAGCGGCCTGCCCCGCCCCGGCAAGGGGCCCCTCGCGCTGCGGGTGGCCCTGGAGACCGGCGCCGGGTTCGACCTGACGGAGGCGGGCACCCAGAAGCGGCTCGCGGTGTACGTCGTGGCCGACCCGCAGGAGGTGCCCGGTGTCGGCCGCCTCGGCCCCGACCCGCTCGCCGACGACTTCGACGAGGCGCGGTTCGCCGCCCTGCTGAAGGACGAACGCCGCCAGATCAAGGGCGCCCTGCGCGACCAGAGCCTGATCGCCGGGGTCGGCAACGCCTACAGCGACGAGATCCTGCACGCGGCGAAGATGTCGCCGTTCAAGCTGGCGGCGTCCCTGACGCCCGAGGACGTCACCCGTCTGTACGAGGCGCTGCGGACGACGCTCACCGAGGCGGTCGAGCGCTCACGCGGGATCGCGGCCGGGCGGCTGAAGGCCGAGAAGAAGAGCGGCCTGCGCGTGCACGGCCGCACGGGCGAGCCCTGCCCGGTGTGCGGCGACACCATCCGCGAGGTCTCCTTCAGCGACTCCTCGCTCCAGTACTGCCCGACCTGCCAGACGGGCGGCAAACCGCTGGCGGACCGCCGGCTGTCCCGGCTGCTGAAGTAGCCCTTCAGGTCAGGCCCCGCGTGGCCAGCCAGGCGATGAACGCGAGGACGGCCAGGAACAGCGCCGGGATCGCCACATAGCGCGCAGGCGTGGTCAGGGCCGCCGTGGAGGTGGCCGAGGCGCGCGTGTACCGCTCCGGACGGGCCCGCACCTCGTGCCGCGCGACCGCGCCGAGGACGAGCGCGACGACCGCGGTGACGACGGAGGCGACGAGCAACGGCACCGTGCCCGTCCCGTCGACGAAGGAGCCGAGGGTCCGGGAGTCCCCGGTGCCGGCGCCGGCGAAGTCCCGCACAGCCGGCACGCCGGCCACGACGGCGGCCACGAACGTGGCCGCCGAGGCCGCGGCCGAGGCCAGCGCGATGCCGGCGACCACGGGCGCCCACCGGGACCGCACCGGCCCGTCCCCGGACGCCCGGTCGGCCGCGTGCGCGGATACCGGCCGGCTGCCGCCCTGGACGACCCGGGTCTCGGCGTTGCCGCGACCGGCGGCGGAGGCACCCGCGCCCGCGGGCGGCGAGGTACGGCCGCGCCGCGCGTCCCCGGCCGCGTCGTCGGAGGGGCCCGGCCGCGTCCCCTCCGGCGGCTGAGGCGGGGCCTGCGGTGTGGCGGCGACGCGTGTCTCGTCGTCGGACCGTGGACGGGTCTCGGCCGGGTGCGGCGGCGGGGCGTCCGGGGTGGCGACGAGCCGTGTCTCGTCTGCCGAGCGGTCCCGGGTCCCCGCCTCCGCCGAGGTGACGCCCGCCGGGGTGGGGCGCGGTTCCTCGGCCGGATGCCGCCGTGCCTGGTCCGGGGCCCCGTCGGCCCGTGCGTGCTGGTGCCGGGGGGCGTCCTCGGTGCCGGGAGCGGGTGCGGACGCCGGGCGGAGGGGCGTCTCCCGCTCCGGCCCGGTGGCCGGGCTCCGCGCGGCGGACCGCGCCTGCGGCTCCCTCTCGGCCTCCACGTGGATCACGGCCTCGTCGGCCACACCCTTCAGCAGGATGTCCGCGCTCAGCCGGCCCTCGGCCGCCGGGTCGACGGTGACGTCCAGGCCGTCGGCCACCTCCGTGACCCGCAGCCAGGGCTCGGTCGGCCGGGGCACGCACGCCCGGGCGAGCGGCAGGCCGCCGAGCGTCACCGTCCCGTGCGGCTCGGGCGCGTCCCGGTGCAGCCGGCCGAAGTCGAGCCGGGACGGTGACGGCTGGAGCCGTATCTCCCGCAGATGGGCGCGCGCGTTGTCCGCGATCTGGCGCATGTCGTTGTCGGCGACGTCCAGGAGGGCCTGCCGCGCCCCCTCGGCCACGGGCAGGGACTCGCTCGCCAGCCGGTAGCGCAGTTCCGCGACCGCTCCCATCCGGGTGAAGTGGTTCTTGCTGCGCAGTGCCGCCCGCCAGGACTCGGGGATGGGCTCGGCCGCGATCTCGACCCGGCGGCCGCGCCGGCTGTGCGCCAGGTGCAGTTCGCCGTGCATCTCCACCGTCTTGCCCGGTGTCTGATGGGGGTTCTGCCCCCGCACCCGGTCGTAGACGTAGTCGTACAGGTCGTCCAGGGAGATCTCGCCGTCCGCGTCGAGGTCCGCCTCGCCGGTGTCGAGGCCCCGCACCACGGCGCCGGTGAACACGGAGGGGCGCGGCGCGGTGTCCTCGGTGAGGTCGCCGCCCTCGACGGCGTACTCCATGGAGCTGGACGCGGTGATGACGGCCCAGCCGCGTCCGCCGGCCGGCTTGTCCGTGGCGAAGGAGTCGAGGACGTTCACGTCACCGGTGGCCCGCACCCCGGACGAACTCCGGGAGAAGGCCCCGCCGTAGCAGCAGTCGAGGAACAGCACGGTCCGGCCCGCGCGGCTGCGGGACATGCAGCGGCGCACGAACTGCGCCGGCACCGCGGTCGCCTCCAGCAGCAGCGGTTCGGTGTCGCTGGCGGCGAAGTACAGCTCGCCGGACTCGCTCTTGATGCCGTGGCAGGAGAAGTGCACCACGAGGGTGTCGTCGCGGCGCCGGTCGGAGAAGAAGTGCTCGATGCGCCGGCGCAGGACGTACGAAGGCTGGTTGCTGACCACGTCCACGTCGAAGTCGCCGATCCGGGGGTCGCCCAGCACCTCCGCGAGCGCGTCGGCGTCGTGCCCGGGCGCCTTGAGCTGCTTCAGCGCCCGGTCGTCGTACCGTTCGTTCGCGATGATCAGCGCGTGCCGGGTGTCCGTCATGGCCGGGCCTCCGTCGGGGCGGCGTGGCGCTGGACGAAGACCCGCAGCGCCTCGGTCACCTGCTCGTCGGACGCCTCCGAGATCTCCAGGACGTCGTCGTCCATGACGAGCCGCAGCGCCGGGCGGCTGTCCGGGCGGGTGCGCCGGACCCGGCCGAACCAGTCGCGCAGGACGGTGACCACCTGGTTCAGCGCGGTGACGGAGGTGCCGAGGGTGACCAGCAGGGCGCCGAGCTGGGCGGCGTCCACGGCCCGCGCGCCGGGCGGTGCCGGTTCCCCGGGGACGGCCGTCACCCGGTCCACGTCGAGCTGGAGCAGTTCCTGGCGCAGATAGCCGGTCAGCTCGGCCACCCGGTCGGGGTCGGCTTCCTCGTCGCTGAGGAGAATGCGCAGGGTGCGTTCCACCGGATCAGCCCCTTCGCCGTCATCACTGCGAACGGTGGCTCCCCGTCCTTCTTACAGTTTCCGCTGCTCACAGGGGTGGGGCAACTGCACGCACCGGCCGCCGGGCTGACGGAACTTCACGGTTCAACGGTGTCGTTCCGTGCCATCCGTGCTGCCCCGTGTCCGCCACGTCGCCGCACCGGGCCGGTCACGTCACCCGGGCTCGATCGTCACCAGGTGCTCGCCGTCCGAGGTTCGCACCTCGTAGCGCGCGATCTCGTCGGTGTGCATCGCCGAGGCGCCCTTCATGGTGTTCGCGCGGGCGTCGTGATGGGCGGCCGACCAACTGGTCACCGTCTCCTCGGCGCCGTCCCGGCCGACGGCGATCAGATGGCAGGTGCGGGGGCCCGCGCCGTCCTTCACCTTGAGCTCGACCTGGGTGCCGTAGACCTCGTTCTCCGTCCTGACCTGCGCCCACACCCCCGAGCGCGCGTCCGTGGCCTCGACGACCTGGCGGGTGTGCTCCTCGCCGGTCGCCATGAGCGCCACGCCGGGGCCGACGAGGGCGATCACCACCGAGGCGGCCAGGGCGTACAGGGTGCGCCGACGGCCGGCGCGGTGTCGTGACGCCACCGCGTCGAGCAGCCGGTTCAGCATCTGAGGGCCCGGCTGGGCCATCGGGTGCACGAAGCGGGGCGTGGACCGCCGGTACAGCAACAACTGGCGGGTGACGGGCCCGAACTCGGTCACGTGTGCGCTGCACCGCGCGCACTCCATGAGGTGGTCCTCGAAGCGGAACGCCTCCGCCTCGCTGAGCACGCCGAGCGCGTACGCGGCGACGTCGCGATGCCTCTCCAGGGACCTCATGCCGAATCCTCGTGCCGTTGGGTGTGGGGTGTGTTACTCCGTGCGCCCATTGGTACGCACCGGACGGCGGAAACACTCAAGCCACACACAGAATCGCAACCAAGGGATTCGGAGCGGTCGGCGCCGAGGATTGGTCCCGGGGGAGAAGTTCTCAGAAAAGGTGGATGGCCAGGTGTCCCAGGGGCAGTCCGAGCTGCCACGCGGGGGTCCAGACCTTGGGTCCCTCGTCCTCGCCGGCCGGCGTACCGCCCCCCGGCACCGCGTTCAGGTCGGGGGCGAGCAGCTCGGTCTCCTGAAGCCAGCGCCAGGCCGCCTCGGCGAGCCGCAGATCGGGGGCCGGCCCGCCCGCCGCGGCGGCCCGCGCCGCGAGGCAGGCCATCGTCTCGCGCACCCAGTGCTGCCACGGCTGGTCATAGGCGGTCAGGGACAGCCACGTCTCCAGCTGGGTGACGACCCGGATGCCGGACAGCTCGCCGTCGGTGTCGGACAGGAAGATGGTCAGCGCCAGCGCGTCACGGCCGGCGCGGAACTCGAAGGACGTCGGTGGCATCAGATCACCGGTGCGCAGCAGCTCGTCGGCGATGTACTCGGCGTACAACCACGCCATGGGGACGGTGAGTTCACCGCCGCCTGTGCCGTCCGTGCTCTCCTGACCTGGGTGCAGCATCCCTTCCTGCCTTCCTCCGGTGGGTGCGTCGCCCCACCCCGGGGTCGTGGGCAATCGCCCTATCCGGAACACGGATGGGGACAGCCGATTACTCAACCGGGGTGTTCAGCAAGGCGCTTTACGGAGGTTTGACTCGGCCGTCGGTTTCACCGCAGGTCGGGCGCGTATCCCGGAAGCACCCTGCGCAGGGCGCGGAGCGCGTAGTAGGCGCGCGACTTCACGGTACCGGGCGGGATCCCGAGGGTCCGGGCCGCTTCCGCCACACTCGCCCCCTGGAAATACACCAGCACCAGGACTTCACGGTGCTCGGGAGTGAGAGTCTTCACAGCCTCGCGCACGTCGAGCGCCTCGGCGGCCCGCTCGGCGTGATCGGACATGACGCGGGCGTTCTCCAGTACCGCGTCACCGACCTCGGCCGGCCGTGCCTGCCGGGCCCGCCGCGCGTCGATGGCGAGCCGCCGGGCGACGGTCATCAGCCAGGGGCGGACGGAGTCGAAGTCGTCGGCGCGCAGGGCCTCGGGGTGCTGCCAGGCGCGCACCAGCGTCTCCTGCACCAGATCCTCGGCGCGCTGGCGGTCTCCGTCGCAGAGCCGGAGGAGGAGCGCGAAGAGGGGCCGGCCGTGCTCCCGCTGCAGTGCGGCGAGCTCGTGCTCGGCGGTCGTCCTGTTCGTGAGGGTGGTTCCGGCCGTCATGGCCGTATCGCAGCGCAAGCCCGGACCGGGGGACAGGGCGCGCGCAACGGCCTGCGGCGGACGGTCGATCGCGTCGGCGAACGGTGCGGTGAACGGTCCCTTCCGCCTGCGGCGGGTGCGCGGACGGGCTAATCGGAGTGGCCGAATTGTTTGCGATGGTGTCCCGCTTCGTACCTATTTGATGCGTATATACGACCACAAGGGGTGAGCTGATGATCGCACGCAGTCGGCTTGTGGCCATCGCTGTCACAGCCGTCCTCGCCGCAGGCGCCGCCTGCCAGGCCCACAACCGCGAGGTCGCGGGCCGGCCGGGTCCTTCCGCCGGTCCCCGCGGCTTCACGCTCGTCGCCACCGGCGACGTGCTGCCGCACACGTCCATCATCGACCGCGCGCGCTTCGACGCCGGGGGCAAGGGGTACGACTTCCGTCCGATGCTCGCCGGGGTCAAGCCCGTCGTCTCCGCCGCCGACCTGGCGCTCTGTCACATGGAGACCGTCTACGGCGAGAACGGCGAGTACACCGGCTACCCCCTGTTCAAGTCGCCGCCCGAGATCGCCCGGGGGCTCGCCGCCACCGGCTACGACGGCTGCTCGACGGCCTCCAACCACAGCCTCGACGACGGGGCGGCCGGCATCCTGCGCACGCTGAACGCCCTCGACCGGGCGAAGGTGAAGCACGCCGGCACCGCGCGGGCCGAGGGCGAGTCGCGCACCGCGACCGTGCTGAGGGCAGGCCCGGCCACGGTGGCGCATCTGGCGTACACCTACGGCGTCAACGACCTCCCGCTGCCCGCCGGGCAGCCCTGGGCGGTCAACCTGATCGACCAGGAGAAGATCGTGGCGGACGCGCGCGCCGCCCGGAAGGCCGGAGCCGACGTCGTGGTGGTGTCCCTGCACTGGGGCACCGAATGGCAGGACGCCCCGGACGACGAGCAGCTGACCCTGGCCCGCGACCTCACGGCCTCGCGCACCGGCGACCGCCCCGACGTCGACCTGATCCTCGGCACCCACGCCCATGTCCCGCAGGCCTACGAGAAGGTCAACGGCACCTGGGTGGTCTACGGCATGGGCGACCAGGTCGCCGGCGCGATGTACAACGACCAGGGCGTGCAGGACCCGCGCGGCAACGAGTCGACCCTCGGCCGCTTCACCTTCGTGCCGCCCGAGAAGAAGGGCGGACGCTGGGAGGTGACGAAGGCCGAGTTCCTGCCGCAGGTCTTCGACGTGGACGCGGGCCGGGTCGTCGACCTCAACCAGGCCATCGCCGGCGGCGCGGACCTGAAGGGGGTGCGCGACCGCATCCGGGACGTCGTCCTGAGCCGGGGCGGGGCGGAGGACGGCCTGCGGATGGCGGAGTAGGGCGTGTTCCGAGAGGGCCGCCGTCCGCCCGGAGGGCGCCGCGAGCCGGCCGAGGACTTCCGGAATACGCCCCCCGCCGCGGTCAGTCGCCGTCGGCGCGTTCCATCAGCCGTACCAGCTCGCCGAGAACCCGCACGCACGCCGAGACCTCGGCGTCCGTCAGGTCGCCGCCGGTCCCGCGCAGCGCGCGGTGCTCGCGCGCGAGCACGGCTGTGATCGCCCGCCGCCCCGGGTCCGTGAGCCGGATCAGGGGGGACCGCTGGTGGGCCGGGTTCGGGATGCTCTCCACCAGTCCCTGCCCCGCGGCCTCGTTCACCGTGCGCTGCACGAACTGGCGGCTCACGGCCAGGGTGCGGCCCATCGCCGGCACGGTCAGCGGCCCGCGCCGGTGGAGCAGGTCCAGGACCGCCCGGACCGTCACGGTGAGGCCCTCGGCGGCCGCGCCCCGCTCGACGCTGTGCTGGGTGAGCCGGTACAGCGGGCCCACGAGGTCGAAGACCTCCGTCAGCCGGTGGGCCAGCTCGCCGGGGGGAAGGGGCTGCGCGGTGTCGTTCACCCGGCCATCATGACACCTCGGTTGTCAAAACGGCGAGAAGATGACACCTTGGTTGTCATGACAGCTGCTGTGGAACCCCGCTACTTCGCCTCGGCCGACGGCGACCTCGCCTACCTCGACACCGGCTCCGGCGACCCCGTGGTCCTCGTCCACCCCGGCTACGTCGACCACCGCGCCTTCACCGGCCAGATACCGGCGCTCGCCGCCCACCACCGGGTGATCGCCCCCGACGTACGCGGCCACGGCCTCTCCGCCAACGCCACGAAGCCGTTCCGCTGGGCCGACGACCTCGCCGCCCTGCTGCGCCACCTCGGCACCGGCCCCGCCGTCCTCGTCGGCGTCTCCATGGGCGGCGTCGTCGCCACCGACACCGCCCTGGAACACCCGGAACTCGTCCGCGCCGTGGTCACCTGCGGAGCCGCCACCGGCGACTTCACCTACACCGACCCGTGGACCAAGGGCATCCAGGCCGAGTACGCGCGCACCCTCGGCGCCGGCGACATCGAGGGCTGGCTGCGGGCCTTCCTGCGCGTCATCCCCGGCGAGCACCGCGACGCCGCCGACGTCGACCCGGAGATCGCCCGGCGCCTGCGCGAGATGGCCCTGCACACCATCTCCAAACACACCCCGGACGAGAAGGACCACCTCGTACCGGTGACCGGCTCCTGGGCCCGGCTGCCCCAGCTCGACGTCCCGCTCCTCGCCCTCAACGGCTCCCTGGAGCCCGCCGACATGCTCGACGCCGCCGAACGGCTCGCCCGAGCCGTCCCGCACGGCCGCACCGCCACCATCGACGGCGTCGGCCACTACCTCCACATGGAGAAGCCGGACGACTTCAACGCGATCGTGCTCGACTTCCTGCGCACCCTCTGACGGCGTCCCGGCCCGGCGGCTACGGCACCACGGTCACCGGCCAGCGCCCGGCCTTGACCAGCCGTACCGCCACCGAGCCGACGATCCGGTGCCCGGCCTGCTCCGAGGCGCCCACCACCACCGCGTCCGCCTTCAGTTCGTCCGCCGCCTTCACCAGGCCGCCGTACGGGTCGCCGCGGAAGGTGTGGAACTCCCAGCGCAGATCGAATATCCCCTTCACGCGCTCGGTCCCCTCCCGGAGATAGGCGATCAGCTCCTCGGCGATCTCGTCCGTCGTCTCCCCGACCGGCGCCCCGAGCGCGACCCCCGCCGTCACCACCGGCTGCACGTACACGAGGGCGAGCAGCGCCCGCTGCCGGCGGGCCAGCCCCGCGGCGTAGGCCGTCGCGCGCAGCGACGAGTCCGAGCCGTCCACGCCGACCACGATGACCTTGGGCCCGTCGGTACCCCGCTCGAACCGCTGCGCGTCCTGTTCCGTCACGGCACGGAGGCTATCGGAAGCACCTGCTCCGCCCGCCGGGCAGGCCGCTCGACGGGCGAGGAGACCCCCTAGGGGGTGTCTTGCCGATCAGGCCGGGTCAGCTCCCGGCGCCTGGCACCCGCGCCTCGCCGCGTTGTCGTCGGTCGCCGATGCGCCGCATCGACTCCCCTCTCCGCCTTGCGACGCACGGCACCAGACACCGGGAGCTGACCCGGCCCGATCGACAAGAGACCCCCTGGAGCCGAAGCATGACCGCCACCGTGGAGACCGCCCGGGGGGGGGAGGGCGCCACGGGCTCGGCCGCCCGGGTGCTTCGATGCCGCCGTCCCGGTGCCGCACTGGTGCGCCGGTCCGCGGCCGGGCGACCCATGAGTCATGACGAAGGATCAGCTGCCCCCGCGTCTGCTCACCCGCCGCCGTCTGCTGTTCGCCGGAGCCGCCGCCGTCTCGGCCGCCGGCACCGCCGGGGTCCTCGCGGCGGTCGCGGGCGACGACGGACCCGTCCGGGCCGCCGCCCCGGCCGCGGGCCCCCCGGCCCGTCCCGCCCAGAAACCGAACTCCTACCGCCTGCGGCCCCTGACCGGATACGGCCCACCCCGGGCGGCCCCCCACCGGCCGCTCGTGCGGCACGCGCCCCTGCTGCGGATGCCGGGACGCGGCCGCACCATGCTGCTGACCTTCGACGACGGTCCCGACCCCCGCTACACCCCGCACGTCCTGGACACCCTGCGCGCCTACGACGTGCGCGCCACGTTCTTCGTGTGCGGCGAGATGGCCGACTACAACAAGGACCTCGTGGCCCGCATGGCCGACGAGGGCCATGTCGTCGGCAACCACACCTGGTCCCACCCGCTGCTGACCCGGCTCAGCCGCCGCCGGATGCGCGAGGAGATGGAACGCACCAGCGACGTCGTCGAGGACGCCTGCGGCGAGCGCCCCGCCTGGTTCCGCGCCCCCTACGGCGCCTGGAACCGGACCGCCTTCCAGCTCGGCGCCGACCTGGGCATGGAGCCCCTGGCGTGGACCGTGGACACCCTCGACTGGACCACGCCGGGCACCCGGAGGATCGTCCACGCGGTGCGGGGCGGCGCCGCCCCCGGCGTCGTGGTGCTCTCGCACGACGCCGGGGGCGACCGTTCGCAGAGCGTCGCGGCCCTGCGGACCTATCTGCCGGAGCTGCTGGACGCCGGCTACCACCTGACCGTCCCCGACCCGCGGCTCGTCTGACGCCGCGGGCCCTCCGGCCGGCCGGGGTTCCTCAGCGGACCTCGACCAGGCCGGCGAAGACGACCACGTTCCCGTCGTAGCCGCTCTGCTTCGTGAAGCCGCCGCCGCAGGTGATGACCCGCAGCTCGGCGGTGCCCTTCGAGGCGTACACCCGGTCGCCGGGGAAGTCGTTCTTCTCGAACACCTCGATGCCGTAGATCTGGAAGACGGCCGTCTTGCCGTCCTCGCGGGCGATCTCGACGCGCTTGCCCTTCTCCAGCGACCCCAGTCCGTAGAACACCGCCGGTCCCTGGGTGTTGTCGACGTGTCCGACGACGACCGCGGTGCCCTTCTCGCCCGGCGTCACCGAACCGGTGAACCACCCCGCGAGGTTCGGGTCCTCCGGCGGCGGCGCGGCGACCCAGCCGTCCGCGTCCAGCCCGACGGGGATGATCGGCGCGTCCACCTGGATGCCGGGGATCCGCACCCGGTTCGGCATGGCGTACGGCAGGGGCCGCACGGACTTCGCGAGCCGGCCGGGCAGATGGCTGTCGGCCGCGGCCGCCGACGCCGGCTGGGGCGGGCCGACGTCGAACTCGCCGGACCCGTTGCGGATGAGCGCGAGACCGGTCAGCAGCACCAGCGCTATGACGCCCCAGGGAGCGCGCGTCCTGCGTCGCGCCTCCGCTTGCTCCAGCTCGGACCCAGACATTCGGCTACCCCTCTCGACCCGGCCGTCGCCGTGTCTTTCGCGCATACCGGAACGCTAAGTCCCCCGCGGTCGGGCGGCGACGGGGCGGATACGAACGGGTGGTGCGGCGATTTTCGGTGCGCCATACGAGGTGCGGGCCCCCGAGAAATTCTGACGGTGCGTGACCTGCGGTGATCGTTCACCCGGGGCGGTCGCCCGGCGTGTCCCCTCACCAGGACGGACCAGCGCCGAAATGCGGCCCCGGGCAGGGCATCTGAGGGTCTTTCTGGGAGGCGCTTTCTCGCCGATCGGACCGGGGACGGGACCCGGGGCGTCTTCCGCGGAGGATCACATGCGTACCACACGTACCCTGGCGGCCGCTGCCACCGCGGTTGCCGCTCTCGGCGTCGCCGCCCCGGCGGCCGTCGCGCGGGACGGCATGCCCGGCCCCAGCAACATCGTGGCGCTGCCCAGCGTCATCGCCCGCGGCGGACAGCTCACCATCACCGTCGACGGCTGCCACTCGGGCGGCACCGCGACCTCGGACGCGTTCCGTCCCACCACACTGTCGCCGACCGGCGGCAGCACCGCCCGGGGCACCGCGACCGTCGACCACAAGGCCCGCCCGGGCTCGCACAGCATCACCGTCAACTGCGGCGGCCGGACCCTGACGAACCCCGCCGCCTTCACCGTCGTCGGCGGTGTCCGCGGCGGCCTCGGCGGCAGCTCGTCTACGGGGGCGACGCCGACCGACATGGCCATCGGCGGCGGCCTCATCGCGGCGGCCCTCGCGGGCGGCGGCGTGTTCTGGATGCGGCGCCGGGCGGAGAGGCAGATCTGACCGGCCACCCCTTCGGCCGACGCATGCGCGTCCACGGACCTTCGCCCCGGCCCCTACGAGGGGGGCCGGGGCGAAGGTCCGTGGCCTGCGAAGGGGCGGAGTCAGGCGTCGCTCTCGTCGGCGCGCCGCCGGGAGAGGTGGTACGCGGTGCCGATCGCGCCGGCGACCAGGGCGGCGCCCAGACCGATCTCCTTGAGGTCGAAGCCGGCGAACGTCCCGCCCGCACCCGCCTTGACGCCCTTGTCCGGGAGGCCGGGCCGGTGCCCCGGATCGGGCCGGCCGCCGGCGATCCGGAGGTCGGCGCTCTGCCAGAACGTGCCGCAGTAGAACGACACCTCGTACACCGCGCCCCGCTTCGCGTCCCGGTCGACGGTGACCCGTGCCGTGGTCCGCCACCGGGGGATCACGACCGTGTCGAAGACCCCGGACGCCACGGTCACGCTCTGCTCGCAGCCGTTGGCGTGCAGCCTGACCTGTCCGCCGGGCTCCACGACGGAGGGCACCACCCTGGCCCAGAAGCCCGAGTCGTCGCCGCTCGCGTGGGCGGCCGGCGCGGTCGCGGCGAGGGCGCCGAAGCCCAGAAGCGCGGCCGACGCGACACGTATCGCTCGCATGGTGTTCCTCCCGGTCCCCGAGGAGCGGCGACGGACCTTCCTCCGTCTGCGCCGGACACGCACCTCGATGTCCGGAACGCTAGGAACGTGCGCACACCTGCGCGATCGCTGTCGTACGAATGGGGCAACCGTGAGGGCCGCTCGGGGGAACGCGTTGCTGCGGCCGGGCGACGCGGCCGGTGCGGCGGCGTGCGTCCCCCGGCGCTGCGGCGGAGTGAGGGCGCGTCAGCCCTTGGCGCCCGGGAACAGGTCGAGGAACGGCTGCGCCGCGTCGGCGGCCCCGTGGTTGTACGGGGAGTCGAAGTCCCAGATCAGAAAGAGCAGGAACGCGATCAGCGCGGAGAACAGCCCGGCGAGGATCAGCTCACGGGGAGTGCGCCGGATCTGCAGGGCGAACACCATGCCGATGGTGATCACCGCCCCGGCCAGCAGCCCGAACCACACCACGCCCGGCATGGTCGCGCCGGTGGAGTCGCCGCGGGCGATCCGCGCCTGGTCGGCCGCGGTCACCTGGTCGACGAGCGGCTGGTACGCCTGGGCCTCGAAGTCCGACCTCGGCTCGTAGTCGGTGACGTCCTCCCGCAGACGCTGGAACAGCGCGGTGCCGCGGTCGGTGAGCTCGCCGTCGTCCGCCATGGCCTTCCACTCGGTGGTGACGACGTGTCCGACATAGGCGTTGACATCCTCCCGAATGCGGTCGCGCACCTCGGGTGGATAGACGCGGACGCGCTCGGTGATCTCGTGCAGCGCCACGGCCTCCGCCTGCACGTGGTCCTGGGCGGCGCTGCGGCCCTCCCAGACGCCCGCGATGGCCAGACCCAGGACGATGGCGTACACCACGCCGATCCACATCGTCATGTACTCGATGACGTCCGGGGTCTCGGAGGGGTCCTCGTCCTCGGGGGCGGTCTTGTGCCGCACGAGGGTGATGATCACCACCACGCCGCAGGCGGCCAGCATCGCGAGGGTGAGAACAAGCCATTCCGGCAAGGGGATCCTCCAGGGGGTCAGCGGGGGCGCAGGGCGGCGACCGCCGCGATGGCGGGGACCGCGATCAGCAGGACGAAGATCAGGGGTGACGGGGCGCTGCTCGCCGCCTGCCGCTGCGGCGCGGCGCGGTGCGGCGGGTAGTGGACGCGGGTCGGGCTGGGCTCGGGCGCGGGCGGCGGAGTTTTCGGCTTGGGCTTGGGCGGGGGCGCCGGGACAGGGGCCGCCTTGCGCACCGGCGG
>NZ_LLZN01000063.1 GCF_001509795.1 Streptomyces sp. NRRL WC-3605 | reverse complement strand
CACCCTCGCCAACCTCGTCATCAGCATGCACAGGCACATCGTCCCAGACGCCGAACCAGCACCCATCTACCTTGACCAGAGACATAGGGGCACCCCCCCAACGAGCGCGGCGGCGTCTGCGGCAACTCGTCAGCCGACCTTGGTCCACTCCTGGCAGCCGTTGGTCTCGAAGTACTCGCCCTTGTTGACCGTCACCCGCCCCTGGCCCTGGAGGTTCGCGTTGGCGATGATCGCTTCGAACTCCCCGGAGGCGTTCTTGGTGCGCGCCCAGTAGCAGTTCTCGATGACGCTGCCCTTGTCGGGGCCGGCGGTCCTGTACGTACCTGCCTGCATGTCCTCCCCGACGAGGTACTGCCCGTCGCCTTCTACCGTGGTGGCGGCTCCCGCCTTCTTGGCCGGCTTGGGGGGCTTGGGAGTCACAGTGACCTTCTCGGTGACCGTGACGGCCGGCTTAGGCTCGCCGACTTCGGCAGATGCTGTCTTGGTGACAGTGACGGCAGGGGCGGGTGCGGAGGCGTCGTCTGTGCCGCCGGCTTCCCCGTCGTCGCCTATGCCCGCGCCGATCAAGAGGGCGACGAGCGCGGTCGCGCCGTGGGTGAGCCAGGCCTTGCGGCGCGATGCCTTCGGCCCCGTCGGCACGCCCGCCGGAGGCTGCCCGGGGCCGGCCGTCGTGACCGGCATCGGCGGTACGGCGCCCCAGCTCGGCGCGTTCCCGGACCCGGAGGGCTGCGGGGTGCTGGGCGGTGTCGAGGGCGGGTAGCTCATTGCGGTGGTCCTCCGGTTCGGCGTCGTGGCGCTTGCTGGTCACAAGGTGCCTGCCATACCGAAGGATCGGTGCCGAGATCACTGATAACCCGTATTATCAGCCGAGTTTCCTCCAGGAGTCAGGGGTCGATGTAGATTGCTGACGTCCGCCCCGCTGAAGGAGGGGAGGACCGCGAGGCGACAAAGCCGGCCTCGGTGACCGGGGAGAGGGGGGCGACACGTCCATGACGGCACACACGACCACAGGGGCGTCCGCCGCAATACTGCCCGAAACCCCGGCCTGGCGGATCACATATGCCGAGATCGCCGCCCTCGCCCAGGTCAAGCGCCCGGTCCCCACCACCTGGGCCCGCCGCCACCCGGACTTCCCCGCTCCCGTCGCCCACGAGGACGGACGTCCCCTGTTCGACGCCCGCGCGGTCGTCGACTGGCTCGCCTCCACCGGCCGCGGCAACACCGACCCCCGCCGGCTCCGCGCCGAGCTCGCCCTGCACACCCTGGCCGCCTGGCGCAGCCCGACCCTGTCCGCGTCCGTCCTGCTCGGCGCGCTGACCTCCCTGGTCTGCCTGCACCAGCAGCTCGACGCCCCCGTCGCCGACGGCCGGCCCTGGAACGCCGTCGTGGACAGCGCTGCCGACCTCGACCCGGAAGACCGCTTCCTCCTCTCCGAACTGCGGGCCCTGCCCGACCCCGACCGCACCGGCCCGGCCCTCGCCCACCTCGCCGACGAGCTGATCGACGCCGCCTACAACCCCGCCGAGGCCTTCGACTGGATCCTCCAGGCCCGCCCCCGCCTCGGCTCCCACGACCCGGCCGCCGACGGGCCCACCCCGGCCGTGGTCCGCGCCCTCGCCGCCCTCTCCGGCATCGACACCCTCGACGAGGGCGCGGTGATCGCCGTCCCGCACGCCCGCTCCGGTGACCTCCCGGCCGCCCTCCACGACCGCGCCGCCGAGGACTCCCGCCACGTCTACCTCGCCGCCGACCCCGACCCGGTCCGCGTACGCATGATCCGCCGTCGGATGCTGGTGCGCGGGGTGTACGAGTTCCGGCTCGACGTCGCCGAGGGCGAGGAGCTGACCGCCGACGAGTGGGGCTACCCCAACCTCATGGTCTGCGCCCTCCCGTACGAGGCCGCCGAGACCCGCGACGCCAAGGCGGTCCTGGACCAGGTTGCCGCCCTCACCGACTACCTCGACACCGGCGCCACCGCCGTCGTCCTCGGCCCCGCCGACGTCCTCATCGGCCCCCTCGCCCGGCACGGCGACGCCGACCGGCTGCGCCGCTCGTTCCTGGAGCCCGGTTTACTCAAGGCGGCGATCAGCCTCCCCGACGGCGCCTACGCCTACCGCCCCGGCTACCGCACGGCGGTCTGGATCCTCGCCCGCGTCCCCGAGGAGCAGCGCACGGGTCTCGTTCTCCTCGCGGACTACTCCGCCCGGCCGCTCACCGAGCCCGTCCTCGACGCCCTCGCCGAGGACATCGCCATCTGGCGTGCCTCGGGGTGGACCCCCGACCGACGTCACGAACCGCGCCACGCCGCCATCGTCCACGGCACCGACCTGGACGGCAGCCCCGGTGCCGCGTTCACTCCGCAGCACCGGACGCTCGCGTCCCGGCACGTGCGGACGGTGGTGGAACGCCCGGCGGTCATCGCGGACCTGGAACGGCGCCTGAGTGAACTCCACGAGCGTGCGCGGGCCGGCGACCTTCGGCTGCGCGCTCAGGCGGAGTTGCGCCCGGAGAGCCAGCCGGTCCGTCGTACGTCCGTCGGCCGCCTCCTGCGCGCCCGCCGCCTGCGCCGCCGCCCCGGCCACCGCTTCGCCCCCGAACACCTCACCCCCGAGGGCCACTACACGGTCCTCACCCCCGAGGAGATCCTCGGCACCGCCCGCATCGGCGGCCGCCGCATGGACCGTGGCATCCTCCTCACGGCCTACGAGCACGCCCAGTTCACCGAGCCCGGGGACCTTGTGGTCACCGCCCACCCGCACTTCGGCGTGTACGTCGACGTGGAGGGCGTCTCGCTGGTCGCGGCACCGGCCCGCATCCTGCGGGTGCATCCCGACGCGGACCCGCCGGTACGGCCCCGGGTGCTGGCGGCGCTGCTGCGGGCGGCGGCGGGGGAGCACGCCCGCACGAGTGGTGCGGTACGCGCCTCCCGCCGTATCGAGGACCTGGTCGTCCCCGACCTGAGCAGCACCGAGGCCGACCTGTACGAGGCCGTCCTCGCCGAGATCGAGAGCCGCGCGGCGTTACTGCGAGAGCAGACGGCCGCGCTCGACGACCTGACCCGCGTGATGGCGGCCGGCATGACCGACGGCACGCTCACCATCCAGCCACTTCCGCACACCGACACCCACTGAAGGAGACGGCCCACCCGATGCCTCCACGTCAGAAGAAGCCCGCCGACCAGGCGGAGCTGTTCAGCGCCTCCACCGCCAAGGAGATCCAGGACATCCTCTGGAAGGCGGCCGACAAGCTCCGCGGCTCCATCGACGCCGCCCAGTACAAGGAGTTCGTCCTCGGCCTGATCTTCCTGAAGTACGTCTCGGACGCCTTCGAGGAGCGCCGCACCGAGCTGGCCAAGGAACTCGCCGAGGACGGCATCTCCGAGGAGCAGATCGGCGACTTCCTGGAGGACCGCGACGAGTACACCGGCGCCCACGTCTTCTGGGTCCCGGAGACCGCCCGCTGGTCCTGGATCGCCGCGCACGCCAAGGCGCAGGGTGTGGGCAAGCTCCTGGACGAGGCGATGGACGCGATCATGCGGGAGAACGCCTCCCTGACGGGTGTCCTCCCGAAGATTTTCAACCAGGACCGCGTCGACCAGAAGCGCCTGGGTGAACTCGTCGACCTCATCAGCGACGCCCGCTTCGGGGGGAGCGGGGACAAGCCGGCGCAGGACCTGCTGGGCGAGGTGTACGAGTACTTCCTCGGCAACTTCGCGCGGGCGGAGGGGAAGCGGGGCGGGGAGTTCTACACGCCGAGCTCCGTCGTCCGGCTCATCGTGGAAATCCTGGAGCCGTACGAGGGGCGGGTGTACGACCCGGCGTGTGGGTCGGGCGGCATGTTCGTGCAGGCCAGCAAGTTCATCCAGGCGCACCGGGGCCGGGGCCACAAGGCCGACATCGCGGTCTACGGCCAGGAGCTGAACGAGCGCACCTGGCGCCTGGCCAAGATGAACCTCGCCATCCACGGCATTGACGGCAACCTCGCCGCGCGCTGGGGCGACACCTTCGCCGACGACAAGCACCCGGACCTCAAGGCCGACTTCGTCATGGCCAACCCGCCCTTCAACATCAAGGACTGGGCGAGGGATGAGACCGACCCGCGCTGGAAGTACGGGGTCCCGCCGAAGAACAACGCCAACTATGCGTGGCTCCAGCACATGATCTCCAAGCTGGGGGAGAAGGGCACGGCCGGCATCGTCTTGGCCAACGGCTCGATGAGCTCCCAGTCCAGCGGCGAGGGCGAGATCAGGCAGGCGCTGATCGAGGCCGATTTGGTCGCTTGCATGGTGGCGCTGCCCTCGCAGCTCTTCCGCACGACGCAGATCCCGGCGTGCCTGTGGTTCCTGTCAAAGGATAAGACGCCTCAGGGCGCCCGGCGGTTGGACGACCGGCGTGGCGAGATCCTGTTCATCGACGCCCGAGGGATGGGTGAAATGGTGGACCGGACAGAGCGCGTCTTCACGGAGGCTGACCTCGGGAAGATTGCCGACACTTACCACGCGTGGCGCGGCACGGCGTCGGCGCGTGAGGTCGGGCTGACGTATGAGGACGTGCCGGGCTTCTGCTACTCGGCCGACCTGGAGAAGGTACGGGAGCACGGGTACGTACTTACGCCGGGGCGGTATGTGGGGGCTGTCGAGGCGGAGGAAGAGGACGCAGAGGCGATTGCGGAGAGGATCAGCAAGCTGACGGAGGAGCTTCACGCGCTCTTCGACAAGTCGGCCGAACTGGAGAAGACGGTCCGTGAGCAGTTGGAGAACGTCCGATGACGCAGCTGACTCTTGCCGACCTCTGTGAACTGGTCGTGGACTGCAAGAACCGGACACCTCCGGAGGCTTTTCCCGGCGAGGAGATCGCAGGTTTCTCCATCGGTACGCCAAACATCATAGACGGCCGTATTCGGCTGTCGGACGCCAAGCCGGTCAGTCGTGAGACCTTCGACACCTGGACAGCGCGCGCGGTTCCACAAGCCGGTGACATCGTTCTGACCCGCGAGGCTCCAGTGGGGCGAGTCGGCCGTATAGAAGAGGGGATGCGCATCTGCCTCGGGCAGCGGACGATGCTTCTGCGCCCCAAAGAGCAGCGCACGGACTCGCGATTCCTGCATTATTTCCTCCTTAGCCCCACGGTTCAGGATATGCTGCACTCCCAGGCCTCCGGGTCGACTGTGGCCCACCTACGCGTTGCCCAGGTGCGTGACCTGCGTATCCCGGCAGTGCCGGAACTCGCGGAGCAGCGGCGGATCGGAGCAGTCCTCGGCGCACTGGATGACAAGATTGCGGTCAACGAACGCACCTCGACCACCTACGAGAAGTTGCTGCAGTGCCGTTACGCGGAGCTGGGACTGGCCGATGAGCCGAGTGCTGAAAGAGCTGTGCCGGTCACGGACCTCTTGACTTTCAATCCAAAGGTCGCGAAGCCGTCTGCGGATGAGCCCGTCTATGTGGACATGGCGGCATTGCAGACCGACCGGGCCAGTATTCCAGCATGGACACGGAGGGCGCCGAAGTCGGGCCCGAGGTTCATGAACGGTGACACACTCCTCGCCCGCATTACCCCCTGCTTGGAAAATGGCAAGACCGGCTACGTCGACTTCATGGAAGACGGCGAAATCGGGCTTGGTTCCACTGAATTCATCGTTATGCGCTCGCTCCCCGGAGTTCCCGGCGAACTCAGCTATTTCCTGGCCCGGGACAGCCGGTTCCGTGCGCACGCCATCCGCAATATGGCCGGCACGTCCGGGCGGCAGCGGGTCAGCGCGGCAGATGCCGCGAACTACGAGGTGAACCGCCCTGACGCGGACGCGCTGGCCGCTTTCGGCCGAGAGGCCTCCGCAGCCTTTGCTCACATGAAGTCACTCCAAGCGGAGTCCCGCACCCTCACCACCCTCCGCGCCACGCTCCTCCCCCAACTCATCTCCGGCCGCCTCCGCGTCAAGAACGCCGAGAAGGTTGTCGAGGACGCCACATGACGACGCCCCACGACGGAAACGAGCCCGACGACAGAAGCCACCGCCGCCCCACCGAAGCCGACTGGGAGCTGCTCGCGCTCGACGAGCTGGCCGAGTTGGCCTGGCAGCCGGCCTCCGGTAACGCGTTCGCGCCCGGTTCCGACCACCGGAAGTCCTGGGACGACCTCATCCTCTACCCGGACCTCCAGGAGGCCATCGAGCGCCTGAACCCGGAGCTGCCCCCGGACGCCGTCCACGATGCCGTGGCGACCGCCGCCACTCCCGGCTCTCAGGACACCTACGAGGAGAACCGGGCCGCCCACCGCCACCTCACCACCGGCATACGTTCGGTCACCTACACCGACTCCCACGGTGCCGAGCACAACCCCACCATCCGTCTCCTCGACCTGGACGACCCGGACGCGAACACCTATCGCGCCCTCAGTCAGGTCACGGTGATCGACGGCGACAGGAACCGCCGCTTCGACGTCATCCTGTACGTCAACGGCCTGCCCCTCGCCGCCATCGAGCTGAAGCGCGCCGGCGACGAGGACGCGACCCTCCAGACTGCCCACGCCCAAGTCGCCCGGTACGTCCAGGAGTTCCCGACCGCCTTCCGCTACAACGCGGTCGTTCTGCTCTCCGACGGCATCACCGCCAAGTACGGCACGCCGTTCACCCCGTACGAGCACTTCGCCCCATGGAACACGGACGAGTTCGGCGCCCGCGTCGACCCGCTGACCGCCGACGGTTTCTCGGAGTCGGGACAGAACCTGGCATTGCACGGCCTGTTCACCCAGTCCCGCTTTCTCGAACTGATCCAGTCCTTCATCAACTTCGTCCCGTCGAAGCGGATGAAGCGGATCGCGAAGCCGCACCAGTACCACGCGGTCACCCGCGCCGCCGACGCCGTCCGCACGGCGTCGGCGAGCGACGGCAAGGCTGGCGTCGTCTGGCACACCCAGGGTTCCGGCAAGTCGGAGGAGATGGTCCTCACCACCACCATGGTGATGCGGGACCCGGCCCTGCTGAACCCCACCGTGGTGGTCGTCACCGACCGCACGGACCTCGATGACCAGCTCTACAGCACCTTCCAGGAGAGCGAGATCCTCCCGGAGACGCCGAGGCAGGTCGTCACCCGCGCCGAACTCCGGGAGGAGCTTGCGGCGAAGAGGACGGGAGGGATCCTCTTCACCACGCTCCAGAAGTTCGGCAAGACCAAGGAGGAGCGGGAGTCGGGCACCGACCACCCGATGCTCTCCGACCGCCGGAACATCGTCGTGATCGTCGACGAGGCCCACCGCAGCCACTACGACGACCTCAACGGCCTCGCCCGCCATCTGCGCGACGCGCTCCCGCACGCCACGCTGCTCGCCTTCACCGGTACCCCGATCTCGGAGGCCGACCGCAACACCCGCGAGGTGTTCGGCGACTACATCGACGTCTACGACCTCAAGCGGGCCGCCGACGACGGCGCGACCGTGAAGGTCTACCACGAGAGCCGCGTGATCCAGCTCGTCCTGGACCACGACGTCGATCCGACCACCATCGACGAAGAGGCCGACCGGATCACCGAGGGCCTCGACGACACCGAGCGCCGCCGCGTCGAACAGGCCGTGGCGACGATGAACGCCATGTACGGCGCGCCGGCCCGCATACGCGACCTCGCGGCCGACCTGGTGGAGCACTGGGAGGCGCGCCGGGAGCGGATGAAGCCGTTCGTCGGCGCCTCCGAGTCGGGCGGGGCGCCCGGCAAGGCGATGGTGGTGTGCGCGACCCGCGAGATCTGCGTCCGCGTCTACGACGCCCTGCGCGAGCTGCGTCCCGAGTGGCACAGCGACGAGTTCGAGAGGGGCACGATGAAGATCGTCTTCTCGTCCAACTCCCGCAAGGACTTGGACGCCCTGCTCGCCCACGCGCTGACCGACAGCCGCCGTAAGGCCGTCATCAACCGGGCCAAGGACCCCGACGACGAGCTGGAACTGCTCATCGTCAACAACATGCTGCTGACCGGCTTCGACGCCCCGCCGATCCACACCATGTACCTGGACCGGCCGCTCAAGGGCGCCAACCTGATGCAGGCCCTGGCCCGCGTCAACCGCCGCTTCCGCGGAAAGGAGGACGGCCTCCTCGTCGGCTACGCCCCGCTGACGGAGAACCTCCAGCGGGCCATCGCCGAGTACACCGAGGCCGACCAGCGCGACCGCACCCTCGGCCAGGACGTCGAGCGCGCACTGGACGAGCTGCGCAACGAGTACGACATCCTCACCGGCATCCTGCGCGGCTTCGCGTGGGAACCCCTGCTCGACCGCCCCGGCCCCCGTGCCTTCGTCGACGCGGCCCTGAAGACGGCCAACCACCTGCGCGACCCCCGCACCAAGGGCAACGACCCCGACCAGCTCGACGACCCGCGCCAGACCCTGGGCCGACGCTTCCGTGACCACGCCTACCGTCTTGAGCGCTTCTGGGCGCTGGCGGGCAGCTCGAAGGAGGTGGGGGAGCGGTTCGCGGACACGCCGGCCTGGAAGAGGCACATCCAGTTCTTCGTCGAGGTCCGCGCCTACATGGCCAAGCTGGACGCCATGGAGCGCGAGGCACGGGGCCTTCCGGTGGCCCGCGACGTCGAGCTGTACCTCTCCCAGCTCACGTCGTCCGTCGTGGAGACGGGTGGAGTGACCGACCTGTTCGCCGAGGCCGGACTGGAGACCGCCGACCTGACCCACCTCACCGACGCGCTCGTCGCCCAGCTCCAGCAGAGCCAGACCCCGCACCTGGCGGCCGAGGCACTGCGGCGGCTCGTCGAGCGGAAGATGCGCGAGGTCACCCGGCACAACATCGTCCGGCAGACGACGTTCTCCGAGCGTCTCCAGGACCTGATGGTGCGTTACATGCGCCAGCAGTACACCAGCGCCGAACTCATCGCCAAACTGGTCGAGATGGCCAAGGACGTCATGGCCGACGCCAAGCGGGGCGAGAAGTTCGACCCGCCTCTCAACTGGCGTGAACTCGCCTTCTACGACGCCGTTGCCGACCACGGTACGGCCCGCTCGCTCATGGGTGACGAGGTCCTGGCCGGCATCGCCCGCGAACTGGTCGCCGAGGTCCGCCGCCAGCTCAAGCCCGACTGGATCGCCCGCGAGTCCGTCCGTGCCCGCCTGCGCAGCACCATCAAGCGCCTCCTGGCCCGCAACAACTACCCGCCGGACCAGCAGAAGGAGGCCATCGACTTGGTTCTCCGCCAGATGGAGCACTTCGCCAACGAGTGGTCCACCAAGGGAGAGACCGAAAGCTGAGCTGTCCTCACCGACTCACCGAAATTCTGGAGACATACAGGGAGGTAGCTCCTCCCGGAAGGTCAGGTTTACTTCATGGCGGGCAAAGAGATGGAAGACCCGGGGTCGCATTTCTCCACGGTGCTGGTCGCTGCGGCGAAACTTCCGGGTGTGCGTATCAACAGGGAGACGTACCTTCGGAAGGCGCTGTCCCGTCACTGCTCCGAAGAGCAGATCAAGCAAGCGATCGAAGAGACCCCGGCGGCGGCGGGTATCCCCCTCGACATCCTGGAGAAGGCGGCCAACGACTCCATCAAGTACGAGACCGCCAAGGTCAGCGCCGCTTCCGCGGCAGCCGGACTGCCCGGCCTGCTCTTCCTTCCCGCCACCGTCCCTGCCGACCTGGCGCAGTACATGGGGCACATGCTGCGCATCTCGCAGAAGCTCGCCTACCTCTACAGTTGGCCCGACCTGTTCTCCGGCGACGACATGGACGACGCGACCGAGGGAGTGCTCACGCTCTTCGTCGGCGTGATGTTCGGTACCCATTCGGCGACTACTGCTGTCACGAAGGCCGCGGAGGCGATGTCGAAGGAGGTCGCAAAGAAGCTGCCGCAGAAGGCGCTCACGAAGGGGTTCATCTACCCCCTCGTGAAGAAGATCGCCGGTCACCTCGGTAAGGAGATGACGAAGCAGACCTTCGCAAGGACCGTCTCCAAGGCGGTCCCCGTCGTCGGGGCTGTCGTTTCCGGTGGGCTCACGTTCGCGACCTTCCGACCCATGGCGAAGAAGCTGAAGAACCACCTCGCCGAGCTGGACATGACGAAGCCCACGGTGCGGGTCGAGTCTGTCGAGGTCGTGCTGGAGCGTGAGCCCTCCGCCACGGACTACGTCGAACGGTCCGACGGGGACGACGCTGCCTCAAAGTAGGCAATTCCCTCCGCTGACGCATACGGGCCATCGTGAGCCCGGATGCGTCAGCAGCGGTCCAACGTCAGACGCGCCGTTCCGACGAAGTCAACTCGATAAGGCCTGCCCATGCCTCACGGGAGACGGTGAGCAGGGGACCGGAGTCAACCTTCGAGTCACGGACGTGCACAACTGCCGCAGCAGTCGCGACCTCTACACACTGGCCGCCTTCGGTTCCGCTGTAGCTGCTCTTGAACCAGGCGAGGTCCGAGGCGATGGTCGAGGACTCAGCGTTGTTCATAGCGCTCCCAGCAACCCTTCGATGAACTTCGTTGACTCTCTCGGACTGAGAGCCTGTGATCGGATAATCCCATAGCGTGCAGCCGCGAGAGCCGTCTGTTCCGGGTCGGTCTCAAGGGAGCTGGTCGTGTGCGTCTCCGTGTAGACGAACTTCTTGCCGTCCTTCCTGGTGACAACCGTGAACGGGCCGTTCACGCCTGCGTTCTCCTCACACTCGGTCGGCATGACCTGGATCTCGACGTTCTGCTTCTGACCGGCGAGGAGAATGAACTCCAACTGTCCCCGCAGCACGTCCGTGCCACCGTACCGATGACGCAGAACCGCCTCGTTCACTACGAAGCTCAGCAGCGGGGCCGACTTGCGGTCGAAGATGTCCTGTCGGGCCAGCCGAGCTGTCACCCGCTGCTCGACCGTTTCCGAGTCCAGGGGCGGACGCCGCATCGCGAGCAGCGCCCTCATGTACTCCTCGGTCTGGAGCAGCCCGTTGACGACATGAGTGTCGTACATGAGTAGCTCAAGGCACTCCTTCTCCAGCACCGCCATCCCCTGAAAGAACACCGGATACTGCGCCCGCTCCACCTGCTCCTTCCACAGGCACAGCAACCCGCCCGCCCCCAGCACCTCATCCGCCAGTTCGATCGTCCTCGGTGTCGGAATCCTCCGCCCCTGCTCGAACGACGCGATGGTGGACGCCGAGTACCCGAGCCGCCGCCCGAACTCCTCGCGCTCCAACCCTTCCCGCACCCTCAGCGTCTTCATGGTCTGCCCGAACGCGACCACGATTCCCCGCCCGGCCTCGTCCTCCGGCCGGCGCCCGGCCCCGCCGTCGTTCTCCCAGCCGTCCCCGAGACTCACGACCGTCGCCCCCGCGCCGTCGCCGTTCCCACGCTCTCCGGTAACCGCCTCGGCCCCGGTCTCCGCACCCGTGCGCTCCGCCATGTCCACCACCGCCTTCTCTCGCTCAACGCCCCCGCAAGGGACGCCGTCACGGCGCGCAGCGCCGACAGGCGCGTACAACACGGGTACAGCCGGCCCCTGTCGCTGCGTCACCGCTGGTCACGCTACGCGACCGACGGGACCGTGAGAGGCGTGACGACGAAACCCCTCAATCCCACTGACACCACCCAACAAACCACCCCCAGTGCCCCTTTGAAGGCGTCCTCGCCACCGGGCCCCGCCTTCGAGATGCGCTTCACCTCCACACCGCGCGGAGCCCGTCTCGCCCGCCGCCTCGCGGCCGTCCGCCTGGATGCGTGGGGCATCCCGTACGGCACCGACCCGCATGACGCGATCGTGCTGATCGTCGCCGAGTTGACCGCGAACGCCGTGAGCCACGGCCACGTCCCCGGCCGGGACTTCCACCTCCGTCTCCACGCGACCCCCGACGGCCGCACCGTGCGCGTCGAGGTCACCGACACCCGCACCGAACGCCACCCGCGCCGCCCGGCCATCCCGGAAGGTGCAGCCGGCGTCGAGGAGACCGGCCGCGGACTGCTCCTCGTGTCGCAACTCGCGACCCGCTGGGACTGGCACCCACGCCCGGACGGCCCGGGCAAGACCGTCTGGGCGGAGTACGAGCAGGTACGCACCGCCTTGCGGGAGGGGAACGGCTACCACCCCGATCTGCGCGAGCAGGCCACGCCGGACGCCGAGTCGGCCAGACGGGTCGGTGAGGCGAGGAGGCAAAGCAACTGATCACCGAGGCGGGCGAACCGGCGCGCTCCTCGCCCCGAATGATCACTCCCTTGTCATCGACTTACCTGATAACCGTCGTTATCAGAAAGGAGAAACCGCACGCATCCCACCTACGCCTACGGTCCCGTCCGTCGACAGGTGCCCAACGGTTCGGCCGCTCCGGTGCCTGTCGGTGCTCGCCCCTTTCCCTCTTCGACGGGCATCACGGGAGACACCATGGACGACGCGACGACCGATCCGACCCCCGACAGAGCACTGCCCTTGCCTGGACTCGTCGAGGCCCGCCTGGCCGGCGACCGCAAGCTGTCCGCTCCGGTGAAGGCCCTCGTCCGCGGGGCGCTCGGCCACCCCGAGGACGCCGAAGGCGGACCCCGGCCCTCCGCGGGCCCCGTCTACTTGGGGAACATCGCGGTCACCGGCTTCCGCGGCGTCGGCTCCAAGGCACTGCTCAAGCTGAAGCCCAAGCCCGGCGTGACCCTCGTCGTGGGACGCAACGGCTCCGGCAAGTCGAGCATCGCCGAGGCGATCGAGACCCTGTTCACCGGCACCAACGCCCACTGCGCCGGCCAGCACCCGAGTCATGCCGTCCGCTGGCGCAACCTGCACCAGGGCGAGCGGACCGTCGTCGAGGCCAGGCTGACCGTCGAGGGCGACCCGTCGCCGAGCACCCTCACCCGCACCTGGACCGGCGACGCCTTCACCGACTCCGAGGCCGTGCTCAGGCGGCCGGGACACGGCACCGTGCCGCTGGAGGAGACCGGCTGGGAGCGGGCGACCCGCGCCCACCGGCCCTTCCTCTCCTACGCCGACCTGGACAACCTGATCAACGGCAAGCCGTCCGAGATGTACGACAACATCGCCGCGATCCTCGGCCTCGACGACCTCAACGCCGCCGCGCGACGGCTGACGGCCGCGAACAAGGAACTCGACGCCGCCGTCAACGCTGCGAAGGACAGGAAGCCGCACCTGCACGCGGCCCTGGAGGAGGTCGGGCACGACGACCGGGCGCTCAAGGCGCTGGTGGCGATGGAGGAGAAGGACGGACCCGATCACGCCGTGCTCGACGCGCTGGTCGCCGGCGCGCCCACGGCCGACGAGGGGCGGCTGCGGGAGGCCCGTCTGGAGGCCGCCGCCGAGACCGAGAGTCCTGACCTGGACCGGGTCGGCGCCGCCGTCGACGCGCTGCGGAACGCCGTCGCCGACGTCGACGACCTGAAGGGCACCGCCGCCGCCGACGCCCACAGCAGGGCCGCACTGCTCCAGGCCGCCCTCCGGCACAGCGACCGCCACGCCGACGACACGGCCTGCCCGGTCTGCGGCACGGAACAGGTACTGGACCGGGAGTGGGCCGCGCGCGCCGAGGCGCAGATCGCCGCGCTCCTGCGCGAGGCCGAGGCCGTACGCGAGGCCGAAGCCCGTCTGCGGACCGCGACGCGCGAACTGCACGACCTGATCAACCCGCCCCCGGAGATCCCGGCCGCGCTCGCCGAACCGTGGCAGGCCTGGGGCGACTGCCGGTGGATCACCGACCCCGCCGTACTCGCCGAGAGCGCCCTGAAGGCGGCGGTGACGCTGACGGACGCGTGCGCGATCGTGGCCGGAGCGGCGCGCGAGGAACTGGCGGCCATGGACGAACGCTGGCACGCCGTCGTCGGCCTGCTCGCCGAGTGGACGAACCTCTCCCGGGAGGCCGAGGCCGCAGGGCCCCGCCGGACGGAGGTCAACGCCGCCCTCAACTGGATCAAGAAGCTCACGACCGAGGTCCGCGACCTGCGTGTCGACGCCTTCGCCGGTCACACGCAGCGGATCTGGGAGAAGCTGCGCCAGCAGAGCAGCGTCGACCTGACCCGCGTCGGCCTGCACGGCAGCGAGAAGGCCACCGTCCGCAAGCTGGTCATGGACGTCACCGTCGACGACACCGAGGCCTCTGCCCTGGGCGTCATGAGCCAGGGCGAACTGCACTCGCTCGCCCTCTCCCTGTTCCTGCCCCGCGCCGCGACGGCCGACAGCCCCTTCGGCTTCGTCGTCATCGACGACCCCGTGCAGTCCATGGACCCGGCGAAGGTCGACGGCCTGGCCCAGGTGCTCGACGAACTCGGCCGCGACCGGCAGGTCGTCGTCTTCACCCACGACACCCGCCTCCCGCACGCCTTCCGCAGCCAGGGCCTGCCGGTGACCGTGCTCAAGGTGGAGCGCGGCGAGAAGTCCAAGGTGCACGTCACCTGCGACACCGACCCGGTCAAGGAGGCCGTCGACAACGCCATGGCCCTCGCCAGGACCGAGAACTGCTCCGAGACGGCCCTGCGTCACGTCCTGCCGTCCCTGTGCCGCGAGGCGCTGGCGACGGCGATCGTCGAGGCGGCCTGGCTCCGCCGCAACCGCACCGGCCTCCCCGCCGAAGACCTCCAGGCCGCCATCGACATGACCGAACGGCTCCTCCCCCTCGCGTCGTTCGCCCTCTTCGACGACGGCTCCGTCCATCCCGACGAGAAGGTCAAGGACAGTCTCCGCTCCTTGTACGGCCGTGAGAGCACGGTGCTGATCCACCAGTGCCAGCAGGGCGCCCACCCCGGCGGATTCCTCCCGCCGGATCCGGTCGCCTTCGTGAGGAAGGTCGAGGACCTCGCCAACAAGATCCGCAAGCCGGAGGCGAACGCCTGATGCCCGCCACTCCCACTGCGGCCGCCGTGCTCCTCGCTGCCGCTGACGACCTCCTCACCGGCAGCCCGAACGGCGACGGCCCGCTGACCTCGGCCGGCCGCGACCGCGGCGCGGCCTACGCCCTGCGCATCGCCTTGGAAGCAGCCGTCGACGCGGCCCTCATGGCTGAGGAAGCCGGACTCGGCGGACTCCGCAGCATGCGCGCGAAACTGCTCTGCCTGCACCACTACGCCGGCCCCGCCCGAGCCCGCCGTGCCCACACCCTCTGGAACCGGCTCAGTGCCGCTTGCAAGTACCACCACGACGAACTCGGCCCGCCCCGCGCCCAGGTGCGACTCTGGCGGGCGGCCGTTGGAGTCCTTGTCACAGACCTCGCCGCGTGCGGAACGGCTGGGGAGTTCGCCCCGCAGCAAAGGGGCGGCGAGAATCCGCTCCCCGCAGAGGCGCCGACCCGCTGAGCTGAGCGGACGCGGACATCATAGGAAAGGCCGCCACCAGGCGTGACTCCTCTGCGCCGTGCAGCGGGGCGGTGGCTTCTTCCGTCAGCGCCGCGACCGATTCACAGACTCGTGATTGCCCTCCTGCTGTGCGAAGACCCCCTCGTCTGTGGTACGCGCACCGCATCTGGCAGGCTGCTGATCCTCCTCGCAGGAACCGCATAGGAGTGCGCTGTGGAGCTTCGACATCTTCTCGCTGTACAGGTTGCCTTGGCTGCCCTAACCCTGGCTTCCGGCTGCGCGTCCGGCGACGACGCGAGCGAGTCGCCCGGCCGTCCAGACTCTTCGTCCTCCCCGGACGGGGCGCGCCAGGCGGTGGCGGCGTATGTGGAAGCCCTGAACTCGCGCAGCGCCTCCCGGCTGATCGCCGTCGGGGGTGTGGAGGACGAGAAGTGGTCGAGGCAGGAGGCCGCGCGGATCCTCGCGGAGAGGGGCGGCCAAGGCTGGCGGATCGAGGACGTCCGGATCGAGCACGACATGGGACCGGACACCGGCTCGGCTCGGCTCAAGGCCATGGACAAGGCGGGGGAGGCCTGGCAGGACACCTTCACCGTGACCCGCGACAAGGGCGCCTGGCATCTCGTGGTCTTCACACATCAGCCCGGGGAGTCCGGTAAGGAGACCGCGGCCACCGAGAGACCTACCTCCTGAGATCCAGCAGCAGCTCGCTCATGGCGATCGGCTACCACGGCCGGACCCGGGTGCTGTCCTTCCGGATGGTGGTCCTCACCGTCGGCATCCTCGTCGGCGGCGCGCTGGCCCCGCTGCTCGCGGGTGAGGGCGACTCGGTCGGCCGGTACGTCGCCATGGCCGCCGTCCTCGGCGTCTTCACCGTCGTCTTCCAGTACGTCGGCATCGGCGGCGTCCGCGATCTGCTGCCCGCCCCGGACCTCGACCGGCCCGCCCCGGACCTCGACCGGCCGGACCCGGAACGGGCCCCGCACGGCCCGGCCCTCGCCCAGGCGCGGGACGTCCTGCGCGGCAACCGCCCCTTCCGCGTCCTCGTCTCCTGCTATCTCCTCGTCTCCACGACGACCCACCTCGTCCTCGCCGGGCTGCCGTACTACGCCCGCCACGAGCTGGACCGGCCCGGTTTCACCACGGTCCTCATGGCCGCGTTCGTCGCGCCCGCCCTGCTCACCACACCCCTGTGGTTCCGGCTGTCCCGGAGCTGGGGCAAGCAGCGCTGTCTGCTGCTGTGCCAGGGGCTCTTCGTCGCCGGGGCGCTCGGTCTCGCCACGGGGAGGGCGGCCGGACTGGTGGTCCCCGTCCTGTGCACCCTCGTGCTCGGGGTGTGCTTCGCGGGGCTCCAGCTCTTCCCGTTCTCGATGGTCCCGGACACCGTCCGCGCGGTCGGCGGCGAGACCGAACGGACCGGCGCCTACACGGGCGTCTGGACGGCGACGGAGGCGACGGGCGCCGCGGCAGGCCCCTATCTCTACTCGGCGGCCCTCGCCTTCGGCGGCTACGCGGCCGCGCGGGCCGGCGAGGAGGTCACCCAGTCCGGCGGCGCGCACACGGCCATCCTGCTCGGCTTCACGCTCCTGCCCGCGCTCCTCATGGCGGCGGCCCTCGCGGTGCAGTCCCGCTACCGGCTCGACGCCCGCTTCACGACGCCTCGTTGAGAGCGCTCGCCCTGCCCACCAGCGCGAACCGCGCCCCCTCCGGATCGGCCACCGTGGCGACGCGTCCGTGCCCGGTGTCGTGGGACGGGATCAGTGACCGTCCCCCGAGCGCGACGACCCGGTCGACCGCCGCGTCGGTGTCCGGCACGGTGAAGTACGTCAGCCAGTGGGGGCCCCGGTCCCGGGGCAGCGCGGTGCCGACGCCGTGGACGTCCGCGACGGGGCGGCCGTCGACGCTCAGGGTGACGTGGTCGGGCCCGTCGGCGCCGGTCACCTCCTCCTCGTAACCGAACACCGTGGCGTAGAACTTGGCGATGTTCTCGGACTCGAAGGTCCGCAGTTCGTTCCAGGCGGGGGTGCCGGGCACGCCGGAGACGGCCGCGCCGAGGTGGGCGGCGGCCTGCCAGATGCCGAAGACGGCGCCGGCGGGGTCGGAGCAGATCGCCATGCGCCCGGCCTCACCGGCGTCCAGCGGGCCCACCCCGACGGTACCGCCGCACATCCGTACCGACTCCGCGGTCGCGTCGACGTCGCGGGAGGCGAGGTATGGCGTCCAGGCGACGGGGAGATGGAGGTCGGGCGGCAGTTGGCCGATTCCGGCCACCTCGCGACCGTCGAGCAGCGCGCGCACATAGGGTCCGAGTTGCCGGGGGCCGGGCTGGAACTCCCAGCCGAACAGCTCTCCGTAGAACTCCTGGGTGGCGTCCGGCGCGTGCACCATCAGGCTCACCCAGCAGGGTGTGCCGGGCGCGTGCCGGGCGTGCGTCGCGCCGTTCGGGCCGGCCGACCCCCGTGCCTCGGTCATCGTCACTCTCTCCTCGGCCGCTGGCGCAGGCCGTGTCGCTTCCGCCGTCCGGACCCCCGAGCCGATGCTCGCACCACCGTGGCCGCGCGTGTCGCGGGCGCGCCGCCGCAGGACGGCCGGCGCCCGGAGGGCGCACCGTGGCGTCTGTGTGCGCGATACCGCCCGTTCCCGCGCGCGGGACGACGGATGCCGATCGGCTGTACAGCTTGTGCCCGATCCCGTACGCCTCGTGATCGGGCCTGTCCGGCGGGCAGATTAACGGGCGTGAGCCGCCGCGGCCACCCTGTGCGCGAGGATGGGGACCATGAACGCCATCATCTCCGCATCAGAACTGGCCACGGCCCTGATGGGCGACGACCCGCCGGTGCTGCTCGACGTCCGCTGGCAGTTGACGCTCGCCACGGCGTCCGGTGAACCGCCGTTCGACGGCCGGGCGGCGCACGCGGCCGGGCACATCCCCGGTGCGGTCTACGTCGACCTGGACCGGGAGTTGGCGTCCGAGCCCGGCCCGCGCGGCCGTCACCCGCTGCCGGACCTGGCCGGATTCGGACGGGCGATGCGGCGGGCGGGCGTGTCCTCGACGCGTCCCGTGGTGGTGTACGACGGCGGGCAGGGCTGGGCGGCCGCCCGCGCCTGGTGGCTCCTGGTCTGGACCGGGCACCCGGATGTGCGGGTCCTGGACGGCGGGCTGCCGGCCTGGGAGGGGCCGCTGGAGACGGCCGCACCGGCCCCGGCGGAGGGGGACTTCGAGCCGGTGCCGTCGGCGACGGGGCTGCTCGACGCGGACGGCGCCGCGGCGCTCGCGCGGTCGGGCGTGCTGCTCGACGCGCGGGCGGGGGAGCGGTACCGCGGCGAGGTCGAGCCGATCGACCCGGTCGGCGGGCACATCCCGGGTGCCGTGTCGGCGCCGACGAACGAGAACGTGGGCCCGGACGGTCGGTTCCTGCCCGCCGGTGAACTCGCCGCCCGTTTCAAGGAACTGGGCGCCGTCGAGGGCACGGAGGTCGGCGTCTACTGCGGCTCGGGCGTGTCGGCGGCCCATGAGGCGCTCGCGCTCGCGGTGGCCGGCATTCCGGCCGCCCTCTACGTGGGGTCGTGGTCGGAGTGGTCGGCCGACCCCTCCCGGCCGGTGGCCGTGGGCCCGGACCCGCAGTAGCGGCACGCGGCTCGGACATGAGCGAGGGCCGCGTCCATCCGACGCGGCCCTCACACAAAGGCGCTCACGCAAACGCGTTCACGCAAACGCGTTCACGCAAAGGCGAGCGCACGGCGGTGTTCGCACAAAGACGTTCGACGAGTGAACGCGCCCGCCCGCTACTCCTGCTTCTTCCTCCGCGTGCCGAACACGATCTCGTCCCAGCTCGGCACGGCGGCCCGGCGGCCCGGGCGGACACCGTCCGCCTCGGCCTGACGGTCCGTGGCGCCGATGAGCCGGTCGCGATGGCTGCCGACGGAGCGCGGCATGAGGACGTCCGCGTACGCGGACCCGGCCGACGCGGCGGGCGCCGGGGGCTCCTCGGCGGCCGGCTCGACCGCGGGCTCCTCCGGGTCGGGCTCGGTGGGCCGCTCCGGGACCACCAGGTCGCCGCGGAAGCTCGGCACCGCTTCCAGCAGGCTGGTCAGCGAGTCCCGTTCCTCCGTCATCTCCTCGGCCGGCTCGGACGCCTGCGCGGGCAGGCTCGGCCGCTCCAGCGCACGGTCCAGCGCGCGGTCCATCGAGCGCTCCTGGCGCTCACGCGGCAGCCGGGCGATCCGCGGCACGAACGGGAAGCTCGGCTCGGGCGCGGCGAGGTCGTCGGACTCGCCGATCAGCGAGCGCGCCTCGTCGTCGACGGCCTGGACGAGCCGTCGCGGCGGGTCGTACGTCCAGCTCGCCGAGTGCGGTTCACCCGCCACCATGTAGACCAGGAGCACTTCCCAGGTGCCGTCGTCGCGGCGCCACGAGTCCCACTGCACGGTGTCCTTGTCGGCGCCGCGCAGCAGCAGCCGCTCCTGGACGGCCTCGCCGAGCTGCGGCCCCGCCGCGTTCTCACCGGGGCGGCGCACCGGGGTCTTGCGGGCGCGCTCGGCCATGAAGGCGCGTTCGGCGAGCACGGGGCCCTCGAAGCGCCGGACACGGTCGACGGGGATGCCGGCGAGCTGGGCGACCTCTTCCGCGGTCGCACCGGCTCGTATACGCGCCTGGATGTCGCGGGGGCGGAGATGGCTCTCCACCTCGATCTCGATCTGGCCGAGGCGAGGACGGTCGCCGCGCACGGCGGCGCGCAGGCGTTCGTCGATCGGAAGGGTGTACTCCGTCGCGTCGGCAGCCTTCAGCACCAGCCGTGTGCCGTCATTGGAGACGGCCACGACACGCAGTTCGGGCATGGGGACCTCCCGGGTGGTGCCTGCCGACGTCACGTGCGTCGCTGCTTCCGCTAGTCGAGTGTGGCCTGCCCGGGTGCAGCCTGCCACAACCTTGCCGAGTTGCCCGGCGTGTCGGGCCAGGGCCCTGGATCGCCGTTATGGCACGGTTACCTATTCGCAACGCTAAGTGACGAACTCCGTCACCCTGTGCAACTAGCCCCCTCCCGGCGGTCCTTGAAGGCCACGGACGCCCAGGCGGGAGACCGGACCCAGGGCTCGCAACAGTACTCCATTCGGGCCACGTGCGTGGATTGGCACGCCGCCCAACTTCTGGCAAGAAGCGTGACTCGGCCGTCCGTTGAGCGCTTCGAGGATCTTGGACGTGGCGTACTTCACGCAATGCGCAGAAACGGAGGCGAATGGTCTCCTGTGGTGCGGTTGCCCCCGGTCAGGGCCCCAACACCCGGCGCAGGTAGTCGTTCTGGAAGAGGCGGCCGGGGTCCAGGCGGTCCCGCAGCGCGGTGAACTCGCCGAAGCGCGGGTAGACCTTCGCGAAGTACTCGGCGTCCCGTGTGTGCACCTTGCCCCAGTGCGGGCGCCCCTCGTGCGCGGTGAAGACGCGCTCGGCGGCGGTGAAGTACCGCTGGTACGGCGTGCCCTTGGCCATGTGGACCGCGATGTACGCGCTGTCGCGGCCGGACGCCGTGGACAGCGTGATGTCGTCGGCGGGGGCCGTGCGCACCTCGACGGGGAAGCTGACCCGCAGTCCCGACCCGTCGACCATGGCCCTCAGTTCGCGGAGCGTGTCCACGACGGCCGCGCGCGGGACGGCGTACTCCATCTCCACGAAGCGGACCCGGCGCGGCGATGTGAAGACCTTGTAGGGGATGTCCGTGTACGTCCGCGCCGACAGCGCCGTGCTGGAGATCCGGGCGATCGCCGGGATCGCGGCGGGTGCCGCGCGGCCCGCCCACTGGGCCGCCTGGAAGACGCCGTTGGAGAGGAACTCGTCCTCGAACCACCCCTTCAGCCGGGAGACCGGCTGCTCGGGGCCCGCGCTGCGGTTGTTGCGCTTGGTGTTGGTGTTGCCGGTGTGGGGGAACCAGTAGAACTCGAAGTGCTCGTTCTCGGCCCACAGTTCGTCGAACTCGGCGAGCACCCGGTCGAACGGCATCGGTTCCTCACGGGCCTGGAGCAGGAAGACAGGCTCCACGGCGAACGTGATCGCGGTGACGATCCCGAGCGCGCCCAGGCCGATCCGGGCCGCCGCGAAGACCTCCGGGTTCTCCCGCTCGGAGCAGCTGAGGACCGAGCCGTCCGCCGTGACCAGTTCCAGGCCCCGGATCTGGGCGGCGATCGACCCCGACTCGCGGCCGGTGCCGTGGGTGCCGGTGCTGGTGGCGCCGGAGACCGTCTGCTCCATGATGTCGCCCATGTTGGTGAGGGACAGGCCCTCGCGCGCCAGGGCCATGTTGAGCCGCTTCAGCGGAGTGCCGGCCTCCACCGTGACCGTCATGGCCTCCCGGTCGATGCGCCGGATACCGGTCAGCAGATGGGGACGCACCAGCACGCCGTCGGTGGCAGCGATGGACGTGAAGGAGTGGCCGCTGCCGACCGCCTTCACCTTCAGGCCGTCCTCGGCGGCCCGGCGTATCGCCCCGGCCAGTTCCTCCACCGACGCCGGAGCGACCTCCCGCGCGGGGCGCGCCGCCACATTGCCGCCCCAGTTACGCCACGTGCCGTTCTTCGCGCTCGCCGTGCTGCCCAACGGTGCCTCCCCGACGTGGCGCCGGCCTGCTGAGCCGGCGGTACCCCAGGAAACCGACCGCGACCGCGACGGCCCCGGACACCGCCGGGACCACGTACCCGGCGCCCGCTCCGGCGGCGTCGATCACCCAGCCGGCCACGGACGAGCCGAGCGCGACGCCGACCGCGAGCCCGGTGCTCACCCAGGTCATGCCCTCGGTCAGTTGCGCGCGTGGTACGTGCTGCTCGATCAGCGACATGGTCGTGATCATCGTGGGAGCGACGGCCATGCCGGCGACGAACAGCGCCACGGCCAGAAACGGCAGGTTCCCGACCAGTAGGAGGGGGATCATACTCACGGCCATCGCGCATATGCCCAGCAGCCAGCGAGGTTCGGGCGCCCCCTTGAACCGCAGCAGCCCGAAGACCAGGCCCGCCCCGCAGGAACCGGCCGCGTACAGCGCGAGCACCACGCTCGCCGCGCCCTTGTGCCCCTGCTCCTCGGCGAAGGCGACGGTGACCACGTCGACGGCGCCGAAGATCGCGCCCGTCGCCACGAAGGTGGCCACGAGCACCTGGAGTCCCGGCGCGGCCAGCGCGGTGCGCCCGCCCCGGCGTTCACGTGGGTGCGGCGCGGGCTCGGTCTCCCGCTGCGCGGTCAGCCAGAAGACGCCGACGGCCAGGAAGCAGCCGGCGAGCAGCGGCCCTGCCTCCGGGAACCACGCCGTGGACAGCCCGATGGAGATGATCGGCCCGAAGATGAAGCACACCTCGTCGATCACCGACTCGAACGAGTACGCGGTGTGCAGCTTCTCCGTTCCGCCGTACAGCGCGGCCCAGCGGGCCCGGACCATCGCCCCGACGCTGGGCACGCAGCCGATGCCGACGCAGGCCGCGAACAGCACCCAGTCCGGCCACGAGAAGTGAGCGGCGACCAGCAGCAGGGCGGCCGCCGCGAGCGCGAGCAGCGTGGCCGGGCGCAGCACCCGCCGCTGCCCGTGCCGGTCGACCAGGCGGGAGACCTGGGGGCCCGCCGCGGCGGCCGACAGCGCGATGGTCGCCGACAGGGCGCCGGCCAGGCCGTAGCGCCCGGTCAGCTGCGACACCATCGTGACCACGCCGATGCCCATCATCGACAGCGGCATCCGCCCGAGGAGGCCCGCGCTGGTGAAGCGCTTGCTGCCGGGAGCGGCGAACAGGGCGCGATAGGGGCTCGGCACGGCGGACTCCGGGCGGGCGGGAGCAGCTGACGGCGGCGGCTCGGCGGACGGAAAGGGTCTCGACACCGGTACGGATGTCCGACACGACGTACGAGTTAGGTGACCCTAACGTACTCGTCCGGCTGAGCCGGGCACCCGGTCGGCTGCCCCGCTGTCCGTACCGGATGACAGGATCGACCCCATGCCAGATCCGCGTGATGCCAGCCCTTACGACGCCCTGCTCCTGCTCTCCTTCGGCGGCCCCGAGGGCCCGGACGACGTGATCCCCTTCCTGGAGAACGTCACCCGCGGCCGGGGCATCCCCAGGGAACGCCTGAAGGAGGTCGGCGAGCACTACTTCGGGTTCGGCGGCGTGAGCCCCATCAACGCCCAGAACCGCGCCCTGCTGGACGCCCTGCGCAAGGACTTCGCCGACCACGGACTGGACCTGCCGGTCTACTGGGGCAACCGCAACTGGGCCCCGTACCTGACGGACACCCTGCGCGAGATGGCCGCCGACGGCCGCCGCCGCATCCTGGTCCTCGCCACCAGCGCCTACGCCTCCTACTCGGGCTGCCGCCAGTACCGCGAGAACCTCGCCGACGCGCTGGCCGCCCTGGAGGCGGAGGGCACGGAGCTCCCGCGGATCGACAAGCTGCGGCACTACTTCAACCACCCCGGCTTCCTGGAGCCCATGATCGACGGCGTGGTCGCGTCCCTCGCCGACCTGCCCGAGGGGGTGCGGGCCGGCGCCCACATCGCCTTCTCGACCCACTCGATCCCGCTGTCGGCGGCCGACACCTCCGGCCCGGTGGAGTCGCACGGCGACGGCGGCGCGTACGTCACGCAGCACCTGGACGTGGCCCGCACGATCGCCGAGGCGGTCCGCGAGCGCACCGGCCGGGACCACCCGTGGCAGCTCGTCTACCAGTCCCGCTCCGGCGCCCCCCACATCCCGTGGCTTGAGCCCGACATCTGCGACCACCTCGAGGAGCGGCACGCGGCCGGTGTCCCCGCGGTCGTGATCGCGCCCATCGGCTTCGTCTCCGACCACATGGAGGTCCTGTACGACCTGGACACCGAGGCGAGGGCCAAGGCGGAGGAGCTGGGCCTGCCGATGCGCCGCTCGGCCACCGTCGGCGACGATCCGCGCTTCGCCGCCGCGATCCGCGACCTCGTCCTGGAGCGGGCGGCCGTCGAGCGGGGCGCGGAGGTCAGGCCCTGCGCCCTCGGCACCCTCGGCCCGAGCCACCATCTGTGCCCTGCCGGCTGCTGCCCCGCCCGCACCCCCAGGCCCGCCGCGGCCGGTGCCGACAGCCCCTACGCATGAGGAGCCCCGTGACCGACGTCCAGCCCTCGGACCTGCTCGCCCTGGCCCGCGAGGCCGCCCGCCGCGCCGGTGACCTGCTGCGCGACGGGCGCCCGGCCGACCTCGCCGTCGCGGCGACCAAGTCCAGCCCGATCGACGTGGTCACCGAGATGGACATCGCGGCCGAGAAGCTGATCACCGACGTGATCTCCGGCCACCGCCCGCAGGACGGCTTCCTCGGCGAGGAGGGCGCCGCCACGGAGGGCACCAGCGGCATCCGCTGGGTCATCGACCCCCTGGACGGCACGGTCAACTACCTCTACGGCCTGCCGACCTGGTCGGTCTCCATCGCCGCCGAGCAGGACGGCGAGACGGTCGCCGGGGTGGTCGCGGCGCCCATGCGCGGCGAGACGTACCACGCGGTGCGCGGCGGGGGAGCCTGGGCGACGGGCCCCTGGGAGGGCGAGCGCCGGCTCACCTGCCGTCCCACGGCTCCCCTGGAGCAGGCGCTGGTGTCGACCGGATTCAACTACGTCAGCGAGGTCCGCACCCATCAGGCCGAGGTGGCCCGGCGCCTGATCCCGCTGCTGCGGGACATCCGGCGCTCGGGCTCGGCCGCGATCGACCTGTGCGATCTCGCGGCGGGCCGCCTGGACGGCTACTACGAGCGCGGGCTGAACGCCTGGGACGTCGCGGCGGGGGACCTCATCGCCCGGGAGGCGGGCGCGGTGACCGGTGGCCGCCCCGGTGAGCGCCCCTCACGGGATCTGACGGTGGCGGCCACACCCGGCGTCTTCGAGCCCCTCCAGCGGCTCCTGGAGGACTTCGGCGCCTGGCACGACTGAGCCGCCCGCACGCGCGAGGGCCCCGGTGCTGGATTCACCGGGGCCCTCGTGTGCCGAGGCGGTCAGACCGTGGTCACGCCGACCTCGACGCCGTGCTCGGCCGCGAGGCGGCGCAGGTCGTCGAGCTCTCCCTGCTCGACCTCGACGAGGAACTCGTCGCCCTCGTCGCGAGCCCGCGTCAGGTCGGACTCGGTCGCCTTTATGCGCTGCAGAAGTCCTGCGGTGAAAGCGTCCATGCTGCGCCCCCTCGTCCTGGGTCGTGGGTCGGTGGCACGGGGGTGTGCCGTCGGAAGGGGCGATCACGTCTCCAGTAGATGCCCAGCGCTGCCCGAGCCGGGCGGCGACGGTGCCGGACACCCACCACCACTCTGCGGAAGCGGATCATCCCGTACCGCACGTGGTGCGGCACAAGCAGAGCGTGATCGCGGGGTGTACATGCCGTCCTCCCCCTGCCGTCTTTCTCGGAAACCTCAACCCGCGCGAAAAATCTGGCATTCCCGCGCCGGTGCCCCGTCTTCCCTGGTCTCGCGCCGGCCCCCGTCGCCCCGCACCCGTCTTACCGCCGACTTATGGCCGAAAAGGGCAGGATGGAGGCCTACGGACCCGACCACACCCCTGCCCGCGCGCGCCGCCGCGCGCTACGCGGGTGGACACAGGAAGGACAAGCGACGTGCGCGTACTCGTCGTCGAGGACGAGCAACTGCTCGCCGATGCGGTGGCCACCGGACTGCGCCGGGAGGCCATGGCCGTCGACGTCGTGTACGACGGTGCGGCCGCCCTGGAGCGCATCGGCGTCAACGACTACGACGTGGTCGTCCTCGACCGCGACCTCCCCCTGGTGCACGGCGACGACGTCTGCCGCAAGATCGTCGAACTCGGCATGCCCACGCGCGTGCTGATGCTCACGGCCTCCGGCGACGTCAGCGACCGGGTCGAGGGCCTGGAGATCGGCGCCGACGACTACCTTCCCAAACCCTTCGCCTTCAGCGAGCTGATCGCACGCGTCCGTGCCCTGGGCCGCCGCACCAGCGTGCCGCTGCCGCCCGTCCTGGAGCGCGCCGGCATCAAGCTGGACCCCAACCGCCGCGAGGTCTTCCGCGACGGCAAGGAGGTGCAGCTCGCCCCGAAGGAGTTCGCCGTCCTGGAGGTGCTGATGCGCAGCGAGGGAGCCGTCGTCTCCGCCGAGCAACTGCTGGAGAAGGCGTGGGACGAGAACACCGACCCGTTCACGAACGTGGTGCGCGTGACCGTCATGACCCTGCGCCGCAAACTCGGTGAGCCGCCGGTGATCGTCACCGTGCCCGGCTCCGGCTACCGGATCTGACCGGCGATGGCAGCGACACCCGCACCGCCCGCCGCGCCACCCAAGCCGACGTGGGACCCGCGCAAGCCGGACCAGCCCTTCCCGTGGCTGCGCCCGACGATCCGCATACGGCTCACCCTGCTGTACGGCGGCATGTTCCTGATCGCCGGCATCCTGCTGCTGTCGATCATCTATCTGCTGGCCGCCCAGGCGCTGCGCACGGGCAACGAACCACTGTTCAAGATCGTCCAGTTCCAGGGCCTCAAGATCACCAGCAACAACTGCCCGGGGATCTCGTCGCTCAACTCGTCCGGCGACCTGTCGCTCGCCGAGTTCAACGACGCGATCAACGCGTGCATGGACCACGAGCGCAAGGCCGCCCTGGACAACCTCCTCAGCCGCTCGCTGCTGGCCCTGCTCGGCCTCGCCGTGATCGCCTTCGCGTTCGGCTACGCGATGGCCGGCCGCGTGCTCTCGCCGCTCGGCCGGATCACGCGCACCGCCCGCGCGGTGGCCGGCTCGGACCTGTCCCGCCGTATCGAGCTGGACGGACCGGACGACGAGCTGAAGGAGCTCGCCGACACCTTCGACGAGATGCTGGAGCGGCTCCAGCGGGCCTTCACGGCCCAGCAACGCTTCGTCGGCAACGCCTCGCACGAGCTGCGCACCCCGCTGGCGATCAACCGGACCCTCCTGGAGGTTCACCTCTCCGACCCGGGCGCGCCCGTGGAGCTCCAGCAGCTCGGCAAGACGCTGCTGGCCACCAACGAGCGCAGCGAACAGCTCGTGGAGGGCCTGCTCCTGCTCGCCCGCAGCGAGAACCAGATCGTCGAGCGCAAGCCGGTGGACCTCGCGGAGGTGGCCGAGCAGGCCGTCGACCAGGTCCGCGCGGAGGCCGACGCCAAGGGCGTGACGATCCGCGGCGAGCACAGACCCGCGGTCATACAGGGCAACGGCGTGCTGCTGGAGCGGATCGCGCTGAACCTGGTGCAGAACGCCGTCCGGTACAACGTGCCGGAGGGCGGCTGGGTGGAGGTCGCCACCGAGGTCCGGCACGGGCAGGCGGTGCTCGTCGTGACGAACACCGGGCCGGTGGTGCCGGCGTACGAGATCGACAACCTCTTCGAGCCCTTCCGGCGGCTGCGCACCGAGCGCACCGGCAGCGACAAGGGCGTGGGCCTCGGGCTGTCCATCGTGCGGTCCGTGGCCCGGGCCCACGGCGGGCACATCGCGGCGGAGCCAAGGGAGGGAGGTGGTCTCGTGATGCGGGTGACCTTCCCGGTCTGAGAGCATGTGCACCGACACGGGCCGACACACGGCACTCCGTGGGCTTGTTCGCTTTGCGCGGAATTTTCACACCGCCCCGGAAGGGAACCCGTGTGTGATCGATCACAAGGACGGTTTTCCGGCCATCTACTGTCCGTGATCATGTGACCGGTCGGAAAGCCGGGAAAATCCGGGTTTTCGGGGGTCCTGATCACGGGAAGTACACGGTGAGATGCCTTTGAACAGCGGCAATCGGACCGTGTACGGTCCCGTTCGCCATCCAAGCCGATCACTCTTGAGGAGTCCGGTTGGGTGTCGATTGAGTAACAGACCTTGATGTGAGGCAAAATCTCCGCCTCGGGTCGGGCACAAGTCCGGCCTCTCACGCGTTACGTGCGCTGGAGACACCGCAGACACCCAGAGGGGGAGAGCGACATGGCAACGGATTACGACACCCCACGCAAGACCGACGACGACGTCGATTCGGACAGCCTTGAAGAGCTCAAGGCCAGGCGTAACGACAAGTCGACCTCCGCAGTGGACGTCGACGAGTTCGAGGCCGCGGAAGGCCTGGAGCTTCCCGGAGCGGACCTCTCGAACGAGGAGCTGGCCGTCCGGGTCCTGCCCAAGCAGCAGGACGAGTTCACCTGCATGAGCTGCTTCCTGGTCCACCACCGCAGCCAGTTGGCCCGCGAGAAGAACGGCCAGCCGATCTGCCGCGACTGCGACTGAGGACGGGTCGGGCATGACCGGCTCGACCCCTCCTCGGAAGCGCCGCTTCCTGCGGGGAGCGGACCCCGGGCCGTCCGACGGCCCGCACGGCGCGCGTGACGGCGAGCGGGGCTCACCCGACCAGGGAGCCTCGCTCGATCCGGCGCCCGCCCCTGCTGTGCCCGACCCGGTGCGGGCTTCCGCGACCCGGCGCCGGGCGGCGGTGATGCGGGAAAGGGCCGCGCAAGGCGTCCGCAAGGGCGGCAGCCGCGCCCGAGCCGGCATCGGATACCTCGCCGACCGCCTCATCGAGTACGCCCCGCGCATCCCCGTACGCGACCTCGCGACACTGCGCCGCCAGTTCCCGGGCCTCGGCCCCGAGCAGCTCGCGGACAAGCTCGTGGCGGGCGCCGCGAACGCCAGTTCCACGGTCGGGGCCGGCGTCGGTGCCGCGGCGATGCTCCCGGTGCCGCCCGCGATGCCCACCGAACTGGCCGCCGAGATCACCGGCGTGGCCGCCATCGAACTGAAACTGATCGCCGAACTGCACGAGGTGTACGGCGTACGCCCGCCCGGCGGCCTCCGGGAGCGCAGCACCGCCTATCTGTCCTCGTGGACCGAGGAACGCGGCATCGACCCCCTCAAGCCCGTCACGATCAACGCGGCGCTGGGCGGCCAGATGAAACGCGAACTGCGTCAGCAGATCATGAAGCGCATGGTGCGCAACCTGCCGAACCTGATGCCCTTCATGGTCGGCGCCGCCGTGGGCGCGGTCATGAACCGCCGGGACACCAGAAAGCTCGCGGCACGCATCCGCGCCGACCTGCGCAAGGTCCGGGTGCCCTGGGAGGAGTTGCCGCAACTGCCGCCGCTGGAGCGGCCGGAGCAGCCCCTCGACCTGGACGAGATCCTGCCCGAGCGCGGCCACAAGGGGCTGGGCGGCCCGGCCTGAGCCCCCGGCGCGGCCGGCCGGTCAAACTTCCGCCTCCCGGAGGCAAAATCTAGGCCGCGGCCCGTGCCGTCCGGATCGCGTCCGCCAGCCGCTCCGGCTCCCGCGTCGACAGGTACAGGTACGGCGTCGGGTCCTCGGGGTCGGTGACCTCGACGCGCAGGGCCGTCGGGATGTAGGCCCGCAGCAGCAGGAAGGCGCGGGTGTCGGCCTTGTACGTCCGCCAGGCGCGCGCCTCCTCGCGGTCCAGGATCTGCGCCTCGCCGAGCGCCCGTACCGGGATCCGGGCGTCGCCCGCGATCAGCGCGTCGCCCACCACCCGGATGCGGACCGAGCCGTAGGAGCTGGCGACGACCGCCGCCGCGGCGGTGCCGCCGGCCAGGCCGACGAGCATCGGCAGGGTGCCGAACGGCAGCAGGATCAGGGCCAGGGAGAGCCCCACCAGGAACGAGACCAGCCACCACGAGCGTGGGGCGGTGAGACGTTCTTCGTACGGGGTGGCGGAGAGCTGCATGGATCCAAGCTTGGCACGGTGTCGGGACTCGGCCGACGCGCGGGTAAGGTCTGCGCCTGTGAGAGGTACTTCCCCAGCTCTTCAGCCTCCGGCCGACGCCGTGGAACCCGTACGGCACCCGGAGGCTCCCGCGCCCGGCGAGCTCCTGGGCGCGCACTACGGCGAGTGTTTCGGCTGCGGCGGCGAGCAGCCGCACGGACTGCATCTGGAGGCACGGGCGGGGGACGGCGTCAGCATCACCGCCGAGTTCACCGTGCAGCCCGCCCACCAGGGCGCCCCCGGCCTCGCGCACGGCGGCGTCCTCGCCACCGCGCTCGACGAGACCCTCGGCTCGCTGAACTGGCTGCTGCGCACGATCGCCGTGACCGGACGTCTGGAGACCGACTTCGTGCGGCCGGTCCCGGTCGGCACGGTCCTGCACCTGGAGGCGGAGGTGACGGCGGTCGCGGGCCGCAAGATCTACTCCACCGCCACCGGGCGGATCGGCGGCCCCGGCGGCCCCGTGGCGGTCCGCGCGGACGCCCTCTTCATCGAGGTGAAGGTCGACCACTTCATCGACAACGGACGCCAGGAGGAGATCCAGGCGGCCATGAACGACCCGGACCAGGTGCGCCGGGCCCGCGCCTTCGAGGTGAACCCGTGAGCCGCGCCCCCCTGGACGTCCTCATCCGGCGCGTCGATCCGGACGTACCGCTTCCGGCGTATGCGCACCCCGGGGACGCGGGCGCCGACCTGCGGACCACGGAAGGCCGCGAGCTGAAGCCGGGGGAGCGGGCCGTGCTGCCCACCGGGGTGTCCATCGCCCTGCCCAAGGGGTACGCGGCGTTCGTGCACCCCCGCTCCGGGCTGGCCGCCCGCCTCGGTGTCGCCCTCGTGAATGCCCCGGGGACGGTTGATGCCGGGTACCGTGGGGAGATCAAGGTGATCGTGGTGAATCTCGACCCGCGCGAGTCCGTGCGGTTCGAGCGCTTCGACCGGATTGCCCAACTGGTTGTCCAGCAGGTCGAGAGGGTTCGCTTCCAGGAGGTCGCGGAGCTTCCCGATTCGGCACGGGCCGAGGGGGGCTTCGGGTCCACCGGCGGTCATGCCGAGGTGGGCGGCGAAAGCGCCACAAGCGATACAGGCGATGGGGCCGCCGTTGGCGGCGCTACGGGTGGGAATCGATACGCTTCGGTCGTATCCGACCGGGAAGGACAGTGACGTGTTCGGACGTCGCAAGAAGAAGGGTGCCGCCGAGGACGCGGCCGGCGAGCCCGAGCAGGTCGTCGACATCGACACCGACGCGGACGACGACGGCACGCGCGAGCGCGTACGGCTCGAGCCGGGACCGCGTCCCGACGGGCCGTGGGACAGCTCCGAGGTGAGGGACCCCGGCGAGGGCCGAGTGGACCTGGGCGGCCTGTTCGTACCGGGCGTCGACGGCATGGAACTGCGCGTGGAGGTCGCGGGCGACGCCATCGTCGCGGCGACCGTCGTGCTGCGCGACAGCGCCATCCAGCTCCAGGGCTTCGCCGCCCCCAAGCGCGAGGGCATCTGGGGCGAGGTGCGCGAGGAGATCGGCTCGGGCATCACCCAGCAGGGTGGCATCGTCGACGAGGTCGAGGGCCCGCTCGGCTGGGAGCTGCGGGCCCAGGTGCCGGTGCAGCTGCCGGACGGCACGGGCGGTTTCCAGGTCGTGCGGTTCGTCGGTGTGGACGGCCCCCGCTGGTTCCTGCGCGGGGTGATCTCGGGCCAGGGCGCGGTGCAGCCGCAGGCGGCCGGCCTGCTCGAGCAGATCTTCCGGGACACGGTCGTGGTCCGCGGCGAGGGCCCGATGGCCCCGCGCGACCCGATCGTCCTCAAGCTGCCCGACGACGCCCAGATGGTCGCCGAAGGCGTCCAGCAGGAGGAGGCGGGTTCCCGCTTCTCCGGCGGCATGGGCCAGCTCCAGCGCGGACCGGAGATCACCGAGGTCCGCTGAGTCGGAGATCAGTCGAGGGCCGTACCCCCGGGGGTGCGGCCCTTTCTCATGCGTGAACCCTTGACGCCCTATTGGTCTGTACCTACCGTCTCGGCTCAGCGCGCCTGTTCATAAAGGCGCTTCGCGTTCACATACGAGAACGGAAGGCCCCCCACGCATGCGCAGAACCGCTCTCCTCGCCGTCGCCGCCGCCCTGCTCGCCACCGCCCTCACCCGGCCCGCCGGCGCCGCCCCCACGACCTTCGTCCACCCCGGAGTCACCGTCTCCCAGGCCCAGTTGGACTTCGCCCGCTCCCAGGTCCAGGCCGGCGCCCAGCCCTGGAAGGGCGCCTACGACCGGATGATGGCGAGCAAGTACGCGGACCTCAACCGCGCCCCCAAGCCCCGTGCCGTCGTCGAGTGCGGCTCGTACTCGAACCCCAACAACGGCTGCACGGACGAGCGCGAGGACGCCATCGCCGCCTACACCCAGGCCCTCGCCTGGTACGTCACCCGCGACGAACGGCACGCCCGCAAGGCCATCGAGCTCATGGACGCCTGGTCCGCCGTGATCAGGGACCACACCAACAGCAACGCGCCCCTCCAGACCGGCTGGGCCGGCTCCTCCTGGCCCAAGGCCGCCGAGATCATCAAGTACACCTACGGCGGGGGATGGGCGAACTCCGGCCGGTTCGCCACGATGCTGCGCACCGTCTACCTGCCCGAGATCATCAACGGCTCGAACTCCAACGGGAACTGGGAGCTGTCGATGATGGAGGCCGCCGTCGGCATCTCCGTCTTCCTGGAGGACAAGGCGTCCTACGACAAGGCCATGGCGAAGTTCCGCACCCGCACCGCCGCCTACGTCTACCTCGCCTCCGACGGCGACCTGCCGAAGACGGTGCCCAGCCAGAACCTGAACACCCGCGACAAGATCGTCGATTACTGGCAGGGACAGGGCACGTTCGTCACCGGCCTCACCCAGGAGACCTGTCGCGACCTCACCCACACCGGATACGGCATCTCCGCGATCTCCCACGTCGCCGAGACCAGCCGCATCCAGGGCCAGGACCTCTACGGCACCGACGTCGGCGAGCGGCTGCGGCACGCGCTCGGCTTCCAGGCCAAGTACGAACTCGGCGCCGCCGTGCCCGGCTCGCTGTGCGGCGGATCGCTGCACCTCGGCCTCGGCCCCGTCACCGAGGTCGGGCACAACGCCCTGGCCAACCGGCTCGGCCACGCCATGACCAACACCGAGGCGCTGAACCAGCGCAACCGGCCCTCCGGCACCAACAACCTGTTCGTCGCCTGGGAGACCCTCACCCACGGCGACAACCCGGCCTGACCACCCCCCACGGGTGGCGGCGGTGGCGTCGGCGTCGCGTCAAGGACGCCGCCGCCGCTTCACCCGGCCCCCAGCGCCCTCGCCGGCCAGGCCGGGGCGCAGTGGTCGACCGCGGCCCGGGAGTCCCCGACGCGGCGTTGGAGGGCGTCCTCGGGCCCTTCCAGCGGTACGGCGACGCCCCGTGAGCATCGTCACCGGGCCGGGGGCGGGCTATCGGTTCGGGAAGCCGGGCCCGGTACGCTTCAAGACATGACTGCTGTTCCTCGATCGGAAAAGGCGGTGGGCCGGTTCCGGCGCATGCTCGACCGGCTCTCCTCGTCGCAGGAGGACCTGGAGTCCGAGGAGCTGCGTGAGGACGCCGAGACCGCCGGATGCACCAGGATCGGTGACTGCCGGGACCGCCAGATCGTGACGGTTACTGGTACCTTGCGCACGGTCACCCTGCGGCCGCGCGCCGGAGTCCCGGCGCTGGAGGCCGAGCTGTTCGACGGCACGGCCGCGCTGGACGTGGTGTGGCTCGGCAGGCGCTCCATAGTCGGGATAGAGCCCGGACGCCGGCTGATCGCATCCGGCAGGATCGCCATGAGCCGGGGCCGCCGGGTGCTGTTCAACCCGAAATACGAACTGAGACCCCTCGGACGGGAGTAGCCGGTGACGTCGCTCGACAAGCCGACCGAAGACACCACCGCAGACGCCGGGCACGACTCCCGCGCGGTGACGGAGGCCGCGCTGTTCGAGGCCTTCGGCGGCATGCGCGGCATGATCGAGACGGTCCTGCCGGGCCTGCTCTTCGTCACGATCTACACGATCGACAAGAACCTGCACATGTCGGCCCTCGCGGCCCTCGCCGTGTCCGTCGTGCTCGTCGTGGTGCGCCTGGTGAAGCGGGACACGGTCAAGCACGCCTTCAGCGGCGTCTTCGGCGTGGCCTTCGGTGTCGTCTTCGCGATGATGACCGGCAACGCCAAGGACTTCTACCTGCCCGGCATGCTCTACACGCTGGGCCTCGCCCTCGCGTACATCATCACGACGCTGTGCGGTGTCCCCCTGATCGGGCTGATCCTCGGACCGGTGTTCAAGGAGAACCTCTCCTGGCGTACCCGCAACCCCGGCCGTAAGAAGGCGTACGCCAAGGCCAGTTACGCCTGGGGCCTGATCCTGCTCGCCAAGTGCGCGATCCTCTTCCCGCTGTACTGGTGGGCCGACACCACCCAGCTGGGCTGGGTGCTGGTCGCCCTGAAGATCCCGCCGTTCCTGCTGGCCGTCTGGCTGACCTGGGTGTTCCTGGCGAAGGCCCCGGCGCCGATCGACGTCTTCGCGGAGATGGAGGCGGCCGAGAAGGCCGAGGAGGAGCGCCGGGCCGCGACGGCCGCCGAGGCCGGCGAGCCCGGCGAGATGACCGGCGGACGGCACCGCCGCGAGGTCTGAGACCCCGGGTACCGAGACGAACGGAGGGCGCCCCGCGTGTGCGGGGCGCCCTCCGCCGTCGTAGGGGAGGCCGGTCGTCAGCCGGCCGCGTCCTCACGGCGGACCGACAGCAGGTCCTCCAGCTGCTCCTCACGGGCCTGCGCGGCCACGAAGAGGAGCTCGTCGCCCGCCTCCAGGGAGTCCTCCCGGGACGGGGTCAGCACCCGGGTGCCGCGGATGATCGTGACCAGGGACGTGTCCTGGGGCCACTCCACGTCCCCGACCTGTGTGCCGGCCAGGGCCGACTCCTCCGGCAGGGTCAGCTCCACGAGGTTGGCGTCGCCGTGGCTGAAGCGCAGCAGACGCACCAGGTCGCCGACGCTCACCGCCTCCTCGACCAGGGCCGACATCAGACGCGGGGTGGAGACCGCCACGTCCACGCCCCAGGCCTCGTTGAACAGCCACTCGTTCTTCGGGTTGTTCACCCGGGCGACGACCCGCGGGACGCCGTACTCCGTCTTCGCCAGCAGGGAGACGACCAGGTTGACCTTGTCGTCGCCCGTCGCGGCGATCACCACGTTGCAGCGCTGCAGCGCCGCCTCGTCCAGCGACGTGATCTCGCAGGCGTCGGCCAGCAGCCACTCCGCCTGCGGGACGCGCTCCACCGAGATGGCGGTCGGCGCCTTGTCGATCAGAAGGACCTCGTGCCCGTTCTCCAGCAGTTCGCCCGCGATGGAACGGCCCACCGCACCGGCACCGGCAATGGCGACCCTCATCAGTGACCGCCCTCCTCATCGGGACCCTTGGCGAACGCCGCCTCGACCTTGTCGACCTCGTCGGCGCGCATCATCACGTGCACCAGGTCGCCGTCCTGCAGCACCGTCTGCGAGGTGGGCAGGATCGCCTCACCGAGGCGGGTCAGGAACGCCACCCGCACGCCCGTCTCCTCCTGGAGCCGGCTGATCTTGTGGCCCACCCACTCCGGGGAGGTGTGCACCTCGGCGAGCTGCACGCCGCCGGTGGGGTCGCGCCACAGCGGCTCGGCCCCCGAGGGCAGCAGCCGCCGCAGCATCTGGTCGGCGGTCCAGCGGACCGTCGCCACGGTCGGGATGCCGAGGCGCTGGTAGACCTCGGCGCGCCGCGGATCGTAGATCCGGGCCGCGACGTTCTCCACGCCGAACATCTCGCGGGCCACGCGCGCTGCGATGATGTTGGAGTTGTCCCCGCTGGAGACGGCCGCGAAGGCGCCCGCCTCCTCGATGCCCGCCTCGCGCAGCGTGTCCTGGTCGAAGCCGACGCCGGTGACCCGGCGCCCTCCGAAGCCAGGGCCCAGCCGGCGGAACGCGGTGGGGTCCTGGTCGATCACTGCGACCGTGTGCCCTTGCTGCTCCAGGGTCTGGGCCAGAGCGGAGCCCACCCTGCCGCACCCCATGATGACGATGTGCACGGTCCTACCCCGCACTCCTCGATAGGCGTCCGACTTGCGTGAACGTGGCGCTCATATCTCTTCTCTCGAATCGCCGGGCAACAGGCGCGGTCCGGTCGCAGACCGCTGGGCAACATCATGCCGGGCTTTCCCGCCGATGATCCCCCGCGGTTCGCATCGTGGGCTCAGCGGCCCCCGTGCCGGGGTCCCGCCCGCACCCACGCTCCAAGGTAACGTCCGGATTCCGCCCCCCGGACCACGGCGCGGACGCAGGTGACGGCGGTGCGCCGCGCACGGCGATCCCCCGGATGTGCTCCGCCCCCGGCCATGGGCATACGATTCTCTGTTGTGTCCAAACTGACCGACGTGCCCAAGCGGATCCTCATCGGGCGCGCCCTGCGCAGCGACCGGCTGGCGGAAACGCTCCTGCCGAAGCGCATCGCCCTGCCCGTGTTCGCTTCCGACCCGCTGTCCTCGGTTGCGTACGCGCCGGGCGAGGTGCTGCTCGTCCTCTCCATCGCGGGGGTGTCGGCCTACCACTTCAGTCCCTGGATCGCCGTCGCGGTCGTCGTGCTGATGTTCACGGTGGTCGCCTCCTACCGGCAGAACGTCCACGCCTACCCGAGCGGCGGCGGCGACTACGAGGTGGCCACCACCAACCTCGGCTCCAAGGCCGGGCTCACGGTCGCGAGCGCCCTGCTCGTCGACTACGTCCTGACCGTGGCCGTGTCCATCTCCTCCGGCATCGAGAACCTCGGCTCGGCGATCCCGTTCGTCGTCGAGCACAAGGTCGAGTGCGCGGTCGCCGTGATCCTGCTGCTGACCGTGATGAACCTGCGCGGCGTCAAGGAGTCCGGCGGGCTCTTCGCCATCCCGACGTACGTGTTCGTCGCCGGCGTCTTCATCATGATCGCGTGGGGCGCCTTCCGCGGGATCGTCCTCGGCGACACCATGCGGGCACCCACCTCGACGTTCGAGATCAAACCCGAGCACCAGGGACTCGCGGGCTTCGCGCTCGTCTTCCTGCTGCTGCGCGCCTTCTCCTCCGGCTGCGCCGCGCTCACCGGCGTCGAGGCGATCTCCAACGGCGTCCCGGCCTTCCGCAAGCCGAAGTCGAAGAACGCCGCGACCACGCTCGCCATGATGGGCCTGCTCGCCGTCACCATGTTCTGCGGCATCATCGCGCTCGCCATGGTCACCAAGGTCCGCATGGCCGAGAACCCGGCCGTCGACCTGATCAAGGACGGGGCCGCGGTCGGCTCCGGCTACGTGCAGAACCCGGTCATCACCCAGGTCGCCGAGGCCGTCTTCGGCAAGGGCACCTTCTTCTTCCTGGTGCTCGCCGCGGCCACCGCCCTCGTGCTGTTCCTGGCCGCCAACACCGCCTACAACGGCTTCCCGGTGCTCGGCTCGATCCTCGCCCAGGACCGCTACCTGCCGCGCCAGCTGCACACCCGCGGCGACCGGCTCGCCTTCTCCAACGGCATCGTGCTCCTCGCCGGCGCCGCCGCCCTCCTCGTCTGGGTCTACGGAGCCGACTCCACCCGGCTGATCCAGCTGTACATCGTCGGCGTGTTCGTGTCGTTCACGCTCAGCCAGATCGGCATGGTCCGGCACTGGAACCGGCTGCTCGCCACGGAGAAGGACCAGGCCAAGAGGCGCCACATGGTCCGCTCCCGCGCGATCAACACCTTCGGCGCCTTCTTCACCGGCCTGGTCCTCATCGTCGTCCTCGTCACCAAGTTCACCCACGGGGCCTGGGTGGCCCTGCTCGGCATGGTCATCTTCTTCGGCACGATGACCGCGATCCGCCGCCACTACGACCGCGTCTCCGCCGAGCTCGCCGCCCCCGACGAGCCCAGCGACGACAGCGCTCGGCCGTCCCGGGTGCACTCGGTCGTCCTGGTCTCCAAGATCCACCGTCCCGCGCTGCGCGCCCTGGCCTACGCCAAGCTGCTGCGCTCGGACACCCTGGAGGCGCTCAGCGTCAACGTCGACCCGGCCGAGACCAAGTCGCTGCGCGAGGAGTGGGAGCGGCGCGGCATCGACGTACCGCTCAAGGTCCTCGACTCGCCCTACCGCGAGATCACGCGGCCGATCATCGAGTACGTGAAGGGGCTGCGCAAGGAGTCCCCGCGCGACGCCGTGTCCGTGATCATCCCCGAGTACGTCGTCGGCCACTGGTACGAGCACCTGCTGCACAACCAGAGCGCACTGCGTCTGAAGGGGCGGCTGCTGTTCACCCCCGGCATCATGGTCACGTCGGTGCCCTACCAGCTCCAGTCCTCCGAGGCGGCCAAGCTGCGCGCCCGCAGGCGCGGCGAGTGGAACGCCCCCGGGTCGGTGCGGCGCGGACCTGCACACGAGCGGCCGAAGGAGCCCGAGACCCGGAAGTGACGGGCCGGGACGAGCAGCCCGGGACCCGGACCTGACCGGGCCGGGACGAGCAGCCCGCGGACGCACGTAGACTGGTGGGCTGTTGTCAGGCCCACCGGGAGCCGCGCGCCCGGGCCGTAACCCCCACTCGATCTGGAGTCACCCCACCATGCAGGCAGAAGAGAAGAAGTCGCTGGTGGGGGAGGAGTACGAGGTCGAGATCGGCCCCGTCGCCCACGGCGGGCACTGCATCGCCCGCACCGACGCCGGCCAGGTCCTGTTCGTCCGGCACACCCTGCCCGGCGAGCGCGTCGTGGCCCGGGTGACCGAGGGCGAGGAGGGCGACCGCTTCCTGCGCGCGGACGCCGTGGAGATCCTCACCGCGTCCAAGGACCGCGTCGAGGCGCCCTGCCCGTTCGCCGGCCCCGGCCGCTGCGGCGGCTGCGACTGGCAGCACGCCAAGCCCGGCGCCCAGCGCCGGCTCAAGGGCGAGGTCGTCGCCGAGCAGCTCCAGCGGCTCGCCGGGCTGTCCCCGGAGGACGTCGGCTGGGACGGCACGGTGATGCCGGCCGAGGGCGACAAGCTGCCCGCCGGACAGGTGCCCCAGTGGCGCACCCGCGTGCAGTACGCCGTCGACGCCGAGGGACACGCCGGACTGCGCCGGCACCGCTCGCACGAGGTGGAGCGGATCGACCACTGCATGATCGCCGCCGAGGGCGTCAGCGAGCTGGGCATCGAGAAGCGGGACTGGTCCGGCATGGCGTCGGTGGAGGCCATCGCGGCGACCGGCTCCCAGGACCGGCAGGTCATCCTGACGCCCCGGCCGGGAGCGCGCCTCCCGATCGTCGAGCTCGACCGCCCGGTCTCGGTGATGCGCGTCGGCGATAAGGACGGCGGCACGCACCGGGTGCACGGCCGCCCCTTCGTCCGCGAGCGCGCCGACGGCCGGACCCACCGCGTCGGCAGCGGCGGCTTCTGGCAGGTCCACCCGAAGGCCGCGGACACCCTGGTGACGGCCGTCATGCAGGGCCTGTTGCCCCGCAAGGGCGAGATGGCCCTCGACCTGTACTGCGGTGTGGGCCTCTTCGCGGGCGCCCTCGCCGACCGCCTCGGCGACAAGGGCGCGGTCCTCGGCATCGAGTCCGGCAAGCGCGCCGTGGAGGACGCCCGGCACAACCTGGCCGACTTCGACCGGGTCCGCATCGAGCAGGGAAAGGTCGAGGCGGTCCTGCCGCGCACCGGCATCACCGAGGTCGACCTCATCGTCCTGGACCCGCCCCGCGCGGGCGCCGGCCGCAAGACCGTCGAGCACCTGGCGTCCCTGGGCGCCCGCCGCATCGCCTATGTGGCCTGCGACCCGGCCGCCCTGGCCCGGGACCTGGCGTACTTCCGGGACGGGGGGTACCGGGTGCGGACGCTGCGGGCGTTCGACCTGTTCCCGATGACGTCGCACGTGGAGTGCGTGGCAATTCTCGAGCCTGCTACAAAGGGGCTCTGACCGGCAGATTTCACAGGTTGCTCAAGCGCGTTCGGGTGCGCTCGACGTGTTCCTCGAAATGCACGATGTGGAACGTGTCCTGGTGCCGGGGGGTGGGTTTGACCTGTGGCTTCGTGGGAGGTCTCGCGAGGTGATGGACGCGTTTTCCTCGGTCCATGGAGGTGGAGGGGAAACCGTCCCGACGCTCGTTTGACGCTGCTTCCGACGGACCATCAGGTGGGTGGCACGCGGGCTGCCTGGTCATAACTGGCCCCGACTTACTCGTCTGCGACTGCTCTGTCCCGCGTCGGGGCAGCCGGCCCGCTCCCCGTCGGGACGGCCTCCGCCCGCGACAGGACAGGGGCGAGGTCCACCGGCCGCCACGATCAAGACCGGCCCGCGTTAACAACGCTCGTGATCAATACACCCAGGCCCTGCTCTCGCTGAGCGGAGACGCGCTCAGGAGGGTGAGGGGAAGCGGGCGGCGAGCAGGGCGCGGTCGTCGGGAAACGCCGCTTCGGGCTGGTGGTGCAGGAACCGGTCGCACAGCTCGGTGATGCTCAGGCCGCTGGTGGTGTGGGCGAACTCGGTCAGCCGTTCCATTCCTATGGCGAGGTCCTCGCGACGGCGCTCGATCAGGCCGTCGGTGTACAGCAGCAGGGTGTCGGTCTCGGTCACGGTGGTGTCGGCCTGCCGGTAGCGGACGTTCCGGATGGGGCCGAGAGGCGGGGAGGTGGCGCGGTCGAGGTAGGCGCTGGTGCCGTCGGAGTGGATGAGCAGCGGCGGCGGATGGCCTGCCCTGGCGTAGGTCAGGGTGCATGTCCGGCGATCGAAGACCAGGTAGCAGGCGGTGGCCATGCGGTTCGGATGGTAGCGGCCCAGGAAGGTGTTGAGCTCGTCCAGGACGGCGGCGGGGTCGGTGCCGCAGCGCGGCACGATGTTGCGCAGGGCGGCGGTGATCTGTGCCATGACGGTGGCTTCGCGCAGTCCGTGACCGGCGACGTCGCCGATGCTCAGGCCGATGTGATCGGAGTCCACGTCGTAGACGTCGTACCAGTCGCCGCCGACCGACAGCAGGTCACTGCCCGGGGCGTAGCAGGTGGCAGACTCCAGACCGGGCAGCTGTGGCAGCTGGGGCAGCAGACTGAGCTGCAGGCGTTCGGCGACCCGGTGCTCGTGCTCGTGCAGCCCGGCCCGGCGCAGAGCCTGGGCGATCTGCTGGGTGACCGCTGTCACATGCTCGGGAGCGGTGGCGCTGAGCGAGCCGTAGACGATCAGCATGCCCAGGTGGACGCCGTCCGCCTCCAGGGACAGGGCCAGGGGAACCGCGTCCGCGGCGTCACGAGTGAGCGGGCCGTCCGAGGAAGAGGGCCGGTCCAGGTCGGTCCAGCCGCCCGCGCCGACCGGAAGGCCGTTGTCCTCCGGCTGTAGGGGCGGTACCAGCCGTGACGAGTGCAGATAGAGCTCCGCCGCGGTGGCCCCCAGGGCTGCCGGTGCCACCTCGCTGACAGCGCGGGAGACCTCCGCGAGAGTGATCGCTCCGGCCAGGGCGGCGGTCAGGTCGTACAGGTGCTGCAACCGGGCACGGGCGGCCTGTTCGGCGGCCAGCAGCCGCGCTCGGTCCACTTCGGTGGCCCGACGGAAGGCCACCTCCTGGTTCAGTGCCTCCACCTGCTGGCTGAGCACGACGAACCGGTCCGACGCCCCGGCCTCGACGAGATGCAGCTGCAGAGCCGGCTGTGGGCCGTCCCACCACGTGGCCCGCGCCCCGTGACAGCGGAAACGCCGCGTGCGGCCGTCGGCGTCCTTGAGGACCAGCGCGCCGGGCACGGGACTGCCGCTGCGCAGCCATACAGCCAACTGCTGACGCAGCTGCGGGGTGTCGTCCGGCCGTAGATCGAACACGCTGGTGCCCGGGCGCAGCCGGTCGTCACAGCGGACGGCCGCCGGGTTGGCGGCCAGCACGCGGCCGTCGGCCCCGCACAACAGCACCGGATGGGGCAGCGGTCTCGTGATGGCCCGGAAGAGGCCAAGGGTCATGGAGCCACAGCCCGGTCGCCGAAGTACTCACGGCCACTCACCGTCTCGATGTCCACGTCGGGCACCAGGTGCACCACCACCCGGCAGCCCGCGTCGCCGCGCGCGATGGTCTCCTCCAACACCACCCGCGCGTAGCCCAGATTGCGGGCGGCGACAGTGCCGAAGACGTTGGACGTCATCATGCACATCGACTCCCGGCCCACCACCTTCTCCGCGAACGGGCACACCCGGTTGCCCAGCACGATCTTCGTCTCGTCGTGCTCGATGACGTGGAAATCACCCCTGATACGGCGCTTGAGGTCCACCAGCGCCTCGGCGACCTGCTCACCCGTGAGACGGTCGGTTCCCAGTGCCTTGAGGTACATCTCGTCGATCTGCGTGCCGACGGCCTGCCCCACCAGGCTGACGTAGCCCGACGCCTCCTCCAGACCGATCACCGACTCCAGCGACGTCGCCAGCTCACGCACCAGAGTGCGCAGGAACACATCACGGTCCAGCGGAATCTCCACATCCGCAATCTGTTCCATGCCGGCTCCCTCGTCCTCGGGCCACGGTGGCCGCGCGACCGGCGTGGCCTCGTGTCGTGTGCGGGAAGATTCTGCCAGCGCACTCCAGTCCGCCACCACCAGCCCCGTCGACAGCGGTGATCAACCCTTCACAGGATCAGTCCGTCACCCGACGGACACAGATGGTTCACCACGCAGGCAGGGGTAACCCGACAGACGACTGCGACCGGCTGTACGCGGCGCCAGCCGCCGGCAGAGCAGGGCCGCCACCCTTGCTGGAGGAACCTCGTGAACGGCGAACCGACCATCCCATCCTGCGAGTCGCGCTTCCCCGCTGTTACGGCGAGCATCGCGGCCGCCCGGCACTGGGTCCGCGACTGCGTGAAAGGTTTCGGCGGTCCGCTGCACCAGCACCGGATGATCCAGACCGCCGAGCTGCTCGTCTCGGAACTGATCACCAACGCCATCCGCCACGGCGTCGGCCCACCCCTGATCCGGCTCACCTGGAACGGCCGGCTGCTGCGCATCGCGGTCAGCGATGACAGTGACAGCTGGCCGCGCATGCGTGCCACCAAGAACACCGAGCCTGGCGGCTTCGGCATGCAACTCCTCGAGCGGCTCGCGCACCGCTGGGGCGTCACCCCGTGCCACCCCGGCAAAACGGTCTGGGTGGAACTCAGCCTCGCTCCCTGAGCTCGCCCTACCGGCCAAGCCTGAGTTGGCAGGGGCGCCGCTACAGGAGGACACACGTACTCGGTCGCACGAGCCCCACCAGCTCACGTCATCGGACCCGCGCAGGTCAGGCCCGGCCCGGATCTCTCGCGTGGCCGGACTGGGCGTCCGCCGTGCCTGACCGGGTATCGTGAAGGCGATCGATACGAGCCGCCGTGCGGCCGAGCCCGGGGAACTGGGGGCAAAGCGTGGATGTCGCACCCGGCATGGGCGGGCCCTCCGCCGCGCCGCCACGTGAGGCGGTACTGCAGATCGATCCGTTGCCCGACAGTTCGGGGCTGTGGGCGATCGGGGAGATCAGCATGAACACACGGACAGTCTGGCAGCAGGCGCTGCAGCAACTGGTCGAGCGTGACACAGACGTGCATCACGTCGATCTGTCCCGGGTGCGATTCGTGGATGTGGCCGGCGTGACGGACCTTGCGGTCACCGCCCAGCGTCTCCCCGAGGGACAGCGCATCGTACTTCACCGGCCTCCGGCGCAGCTGCCGCGCATCCTCGAACTCTTCTGGCCCGGGCTTGCCGTGATCGAGGTGGCCGCGTGATGACCACAGTCACCTCGCACGAGCCGTTCGTGCACCCGGCGCTCTTCTACGAGGGAACCGACCAGTACGTCGCGGGAACGGTTCCCTTCCTGCGGGAAGGGCTGGACGCCGGTGAGCCCGCAGCCGTCGCAGCTCCGCCGGATCGTTTGGAGCTGATCCGCGAGGGGCTCGGTGAGCGAGCGGCACAGGTCCGCTTCATCGACATGACCCAGGCCGGCCGCAACCCGGGCCGCATCATCCCCAACGTGCTGCGCAAGTTCGCCGACGCCCAATCCGGCGCCCGCCGGGTCCGTATCATCGGCGAGCCGATCTGGCAGGGCCGTTCCGCCGACGAGTACCCGGCGTGCGTCCAGCACGAGGCGCTGATCAATGCCGCTTTCACCGGACGCGCGGTGACCATCCTCTGTCCCTACGACGCCGGGCGACTAGAGCAGCAGGCTCTCGGCGACGCCCTGGCGACCCACCCGGTCGTCATCGGCGCCGACGGTGAGAGGCAATCCACCGCCTACAGCCCCGAAGAGATCATTGCTCGCTACAACGAGCCCCTGCTCGCGCCACTCGATGCCGCGGCCTGTACTTTCGCCGCACCGACACTGCCCGAGACTCGCGACTTCGCCGTGTCCCGGGCGCGGGCCCTGGGCGTGTCCGGCGTGAGCCTGGGCGACCTGGAACTCGCGGTGGCGGAGCTGACCACCAACAGCGTCGTCCACGGCGCCGGCTCGGGGACGCTGCGGGTCTGGGCCGAGAGCGACCGCATCGTCTGCGAGGTCCACGACGGCGGACAGCTGACCGATCCGCTGGCCGGCCGCCGCCCGCCGAATCCCACGCAGCCCGGCGGCCGCGGACTCCTGCTGGTCCACCAACTCGCCGACCTCGTCCGTGTCCACACCGGCCCCGACGGCACCACCATTCGCTGCTACCTCCCCAGCTGACACGACCAGGTAGCGAGCCTGCTCAACACAGCACAGGTATAGGTGCGGGAAAGCGGGGTATCCGGTGCGCCGTCGGCCGTTTTGCAGGCGGTAGCGGTCGGCTCGAACTTTGGGAGGGGCACAGCATGGCGCTCATGAGCATTCCGGCGGCACTGGACGCACGAACGAGCGAGCTGCCGGAGGTCGCCGACCCCTCCCGGGTTGCGCCCAAAGACGCTCGCCAGCTCTCCAAGCTGTTCTTCGAACAGCTGACGGTCCTGGAAGAGGGCACGCCCGAGTACAGCTACGCCCGCAGCACACTGATCGAGATGAACATGTCCCTGGTCCGGTACGCGGCCGGTCGTTTCCGCAGCCGCGGCGCGGAAGAGATGGAGGACATCGTCCAGGTCGGCATGATCGGCCTGATCAAGGCCATCGACCGGTTCGAGCTGACGCGCGAAGTGGAGTTCACCTCCTTCGCGATCCCCTACATCGTGGGCGAGATCAAGCGGTTCTTCCGCGACACCACCTGGGCCGTGCACGTGCCGCGTCGGCTGCAGGAAGCCCGCGTCCAGCTCGCCCGCGCCACCGAGGAATTGCGCAGCCGGCTCGGCCGCACCCCCACGGTCAAGGAACTGCGGAGCTGATGAGCCTGCCCGAGGACGAGGTACGGGAAGCCCGACTTGCCGCCAACGGCTACAACTCCTCCTCCCTGGACGCCGCGATCGGCGGCAGCGAAGACGGCGAGAGCGCTCTGCAGGACTTCATCGGCGCCGAAGACCAGTCGCTGGAACTGGTGGAGGACTTCCACACCCTCGCCCCGCTCCTCGCTGAACTCGACGAGCGAGACCGGCAGATCATCCACATGCGGTTCGTGGAGGAACTCACCCAGGCCCAGATCGGCGAACACCTGGGCGTGTCCCAGATGCACGTCTCCCGACTCCTGTCACGGACCCTGGGCCGCCTGCGTGAAGGCATGCTCACCCAGCGCTGAGGCCACCGGAAAAAGCGACGCCAGGTCCGCAAAGGCCCCCGATGGACCTCGGCCAGAACCGGGCGGCTGCGCTGCCGTCGAGGTGGGCGGTTGCCGAAGTCGGCCGATGAAGACGCCGGACGAAATGTGGATGATCACGCGCACGGAGACAGGGGCTCTCGGTAGCTCGGGTATGCAGATTCCGACCGAGAAGTGGGGGGAGGCCCCGGTGTCCTTGTTGCACGTGTCCGAGCCGGTCCGGTTCACCTCGGCTGCTACGGCCACCACTCCCGATGCCCGGTCCGGCCCAGCAGGCCGGACCGGGCATCGGGGTCATAGGGACTGCCTGGGTCACGCCTCGGCCACTTGGAGCAGCCAGCTGACCGGGATGTCGTCCTCGGTGTCGCTCGCGCTCTTCCTGACGCGGCCGATGGCGATCTTCTGCGTACTCGTCGGGAGCTTCGCGCCGTTGTGGACCCGGCCGCCTGCCTGCGTGACGTTCAGGTCCACGGCGGCGCTCCAGTTGGAGCCGTCGTGCCAGTTCACCTTGATCTTCGCATCCCCCCAGGCGGAGCCGAAGCTGATCCACATGTCGCCCGACCAACCGGCCTGGTTGGCCGCCGGGACGGCCAGGACGATGCCTGGAAGTTCGCCATTCAGTGCCCCTTGCCTGTCGCTGCTCCGGTGCCGCGGGACGCGACGCCGCACCGCAGCCCGCAGACCACGGCGCGAACCACGCTAGGGACGCATTCAGGTCCCATCCTCAACTCCTGCGGCAAAATCACCAGTTGAGGGGTAGTGCAAGCATGCCCAGCTCATCCGCTCCGCTCCTGCGCTCCCGGATGCCCCCTGCTGCACCCCAGGGAGCGGCTGACCCCTTCGGCCGTCGGACGGGGCCCAGGGGCTTCTACGGAAGCGGATCTTGGTCGTGGATGATCACGCGTCGTGGGACACGGTGATCTGACGAGCCGCCAGCGAGCGCGGCTGGGACTGTTGTTGCCGCAAGGCATCAAGCCGGGCCGTCCACCGGTATGGACGCGGCGGCAGCTGATAGACGGCATTGGGTGGCGACCCCGGACGGTTGCGCCCTGGCGGGCGGGATGCGCCGGAACGATACGGGCTCTGGGGCCGGGTCTATGATCTGTTCCGCCGCTGGCAGCGGGATGGCACCTGAGCTCGGATCGTCACCCCAGCTCCAGGCCGACGCGCAAGCCAAAGGCCCTGATCACCTGGGACGTGAACGCGGCTCCACCTTCTGCCGGGCTCACCAGCACGCCGCCGGCGGTGAAAGGGGGGCCTGTGAAAGGGTGTCGTCCGTGCAGGCGAGGCGTGTGCGGCATTTTGTGTCAGCCGGCGTGCACGCGCGGGCGGCGTGGGGGTCCGGTTCCGCCTCGCGCAGCACCTCGCGGGTGACCGGGGCGACCTCCCCCTGGCCGAAGAGGAAGAAGCGCAGGAAGTTGGCGAAGGGGTTGCCCTCGGTCCATTCGAAGTAGATGTGCGGGGTGCGGCCGGTCGTGTCGCGGACGTGCAGGAGCAGCGCGGCCAGGCCATTGGGTACGGAGGACGACTCCAGGGTCAGGACGCGGTAGCGGTTGTGCATGACCTCGCCGCGCGCGACCAGACCGGCCTCGAACTCGGACGGATCGGTCACGGTGACCTCGACGAAGACGAAGTCCTCCTGATCGGGCAGGTCGTTGTCGTTGCGGATCTGCTCGATCTTGTCACGGTACTCGGCCTTGTCGCGGGCAGCGGGCTCGTTGGCGATGAACCGGATCTTGCGGCTGGCGATGTCCCGGACGAATCGTTCCGCCATTTCGTCGAGGTGCACGTCGGTCACGCGCAGCTCGAAGGCGCGCATCAGCCGCGAGAGCAGGGAGATGAGGATGATGCCCGCGATGAAGCAGGCGCCGATCTTCACACCGTCGGGGCGCTCGATGACGTTGACGACGGTCGTGTAGACGAAGACCACCGAAATGACACCGAAGCCGAGGGTCCAGTTCCGCTGGCCCGCCTTGCGGGCGGCGATGGTCACCGCGATCGCGGCCGAGGTGATCAGCACGAGGACGCCGGTGGCGTAGGCGCCGCCCTGGGCGTCGACGTCGGCGTCGAAGATCCAGGTGACCAGGAAACCCACCAGCGTGAAGACGATGACCATGGGCCGCACCGCGCGGGCCCAGTGCGGAGCCATGCCGTAGCGCGGCAGGTAGCGCGGCATCAGGTTGAGCAGGCCGGCCATCGCGGAGGCGCCGGCGAACCACAGGATGCAGATCGTCGAGATGTCGTAGACCGTCCCGAAGGCGTTGCCCAGGTAGTCGTGCGCCAGATACGCCAGGGCACGGCCGTTGGCCTTGCCGCCCTCCTCGAACTCCTTCTCCGGGATCAGCAGCGTGGTGATGAAGCTGGTCGCGATCAGGAAGCAGCTCATGATCAGTGCGGCGGTGGTGAGCAGCTTCTTCGTGTCACGGATGCGGCCCGTGGGCTGCTGCTCGGTGTCGCCGGGGTCGCCTTTGACGTGAGGCATGACGGCGACGCCGGTCTCGAAGCCGGACATGCCGAGCGCCAGCTTGGGAAAGACGATCAGTGCCATGCCGATCATAATGAAGACGTTGCCGTGCTCGGCGGTCAGCGCGTTCGACCAGTCGGTGACGACGTGCCCCTCGGTGACGACGTGGTAGAAGCCGACGATCACCACGACCGCGTTGAGTCCGAGGTAACTCGCCACCAGGGCGACGGCGACGCCGATGGCCTCCAGGAAGCCCTTGAGGAACACCGCCCCGAGTAGCGCGATGAGGATCATCGTGATCAGGACCTGCCGGTCGTGCAGGGCCTCTTCGAGGTGCGGATTCTCGATGAGGTGGGTCGAGGCGTCCGCGGCGGACAGCGTGATGGTGATCAGGAAATCGGTGGCGGCGAAGCCCAGCAGGGTCAGCACGAACAGCTTGCCCTTCCGGAAGGGCAGCAGCCGCTCCAGCATCGCGATCGAGCCCTCGCCGTGCGGGCTCACCTCCGCCCCCCTCCGGTACACCGGCAGGGCGCCCGCCAAGGTGACGATCACCAGCACGACGGTCGCGATCGGCGACAGCAGACCGGCCGCGAGGGCGGCGATGCCCGGCTGGTAACCGAGAGTGGAGAAGTAGTCGACGCCGGTCAGGCACATCACGCGGTACCAGGGCTAGCCCTTGTCCTCCAGCTGGGACTCCGGGCGGGGGCCCACCTTGCCCTGGTCCTTGCCCATGTCGGACAGGCCCTACAGCATCCAGGCACGCAGCTGGTGCTGTGGGTGTTCGGTGGTGGCCATCGGCCTGCTCCTGATGTGCTCCGCGGCGTGAGGTCCGGCCATCACGCGGACGGCTTGAACAGCGTAAGCAGAGAGTGACGTCCGGGCCCGTGGATGTACGGCGCAGGTCCGTCAGGATCCCGTTAAGAGTTGCCGTGTGAACGGCCTCGCGGGGGCGGGAGGACGTACCTGCGGGGCCTTCCTCGGCGCTGAGCCGATCGTGTGCCACAGGGCGCCCCGCGGCGTGCCTGGTGAACGGTCCTGCGGCGGAGCCGGCCGGCCGCCGGCCGGAATCGAACCGCTGGACCGCCACGCAGACCCGCAGCCGGGACGCGAGTGGATCAGGATGAGTGCCAGGGCAGCCGTTGGCCTGCCCCGAGGTCTCGACGAGTGGGAGCTTCCGGGCTGGAGGCACCCGGCGCTGCCGGGGAGTAGCCTGAACGCACTGAGGGCTTTCGCACACCGGACCACTACTGATCCCGTCCCGCACCGGGCGGTCATCGACAGGCAGTGTCCGGAGACAGGTTGCACGCCATGCCCGTGACTACCGCGCACAGTGCGCCGTCCGTCGAGCCCTACCGGACCACGTCGGTCCGCCTCGCTCTCCGGCATGTGACTTCTTCCTTCACCCCAGCCGGCCCGGACGGCGCCTGGTGGCCGCGCACGCACGACCTGGCGTCCGAGCTTCGCGAGCTGGCCAATGTCCTCGACCCTCTGTGGGGACGGATCACCCACGTCGCAGCCAACCCCCGTCACTGGTCTCACGTCCCGCGTAGCACCGTCCTCGTCAACGACCACGACGTGAGGATCGACTGGTTCGCCCCTGGCCTGGACCCTCACCGGATTCTTCTGCAGTCCTACTCCACAGGCCGATGGGATCTCCTCGTGGTACCGCCTGGGACCTTCGCGCCGGCAGCCGCTCGGCTGATGGCCGCGGCGAGCGCGGGGCCTGAGGGCCTCCGCCGGCCGTGGCCGCGCCGATGACGGTGTGACGAGAACCGCGACCTGCTCTTCCCGCTGTCCCGCTGTCCCGGGGACCGCCGACCGCGCGGCATGCGCCCCGTAGGCAGCACGTCCCGCCATGGCCGGTGGCCCTCCGGGGGAGCCACAGCCGCAGGGCGGTCAGGGCCACGTCGTAGGTGGTGACGGGTAAGACGAGCGGACGCCGACGACAGGACGGCGAGGCGATGGCGAGCGTGCCGAGTGTCCACCCCTGGACCCGGCGCGCGGTCGGCTGGAAACGCCCCCTCAGCTCGAGCGCGGTCCGGCACCAGCCCCGCAGCCTGTGCCGACCAGTACCTGGACGTGACCGACGCCTTCCGGACGGCCATCGACAGTCTGGAAGGCGAGGCGGCGCAGTAAGGGGCCCCGTCGGCCGCCCACTCCTGGCAGCCCACCGAAGCTCGATCCACTCCCGGGGCCTCGGTACCGGGGCGGGAGTCGGCAGGGCGCATACTCGGTGATCGTCGCGCCGGAGCCAGAGCGGTGGCTTGCGGCGATCGTTCCGACCGTCAGGATGAAGAGGGCATGGGGGATATGAGCGAGGTGAGCAGGCCGGTGATGCCGGAGACGGTGGACAGTCCCGCGCTGCGGGCGCAGCCGACCGGTGCGGCGGCGCGGTGGCTGCTGCGGCACCGGGTGCAGCCGGTGGGGCCGGCGGCCGGTGAGAGTCATGCCGAGCCGCATGCCTGGTGGAAGGTGATGTGCCTGACCGGCGTGGACTACTTCTCCAGCCTGGCGTACGTCCCGGCGATCGCTGCCCTTGCGGCGGGGGCCGTGTCGCCTCTGGCGACGTTGCTGATCGTGGCGCTGACGTTGTTGGGGATGCTGCCGATGTATCGCCGGGTGGCCAGGCAGAGCCCGCACGGTGCGGGGTCGGTGGCGATGCTGGAGGACCTGCTGCCGTTCTGGTGGGGCAAGTTGTTCGTGCTGGTCCTGCTCGGCTTCGTGGCCACCTCGTGGATCATCACCATCACCCTGTCCACGGCGGACGCCTCGGTGCACGTGGTGGAGAACCCCTTCTTCCCCTCGGTGCTGCACGGCCATGAGGTGGCCCTGACGGTGGTGCTGCTGCTGATCCTCGGCGGAGTGTTCCTGCTGGGCTTCAGCGAAGCGGTCAAGGTGGCCATCCCTCTGGTGGCGGTTTTTCTCGCCCTCAACGCCGTCGTCATCGGCGTCGGCGTGGCCCACGTGCTCACCGATCCCGACGCCTGGTCGGCGTGGACCGGATCCCTCACCGACCTGGGCGGCTTCGGTGATCTGGTCGGCCCTGCGCTGCTGGCGTTCCCCCTGCTGGTGCTGGGCCTGTCCGGCTTCGAAACCGGTGTGAGCATGATGCCGCTGGTGGCGGCCGACGGGGCAGACGAGGAACAGCGCCTGCAGGCCCGCATCCGCAACACCCGCAAGCTGCTCACCGCCGCCGCGCTCATCATGAGTGTCTACCTGCTGGCCGCCAGCTTCGTCACCACCGTCCTCATCCCCGAGGACGAGTTCAAGGCCGGAGGCGCCGCCAACGGCCGTGCCCTGGCCTGGCTCGCGCACGAGCACGTCGGTGAGGCGTTCGGCACCGTCTACGACATCAGCACCATCCTCATCCTGTGGTTCGCCGGCGCCTCCGCCATGGCGGGACTCATCAACATCGTGCCCCGCTACCTGCCCGACTACGGCATGGCCCCCGAATGGGGACGCGCCGTGCGCCCGGTCGTCCTCGTGTACACCGCGCTGTGCATCATCATCACCATCGCCTTCGACGCCGACGTCGACAAGCAGGCCGGCGCCTACGCCACCGGCATTCTGGCGATGATGGTCTCCGGAGCCTTCGCCGTCACCGTCTTCGTCGCCCGCAACCACCGACGCGCGGCCACCGTCGGCTTCACGCTGCTCACCGCGGTCCTGCTCTACGCACTGATCGCCAACATCGTCGACAAGCCCGACGGCATCGCCATCTCCGGGTTCTTCATCCTCGGCATCGTCGTCGTGTCGCTCATCTCCCGGATCTCCCGCACCACCGAACTGCGCGCCGACCGCATCGTCTTCGACGAAGCCGCCCGCCACTTCATCACCGACACCCTCGCCCACGACCAGTCCATCAACATCATCACCAACCGCCGCCAGGCCGGCGACGCCGCCGAGTACAGCGCCAAGGAACGCGAACAACGCGGCACCAACCCGGTGCCGGGCCCGGCCGACGTGCTCTTCCTCGAGATCGACGTCGTCGACCCCTCCGACTTCAGCGACACCCTCACCGTCCACGGCGTCGAAGTGGACGGCCACCGCATCCTGCGCGCCCAGGCTCCGGCAGCGCCCAACGCCATCGCCGCCATTCTGCTGGCCCTGCGGGACGCCACCGGTGTGCGGCCGCACTGCTACTTCGCCTGGGCCGAAGGCAGCCCCCTGGTCCACATGTTCCGCTACTTCCTCCTCGGCCGCGGCGACACCGCCCCCGTCACCCGCGAGATCATCCGCAGAAACGAACCCGACCCCGACCGCCGCCCCGGCATCCACGTCGGCGACTGAGCCCGTCGTCCGTGGCCCTGGACAGCGAGGACCGGACAGGGACGGATGACGCCGCCGCCTGCCTGAGGCGGCGGCGCCCCGTGCCGCTGCCGGAGACGAATCGGTTCGCTGCGCGCCCGGCGTGACCACCGTGCCGGCGGCGCACGGATTGACGCCTGCCGCGCGGGTCCCGAAGCTGGTAGAGGGGCCGGTGGAAGGGACCGTGGTCGTGAGCGGTGGGCAGAGCGGACTTACCCGGCTCCTTACGGCGGCGGAGAGAGCGGCGCCGGTGGACGCCGTCGCGGTGGTCGCCGAGGACCTGAGGCGGCGCTTCTCGGCCGCGAGAGTCTCGTTCCTCATCGTCGACCTGACGGGGAAGGCGGTGGCGCGGCTGACGGCCGCCGTGGGTGTGGGGGGCGGACGGGAAGCGGAACGGATCGCCCTGCACGGCACTGCCTACGAGCAGGTGATCCGCACCCAGCGGTTGTATCAGGAAGCGACTGGAGAAGGACACCGAGTGATCGTTCCGGTCACCAACCGGGGGGACGCGATCGGACTGCTGGAACTGCTCCTGCCCGCCCATCCCGGGGCCGACGTTCTCGACGAGGTCGGGGAGTCCGCCCACATCCTGGCCTACGTCGTGATCGCCAACGGACGCTTCACCGACCTCTACACCTGGGGCAAGCGCTCCCGGCCTCCCACGTTGGCAGCCGAGATCCAGTACCAGCTGCTGCCCCAGTCGTTGTCGTGCGAGGCCGCGCAGTTCACGCTGTGCGGGAGCTTGGAGCCCTCGGAGGACCTCAGCGGCGACACCTTCGACTACGCGCTCGAACGCGACACCCTGCACGTGTCGGTGACCGACCCCATGGGCCACGACATCGCCTCCGCTCTGGCCGCCACGGTGCTGGTGGGCGCCCTGCGCGGGGCCCGCCGCGCAGGAGCCGACCTGGCCGAGCAGGCTCACCAGGCGGACCGGGCCCTGGCCGACCAGGGTCACGGTCACGCCACCGGGCAGCTGCTGCGTATCAACCTCCACACCGGTCGCGCCCAGCTCGTCAACGCCGGCCACCCCTGGCCGCTGCGCATGCGCGAGGGGGCCGCGCGAACGATCACATGCGAGGTCGACCATCCCTTCGGGCTGGCAGTGCCCGTGCCCCACCCCTACCGGGTCCAGGACCTCGATCTACGCCCGGGGGACCGCTTGCTCATGGTGACCGACGGCATGCTCGAACGCCACGGAGAGGCGGTCGACCTGCCGGCCCTGCTGGAACGCACCCGCGATCTGCATCCGCGGGAGGCGGCGGGTACACTGACGTCCGCGGTCCGGGACGCGGCCGGGGGCCGGCTTGCGGATGACGCCACGGTGATGTGTCTGGACTGGCACGGTCCTGAGCAGACCCTGCGGAACGTCAGCTCCGGTGCCGACACTCGGCGGGCTTCAGCCAGCCGTGTCCATCGACAGTCATGACCATGACCTCTCTCGGGAAAGGAACTCGGTCGGCGTCGGCGATCAGGGGGTAGTCGCGCAGCGCCCAGGGGCTGTCCGCGCGCGGATCGGGGTCGTAGGGGCGGTTCAGGCGGTGGTGACGCCGAGGCCGGCCATCGCGGACGCCACGCGCACCGCCTGCTTGCGGGTGTAGCCGCCGTTGGCGTCGACGTACACCTCGGCATCGTCGCCCACGGTCCGCCGGGTCAGCGCGACGCGGTGCAGGTCGCGGGTCTCGCGCCGTCCCCAGGACTCGGCGACCTTGATCTTCACGCGGTCGACGCCCTGCTCGCTCCAGCCGCGCAGCTGCCGTTCGAGCTGGGCGTCGTCGTACGGGGTGAGGCCGCCGCTGCCGTACACCGCGACCTCCTCGCGGGCCGCGCCGAGCAGCCGGACCAGGGGCAGGTCGAGCAGGCGTGCCTTCAGGTCCCACAGGGCCGTGTCGACGGCGGAGACGGCTCCGGCGGCGATCCCGGGCCGGCCCGCGTTGCGCAGGGCCCGGCTCATCCGGTCGTTGGCGGCGGGCACGGCGAAGGCGTCGTGCCCCACGACGAGACCGGCCAGTTCGTGCTCGACGACGGACGCGACGGCCGGGGAGCCGTAGGTGTAGCCGATCCCCGTGCGCCCCTCCGCACCCGCCTCGACCAGCACCATCGTCGTCGCGTCCCAGCTCAGGGTGGCATCGCCGCCCGGCAGGTCCGTGGGGACCCGGTACACGGAGACGGCCAGCCGCTCCACCCGGGGCCCGTCGCCGCGCGCCCCGTCCGGTGGTGCCGCCCTGGTCACGGGGTCCCGGCGCCGCTGTCCTGTTCGCCGGCGCCGGGGCGGTCGTCGCGGTGCCGGCTGCCCGGCAGCATCTCCTGCACCTTGGCCTTGAGCCCCTGCTTCACCATGGACCCGCGGTCGCTGTCGCCCTTGAGGACCGCGAGTGCGGCGGCCTCGATCTGGTCCAGGGAGGCGTGCGGCGGGATCGGCGGCACGGCCGGATCGGTGCGGAAGTCGATGACGAACGGCCGGTCGGCGGCGAGGGCCCGGTCCCAGGCGGCCTCGACCTCCTCGGGCTTCTCCACCCGGACACCGTCGAGGCCGATGTTCCGGGCGATGTCCGCGTACGGCAGATCGGGGATGTGCTGGGACTCCTCGAACTGGGGGGCGCCGGACATGGCGCGCATCTCCCAGGTCACCTGGTTCAGATCGCCGTTGTTCAGCACGGCCACGATCAGCCGCGGATCGGACCACTCCCGCCAGTACTTCGCGGCGGTGACCATCTCCATCATGCCGTTCATCTGCATCGCCCCGTCCCCGACCAGGGCGATCGCGGGCCGGTCCGGGTGGGCGAACTTCGCGCCGATCGAGTACGGCACACCCGGGCCCATCGTGGCCAGGGTGCCGGACAGGGAACCGCGCATCCGGCCGCGCAGCCGCAGATGGCGGGCGTACCAGTTGGCGGCCGAGCCGGAGTCCGCGGAGATGATCGCGTCGTCGGGGAGCCGGCCGTCCAGGGCGTGGACGACGTACTCCGGGTTGACCGGATCGGCGCTCACCGCGGCCCGCCGCTGCATGACCTCCCACCAGCGCGCGACGTTCTTCTCGATCTTCTCCTGCCACGCCCGGTCTTGTTTGCGGTGCAGCTTGGGCAGCAGCCGGCGCAGGGTCTCGCGGGCGTCCCCGACCAGGTTGACCTCGTTGGGGTAGCGCAGACCGATCATGTGCGGGTCGATGTCGATCTGCACGGCCCGTGCCTGGTCCAGCTCGGGCATGAACTGGGTGTACGGGAAGCTGGAGCCGATCATCAGCAGGGTGTCGCACTCCTGCATCAGCTCGTACGAGGGCCGGGTGCCCAGCAGCCCGATGGAGCCGGTGACATAGGACAGGTCGTCGGGCAGGGCGTCCTTGCCGAGCAGGGCCTTGGCCACGCCCGCGCCCAGCACGTCCGCCAGCCGCTCGACCTCCTCCCGCGCTCCGCGGGCGCCCTGCCCGATCAGCACGGCGACCTTCTCCCCGGCGTTCAGCACGTCGGCGGCCCGCTGCACGTCCTCCTCGTCCGGGACCGGCGCGTACCGGCCCAGACCGAGGCTGGAGGGCACCATCTTGAAGGCGTGCGTGGGCGGGCTGTAGTCCAGCTCCTGCACATCGGCCGGGATGATGACCGCGGTGACGGTCCTCTCGGCGTACGCGGTGCGGAAGGCCCGGTCGATCAGGTTCGGCAGCTGCTCGGGGACCGTGGCCGTCTCGCAGAACGCCGAGGCGACGTCCTTGTAGAGGCTCGCGAGGTCCACTTCCTGCTGGTACGAACCGCCCATGGCACTGCGGTTGGTCTGCCCCACGAGGGCCACCACCGGCACGTGGTCGAGCTTGGCGTCGTAGAGCCCGTTCAGCAGGTGGATGGCACCGGGACCGGAAGTGGCCGCGCAGACACCGACCTTGCCGGAGAACTTCGCGTAGCCCACGGCCTGGAACGCGGCCATCTCCTCGTGCCGGGCCTGGACGAACTTCGGCCGGTCGTCCGCCCGTCCCCAGGCCGCCAGCAGGCCGTTGATGCCGTCGCCCGCGTAGGCGAAGACATGCTGGACGTCCCACTCCCGCAGCCGCTGCAGGACGTGGTCGGACACTTTGGTGCTGGCCATGCCGCGCTCCGTTTCGATCCCGCTGTCGGACGACCGTCCCGTGCGCCCGGACCGTGCACAGGGGCGCGAGGGACGTTTCCTGGGTAACCGCGCGGCTACCCGCGAAACGTCGGCGGGGCGCTGCCGGCGCCCGTGCGGGGAGGCCGGGGCGATCCGGCGGCTACAGCCTGCCCGGGATCGGCCGCGAGCCGGTCCTCCGCCAGGCCGGTGCCGACGAGGACGGCGACGACGAGGACGGCGACGACGTACCGGGACCGGGCGGCAGGCGGCCGCGGTCGGGTGGCCCGGCCCCCGAGGGGGCCGGGCCCTAGGGGTCAGAGGGCGGAGACGTAGTAACGCTCCACCGTCATCCGCGCGTTGGCCGAGGCGCCCACGCGGGTGCCGGTGGTCTCGCGGGCCAGGGTGTAGAAGGAGTCGACGTAGTCCGGGTCGTCGGTCCACCACGAGGTGGGCATGGCGTCGACGATCGCGTCGACCAGCGGGATGTACGCACCCTGGTCGGTGATCGTCAGCAGGACCGCCGCGAGCGCCTTGGCCAGGGAGGAGTAGTTGGTGTCGCCGTCGTCCTCCATGAGGACGGCGTCGGCCAGGTTGTACTTGTAGTTCGACCAGTTGACCAGGATCTGGCCCGGGTAGTAGGTCGTGTTCGCGTCGTCCACGTACGGCATGGTGACCGTGTCGACGCGGACCTTCCCGTCCGTGCCGAAGCCGGTGACCAGGCCGAACATCTCCGCGTCGCCCTTGAAGAAGGGCTCCTTGACGTCCGCCACACCGATCGACGTGATCCGCGTCGTCCAGAAGCCGGAGTCCGCGGCCGGCGCCGACGCCGAGTCCGCCGCCGATGCCGACGGGGTGGTGGTCGCGTCCGGACGGGACAGGCCCCGGGCGGCCAGCTCCCTGTCGATGACCTTCAGGCCCGCGGTCAGCGCCGTCTGCCCGTCGACGCCGACGACGTAGACGGGCCGGTCCGGCGCCTTGGTCGCGTCCAGTTCGTGTGCCCTGCCCGCGCTGTCGTAGGCGACGACGACCTCGGCGTCCTCGTCCGGCGCCGACGCGACCAGCGGGGTGGTGCGGGCGAGGCCGGCCGCGTTCACGGACGGGCCGGTGAGGCTCACCCGCAGCAGGGACGGCACGTCCTTGCCGAGCCCCTTGGCGCGGGCGACGTCCGTCTCGGCCCCGGTGAGGGTGCTCCGGAACGCCTTCACGGACGCGGTACGGGACTTCGCCGTCAGGGCCAGCAGGTCCACGTCCTCGTCGGCCAGCGTCGCCGCCGCGACCTGCTCGCGCCAGGCGGGCTCGGCGAGCGTACGGGCGAACGCGCGGGCCGTCGTGTCCTCGATCGAGGCGACGGGCGAGTCGCCGGCGCGAGGGGCCGGTGCGGCGGGGGCGTCGGCCGCCCTCGCGGTCCCCTGAAGGGTGGTCAGGGCCAGCCCGCTCAGCGCGAGCGCGGTCAGAGCCGCGCGGAGCCGTCTCTCAGCGAACAACTTGTCCTCCATACAAGGGCGTTGCCCGGGTGGGGGCATGCCGGAAGTACCGCCGTACGGCGCACGGCGGTCGTGCTCGTGCGAGTGCGGCTTCAGTGTGGAGGCTCTTCGTCTACGCGGATAGATGGCTGGGCGGCGATTCATGGCCAAAGGTGGTCGAGTGCCGGGAAGATTCCGGCGGACGCGCCCTGGCACAGGGGGCCGGCGACCTCACCAGCCCGCCGCGCGCCGGATGCGGAGGGGGCCGCGGGCCTCGTCCTCCGTGACGGGCTCACCGCCCTGGGTGACCTCGACCCTGCCCTCCGCCGCCAGCCGCCAGGCCGCCCGGCGGGCCGGTTCCATGAGGGCGCGCCAGCCCGCGTCGTCGCCGTCGTACGCGTCGCGCGCGGCGTCGGACGGGCAGATCGAGGACGTGGCCGCACGGCACTCCAGCAGGCCGACGATGGCCCGCTCCAGCCGCTGCTCGAGCTGCCGGTCCGTCTCCGTCACGCTCTCCAGTGTGGCACCGCCGCGTCCGTCACAGGTCGAGGGTGAGCGCGGCCGACCGGGCCCGGGAGACGCAGGTGTACATCCGGCCGGGCGGCGCGCCGATGTCGTCCCGGTGCTCCGGCTCGCCGTCCAGCACGACGACCTCGCAACTGCCGCACACCCCTTCCCGGCAACCGGACGGCACCTGGAACCCCGCGTGGTCCAGCGCGTCCAGCAGGGAGGCCTCCGCCTCGACGCGGACGTCGCGTCCGGAGCGGGCGCAGCGTACGTCGAAGGGCTGGTCCGGCGCGAACTCCTTCGGCGTCGGCCGGAACCGCTCGACGTACAGGCGCTCCGGCGGGAACAGCGCCTCGGCCGCGTCGAGCATCGATGCCGGGCCGCAGCAGTACACCAGTGCCCCGGGGCCCAGTGCCGCCGCCTCCGCGGCGAGGTCGGGGCGGCCGAACTCCTCCGTGGCGTGGACGCGGACCCGGTCGCCGTGCGTCGCCCGCAGGTCGTCGGCGAACGGCATGGTGGCCCGAGACCGGCCGACGTAGAGCAGCCGGGCCGACGCCCCCGCCGCGACGGCCGCCGTCAGCATGGGCATGAGGGGCGTGACCCCGATGCCGCCCGCCACGAACAGGTACTCCGGCGCCGGCCGCAGGGGGAAGGTGTTCCGGGGCATCGAGACTTTGAGCGCGTGCCCCTCGCCGAGGTACAGGTGGATGTACTCCGAGCCGCCCCGGCTGAGCCGGTCGTGCCGGACGGCGACGCGGTACGTCTCCGGGTCGTCCGGATCGCCGCACAGCGAGTACTGCCGGGTCAGCCAGTTCGGCAGGGACAGGTCGATGTGCGCGCCGGGCTCCCAGGGGGCCAGCGGGCCGTCGGCGCCCCGCAGGCGCAGGGACACGACGCCCCGGGCGACCGGTTCGGCCTGGTCGAGGATGGTGCGTTGCATGTGGGACCTCCTAGGGGGTGTGTTGTCGCCGCACCTCGCCGCGTTGTCGTCGGTTGCCATGGCTCCGCCATGGCGCCCTCCTCCGCCTTGCGATGCACGGCACCAGACCCCGCTCCCTGATCCGGCCCGATCCAAACGAGAGGCCCTAGTACAGGTGCCGGTAGTCGTGTTCGAGCATCTCGGTCAGCACCGTCGGGTCGGCGTCGACCTGCATCTGATCGGCGGCGATCTCCCCGATCGACGGCAGTTCGGCGGCCAGGGCCTGGCTGGCGGGATCCCACATCCGGGAGCGGATCAGCGCGCGGCCGCAGTGGAAGAAGACCTCCTTCACGTCCACCACGACCGCCAGCCGGGCCTCCTTCCCGTCGACGCGCATCCGGGCGAGGATCTCCGGATCGTCGGTGGGGTAGGCACGGCCGTTGACCCGCAGCACCTCCCGCATCCCGGGGACGACGAACATCAGCCCGATCCCGTCGTTCTCGGCGAGATTGCGGAAGGAATCGGCGAGATTGTTGCCCGGCCGGTCGGGGATCGCGAGCGTGCGCGCGTCCAGCACCTTGACGAACCCCGGGTGGTCGCCGCGCGGCGAACTGTCGGGGAGCCCGGCCGCGTCCGCGGTGGCCATGGCCACGAAGGGGGAGTGGGCGATGAAACGGCGTGCGTGGTGGTCGAGCCGGTCGTGGTTCTTCCGCTTGACCAGTTCCCCGGGCTCGCCGATCCGGGCACGTACCTCCGCGAAGGTCATGCGCCGCGGGCGGCGGCCCGGGGCGACGGAGCCGTCGCCCGCCGCCGGGACGTCACGAGTGATCATTCAGGTCGCCTTCCAGTCGCTCCCGACACGCCCCCCGCTGAGCGGAAGGGGGTTGTCCTCGACGGTAGGAGCGACAGCCGATTCCGACCAGTGCAACCTTGATACAGACCCTTTCCGATCCTGATAATCGACTACGTGGACCACGTCGATCTGAACCTCATCGAGGCGCTGGACGCCCTGCTCGCCGAGAACAGCGTGACCAGGGCGGCGGAACGGCTGCACACCTCGCCCCCGGCCATGAGCCGCGCCCTGGCCCGGCTGCGGCGGGCCTTCGGCGACCCGCTCCTCGTACGGGCCGGACGCGACCTCGTCCCGACACCCCGGGCCCTGGAACTGCGCGGCGAGGTGCACGCGGTCACCAGCCGCGCCCGCGCCCTGTTCGCGCCGTCGGCCACCGCCGACCCACGCACCGCCGTCCGCACCTTCGACCTGCAGGTCGGCGACATGCTGTCCACGACGTTCATCCCGCGCCTCCTCGACGACCTGCGGGCCGAGGCGCCCGGCATCTCCCTGCGGCTGCGCCCGGAGAGCCTGGAGGACAGCCCCGCCCTGCGCGAGGGCATGGTCGACCTGGAGGTCGGGATCGTCCGGCAGGGCCACCCGGAGATCCGCTCCGAGACCCTGCTCACGGAGACGCTCACCGGCGTCGTACGCCCGGACCACCCCCTCGCGAGGGCGCGGACGGTGACGGCGCGGAGGTTCGCCGCCGCCGACCACGTCGTGGTGTCCCGGCGCGGCCGGGCGCACGGCCCCATCGACGAGCGGCTCGCCGAGGCCGGGTTGAGCCGGCGCGTGGTCGCGGTGGTCCCCAGCGTGGCGACCGCCCTGTTCCTGACCCGCGAGACCGACGTCGTCGGCGTCGCCCCGGCCGGACTCGGCCGGTCCATGCTGCGCACGCTCGGACTGCACACCTTCCCGATCCCGCTGGAACTGCCACCCCTGACCGTCGGCATGGCGTGGCACCCGCGCAACGACCACGACCGCACCCACCAGCTGCTGCGCGACCGCACCCGCCACATCATGACGACGGCCTGGGACGGGTCCGCAGACGTCACCCTTTGAGCCAGGTCACGGCCTGAGGCGCCGCGGGGCCGCCGTCACCGTCAGGGACGTCACCCCCGTCTCGTGGTGGACAGGCCGGGCATACGCCTCGCCGGTGGCCGGGACCCGCCCGATTTCGTGGCTCACCCGCCTCGTGGCTCACCCGCCTCGTGGCTCACCGAGCGGGCGCTCCGCCGCGCCGGCGGCGGAATCCGCCGTGGTCGCCGGCGGACGTGCGCGGAGGTCACCGCACCCGTCGCGCGGACCGTCGGCCTTGACCTTGACACCGTGACAAGGTGTCCCCTGGGTGCAGGAGGTGGTCCCGATCGACCCGACACACACGACCCCGCACACCGCCCGCCTGACCGTCGCCCTGGGCGCCGACGACCCGTCGGTCCGGCTCAAGGCGGCCCTGGCCGCCGGTTCGTCTCCCGACCCCGGCCTGCTGGACGCCCTGGTCGAGCGCTGCGCGGTCGAACCGGACTTCTTCGTACGGGACATGCTGTCCTGGGCCCTGACCCGCCTGCCGTCCGGGCCGGTGCTGGCCCGGGTCCGCGGGGAACTCGACGCCGACCGTGCCCAGGCGCGCGCCCAGGCCCTGCACACGCTCTCCAAGATCGGCGACAGGAGCGCCTGGACCTGGATCCCGCGCCCGCTGCTGCACGACCCGGACGACGAGGTGGCACGGACCGCCTGGCGTGTCACGGTCGCCCTCGCGCCGGACGACGAGGAGACCCGGGCGGATCTGGCCGGTGAACTGGTCCGGCAGCTCGGCCGCGGCGACCGGGCCGTACGGCTGAGCCTGAGCCGCGCGCTCATCGACCTCGGGGACGTGACCAGGCCCGTCGTGGAGCGGGCCGCCGCGGACCCAGAACCGGCGGTCGCCACGCACGCCGCCGCCACCGAAGTGCTCCGCGAACGGCCGGATACCGGCTTCGACGCGGCGGTGGACGAGGCCCGGCGGATCGTCGCCCTCGGCCCCGAGAGGGCCGCACGGCCAGCCCCGGCCCCGACGGCCGCCCAGGGGACCGGCCCGTGCTGATCGGTGAGGTCGCCCGCCGCTCCGGGGTGAGTGCGCGGATGCTGCGGCACTACGACGCCCTCGGGCTGGTGCGGCCCACCGGCCGGACCGTGGGCGGCTACCGCGAATACTCCGCCGAGGACGTCCGCCGGATCTTCCACGTGGAGAGCCTGCGCTCCCTCGGCCTCTCGCTCCAGCAGGTCGCGCAGGCGCTGCGGGACCCGGACTTCACCCCGGCCGCCCTGGTCGGCGACCTCATCCGCTGGACGCAGGAGCGGCTGGACCGGGAACGGGAACTGCTCGAACGGCTCCGCGCCATCGACGCCTCGGCGCCCGCGGACTGGCAGGACGTCCTCGGTGTCGTCGCCCTCCTGCACGGCCTGGACTCGCCCGACGCGGCGCGCCGGCAGCAGGCCGTCCTCGCCCGGCAGGACGACGTCCCCGTCCCCGCCGAGGTGCTGGCCAAGGCCGTCCTGGCCGAGCCCGACCCGGTGGTGTCGGGTGCCCTGCGCTGGGCGCTCGCCCGGGCCGGCGACGCGGGAGTGAGCGCCTTGACCGCCGCCGTGCGCGAGGGGGAGCCCGCCGTCCGGCGGCGGGCCGCGCGGGCGCTCGCCGACCTGGCCGAGGTCCCCGAGGCGGCGGCCGCTCTACGGGAAGCACTCGCCGACCCCGATCCGGCGGTCCGCCGCCCGGCCGCCCTCGCGCTGGGCCGGCAGGGTGAGACCGCGGCCGTACCCGTGCTCGTCGCCATGGTGGTCGACGGCGTCAACGACGTCGACGCGGCGGAGATCCTCGGCGCACTGTCCGAGGACCCGGCGTGCGCCGCACGCGCCCTGACCGCCCTGACCGGCGAACTCACCGCGCCCGGCGCCGACTCCGCGACCCGTGTCCGTCTGATGCAGGCGCTCGTCGAACTGCCCGGGCCCGGCGTGCGCGAGGTCCTGGGCCGGTTGTCCCGGGACGACGACCACGCCGTCGCCCGCGTCGCCGCGGCCTTCGCAGGGCTGCTCGACGAACGGTCCTGAGCGCGGGACCCGTGGTCACGTGGTCACGTCACTGCGGGAGTTCCGCTCCCGACTGCTCGGCGACCATGTACCGGGCGTACCAGTCCGGCCAGTCGGGGTCCTCCGCGCCGGTGCGCGCCTCGTGCTCGCCGTGTGCGGCGGCGGCCCGGCGCAGGGCGCCCGCCAGGTCGTCGGCCGACGCGTACGCCGTGGTCGCGGGGTCCAGACGGCCCGGCAGCCGGGTGGTGATCTCCTGGAGCACGTACCCGTTCCCGTCGGGATCGCTGAACGACAGGAAGGAGCCGTAGCTGCCGCGCTGCGGGTCGGGGCCCGGCACCCGCGCGTCCGTGCCGCCGTGGTGGAAGACGCCCCCGGCGTCGTGGAAGATCTCGCTCGGGTCGGCGCCGTGGCGTTTCAGCTCGGTGTGGGCCGCCTCGATGTCGTCGACCACCAGGTGCAGACCGCGTGCCGTGCCGGGTGCCTGCTCGGTCACGTTGGTGCCGAAGATGACCGACGCCGGTGAGCCCGGAGGGGTCATCTGCACCACCCGGAACGTGTCGTCCGTGGGCACGTCCGCGTCGAGCCGCCAGCCCAGCGCCGTGTAGAAGTCCTTCGCCCGGTCGACGTCGGACACCGGCACCACGACGACCTCGAGTTTCATGTCCATGCTGTGGGGCTCCCGTCTCGGAGGGCGACGGCACGGACGGACGACGGTCGCGTCCGGCCGTACGCGGTACGCCGTACGTCTCAGTGCGCGACGAGCTGCTGACCGCCGTCGATGTCGTAGGTGGCGCCGGTGAGGGCGCCGTTGGCCATGATGTGCAGCGCGAGGGAGGCGATGTCGCCGGGTCCGACGACCCGCCCGATGGGCAGTGTCCGGCGCAACTCCTCGCGGCGCGCCTCCAGTTGCTCCCCCAGGAGGGACGCGGACAGGGGCGTGTCCACGAAGCCGGCGGCGAGGAGGTTCACCCGTACCGGGGCGATCTCCACGGCCAGGTTCGCCGCCAGCGCGGGCAGGGCCGCGGTGAGCGCGCCGATCACGGCCATGCCGGGGCCGGGGCGGCGGGCACCGGTCCCGCCGATGAACAGCAGCGTCCCGCCGGGCCTGACCTTGTCCCGGCAGGCCCGCCCCGCCGCGAGCAGCATCGCCAGCCGCCCGCCGAAGTCCCGTCCGCCCGCGCTCAGGTCGAGATCGGCGAGCGGTGTGTACGAAGGGCTGCCCGCCGTCACCAGGACATGGTCGACCTGTCCGGGCAGGTCCCGCAGGAACCCCTCCAGACGGTCGGCGTCCATCGCGTCGAACGCGGCCGTGCTCAACGGCTCCAGCTCCTCGGCCGCCCGCTCCAGACGCCCGGGATCGCGGGCCGTGAGGATCACGTCGCCGCCGGCCGCCCGCACCTGCCGGGCGGTCTCCAGGCCGATGCCGGAACTGCCGCCCACGACCACGACGGTCTGCCCGGCGGGCCCTCCTGACACTGGGGAAACCGCTTCCGCCTCGTCGCTCGCTGTCACAGGAGTTCACCGCCGTCCCTACGTCCGAAACGAGCCAGAAGCAGCGCGCATACCCGGGTGGTCCGTGTGTTCGCTGGACTTTCCCGCCCATACCCGGGCGCTCCGCCACGGACTGCCCGGCCCGAGCCATCAGTCTGACACCCGTCCGGCGGAGTCGCACGCGGGCCGGGCAAGGGTCCGGGCACTCCGGGTACCCGTGCCGGGCCGCCCGTCCCGGCGCCGACGCCGACGCCCTCCGGGCCCGGCCGGAACGGGCCCGATTCGGTCGCGGGCCGTGTCGGTGTTGGGCCGAACGGGTGACTTGGCGTAAGAATTGGCTGGTGCAGGCATTGAGGGCGAGTCAGGTCGGGGTGAGCCGGTGAACAGCTACGACGTCACCGATGAACAGTGGGCGGGGCTCGCCCAGGTCGTGCCTTTGCGAGGGCGTGACGCCTGGCCGTCGGCGGTGGACCACCGTGCGATGCCGGAGGCGGTGACGGAGCCGCGCCGGCGTTTCGTCGTCCTGCGGGTCAACGTGTTCGGGGACGCCCGCGAGGTCGCGGAGACCCTGATGGCGGGCATCCCGGTACTGCTGGACCTGACGAGCGCCGAGAACGAGGTCGCCAAGCGGGTCCTCGACTTCAGCACGGGCGTCGTCTTCGGCCTGGGCAGCGGTATGCACCGCGTCGACCGCAACGTGTTCCTGCTGACCCCGCCCGGCACCGAGGTGAGCGGACTGATGGAGACGGCCGGCGTCCCCGGCGCGTGAGACACCGCGCCCGCGGCGCGGTGCCGTACCCCTTTCGTAGGAAGCCCGCGCGGGTGGAACGGTTCGCCTGAGGACGGCGGCTCTACGGTCCCCGACATGGGCCTTTCCTCTGTCTCCGGTGCCGTGTCCGTGCCGCCCCAGGGCCGTCGGACGGGGGTCGCGGCACACCGGCCGGGACCGTCGCCGGCAGCCGATCCCGCCGAGGAGCATCTCGCCGAGGAGCATCCGGGCGACGGCCCGCCGGACCCGCCCCGGCCCCACGTCGTCGAGCTGCGGCTGTCCGCCTTCGCCGGGCACCGCAGGGCCGTCTTCCCGCTCGGCCCGTGCACGTTCTTCGTGGGACCCAGCGGGTCCGGCAAGACGACCGCGCTGCGGGCGTACGGGGCACTGGCCGCGCTCGCCGGCGGCCGCACCGTCGAGGAGGCGTTCCCCGACCCCACGGCCTGCGTCCCGGAACGGGCACGCCCGGACGCCCAGCGGCGGCGCGGCTTCCGGATCGGCTGCACCGCCGACGGCCCGGAGGGGCCGGTGCGGCTCGACGTGGCGGTGCAGGCGGAGCCCGAACCGCGCATCGTGGGGGAGCGGTTGACAGCGGGCGGTGTCGTCCTGCTGGAGACGGCCCTGCGCGATCCCGGCCGGCGCAGCGTGCAGGCAGCCTGGCACACGGCCGGGCAGACCCCGGTGACGCGGGCCCCGCTCCCGGACGACCGGCTCGGCACCGCGCTGCTGCCCCTGCGGGTGGCCGGCACCACCGACGGACAGCGGCGGGTCCTCGCCGCGGCCGAACAGCTGGTGGTGGCCCTGCGCTCGGTCTTCGCCTGCGACCCCCGGCCCGAGCGGATGCGGGCCGAGGTCCCGGTCGGCTCCGGCCGGCTGCTCAGCGGCTGCGACAACCTCGCCGACGTCGTGTGGCGCACGCGCTCCGAGTGCACACGACGGCACGCCCGGCTCGTCGCCGCCGCCCGCGCCGGATGCGCCGGCCCGGTGACCGACGTCGCCGCCGAACTGCTGGCCGGCGGGACGGTCCGGGGGCTGCTCGACCGGGGTGACGGCGTCCGCACCCCGCTCGGCCGGCTCGGCCACGGCGAACTGCGCTACCTCGCGCTGTCCCTGGTGCTGCTGACCGGGCCCGGCGTCCTGGAGGTCGACCCGGTGCGCGAGGTGCCCGTCGCCCTGCAGACGCTGGGTGTCCTCGCGGACGGCCTCGACCGCGGCCTGGACCCCGTGCAGCGCGCGGAGCTGACCGGCCTGGCGGCCCGCATGGGGGCGCGGGGGCACATCCGGCTGGTGGGGTCGGTGAGCGACCCCTCGGGCCTCGGGGAGACGGACGGCGTGACGGTGGTACACCTGGAGCCGTGACCGAACCTCTTGATGTCGCCGGACTCCAGCGCAGGCTCGTGGAGTTCGCGGCCGCGCGCGACTGGCAGCCGTACCACACGCCGAAGAACCTCGTCTCCGCGCTCGGCGTGGAGGCCGCCGAACTGCAGGAGATCTTCCAGTGGTTGACCCCGGAGCAGTCCGCCCGGGTCATGGACGACGCCGGTACGGCTGCCCGGGTGCGGGACGAGGTCGCGGACGTGCTGGCGTATCTGCTCCAGCTGTGCGAGGTGCTCGGTGTCGACCCGCTCGCCGCGCTGGACGCGAAGATCGACCGGAACGAGCGGAGGTTCCCGCGCCCCGGCGAGGTTCCCCCGCCCGCTGAGTAAATAGTTCCACTTTCACTCTCCGTGGTGATGCGGTGCTCCGTATCCGAAAAGTTGTCCGCAGATTTCCGTCTTCCTCTGGCTTTTCGTCTCAACGCCCTTCACTCTGGGTAATGAACAGGTGAGTTCGGAGTTCAGGTGGACGTGTGGGCAGCGCGTCCAGACGGACGGGGACTGCGATGGACGCGGTGCGGCTGATCGTGAACAGCAGGCGAGCGCTGGCGGGAAGCGGCGGCGCGCCGGACATCATGACCGAGGTGTGGCAGGCCCAGGCGCTCGCGCAGGCCATCGGCAGTCGGCTCGCCGTCTACGGGCCGCCCGAACTGCGCGGGGAGGCCATCGGGTTGACCGAGCTCGCGGGCCGCGGCTGCGGCGTCCTGGAGATCCCGGACCTCGCGGAGGGTGCGTTACGCGCCGCCCAGCTCACCGAGCTGGGCGACGCGCGGCAGGCCCTGATGAACCTCGGCAGCCTGCTGGGCGAGGCCGGGATCGCGCTGGTCGGCGTGGCCAGCTCCGCCGACGACGAGACGACGTACTGGCGCTGTATGGAGGCCATCGACGCCGCCGACGAATCCCGCGACCGGGTCCTGGAGATGCTCCGCAGACTCGCGGACCGCGACGAGGTCCTGGCGGAGAGGGAGGCAGGCTGATCCCGCAGGGGCAACGCAGCCGGGACCCGAAGGTTCCGTCAGGTGGTCCCGTCCTCCGCCCCCGGTGGCACACTCCGGAGTGCGGCCCCCGTCGCCTGGAGGTCGGCGTCCAGTGCCGACAGGTCGGCGTTCAGGGCCGCCATCAGTTCCTCCATCTGCTCCAGCAGCCCTTTCGGGCGACCGGTCCCCCCGCCACCCGCCGGTGGCTCGAACTCCTCGGACACGACGGCCTCCTCCGGCCCGCGGCCCCCCCAACGGCAGTGGGCCGACACAGGACACCCCGGCGCCGGCGGGCCGGTGAGGGAGCCGGGCGGTCCGGCTCCGACCGGGCCAACGATCATCGTCCGGGCCGGTCACCGGCAGGGCGGCGGACGTCCACGGCACCGACGGGATTCACCCGACCGTGGCACGGGAGGGCGCGGGGCCCCGGGCGGCCGGAGCGCGCGCGGGCGTGCAGGATGGGGGCATGGATCTCCGCATCTTCACCGAGCCCCAGCAGGGGGCGACCTACGAGACGCTGCTGACCGTGGCGAAGGCCACCGAGGACCTCGGGTTCGACGCCTTCTTCCGCTCCGACCACTATCTGAAGATGGGCGATGTGGACGGCCTGCCCGGCCCCACCGACGCCTGGATCACGCTCGCCGGCCTCGCCCGCGAGACCCGGCGCATCCGCCTCGGCACCCTGATGACCGCCGGCACCTTCCGGCTGCCCGGTGTGCTCGCCATCCAGGTCGCCCAGGTCGACCAGATGTCCGGCGGACGCGTCGAACTCGGTCTGGGCGCGGGCTGGTTCGAGGAGGAGCACAAGGCGTACGGCATCCCCTTCCCGAAGGAGAAGTTCGGGCGGCTGGAGGAGCAGCTCGCCATCGTCACGGGCCTGTGGGAGACCAAGCTCGGCGAGACCTTCGACTTCCGGGGCGAGTACTACACGCTCACCGACTCGCCCGCCCTGCCCAAGCCCGCCCAGGACCGGATCCCGGTGCTCATCGGCGGCCACGGCGCCACCCGCACGCCGCGCCTCGCGGGCCGGTACGCCGACGAGTTCAACATGCCGTTCGCCTCCATCGAGGACTCCGAGCGGCAGTTCGGCCGGGTGCGCGAAGCCGTCCGCGCCGCCGGCCGCCGTCCCGAGGACCTCGTCTACTCGAACGCCCTCGTCGTCTGCGTCGGCAAGGACGACCAGGAGGTCGCCCGCCGCGCCGCCGCCATCGGCCGCGAGGTCGACGAGCTCAAGGCGAACGGGCTGGCCGGGTCGCCCGCCGAGGTCGTGGAGAAGATCGGCCGCTACCAGGAGGCCGGCTCGCAGCGGATCTACCTCCAGGTGCTCGACCTGCACGACCTGGACCACCTGGAGCTGATCTCCGCGCAGGTCCAGTCGCAGCTGTCGTAGCGGCACCACGGACACCGCGTCCGCACGCCCCGGGGAACGACGGGTCCCCGGGGCGTCGTCGTGCGCCCGAAATTCCCGGGTGCCGTCGGCGCCCGCTCGATACGGTGTGCGTATCCGCAGTTCAGACCACTACGTCAAGGTCATCCACCGTGTTCCTGACCCTCACCACCACCGGCACCCCGGAGCGCCCGGCCACCGATCTCGGCTACCTGCTGCACAAGCATCCCGAGAAGGCGCAGGCGTTCTCCACCTCGTTCGGCACGGCCCACGTGCTCTACCCGGAGGCGGACGCCGAGCGCTGCACCGCGGCGCTGCTGCTGGAGGTCGACGCGGTGGCGCTGGTCCGGCGCGGCAAGGGCAAGGGACGGGGCGGCGCCCCCGACGCCGCGCTCGCGCAGTACGTCAACGACCGTCCGTACGCGGCCTCCTCGCTGCTGGCCGTGGCGCTGAGCGCGGTGTTCTCCAGCGCGATGCGGGGCGTGTGCACCGCCCGCCCGGAGCTGCCCGACCGTCCGCTGCCGCTGCGCGTCGAGGTGCCGTCGCTGCCCGCGCGGGGCGGCGCCGCCCTCGTACGGCGTCTGTTCGAACCGCTCGGCTGGGACGTCTCCGCCGAGCCGGTGCCGCTGGACGAGAGGTTCCCCGAGTGGGGCGACTCGCGCTACGTCCGGCTCGTCCTTCAGTCGGCCACGCTGACCCTCGCCGAGGCCCTGCGGCACCTGTACGTGCTGCTTCCCGTCCTCGACGACGCCAAGCACTACTGGGTCGCCCCCGACGAGGTCGACAAGCTGCTGCGCGCCGGTGAGGGCTGGCTGCCGGACCACCCCGAGCAGAAGCTGATCACCAGCCGCTACCTCTCACGCCGCTGGTCCCTGACCCGCGCGGCGATGGAGCGGCTGGAGCTGGTCCGGCTCGCCGAGACCGACGACAGCGAGGTCGAGGAGATCGACAACGCGGTCGCCGAGGAGACGGAGGCCGAGGAGAAGCCGGCCCCGCTCGCCGTGCAGCGCCGCGAGGCCGTCCTCACCGCGCTGCGGGCGGCCGGCGCCACACGCGTGCTCGACCTGGGCTGCGGGCAGGGCCAGTTGGTGCAGGCGCTGCTCAAGGACCCGGCGTACACCGAGATCGTCGGCGTCGACGTGTCCGTGCGGGCGCTCACGATCGCCGGGCGGCGGCTGAAGCTGGACCGGATGGGGGAGCGGCAGGCCGCGCGCGTGAAGCTCCTCCAGGGCTCCCTCGCCTACACCGACAGCCGGCTCAAGGGGTACGACGCGGCCGTGCTCAGCGAGGTCGTCGAGCACGTCGACCCGCCCCGGCTGCCCGCCCTGGTGTACGCGGTGTTCGGGGCGGCCCGCCCCCGCACCGTCCTCGTGACCACCCCGAACGTCGAGTACAACGTCCGCTGGGAGAGCCTGCCCGCCGGGCACGTCCGGCACGGCGACCACCGGTTCGAGTGGACGCGCGAGGAGTTCCGCGCCTGGGCCGGGGCCGTCGCCGAACGGCACGGCTACGGAGTGGAGTTCGTACCGGTGGGACCCGACGACCCCGAGGTGGGGCCGCCGACGCAGATGGCCGTGTTCGTACGTGACGTGACCGACGGGAAGAAGGAGGCGAAGGCCGCATGACCGGGACCGGCACCGAGACCACGAACGGGCGGGTCCTGCCCGTCACCGACCTCTCCCTCGTCGTCCTCGTCGGCGCCTCCGGCTCCGGCAAGTCGACGTTCGCCCGCCGGCACTTCAAGCCCACCGAGGTGATCTCCTCCGACTTCTGCCGGGGCCTCGTCGCCGACGACGAGAACGACCAGAGCGCCAGCCGGGACGCCTTCGACGTCCTGCACTACATCGCGGGCAAGCGCCTGGCGGCCGGCCGCCGCACGGTCGTCGACGCCACCAACGTGCAGCAGGACGCGCGACGGCAGCTCATCGAGCTCGCCAAGCGGTACGACGTGCTCCCCATAGCCATCGTGCTCGACGTGCCCGAGGAGGTGTGCGCCGAGCGCAACGCGGCCCGCACCGACCACGCCGACATGCCGCGCCGCGTCATCCAGCGGCACATCCGCGAACTGCGCCGCTCCCTGCGGCACCTGGAGCGCGAGGGCTTCCGCAAGGTGCACGTCCTGCGCGGCACCGACGAGGTCGAGCACGCCACCGTCGTCACCGAGAAACGCTTCAACGACCTCACCCACCTCACCGGACCGTTCGACATCATCGGCGACGTGCACGGCTGCGCGTCCGAACTGGACGCGCTGCTCGGCAAGCTGGGCTACGGGGACGGCGCGCACCCCGAGGGCCGCACCGCCGTCTTCGTCGGCGACCTCGTCGACCGCGGCCCGGACAGCCCCGGCGTCCTGCGGCGCGTGATGGGCATGGTGAAGTCGGGCCACGCGCTGTGCGTGCCCGGCAACCACGAGAACAAGTACGGCCGTTTCCTCAAGGGCCGCAACGTCCAGCACACGCACGGACTCGCCGAGACGATCGCGCAGATGGAAGGGGAGAGCGAGGAGTTCCGCGCCGAGGTCCGGGAGTTCATCGACGGGCTCGTCAGCCACTACGTGCTGGACGGCGGAAGGCTCGTCGTCTGCCACGCCGGTCTGCCCGAGAAGTACCACGGCCGCACCTCCGGACGGGTCCGCTCGCACGCCCTGTACGGCGACACCACCGGTGAGACCGACGAGTTCGGGCTGCCGGTGCGCTACCCGTGGGCGGAGGACTACCGGGGCCGCGCGGCCGTGGTGTACGGCCACACCCCGGTCCCCGAAGCGACCTGGCTGAACAACACCATCTGCCTGGACACCGGTGCCGTCTTCGGCGGCAAGCTGACCGCGCTGCGCTGGCCGGAGCGCGAGCTGGTCGACGTACCCGCCGAGCAGGTCTGGTACGAGCCGGCCAAGCCGCTGCGCACCGAGGCGCCGGGCGGGCAGGACGGCCGTCCGCTCGACCTGGCGGACGTGCACGGACGCCGGGTGGTGGAGACCCGTCACCACGGGCGGGTCGCGATCCGCGAGGAGAACGCGGCGGCGGCCCTGGAGGTCATGAGCCGCTTCGCCGTGGACCCGCGGCTGCTGCCGTACCTGCCGCCGACCATGGCGCCCACGGCGACCTCGGCGGTCGACGGCTACCTCGAGCACCCGGCGGAGGCGTTCGCGCAGTACGCGGCGGACGGCGTCGAGCGGGTCGTGTGCGAGGAGAAGCACATGGGCTCGCGGGCCGTGGCCCTGGTGTGCCGCGACGCCGAGGCGGCGCGCCGGCACTTCGGCGTGGAGGACGGCGTGACCGGCTCCCTCTACACCCGCACGGGCCGCCCGTTCTTCGACGACCCGGCGATGACGGAGTCGATCCTGGACCGGCTCCGCACGGCCGCCGGCGAGGCCGGCCTCTGGAGCGAGCTGGAGACCGACTGGCTGCTGCTCGACGCCGAGCTGATGCCGTGGTCGCTGAAGGCCGCCGGGCTGCTGCGCTCGCAGTACGCGGCGGTCGGCGCGGCGGCCGGAGCGGTGTTCCCCGGTGCGCTCGCCGCGCTGGAGGGCGCCGCCGGGCGGGGCGTCGACGTCTCCGCGCTGCTGGCCCGCCAGCGGGAACGGGCCTCGGACGCGGCCGCGTTCACCGAGGCGTACCGCCGCTACTGCTGGACGACGGACGGCCTGGACGGCGTGCGCCTCGCGCCCTTCCAGCTCCTCGCGGTCCAGGGCCGCAGCCTCGCCGCGCTCCCGCACGACGAGCAGCTCGCGCTCCTCGACCGGCTCGTGGAGCACGACGGGAGCGGCCTGCTGCGGACCACCCGGCGCCTGTACATCGACACCGGTGACCCGGAGTCGGTCCGGGCGGGCGTCGACTGGTGGCTGGAGATGACGGGGCGCGGCGGCGAGGGCATGGTCGTCAAGCCGCTCGGCGCGGTGGTGCGCGACGGGCGGGGCCGGCTGGTCCAGCCCGGCGTCAAGTGCCGCGGACGCGAGTACCTGCGGATCATCTACGGTCCGGAGTACACGCGCCCGGAGAACCTGGAGCGGCTGCGCAACCGGTTCCTGAACCACAAGCGCTCCCTCGCCCTGCGCGAGTACGCGCTCGGTCTGGAGGCCCTGGACCGGCTGGCCGGGGGCGAGCCGCTGTGGCGGGTGCACGAGGCGGTGTTCGGGGTGCTGGCGCTGGAGTCGGAGCCGGTCGACCCGCGGCTGTGACGTTCAGCCGGCGAGGCGCAGCCGGTCCGGGCACACCCCGACCCGGACCGTCTGCCCCCACGTCAGCTCCACGGCGTCCGACTCCATGCCGTCCCCGAACGCCACCAGCCGTTCGGACTCGACGGTCAACGTGAGCCGCCCCGCGGCGGCCAGTTCCCCCGCCACCAGGGACGTCCCGGTGGCGGGGGACGGCCATGCCTCCCGCACGAACCACAGCAGGCGCTCCTCCGTCGGGGAGGGCAGCGCCGGCCGCCCTCCCCGCTCCTGCCACACCGACCGGAGCCAGCCGGTCGCCCCGGTGCCCGTCCCGACGATCACCCCGGACGAGGCCTGGGCCTCGACGACACCCCCGTCGTCCTCCAGGCCCAGGCGGTAGCGGGCCGTCTGGTGTCCGGCGGCGCCCAGGTAGATCTCGTTCAGCGCCACCAGGCGCTGGGTGTCGTCGGTGACGGCCTCGACCATGGTCAGCTCGTCGCAGCGGGCCGTGCGGGCCTGCGTGGCCGCCAGCAGGGCCGCCGCGTCGCTCGGGCGGTGCCGCACCAGCACACCGGGGTTGCGGCCCGGGTCGGAGTCGATGCCCACCACCGGCTGCCCGGCGAGGTACTTGGCGACGTTCGCGACGAGCCCGTCCTGCCCGACGACGACCACCACGTCCTCCGGCGCGAACAGGAAGCGGTCCAGGTCGGCGCGCTCCACCCGGGCCTGCCGCCAGGTCAGCGGGATCGCCGCCGCCACCTCGGCCAGCGCCCGGCGGGTGCGGTGGTGCCGGTCCGCGATCTCCTCGATGTCCCGGCCGCGCGAGGAGAGGAAGAAGGCGGCCTGGCCGTGCGTGCCGTGCCGGGCCACCAGCTCCTCGTACTCGGTGGTGCGGTGGACGAGGACCACCCGGGGCGCGAGGCTCACTCCCGCGCTCCCAGCCGGCTGAGCAGCCCGGTCAGCAGATCCGGCGTCACGGTCACGCTGTCGATCCGCGGCAGGTTCTCCGCCAGCCGGGTCCCGGTGAGCGCGTGCAGGGTCGCCACGTCCACGTCGGCGTGCACCCGCAGCCAGGCCGCCTGGGCCTGCGCCCGCGCCTCGCCGACCTCGCGCGCCCCCTCGGCCTCGGCCTTCGCGAGCCGCACGGACCGGGTGGCCTCCGCCTCCGCGAGCCGTACGGTCCGGGCCGCCTCCGCGTCCGCGAGCCGTACCGTGCGGGCCGCCTCCGCCTCGGCGCGCACGGCGTCAGCGGCGGCGCCCTCCTCGGCCTCCCGGCGGGCGTTGGTGCCGCGCTGGTCGACCAACTGCTCCTCGCGGCGCGCGAGTTCGATCTGGCTGGCCAGCTCGTTCTCGGCGATCGCGCGCTCCCGCTCGACGGCCACCGCCCGCCGTTCGTACGTCGCCCGGTCCGCCTCCTGCTGGATCTGCTCCCGGGCCGGGGTACGCAGCGCCCGCTCCACCTCGGGCTCGGGGCGCAGGGCCACCACCCGCACGGCGACGACCTCGATGCCCGTCTCCGGCAGCCGGGGCTCCCCGGCCAGTCCGGCCGCGATCCGCTCCCGCACCGCGCTGACCCCGTCGGCCAGGGCCGCCGCCAGCGGCGTACGGGCCAGGACGTCCAGGGCGTGCTGCTGGGCCGTCTCCGTCAGGAGCGTCCCGAGCTGCTCCAGCGGGGCGCCCCGCCAGACGCCCGTGTCCGGGTCGATGGAGAAGTCCAGGCGGGCCGCCGCGACGGCGGGGTCGCTGATCCGATAGGTGACGGTCGCCTGCACGGCCACGTCCTGGAAGTCGGACGTGCGGGCGTGGAACGTCATCGCCAGTTCCCGGTCGTCGACGGGGACCTCGGAGAGCGCGGCGGTCAGCGCCCGGTACCAGAAGCTGAGGCCGGGGCCGTCGTGCAGCAGCTTTCCGCCGCGGTGGTGGCGGACGTGCGCGGTGGGCGCACCGCGCAGATGGCGCCAGCCCAGGCGCCGGGTGATGTCGGCCATGAAGCCTGCCCCCTCTTTCTCGTCATGACGACGATAAGCGCTCCCGCCACTTGTCGTCAAGAGGACGAGAAGAAGTCCTGCGTAAGGAGGGGGTGAACGCGGGCCTCTTTGGCCAGGATGGAGGCATGGGACTGCATGTCGACTCCGAGGCCGGGCGGCTGCGCCGCGTCATCCTTCACCGGCCCGATCTGGAGCTCAAAAGGCTCACCCCCAGCAACAAGGACGCCCTGCTCTTCGACGACGTGCTCTGGGTGCGCCGGGCGCGCGCCGAGCACGACGGGTTCGCGGACGTGCTGCGCGACCGGGGGGTCGAGGTCCACCTGTTCGGCGACCTGCTCACCGAGGCCCTGGAGATCCCGGCGGCCCGGAAGCTCGTCCTCGACCGGGTCTTCGACGAGAAGGAGTACGGGGTGCTCGCCACCGACCACCTCCGTGCCGCCTTCGAAGGGCTGCCCGCGCCCGAGCTCGCCGAGGCGCTCGTCGGCGGCATGACCAAGCGCGAGTTCCTGGACGCCCACGCCGAGCCGATCTCGGTGCGCTTCCACGTCATGGAGCTCGACGACTTCCTCCTCGCGCCGCTGCCCAACCACCTGTTCACCCGGGACACCTCCGCCTGGATCTACGACGGCGTCTCCGTCAACGCGATGCGCTGGCCCGCCCGGCAGCGCGAGACCGTGCACTTCGAGGCGATCTACCGGCACCACCCGCTCTTCCGGGACGAGGACTTCCACGTCTGGTCCGAGGGGCAGGCCGACTACCCGTCCACCATCGAGGGCGGCGACGTCCTGGTCATCGGCAGCGGCGCGGTCCTCATCGGCATGAGCGAGCGCACCACCCCGCAGGCCGTCGAGATGCTCGCCCACAAGCTGTTCGCCGCCGGGTCGGCCCGTACGATCGTCGCCCTCGACATGCCCAAGCGGCGGGCACTGATGCACCTCGACACCGTGATGACCCAGGTCGACGGAGACGTCTTCACCCAGTACGCCGGCCTCGGCATGCTCCGCTCCTACACGATCGAACCGGGCGCCGCCGACAAGGAGCTGAAGGTCACCGACCATCCGCCGGAGCACATGCACCGCGCGATCGCCGCCGCTCTCGGCCTCAGTGAGATCCGTGTGCTGACCGCCACCCAGGACGTGCACTCCGCCGAGCGGGAGCAGTGGGACGACGGCTGCAACGTGCTGGCCGTCGAGCCCGGAGTCGTCGTCGCCTACGAGCGCAACGCCACCACCAACACGCATCTGCGCAAGCAGGGTGTCGAGGTGATCGAGATCCCGGGCAGCGAGCTGGGCCGGGGGAGGGGCGGCCCGCGCTGCATGAGCTGCCCCATCGAGCGCGACGCCGTCTAGGCGGGGAGGCGGACGGGCGGGGAGGCGGACGGGCGCGTGGGCAGACGGGCGGGCGGGGTGGTCGTGACGGCTCTATCGACGTAGGGGTCGCCGTATATTAATTCTGAAGGTCGTATAGACTTTCACTGTCTACGTTTCCCGCATCTCTGGAGCGCCCCCATGGCGACTGTCCCGACCGCCCTCGCCGGCCGCCCCTTCCTCAAGGAGCTCGACTTCACCCGGGAGGAGTTCCTCGGGCTCGTCGAGCTGGCCGCCGAGCTGAAGGCGGCCAAGAAGGCCGGGAACGAGACCCAGTACCTGCGCGGCCGGAACATCGCCCTGATCTTCGAGAAGACGTCGACGCGCACCCGCTGCGCCTTCGAGGTCGCCGCCGCCGATCAGGGCGCCTCCACGACCTACCTGGACCCCACGGGCTCCCAGATCGGCCACAAGGAGTCCGTGAAGGACACCGCGCGGGTCCTCGGGCGGATGTACGACGGGATCGAGTACCGGGGGGACAGCCAGGCCAAGGTCGAGGAGCTGGCCGCGTTCTCGGGCGTGCCCGTCTTCAACGGCCTCACCGACGACTGGCACCCCACCCAGATGCTGGCGGACGTGCTCACCATGACCGAGCACTGCGCCGAGCCCGTGAACGGTATCGCCTTCGCCTACCTGGGCGACGCCCGCTTCAACATGGGCAACTCCTACCTGATCACCGGCGCCCTGCTGGGCATGGACGTCCGGATCGTCGCCCCGCAGGCGTACTGGCCGGCCGCGTCGGTCGTCGAGCGGGCCCAGGAGCTCGCCGCGGTCAGCGGAGCCCGCGTCACCCTCACCGAGAAGGTCGACGAGGGCGTCCTCGGCGCCGACTTCGTCGCCACCGACGTCTGGGTGTCCATGGGGGAGCCGAAGGAGGTCTGGGACGAGCGGATCGCCGCCCTCGGCGCCTACGCCGTGACCATGGACGTGCTGCGGGCCACGGGCAACCCGGACGTGAAGTTCCTGCACTGCCTGCCCGCCTTCCACGACCTCGGCACGAAGGTCGGCCAGGAGATCTTCGCGTCCCACGGCCTGTCGTCCCTGGAGGTCACCGACGAGGTCTTCGAGTCGGAGCACTCGGTGGTCTTCGACGAGGCGGAGAACCGCCTGCACACGATCAAGGCGGTCCTGGTGGCGACGATGGCCTGAGCGCCCCTGGTCAGTGCGGCCGGCGCTGGGCCGGCACGACCGGCAGCCGGAACCAGACCGCCTTGCCGGACGCCGTCGGGCGGTGGCCGCACGACGAGCTGAGCGCCCGGATCAGCAGCAGGCCCCGGCCGTGCTCCTGCCACGGGTCGGGTTCCTCCACCAGGGGCCGCGTCAGATGGCCCGGCGGCGCCGGGTCCGGGTCGTGGACCTCGACCTGGCAGCCCGACGGGTGCAGGTCCACCACCAGCTCTATCGGGCCGTCCCCGGGTGTGTGCTCCACGGCGTTCGCGACCAGCTCCGCCGTCAGCAGCTCCGCGGTGTCGCTGTCCGCCGCATGCTCCAGATCCGCCAGCGCCGTACGGACCAGGGCGCGCGCGACCGGCACGGCCGCGGCGGTGTGCGGCAGTGCGACACGCCAGGAGGCGGAGGGCAAGGGGCGATCGTGCAAGGCGGGTCCGTTCATGAGCAGGCTGTCCTGCTTTCAACCTTATGAATGGTACGGCGCCGTCCGTCCGAGCGTCCGGCGGGCACCGCCCGGGGCCATCGCCCCGGCTGCTGGGCGGCATACCCAGGCCGGCGCCCGCCCTCGCCGGGGGAGCCCCGCCGTTACACGCGCGTCGACGAGTCGTGACGGATGTGACAGCCGCAGGTCACGGCCCGTCGCCGCGGAGTGCGCCGGAACGCCTTATCGCGCGGTCGTGACGACGGTCAAAGACAGGTGATAACTTCGGGAGTGAGCTCGAAGGGGTGAGCTCACCGAGGCAGTGCCCGCCGTCCGCCCTGGGGAGGCCGCACGTCATGAGTCCCTTCACCGGCTCCGCCGCCCGCACCTCCGACTGGGAGCATCTGCGGGTCGAACACACCGACGGAGTCGCCACCGTCACCCTGGCCCGCCCCGACAAGCTCAACGCGCTCACCTTCGGCGCCTACGCCGACCTGCGCGACCTGCTCGCCGAACTGTCCCGGGAGCGGGCCGTGCGCGCCCTCGTCCTGGCCGGCGAGGGCCGCGGCTTCTGCTCCGGCGGCGACGTCGACGACATCATCGGCGCCACCCTCTCCATGGACACCGCCCAGCTCCTCGACTTCAACCGCATGACCGGACAGGTCGTCCGCGCCGTACGCGAGTGCCCGTTCCCGGTGATCGCGGCCCTGCACGGCGTGGCCGCCGGCGCCGGCGCCGTCCTCGCGCTGGCCGCCGACTTCCGGGTCGCCGACCCCAGCGCCCGGTTCGCCTTCCTCTTCACCCGCGTCGGCCTCTCCGGCGGCGACATGGGCGCCGCCTACCTGCTGCCCCGCGTCGTCGGCCTCGGACACGCCACCCGGCTGCTGATGCTCGGCGACACGGTCCGCGCCCCCGAGGCCGAGCGGATCGGCCTGATCAGCGAGCTGACCGAGGAAGGGCGGGCCGACGAGGCCGCCCAGGCCCTGGCCCGCCGCCTGGCCGACGGCCCCGCCCTCGCGTACGCCCAGACCAAGGCGCTCCTCACCGCCGAACTGGACATGCCGCTCGCGGCGGCCGTCGAGATGGACGCCTCCACCCAGGCCCTCCTCATGAACGGCGAGGACTACGCCGAGTTCCACGCCGCCTTCACCGAGAAGCGGCCTCCCAAGTGGCGGGGGCGGTGACCGTGGCCGTCCAGAACAGCCCCCTGCGGGTCGCCGTCGTCGGCGGCGGCCCCGGCGGCCTCTACGCGGCGGCGCTCCTCAAGCGCCTCGACCCCGCCCGCCAGGTCACCGTCTGGGAGCGCAACGCCCCCGACGACACCTTCGGCTTCGGCGTGGTCCTCTCCGACGAGACCCTCGGCGGCATCGAGCACGCCGACCCCGTGGTGCACACCGCCCTCCAGGAACACTTCGTCCGCTGGGACGACATCGACATCGTGCACGCCGGCACCCGCCACACCTCCGGCGGACACGGCTTCGCCGCCCTCGGCAGGAAACGCCTCCTGCAGATCCTGCACGACCGGTGCCGCGACCTCGGCGTCGAGCTCCGGTTCCGCTCCGAGGCCCCGGACGTGGACCGGCTGGCCGCCACCCATGACCTCGTCGTCGCCGCCGACGGTGTGCACAGCACCATCCGCGACACCTACAGCCATGTGTTCCGCCCCCATGTGGCCACCCACCGCTGCCGCTACATCTGGCTCGCCGCCGACTTCGCCTTCGACGCCTTCCGCTTCGAGATCGCCGAGACCGAGCACGGCGTGATGCAGCTGCACGGCTACCCCTATTCCCGCCCGTCACCCGACCGCCACCCCTCGACGAGGCCCTCCGGGCCACAGGATCAATCCGGCGCCTCGACCGTCATCGTCGAGATGCGCGAAGAGGTCTGGCGGGCCGCCGGGTTCGACGAACTCGACGAGCAGGAGTCCGTCGCACGCTGCGCCAAGATCTTCGCCGACGCCCTCGGCGGACGCACCCTGAAGTCCAACAAGTCCGCCTGGACCAGCTTCCGCACCGTCGTCAACGAGCACTGGTCGCACGGCAACGTCGTCCTCCTCGGGGACGCCGCCCACACCGCCCACTTCTCCATCGGCTCCGGCACCAAACTCGCCGTCGAGGACGCCCTCGCGCTCGCCGCCTGCCTGACCGAACAGCCCGACGTCCCCGCCGCGCTCGCCGCCTACGAGGCCGAACGCAAGCCCGTCGTCGCCTCCACACAGCGGGCCGCCCGCGCCAGCCTCGAATGGTTCGAGAACATCGGCCTCTACCTCGACCAGCCGCCCCGCCAGTTCGCGTTCAACCTGCTCACCCGCAGCCGCCGCGTCACCCACGGCAACCTGCGGCTGCGCGACGCCTCCTTCACCGAGGCCGTGGAACGCGACTTCGGCTGCCCACCGGGCACACCCCCCATGTTCACCCCGTTCCGGCTGCGCGGACTGACCCTGCGCAACCGCGTCGTGGTGTCCCCGATGGACATGTACTCCGCCACCGACGGCGTTCCCGGCGACTTCCACCTCGTCCACCTCGGCGCCCGCGCCCTCGGCGGCGCCGGCCTGGTGATGACCGAGATGGTGTGCGTCAGCCCCGAGGGCCGCATCACCCCCGGCTGCGCGGGCCTCTACACCGGCTGGCAGGCCGAGGCGTGGAAGCGCGTCGTACGGTTCGTGCACACCCAGGCACCCGGCACCGCCATCGGCGTCCAGCTCGGCCACAGCGGCCGCAAGGGCTCGACCAAGCTGATGTGGGAGGGCATGGACGAGCCGCTGGACGAGGGCAACTGGCCCCTGGCCGCCGCCTCCCCGATCCCGTACCGGCCGGACTCCCAGACCCCGCGCGAACTCACCCGCTCCCAGCTCACCGACATCCGCGAGCAGTTCACGGCCGCCGCCTGGCGGGCCGCCCGCGCCGGCTTCGACCTCCTCGAACTGCACTGCGCGCACGGCTATCTGCTCTCCGGCTTCCTCTCCCCGCTCACCAACCGGCGCACCGACGCCTACGGCGGCTCCCTCGACCGCCGGCTCCGCTTCCCGCTGGAGGTCTTCGACGCCGTACGAGCCGTCTGGCCCGAGGAACGGCCCATGACCGTCCGGATCTCCGCCACCGACTGGGCCGAGGGCGGCACCGGCGCCGAGGACGCCGTGGACATCGCCCGCGCCTTCGCCCAGCACGGCGCCGACGCCATCGACGTCTCCACCGGGCAGGTCGTCGCCGACGAGCGCCCCGAGTTCGGACGGTCCTACCAGACGCCGTACGCGGACCGGATCCGGAACGCCACCGGCCGCCCGGTGATCGCCGTCGGCGCCATCTCCTCCTGGGACGACGTCAACTCCCTGATCCTCGCCGGCCGCACCGACCTGTGCGCCCTCGCCCGTCCCCACCTGTACGACCCGCACTGGACGCTGCACGCCGCCGCCGAGCAGGGCTACGACGGTCCGGGAGCCGTCTGGCCGGCCCCCTACCGGGCGGGCAGCCGCCGCCCGCAGACCGGCCGCACCGACGCCCCGAAACCCCGGCTCACCCTGGACGGCTGAGGAACGGGGCCTCACAGACCGGCGTACACGGCCCCCGCGTCCCGCAGCCGCTCGTGCAGCCCGCGGAAGACGGCGGCCGACCGCGCGCCCGGCCAGTCCGGCGGCAGCAGCCGCGCGGGCAGCCCCGGATCGGTGTACGGCAGGTGCCGCCAGGAGTCCAGGGCGAGCAGATAGTCGCGGTACGCCTCCTCCGGATCGGTGTCCGCCCGCCGCTCCCAGGCGCGCAGCACGCGCGCGTGCCGGTCGAGGAACGCCTCGTGCTCCTTGGCGATCGCGGCCAGGTCCCACCAGCGGGCGACGGCCTCGGCCGTCGGCGTGAAACCGAGATGCTCCCCCCGGAAGAAGTCCACGTACGCGTCGAGCCGCAGCCGCTCCAGGCTGTGCCGGGCCTCCTCGTGCAGCCGGGCGGGCGCGATCCACACACCCGGCGCCGCCGTGCCGAAGCCGAGCCCCGCCAGCCGGGAGCGCAGCACATGCCGTTTCTGCCGCTCCGACTCCGGCACCGAGAACACCGCGAGCACCCAGCCCTCGTCCTCGGGCGGCGCGGTGGCGTAGATACGGCGGTCGCCGTCGTCGAGCAACTGCCGCGCCTCGGACGACAGTTCGTACCCCGCCGCGCCCCGCTCCGTCCGGGCCGGCAGCAGCAGGCCGCGCCGCTTCAGCCGGGACACCGAGGAGCGGACGGAGGGCGCGTCGACGCCCACCGCCGCCAGCAGTCTGATCAGCTCGGCCACCGGCAGCGGGCCGGACACATGGCGGCCGTAGGCGCCGTAGAGCGTGACGATGAGAGACCGTGGTGCATGCTGGTCGGACACGTTGATCATCTTAGGTCGTACGGATCACTGCCGGTCGCCGGGCAGGTCACCGGCACCGCGCAGCCGGAACCTCTGGAGCTTGCCCGTCGCGGTGCGCGGCAGCGCGTCCAGGAAGACGATCTCCCGCGGGCACTTGTACGGCGCCAGCTCCGCCTTGACGAACGCGCGCAGCGCCTCCGCGTCCGGGCGCGCCCCCTCCCTGAGCACGGCGTACGCCACGACGACCTGGCCGCGTGCCTCGTCGGCGCGCCCCACCACGGCCGTCTCCAGTACGTCCGGGTGCCGCAGCAGGGCCTCCTCGACCTCCGGTCCCGCGATGTTGTACCCGGCCGAGATGATCATGTCGTCGGCGCGGGCGACGTACCGGAAGTAGCCCTCGGCGTCGCGGACATACGTGTCGCCCGTGACGTTCCAGCCGTGACGCACATAGTCGCGCTGACGGGGGTCGCCGAGATAACGGCAGCCCACCGGGCCGCGCACGGCCAGCAGCCCCGGCTCCCCGTCCGGCACCTCCCGGCCCTCGGCGTCGACGACCCGCGCCTGCCAGCCGGGGACGGCGACCCCGGTCGTCCCGGGCCTGATCCGCTCGTCGGCCGCCGAGATGAAGATGTGCAGCAGCTCGGTGGCACCGATGCCGTTGATGACGCGCAGCCCGGTCCGCTCGTGCCAGGCCCGCCAGGTGGCGGCGGGCAGGTTCTCACCGGCGGAGACACAGCGCCGCAGCGAGGAGACGTCGTGCCCGTCGAGCGCGTCGAGCATCGCCCGGTACGCCGTCGGCGCGGTGAACAGCACGGACACCCGGTGCTTGGCGATCGCCGGCAGCAACTGCTTGGGCCCCGCCTGTTCCAGCAGCAGGGCACTGGCGCCCGCCCGCATCGGGAAGACCACGAGCCCGCCCAGCCCGAACGTGAACCCCAGCGGCGGACTGCCCGCGAAGACGTCGTCCTCATGGGGCCGGAGCACATGTGCGGAGAAGGTGTCGGCGATCGCGAGCACATCCCGGTGGAAGTGCAGACAGCCCTTGGGCCGCCCGGTGGTCCCGGAGGTGAAGGCGATGAGCGCGACGTCGTCGGCGGCGGTGTCGGCGGCCGGGTACGGCGTGCCGGGCGCGGGCCGGCGCAGCAGGTCGTCGGGGCCGTCACCGCCGTACGTCGTGATGCGCAGCCCCGGCACCTCGGCCTTGGCGAGGTCGTCGACGGCCCGGACGTCGCACAGCGCGTGCCGGACCTCGGCGATCTCGCACATGGTCCGCAACTCGTGCGGCCGCTGCTGGGCCAGCACCGTGACGGCCACGGCGCCCGCCTTGAGCACCGCCAGCCAGCATGCCGCGAGCCAGGGCGTGGTGGGGCCGCGCAACAGGACCCGGTTGCCCGGGACGACCCCGAGCTCACCGGTGAGCACATGCGCGAGCCGGTCGACATGGGCGCGCAGTGTGGCGTACGTCCATGTGTCGCCGGCCGGGGTGTGGAACACGGGCCGGTCGCCGTCCGGCCCCGTCAGCAGCTCCGCGGCGGCGTTGAGCCGATCCGGGTAGTGCAGCTCCGGCAGGTCGAAGACGAGCTCCGGCCACTGGTCGGGCGGGGGCAGATGGTCCCTGGCGAAGGTGTCGACGTGCGCGGAGCGGTGCAGACCGGCCATGGCGGTTTCGCCCCCTTGCCTCGTGGGCTTCGTGTGGGCTCGCACCAGGAGCGTATCGTGTTGGTGACGGCAGTCAATGGGGCGCGATATCGTCGAGAGACCCGTCGCGAGGGTTCGTCGGGTCCGTCGAGAAGGGTCCGCCGGGGGCGGCCCGCAGGAGGTCGGCAATGCCCGCATTCTCGCTCGATCCACCACAGACCACCTGGTGCGCCGAACTGCGCACCCTGGCCGCCGAACGGCTGCGCCCGCTCGCGGAGAAGGGCGAACCCGGGCACGTCAACCGCGCGCTCGTCGCCGAACTCGGGCAGCTCGGGCTGCTGGAGCGGCTGTTCACCTCCGGCGCCGTCGACCTGTGCCTGATGCGCGAGTCCCTCGCCTACGCCTGCACCGAGGCCGAGACCGCGCTCGCCCTCCAGGGCCTGGGCGCCCACCCGGTGCACGCCCACGGCACCCCGGCCCAACGGGACCGCTGGCTGCCCCGGGTGGCCGAGGGCACCGCGATCGCCGCCTTCGCCCTGAGCGAGCCGGCGGCCGGCTCGGACGCGGCGGCCCTGGAACTACGTGCGGAGGCAGGGCTGGAGGAGGGGCTGGCGGAAGGGCTGGTGACGGACCCGCTCCCGGCCGAGTCCGCACCGGCCGCCGAACCCGACGGCACCGCGCGCTGGCGGCTCACCGGCGAGAAATGCTGGATCTCCAACGCCCCCGAGGCCGACTTCTACACCGTCTTCGCCCGCACCACGCCCGGCGCCGGCGCCCGCGGCGTCACCGCCTTCCTGGTCCCCGCCGACCGCCCCGGCCTCGGCGGGACGAGCCTCGACATGCTGTCCCCGCACCCCATCGGCGCCCTCACCTTCGACGCCGTGCCCGTCACCGCCGACGACGTGCTCGGCGAGATCGACCGCGGCTTCCGGGTCGCCATGGGCACCCTCAACCTGTTCCGGCCCAGCGTCGGCGCCTTCGCCGTCGGGATGGCCCGCGCCGCCCTCGACGCGACGCTCGCCCACACCGCCGAACGGGACGCCTTCGGCGGCAAGTTGAAAGACCTGCAGACCGTCGCCCATCAGGTCGCCGAGATGGCCCTGCGCACCGAGGCGGCCCGCCTCATGGTGTACGCGGCGGCCACGGCGTACGACGAGGGCGCCGAGGACGTCCCGAAGCGGGCGGCGATGGCGAAACTCCTCGCCACCGAGACCGCGCAGTACGTCGTCGACCAGGCCGTCCAGCTGCACGGCGCCCGCGCCCTGCGCCGCGGCCACCTGCTCGAACACCTCTACCGCGAGGTGCGCGCCCCGCGCGTCTACGAGGGCGCCAGCGAGGTGCAGCGCGGCATCATCGCCAAGGAGCTCTACGCCGGCAGGGAGGCCGCCCAGTGACCGCTGAGCGCGTGAATCCGCCCGACCTGTCCCCGCCCACGGGTTTCTCGCACGCGGTGGTCGCCACCGGCTCGCGCGTGGTGTTCCTGGCCGGCCAGACCGCGCTCGACGGCGACGGGAAGGTGACCGGACGGACGCTGCCGGAGCAGTTCGAGCGGGCGCTCGGCAATCTGCTGACGGCGCTCGCGGCGGCCGGCGGGACCCCGGCCGACCTCGCCCGCGTCACCGTGTACGCCACCGACGTCGCGGACTACCGCGACCGGGCCGCCGAACTGGGCCGCGTGTGGCGGCGCCTGGCCGGGCGCGACTACCCGGCGATGGCGGTCGTCCAGGTCGTCCGGCTCTGGGACGAGCAGGCGCTGGTGGAGCTGGACGGGTTCGCGGTCCTGCCGTAGCTGTTGTCGTTGTAGCCGCCGTAGCCGCCGTAGCCGCCGTAGCTGGTGTGGCCCCGCACCACACCGGAGCGTCGGCTCACGCGGCCTGCGCCAGGCGGGCGGCCGGAACCCGGAGCGGCGCCACCACACTGCCGTCGGGCAGCAGGGCACCGCTGTCGTCGAACACGATCGAGCCGTCGCACAGCAGGCTCCAGCCCTGCTCGGGGTGTTCCGCGACCACATGTGTGGCCGGCACGTGTGCCGTGACCATATGTGCGGTGCCGGACTGGGCGGACGGGCACGAGGATCGGTGAGAGCACATGGCGCACCTCCACATGGACCGGACGAGCCGTGGGGGCTGTCCGTGTGGTTCGACCATGCGCCCACCGCGCCCGCGCCGGAACCGTCCGGCGCGAACCGTGACACCGCGCGGACAACTCCCTGACCGCCCCGCGACGGTCGGGGCGGACTCGCCACCGAAGGGGTGACGATCACGTCCTCCGACCCACGCGCCGGGTACGAGTGGAACGCCCCACTCCGCCCACCGGGAGGTCATCCCATGCCCCTGCGCCCCGCGCTCGCCGCCACCGCCGGCGCCGTCCTGCTCCTGCTGGCCGCCGCGCCCTCGGCCCCGGCCGCCGACACCGACTCCACCGCCGATGTGAAGGAGTCCGTGACCGTCGACAAGAAGATCCGTCTGGCCTCCGACGGCACGGTCACGGTGTCCGGCACCTACCGCTGCGCCGACGCCGAGGGCCCCGTCTTCGTCAGCGCCTCCGTGGCCCGCAGGAAGCCCAACACCCGCCACGCCATCGGCGGCACCCTCGCCGAGTGCGACGGCAAGAAGCACCGCTGGGTGAACGAGGGCACCCCCACCCCGTCCACGCTCAAGACCGGCAAGGCGGACGTCGAGGCCACCCTCGTCGAGCTGCGCCCCGTGGGCCTGCTGGGCGGGCTGCCGCTGCCGTACTTCCACGCGAAACTGAAGAAGAACGCGACCCTCGTGAAGGCCTGAGGGCCGCCGCCCCACGCGTCGCCCCCCGCGCCGCCCCCGCGCCCCCTCCACACGGCTCACCGCGCCGCGCCTGCCGAACCCGGGGGCGCGGCGCGGGCCGGGAGACACCCCGGGCCGGGAGACACCCCGGGCCGGGAGACACCCCCGGAGCGGGGGAGCGAGGGTGCGGGCTGCGGGGAAGCAGGAAGGCGGCGGAGCAGGAACGCGGCGGCGCAGGAACGCGGCAGAGCCTGGCCCACGCCCGCTCCACCCCCCTGAACACCCCGCAGGGCCGATCGGACGCGCCCGGTCCGGCGACCCGGGCCGTCCACGTGCCACCCCCGGTCTGAGACGGCGGCCCGGGCGGCGTACCGTCGTCTTTGTGGATTCCTCGGCCGGCCAACTTCTCGCGCGAGCGGCACAGGAGCTCAGGCGGCGCGCCGGTGAGCTCTCCGCCGAGGTGGAACAGTGCCTGCGGCGCGAACTCCCGGCCCTCTACGACGCGCCCGACGTGGCCCGCGTCGTCTCCCAGAACGTCATCGACCACATCTCCGCCGCCCTCTCCGGCCTCGAACACGAGATCGAAGCGAGCCGGATCGAGCTGCCGGCCGCCGACACCGCCCGCTCCCTGGGGCTGGCCCGCCACGGCACCCCGCTGAGCACCGTCCTGCGCGCGTTCCGCCTGGCCCAGGGCATCGTCAACGACCGGCTCCTGGAGGAGCTGCCCCGGCTCAGCGGTGATGCCCAGCAGGTCAGCGAGGCGGCCCGGGCCCTGACCGCCATGTCGACCACCTATGTGGACCGCGTCTCCGAACAGGGCGTGGAGGCGTTCCAGGAGGAGCGGGACCGCCGGCTGCGCTGGCGGTCGAGGATGGTGAACGAGGCGAGCATGCGCATCGGCACCACCCTCGACATCGACCGCACCGCGCAGGAACTGGCCGACCTCGCCGCCGAACGCTTCGCCGACTTCGTCACCGTGGACCTCCTCGACCCCCTGCTGCGCGGCGAGGACGCCGCCGTCGAGACCCCCTTCGTGCTCCGCCGGATGGCCCAGGGCCCCGCGGACGCCGAGGGCCCGGAACCGGTCGTCCGCCCGCAGGAGATCCACCGCTGCCACAACGGCTCCGCCACCGAGCGCGCCCTGGCCACCGGGCGGCCCTCCCGGCACCAGCACGACCGGTCCGAGGACCCACGGAGCGTCCACTCCACGATGGTGGTACCGCTGCGCGCCCGGGGCACCACGCTGGGTCTCGCCGAGTTCCACCGCTGCGGCACCCCCACCCGCTACGACGACGAGGACCTCCTCCTCGCCGAGGAGATCGCCGCCCGCGCCGCCGTCGCCGTCGACAACGCCCGCCGCTACACCCACGCCCGCGCCACCGCCCTCACGCTCCAGCGCAGCCTCCTCCCGCGCAACGCGCCCCTGCAGTCGGCCGTGGACGTCGCCTACCGCTATCTGCCGGCCGGCTCGGACGCCGGGGTCGGCGGCGACTGGTACGACGTCATCCCGCTGTCCGGCGCGCGGGTGGCCCTCGTCGTCGGGGACGTCGTCGGCCACGGCATCCGGGCCGCCGCCACCATGGGCCGGCTGCGAACCGCCGTACGCACCCTGGCCGACATCGACCTGCCGCCCGACGAACTCCTGACCCATCTGGACGACGTCGTGCTGCGCCTATCCGCCGAGGAGGGCGGGGACCAGGACGGCCCCAACGACGGCGACATCGGCGCCACCTGCCTGTACGCCGTCTACGACCCGATCTCGCGCCGCTGCACCCTGGCCCGGGCCGGCCATGTGCCCCCGGCCGTGGTGGTCCGCGAGGGCCGGGCGGAACTCCTCGACCTGCCGCCGGGCCCGCCGCTGGGCCTAGGCGGCCTGCCCTTCGAGACGGTCGAGGTGGACCTGCCGGAGGGCAGCCTCATCGCCCTTTACACCGACGGCCTGATCGAGGCCCGCGCCCACGACGTCGAGGGCGGTCTCGCCGCCCTGCGGGAGGTCCTCGCACGGCCCGCGCCCAGCCTGGACGCGGCCTGCGACGCCGTCCTGGAGGCCCTGCTGCCCTCCACCAAGCCGGACGACGACATCGCCCTGCTCCTCGCCCGCACCCGCGCCCTGGGCGCCGACCGCGTCGCCACCTGGGACCTCGAGCCCGACCCCGAGGAGGTCGCCCGGGTGCGCGGTGCCGTCTCCAGCCAACTCGCCGCCTGGGGACTCGGCGACATCGACTTCATCGCCGAACTGGTCGTCAGCGAGCTGGTCACCAACGCCATCCGCTACGGCCGCCCCCCGATCAGCCTGCGCCTCATCCACGACCGCGCCCTCCTGCTGGAGGTCTCCGACGCCAGCAGCACCACCCCGCACCTGCGCCGGGCCCGCGTCTTCGACGAGGGCGGCCGCGGCCTCCTCCTGGTCGCCCAGCTCGCCGAACAGTGGGGCACCCGCCACGCCCGCCGCGGCAAGACGGTCTGGGCCCAGCTGAGCGAGTCGGCGGAACTGCCGCTGCCGATCCTGTAGTCAGATCAGGCGCCACGCAGAGGCGTCCGACCCGGCCACCGACCTCACGGCGGGGACCCTGCGCACGGCCTGCTACGTGATGATCACCCGCGCGCGGGAGCGGCTGGTCGTGGGCCGGCAGTGGAGCCGGATGCCGCGGCACCTGGAGAGGCTGGACGCGTGGACGCACAGAGGGTGACGCGACAGCCGGCGCCATCGCCGGTGAGCGGAGTGAGTACCCGAATCCCTCACGGCCCGATGTGTCGTGAGTGGCCTGCACACGCTGCGGTGTGAGAGCGCGAGGATCTACCGTTCTGTTGGACGTCAGCCGTGGGCTGGCGTGGATTGATTGAGGGGGGACGATGATCGACTATCGCAAGGAAACAAACATTCCGGTCTGGACGCTGGCGACACGTGATGTCCAGGTGCCCGCGGTGATCGGACGCGGGCCGATGACAGCCGAGCGGCTGGCCGAACTCCGGGGCGTGCTGGCCGCGTTGGCCGAGCAACCAATCGCGACGCTCGAGGCGCACCCGCTTCCGGACAAGCTCGACCGCAGCCAGGGCATCCCGCTCGACGCCGCCAGCCCGTTGGCGCAGCACCTGTCGCAGCTCATCACCGAGTCGGCGAAGGCCTCCGCCGTGGCCTCCAAGGCGACGGCTTCCGGCGAGTTCCTGTGCCGCGTGGTGGTCCCGGCCAAGGTCGCCGAGGAGTTCGGGCAGGGGCTGGTTCGCTGGATGGTGCCCAAGGCGTCGACGGGGAGCGGGTTCTACGGCGCTCTCGTGCACTCGACGACGGGCCAGATCGCCGCCAAACCGATCCTCGTGCCGGTCAGCGGAGCGGCAGCGGCGGGCACGGTCGGCGGTGCGGGTGCGACCGCCGGTGCCGCGGCGGCCGGTGGAACGCTGCTCACCGTAGCCGCGCCGCTCGTGCTGATGGCGGTGGCCGTCGGGGTGAGCGCGCACGCCGACCGCAAACGGCAGCAGGCCATCGAACGTATCACCGACCTGCTGGAGCAGATCCAGGCCGATAGGCTCGACGACGAGCACAGTGCGCTGAACGGCTGCCGTGCCGCCATCGACAAGGCCACGGCCATCCTGCTCGACCAGGGCAGGCTCGGCGTCTCACTGGGACTCGACTCAGCGGTGCACACCATCGACACGGCGCTCAGCAAGGCCGACATCCGTCTGACCCGTTGGCGCGCCGCGCTCGGCAAACTGCCCGACGGCGAGTCCGTCGAGATCGGCACCCTGAGCGAGTCGTTCCCCGGCGTGGACGAGCCCGGCGGCATCTTCCGCTCGCACCTGCAACTCGCCTCACTTGCCGTTGCGTTGAAGCGACGCGTCAACGTTCTCCAGGCGGTCGAACGAGCCCAGAGCGAGCCCGACAATCTGTTCGAGAACTTCACTCGCGCCCTCAAGGACGACGAGCAGCGTCTCAACGAGCTGGAAACCGGCATCGCCGGCGTCCTGTTGCGCCTGTCGTCCCTGGAACTGGCACGCCCGAGCGGCAAGCGCCCTGTTTTCACGACCGGTGAGGTCGACCGGCTCCTGCGCGCGGCGTACCAGATCCGCAGCCTGGGCGACGGCGTCGCACTCGACGGCCGCCCGACAGACCTGGCGATCGAGATCGCCCGCGAGCGGGACGGCTCGGTGGTGGTGTTCCCGGCGCTGCCCGTCCAGCTGTAGACCCGTGATGTCGAACAGCGCCGCCCGGACGGTCTTGCCGCCGGTGAGGGCGGTGACGAGGGGCAGGCTGCGTCCGCCGGTGGGGAGCGGGTCGGGCTCCGCCCGGCAGGGAGGCGGAGGGCGTCGCTGCCCTCGATGTGGAGCCGGTGGAGGCGGGAGACGCGAAGGGGCGGGGGCTGTCAGTGGTGGGTGGCAGGATCACCGGCATGGCGTTCGAACGGACTACTCCGCCGCGGCCTGTCGACGTGACCGCGGTCTTTCCCGAACTGGCTCCGCTGGCCCGTCCCGCCGTCCGGCTGCATCCCCGCCCGGGATCGCCTTCGGTCCGGGACAGCTCGGTCGGGGGCCCGTTGCTGTGGCCGGCCAGGGAACCCTGGCCGCACTGCGAGGACGCGCACCTGCATGGTGACAGCGGATTCCGCGAGTCACCGGCAGAGATACGGCTCGACAGGCACCGGCGGGCCCAGCGGTATGGCGACCCCTACGGCCCCTCGTTCACGCCCGAGGAGGTGGCGGCCCTGGAGCGGAAGGCTGCGCGGCTCGCGGAGCGGCTGGAAGCCGGCCCGCCAGAGCCCGAGGAGTGCCCGGTCCCCCTGCTGCCCGTGGCCCAGCTGTATCTGCGCGACGTGCCCCTGCTGCGGCCGCCCGCAGGGGCCGATCTGCTCCAGATCCTCTGGTGTCCCTACGACCACGAGCCGAACTGGAAGCCCGCGACCGCGCTGTTCTGGCGGTCCGCGGCCTCGGTCGTCGACGTCCTCGACGCGCCACCGGAACCGTACGAGGCCAACTACCCGGGCTACGTGCCGGAGCCGTGCCTGCTGGCACCGGAGGCGATCACCGAGTATCCCGACAGCCTCGATCTGAGCCCGGAGCTGAGGGAGGCGGTGGGGGACTGGAGCAGATGGCAGGCGGCCGGCGCGGACCTGGACGACTCCTACGAGGAGTATCCGGTGGAGTTCTACGACAGCGACCTGGCCGACGCCCCCGGCTGGAAGGCCGGCGGATGGCCGCCGTGGGGCCGCACCGACCCGTACCCCCGGTCCTGTGCCGTCTGCGAAGCGCGGATGGTCCCGCTGCTGACCATCGCCTCCTTCGAGTGGGACGGCAGTACGCACGGCTGGGCCCCGTACGAGGACCGGGCCGCCGCCCATGCAGGCGCCCACATCGCCGGTCTGTCCCCCGCGCAGCCCACGAGGGTGGAGGTGGGCAGCGCCGACAACATGCAGCTCTACGTCTGCCCGGCCTCCCCCGAGCACCCGCACACCGACCTGATCCAGTGAACGGCCCGCTCCAGGGCGGACGTGAACGTGCGCAGGCGCGAGCCGGACCCCGTACAGCCGAGCGAGCACACGGGGGCTGTTACGCGCGGTAGGCGGACCGGCGCCGCAGGGCAGGCCCGCGGCCTGCCCTGCCCGCAACCACCGGACGAGCGGGACGCCGGTGGCCAGGACGAGCACGAGGAAGCCCTCTCGAGCTCCCGCGCCGGCTGACCGGGCGCTTCGTCGCACGGATGCCCTCCGAACGGGAGACGGGCGGCCCGGGTGCCACCTGGGGTCCGGGAGTCCGTCGGACTCGTGCAGGACCTCCCGCGTGATGTGCCGCCACACCCGCTCGGGCGGCGCCGCCGGCAGGTCCGAGGTCTGGGCACCGCGCGCGGCGGCCACCACGCGGATCATCCGGTCCAGTTCACGGCGGCAGCCTGGACACGACACGACCTGCCGCAACACGAGCCCTTCGCACGGGAGGCGACGCCGTCACTCGCGCACCGGCTCCGCCGTGACGACGAGGTTGGCCTGGTAGCCGCCGCGCTCGGGCTCGAACGGCGGTGCACAGGTGATCAGCGTGAGGACGGGATCGCCGGTTCGGCGGAACGCCGAGGGCGGCAACTCGTCCTTGGGCACGGTGGCGCGCGAGACGACGCGGTAGACGACCGGCGCGGCCTCCGCTCGCCGGACCTCGACGCCATCGCCGCGCCGTACGTCGTAGAGCGCGGCGAACTCGCCGAGGTCGCCCGTCTCGCCGTCCACGTGCCCGACGAGCACGGCCGACCCCTCGGGGCTGCCGGGCGCCGGGCCGAAGCGGTACCACCCGGCCATGGAGGGGTCGTCGGGGACGGTCATGTCTCCCCGCTCGGTCACGCCGACCGGCTGAACGCGGGCGTCGAGGCCCACGTCCCGAACCTGGACGCGCTCCGGCGGCGCGGCCGCGGCGGTGCCGGGCGGTGACTCGGTACTGCTCGGCGCCGGGGCCGTCGCCGCTCGCTGCCGCGCGGGCGCGGACCCGAAGTCGGGCGGTGCGGGTGCGGGCTCCGACGGCCCGCACGAAACGGCGAGGACGGCTGCCACAGCGGCAGCCGCCGTCGCCGGTCCGGTCAGCCGTCGGGCGGTGTCAGCCACGCCGGCCGGCGACCCGGCGGGCCACCATGACGCCCGTCAGAGTGATCGCTCCGGCCGCCGCGGCCCACGCGAGCCACTGGTCGGAGGAGTTCGGCGTGACGGCGGCACCGCTGACGCCGGCATGCGCCCCGTCGGGCATCGTCTCCATGCCGCTGAACGTCTGGGTCGCCAGCGCCAGGTTCTTGTCCGCGGCGCTGCCCCAGGCGTAGACGATGTTGCTCGTGCCCTCCTTGAGGTCGAGGTCGGCCGGGCCGATGGCCACGGTGTCGGTGCCGGCCAGGACGACGTCGGCGTTCACGGTGCCCGCGTCGACGGCCGCGCTGTCCTGGTTCGGGTTGGTCAGGTCGGTGAAGACGGGCTGTCCGCCGGCGCGTACGTCGACGGCGGGCGCCGCCGCGACATGGCGCACGGTCAGGCGTGCCTTGCCCGCGTCCACCTTCGAGACGTCGTTGACGAACGCCGTCAACTCCGGCTTGCCGTTGGCGGAGAGGTGTGCCGCGACCGTGGCGTTGCCGCCTTCGGACACCTTCACCTGCTTCTCCAGGGCGGGGGTGCCGTCGGGGTTCTGACCGGCTTCGAAGATCTCGATGTCGTAGGTCCCCGCCTTCAGGGACTGCGGATCGGTCACCGTGCCGGGCTTGAAGTCGCTGAGCAGCTTGTCGCCGTTGGCGTAGACGTCGACCGTCATGCCGGGAATGCCGTGGAAGACGGACACCATGCCGGTGTCCTGTGCCTGTCGAGGAGCAGCCATGGCGGCGGGTGCGGTCACGCCGAAGGCCAGAGCGCAGGCTCCGGCCGATGCGGCGACGGCGATGGTGGTCCGGGAGGTCATGCGGATCATCCCTTCATAGGGCTTATGTCTGCTGAGGTCTCACAGGGGCTTCGCTGCCGGGGGGTGCCACGGATGCGCCGGCGCGACCGGTTTCTCTGCCGTGCGCGCGGGGACGAGGGGAGTCGTTCGCCGAGAGACGGATTCGCCGGTCCGCATGACCCTCGCCGCATCCAAAGCCGACATAGGGTCCGAAACAGGGTTATGAAGCTCAGGGACGAACTGCCCGTCGATCACCATCTCGCCACCGTCTACCGCTACGGCGCAGGCTTCTGCGGCGTCGTCCTGCTGGTCTTCGCGGGACTCGGCTTCGCCGACGCGCTGAGCCCGTTCGACACGGCCGGCGACACGATCGCCGGTATGACCACCAACGTCGCCCTCAGCGCCATCTCCGCCGTCGTCGGTCTCGCGCTGCTCGGCGGCGCGGTCATCGGCGGCAACTTCGCCTCGACCCTCAACATGACGGTCGGCGCGCTGTTCGTGCTGAGCGGTTTCGCGCACGTCTTCGTCCTGGACCGCCCGGCCAACATCCTCGACTTCGGCATGACGAACGTGATCTTCAGCTTCGTCATGGGGCTGATCATCGCCACGTTCGGGATGTACGGCCGGGTCTCCAGCAAGCTGTCCCACGACAACCCGTACTGGCAGCGCCGGCACCCGGAGCAGGCGGCACGCGAACGCGAGGCGGCCGCCGCCCTACCGGTCTCAGGGAGGGGGCGGCACCTGCTCCCCGTCACACAGGGTCCCGAGGGCACCGGCGACGGGCGGGCGCCAGAACGGCGCCCGCCCGCGAGAGGAAAGCGGTGAGCAACGTGACCGAACCACTCAGCAGGCCGACCGAGACGCCTCCCGTCGAGGGCTCGACCGCCGAGGCGCACGAAGAACGTCCGGACGGCGGCGTCTGGGAGCACCCCTACATCTGGCTGGGGCTGGTCGTGGCCGGATCCCTGATCATCGCCGGGTTCTTCCTGCTCCGCTTCCTCGACCTGACGGCATCGGTGTTCTGAGGACTCAGATGTCCCGGAAGATCTCGATCTGCGCCCCGATCGAGTTCAGCCGCTCCGCCAGGTCCTCGTAACCGCGGTTGATGACATACACGTTGCGCAGCACGGACGTGCCGTCCGCCGCCATCATCGCCAGCAGCACGACCACGGCGGGGCGCAGGGCCGGCGGGCACATCATCTCGGCGGCGCGCCAGCGGGTCGGGCCCTCCACCAGGACGCGGTGAGGGTCCAGGAGCTGGAGGCGGCCGCCGAGGCGGTTGAGGTCGGTCAGGTAGATGGCGCGGTTGTCGTAGACCCAGTCGTGGATGAGGGTCTTGCCGGACGCGGCGGCCGCGATGGCCGCGAAGAACGGCACGTTGTCGATGTTCAGGCCGGGGAACGGCATCGGGTGGATCTTGTCGATCGGCGCCTCCAGCTTGGAGGGGCGGACCGTCAGGTCGATCAGCCGGGTACGGCCGTTGTCGGCGAAGTACTCGGGGGTGCGGTCGTGGTCGAGGCCCATCTCCTCCAGGACCGCCAGCTCGATCTCCAGGAACTCGATCGGCACCCGGCGCACCGTCAGTTCGGACTCCGTCACCACGGCCGCCGCCAGCAGGCTCATCGCCTCTACCGGGTCCTCGGAGGGGGAGTAGTCGACGTCGACGTCGATCGTCGGCACGCCGTGCACGGTCAGGGTCGTGGTGCCGATGCCCTCGACCCGGACGCCGAGCGCCTCCAGGAAGAAACAGAGGTCCTGGACCATGTAGTTGGAGGAGGCGTTGCGGATGACGGTGACGCCGTCGTGCCGCGCGGCGGCGAGCAGCGCGTTCTCCGTCACGGTGTCGCCGCGCTCGGTCAGCACGATCGGCCGGTCGGGCCGCACGGACCGGTCGACCATGGCGTGGTACTGGCCCTCGGTCGCCGCCACGTCCAGGCCGAAGCGGCGCAGCGCGATCATGTGCGGCTCGATGGTGCGCGTACCGAGGTCGCAACCGCCCGCGTAGGGCAGCTTGAAGTGGTTCATGCGGTGCAGCAGCGGGCCGAGGAACATGATGATCGACCGGGTGCGCACGGCGGCCTCGGCGTCGATCGCGCCCATGTCCAGCTCGGCGGGCGGCACCAGTTCCAGGTCGACCCCGCCGTTGATCCAACGGGTGCGCACGCCGATGGAGTTGAGGACCTCGAGGAGGCGGTAGACCTCCTCGATCCGGGCGACCCGGCGCAGTACTGTGCGCCCCTTGTTGAGCAGAGAGGCGCACAGCAGCGCCACACAGGCGTTCTTGCTCGTCTTGACGTCGATGGAACCCGACAGCCGACGTCCGCCGACGACCCGGAGGTGCATCGGACCGGCGTATCCCAGGGACACGATCTCGCTGTCCAGGGCCTCGCCGATACGGGCGATCATCTCAAGGCTGATGTTCTGGTTGCCGCGCTCGATGCGATTGACGGCGCTCTGAGAGGTGCCGAGCGCCTCGGCGAGCTGCGTCTGTGTCCAGCCACGGTGTTGCCGGGCGTCACGGATGAGCCTGCCGATGCGTACGAGGTAGTCGTCTGCCATGAGGCTGAGGCTATCTCACATATGAGATGGCACCTCTCAGGGGGGTCCATTCGGGTGACGGCCTGTCAACGCCCCCTGCTGGTACGGGTGCGCCGCCATCCGAAAGGTCCGGGCAAATCCATTGATGTCGTACGACGTCCGGTACTGCTGTGGGTGTGTCGCGGGCCGTTCTTGCCACCGGTGGTGATGGACCAGGAGCGGCGGTTGATGTTGAGCCGTACGCCCGGAAGGATCCGGAAGCTCTTGCGGAACGTGAGGGGCATGCGTGCCTCCCTTTCCAGTCGGTTGCCAGTCGGTCAGGTGCTCACCCGCTTACCCCGACTTCGCGCGCTGAGGCATGTCAAGTGCGGCGGAGGCGCGCACGCGAAGGGGCCCGGTACGACGCGCGCTGCGTCGTACCGGGCCCCTTCGAGGTCCGTCCTCCGGTGAAGCCGTCAGTCCGTGCCGGACTCCATCGCGGCGCGGTCCAGCAGCGCGTCCTCCTCGGACACCTCGCCGCGCGACGCGATGGCCTCGGCGCCGCCCTCGGGCAGCTCCGGCATGGTGCCGATGAGGCCGGTCGCGGCGGCCTGGGAGGCGCCGATGGTGGGGCTGCCGGTGCCGATCAGGCCGAGCCCGACGTACTGCTCCAGCTTGGCGCGCGAGTCGGCGATGTCGAGGTTGCGCATGGTCAGCTGGCCGATGCGGTCGACGGGGCCGAAGGCGGAGTCCTCGGTGCGCTCCATGGAGAGCTTGTCCGGGTGGTAGGAGAACGCCGGGCCCGTGGTGTCGAGGATCGAGTAGTCCTCGCCGCGCCGCAGCCGCAGCGTGACCTCGCCGGTGATCGCGGCGCCGACCCAGCGCTGGAGCGACTCGCGGATCATCAGCGCCTGCGGGTCCAGCCAGCGGCCCTCGTACATCAGCCGGCCGAGGCGCCGGCCCTCGTTGTGGTACTGGGCGAGGGTGTCCTCGTTGTGGATCGCGTTGACCAGGCGCTCGTACGCGGCGTGCAGCAGCGCCATGCCCGGCGCCTCGTAGATGCCGCGGCTCTTGGCCTCGATGATCCGGTTCTCGATCTGGTCGGACATGCCCAGGCCGTGCCGGCCGCCGATGGCGTTGGCCTCCATCACCAGGTCGACGGCGGAGGCGAACTCCTTGCCGTTGACGGTGACGGGGCGGCCCTGCTCGAAGCCGATCGTCACGTCCTCGGGGGCGATGTCGACCGACGGGTCCCAGAACCGGACGCCCATGATCGGCTCGACCGTCTCGATGCCGGTGTCCAGGTGCTCCAGGGTCTTGGCCTCGTGGGTGGCGCCCCAGATGTTGGCGTCGGTGGAGTACGCCTTCTCCGTGGCGTCCCGGTACGGCAGGCCGTGGGCGACCAGCCACTCCGACATCTCCTTGCGGCCGCCGAGCTCCGTCACGAAGTGGGCGTCCAGCCACGGCTTGTAGATCCGCAGGTGCGGGTTGGCGAGCAGGCCGTAGCGGTAGAACCGCTCGATGTCGTTGCCCTTGTAGGTCGAGCCGTCGCCCCAGATCTGGACGTCGTCCTCCAGCATCGCCCGCACCAGCAGGGTGCCGGTGACGGCACGGCCCAGCGGCGTCGTGTTGAAGTACGCGCGTCCGCCGGAGCGGATGTGGAACGCGCCGCAGGTGAGCGCGGCCAGCCCCTCCTCGACGAGGGCCGCACGGCAGTCGACCAGGCGCGCGACCTCGGCGCCGTAGGTCTTGGCGCGGCCGGGCACCGACGCGATGTCGGGCTCGTCGTACTGGCCGATGTCGGCGGTGTAGGTGCACGGGACGGCGCCCTTGTCGCGCATCCAGGCGACCGCGACCGACGTGTCGAGACCGCCGGAGAAGGCGATTCCGACCCGTTCACCGGTGGGCAGGGAGGTGAGGACCTTGGACATAGGAAGAGTATGCATCATCTCGCATGGTCATGCAATGCGGGCCTGCGTGACCCGGGGCGCGCGGGCTCGCCGCGCCCCGGGCATGACCATCCGGGTCTCATGTACTAGAGTTATCTCGACATCGAGATATCTGCCGAGGTGCACCGCAGCCGTACGGCGCGACCGGTCTCACGGTAAGGGTTACCTAACTTAGCCTTACCTTAGCGGATCGGCCGACAGGCCGTCGCGGCAGGATCGTGGTGGTACGCGCACATCAATGAAGGAGACTGTCGTGTCGGCGAACAGCTTCGACGCCCGCAGCACGCTGCAGGTGGGCGACGAGTCGTACGAGATCTTCCGGCTGGACAAGGTCGAGGGCTCCGCGCGCCTCCCTTACAGCCTGAAGGTGCTGCTGGAGAACCTCCTCCGCACCGAGGACGGCGCGAACATCACCGCCGACCACATCCGCGCCCTGGGCGGCTGGGACTCCCAGGCCCAGCCGTCGCAGGAGATCCAGTTCACGCCGGCCCGCGTGATCATGCAGGACTTCACCGGCGTGCCCTGTGTCGTGGACCTCGCGACCATGCGTGAGGCCGTCAAGGCCCTCGGTGGCGACCCGTCGAAGGTCAACCCGCTCTCGCCGGCCGAGATGGTCATCGACCACTCCGTCATCGCGGACAAGTTCGGCACGTCGGACGCCTTCAAGCAGAACGTCGACCTGGAGTACGGCCGCAACAAGGAGCGCTACCAGTTCCTGCGCTGGGGCCAGACCGCCTTCGACGACTTCAAGGTCGTCCCCCCGGGCACCGGCATCGTCCACCAGGTGAACATCGAGCACCTGGCCCGCACGGTCATGGTGCGCAACGGCCAGGCGTACCCGGACACCCTCGTCGGCACCGACTCGCACACCACCATGGTCAACGGCCTCGGCGTCCTCGGCTGGGGCGTCGGCGGCATCGAGGCCGAGGCCGCCATGCTCGGTCAGCCGGTCTCCATGCTGATCCCGCGCGTCGTCGGCTTCAAGCTGACCGGTGAGCTCACCCCGGGCACCACCGCCACCGACCTCGTGCTGACCATCACCGAGATGCTCCGCAAGCACGGCGTCGTCGGCAAGTTCGTCGAGTTCTACGGCGAGGGTGTGGCGGCCACGAGCCTCGCCAACCGCGCCACCATCGGCAACATGTCGCCGGAGTTCGGCTCCACCGCCGCGATCTTCCCGATCGACGCCGAGACCATCAACTACCTGAAGCTGACCGGCCGCTCCGAGCAGCAGCTCGCGCTCGTCGAGGCCTACGCCAAGGAGCAGGGCCTCTGGCTGGACCCGAAGGCCGAGCCGGACTTCTCCGAGAAGCTGGAGCTCGACCTCTCCACGGTCGTCCCCTCCATCGCCGGCCCGAAGCGCCCGCAGGACCGCATCGTCCTCGCGAACGCCGCCGAGCAGTTCAAGCAGGACGTCCTCAACTACGTCGACGTCGTGGACGAGGCGGGCAAGGAGTCCTTCCCGGCCTCCGACTCCCCGGCCGTCGCCCCGAACGGCGCCCCGTCGAACCCGGTTCCGGTGACCGCCCCCGACGGCACCACCTACGAGCTGGACCACGGTGCGGTGACGGTCGCGGCCATCACCTCCTGCACCAACACCTCCAACCCGTACGTCATGGTCGCCGCCGCGCTCGTCGCGAAGAAGGCCGTGGAGAAGGGCCTGACCCGCAAGCCGTGGGTCAAGACGACCCTCGCCCCGGGTTCGAAGGTCGTCACCGACTACTTCGACAAGGCGGGCCTGACGCCGTACCTCGACAAGGTCGGCTTCAACCTCGTCGGCTACGGCTGCACCACCTGCATCGGCAACTCCGGCCCGCTGCCGGAGGAGGTCTCCAAGGCCGTCAACGACCACGACCTCGCGGTCACCTCGGTCCTCTCTGGCAACCGCAACTTCGAGGGCCGGATCAACCCCGACGTCAAGATGAACTACCTGGCGTCCCCGCCGCTGGTCGTCGCGTACGCCCTCGCCGGCTCCATGAAGGTGGACATCACCAAGGAGGCGCTGGGTGTCGACCAGGACGGCAACCCGGTCTACCTGAAGGACATCTGGCCCTCCGAGGCCGAGGTCAACGACGTCGTCGCCAACGCCATCGGCGAGGACATGTTCTCCAAGTCCTACCAGGACGTCTTCGCGGGCGACGCCCAGTGGCAGGCCCTGTCGATCCCGACCGGCGACACCTTCGAGTGGGACCCGGAGTCCACCTACGTCCGCAAGCCCCCCTACTTCGAGGGCATGCAGATGGAGCCCGCGCCGGTCACCGACATCAGCGGTGCCCGCGTGCTGGCCAAGCTGGGCGACTCGGTCACCACCGACCACATCTCCCCGGCCGGCGCCATCAAGGCCGACACCCCGGCCGGCAAGTACCTCACGGAGCACGGCGTCGAGCGCCGCGACTTCAACAGCTACGGCTCGCGCCGCGGCAACCACGAGGTCATGATCCGCGGTACGTTCGCCAACATCCGCCTGCGCAACCAGATCGCGCCGGGCACCGAGGGCGGCTACACCCGCGACTTCACCCAGCCCGACGCGCCGGTGTCGTTCATCTACGACGCGTCGCGCAACTACATCGAGCAGGGCATCCCGCTGGTCGTCCTGGCCGGCAAGGAGTACGGCTCCGGCTCCTCCCGCGACTGGGCCGCCAAGGGCACCGCGCTCCTCGGCGTCAAGGCCGTCATCGCCGAGTCGTACGAGCGCATCCACCGCTCGAACCTCATCGGCATGGGCGTCCTGCCGCTCCAGTTCCCCGAGGGCCACACCGCCTCGTCCCTCGGCCTGACCGGCGAGGAGACCTTCTCCTTCACCGGCGTCGAGGAGCTGAACGACGGCACCACGCCGAGCACGGTCAAGGTCACCACCGACACGGGCGTCGAGTTCGACGCGGTCGTCCGCATCGACACCCCCGGTGAGGCCGACTACTACCGCAACGGCGGCATCATGCAGTACGTCCTGCGCAGCCTGATCCGCAAGTAGGCGGCACGGCACGGCAGTCGAGGGCCGCATCCCCGGGAGACGGGGATGCGGCCCTCCGCCGTACCGGCCGGCCCACCGGTCTCAGCCGATGGTGACGACCCGCGCCCAGGCCGGCGGGGCGTCCGGCACGTAGTCCGGGTCGTTCTCGTTCACGGCGCGGACCGGACGCGGGAACAGCCCGACGACCGTACGGCAGGGCGGCTGCTCGGACGGCCAGGGCGTCTGGCCGTCCGTCAGCGCGACGACCACGTCCGGGCGGGGCCGCGAGCGCAGCGCCCGCGCGAAACCGGACCGCAGATCCGTGCCTCCGCCGCCGATCAGCTCCAGGGACTCGGCACGGCAGATCGGCACGGCGATCCCGGCCGCCGCGTCGCAGGAGATCACCGAGACCAGATCGCGCCGCCCGCCCACGGCCCGCGCGATCGCCGCCACCTCCAGCAACGCGCCGCCCAGCTCGGCGTCGCTCACCGACCCCGAGGTGTCGATCACCACGCACACCCGGGGCGGGGTGCGGCGCAGACTCGGCAGCACCACCCCGGGGACGGCGGTCGAGCGCCGGGACGGACGCCGGTAGCTGTGGTTCTCGCCCGCCCCCGGCGCCCCGGCCGCCGACCGCACGGCCGCGCCCAGCAACTGCCGCCACGGCTGCGGCGGATGGAACGCCTCGTCCGCCCACCGCCGCCATCCCTGCGGGGCCTCGCCCGGGCGGCCCTTGATGCCCTCGGCGACCCGGAAACGCACCGCGTCCCGCTGCTGCCGGGTCAGCCCGTCAGCGCCCTCGGGTCCGAGCTCCCACGGCCGTGCCTCGCCGTCGGCGCCACCCCCGCAGTCCAGCCAGGACAGGTCCGAGGCGAGCCCCGTCATCGAGGACGTCCGCAGGTACTCCTCCATCAGCAGCCCGTTGGGCAGCCCCAGCAGCGACGGCAGCACCGCGCCGGACGGCCGGAGCAGGCCGTCGCCGTAGATGTCGTCGTTGATCTCGAAGTCGGCGGCGATGTTCCGGCGCAATCGTTCGCCGGGCCCGTACGCCTCGTTCTCGCGCGCGTGGCGCAGGCCGCGCTCATGGTGGTCCCGGAGCAGATGGGAGACCTCGTGCACCCAGACGCCCGCCAGCTCCTCCACCGGGGTGCGGGCGACGAAGCCGGGGGAGACGTAGCAGCGCCAGTACGCGTCGACCGCCATCGTCGGCACCGAGCGGTCCTCCACCACGTGGAGCGCGAAGAGCGCGGCGGCCAGATAGGGCCGGACCTCCACCGCGTGCAGGCGGGCGGCCATCAGCTTGTCCCGGTCCAGCGGCAGTCCGGGTGAGTCGTCCGCGGGGCGGGGCCCGGCCGGGACCGTGGGGACGGTGACCCGTGGCGGGCGCGGCGCCGGGGGCGGGGCCATCGGCCGCGGCACGGGCCGCGCGGCACGCGCGCCCCTGGTCTTCGCGGCGGGCCCGGTGCCCGCGCCCGCGGTCTCGGCCGTACGGTCGGTGTGCGCGCCCGTGGTCTTGGCCGCACCTGCGGTGCCCGCGCCCCCGGTCTTCCCCGCACCTGCGGTGCCCGCGCCCCCGGTCTTCCCCGCACCTGCGGTGCCCGCGCCCCCGGTCTTCCCCGCACCTGCGGTGCCCGCGCCCCCCGTCATCGCCTCACCTGCGCCGCCCGTGCGACCGCTACCGACCGCTCCGCACGCTCGGACAGGCCGACGATCGACGCCAGCCGTTCCACCGCCGCCGGCACCGCCCAGTCGTCGCGCCGCACCGCGGCCAGCGCCTTGGCCGGGGCCACCAGCAGATCCGGCGCCCCCGTCTCCAGGGCGCGGACCAGCACCGCCCAGGCCGCCTCCCAGCGCTCCCGCTCCGGGCGGGCCCCCACGGCGGCCACCACCGCCTCCAGCGCGGCCTGCCTGAGGTCGCCGCGCTCGGGCAGCTCGGCCTTCCCGGGGTCGGCGAGCAGCAGTTCCGGGTCCGGCAGGTCCATCCGGTCGAGGTGGGCGAGGAGTTCCAGACCCGGCCCGTCGCCCACCGCGCCCCGCACCAGCAGCGCCAGCACGTCCCGGGACACCCCGGCCGCCGTGCCGAAGGCCAGCAGGGTCAGCGCGGCCTCCCAGCTCCGGGGCGAGGGCCAGGCCCCGCCGCGCCGCGTCTCGCTGCTCGGCAGACGGTGGATCAGCGTGGGCCGTGCTTCGAGGAAGCCGCACACAGCGCGCCGGGCGAGCGCCACCGCCTCCGGCAGCCGCTCCGGGTCCAGCCGGGGCAGCTCGGCGCGGGGCCAGACCCCGCCCAGGCCGCGCACCACCACATCCTTGTCGTGCACCCAGTACAGGTGGACGAACCGGTTGGCCAGCGGAGGGCTCAGCTCCCACCCGTCCGCCGCCGACGCGCGCGGGTTGGCGGCGGCCACGATCCGTACGCCGGGCGGCAGTTGCAGGGCGCCGACCTTGCGTTCCAGGACGACCCTGAGCAGCGCGGCCTGCACGGCCGGGGTCGCGGTGGACAGCTCGTCCAGGAAGAGCAGGCCCCGCCCGGCCCGCACCAGCTCCACGGCCCACTGCGGCGGCGCCATCGGCACCCCGCGCACCGCCGGGTCGTCGCCCACGATGGGCAGGCCGGAGAAGTCGGTGGGCTCGTGGACGCTGGCGATCACCGTGGTCAGCGGAAGGTCGAGGGACGCGGCGAGCTGGGTGAGTGCCGCGGTCTTGCCGATGCCCGGTTCGCCCCAGAGCAGGACCGGCAGATCGGCCGCGACGGCAAGGGTGAGCGCTTCGAGCTGCTCATCGGGGCGCGGCTCGGTGGTCGTGGTGCGAAGGAGCGTCAGAAGGTCCTCGGCGAGGGCGAGTTGACGGTCGACGGAGGGCATGAGGGCAGGGAAAGTCATGAGCATCACCAGATGAGTCGAGTCGGGAAGGGGGGACAGCCGCGACGGCTGAACGGAAGAGGGTCAGGCGGCCAGGCCGGTACGCGGACGCGCCCGGTTGCCGCGCTTCTGGCGCCAGACGGCAGGCGTCCGCCGGCCGAACCGGGGCGCGCCCGCCTCGGCCCCGCCACCGGCGGCGGGGTGCTCGGGGACGAGTCCCGCGCGGAACAGCCCGTGCGCCACACGGCGGGTCAGGGCCGACTCCAGCTCCTCCCGGAGCGGCCCGTCCCGCAGGACGGCGCCGGGACCGAGCAGCCCCTCGACGACGGCCAGCGCCCCGGCGACGTCACCGTGCCGCAGCCGCTCCCGCACCGCGGGCAGTTGCTCGGGGCTGCGGTGCACGGCGTCGATCGCCCGCAGACAGGGCAGGGCGGGGCCGCCGAGCGCGACCAGCAGTTCCTCTCTGCGCACTTCGACGGGGTCGTGGTCGACGGCGGTCAGCACCCCGTCGCGCAGCGCGATCCGGTGCACCTCGCCCCGGCACTCCACCCGATGCGGATCGGCGGCCTCGGGAGCCGGGCGGCGCTCCGGTGCCGTACCGGACGCAGGGAGTGCCGCGGCGACCAGCGGATGCAGCCGGTCCGCCGTGATCAACCCGGCGCGCAGCAACTCCAGATCCGGCAGGACCCGTGCCGCCGCCTCCGGCAGCACCGGAAGCGCGGCCACGTCCCGCGCGGGCAGCGCGAGAGGCCGTACGCCGGGCACGTGGCTGTCGTCGGGTGCGACGAGTTCCAGTACGGCCCGGTCGCGTGTGCCCAGCCGCACGGTGAACGCCCCGCGCGGGCCCAGCCCTTCGGTCCGCAGCAGCAGTTCGCCCTCTCCGGCCCAACTCCGCCTGGCCCAAGGGGAGTCGGGGTCGTCGCCCCGGCCGAAGCGGCGCGCCAGCTCCCCAGTGCGCCCGGCGTCCCACAGATGCCGGTGCAGATCGAGCCGGAATCGCCGGTCCGGGTGCGGGTGCGGATGGTGCTCCCAGGAGGGCCCGCCGCCGGACCCGTCCCACAGGGACAGCGACACCCGCTGTCCGGCGTCCGCCCAGGCGGGCGGCGTACGGACCACGAGGTGCAGGGAGCCCGGGTAGCGGGCCAGGGAGAGGGTGAGGCCGGGGCGGAGCCGTCCGTCGGGGGCGATCCGCGGCATGTGCCAGCGCAGCAGGTCCGGCGCCAGCCGGCGCAGGTCCGCGCGGAGACGGGCGGCGAGGTCGGTGCCGTGGCGGGTGCGCACGGCGCGCAGATCGAGATCGACGTCGACGCGGGCGGCGGCACAGGCCCCGGCCCAGTCACCGGCGAGACGCCGCGCGGTCGCGGTCTCGATCATGGACGGTGGCACGGCGTACTCGCGTACGCGCTGCCACATCGACAGGCGGGTCGGAATCGCGGGCGCGAAGTGAGGTGCCATCAGCACTCACCTTGCGCGGACGATTCCCCCAATCCACGAGAGGAGAAGTTCTTCATCGCGCGCATCATAGGCACGGCGTTCGCGATCTGTCACCAGCGATACGGGCGGGGCCCAGGACACGCACAGGGTGCCGGTCCGGTCGGACCGACACCCTGCGTCTGTGTTCCGCGGAGCCCGCTCAGCCGAGCAGTTCGACCTCCGCGAGGGTCGCCTCACCGGTGAGGACCAGGCGGTACTTCGCGTACGTGCCCGGCGACTTCACCGAGAAGGCCCGGGTCTGCCGGTCCCAGGTGAAGGTCTCCCCGGAGCGCTCGTCCAGGGTCTTCCACTTGGTGCCGTCCTTCGACGCCTGGAGCTTCCAGCCGGCCGGTGCCTTCGTCCGGTCCGACGGCGACGTCAGGGTGTACTGCACGGCCTTGGCGGCCTCCGCCACCGGCAGGTCCACCGTGGTGACGGCCGCCTCGGTGGCCGAGGTGTCGTCGAACAGCGCGCCCTCGCCCTTCAGCAGGTCGGCGCGGGGCGTGGGCACCTTGTCGTCCTGCGCGATGGAGACGGGCGCCGCGTTCTTGCCGGTGCCCCACGAGGACGGCTTCGACCCCATGTCGAACTCCAGGACAGCGCCCTTCGCGATCACCGAGTGGGGGAGCGACGTCGACTTCCACGGCACGCCGTTGACCCGCAGGCCCTGGACGTAGACGTTGCGGGCGCTGTTCTTCGGCGCCTTCACGACCAGCTTGCGGCCGTTCTCCAGGTGGATCGTCGCCTTTGTGAACAGGGGCGAACCGATCGCGTACTCGCCGCTGCCCATCACCAGCGGGTAGAAGCCCAGCGCGGAGAACAGGTACCAGGCCGACTGCTCGCCGTTGTCCTCGTCGCCGTGGTAGCCCTGCCCGATCTCGCTGCCGACGTACAGCCGCGACAGCACCTCGCGGACGTTCTTCTGCGTCTTCCAGGGCTGACCGGCCGCGTTGTACATGTAGTTCACATGGTGCGCGACCTGGTTGGAGTGCCCGTACATGCCCATCCGGACGTCCCGCGCCTCCGTCATCTCGTGGATGACGCCGCCGTAGGAGCCGACGAAGTCGGGCGAGGCCGTCTCCGGGGTGGCGAAGTACTCGTCGAGCTTGTCCGCGAGACCGCCGCGGCCGCCGTAGAGGTTCGCGAGGCCCCGGCTGTCCTGGGGCGCCGTGAACGCGTAGCCCCAGCCGTTGGTCTCCGTGTAGTCGTGGCCCCACACGCGCGGGTCGTACTTCGAGGACTCGACCCGCCAGTCGCCCTTGGCGTTCCGGCCCTGGAAGAAGCCGGCCTTCGCGTCGAAGAGGTTGACGTAGTCCTGCGCGCGGTTCAGGAAGTACGCGGACTCCTCCTTGTACCGCTTGTCGCCCGTCTTCTTGTAGAGCGCCTGGCCCATCTTCGCGATGCCGTAGTCGTTGAGGTAGCCCTCCAGCGCCCACGACAGGCCCTCGTGCGTCTCGGTGCTGGTGTAGCCGAGGAAGGGCGAGGTCGCCATGCCCTTGCGGCCCACACCGGACGACGGCGGCACCACGGTCGCGTTCTTCACGGCCGCGTCGTACGCCGACTTCGCGTCGAAGCCGACGCCCTTGACGTACGCGTCCGCGAACGCCACGTCCGAGGAGGTGCCCGTCATCAGGTCCGCGTAGCCCGGCGAGGACCAGCGGGAGGTCCAGCCGCCGTCCTTGTACTGCTGCACGAAGCCGTCGACCATCTCGCCCGCCTGGCCCGGCGTGAGCAGCGAGTACGCCGGCCAGGTGGTGCGGTAGGTGTCCCAGAAGCCGTTGTTGACGTACACCTTGCCGTCGACGATCTTCGCCCCGGTGTGCGTCGGGGTGTCCGGATTCGGCATCTTCGAGAACGGCGACGCGTACTGGTACTTCGAACCGACCTTCTCGAAGCCGGAGTTCGGGTACAGGTACAGCCGGTACAGGCTGGAGTACAGCGTGGTCAGCTGGTCCGGCGTCGCGCCCTCGACGGTCACCTTGCCGAGCAGCTTGTCCCACTGCCGCTGGGCGCGCGCCTTCACGGCGTCGAAGGAGGCGCCGTCGACCTCCTGGCGCAGGTTGTCCTTGGCCTGGTCGATGCTGATGAGGGACGTGGCGAGCCGCAGCGTCACGGTGCGGTCGTCCCCGGCGTCGAAGCGCAGGTGGCCCTTCACCCCGCTCGAGGCCCCGTCGGTCACCGGCTTGTCGAAGGTGCCGTAGACGAAGAGGCGGGTCGCGCCCGTCGACAGCCCGGACTTGACGTCCGAGTAGCCGGTGACGACGCCGTTCTCCTTGTCGAGGGTCAGCCCCGCCTGGTCGGTGACGTTGTCGAACAGGACGCTCGCGTCGTCACCGGGGTAGGTGAAGCGCAGCACCGCCGCGTGGTCCGTCGGCGCCATCTCCGCCTTCAGCCCGTTCTCGAACCGCACCCCGTAGTAGTACGGCCGCGCGGTCTCGTTCTCGTGCCTGAACGCGAGCGCGCGTGCCGAGCGCCCGGTGTCGGGGGTCCCGGAGGCGGCCGACGGCATCACCTGGAACGTCTGCCGGTCGCCCATCCAGGGGCTCGGCTCGTGGCTGGCGCTGAACGCCTGGATCGTCGGCAGGTTGTCCGCGTTGTTCGCGCGGGCGTAGTCGTACAGCCAGCTCAGAGACCCCGCGTTGGTCACCGGGGTCCAGAAGTTGAAGCCGTGCGGCACGGCGGTCGCCGGGAAGTTGTTGCCCCGCGAGAAGCCGCCGCTCGACAGGGTGCCGCGGGTGGTGAGCGCGTAGTCGGACAGGTGCGCCTTCGGCTTCTCGGGCGCGACCTCCTTCAGCGCCACGTCGTCCAGCCAGCCCCGGAACTTCGCCGGGCCCTTGGGGGAGTCGTACGCCACCAGGATGCGGTCGACGGTCTTGCCGCGCGCGACCGAGCCGATCCGGGAGACGACGTTGTTCCACTGGTTGACGTACAGCACCTTGGCCGCGCCCTGACCGCGCGGCGAGAGGGGGAAGCCGTGCTGGTCGGCGGCGCCGAGGTCGCTGAGGTAGGTGCCGTCGGTGAAGGCCAGGTCGACGGAGACGTTCGTGGCGTCGTAGTCGCGGTCGCCGTCCGCCATCGACGGGAAGACCCGGTACGACAGCTGGGTGTCGCGGCCGACGGCCACGTCCACGTCGTAGACCTTGTTGTACGAGTAGCCGCGCCCGTCCGCCGTGTGCCGGCCCGCGTAGCGCAGGGCCCGCTTGCCGGTGAAGCCGGCGCCCGCCTTGGCGGTCGGCGAGCCGCTCGGGCCGCGGTCGACGAGGGAGAGCATGTCCTGCGGCACGGGGCCGTCGTCGCCGCCCGTGGAGAACTGGACGTCGGCGAGCTGCAGGACGCCGGAGGCACCGTTGTTCTTGGTGATCTCCAGCCGGAAGTGCTTGTACTCGGCGGGCTCGGCGAGGTCGTACGTCTTGGTCTGGAACCGCTCGGAGAAGGTCTGGCCCGAGCGGGTGTCGACCGTCTTCCACTCCTTGCCGTCGGAGGAGCCCTTCAGGGTCCAGTCCCGCGGGTCGCGCTCGGCGAAGTCGTTCGCCGACGTGAGCGCGTACTTGGTGATCCTCGCCGGCTTGTCGAGGTCGAACTCCGCCCAGCCGGTGGCCTCGAACACCAGCCACTTGCTGCTGGACTCGCCGTCGGCGAGGTTCTCCTTCACCTCACCGGCGCCGGAGTTCTCCCCGTTCGCCCGGACATCCGTGACGTGGTCGGTCACGTTGCCCGGGATGCCACTGCTGTATCCGCCGTCCACCCCCGAGGCGCGTTTGGCGCCCCCGGGACCGGTGTCGACGGTATTGAGCCAGTCGGGTGCCGGGTCGTCCGCCTCGAACGACGACGCGAACTCCCGGTCGGCCGCCGCGGGCGCCTGGGGCAGGGCCACCGCCGCGCCCTGCGAGCCCACGGTCAAAGCGAAGGCGGTCGCCGACACGACCGCCGTACCCCATCTGTGACGAGCTCTCTGCTGCTTCAACAGGTACCCTCCCTGCGCGCGGGACAACGTTGTCAAATTCGCTGCGCAAGGACCAGTAGTGGCTCAAGTGGCTGGCATTGTCAAGGGTGTTGAGTGTGCCGTTCGGGGCTTATGGCGTGGATTTTTCCGGCAAGCCTCGCACAGGCCCCGCATATTTCCGCGAGGTCTCAACTCGGAAAAGACCACCGGTGAACCTTGCATTCGATCTTGCTCCGCTGGCGGGAAGTGGACTATACCTGTCGGCACTTCACCACAAGATTCCGCACTTCCTGCACGACCCCAGCTTGACCCGATCGCGGTGCCGGGGAGGATCCGGTTCACCGCCTGAGTCCTGGAGAAGGCGAGGACTTGAGCATGGGATCCACTTCTGCCCAGAATCCCGAGAACGACGGCAGTACCGCGGGAGTCGGCCGCCGCGATCTGATCAAGCGGTCCGCCGCACTGGGTCTGATCTCCGTTCCGACCATGAGCTTCCTGTCCGCGTGCGCGAGCGGCGGCGGGGACGACAACGGCAACGACTCCGAGGGCGAGACGTCCAAGTCGAACCCGTTCGGAGTGAAGGACGGCAGCAAGCTCGACGTCGTCATCTTCAAGGGCGGCTACGGCGACGACTACGCCAAGGCCTGGGAGGCCAGCTTCAAGAAGAAGTGGGGCGTCACCTCCGTCCACACCGGCACCCAGGAGATCACCGGCAAGCTCCAGCCGCGCTTCAACGCGGGCAACCCGCCGGACATCGTCGACGACTCCGGCGCCCAGCAGATCCCGATCGACGTGCTGTACAAGAACGGGCAACTCGTCGACCTCGCCGAGGTCCTGGACGCCCCGTCCGTGGACGACCCGGCCAAGAAGGTCCGCGACACCCTGATCCCGGGCACGCTCGACGCCGGCATGCAGGGCGGCAAGGTCGTCGCGCTGAACTACATCTACACGGTGTGGGGCCTGTGGTACTCCGGCAAGCTCTTCAAGGAGAAGGGCTGGACGGCACCGAAGACCTGGGACGAGTTCCTCACCATCTGCAAGGAGGCCAAGGCCGACGGCATCGGCGGTCTCGCGCACCAGGGCAAGTACCCGTACTACATCAACGTGGCCATCATGGACCTCATCGCCAAGACCGGCGGTCTGGACGCCATGAAGGCGATCGACAACCTCGAACCCAACGCGTTCGTGGGCTCGGAGGCGGCGACCGCCGCCGTCGAGGCCATCTACGAGGTCGTCGAGAAGGGCTATCTGATGCCCGGCACGAACGGCCTGACCCACACCGAGTCCCAGACCCGCTGGAACCAGTACAAGGCCGCCTTCATCACCAGCGGTTCCTGGCTGGAGAACGAGCAGCTGAAGACGACGCCGGACGACTTCGACATGAAGTTCCTGCCGATGCCGCTGCTGCCCGACAGCAAGCTGCCCTTCGAGGCGATCCGCGCCGGCTCCGGCGAGCCGTTCATCATCCCGTCCAAGGCCAAGAACCTCGCGGGGGCCAAGGAGTTCATGCGGATGATGCTGTCCAAGGAGTGGTCGACGCTGTTCGCCAAGGAGGCGAACTCGCTCACCATCCTCAAGGACGGCGTCGACTCCGGCGTCCAACTGCGCCCCGGCACCCAGTCCACCGTCGAGGCGTCCAAGGCGGCGGGCACCAACACCTTCCGGTACCTCTACACCGAGTGGTACAGCGAGATGGGCACGGCCATCGAGAACGCCTCCAACGAGCTCATGGCCAAGCGCATCCAGCCCAAGGAGTGGCTGAAGCGGGCCCAGGCGGCCGTCGACAAGCAGGCCAAGGACCCGGAGTCCAAGAAGAACCACCGGGACTAGTCGCACCGGCCCCGCGGGGTGCGGGTGACGTGCGCGTCACCCGCACCCCGCCGGGGCGTCGCCGCAGCGCCGTCGGGAACACAGGGCAGGAAGACGCCAATGCGTAAAGGGCAGTACCGGTTCGTCGCGGGATTTCTGTTCGCTCCCGTGGCCATCTACGTGACGTTCGTGATCTGGCCGTACATCCAGACGTTCGGGTACTCCCTGACCGACTGGAAGGGGCAGTCGCAGACCTTCAATTTCGTCGGCCTCGACAACTACACGGCGTTGTTCCAGGACGACGTCTTCATGGGAGCCATCTGGCACAACATCCTGTTCCTGATCTTCATCCCGGTCAGCACCATCCTGATCGCGCTGTTCTTCGCATTCATGCTGAATGCCGGCGGACGCAGCAGGTCGGGAGGGGTGTCCGGGGTCGCCGGCTCCAAGTACTACCGCGTCGTCTACTTCTTTCCGCAGGTGCTCTCACTGGCGATCATGGCGGTGCTCTTCGGGGCCGTCTACCGCAGTGACGGCGGCGGCATGCTCAACGGTCTCCTGATCAAACTCGGACTGGTCTCCGAGACCAGCCCGGTGGAATGGCTCAACGAGCCGAACATCGTCCTGTGGGCCCTTCTGGTGGTCGTCGTCTGGCACGGTGTGGGCTTCTATCTCGTGCTGTTCTCCGCCGCGATGCAGTCCATTCCGCGGGACATCTACGAGGCGGCGCTCATCGACGGCGCCGGCCGTGCGCAGTCCTTCTTCCGCATCACGCTGCCCCTGCTGTGGGATTCCGTGCAGACCGCGTGGGTCTATCTCGGAATCGCCGCGATGGACATGTTCATCCTGGTCTCCACGATGACGTCCGGGGACTTCGGCGGCGGCCCCGACCACCACAGCGAGGTCATGGCGACCGTGATGATGCGGAACTTCCAGCTGTACGGGAGGAGCGGCTACGCCTGCGCGATGGGCGTCGTGATGCTCGTCCTCACCCTGATCGTGTCCGTGTTCACGCTGCGTGCCACCCGCCGCGAGCGCATCGAGTTCTGAGCGGGAGAGAAGACGACGATGAGCGCACCCCTCAAGGAGACCCCCGCCGCGAGCGGCACGGTCCCGGCCCAGTCCTCGGTCCGCAAGAACCCGGTCCGCCCCGGCGATCAGCGCAGCGAAGGCGTCGTACTGAACGTCTTCTCGCACGGCTTCCTCGCCCTGTGGGCGCTGCTGATCGTGCTGCCGCTGCTGTGGCTGGTGCTCAGCTCCTTCAAGACCGACGCCCAGATCGGCGGCTCCGCCTTCGGCTGGCCGCAGAACTGGTCGCTGGACGTCTTCTCCCGCGCCTGGGAGAAGGGCATCGGCGACTACTTCCTGAACACCGTCATCGTGCTGGTCTTCTCGGTGCCGTTGACGATGCTGTTCGGCTCGATGGCGGCGTACGTGCTGGCCCGCTACGAGTTCTGGGGCAACCGTTTCCTGTACTTCTTCTTCGTCGCGGGCGCCATGTTCCCGGTGTTCCTGGCGCTGGTGCCGCTGTTCTTCATGGTGCGGCGCCTCGACATGCTGAACACGTACCAGGGGCTGATCCTGGTGTACGTCGCCTACTCGATGCCGTTCACCGTGTTCTTCATGCACTCCTTCTTCCGGACGCTGCCCACGGCCGTCTTCGAGGCGGCGATCCTGGACGGGGCCTCGCACAGCCGGACCTTCTTCCAGGTGATGCTGCCGATGGCGAAGCCGGGTCTGCTGAGCGTCGGCATCTTCAACACCCTGGGCCAGTGGAACCAGTTCATCCTGCCGACGGTCCTCATGCAGCCGCAGAGCGGCGACGACCCCGAGCGCTACGTCCTGACCCAGGGGCTCATCCAGCTCCAGCAGCAGCAGGGCTACGCCTCCGACCTCCCGGTCCTCTTCGCCGGCGTGACCATCGCCATGATCCCGATGCTGATCGTGTACCTGTCCTTCCAGCGGCAGGTGCAGGCGGGTCTCACGTCCGCGACTCTGAAGTGAAGCACGGGTAGCGCTCCGGAGCCGAGCGTGCGCACGCCGTTCCCCGCCCAGGGAGCGGCGTGCGCCGCTGTGTGCACGTACCCGGATCCGGTTCAACCTCTTGACGGGAGGCGACCCGAACGGCTCAGCTTAGAGTTCACTAGTTGGACACGAACGGGGCCTCACCGAAGCGGTCCCGCGCGCAGGAGGTCGTCGTGGAGACTCCGGGGTCGCAGTCGTCGCTGCACCGAGCCAACCTGGAACGGGTGGTCCGGGCCGTTCGGCTGGCCGGATCACTCACCCAGGCCGAGATCGCGAGGACCACGGGTCTGTCCGCGGCGACGGTCTCCAATATCGTCCGGGAGCTCAAGGACGGCGGAACGGTCGAGGTCACGCCCACGTCGGCGGGCGGGCGCCGGGCCCGCAGCGTCTCCCTGAGCGGGGACGCCGGCATCGTCATCGGCGTCGACTTCGGGCACGCGCACCTGCGGGTGGCGGTGGGCAACCTCGCCCACCAGGTGCTGGCCGAGGAGTCCGAGCCGCTGGACGTGGACGCCTCCTCCGCCCAGGGCTTCGACCGCGCGGAAGAGCTGGTCAACCGGCTGATCGCGGCGACCGGCGTGGACCCCTCCAAGGTCGCCGGGGTGGGCCTCGGCGTGCCCGGCCCGATCGACGTCGAGTCCGGCACCCTGGGCTCGACGGCCATCCTGCCGGGGTGGACCGGCACCAAACCCGCCGAGGAGCTGCGCGAGCGGCTCGGCGTGCCCGTGCACGTCGACAACGACGCCAACCTCGGCGCCCTGGGCGAGCTGGTCTGGGGCAGCGGGCGCGGGGTGCGGGACCTGGCGTACATCAAGGTCGCCAGCGGCGTCGGGGCCGGCCTGGTCATCGACGGCAAGATCTACCGGGGGCCCGGCGGCACCGCCGGGGAGATCGGGCACATCACCCTGGACGAGTCCGGCCCGGTCTGCCGCTGCGGCAACCGCGGCTGCCTGGAGACCTTCGCGGCCGCGCGCTACGTGCTGCCGCTGCTGCAGTCCTCCCACGGCACGGATCTGACCATGGAGGGCGTCGTACGCCTGGCCAGGGACGGTGATCCGGGCTGCCGCAGGGTGGTCGCCGACGTCGGCCGGCACATCGGCAGCGGCGTCGCCCAGCTCTGCAACCTCCTGAACCCGAGCCGGGTCGTCCTCGGGGGCGACCTCGCGGAGGCCGGTGAGCTGGTCCTGGGGCCCATCAGGGAGTCCGTGGGGCGCTATGCCATCCCCAGTGCCGCACGCCAACTGAGCGTGCTTCCAGGGGCCCTTGGAGGCCGTGCGGAGGTGCTCGGCGCCCTTGCTCTCGCGCTCAGCGAGATGGGCGATTCGACCCTTTTGGACAGCACTCTGCACGCGGCTGCCCCCGTCTTCACTTAGAGAACGGATGGCACCGTTGCCAACCCGTTAAGGATTTACTTCTTGACGTCGCACGTGTGGCCGAGTTGACTTCCAGCCACCTCGGCCGCAACGTCGCGGCCTCGTCAGGGAGGTTTCTGAAGTGAACACGCGTATGCGTCGCGCCGCTGTTGCCATCGCCGCTGGTGCGATGGCCGTCTCGCTGGCTGCCTGTGGCAGCGCCGAGGAAGCGGACGGCGGCAAGGACTCCACCGCCTCGTCCGCCAAGAAGGGCGACGACATCAAGGTCGGTCTGCTGCTCCCCGAGAACCAGACCGCTCGTTACGAGAAGTTCGACCGCCCGCTGATCGAGCAGAAGATCAAGGAGCTGACGAACGGCAAGGCCAAGGTCGACTACAACAACGCCAAGCAGGACGCGAACCTGCAGGCGCAGCAGGTCGACACCATGATCACCAACAAGGTGGACGTCCTCATCCTGGACGCCGTCGACGCCAAGGCGATCAAGAACTCGGTCCAGAAGGCCGTGGACGCCGGCATCAAGGTCGTCGCGTACGACCGCCTGGCCGAGGGCCCGATCAGCGCCTACACCTCGTTCGACAACGTCGAGGTCGGCAAGACCCAGGGCGCGGCCCTCCTCGAGGCCCTTGGCGACAAGGCCAAGGACGGGGAGATCGTGATGATGAACGGCTCCGTCACCGACCCGAACGCCGCCATGTTCAAGAAGGGCGCGCACGAGGCCCTCGACGGCAAGGTCAAGGTCGGCAAGGAGTACGACACCAAGGAGTGGAAGCCGGAGAACGCCAACGCCAACATGGAGGCGGCGATCTCGGCCCTCGGCAAGAAGAAGATCGTCGGCGTCTACTCCGCCAACGACGGCATGGCGGGCGGCATCATCACCGCCCTGAAGGCCGCCGGCATCAAGGTCCCGGTCACCGGCCAGGACGCCGAACTCGCCGCCGTGCAGCGCATCATCACCGGTGAGCAGTTCATGAGCGTCTACAAGCCGTACGCCCCCGAGGCCAGCGCCGCCGCCGAGATGGCCGTCGCGCTCGCCCAGGGCAAGTCGCTCGACTCCATCGCCAAGGACAAGGTCGACAGCGACAGCCAGAAGGCCGTCCCGTCCGTCCTCGTCCCGGTCACCTCGCTGACGAAGGCCAACGTCAACGACACCGTCATCAAGGACGGCGTCTACACCGCCGACGAGATCTGCACCGGCAAGTACAAGGCCGCGTGCGACGAGCTCAAGATCGGCTAGTCGAGTCCCCTCGCGTGTGCGGGAGTTCGTCACCGGATTCCCGCACGGGGCATGACTGCTCTCGACTCCTCCGGCGCCCCGCGCATCATTCAGCCCCGCAAGCTCGGCGCGGGGCGCCGGACGGATCCCCCCAAATCTCTCTGCACAACCCTTCCGCCGGGTCAGGCGGCGAAGGAGATGGTTCACGTGTCCGCTACGCCCGTGCTGGCGTTGCGCGGGGTCTCCAAGCGGTTCGGTGCCGTTCAGGCGCTCACCGACGTAGAGCTTGAGGTCCACGCCGGTGAAGTGGTCGCCCTGGTGGGCGACAACGGCGCCGGAAAGTCCACGCTGGTCAAGACGATCGCCGGCGTGCACCCCATCGATGAAGGCGTCATCGAATGGGAAGGCAAGGCCGTGTCGATCAACCGGCCGCACGACGCCCAGGCCCTCGGCATCGCGACGGTGTACCAGGACCTCGCGCTGTGCGACAACATCGACGTCGTAGGCAACCTCTTCCTGGGCCGCGAGCTGAAGAAGCGCGGCATCCTGGACGAGGTCGAGATGGAGCGCCGCTCCCGCGAGCTGCTCCAGACCCTCTCGATCCGCATCCCCAGCGTGCGCATCCCGATCGCCTCGCTCTCCGGCGGTCAGCGCCAGACCGTGGCCATCGCCCGCTCCATGCTCGGCGAGCCCAAGCTGGTCATCCTCGACGAGCCCACCGCGGCCCTCGGTGTCGAGCAGACCGCCCAGGTCCTCGACCTGGTCGAGCGGCTCCGCGAGCGCGGCCACGCCGTCATCCTCATCAGCCACAACATGGCCGACGTCAAGGCCGTGGCGGACAAGGTCGCCGTGCTGCGGCTCGGCAAGAACAACGGCGTCTTCGAGGTCAAGACGACCTCGCAGGAGGAGATCATCTCCGCCATCACCGGCGCCACCGACAACGCCGTGACCCGCCGTGCGGCGCGCACGACCGGGGAGGTTTCCAAGTGAGCACCGACAAGACCTCCACCGCGGCCACGGACGAGCACGAGGTCGTCAACCCCGAGGCCGCCGCCGCCGCGGTGACCGCGGTCGACCCCCGCCTGCTCGTGCAGGAGCAGGGCCTCGCCGGCTACATCGGCGAGTTCCGGCGCAAGATAAAGGCCGGTGAGCTCGGCTCCCTGCCGGTCATCCTCGGCCTGGTCGCCATCTGCATCATCTTCCAGAGCCTGAACTCCGCGTTCCTGTCGGCGCAGAACATCAACGACATCACCGTCACGATGGTCGGCACCGGCATGATCTCGGTCGGCATCGTGTTCGTGCTGCTGCTCGGTGAGATCGACCTGTCCGTCGGCTCCGTCAGCGGTGCCTCCAGCGCCATCGCCGCCGTCCTCGCGGTGAACCAGGGCTGGCCCGAGTGGGCAGCCGTGCTCTTCGCGATCGCGTGCGGTGCCGCCATCGGCGCGGCGCACGGCTTCTTCTTCGCGGTGCTGGGCGCCCCCGCCTTCGCCGTGACCCTGGCCGGCCTGCTCTTCTGGCTCGGCTTCATGCTCCAGACGCTGGGCGAGAACGGCACGATCAACCTCGACAGCGACGGCCTGATCGGCAAGCTCACCACGTACTTCTTCTCGGACGTGGCGGCCGCCTACGGCCTGGCGGCGGTCGTGACGGCGCTGTTCTTCATCAGCTCCTTCCTGGGCAACCGCCGCCGCGAGGCCGCGGGCATCCCGTTCCGCCCGCTGAGCGACACGATCATGCGGACCGCCCTGCTGGGCGTCGTCTCCTTCGCCGCGGCGATCATGTACAACCAGTACAAGGGCCTGCCGCTGGCCACGGTCATCTTCCTGGTGTTCCTGGTCGGCACGGACTTCCTGCTGCGCCGCACGTCGTACGGCCGCAAGATCTTCGCGCTCGGTGGCAGCGTCGAGGCCTCGCGCCGTGCCGGCATCAACGTGACCGCCGTGCGCATCTCGGTGTTCGCGATCTCCGGTGGCTTCGCGGCGATCGGCGGCCTCTTCCTGGCCTCCAAGATCGCCTCCGCCAACCAGAGCGCCGGTACCGGTGACCTGCTGATGAACGCCATCGCGGCGGCCGTCATCGGTGGTACGTCCCTCTTCGGTGGTCGCGGCCGCACCTGGAACGCCCTCCTGGGTGTCCTGGTCATCGTCTCGATCCAGTACGGCCTCCAGCTGGAGTCCATCGCCGAGCCGGTGAAGTACATGATCACCGCCGGTGTCCTGCTCACCACGGTCGTGATCGACTCGATCACCCGCAAGACGCAGAAGACCGCGGGCCGCGCATAGGGGTTACGCGGTAGCGCCCAGGGGCGCGGGTGAATCGGCGGGTACCGGTCCGTTGTGGCTGGTCGCGCCGTTCCCCGCGCCCCTTCGCGGCGTCGTGGCACAGGGCGTCACGAGGTGGAGCCGAATGCGTGACGCGCCTGGCCGGGGCCGGGAACCTTCCGCCGGAGCGGAACATTAGACTCGACAAGCCCGGCAACAGCTCGACCGCTCTACAGCAAGGAGGCACGGGTGCCGCTGCTGACCCGCATCACGGGACCGCGCGATCTGGACCGGCTCACCCCTGAGCAGCTGGTCCAGCTGGCAGAGGAGATCCGGACCTTCCTCGTCGAGGCCGTTTCCAAGACCGGCGGCCACCTCGGCCCCAACCTCGGCGTGGTCGAGCTGACCATCGCCCTGCACCGGGTGTTCGAGTCGCCGAAGGACAAGGTCCTCTGGGACACCGGCCACCAGTCCTACGTGCACAAGCTGCTCACCGGCCGTCAGGACTTCAGCCGCCTGAAGATGAAGGGCGGCCTGTCCGGCTACCCCTCGCAGGCCGAGTCCGAGCACGACGTCATCGAGAACTCGCACGCGTCGACCGTCCTCGGCTGGGCCGACGGCCTCGCCAAGGCCAACCAGCTCAGGAAGCGCGAGGACCACGTCGTCGCCGTCATCGGCGACGGCGCCCTGACCGGCGGCATGGCCTGGGAGGCGCTGAACAACATCGCCGAGGCCAAGGACCGCCCCCTCGTCATCGTCGTCAACGACAACGAGCGCTCCTACGCGCCCACCATCGGCGGCCTCGCCAACCACCTGGCGACGCTGCGCACCACCGACGGCTACGAGCGCTTCCTCACCCGCACCAAGGAGATCCTCGACCGCACCCCGGTCGTCGGCAGGCCCCTCTACGAGACCCTGCACGGCGCGAAGAAGGGCCTGAAGGACTTCATCGCCCCGCAGGGCATGTTCGAGGACCTGGGCCTGAAGTACGTCGGCCCGATCGACGGCCACGACATCGAGGCCCTGGAGTCGGCCCTCGCCCGCGCCAAGCGCTTCGGCGGCCCGGTCATCGTGCACTGCCTCACCGAGAAGGGCCGCGGCTACCAGCCCGCCCTCCAGGACGAGGCCGACCGCTTCCACGCCGTCGGCAAGATCCACCCCGACACCGGACTGCCGATCGCCTCCTCCGGCGCCGACTGGACGTCCGTGTTCGGCGAGGAGATGGTCAAGCTCGGCGAGGAGCGTGACGACGTCGTCGCCATCACCGCCGCCATGCTCCAGCCGGTCGGCCTGGACAAGTTCGCCAAGAGGTTCCCCGAACGGGTCTACGACGTCGGCATCGCCGAGCAGCACGGCGCGGTCTCCGCGGCCGGCCTGGCCACCGGCGGGGTGCACCCCGTCTTCGCCGTCTACGCCACGTTCCTCAACCGCGCTTTCGACCAGGTCCTCATGGACGTCGCCCTGCACAAGTGCGGGGTCACCTTCGTGCTCGACCGGGCCGGCGTCACCGGCACCGACGGCGCCTCCCACAACGGCATGTGGGACATGTCGATCCTCCAGGTCGTCCCCGGCCTGCGGCTCGCCGCCCCGCGCGACGCCGACCAGGTGCGCGCCCAGCTGCGCGAGGCCGTCCAGGTCGAGGACGCCCCGACCGTCGTCCGCTTCTCCAAGGGAGCCGTCGGCCCCGCCGTGCCCGCCGTGGGCCGTGTCGGCGGCATGGACGTGCTGCGCGAGCCCGGCACCGACCGCCCGGACGTCCTGCTGGTCTCCGTGGGCGCCCTCGCGCCGATGTGCCTGGAGATCGCCGGTCTGCTCGACCGGCAGGGCATCTCCACCACGGTCGTCGACCCGCGCTGGGTCAAGCCCGTCGACGAGGCCATGGCCCCGCTCGCCGAGCGGCACCGCGTGGTCGTCACCGTCGAGGACAACAGCCGCGTCGGCGGGGTCGGCTCGGCCGTCGCCCAGGCCCTGCGGGACGCGGGCGTCGACGTCCCGCTGCGCGACTTCGGCATCCCGCCGCGCTTCCTCGACCACGCCTCGCGCGCCGAGGTCATGGCGGAGATCGGTCTGACCGCCCCCGACATCGCCCGCCAGGTCACCGGTCTGGTCTCCAAGCTCGACGGCCGGTTCGACCGCACCGCGGCCGAGGCCGACGCCGTGGAGTCCGCGCGCGACTGACGGGTCCTCACAGGTCCGAACGGGCCGGTTTCGCCGCCGACAGGAGTGGTGAAACCGGCCCATCTGTGTGAAATTGCTCGCGCCGGGGCAGGCGTACCACGCCCCCTTTCGATCATGTCGGGGACGGCAAGCGTGGGAGGTAAGACCGTGAGCAGCACACTCTTCCGGACGAAGAGAGTCGAGCAGTCCATCCGCGACACCGAGGAACCCGAGCACGCGCTCAAGAAGTCCCTCTCCGCGCTGGACCTGACCGTCTTCGGCGTCGGCGTCATCATCGGCACGGGCATCTTCGTGCTCACCGGCACCGTCGCCAAGGACAACGCAGGGCCCGCGGTGGCCCTGGCGTTCGTCGTCTCCGGCATCGCCTGCGCGCTGGCCGCCCTGTGCTATGCCGAGTTCGCGTCCACGCTCCCCGTCGCCGGGTCGGCGTACACCTTCTCGTACGCCTCCCTGGGGGAGCTGCCCGCCTGGATCATCGGCTGGGACCTGGTCCTGGAGTTCGCGCTGGGCACGGCGGTGGTGGCCGTCGGCTGGTCGGGCTACATCCAGTCCCTGATGGACAACGCGGGCTGGGAGATGCCGGCGGCCCTCGGCAGCAGGGAGGGCGCCGACGGCTTCGGCTTCGACATCCTGGCCGCCGCGCTCGTCCTCGTCCTGACCGTCATCCTCGTCATCGGCATGAAGCTGTCGGCGCGGATCACGACCCTGGTCGTGGCGATCAAGCTGGCCGTCGTCCTGACGGTGATCATCGCCGGCGCGTTCCTGATCAACGCCGACAACTACGACCCGTTCATCCCGAAGAGCCAGACCGTGGAGGCCGAGGGCAGTCTCCAGGCACCACTGATCCAGCTGATGTTCGGCTGGGCGCCGTCGAACTTCGGCGTCATGGGCATCTTCACCGCGGCCTCCGTCGTGTTCTTCGCCTTCATCGGCTTCGACGTCGTGGCCACGGCCGCCGAGGAGACCAAGAACCCGCAGCGCGACATGCCGCGCGGCATCCTCGGCTCCCTCATCATCTGCACCACCCTGTACGTCCTCGTGTCGATCGTCGTCACGGGCATGCAGAACTACACCAAGCTCTCCGTCGACGCGCCGCTCGCCGACGCGTTCAAGGACACCGGGCACCCCTGGTACGCGGGCTTCATCAGCTTCGGCGCCGCCGTCGGCCTGACGACGGTCTGCATGATCCTGCTGCTCGGCCAGACCCGGGTCTTCTTCGCCATGAGCCGGGACGGACTGCTGCCCCGCTTCTTCTCGCACGTCCACCCGCGCTTCAAGACCCCGCACCGCCCGACGATCCTGCTGGGCGTGCTCATCGCCATCCTCGCGGGCTTCACGCCCCTGACCGAGCTGGCGGCGCTGGTGAACATCGGCACCCTGTTCGCCTTCGTGGTCGTGGCCATCGGCGTGATCATCCTCCGCAAGACCCGCCCCGACCTGCACCGGTCCTTCCGCACCCCCTGGGTGCCGGTCCTGCCGATCCTGTCGGTGTGCGCCTCGCTGTGGCTGATGATCAACCTGCCCGCCGAGACCTGGGTCCGGTTCGCCATCTGGATGGTCGTCGGCTTCGCCGTGTACTTCCTCTACGGCCGCACCCACAGCCGTCTCGCCCGCGGCGAGGAGGAACCCGCGGCCGGCGTGAAGTAGGAGGCGGTACTGCGTTCGGGGCCGCGTACGGCAGCCCGGCTACGGCCGGACCGTACGCGGCCCCGTCACGTCCGCCCCCGCCGCCGCCACCCGCCGCCGCAGCTCCCGGTCGGCGGTCACCACCAGCACGGGCCGCCCGGCCGCCCGCTCCACCAGCGCGACCACGTGGTCGTCCCCGCTCCCGGCGGCGGACTCCACGCGCACCCCCGGCACGCTCTCCACGCCCCGGGCCGCCCCCTCCACCACCAGCACGATCTCCACCGGCCCGGCGTGCCCCGGCAGCCCGTCCGCCACCAGCCGGTCCCGCAGCCGTTCCGCGGCGCCGCGGCGGTCCCGCCACCAGCCGTCGGGCACCGACCCGACGACGTTCGCGGCGTCGACGATCACGAGCAGGGGAAGGTCCTCGTCCATGGGGCCCAGGGTCGCACGGCGCCCGACCGCTACTTCCCGTCCCCTCCCCGGCGAACCTCTTCCGGGAAGCTCGCGAAGTACGCCGCCGCCATGTCCTCGTCGCCGTGCCCCTGCGCCTCCGCCCGGGCGAACCGCTCCGCGCTCGCCGCCGCTACGTCCAGGCGGGCGCCGTGGCCTTGGGCCGCCTCCACGATGAGCCGCGCGTCCTTGGCCGCCGTGCGGACGGCGAAGGCGGCCGGGGTCAGGCCTCCGTCCAGCACCACCCCCGTCTTCGCCCGCAGGTACCCCATGTCGAGCGGGCCGCCGTCGATCACCTCGAAGAACCGCTGCGGGTCCACCCCGAGGACCTTGGACAGCGCCAGCACCTCACCGGCGGCGTTCGTCACCGCCAGCACCCAGCTGTTGGCGACCAGCTTCAGCCGGGTCGCGGTGCCCGCCCCGCCGTCCTCGCCGGTCCACACCGTCCGGGACCCCACGGCGTCGAACACGGTCCGCACCACCGGCCGGCTCTCGTTCGGGCCCGCCGCCAGCACGGTGAGCGTGCCGGCCTCGGCGGGCTCCCGGGTGCCGAGCACGGGGGCGTCGTAGAAGACGAGGCCGTGGTCGCGCGCGAAGCCGGCCAGGTCGGCGATCCCCTCCAGACCGGCGGTCGTCGACTGCACCCACACGGCCCCGGCGCGCAGGGCCGGCGCCGCCTCCCGCATGACCTCCAGCGTCGCGGGCCCGTCGTACAGCATGGTGAGCACGACATCGGCGTCCCGGACCGCCTCGGCGGGCGTCCCGGTCACCAGGGCCCCGTCGGCGGCCAGCGGCTCGGCCTTGCCCCGGGTGCGGTTCCAGACCCGGACGGTGTGCCCGGCCTTCACGAGGTTACGGGCCATCGCGGCCCCCATGATCCCGGTACCCAGGACACTCACGGTGAACTTGTCGGTCATGACGTCGACTTCCTGTCTCGGTACGGATGGTGCCGTGATCCAGCTTGCCCGGGGGCGGCGCGTTCCGCCGTGCGGCTCCCGCATAGGGTGATCCGGTGAACGGCGACTGGCTCATCCGCGGCCGTGACGGCCGCCTCAGCGTCTATCTGCCGACCGACGAGGCCGTCCTGTGCCGGGCGGAACTGGGGCCTGGCGGCCCGTGGGGCCCCGCACGCCGGATCGGCGGCGAGCAGAGGCTCCGCCCCGGCCCCGCCCTCGGGCACGGCGCCGACGCCTACACCCATCTGGCCGCCTGGCGTCCCACCAAGCCGGGAGAGTCGGGCCTCGTGCACTCCACGCACTTCAGGCCCCGGCTGGCCGCGCTCGACTGGGTCCCGATCGGCCACCCCGACGGCAGCGGCGACCGTACGGGCCTGCCCGCCGTCACCGTCGACGCGCAGGGCCGCGCCCATGTGTTCGTCCGCAACAAGGCGGGCGGCGTCGGCATGCGCGCGCAGAAGCAGGCGGGCGGCTGGGGAGCCTGGCACGACCTCAAGGGCCGGGACGTCCACGAGCAACTGGCCGCCGTGGCGGGGGAGTCCGGTCTCGTCGAGCTGTACGCGGCCGTCCCCGGAGCCCTGCTGCACTGGCGGCAGGAGGAGCCGGGCGCCGTCCCCGTCCTCCAGGAGGCGCTGGAGACCTCCGTCCGGACCGGCACCCTGTACGCCCTGGCCACCTCGATGGAGCACACCACGCTCTACTACGCCGAGGAGTCCGGCGATCTGTGCGCCTGGCGTCCCGGCGCCAAACCGGTCACCGTCCTGCCGTCGGCCGGGCCCGGCCCGGTGTCCGCCGTCCGCTGCGTGCTCGACGGCCACGACTGCACGGTCCTCGCCCAGCGCTCGGCGAGCGGCCGCGTCGCCTTCGCCGCGTACCCGACGGAACAGGAGTCCGCGGGGGCGTGGTGGACCGAGTCGGGACCGCAGCTCCCGGCGGACGCGGTGGTGGCGCTGGCGCTGGACGAGGAGGAACGGATCGTGGCGGCGACCTTGTCACCGTCGACGGGCCATCTCCTGCTGACGGGGCGCAAGGACGAACCGGGACTGGCACTCGAAGCCTGGCGGCAGGTCTGAAGGCGCCCCATGAGCCGGGGCCGACTCCTGGCGGGCGGCTGCCGGTCGTTCGTGGTTGTTCGCGCAGTTCCCCGCGCTCCTGCGATACGCCGGTGCCCCGTACACCAAGAGATGTACGGGGCACCGGCGTTCAGCTCGGAACGCCTAGGCAGGGACGGAAGCGACGCCCGGCTCCAGGAACATCTTGCCGTTCACGCGCTCGGAGACACCCTCGCGGTCCAGGTACGGCGTGATGCCGCCCAGGTGGAAGGGCCAGCCGGCGCCCGTGATCAGGCACAGGTCGATGTCCTGGGCCTCGGCGACGACGCCCTCGTCGAGCATGAGCCCGATCTCCTGCGCGACGGCGTCCAGGACGCGGTCGCGGACCTGCTCCTCGGTCAGGACGACATCGCCCTGCTTCAGCAGCGCGGCGACCTCCGGGTCCAGCTCCGGCTTGCCGGAGTCGTAGACGTAGAAGCCGCGCTTGCCCGCCTTGACGACGGCCGCGAGGTTCGGGGAGACCGTGAAGCGGTCCGGGAAGGCCCGGTTGAGGGTCTCCGAGACGTGCAGACCGATCGCGGGACCGACCAGCTCCAGCAGGACGAGGGGAGACATCGGCAGGCCCAGGGGCTCCACCGCCTTCTCGGCGACCTCGACCGGCGTGCCCTCGTCGATGACGTTCTGGATCTCGCCCATGAAGCGGGTCAGGATGCGGTTCACGACGAACGCCGGGGCGTCCTTCGTCAGCACCGCGGTCTTCTTCAGCTTCTTGGCGACGGCGAACGCCGTGGCCAGCGAGGCGTCGTCGGTCTTCTCGCCGCGGACGATCTCCAGCAGCGGCAGCACCGCGACCGGGTTGAAGAAGTGGAAGCCGACGACCCGCTCGGGGTGCTTCAGCTTCGACGCCATCTCCGAGACGGAGAGGGAGGAGGTGTTGGTCGCGAAGATGGCGTGGGCCGGGGCGACCGCCTCGACCTCCGCGAACACCTGCTGCTTGACGCCGATCTCCTCGAACACGGCCTCGATGACGAAGTCCGCGTCGGAGAAGCCCTCCGCCTTGTCCAGGACACCCGTCACCAGCGCCTTGAGGCGGTTGGCCTTGTCCTGGTTGATCCGGCCCTTGCCGAGCAGCTTGTCGATCTCGGCGTGGACGTAGCCCACGCCCTTGTCGACGCGCTCCTGGTCGATGTCCGTGAGGACGACCGGGACCTCCAGGCGGCGGAGGAAGAGCAGGGCGAGCTGGGAGGCCATCAGACCGGCGCCGACGACACCGACCTTGGTGACCGGGCGGGCCAGGCTCTTGTCCGGGGCACCGGCGGGGCGCTTGCCGCGCTTCTGCACCAGGTTGAAGGCGTAGATGCCGGAGCGCAGCTCGCCACCCATGATCAGGTCGGCGAGCGCCTGGTCCTCGGCGTCGTAGCCCTTCTGCAGGTCGCCGTCCTTGGCGGCGGCGATGATGTCCAGGGCGCGGTAGGCGGCCGGGGCCGCGCCGTGCACCTTGCCGTCCGCGATGAAACGGCCCTTGGCGACGGCCTGGTCCCAGGCCTCACCGCGGTCGATCACCGGACGCTCGACCTTGATCTCGCCCTTCAGGACGGACGCGGTCCAGATCAGCGACTGCTCCAGGAAGTCCGCGCCCTCGAACAGCGCGTCCGCGATGCCGAGTTCGTAGACCTGCTTGCCCTTGAGCTGCTTGTTCTGGTTGAGGCTGTTCTCGATGATCACCGAGACGGCCTTCTCGGCGCCGATCAGGTTCGGCAGCAGGGTGCAGCCGCCCCAGCCGGGCACCAGGCCGAGGAAGACCTCGGGCAGCGAGAAGGCGGGCAGCGCCGCGGACACCGTGCGGTAGGTGCAGTGCAGGCCGATCTCGACGCCACCGCCCATGGCGGCGCCGTTGTAGTACGCGAAGGTCGGCACGGCCAGCTGCGACAGCCGCTTGAAGACGTCGTGGCCGCCCTTGCCGATGGCCAGCGCGTCCTTGTGCTCCTTCAGCAGCTCGACGCCCTTGAGGTCGGCGCCGACCGCGAAGATGAACGGCTTGCCGGTGACGCCGACGCCGACGATGTCGCCGTCCGCGGCCTCCTTCTCGACCTGGTCGATCGCGGCGTCGATGTTCGCCAGCGACTGCGGGCCGAGCGTGGTCGGCTTCGTGTGGTCGTGACCGTTGTCCAGGCTGATCAGGGCGAAGCGCCCGGCGCCCAGCGGCAGGTCGAAGTGGCGTACGTGCGCCTGCGTGACGACCTCGCCGGGGAACAGCTCGGCGGCGCCCTTCAGAAGCTCAGCGGTGGTGCTCACTTGTCGCCTCCGGCGTCCTTGTGGTGCGGGTTCTCCCAGATCACGGTGGCGCCCATGCCGAAGCCGACGCACATCGTGGTGAGGCCGTAGCGGACCTCCGGCTGCTCCTCGAACTGGCGGGCCAGCTGCGTCATCAGACGGACGCCGGAGGAGGCCAGCGGGTGCCCGAAGGCGATCGCGCCGCCGTACTGGTTGACGCGGGCGTCGTCGTCGGCGATGCCGTAGTGCTCCAGGAAGGCCAGCACCTGCACGGCGAAGGCCTCGTTGACCTCGAACAGGCCGATGTCGTCGATGGACAGACCGGCCTGCGCGAGGGCCTTCTCGGTGGCCGGGATCGGGCCGTAGCCCATGACCTCCGGCTCCACACCCGCGAACGAGTAGGAGACGAGGCGCATCTTCACCGGCAGGTCGTGCTCGCGGGCGAAGTCCTCGGAGGCGATGAGGGAGGCGGTGGCGCCGTCGTTCAGACCGGCCGCGTTGCCGGCGGTGACCCGGCCGTGCACGCGGAACGGGGTCTTCAGACCGGACAGGTTCTCCAGGGTGGTGCCCGGGCGCATCGGCTCGTCGGCGGTGACCAGGCCCCAGCCGGTCTCGCCGGCCTCGGCGTTGGTGCGGCGCACCGAGATCGGTACCAGGTCGGCCTGGATCTTGCCGTTGGCGTACGCCTTGGCGGCCTTCTCCTGGGAGCGCACGGCGTACTCGTCGGCGCGCTGCTTGGTGATCGTCGGGTAGCGGTCGTGCAGGTTCTCGGCAGTCATGCCCATGAACAGGGCGGACTCGTCGACCAGCTTCTCGCTGACGAAGCGCGGGTTGGGGTCGACGCCCTCACCCATCGGGTGGCGGCCCATGTGCTCGACACCACCGGCGATGGCGATGTCGTACGCACCGAAGGCGACCGAACCGGCGACCGTGGTGACGGCGGTCAGGGCGCCGGCGCACATGCGGTCGATGGAGTAGCCGGGCACCGACTGCGGCAGGCCCGCGAGGATGCCGGCCGTGCGGCCGATGGTCAGGCCCTGGTCGCCGATCTGCGTGGTCGCGGCGATGGCGACCTCGTCGATCTTCTTCGGGTCGAGACCGGGGTTGCGGCGCAGCAGCTCCCGGATCGCCTTCACGACGAGGTCGTCGGCACGGGTCTCGTGGTAGATGCCCTTCGGGCCCGCCTTGCCGAACGGGGTGCGGACGCCGTCGACGAAGACGACGTCCCTGACGGTACGAGGCACGATGGCTCTCCTCCAGGGTGCGGGATGGCACTACTGCTGCGCGACGCGCTGAGCGCGCGCTCAGAACTCATGCTACTTATGAGTAACGTAGCTGCACAGTCCTGGCGTGGGGAGCGGCGAAGGTCACACCGCCGGCCCAGCCCCGCACCCGGACGCACCGGTAGATCTTGGCGCGATCTCGCCGCACCCGCCCGTCGCCGCGCCCCGGGACGCCGCTAGGCCGACAGCGCGGCCACCAGGACCGGCGTGACCAGCTCGACCTGCCAGGGCCTGGCCCCGTGCCCGGACAGCGCCTCCGCCACCGACCCGGCGTCCACGGACTGCGGCGGTTCCCAGCACACCCGCCGCACGGTGTCCGGGGTGATCAGGTTCTCCTGGGGCATGTTCAGCCGCTCGGCCAGCGCCGACACCGCGGCGCGGGCCGTCGCGAGGCGGGCGGCGGCCGCGGGGTCCTTGTCCGCCCAGGCGCGCGGCGGCGGGGGCCCGGTCACGGGCTGGCCCGGCGCGGGCAGCTGGGCCTCGCCGAGCTCCTTGGCCCGGTCGACCGCGGACTGCCACTGCTCCAGCTGCCGCCGTCCCATCCGGTGCCCGAACCCGCTGAGCGCGGACAGCGCGTGCACGTTCGCCGGCATGGACAGCGCGGCCTCCACGATCGCCGCGTCCGACAGCACCTTGCCCGGCGACACGTCGCGCCGCTGAGCGATCCGGTCCCGGGTCTGCCACAGCTCCCGTACGACGGCCAGCTGCCGGCGCCGGCGCACCTTGTGCATCCCGGAGGTCCGCCGCCAGGGGTCCTTGCGCGGCTCGGCGGGCGGGGCCGACGCGATCGCGTCGAACTCCTGCAGCGCCCACTCCAGCTTGCCCTGCCGGTCCAGCTCCTTCTCCAGGGCGTCCCGCAGGTCCACGAGCAGCTCGACGTCGAGGGACGCGTACCGCAGCCACGGCTCGGGCAGCGGGCGGGTCGACCAGTCGACGGCCGAGTGGCCCTTCTCCAGGACGAAGCCGAGCACGCCCTCGACCATGGCGCCGAGGCCCACGCGCGGGAAGCCGGCGAGCCGCCCGGCGAGCTCGGTGTCGAACAGCCGGGTCGGCACCATGCCTATCTCCCGCAGGCACGGCAGGTCCTGGGTGGCCGCGTGCAGGACCCACTCGACGTCCGTGAGGGCCGCGCCGAGGCCGGACAGGTCGGGGCAGGCGACGGGGTCGATCAGCGCGGTGCCCGCGCCCGCGCGGCGCAGCTGCACGAGATAGGCGCGCTGGCCGTAGCGGTAGCCGGACGCGCGCTCGGCGTCGACGGCGACGGGGCCGGAGCCGGCGGCGAAGGCGGCGACCACCTCGGCGAGCGCCGTTTCGTCGGCGATCACGGGCGGAATGCCCTCGCGGGGTTCGAGCAGAGGGATCGGCGCCTTCGCTGCGGAGGCTCCGCCGTCGTCCGGAGGGCCGCCTCCGGTGGTTCGCAGTGGAGTGTCTGCTGCGGTCTCTTGGGCGTCGGTCACCTGTCAAGGGTATCCGTGTGTGGACGGCGCCTGCCGACGGAACGTTCCGTCGGCAGGCGCCGGAGGGTCGTAAACCAGTCAGCCAGGTGCGGG
>NZ_LLZN01000062.1 GCF_001509795.1 Streptomyces sp. NRRL WC-3605 | reverse complement strand
GGGCGGGAGTACAGGGGGGCGGACAGCAGGAGGCGGTACAGGGCGGAGGCGCGGGGGTTGTCGGAGCACAGCCACACGCCGTGCGGGCAGTAGTCGGTGATGGTGTTGTAGAGCGGCTTGTGCTGGTCCATCCAGGCCAGCATGCGCAGCATGTACGTGATGTTGTCGCCGTTGCGGAACAGGCCCCACTCCGGGTAGGAGATCGGCTTGCCGTGGCGGCGGGCGAAGTCCACGTGGTGCTGCAGCCCGTAGGGCTCGGAGACCTGTTGGTCGAAGGTGAGGCCGCGCGGCTGGTCGTAGGCGTCCATGCCGATGATGTCGACGACGTCGTCGCCGGGGTAGCACGCGGGCCAGGGGACGGCGTCCCTGCCGCGGCTGGGGGCGAAGTCGAAGCGGAAGCGCTGCCCGTCGACCGCGCGCATGACGCGGACGATGCGGCGCCAGTACCGCTTCCAGCTCTCCGGGTCCGGGCCGCAGCGGTGGGTGTAGGTGATGCCGTTCATCTCCCACCCGAGCACGATGACGGTGTCCGGGACACCGAGGCCGACCAGGCGTTCGGCGAGGGCTTCGTAGTGCTCGTCGAAGGCGCCGGACGCGGCGCGCCGCAGCAGGGTCCGGACGGTGGCGTCGGAAAGGCCGCTCTCGTTGCGTTCCATCATCGGCACGTTGAGCACGAGCATCCGGTCGGACTTGGCGCGCCGCCAGGCGGCCCAGCTGTCGAGGAAGCCGTGCCCGCCCTCGATGTTGGTCCACAGGTCACCGGGCAGATAGGTGTGTCCGACGCGTGGTTCCTGCCCGCCGAGCCAGTGGGTGAGCTGCTGCATCCGCTGCACCCCGGCGGGCCCGTAGTGCAGGTACGCCCCGAACGCGGGGGCGTGCGCGGGCGCCCCGGCCGGGGCGTGGGCGCCCTGCTGCGGCTGCGGCGAGGCGGCGGGCGGAGGCGGCGAGGTGGCGGGGGGAGGCGCGGGGGCGGCCGCGGGGGCCGGGTGGGCCGGGTCGGGGTGGGAGGCCGCGAGGGCCGTGCCCGGCGTGAGGGCCGACGCGGCGATCACCGCGGCGGTGATCAGCGCCGGTCCTCTCGGGGCGGACCGTCGGCGGTCACGGGCCATGCGTCCTCCTCGGCGGGCACCTTCCCTGTAGGTGACAGGAAGTCATGTCCGTCGGGACGGCACCATCGGAGCGCCGCCGAACGGGCCATCAGCTGCCGTACAGCGCCTCGATGTCGGCCGCGTACGCCTGGGTCACGGCGTGCCGTTTCACCTTGAGCGAAGGGGTGAGCAGCCCGTTCTCCTCGGTCCACTCCCCCTCGACGAGCCGGAACGCGCGGATCGACTCGGCGCGGGAGACGGCCGCGTTGGCATGGTCGACGGCCTTCTGGACGTCGGCGCGCATCCGGGGGTCCTGGACGACCTCGGACATGGGGGTGCCGGCGGGCATCCCCCGTACGGCGAGCCAGTGCGCCACCGCCTCCGGTTCGAGGGTGATCAGGGCGCCGACGAAGGGGCGGTCGTCGCCGACGACGAGGCACTGGCCGACGGGCGGGCGGCTGCGCAGACGGTCCTCCAGGACGGCCGGGGAGACGTTCTTGCCGCCGGAGGTGACCAGGATGTCCTTCTTGCGGCCGGTGATGGTGAGGTACCCGTCCTCGTCGAGGGCGCCGAGGTCGCCGGTGGCGAACCATCCGTCGCGCAGCACGGCGTCGGTGGCGGCCGGGTCGCCCCGGTAGGCGCCGAAGACGATGCCGCCCTGGATGAGCACCTCGCCGTCGTCGGCGATTCGGACGGCCGTGCCGGGGACGGGCCGTCCGACCGTGCCGGGGCGGGGCCTGAGCGGCGGGACGATGGTGGCGGCCGCGGTGGTCTCGGTGAGGCCGTAACCCTCGTAGACCAGGATGCCGGCGGCGTAGAAGAACAGGTTGAGGTCGCGGTCGAGCGGGGAGCCGCCGCTGATGGCGTAGCGCAGGCGGCCGCCGAGCTCCTTGCGGACCCGGCGGTAGACCAGCAGGTCGTACAGGGCGAAGGCGGCCCGGAGTCCGGGGCCGGGGCCCTTGCCGGTGCCGAGGAAGTGGCTGAGGTGGGCCTCGGCGAAGCGGACGGCGACGCGGTGGGCGCGGTCGAAGGAGGCGCCGCGGCCCAGTTTCTCGGCGGTGGCCCGGCCGGTGTCGTGGATCTTCTCGAAGAGGTAGGGGACGCCGACGAGGAAGGTGGGCCGGAACTCCCGGAGTGCGGGCCGCAGTTCGTCGGGCTTGATGCTGGGCCAGTGGCCGATCTCGATACGGCCCATCAGGCAGGCGATCTGGATGGTGCGGCCGAGGATGTGGGCGAGCGGGAGGAAGAGCAGGGTCGAGGCGGCCTGCCCGGTGACGGCCTGGAAGACGGGGTGCAGCAGTTCGACGGTATTGGCGGCCTCGGCGTGCAGGTTGCCGTGGGTGAGGACGCAGCCCTTGGGCAGGCCGGTGGTGCCGGAGGTGTAGCAGATCGTCGCGACCGTGTCGGGGGTGAGGGCGGCGCGGCGCTTGACGACCTCCTCGTCGGACAGGTCACGGCCGAGCGCGGTGAGCGTGCCGAGTGCGTCACCGTCCAGCTCCCAGACGCGCGGGGGCTGTTCATGCCCGGCGGTGCCCGTCGATACCGTGGCGGTGTTCTGCGCCGTCTCGGTGACGACGTGCCGGGCGCCGGAGTCACGGACGATCCACTCGACCTGGTCCGCGGAGGAGGTGGCGTAGACGGGCACGGTCTGCCCGCCGGCCGCCCAGATCGCGAAGTCCAGCACGGTCCACTCGTAGCGGGTGCGGGACATCACGGCGACCCGGCCGCCGGGCTCCAGGCCGGCCGCGACGAACCCCTTGGCCACGGCGGTGACCTCACGGGCGAACTCCGCCGCGGTCACCGGCCGCCAGCCGTCGCCGGTGTGGCGGCGCAGCACCACGGCGTCCGGCGCCTGGGCCGCGTTGGTGTAGGGCAGGTCGGCGGTGCTGCCGGTGGTGGGGCGGGACGCGAGGGCCGGGGTGCGGGCCTCGCGCACCACGCCCCCGGCGTCCCTGACGACCTCGGCCTCGGAGCGCTCCAGCAGTTCCGTGCGCTGTCCGGCCCGCTTCAGATCCTTGCGTACGCCCATGTCGGCTCCCGGTGCCCGTCGTACTTACCGGAGAGTAAACTTACTCATGCGTAAGTAAAGGTCAATGGGCCCGGCCCTCTCAGTCCCGTCCGGTGAGACGGCTCGCCTGCCGGATCGCGTCGGCGAGCCGGGCCACGTCCTGGTCCTCGGTCCTCGCACCCAACTCCTCGGCCCGCTCGGCGAGTTCGTCCAGGCCGTCCCGCCCGGGCAGCACGGTCCGGCGGTCGTCGCCGCCGCGCAGGGCGTCCGCGAAGTAGGCCGCCGTGGCGGTGACCTGGAAGCGGGGGCTCGCGCTCCACACCGAGTCCTCCAGGGTGTCCGTCTCGATGCCGCCGGACTCCTCGTGCGGGGCGCGGGTGCGCGGGTCGAGCCAGCGGACGCTCGCCGTGGCGAGATGCCCCTCGGCGTCCCGTGCGGTGCGCACGGCGTACAGGGCGGTGACCGTGTGGCCGGGGCCGACCTCGCCGCCGTCGACGCGGTCGTCACGGAAGTCCTCGTCGGCGACCTGCCGGTTGTCGTAGCCGATCAGCCGGAACTCCTTCACCGTCTTCGGGTCGAAGGCCACCTGGGCCTTGGCGTCGCGGGCGGTCAGATCGACGTTGCGGGGCAGGTCCTGGCTGAAGACCTTGTGCGCCTCGCGCTCCCCGGACACGTACACGGTGTGGCCGTCGCCCTTGTCGGCGAGGCGCTCCATCAGGGCGTCGCCGTAGTCGCTGCCGACGCCCACCCCGAACAGGGTGATGCCGTGCTCGCGGCGCTCGGAGGCGATGCGCTCCAGGATGGTGTCGGCGTCGGTGTCGCCCGTGTTGGCCAGGGCGTCGGAGACCAGCACGACCCGGTTGGTGGCGCCCTTGCGCAGGCCGTCCTCGGCGGTCTCGTACCCGGTCTCCACACCGGCGCCGAGGTTGGTGGAGTCGGTGGGCTCCAGGCTGTCGATGGCGTCGTGGATCTCGTCCCGGTGCCCGCCGACGCGGGTCGGCCGCAGCACCCGCTCGGCCTCGTCGCTGAAGGTGACCAGGGCGACCGAGTCGTCGTCGCGCAGCCGGTCCGTCATGACGCCGAGGGAGTCCTTGGCGAGGTCCAGGCGGCCCGGTTCGGCCATGGAGCCGGAGATGTCGACGACGAAGGTGAGGGCGGCGGGCGGGCGTTCACCGGAGTCCTCGGCGGGCCGGGTCGCGAGCCCCACCCGGACCAGGGACCAGTCCTCGCGCGCGGTGCGGGCGCCGTCCACGGTGACGGTGAACCCGTTGCCGTCGGGGCGGTCGTAGTCCTGGCGGAAGCTGTTGACGAACTCCTCTGGGCGGACCGTCGCCGGGTCGGGCAGCCGTCCCTCGGCGAGCGTCCGGCGGGCGTAGCCGTAGGAGGCGGTGTCCACGTCCAGGGCGAAGGTGGAGACGAGGTCGGGCTCGGGCGCGAACTCGCGGCTGTCGTCGCCGTTCTTCTGCTCGTCCGGACCGCTGTCGCCGTCGTACTCGGGGGCGGCCGGGAAGCCCCTCTCGTCCGTTCTCCGGTCCGCCTTCGACATGCCGCCGTCCTGTGCGCTGCAGCCGGTGAGCAGCAGGCCGCCCGCCGTGAGCGCGAGCAGCGCACCCCTCAGCCGTCGCACGTGGTGTCGCTCCATCGTCCGTTCCCCCTCGTTCCGTTGACGCCGACTTCTGTGACTGTGACGGGCCAGAGGGCCGGAACGTGCGGTACGGGGCGTTGCGGATGGGTCTCGAAGCGGGCACGGCGGGCCCCCGCCGAGACCGGTGGGTGACCCTCCGTTGACCTGGCGGGGACCTGGGGCCCGTCCGGCGCTACGACACGACGTCCTTGCGCGTGAAGTGCCGGAAGGCCAGCGCGAAGAGGATCAGGGCGTACGTCACGGAGACCGCGGTGCCCTGGATCATGCCGGACCACTCCGGGTGCGGCTGGACGGCGTCCGCCCAGGCGAACTGCCAGTGCGCGGGCAGGAAGTGACGCCAGTCGCCGAGGGCGGTGACGGCGTCCAGGACGTTGCCGACGATGGTGAGGCCGACCGCGCCGCCGACCGCGCCCAGCGGGGCGTCCGTCCGCGTCGACAGCCAGAACGCCAGCCCGGCGGTGACCAGTTGGGACACGAAGAGGTAGGCCACGACGACCAGCAATCGCTGCGCCGCCGTACCCGTGGCGAGCGAGCCCCCGGTCGGGATCTGCAGCGGGCCCCAGCCGTACGCGGCCGAGCCCACGGCCAGCGCGACCACCGGCAACAGCACCATCGCGGCCAGGCTCAGACCGAGTCCGACCACGAGCTTGGACCACAGCAGCCGGGCCCTCGGAACGGGCGCGGCGAGGAGATACCGCAGGGACGACCAGCCGGCCTCCGAGGCGACGGTGTCCCCGCAGAACAGCGCGACGGGAATGACGAGCAGGAAGCCCGCCGAGACGAAGAGGTTCACGGCGGCGAAGTTGGCGCCGGAGGCCGTGGCCGTGTCCATCAGGGTGATGCGGTTGCCGCGCCCGTCCGGTTCGCCGCCGATCGCGAAGGCGGCGACCAGCACGAACGGCAGCACGGCGAGGATGCCGAACATGACCATCGTGCGGCGCCGCTTGAGCTGGCGGAGCAGTTCGACCCGCACGGGCAGGGTGCGGCCCGCCCGGTAGCCGGAGGCGACCTCGGTGCGCTCGGTGAGCGTGCTCATGCGGAACCTCCGATCAGGGTGAGGAAGGCGTCCTCCAGACGGCGGTGCGGGCCGACCGACCGGACGGGCACCTCCAGCCGGACGAGTTCGGCGACCAGGGCCTCGGCGCTGCCGTCGGCGTCGAGCCGGACGAGGAGCCCGTCGTCGGTGGCGACGGCCGAGACCACCCCGGGCAGCGCGGCGACCTTCTCGACGACGGGTCCGTCGAGGGCGGTGGCCGTGCCGACGAGGAGGGTGTCGCCGGAGCCGACGATCTCGGCGACCGGGCCCGCCTGCACGAGCCGGCCTCGGTCCATGACCACGAGGTGGGTGCAGGACTGCTCGACCTCCGCGAGGAGATGGCTGGAGACGATCACCGTGCGGCCCGCGGCCGCGTACCGGATCATCACCTCGCGCATCTCGCGGATCTGCGGCGGGTCGAGGCCGTTGGTCGGCTCGTCGAGGATGAGCAGGTCCGGCAGGCCGAGCATGGCCTGGGCGATGGCGAGGCGCTGGCGCATGCCCTGGGAGTAGGTGCGCACCGCGCGGGCGAGCGCGTCGCCGAGCCCGGCGATCTCCAGGGCCTCGTCCAGGTGGGCGTCCTCCGGCGGGCGGCCGGTGGCCTTCCAGTACAGCTCCAGGTTCTCCCGCCCCGACAGGTGCGGCAGGAAGCCGGCGCCCTCCACGAAGGCGCCGACCCGGGACAGGACCGGGGCGCCGGGGCGGATGGCGTGCCCGAAGACGCGGATCTCCCCGGCGTCGGGGCGGATCAGGCCCATCAGCATGCGCAGGGTCGTCGTCTTGCCCGCGCCGTTCGGGCCGAGCAGGCCGAGCACCTGGCCCTTCTCCACCTGGAACGACAGCTCCCGCACCGCGTACCGGTCCTGCGCGCGGGCGTACCGCTTGCTCAGGCCGGTGATCCGCAGCGGGACCTCGGCCAGTTCCGGGTCGGGCGCGGGGGCCGCGGTGCGGCGGCGGGCCGTCAGCAGCAGGGCCAGGGCGACCGCGGCACCTGCGGCGGGCAGCCACCAGACCCAGGACGGCAGGGGGGTGGCGGCGCTGGTGACGCCGGGGGCCGTCGGGACGGACAGCTCGCTCTTCAGACCGACCGTGTACGTGGCCGGGGCGGCCGGGGAGGCGTAGCCGAGGTCCGTGGAGGACAGCACCAGGCGCAGCCGGTGGCCCTTCTCGACGTCGTGGTCGATGGCGGGGAGGGTGATCCGCACGTCCTTGCCGGACTTGGCGTCCATCACCCGTAGCGGGGTGACCAGCTGGGAGGGCAGCACCTGCTGCCGGCCGTCGGGGCCGACGTCGTAGACCTTGGCGAACAGGACGGCGTCCGTGCCGCTGGAGCGCACGTGCACGGTGGCCGTCGGGGAGCCGGTGATGTGCAGGTTGTCGGCGACGGGCGCGGACTCGAAGCGGGCGAACTGGCCGGGGAAGTCCAGCGAGACCCCGACGCCGAGCGAGGACAGTTGCGAGAGGCCGCCGGAGCCGCCGAGGCCGGGCAGGGCGGAGACGGCGGGCGGGCTGGCGCCGGCCGGGTTGGCGACGGACTGCTCGCCGCCGGTGAGCGGCACCCGCCGTACGCCGTCGGCCAGTCCGGGGTAGGTGCCGGCGCTCGCGCCCCGCAGCTGGGCCTCGCCGTCGGTGGAGTCGATGCCCCCGGTCCGCGTGACCCGGAAGGCGGGGCCGGTGTCGGCGCCCTTGTCGCCCTTGAGGTACCGGTCGAACCAGGCGGTGGTGCGGGCCTGGACGCGGGACGCCTCCATGTCGCCGCCGTCGTGCCCGCCGGCGATCCAGTCGACGTCCACGGGGGCGCCGTTGGCCCGGATCGCGCGGGCCGCCCGGTCGGCCTGGCCGAGCGGGAAGAGGGAGTCGGACTGGCCCTGGAACAGCAGAGCGGGCACCTTGATGCGGTCACCGACGGCGGACGGGGAGCGCTCCTCCAGAAGCTCGCGGGCCTTGGCGTCGGGGACGCCGGACTCGGCGACCCGCTCGTACATCGCGCAGAGCGTGGGCTCGAACTCGGCGCAGCCTCCGCCGGAGTTGACGAAGATGCCCGCCCACAGCTTCTTGAAGACGCCGTTCGGGAAGAGGGCGTCGGCGAGGTCCCAGTAGGTGACGGCCGGGGCGATGGCGTCGACGCGGTCGTCGTGTCCGGCGGCCAGCAGCGCGATCGCGCCGCCGTAGGAGCCGCCCGCCATGCCGACGCGCGGGTCGCCGGGCTTGTCGAGGCGGACCTCGGGCTGCCGGGCGAGCCAGTCCAGCAGCCGGGAGACGTCGGCGACCTCTCCCTTCGGGTCGTTCAGGCCGATCGCGCCGGTCGACCTGCCGAACCCGCGCGCGGACCAGGTGAGGACGGCGTACCCGTCCCGCGCGAGGTCCTCGGCCTGCTGCCGTACGTCGTCCTTGCTGCCGCCGAAGCCGTGCCCGAGGAGGACCGCGGGGCGCCGCCCGCCGCCCGGCGCCGTGAAGTACGAGGTGTCGACGCGCACTCCGCCGTCCATCGCCATGACCCGGTCGGCGCGCCGTACCTTCGGGGCGTCGCCGTCGGAGGCGACCGCGGTCCAGGTCCCGGCGCCGGCCAGCACCACGACGGCGGCCGCGGCGGCCAGCAGCCGCCGCGGCCCGCGCAGTGCGCCCCGTCCGGGCAGTCGAAGATCCATGCGTCAACGGTACGGGTGGAACCTGTCGGTCCGTTGTCGACCGGGGACCGAACTCCGCCACCTCCTGTGGAGGTACGCCGGGCCGTCCGCGTACACCAGGCGCGGTACGCCGGTCAGTCCCGGGCGTCGTCGGGCAGGGTCACCAGCCAGCGGGTGGTGCGGCGGGGGCGCAGGTACAGGGCCCAGTAGAGGGTGGCGACGGCGGTGATGCCGCCGGTCCACGCGAGATGGACGGGTTCCTGCTGGGTGAGGATGTAGCCGAGGACCACGATCAGCACGACCGGCACCGCGGGCCACAGCGGCATCCGCCAGGCCGAGGTGTGGCGGTGGTGCCCGCGCCGGGCGAGCAGAGCGGCGACGGCGACGAGCAGGTACATGCCGGTGACGGAGACGCCCGTGACGCCGTACAGGGTGTCCAGGTTGACGAAGCACAGGGCCGCGCCGGGCACGCCGACGGCGAGGGTGGCGACCCACGGGGAGCCGAAGCGGCCGAGGCGGGCCAGGCCCTCGTTGACGGGCCGGGGCCACGCCTTGTCGCGGGCCGAGGCGAACAGCACCCGGGAGTTCTGGATGACCATGACGATGCCCGCGTTGATGATCGCGAGGGCCACGCAGAGGCTGACGAAGGTTCCGACGGCGGAGTTCGACCAGGCGGTGACCATGGCGGAGAGGTCGCCGCCGGTCAGTTCGGCGACGTCCGAGGCGCCCAGAGTGATGGCGACGACCGGCACCAGGATGATGACGGTCGAGATGGCGAGGGTGGCCAGGACCGTGCGGGCGACGTTGCGGCGCGGGTTCTCCAGCTCCTCGGAGAGGTAGACGGCGGTCGAGAAGCCCTGGGTGATGAACAGGGCGATGGCGAGCCCGGAGACGACCAGCAGCGCCGTCACCGTGTCGGTGCGGCCGTCCGCGCCGGCCACCTCGAGGGAGGCGAGGCTCGCGGGGCCGCGCTCGGCGTGGGCGAAGCCCAGGACGGCCACGACGGCCGCCGCGATGACCTCCAGGACCAGGAAGACCCCGGTGATCCAGGCGTTGGCGCGCAGGTCGAGCAGGCCGGCGAGGGTGGCCAGCAGCATGACGCCGGCGCCGGTCAGGGCGGGGTCGAGGTGCGCGATCGGGGCGAGGTAGTCGGCGGTGCCCATCGCGATCACGGGCGGTACGACCATGACGACCAGCAGGGACAGCACGAACACCAGCCAGCCCGCGAGGCGCCCGGCGAGCGTGGACACCATCGCGTACTCGCCGCCGGCGCTCGGGATGAGGGTGCCGAGCTCCGAGTAGCAGAAGGCGACGGCGACGCACAGCAGGGAGCCCACGGCGATGGTGAGGGCCGTGGCGGTGCCGAGCGAGCCGAACAGGTCGGGGACCACCACGAAGAGCGTGGACGCGGGGGTCACACAGGAGAGCGTGAGCAGCGTGCCGCCGACCACGCCGATGGAGCGCTTGAGCTGCCGAGGACTGTCCGACGCCTCGACGGCGGGGGCCTCGGCGGGGGTGAGGGTGTCGGTCACGAGGGGGATGCAACATCGACGGAAACCGTCACGTCAATGGGTGTCCTGCTACGGAATCAGTTGTCCGCGATCATGATTTCGCGCGTTAACGTCGCGTCAAGCCCTACGCCCGTACGGGATCCGCAGGTGCGGGAACCGCAGCGGACCGGGACAGAAAAACGGGGCCGTCCGCGATGCGGACGGCCCCGGGGGCCGCGTCAGTGGTTGCGCGGGAAGCCCAGGTCGACGCCGGTGGGGCCGTCGGCCGGGTCGGGCCAGCGGGTGGTGACGACCTTGCCGCGGGTGTAGAAGTGCGTGCCGTCGTTGCCGTAGATGTGGTGGTCCCCGAAGAGGCTGTCCTTCCAGCCGCCGAAGGAGTGGTAGCCGACCGGCACCGGGATCGGCACGTTCACGCCGACCATGCCGGCCTCGACCTCCAGCTGGAAGCGGCGGGCGGCGCCGCCGTCCCGGGTGAAGATCGCCGTGCCGTTGCCGAACGGCGAGGCGTTGATGAGGGCCAGGCCCTCCTCGTACGTCTCGGCGCGCAGCACGCACAGGACGGGGCCGAAGATCTCGTCCTGGTACGCCTTCGCGGACGTGGGCACCTTGTCGAGCAGCGAGATGCCGATCCAGTGCCCGTCCTCGTAGCCGTCGACGGTGTGGCCGGTGCCGTCGAGCACGACCTCGCAGCCCTCGTCGGCCGCGCCCTTCACGTAGGACGCCACCTTGTCGCGGTGCACGGCCGTGATCAGCGGGCCCATCTCGGAGGTGGGGTCGTCGCCGGGACCGATCTTGATCTTCTCGGCGCGCTCGCGGATCTTCTCCACCAGTTCGTCGCCGATCGCGCCGACGGCGACCACCGCGGAGATGGCCATGCAGCGCTCGCCGGCGGAGCCGTAGGCGGCCGACACGGCGGCGTCGGCGGCCGCGTCGAGGTCGGCGTCCGGCAGGACCAGCATGTGGTTCTTGGCGCCGCCGAGCGCCTGGACGCGCTTGCCGTTGGCGGATGCGGTGGTGTGGATGTAGCGGGCGATCGGGGTCGAGCCGACGAAGGAGACGGCCTTGACGTCCGGGTGCTCCAGCAGCCGGTCCACGGCCACCTTGTCGCCGTGGACGACGTTGAAGACGCCGTCGGGCAGACCCGCCTCGGCGAGCAGTTCGGCGATCTTGATGGAGGCCGAGGGGTCCTTCTCGGACGGCTTGAGCACGAAGGTGTTGCCGCAGGCGATGGCGATGGGGAACATCCACATCGGGACCATCGCCGGGAAGTTGAACGGCGTGATGCCGGCGACGACACCCAGCGGCTGCCGGATCGACGACACGTCGACGCGGCTGGCGACCTGCGTGGACAGCTCGCCCTTGAGCTGGACGCTGATGCCGCACGCGAGGTCCACGATCTCCAGGCCGCGCGCCACCTCGCCGAGGGCGTCGGAGTGCACCTTGCCGTGCTCGGCGGTGATCAGCTCGGCGATCGCGTCGCGGTTGGCGTCCAGCAGCGCCCGGAACTTGAACAGGATCGAGGTGCGCTGCGCCAGCGAGGACTGGCCCCAGGTCAGGAACGCCTCCTTGGCGGCCGCGACCGCCGCGTCCACCTCCTCGACCGAGGCGAAGGCGACCTTCGTGGTGACCGCGCCGGTCGCCGGGTCGGTGACCGGCCCGAACGTGCCCGACGCGCCTTCGGCGGTCTTCCCGCCGATCCAGTGGTTGACGATCTTCGTCATGCCCGGTTACTCCTTCACAGATGGCGGCGTCGGGAGGACACGTGCCGTTCGTACAGCTCGGGGGCCTTCACCGCCGACGCTCCGGTCGCGGTCTCGGCCACAGGTACATCCCACCAGGCCTGCGCGGGTGGCGGGCCCGACACAGTGTCGGCCGTTTCGGTCTCGACGTAGACACATGTGGGAGTGTCGGCGGCGCGGGCCTCGGCGAGCGCCGCCCGCAGATCCCGTGCGGTGCTCGCGCTCACGGTGTCCAGGGCTGAGGGGGTCAAGGGCCGCGTCCTCCCACGAGTCCATGATGCGGGTCGGGGACCTCCGGCGCGGGGCCGTAGCGGGCGGGGAGTCATCGCTCGCTCTTCGCTCCTGCCAAAGCAAAGCGGCCTCCCGCGCCGGAGGCGTCGGTGGGCCGGCGCCGCGAGGGGCGGGCCGGCGGTCGTGCTGGCCGGACCGTGCGTGCTTCCGCGCTTGTGCGCGTCTGCACGGCTGTGTGTCTGTGCGTCTGCGCGTCTGCGGGGCACGGGCGTCCGGCCGGTCGTCAGGGCGGGCTCACAACAGCCCCACGGCGGTGTGAACGGCCGTGTCCACCGTGGCGGCCACGTCGCCGTCGGCCGGGTGGAGCAGCGACCGTCCGGCCGTCACACCGCGCAACGTGGGCAGCCGCAGGGGCGCCCCGCCAGTTCTCGTATGCCCGGTCCTGGTGCTCGCCGACCTCGCCGCCGGGCAGGGTCCGGCGGTCCGCGGCCTCGGAGGCGGCCCGCGGGTGCCGGGCGCGCGGCCGGACGGGCTCGGCGACGACGACGCTCACCGGACGGCCCCCGCGGCGAGCGCGGCCTCGATCTCGCCGGTCGTCGGCATGGCGGAGGAACACTCCAGACGGGAGGCGACGATGGCGCCGGCCGCGTTGGCGTGCCGCATCACCGTCTCCAGGTCCCAGCCCTCCAGCAGGCCGTGACAGAGGGAGCCGCCGAACGCGTCACCGGCGCCGAGCCCGTTGAGGACCGTCACGGGCAGCGGCGGCACCTCGGCCCGGCCGCCGTCCCGGTCGACGGCGAGGACGCCCTTGGGGCCCTGTTTGACGACGGCGATCTCGACCCCGGCGTCCAGCAACGCGCGGGCGGCGTCGTCGGGTTCGCGGACGCCGGTCGCCACCTCCACCTCGTCGAGATTGCCGACGGCGACGGTGGCGTGCTTCAGCGCCTCGGCGTAGAACGGGCGGGCCGCCTCCGGGTCCTTCCAGAACATGGGGCGCCAGTCGAGGTCGAAGACCGTGACACCGGACTTGGCCCGGTGGGCGAGGGCCGCGAGCGTCGCCGTCCGGCTGGGCTCCTCGCTCAGGCCGGTGCCGGTGACCCAGAGGACGCGCGCGTCGCGCAGGGCGTCGAGGTCGAGCTCGTGGGCGTCGATCTCCAGGTCGGGGGCCTTGGGCTGCCGGTAGAAGTACAGCGGGAAGTCGTCCGGCGGGAAGACCTCGCAGAACGTCACGGGCGTGGGCAGTCCGGGGACCGCGGTGACCCAGCGGTCGTCGACGCCGAAACCCTGGAGGGCCTCGTGGAGGTAGGTGCCGAAGGGGTCGTCGCCGGTACGGGTGATCAAGGCCGTCCGGCGGCCCAGGCGGGCGGCCGCGACCGCGACGTTGGCCGCCGAGCCGCCGAGGAACTTGCCGAAGGACGTGACCTGCGACAGCGGGACGCCGGTCTGCAACGGGTAGAGGTCCACTCCGATCCGGCCCATGGTGATCACGTCGTACGCCATCGGTGCCCTCGGTCTCCCTCGTCACGAGCAGCGGTCGCGGGTCGCGGCGAGGCGGCCCTCCACGGCTTTCTAGCCCGCCCCGGGAAGCATGTCAATGTTTTGTCCAGACATTCGAACGAGGGTGCCGTCGGGCAGGGTTGGGACACCGTCCGTGAACCGCCGGGGTTGTCAACGCGCCACGCCGACGCGCCCGCATACGCCTTTGCTGCACGCCTGTCACAAAGACCACCCCCGTGTCACGCATGTCGTGCGTACGCGGGACCTGCGTCACACCCGGCGCACAGACCCTGCCCGCCGTCACGGAGCGTCGTTGACCGGACACAGGCTTGTGAACGCCAGGCGCAGCGCCCGGTCCCCCCGACGGCCGGCCCCCGGTCGCCACCGCGGCGCGCGCGAGGAGGTGCCACCGATGACCGACCGAAGGCTCTGGTCGTACAAGGAGATCGCGGCGCACATCAAGGTGCAGCCGGACACCGTGCGCTCCTACCGCAAACACGGACTGCTGCCCCCGCCCGACCACGTGGAGGGCGGCAAGCCCTTCTGGTACGCCGACACCGTCCGCGCCTGGGTGGCCTCACGACCCCGCAACCGGGGCCTGAGGCCGGACTGACCCACGAAAAACCACCTGTGCCCCACCTGACCCGTGGGGCACAGTCGTGCCCATGAGCGACTTCTCCGTCAAACCCGTGCTCACCGGCGAACGGACCGTGCTGCGGCCGTTCACCGAGGCCGACGCCGCCGTCATGGCGGAGATCATCGAGGATCCCGACGTCGTCCGCTTCACCGGCGAGCCCTCAGCCGAGCTGACGGTCGAGCGGCTGCGCGACTGGTACGGCTCGCGGTCCGCGCAGACCGACCGTCTCGATCTCGCCGTCACCGACCGGGCCACCGGCGAACTCGTCGGCGAAGTCGTGCTGTTCGAGTGGGACGCGCGCGCCCGCGGCTGTACGTTCCGCACACTCATCGGGCCGCGGGGACGCGGGCGGGGGCTCGGCACGGAGGCCACCCGTCTGATCGTCGGCCACGGCTTCGAGCAGCTCGGTCTGCACCGGATCGAGCTGGAGGCGTACGGCCACAACGCCCGTGCCCTGCGGGTCTACGAGAAGGTCGGCTTCGTACGGGAGGGCGTGCGGCGCGAGGCCGACTTCCGGGACGGCCGGTGGCTGGACTGGGTGCTGATGGCGATGCTCGAGCAGGAGTGGGCGGCCCATCGCGGCCACCCGGGTCTCCCCGACGACCGCTCGCTCAGCGGGTCCGGCTCCACGGGTCGATGACCGTCACCCCGGCGCCCGGCGCCGCTCCCATGGCCTCCAGCGCGTCCGGCACGCCGTCCAGCGGGATCGTCGACGTGACCAGCAGATCGGGCCGCAGCACACCGGAGCGCACCAGCTCCAGCATCGGCGGGTAGTCGTGGGCCGCCATGCCGTGGCTGCCGAGGATCTCCAGCTCCAGGGCGATCGCGCGGGCCATGGGGACGGGGGTCGTGCCGGACTCCGAGGGCAGCAGGCCGACCTGGACGTGCCGGCCGCGGCGGCGCAGCGAACCGACGGAGGCCGCGCAGGTGACCGGGGAGCCGAGGGCGTCCAGGGAGAGGTGCGCGCCGCCGCCGGTGAGGTCGCGGACGGCCGCCGCGGTGTCGGGGACGCCGGACACGTCCAGGCACTCCGCCGCGCCGAACTTCCGGGCCAGGTCCAGGGCGCGCGGTGAGACGTCGACCGCGACGACCCGGGCGCCGGAGGCCGCCGCGATCATCACCGCGGACAGGCCGACCCCGCCGCAGCCGTGCACGGCGACCCACTCCCCCGCCGCGACCCGGCCCTGCCGCACGACCGCCCGGAACGCGGTGGCGAACCGGCAGCCCAGGGAGGCCGCCGTCGCGAAGGACATCTCCTCGGGCACGGCGACGAGGTTGACGTCGGCGTGGTCCAGGGCGACGTACTGGGCGAAGGAGCCCCGGTGGGTGAAGCCGGGTTGGGTCTGCCGCTCGCACACCTGCTGGTCGCCCGCCGCACACGCCCCGCACGATCCGCAGGCGCAGACGAACGGCACGGTGACCCGGTCGCCGGGCCGCCAGCCGGTCACCCGGTCGCCGACGGCCTCGACCACCCCGGCCAGTTCATGCCCGGGCACGTGCGGCAGCGTGATGTCCGGGTCGTGCCCCTGCCAGCCGTGCCAGTCACTGCGGCACAGCCCGGTCGCCTCGACCCGCACGGTCACGCCGTGCGGCGCGGGGGCCGGGTCGGGCACGTCCCGCACCTGAGCCGGCTCCCCGAACCGCTCGAACACCACAGCGCGCATCCCCGGCTCCTTCGGCCCCTGGATCGTGTCCACGAAGTCCCGCTCCCCGGCGGGTCCGCGTCACGCTATCCGCGTGCGGTCACCTTGTCCCGCGCCTGGTCCGGCTCCTCGACGGCCGTCCCGCCCGCCTTGGCCCCGTCCCCGCCCGCCGGGGTGCCGTCCGATTCGCTCACGCCGAAGCGCTCGTGGAACCGTCGCAGCGGTCCCGGTGCCCACCAGGTCGCCCGGCCCGTGAGCCGCATGACGGCCGGCACCAGCAGACTGCGGACGATCATCGCGTCCATCAGCACCGCCAGCGCGATCCCGAGGCCGAGCATCTTGGTGTTGGTCACCCGGGAGGTGCCGATGGCGACCATCACGACCGCGAGGATCACGGCGGCGGCGGTGATCAGACCTCCGGTGCGCTGGAGTCCGTGCCGGACGGCCTGCTCGTGGTCGCCGGTCGTGTCGTACTCCTCCTTGATGCGGGACAGCAGGAACACGCCGTAGTCCATGGAGAGCCCGAAGGCGACGCAGAACATCAGCACCGGCAAGGTCGTCTCGATCGAGCCGGGGCTGGTGAAGCCCAGCAGGCCGGACAGGTGCCCGTCCTGGAAGACCCAGACCACCGCGCCGAACATCGCCGTGAGACTGAGCGCGTTGAGCACCACGGCCTGGAGCGGGATCAGCACGCTGCCGGTCAGCAGGAACACCAGCAGCAGGGTGACGACGGCGATGAAGGCGACCGCCACCGGCAGACGCTCGGCTATGGCGTCCTTGGAGTCGACGAGGACCGCCGCCGCCCCGGTCACCTTGGTGTCGAACGGCGCCGGTGCGGCACGCAGCTCGCCCACGAGGGTCTGGGCAGGGTCGTCCACCGCCTCACCCTTGGGCAGCACGGTGAAGTACGCCGTCTCGCCCCGCACCAGCGGCCCGTCGACCCGGAGCACCTGCCGCAGCTCCGAGATCCGCTCCTTGTACGCGGTGTACTCGGCCGGGGTGGCCCGCCCCTCGGCGAGCACCTCCAGGCCGCCGCCGGGGCTGCCCGGGAACCCGTCGCGGATGTGCTGCTGGACGACATGGGACTCGGCGCTGGACGGCAGCTGCCGGTCGTCGGCGGTGCCGAACTTCACGCCCAGGAAGGGCAGCCCGAGCAGGACCAGCACCGCCGTGGTGCCGAGGGCGAAGAAGGGGGCGCGGCGCATGACGACCCGTGCGGTGAGGGCCCATGCCCCGCCCTGAGGGCGCGCGGTGTCCTCGGCGGCCTCCGGCCGGCGTCCGCGCCGGAAGAGGCGGCGCAGGTCGAGCGCGTCGACCCGGTGCCCGAGCAGGATCAGGGCCGCCGGGAGCAGGATCAGCGCGGCCGCCGCGGCCAGCAGGACCACGGCGATACCGGCGTAGGCGAAGGACCGCAGGAAGTACTGCGGGAAGACCAGCATCGCGGCGAGGGAGACGGCGACCGTGAGCGCCGAGAACAGGACGGTGCGCCCGGCGGTGCGCAGGGTGGTGCCGACCGCCGTCAGCGGTTCCGCACCGGCGGCCAGTTCCTCCCGGAAGCGGCGGACGATGAACAGGGCGTAGTCGACGGCGAGTCCGAGGCCGAGGGCCGTGGTGAGGTTCATGGCGAAGACCGACACGTCGGTCAGCTCGGTGAGCCCGCGCAGCACCGCGTTGGTCCCGAGGATCGCGACGATGCCGATGCCGAGGGGCAGCAGGGCCGCCACCGCACTGCCGAAGACCATGACGAGCAGCACGAGGGTGACCGGCAGGGCGATCATCTCGGCCCGGATCAGGTCCTCCTGGATGGTCGTCTGCATCTCGTGCCGCACGGCGACCGGGCCGCCGACGGACACCTGCACCGGGCCGTGCGCGCCGCGCAGCTCCGGTGCGATGCGGTCCAGGGTCTCGCCCATCTGCTTCTCGTCGCCGGTGATGCGGGCGGCGATCAGCGCCTCGTGCCCGTCCTCGGCACGCAGGGCGGGGGCCGCGGCGGCGTCCGCCTTCCAGTAGGAACCGACTCCGACGACGCCCTTCTCGCGGGCGAGACGGGAGGTGAGGTTCTCGGCCTCGGCGGCGACTCCGGGGTCGTCGACGGAGGCCTCGCCCGCGTCCACCAGGAGCAGCAGGTTGGGCTGGGAGGCGGGGAACGCCCGCTCCAGGGCCCGGGTGGCGTAGGTGGACTCGGCGTCCGGGTCCTCCCAGCCGCCGCTGCCCAGGCGGTCGGCGACACCGCTGCCCGCCAGCACGGCGAGCGCGGTGACCACCAGGGCCACCAGCAGGGACAACCGGGGCCGGGCCGTCACGAAGCGGGTCCAGCCTCCGACCCGGGGTGAGCTGTCGGCGTCCTTCATGGTGCGGTGTCCCCTTCACCCTGATCCGGCTTGCGCAAGGAGGGCAGCATGGAAGCGTCACTGCCATAGACTGGCAAACACGAGCGATCGCTCGCGTTTCTAGAATGCGAGCGGTGACTCGCGTTTGTCAATCGCGTTCGGAAAGCTGGGGATGACGCGTGTCCGCCAACCGGGAGAAGGACGGCCCGCAGAGCCAGGAGGGCCAAGCGGGCCAGGACGGCCAGGACGGCCAGGAGAAGGAGCAGCCGCGCCGCCGGCAGGCCCGCGGCGAGCGCCGTATCGCCCAGCTGCTGGAGGCCGCGGCCGCCGTCTTCACGACCACCGGCTACTCGGCGGCCAGCACCAACGCCATCGCCCGTGAGGCCGGCGTGTCACCGGGGACGCTCTACCAGTTCTTCCCCAACAAGGAGGCGATCGCCATCGAGCTGGGCGGGCGCCTCATGCGGCAGATGCGCGAGACGTACGGCGAGGCGCTCGCGCCGGTCGACCCCACCACCTCCCTGGAGGAGGCGGTCACCGCGGCCGTGGACCGGTTCATCGCGTTCAACTGCGAGCACCCGGTGTTCTTCACCCTGATGCACGGCCCGGACGTCCCCGGCCGGATGGCGGAGGAGCACGACGCCCTGCACGCGACGCTGCTGGGCCGTATCGAGGCCCTGCTCTCCTCGCTGCTGCCCGACGCGGACCCGGCGGAGCTCAACCGCACCGCCCAGATGTGCCTGGGCCTGTACAAGACGGGCCTGGAGCTGGTGCTCGCCCACGAGGGCGCCGAGCGCGAGGCGTACGTACGGGAGCTGAAGCACGTCCTGATCCGCTACCTCGCACCGCTGGTCGGCGACCGGCTGGGCCGCGCGGGCACCCCGGGACCGGCGCCCACGGCGTGACGCACGCTCGGATCGTGACGCACCCCCGGTCATGACGCGCACCGGATCGTGACGCGACCCGCATCCCGGCGCGCCCTCGCATCCCGGCGCCTCAGCGCGGTACCCGTCGAACGCGCGTGCTGCACCGACAGGGCCGACCCGTCTTTGAGCAGTACCCCATAGGGGTATACGGTTGAAACCGGAAGGGGACCCTCGGACCCCCTCGGCCCCACACGCCTCGACGAGGAGAACGACATGACCGCCCAGACCGACACCACCGGTTCCGTCACCGCCGTCTACAAGGTGAGCGGCATGAGCTGCGGGCACTGCGAGGGGGCCGTCTCCGGCGAGATCTCCGAGCTGGCCGGCGTCAGCTCCGTGAAGGCCGTCGCCGCGACCGGCGAGGTCACCGTGGTCTCGGCCGCCCCGCTGGACGACGCCGCCGTGCGCGAGGCCGTCGACGAGGCCGGTTTCGAGCTGGTCGGCCGGATCTGATCCCGCCATGCCCCGCACCACCACCGGCGAACCGGCGATAACCGAGGCCCCGGCCACCTCCGAGGCACCCCCCGCCTCGGAGGTCGAGCTGCTCATCGGCGGGATGACCTGCGCGTCCTGCGCGGCCCGCGTCGAGAAGAAGCTCAACCGCATGGACGGCGTGACCGCCTCGGTGAACTACGCGACCGAGAAGGCGAAGGTCAGCCACCCCGCCGAGGTCTCCGTCGCCGACCTGATCGCCGTCGTGGAGCGGACGGGGTACACCGCGCACGAGCCGGAGCCGCCCCGGCCCGCACCCGAGGAGCCCGCCGCGGCTCCCGAGGGCACGGAGGACTCCGGGCCGGACTCCTACAGGCAGCGCCTGACCGTCTCCGCGCTGCTGTCCCTCCCGGTCGTCCTGCTGTCCATGGTCCCGGCCCTGCAGTTCGACAACTGGCAGTGGCTGGCGCTGACCCTCGCCTCCCCGGTCGTGGTGTGGGGCGGACTGCCCTTCCACCGGGCCGCGTTCACCAACGCCCGGCACGGCGCGGCCACCATGGACACGCTGGTCTCGGTCGGCACGCTGGCGGCGTACGGCTGGTCGCTGTGGGCCCTGTTCCTCGGCGACGCCGGCATGAGCGGGATGCGCGACGGATTCACGTTCACGGTGTCCCGCGGGGACGGCGCCTCCCAGATCTACCTGGAGGTCGCCTCCGGGGTGATCACGTTCATCCTCCTCGGCCGCCACCTGGAGGCACGGGCCAAGCGCCGCGCGGGCGACGCGCTGCGCGCTCTGATGGAGCTGGGCGCGAAGGACGTCGGGGTCCTGCGGGACGGACGCGAGGTCCGCGTCCCGGTGGACCGGCTGGCCGTCGGGGACCGGTTCGTCGTACGGCCCGGCGAGAAGATCGCCACCGACGGCACCGTCGTGGAGGGCGCGGCCGCCGTGGACGCCGCCCTGCTGACCGGGGAGTCGGCGCCGGTGGACGTGGGCGTCGGGGACGCCGTCACCGGGGCCACGGTCAACGCGGGCGGCCGGCTCGTCGTGGAGGCGACCCGGGTCGGCGCGGACACACGGCTGGCGCGCATGGCGAGGCTGGTGGAGGAGGCGCAGAGCGGCAAGGCCGAGGCGCAGCGGCTCGCCGACCGGGTCTCCGCCGTCTTCGTGCCCGTGGTCATCGCCCTCGCGGTCGCCACCTTCGGCGTCTGGTTCGGCGCCACCGACGACACGGCGGCCGCGTTCACCGCCGCCGTCGCGGTGCTGATCATCGCGTGCCCGTGCGCGCTGGGCCTGGCCACTCCGACGGCCCTGATGGTCGGCACGGGGCGCGGCGCCCAGCTCGGCATCCTCATCAAGGGCCCCGAGGTGCTGGAGTCCACGCGCCGCGTCGACACCGTCCTGCTGGACAAGACGGGCACGGTCACCACGGGCCGCATGACGCTCCAGGGCGTGTACGCAGCCGACGGGGTGGACGAGGAGACGCTGCTGCGGCTCGCGGGAGCCGTGGAGCACGCCTCGGAGCACCCGGTGGCCCGCGCGGTCGCCGCCGGCGCCGAGGAGCGGGCCGGACTGCTGCCCTCGGTCGAGGACTTCACCAACGTGCCCGGGAAGGGCGTCCGCGGGCGTGTGGAGGGCCATGAGGTCGCCGTGGGGCGCCTCGCCGAGAACACGACGGCCCTGCCTCCCGAACTGGCAAGCGCGGCCGAGGAGGCCGAGCGGGAGGGCCGTACGGCCGTCGTGGTCGGCTGGGACGGGGTGGCACGGGGTGTCCTCGCGGTCGCGGACACCGTGAAGGAGAGCAGCGCCGAGGCGGTACGGGCCCTGCGCGCGCTGGGACTCACCCCGGTACTGCTGACCGGGGACAACCGGCGGGTGGCCGAGTCGGTGGCGCACACGGTCGGTATCGATCAGGTGATCGCGGAGGTCCTGCCGGAGGACAAGGTCGAGGCCGTACGGCGGCTCCAGCGCGAGGGGCGTTCGGTGGCCGTGGTCGGCGACGGCGTCAACGACGCGGCCGCGCTCGCCACCGCCGATCTGGGCCTGTCCATGGGCACGGGTACGGACGCGGCGATCGAGGCGAGCGATCTGACCCTGGTCCGTGGCGACCTGCGCGTGGCGGCGGACGCGATCCGGCTGTCCCGGCGGACGCTGGCCGTCATCAAGGGCAATCTGGTGTGGGCCTTCGGCTACAACGTCGCCGCGCTGCCGCTGGCCGCGGCGGGGCTGCTGAACCCGATGATCGCGGGGGCGGCGATGGCCTTCTCGTCCGTGTTCGTGGTGACCAACAGCCTGCGTCTGCGGACGTTCCGGTGAATTCGTAGGAAGAACCCCCCCGGACCCCCCTGGAGTCCGGCGCCAGGCTCACATAAGCTCTTCACAAGGCTCACGCATCATCCTTACGCTGGAGTCCCGGTCTCCGTATCGGGTCTCTTGCGTATCTAACGGACATATGCAAGAGACGCAGATCACAGTGACGCGAACGTAACCATCGAAGGGGTTCGAAGGTCTAAGTTGGCGATGTCAGGCGGCGTCTTGGGGGGCGCCCACTGACATCTGAGGATGTCTTGGGGGACTTCCTCAGAGTTGCGTTGCCGGGGCACGCATCTCGGGAAGCTTTGAGCGGCCCTCCCGAGCGTGCGCTGTCCCGGCAGACCGCACAGAACAACCGCATACATGAGTACGTCGAGTTCTGCTCATTGTGCTCAACAGCGATTCAGGCGCTGTCCTCACAGACGCCCGGCCGGATCCCGTGGGGGGAATCCGCACCGGGACATGGGAAGGCGCCCTGGACGTCGGCCCGTGGGGGGACCGCCGCCAGGGCGCCTTCTTCTATGCCGCGCCTCTTGTCGCCGGCCCCGGCCTCCGGCCTACCCCCCTCGACCTTTCGCCCCCCGCCCCTTGCCCCGGCGTTCCGCCCCCGGCGTCCTGTCCCCGTGACGCACGGAAGCCCCGCACCCGACCCGAACGGCCGGACACGGGGCTCCAGGAAGCGGAGGGGGCGGCTCAGCGCTCCTCGACCGGGACGAAGTCGCGCTCGACGACGCCCGTGTAGATCTGGCGCGGGCGGCCGATACGGGAACCCGGCTCCTTGATCATCTCGTGCCACTGGGCGATCCAGCCCGGCAGGCGGCCGAGGGCGAACAGGACCGTGAACATCTCGGTCGGGAAGCCCATGGCCCGGTAGATCAGGCCGGTGTAGAAGTCCACGTTCGGGTAGAGGCTGCGCGAGACGAAGTAATCGTCGGAGAGCGCGTGCTCCTCCAGCTTGAGCGCGATGTCCAGCAGCTCGTCGGACTTGCCGAGAGCGGAGAGGACGTCGTGCGCGGCAGCCTTGATGATCTTGGCGCGCGGGTCGAAGTTCTTGTAGACCCGGTGGCCGAAGCCCATCAGGCGGACGCCGTCCTCCTTGTTCTTCACCTTGCGGATGAAGGAGTCGACGTCGCCGCCGGCGTCGCGGATGCCCTCGAGCATCTCCAGCACCGACTGGTTGGCGCCACCGTGCAGCGGGCCCCACAGGGCGTTGATGCCGGCGGAGATCGAGGCGAACATGTTCGCCTGCGACGAGCCGACGAGGCGGACCGTGGAGGTCGAGCAGTTCTGCTCGTGGTCCGCGTGCAGGATCAGCAGCTTGTCCAGCGCCGAGACGACGACCGGGTCGAGGTCGTACTCCTGGGCCGGCACCGAGAACGTCATGCGCAGGAAGTTCTCGACGTAGCCGAGGTCGTTGCGCGGGTAGACGAACGGGTGACCGATCGACTTCTTGTACGCGTACGCGGCGATCGTCGGAAGCTTCGCGAGCAGCCGGATCGTCGAAAGGTTGCGCTGCGTCTCGTCGAACGGGTTGTGGCTGTCCTGGTAGAAGGTGGACAGCGCGGAGACGACCGACGACAGCATGGCCATCGGGTGGGCGTCGCGCGGGAAGCCCTTGTAGAAGTTCTTTACGTCCTCGTGCAGCAGGGTGTGCTGCGTGATGTCGTTCTTGAACGTCGAGAGCTCGTCGACCGTCGGCAGTTCGCCGTTGATCAGCAGGTAGGCGACCTCCAGGAAGGTGGAGTGCTCGGCCAGCTGCTCGATCGGGTAGCCGCGGTAGCGGAGGATGCCCGCCTCGCCGTCGAGGTAGGTGATGGCGGATTTATAGGCGGCCGTGTTGCCGTAGCCGCTGTCCAGCGTCACCAGACCGGTCTGGGCGCGGAGCTTGCCGATGTCGAAGCCCTTGTCGCCGACGGTGCTGTCGATCACCGGGTAGGTGTACTCGCCGTCGCCGTACCGCACTACTACAGAGTTGTCGCTCACGTCTTCCCTCACCGACGTTGTGCCTCATCTTCGAGGTTGCCCTGACTGTCTCTACCCTCCCCCATTCGGCTCAGGAGAGTGCACTCGGGGTCGACCATTGGGCCTATTGGCGGCACTGAGTGCCGCCAACCTGCCATCCTGCCCCCTGTCTTGCCCATCCGGAAGTGGTCTGTGACCTTCACGACTCATTTGATCGATCATTTTTTTCACGGCCTTACGAAACCGCTGGTCAGGGAAGCGTCCGCAGGAGGCCCGGACGGCGCGTTCAGCTGCCCGCGAGCCGGAAGTCGAGGGCGGTGCAGCGCCGCCCCGCCGACACCGTGCGGACCGCCTGCCCGATCGCCTTGCGCGAGCCCACGAGGACGACCAGGCGCTTGGCACGGGTCACCGCCGTGTACAGCAGGTTCCGCTGGAGCATCATCCATGCTCCGGTCGTGACGGGGATCACCACGGCGGGATACTCGCTGCCCTGGGAGCGGTGGATCGTCACCGCGTACGCGTGCGCCAGCTCGTCCAGCTCGTCGAAGTCGTACGGCACCTCCTCGTCCTCGTCCGTCAGCACCGTCAGGCGCTGGTCGACCGGGTCGAGCGAGGTGACCACGCCCACGGTGCCGTTGAAGACGCCGTTCTCCCCCTTCTCGTAATTGTTGCGGATCTGGGTGACCTTGTCTCCGACGCGGAAGACCCGGCCACCGAAGCGCTTCTCCGGCAGGTCGGGGCGGCCGGGCGTGACCGCCTGCTGGAGCAGGCCGTTGAGCGTGCCCGCCCCGGCCGGTCCGCGGTGCATGGGGGCCAGCACCTGCACGTCCCGGCGCGGGTCGAGGCCGAACTTGGCCGGGATGCGGCGGGCCGCCACGTCCACCGTGAGCCGGCCGGCCTCCTCGGTGTCGTCCTCCACGAAGAGGAAGAAGTCCTTCATGCCGTCGGTGACCGGGTGCTGTCCGGCGTTGATCCGGTGCGCGTTGGTGACCACCCCGGACTGCTGGGCCTGGCGGAACACGCGTGTGAGCCGGACGGCCGGGACGGGGCTGCCGTCGGCGAGGAGATCCCTGAGCACCTCGCCCGCGCCGACGCTGGGCAGCTGGTCGACGTCCCCGACGAACAGCAGGTGGGCGCCCGGCGGGACGGCCTTGACCAGCTTGTTCGCCAGCAGCAGGTCCAGCATGGACGCCTCGTCGACCACGACCAGGTCGGCCTCCAGCGGCCGGTCCCGGTCGTACGCGGCGTCGCCGCCGGGCTTCAGCTCCAGCAGGCGGTGGACGGTGGACGCCTCGGCGCCGGTCAGCTCGGCGAGGCGCTTGGCGGCCCGGCCGGTGGGGGCGGCCAGGACGACCCGCGCCTTCTTCGCGCGCGCCAGCTCCACGATCGATCGGACCGTGAACGACTTGCCGCAGCCCGGCCCGCCGGTCAGGACGGCGACCTTCCGGGTCAGGGCCAGCTTCACGGCGGCCTCCTGCTCGGGCGCGAGGTCGGTGCCGGTACGGCCCTTGAGCCACCCGAGCGCCTTGCCCCAGTCCACGTCACCGAAGCCCGGCATCCGGTCCTCGTCCGTCCGCAGCAACCGCAACAGCTGGGCGGACAGGGACAGTTCCGCCCGGTGGAACGGCACCAGGTAGACGGCCGTCACCGGCTCGGCGGCGCCGTCGGGGCCCGGCACCTTCTCCCGTACGACACCGGGGTCCGAGCCGTCCTCCGGGACCTGCGCCAGCTCGGCCAGGCAGTCGATGACGAGGCCGGTGTCGACCTGGAGGAGCTTCACCGCGTCCTTGATCAGCTGCTCCTCGGGGAGGTAGCAGTTGCCCTGGTCGGTGGCCTGCGACAGGGCGTACTGCAGACCGGCCTTGACGCGCTCCGGGCTGTCGTGCGGGATGCCGACGGACTGGGCGATCCGGTCGGCGGTGAGGAAGCCGATGCCCCAGACGTCGGCGGCGAGGCGGTACGGCTCGTTCTTCACGACGGAGATCGAGGCGTCGCCGTACTTCTTGTAGATGCGCACGGCGATGGAGGTGGACACCTCGACGGTCTGGAGGAAGAGCATGACCTCCTTGATCGCCTTCTGCTCCTCCCAGGCGTCGGCGATCTTCTTCGTCCGCTTGGGCCCGAGCCCCGGAACCTCGATGAGCCGCTTGGGCTCCTCCTCGATCACGCGGAGGGTGTCCGTGCCGAAGTGCTGGGTGATGCGGTCGGCGAAGACGGGCCCGATCCCCTTCACCAGGCCCGAGCCGAGGTAGCGACGGATGCCCTGAATGGTGGCGGGCAGCACGGTCGTGTAGTTCTCGACGTGGAACTGCTTGCCGTACTGCGGGTGCGAGCCCCAGCGGCCCTCCATCCGCAGCGACTCCCCCACCTGCGCGCCGAGCAGCGCGCCGACGACGGTCAGCAGGTCACCGGCGCCCCTGCCGGTGTCGACGCGGGCGACCGTGTAGCCGTTCTCCTCGTTGGCGTAGGTGACGCGCTCCAGCACGCCTTCGAGCGTGGCGAGCCGCCGTTCCCCTCCGGCCGGTGCGGACTGGTTGGACATGATCCGACGGTACCCGTGGGGTGTGACAGTCCGGAGGCTGTCCGGCCACGGCCGGGTAGGCTCGCGCGCACGACAGCGCGACGGAAGGCGGGCACCGGTGGTACGCGACCTCTACAACGTCCGGTTGCTGCCCGGCGAGGAGACCGTCTCGCCCCTGACGGACGACGAGGAACGGCGCTACCGGGCGCTCCTCTTCCGCGAACTCGGCAACGAGATCGCCGACAAGGGGTACGCCCGCTACCCGGCGTACACCGTGGAGGACCGCCGCCGCCTGGTCGACGTGGCCCACCACCTCAGCGCCCACTGGGGCCTGCGGGTACGGGTGGAGGCGGAGGACCTGACGCGCGTGCGGCTCTTTGTGCCGGGCCACGGGACGTCTCCGACGGCACTCCCGACGGACTTCAGCTCTCCTTGAGCCCCGCGAGGAAGCTGGCGAATGCGGGGGCCGGGAAGGTGAGGGTGGCCCGTTGTGGGTCTTTGGAGTCGCGGACGGCCACACGGGTGGGCGAGTGCGCAATCTCCACACACTCGTTGCCGTCATCGGGACCTGAATAGGATGACTTGCGCCAGTTGTCCATGCGTATCACAGCTCTTTCACCAGTCGGTTGATGAAGTCACGTGACCGTTCCTCGTCGAGCGATACCGCCTCCACCTTACGGAAGCGCATTCGAAAGGCGTTGAGTTGCGCTTCGGAATCAATGAAAGCCGAGCCATGCGGCACGTCGCGCACCACCGTGTCCAGCTTCCGCACAGGGCCGCCCACGTACGACATGCTGCTCGCTGCCCGGGCGAAGCCGTCCAGGTCGAACGGAATGACGCGTACTGAGATGTTGTCCTTCTCGGACAGCTCGAGGAGCTTCGCGAGCTGCGCCTTGGAGGCGGCTCGATCACTCACTCGGATTCGCAGGGCGGCCTCATGGATGACCAGTTCGTACGGCATGCTGATGTCCTGGCTGGCCATGCGGTGGCGGACGCGCAGTCCCAATTCCTCTTCCGCGAGTTCTGGGACCCTGCCCGAGAAGACGGCACGGGCGTACGCCTCGGTCTGGAGCAGTCCGGGCACGTACAGGACAGCCACATCTCGCCGGAACACGGCATGGTGGTTCAGCTCGGAGAGGTCGAGGAACGACGTCGGCAGCCGACCGCGGTACTCCTCCCACCAGCCCCGCGTCCGGTCCGTCGCCATCGCGACCAGCGCGTCGACGAACTCCTCGTCCGTGCAGGCGTAGTGCGCCGCCAGCCGGCGTAACCGCTTTTCGCTGACGCCCGCGAGGGCGGACTCGATGTGGGTGATCTGGGCCGGGCTCACCCCCAGTAGGGCCGCCGCCTGGCGTGACGTGAGGCCCGCCGCTTCGCGAAGTCGGCGCAGTTCCGTCGCCAGCCGCATCTGCCGTGCTGTTGGTTCGCGCCTCAAAGCCTCGACCGCCCTCTGGACCAACGCGCCCTCACGGGCGACTCGTTCGGGGTCAGATTACGCGACAGGCTTGCCCCGTCTCTAGATTTATATCTACCGTCAGTGACGTAGCGAACACTTTGCGAAGCCGACCCCCGGAAGCGCACCGCTCCGCCATGCCCTGGCGGATGCGGCAATGACACCGAGGCCGCTCACACGATCCCCCCTCACCGAAACGGACTTCCGCATGCCCGAGAGCGCCCCCTGGGAGTACTCCCTCCACCTCCCCAACGACCTCCGCGCCGTCACCGTCAGTCGTCGGACCCTGCGCCTGATCCTGACCATGCACGGGCTCATCCGACTCGTGGACGTCGCCGAACTGCTCGCCGCCGAGCTGGTGTCCAACGCCGTACGGCACACCAAGGGCCCTGCCGCCCTCCGCGTGCGCTGGGCGCCTCCCGGCACCCTGCGGATCGGCGCCTGGGACGCCGATCCCGAACCCCCGCAGCCGCCCCGCGCGTTCGCGCTCACCGCCGACGACGAGGACGGGCGCGGTCTCGCCCTCGTGCGGGCCTGCGCCGACGTGTGGGGGTGGCAGCCCTCCGCCCGGGACGGCAACCGGGGCAAGTACGTCTGGTGCGAGCTGGCGGCGGGGTGAGCGCCGTAAGAAATGCAGTTGCCCGCGAGCCAGAACACAACCGATGCTCGACGCTCGTCTCGTTCGAGGGAGTGCCGCTTGAGCCGACCGCTGGTGGACGCCGTCCGGGCCGGGGACCACCTGGCCGTGATGACGCTGGTGGACGACGGCGCCGATCCGGACACGCCGGGCGCGGACGGGCTGCCGCTCCTGTGCGAGGCCGTCGCCGCCTTCGACTCCCCCGTCGCCGGGGTGTTGGTGGAGGGCGGGGCCGATCCCGACCGTGTGCTGCCCGATGGGACCACCCCCTTGTGGCGGGCCGTCGACAGCGGTTCCCCCGCGCTCGTCACCGCCGTTCTCGGGCGCGAGCCCCGGCTGCGGCTGGCGGAGGCCGCTCGCGAGCGGCTCCTCGCCCTGGCCAGGAACTGGCACGAGACCGGCGTGGCCGATGAGTTGAGGCGCCGCACCGGGGCGTCCGGGCCGGTGGAGACGGTACGGGTCGACGACGACCCCGACGGGTTCAACTTCACCCACCAGGTGTCCCTCGACGGCCAGTCCGTACGGGACGGCCACGCCGGCATCCTCACCGCGCTGGAGTGGGCCTTCCGGATCCTGACCCCGGTCGACGAGATCATCGCCCGGGCCGTCGCCCAGCCGGACGAGGACCACGCGACCTGGTGGGAGGTGTTGCAGGTCCTCCTCGACCGACGGAGCGAGGAGACCTGGTCTGCGGTGGTGTCCCACCGGCACCACCCCGACCCGGCGCACCGCCGCTTCGTGGCGGAGTACGTACGCGTTCGCGGGGTCGTCGCGGACGACTCGCCCTGCGCCCGCCGCGAAGGCGACTTCGTGAGCGCCTGGGCCGCCGAGGAGACCGACCCCGCGATGCTCGAAAGGGTGCTGCGGGCCCTGGACGAGTACGAGCATCCGGGACGGGAGGCCGCCGCGCTGCGCTACGCCGCCCACCCCGACGTGGTGGTACGCCGGGTGGTTCCCCTGCTCCTCTTCCCTTTCGAGGACGCCCTTCCCATGGCACCGGAGGCCCGCCGGACGCTGTGCGCCCTCCTCCATGACCCGGACGCCGAGGTACGGCTCGGCGCCTGCCGCGTGGCCGTGCGTGACGCCGGCCTCCTCCAGGACGCCGTACGGGAACTGCTCCGGCTGGCCGAGGAACCGGACCCCGAGCTGCATGCCCCTGCGGCGTCCCACCTCGCGTCCTGCCCGGACCGCACCCCCGCCGTCGCCGACGCCCTGGCCGCACTCCTGGAGCGCGACGATGCACCGACAGTGCTGGAGGCCGGCTACGGGCTCGCTCTGCGCGACGACCCCCGTACCGCAGAGGCGTACCACAGGATCCGAAGTGTCGGCGCCGTCCACGAGGACGACCACCGGTGGAGCGCGATCTGGCAGTGGGCCTGGGACAACGGCCTCATTCGGCCCGTCGACTGAGGACGCCCTCCACCCCCCGCAAGAACGTCGCGCAGACCAGCTCCGGATCGAACAGGCACCCCGCCGCCATCGCCCCGTCCCGCAGCATCACGACATGCCGCCCCGCCTCGTCGGCGGGCTCGTGACCGGCCTGGGCCAGCAGGTCCGTCACCGTCTCCAGGAACCACTGCCGGTGCGCCAGCACGGCCTGGTGGACCGGATGCGCCGGGTCCGGGTACTCCGCCACCGCGTTGAGGAACGCGCACCCCCGGAAGCCGGGCGAACGGATACCGTCGGCGATCGCCGCGGCCACCGCCCTGACCTCGTCCGCCGGGGACCCCGCGCCCTCGCGCGCGCTCGCCACCTGTGACCGGATCCCCCGGTCCGCCACGTCCAGGTAGGCGAGGACCAGTTCCTCCTTGCCCGTGAAGTGGCGGTAGAGCGTCGCCCGGGTCACCTGCGCCTCGGCGATGATCCTGTCGACTCCCACGGAGTGGATGCCCTCGGCGTAGAAGATTTTGGTCGCCGTGCCGAGCAGCCGCTCCCGCGCCTCCGACACGCCGCCCGACCTGCCCCGTTTCGCTGTGCCCTGACTCATGGCCCCGAGGCTACCAAGCCATGAGGGAGAACGTTCGGTCTTGACAGGTGTCACCCCTCGCACCTTTGATGAGTAGCAAGGAGACCGAACGTTCTCCCTCGCTATCTAGCCTTCCGGAAGGCCTGCCATGGACACCGCCCTCGCCACACCCCCCGCCACCGAAGCCTCCACCGCCCTCCGCAAGCTCTACCTGCTGCGTTTCGCCTTCGCCGCCCTCTGGGCCGCCTTGCTGTTCGCCACCGCGGACAGCCTGACGCCGGCCTCCGCCACCCTGCTCGTGATCTATCCGCTGTTCGACGTGGCCTGTGCCGTCGTCGACCTCCGCTCCGCCCGCGAGAGCGGCGGACCCGTCCGCCAGCTGTACGTGAACGTCGCGCTCAGCACCCTCACCGCCGCCGGCCTCGCCGTCGCCGCCACCTCCGGCATCCCGGCCGTGCTGCGCGTCTGGGGCGTCTGGGCGATCACCGCGGGGCTCGTGCAACTGCTCGTCGGCGCCTCCCGGCGGCGGATGGGCGGGCAGTGGGCCATGATCGCCAGTGGCGGGATCTCGACGCTCGCCGGGGCATCGTTCTTCGGGCAGGCCGGTCAGGCCGACCCCTCCCTGAGCGCCCTGGCCGGATACGCCTTCCTCGGCGGGGTGTTCTTCCTCGTCTCCGCCCTGCGCCTGGGCCGTGCCCGGCGGGCCGTCTGACGCACGCGCACGGGTGGCCGGAGCCGACAGCCGCACCCCGGGCCGGGCTCCGGCTCCGGCCACCCGCCGGTAAAGGTTTGGTTTCGGCCACCCGCCAACTCTTGCTTCCGCTCGTGTAATCGATTCCAATCCTTCGTGTAATCGATTCCACGCGGAGGTGGAACGGTCATGGCGAGCATCAAGGACGTCGCCGCCGAGGCAGGCGTCTCCGTCGCCACGGTGTCGCGCGTCCTGAACGGGCACCCCTCGGTCAGCGAGGACGCCCGCCGGCGCGTGACGGCCGCCGTGACGGCCCTGGGCTACCGCCCGAACGCCGTCGCCCGGTCCCTGCGCACCGACCAGACCCGCACGCTCGGCCTGGTCATCAGCGATGTGCTGAACCCCTACTTCACCGAGCTGGCCCGCTCCGTCGAGGAGGAGGCCCGCGCGCTCGGGTACAGCGTCATCATCGGCAACGCCGACGAGCGCCCCGACCTCCAGGACCACCACGTACGCACCCTGCTGGACCGCCGTATCGACGGGCTGCTGGTCTCCCCCACCGACGGCGGCTCCCCGGGAATGCTGGACGCCGCCCGCGCGGGGACGCCGATGGTGTTCGTCGACCGCTGGATCCCCGGCGTGGACGTCCCTGTCGTGCGCGCCGACGGACGTTCGGCCGTGCGGGACCTCGTGGCCCACCTGCACGCGCTCGGGCACCGCCGGCTCGCGATCATCGCGGGGCCCGCGGCCACCACGACCGGCCGTGAGCGCGTGGACGCCTTCCGGGAGGCCCTGGCCGCCTTCGGGCTCGAACTCCCCGACGCCTACATAGGGCAGGGCGACTTCCAGGCCGAGAGCGGGCGCCGGGTCACCGAGGGCTTCCTCGACCTGCCCGAGCCGCCCGAGGTCGTCTTCGCCGCCGACAACCTGATGGTGCTGGGCGCGCTGGACGCCGTCCGCGCGCGGGGCCTTCGGGTGCCGGACGACATCGCGCTCGCCGCGTTCGACGACATCCGCTGGTTCGTGCACACCGACCCGCCGATCACCGCCATCGCCCAGCCGACCGACGAGCTCGGCCGGGCCGCCGTACGGGCCCTGATCGACCGCGTCGAGGGGCGGACCGGCGAGTCCGTCACCCTGCCCGCCCGACTCGTGGTGCGCCGCTCCTGCGGCGCGGACCCCGCCTCGGGGCAGAACCCCACCGCAGTGCAAAGGAGCACGTCGTGAGCGATCCGGACGAACTGCTGCGCATCGAGGGCATCCGGAAGACCTTCCCGGGCGTGGTCGCGCTGGACGGCGTCGACTTCGACCTGCGCCGGGGCGAGGTCCATGTGCTGCTCGGTGAGAACGGCGCCGGGAAGAGCACCCTCATCAAGATGCTCTCCGGCGCGTACACGCCCGACGGCGGCCGGATCCTGGTCGGCGGCGAGGAGGTGCGCATCCACGGGGCGCAGGACTCCGAGCGCCTCGGGATCGCCACGATCTACCAGGAGTTCAACCTGGTCCCCGATCTGACGGTCGCCGAGAACATCTTCCTGGGGCGGCAGCCGCGCCGGTTCGGGATGATCGAACGGGGCCGGATGGAGGCCGACGCCGAGGTCCTGCTGAAGCGGGTCGGCCTCAGCGTCTCCCCCCGCGCGCGGGTGCGTGAACTCGGCATCGCGCGGCTCCAGATGGTCGAGATCGCCAAGGCGCTCAGCCTGGACGCGCGCGTGCTCATCATGGACGAGCCGACCGCCGTGCTCACCTCCGAGGAGGTCGAGACGCTGTTCGGGATCGTGCGGCGGCTGCGCGAGGACGGCGTCGGGATCGTCTTCATCACGCACCACCTGGAGGAGATCGCCGCCCTCGGCGACCGGGTCACCGTCATCCGGGACGGCCGGAGCGTCGGGCAGGTCCCCGCCTCCACGCCGGAGGACGAGCTGGTCCGGCTGATGGTGGGCCGCTCCATCGAGCAGCAGTACCCGCGCGAGAGGGCCGACGCCGGGCCGGCACTGCTCACCGTCGAGGGCCTCACCCGCGACGGCGTCTTCCACGACGTCAGCTTCGAGGTGCGCGCCGGAGAGGTGGTCGGCATCGCCGGGCTGGTCGGCGCGGGCCGTACCGAGGTGGTGCGGGCGGTGTTCGGGGCGGACCCGTACGACAAGGGCGCCGTGAAGGTCGGCGGCGCCTCGCTGAAGGGCCACGACGTCAACGCCGCCATGGCCGCCGGGATCGGGCTGATCCCCGAGGACCGCAAGGGCCAGGGGCTGGTCCTCGACCAGTCGGTGGAGGAGAACCTGGGCCTGGTGACCCTGCGGGCCGCCACGCGCGCGGGGCTCGTCGACCGCAAGGGGCAGCAGGAGGCGGCCGCTCGCATCGCGAAGCAGCTGGGCGTGCGGATGGCCGGGCTCGGCCAGCACGTGCGCACGCTCTCCGGCGGCAACCAGCAGAAGGTCGTCATCGGCAAGTGGCTGCTCGCCGACACCCGGGTGCTGATCCTCGACGAGCCCACGCGCGGGATCGACGTCGGCGCCAAGGTCGAGATCTACCAGCTCATCAACGAACTGACCGCGAACGGCGCCGCCGTCCTCATGATCTCCAGCGATCTCCCGGAGGTGCTCGGCATGAGCGACCGGGTGCTGGTGATGGCCCAGGGCCGGATCGCGGGCGAACTGTCCGCCGACGAGGCCACCCAGGACTCCGTGATGGCACTCGCCGTCAGCAACCCCACGACCGACAAGGAGGCCGCTCGTGGCCACTGACACGCTCAAGAGGAACCCGGGCGCCGGTGGCGCGACCGGCGGGCTGCGCCGCCTGCTCCTCGACAACGGCGCCCTCACCGCGCTGATCGTCCTGGTGATCGCCATGTCGGCGCTGTCGGGCGACTTCCTGACCACCGACAACCTGCTCAACGTCGGTGTGCAGGCGGCGGTGACCGCCGTCCTCGCCTTCGGCGTCACCTTCGTCATCGTCTCGGCGGGCATCGACCTGTCGGTGGGTTCGGTGGCGGCACTCTCGGCCACCGTGCTGGCCTGGTCGGCGACCTCGCACGGGGTGCCGGTCGTCATAGCGGTGCTGCTGGCGGTGGCGACCGGCATCGCGGCCGGACTCGTCAACGGCTTCCTCATCGCCTACGGCAAGCTCCCGCCGTTCATCGCGACGCTCGCGATGCTGTCGGTGGCGCGCGGTCTGTCGCTGGTGATCTCCGAGGGCTCGCCGATCCCGTTCCCGGACTCGGTCTCGCACCTCGGTGACACGCTCGGCGGCTGGCTGCCGGTGCCGGTCCTGGTGATGATCGTGATGGGCCTGATCGCCGCGTTCGTGCTGGGCCGGACCTACATCGGCCGGTCGATGTACGCGATCGGCGGCAACGAGGAGGCGGCCCGGCTGTCCGGGCTGCGGGTGAAGCGGCAGAAGCTCGCCATCTACGCGCTGTCCGGTGTGTTCGCCGCCGTCGCGGGTGTCGTGCTCGCCTCCCGGCTGTCCTCCGCCCAGCCGCAGGCCGCCGACGGCTACGAGCTGGACGCGATCGCCGCGGTCGTCATCGGCGGTGCCTCCCTCGCGGGCGGCACCGGCAAGGCGTCCGGCACGCTGATCGGCGCGCTGATCCTCGCGGTGCTGCGCAACGGCCTGAACCTGCTGAACGTCTCCGCGTTCTGGCAGCAGGTCGTCATCGGTGTCGTGATCGCGCTGGCCGTCCTCTTCGACACGCTGCGCCGCAAGGCGGGCGCCACGCCGCTCGCCGCGGGCACCGGTTCGGGCGGCGGCAAGGGCAGGCAGGCGGGGACGTACGCGCTCGCGGCCGTCGTGACCGTGGCGATCGTCGGCGCGACCTCGTTCCTGCACGACGGCTCGAAGGCGTCCGACCAGCGGATCGGGCTGTCGCTGTCGACGCTCAACAACCCCTTCTTCGTGCAGATCCGGGCGGGCGCCCAGGCGGAGGCGAAGAAGCTGGGCGTGGACCTGACCGTGACGGACGCCCAGAACGACGCCTCGCAGCAGGCCAACCAGCTGCAGAACTTCACCAGCTCCGGTGTCGGCGCGATCGTCGTCAACCCGGTGGACTCGGACGCGGCGAGCAACTCCGTGAAGGCCGCCGACAAGGCCGGCATCCCGGTCGTCGCCGTCGACCGCGGGGTCAACAACGCGAAGACCGCGACGCTCGTGGCCTCCGACAACGTGGCCGGCGGTGAGCTGGCCGCCAAGTCGATCGCCGAGAAGCTGGGCGGCAACGGCAAGATCGTGATCCTTCAGGGCCAGGCCGGCACCTCGGCCGCGCGCGAGCGGGCACAGGGCTTCGCCGCCGGCCTCAAGGCGTTCCCGGGCATCAAGGTCGTCGCCCAGCAGCCCGCCGACTTCGACCGCACCAAGGGCCTCGACGTGATGTCGAACCTGCTCCAGGCGCACCCGGACGTCCAGGGCGTCATCGCCGCCAACGACGAGATGGCCCTCGGTGCCATCAAGGCGCTGGGGTCGAAGGCCGGGAAGTCGGTGTCCGTGGTCGGCTTCGACGGCACGCCGGACGGGCTGAAGGCGGTCGAGGGCGGCTCGCTGTACGCGTCCGTCGCCCAGCAGCCGAGCCAGCTCGGGAGGATCGCCGTGGACAACGCCCTCAAGGCCCTCGACGGCGACAAGGTCGCGCAGACGGTGAAGGTGCCCGTGAAGGTGGTCACGCGGCAGAACGTGGCCGGCTTCAAGGGCTGACATCGGCCGAACGGCCCACGGGTGGGCGGCCGTTGCCGGAGCATGGATCCGGTGGCGGCCGCCCGTCCCGGCGTCATCACGGGGACCGGAATCAGGGGAGCAACCTCATGTACGACTACGACCTGCTGGTCGTGGGGTCGGCCAACGCCGACCTGGTGATCGGTGTCGAGCGCCGGCCGGACGCCGGCGAGACCGTGCTCGGCTCCGATCTGGCCGTCCACCCGGGCGGCAAGGGCGCCAACCAGGCCGTCGCGGCGGCCCGGCTCGGCGCCCGTACGGCCCTGCTCGCGCGGGTCGGCGACGACGCGTACGGCCGGCTGCTGCTGGACTCGCAGCGCGCGGCCGGCGTGGACACGGTCGGGGTGCTGGTCGGCGGTGCGCCGACCGGGGTCGCGCTGATCACCGTGGATCCGTCCGGGGACAACAGCATCGTGGTCTCCCCCGGCGCCAACGGGCGGCTCGCCCCGGCCGACGTGCGGGCCGCCGCGAGCCTGTTCCAGGCGTCGCGGGTGGTCTCGACGCAGTTGGAGATCCCGCTGGAGACCGTCGCGGAGGTCGTGCGCAGTCTGGCGGACGGCAGCCGTTTCGTGCTCAACCCGTCGCCGCCGCGGCCGTTGCCGGCCGACGTCCTGGCCGCCTGCGACCCGCTCATCGTCAACGAGCACGAGGCCCGGGTCATCCTCGGTGACGCGGCGGTCGGCGACGCCCCCGAGGACTGGGCGCGGATCCTGCTCGCCAAGGGGCCCCGTTCGGTGGTCGTGACGCTCGGCGCCGAGGGCGCGCTGGTGGCCTCCGCCGAGGGGGTCGTACGGGTGCCGGCGGTGAAGGTGCGGGCGGTGGACACGACCGGTGCGGGCGACTCGTTCACGGCGGCGCTGGCCTGGCGGCTGGGCACCGGCGCCGGCCTGGCCGAGGCGGCGGCGTACGCGGCCCGGGTCGGTGCGGTGGCGGTGACCCGGGAGGGCGCGCAGGTGTCGTTCCCGACGGCGGCGGAGGTCGAGGCGCTGTGAAGCGGGCCGGAATCCTGAACAGGGGGCTGTCCGGCGCGCTGGCCGAGCTGGGCCATGGCGACGGCGTCCTGGTGTGTGACGTGGGGATGCCGATCCCGGCGGGGCCGCGGGTCGTGGACCTGGCGTTCCGGGCCGGGGTGCCGTCGTTCGCCGAGGTGCTGGACGGGCTGCTGGCCGAGCTGGTGGTGGAGGGCGCGACGGCGGCGACGGAGGTCCGGGACGCGAACCCGGAGACGGCCGCGCTGCTCGCTCAGACGTGCCCCGCCCTGGAGCTGGTGCCGCACGAGCGGCTCAAGGAGCTGTCGGCGGGGGCGCGGCTGGTGGTGCGCACGGGTGAGGCCCGGCCGTACGCGAACGTGCTGCTGCGCTGCGGCGTCTTCTTCTGACCGGTCCCGCCGGCGGCGGAGACGTTTCGAGGGGCCCGGTCCGTCGACCGGGCCCCTCGCGTCCCCTCCCGTCAGAACCCCCGCGATCCCCCCAGATCCCCCTCCAAAGGTCCTGACGCGAAGTACGACCCGCGAGGTGCGAGGAGGGTTGCACGGTTCTTCCATGATTTTTTCCGCCGTCCTCCGCGCTTCCCTCGGCATGCCGTTCCACCTGGGCGGACGTAGCGTTTGGGGTATGCAGGAGCTGGACGAGATTCCCCTCGTGTCCCTCCAGGACGACGTGCTCGACGAGCTCGGTGACGAGGCGGTCGGGGACATCGCGCGACTGCTGGGCACGGACGAGACCGGGGCGCGGCAGGTCATCTGCACGACCGTGGCGGCGCTGTCCGGGGAGGCGGAGACGGTCGCCACCCCGCCCGGCGCCCCGCTGACCGGTGTGGCCACCGTGGGCGGTCCCGCGACCGGCGGCCTGATGGCCGGCCTGCTCGCCGAGGAGGCGGGCCCGCTGACCACCGCCGTGGCCGCCAGGACCGGGCTGCCCCGGCCGGCCGTCGCCCGGACGGTGGGCGCGCTGGTCCCGGCGGTCCTGACGGCGCTGGACCGGCGGGCGGCCGGGCGGTGAGGCCGCGGCCCCGTGACGCCGGCGCCGGAGAGCCGGTGCCGACGCCTAGGGAGGAGGGAGTCGATGCGGCGCATCGGCGACCGACGACAACGCGGCGAGGCGCGGTGCCAGACACCGGGAGCCCGGCCTGATCGGCAAGACACCCCCTAGGTCGTGTCCGTAAAGTCCCGTCGTTCGCCCGCAGGGCGGGCCGAGCGGTGTCCGGTGCGTGCTCTCGGCGTGCCGGACGGGCTCCCGCGTACTGGTTGTACGCGGGTGGCCGGCCGGTGCGGCGAGAGTGCGTGCCGGGCACCGGGCGGCAGGCGGGACTTTGCGGACACGACCTAGGGCAGGCGCGTGCCTCAGACGGCGTGCCGGGTGAAGCGCTCCACCGTCTCCGCCAGCACCTCCCGGCCGTCGCGGGCCCACAGGGCGTCGTTGAACAGCTCCACCTCGATGGGCCCGGTGTAGCCGGCGGCCTCCACGAGCTCCCGCCAGCGGCGCAGGTCGACCGAGCCGTCGCCGAGCTGGCCCCGGCCGTTGAGGACGCCGGCGGGCAGCGGGGTGACCCAGTCGGCGAGCTGGAAGGTGTGGATACGGCCGCCCGCGCCCGCCCGGGCGATCTGCGCGGGCGCGTCCTCGTCCCACCAGACGTGGTACGTGTCCACGGTGACGCCGACCTGCCGCGCCGGGAAGCGTTCCGCGAGGTCCAGGGCCTGGGCGAGGGTCGACACGACACAGCGGTCGGCGGCGAACATCGGGTGCAGCGGTTCGACGGCCAGCTTCACGCCGTGCGCCTCGGCGTACGGCCCGAGCTCGGCCAGGGCGTCGGCGACGCGCTCCCGTGCGCCCGGCAGGTCGCGGGAGCCGGCGGGCAGGCCGCCGGAGACCAGCACGAGGACGTCCGTGCCCAGGGTGGCCGCCTCGCCGACGGCCCGCCGGTTGTCGTCCAGGGCCCGGGCGCGCCCGGCCGGGTCGGTGGCGGTGAGGAAGCCGCCCCGGCACAGGGTGGTGACGGTCAGGCCGGCGTCCCGGACGAGCTTGGCGGCCGCCTCCACGCCGTACTCCTGGACCGGTTCGCGCCACAGGCCGACGCCCGGGACGCCGAGGTCGCGGCAGGCGGCGACCAGGTCGGGGAGCGGGAGCTGCTTGACGGTCATCTGGTTGACGCTGAAGCGGGCGAGGTCGCTCACGGGGTCACTCCGTACAGGGACAGCAGGGTCCTCATCCGGTCCTCGGCCCGCTTCGGGTCGGGGAACAGGCCGAGGCGGTCGGCGAGTTCGTAGGCGCGGGCGAGATGGGGCAGGGAGCGCGCGGACTGCAGGCCGCCGACCATCGTGAAGTGGGACTGGTGGCCGGCCAGCCACGCCAGGAACACCACACCGGTCTTGTAGAAGCGGGTGGGTGCCTGGAAGAGGTGGCGGGCCAGCTCGACGGTCGGGTCGAGGAGGGCGCGGAAGCCGTCCCGGTCGCCGGTGTCGAGGACGCGGACCGCCTGCGCGGCGAGCGGTCCGAGCGGGTCGAAGACGCCGAGCAGGGCGTGGCTGAAGCCGTGGTCGTCGCCCGCGATCAGCTCGGGGTAGTGGAAGTCGTCGCCGGTGTAGCAGCGCACGCCCTTCGGGAGGCGGCGGCGCAGCTCGACCTCGCGCCGGGCGTCCAGGAGGGAGACCTTGATGCCGTCGACCTTGTCGGGGTGGGCGGCGATCACCTGGAGGAAGGTGTCGGTGGCGGCGTCGAGGTCCGCCGAGCCCCAGTAACCGTCGAGGGCGGGGTCGAACATGGGGCCCAGCCAGTGCAGGATCACCGGGTCGGCGGCCTGGCGGAGCAGGTGGCCGTAGACCGTGAAGTAGTCCTCGGGGCCGCGGGCGGTGGCGGCGAGGGCGCGGGAGGCCATCAGGATCGCCTGGGCGCCGGACTCCTCGACCAGCGCGAGCTGCTCCTCGTACGCGGCGCGGACCTCGGGGAGGGCCTTCGGGCCGCCGGTGAGCTGATCGGTGCCCACCCCGCAGGCGATACGGCCGCCGGCCGCCCGGGCCTCGGCGGCGCTGCGGCGGATCAGTTCGGCCGCGCCCGCCCAGTCCAGGCCCATCCCGCGCTGGGCGGTGTCCATGGCCTCGGCGACGCCGAGCCCGTGGGACCACAGGTGCCGGCGGAAGGCGAGGGTGGCGTCCCAGTCGACGGCGGCCGGGGAGTCGGGGGTGGTGTCGGCGTACGGGTCGGCGACGACGTGGGCGGCGGCGAGGACCGTACGGGAGGCGAAGGGGGCGCCCGGGGCGAGGGCGAGGGGCTCGGTGCGGGGCTGGTAGGCGCGCAGGGCACCGCGCGCGCCGGGCAGGTGGAGGGTCACAGGGTGATCTCCGGTACGTCGAGGCGGCGGCCCTCGGCGGAGGACCTCAGGGCCAGTTCGGCGAGCTGGACGCCGCGGGCTCCGGCCAGCAGGTCCCAGTGGTAGGGGGCGTCGGCGTAGACGTGCTTGAGGAACAGCTCCCACTGGGCCTTGAAGCCGTTGTCGAACTCCTCGTTGTCGGGGACCTCCTGCCACTGGTCGCGGAAGGAGTACGCGGCCGGGACGTCCGGGTTCCAGACCGGCCTCGGGGTGGTGCCGCGGTGCTGGACGCGGCAGCGGCGCAGTCCGGCGACGGCCGAGCCCTCGGTGCCGTCGACCTGGAACTCGACGAGTTCGTCCCGGTTGACGCGCACGGTCCAGCTGGAGTTGATCTGGGCGACGACGCCGCCCTCGAGTTCGAAGATGCCGTAGGCAGCGTCGTCGGCGGTGGCGTCGTACGGCTTGCCGTTCTCGTCCCAGCGCTGCGGGACGTGGGTGGTGGCGAGGGCCTGGACGCTCGTGACCCGGCCGAACAGCTCGTGCAGCACGTACTCCCAGTGCGGGAACATGTCGACGACGATGCCGCCGCCGTCCTCGGCGCGGTAGTTCCAGGACGGGCGCTGGGCCTCCTGCCAGTCGCCCTCGAAGACCCAGTAGCCGAACTCGCCGCGCACGGACAGGATCCGGCCGAGGAAGCCGCCGTCGATGAGGCGCTTGAGCTTGCGCAGGCCCGGCAGGAAGAGCTTGTCCTGGACGACGCCGTGCCGGACGCCGGCCGCGGTCGCGAGCCGGGCGAGTTCCAGGGCGCCCGCCGGCCCGGTGGCCGTCGGCTTCTCGGTGTAGACGTGCTTGCCCGCGGTGATCGCCTTGCGCAGGGCCTCCTCGCGGGCGGAGGTCACCTGGGCGTCGAAGTAGATGTCGACGGTCGGGTCGGCTAGGACCGCGTCGAGGTCGGTGGAGACGTGCGCCGGGTCCAGTCCGTGCTGCTCGGCGAGGGCCTTCAGGGCGTGCTCGCGGCGGCCGACCAGGACCGGTTCCGGCCACAGCACGGTGCCGTCGCCCAGGTCGAGGCCGCCCTGTCCGCGGAGGGCCAGGATCGAGCGGACCAGGTGCTGGCGGTGGCCCATGCGCCCGGTCACACCGTTCATGGCGATACGCACCGTCCTGCGTGTCACGTCGTTCCCTTCGAGAGGTGCCGTGCGCGGCGTTCCTGCGCGTCCGTCGCGCGGGTGCGCGCACCGCGTACGTGTTCCTGCGCGGAGCGTCACAGCAAGCGCTTTCTGCACGGTGAAGCTAGCCCGCGGGCAGCGGTGGAGACAAGACCGTGACGGGGTTGAGTTGTTCGAGGGGACGAACAACCGGGGTGGTTGGCCTTAGGGTCTGCTCGACATACACGGAACCGCGGCCGCGATCGGCCTGTCTACGAGGGGGCGGCCCGGAGCACGGGCGGCCCACGGGGGGTTCCACGACATGCGCGACCGGAGGACGACGAGATGACGGTGACCCTGGCGGACGTGGCGGCCCGCGCCCAGGTCTCGCCCGCGACGGTGTCGCGCGTACTGAACGGCAACTATCCCGTCGCCGCCTCCACCCGCGAGCGGGTGCTGCGCGCGGTGGACGAGCTGGACTACGTGCTGAACGGCCCCGCCAGCTCGCTGGCCGCCGCCACCTCCGATCTGGTCGGCATCCTCGTCCACGACATCGCCGACCCGTTCTTCGGGATCATGGCGAGCGCGATCCAGTCGGAGATCGGCGGCCCCGGCGGCCGGGCGGGCGGCGAGCGGCTCGCGGTCGTCTGCAACACGGGCGGGTCGCCGGAGCGCGAACTGACCTATCTCACCCTGCTCCAGCGGCAGCGGGCGGCCGCGGTGGTGCTGACCGGCGGTGCCGTGGAGAGCGCGCCGCACGCGGAGGCCGTCGCGGCGAAGCTGCGCAAGCTGTCGGACGCCGGCACCCGGGTGGTGCTGTGCGGGCGGCCGCCCGCTCCGGACACCGGCGCGATCGCGCTGGCCTTCGACAACCGCGGCGGCGCCCGCGAGCTGACCGAGCATCTGATCGGGCTCGGGCACCGGCGGCTCGGGTACATCGCGGGACCGCTGGAGCGCACGACCACCCGGCACCGGCTGGAGGGCCACCGGGCCGCGCTGGAGGCGCACGGCATACCGGTGGACGACCGCCTGATCGTGCACGGCCGCTACGACCGGCAGTCCGGCTACGAGGCGACGCTGGAACTGCTGCGCCGCGACACGTCCCTGACGGCCGTGGTCGCCGCGAACGACTCCGTCGCGCTGGGCGCCTGCGCGGCCCTGCGGGACTCCGGCCTGCGCATCCCGGACGACGTCTCGGTGGCCGGCTTCGACGACCTGCCGTTCGGCATCGACGCGGCGCCCTCCCTCACGACGGTCCGCCTCCCGCTCTCCGACGCGGGCGCCCGCGCGGGCCGTATCGCGATGGGCCGCGAGGAGCCGCCGCCGGGCGACCTGGCGACGGTCCGCGGGGAACTGATGGTGCGGGGGTCCTCCGGGATGCCGCGAGGCTGAGGCGGTACGCCGCGCCCCGGCGCGGCGCGTCCGCGGCCGGATGTGTGGACCTCGTTTCCCTGGCAAGGTGAGGTACATGAAGCTGGCGTTCTCCACCCTCGGCGTCCCCGGTCTCCCCCTCCCCGACGTGCTGCGGCTCGCGACCGCGCACGGCTACCACGGCGTGGAGCTGCGCGCCCACCCCGAGGAGCCGGTGCATCCGGGCCTCGGGCCCGGTGAACGGGCCGATGTGGCCGCCGAGTTCAAGGCGGCCGGCGTGGAGCCGCTGGCCGTCGCCGGGTACACGCGGATCGCGGCACCCGGGGACGACGGGCCGGTCATCGAGGAGGTGCGCACGCTCGTCGACCTCGCCCACGACATCGGCGCGCCCTACGTACGGATCTTCCCCGGCGCCGACCCGGAGCAGACCTCCGAGGCCACGGACGCGATCGCCGCGCGGCGGCTCGGCACGGCGGCGGAGTACGCCGCGGACAGCGGGGTGCGCGTCCTGCTGGAGACCCACGACTCGCACCGGGCGGCCGCCGACGCGATGCGGGTGCTGGGCCTGGTCGGGCACCGCAACGTGGGCGCGCTGTGGGACGTCATGCACACCTGGCTGGCCGGTGAGCAGCCCGCGGAGAGCTACGCGGCGCTCGCCCCCCACCTGGGGTACGTCCAGGTCAAGGACATCGCGAGCGCCGACGACACGGCTCCGCTGCCGCTCGGCGCCGGGGTGCTGCCGCTCGCCGAGTGCGTCGAGGTGCTGTCCCGGCACGGCTGGGACGGCTGGCTGTGCTGGGAGTACGAGAAGCGGTGGCACGAGGACGCCGCCCCGCTGGAGGGCCTGCTCGACCGGGGCCGCGACCATCTGTCCCGGCTGCTGAACGAGTCCGCGTAGGCGGGAGGGGTGCCTGCCTCGATGCCGGACGGGTGCCTGCCTTAATTCGGTGGCCGGGCTTCGAGGGGCGCTATAACGTACCCCCTCGTGCCTGACCCCGCCCCCCGCCCCGCCCTGCCGTCATGAGCCTCACGCGTGCCCTGATCGACGTGGGGCCCCTGCGCGGTTCCCCCGTCTTCCGGCGGCTGCTGATCGGGCGGACGGTGTCCATGCTCGGCGGCTTCATGACCATGGTGACCGTGCTCTACCAGGTCTGGGACATGACGCACAGCGCCGTCTGGAGCGGCGCGGTCGGTCTCGCGCAGGTGGTGCCCATGGTCGTCGTGGGGCTGCTCGCCGGATCGTGGGTGGACCGGGGCGACCGGCGCCGCATCTATCTGACGGCCACCGTCGGCCAGGCGGTCTGCGCGCTGCTGCTGGCGGTGCAGGGCTTCACCGGGCACGTCCCGGTGATCGGGGTCCTCGTGCTCGTGGCCGCCGGTTCCTGCTTCGGGGCGATCGGCGGCCCGGCGGCGGGGGTGTTCGTGCCGCGGCTGCTGCCGAAGGAGCAGGTGGCGGCCGGGCTGGCCCTCAACCAGGTCTCCGGCCAGTCGATGATGCTGCTGGGCCCGGCGGTGGGCGGCCTGTTCCTCGGCTGGTTCGGCGTCGGCGCCTGCTATCTGATCGACGCCCTGACCTTCGTGTTCGCCTTCTACGGCGCCTTCGGGCTGCCCGCGCTGCCGCCCGAGGGCGAGCCGTCGCGGGCGGGGGTGCACGGCGTCCTGGACGGCCTGCGCTTCCTGGCCGGGCACCGCGTGGTGCGCGGCGCGCTGATCACCGACCTGGCGGCCACTGTGCTGGCGATGCCGGTCAGCCTCTTCCCGCTCGTCAACGCGGAGCGCTTCGGCGGCGATCCCCGCACGCTCGGCCTGTTCATGTCGGCCGTGGCGGTCGGCGGTGTCACGGCGACGGCGCTGTCGGGTCCGGTCACCCGGCTGGGCCGTCCCGGCCTCGTGATGCTGTGCGGGGCCGGCACCTGGGGTGTGGCGCTGGCCCTGTTCGGCCTGGTGGGCGACCCGTGGACGGGGCTCGGGCTGCTGGCGGTGGCGGGCGGCGCCGACTCCCTGTCCGTGGTCTCCCGTGTCACGATCGTGCAGACCCGGACCCCGGACGCCTTGCTGGGCCGGGTCACGGCGGCCGAGCAGATCGTCGGCCAGGGCGGCCCGCACCTCGGCAACATGCGCGGCGGACTGGTCGCCGGCTGGACGTCCGGGGCGACCGCCCTCGTCCTCGGCGGCGTGCTGTGCGTGCTGGCGGTGACGTACGTCGGGGCGAGCACGCCGGAGCTGCGGGACGGCGTCCCGTCCGAGGACTGACCGGCTCCTGGACGGCTCGTCCGCCCCACCCGCCACCGGCGTCCCGACTTCGCGGACGGTGCCCGTTCCCGGGAACCCAGCCCCTTCGCCCCTCGTCCAAAGGGCAGGCTGCCGGAAGAGTCACCGTGGCGCGGTGTCGGCCTCGCTGCTGGCTGCGATCGCCGACCACCCTCTCCAGCCGTGCCGCGGCCGGCAGCACGCCGTCATCGGCGCGCCCCCCTCCAACTGCGCCGATGGCGGCCCCTCTTCGATTACGGTCCATTCCCTTGACTGGCAGAAACTTCCTGGATATTGGTGACTCCTTGGAAGTTTCCTTCACAGCGCCACCTCCGGAAGGAGCGCACGTGCCCGACACCAGCACGGGAAGCGACACCAGCATGGGAAGCACCGCATCGCCGTCGAGACGCCTGGTCCTGGCGGCCACCGCCGGGATCACCGGCGCCCTGGCCCTCGGCGGCACCGCGCACGCCGCCCCGCACGACGACAGGCGGTTGCGCGCCCTCATCGACCGGATGACGCTGCCCGAGAAGGTCGGGCAGCTCTTCGTCATGCGGGTCTACGGCCACTCCGCCACCGACCCGGACCAGGCGGACATCGACGCCAACCTCCAGGAGATCGGCGTGCGCACGGCCGCCGAACTGCTCGCGAAGTACCGGGTCGGCGGCATCATCTACTTCACCTGGGCGCACAACACCCGCGACCCGCACCAGATCGCCGGTCTGTCGAACGGCATCCAGAAGGCGTCGCTCGCCCAGCCGCGCGGTCTGCCCGTGCTCATCTCCACCGACCAGGAGCACGGCATCGTGTGCCGGGTCGGGGAGCCGGCCACGCTCTTCCCCGGCGCCATGGCCGTCGGCGCCGGCGGTTCCCGCTCCGACGCCCGCACCCTCGGCCGGCTCGCCGGTGCGGAGCTGCGGGCGCTGGGCATCCGGCAGAACTACTCGCCCGTCGCCGACGTCAACGTCAACCCGGCGAACCCGGTCATCGGCGTGCGCTCCTTCGGCTCCGAGCCGGACGCGGTGGCCGGCCTGGTCGCCGCCGAGGTGGCCGGGTACCAGCACGCGCGTCAGGTCGCGTCGACCGCCAAGCACTTCCCCGGCCACGGCGACACCGCCGTCGACAGCCACACCGGCTTCCCGGTCATCACGCACAGCCGGGAGGAGTGGGAGAGGCTGGACGCGCCGCCGTTCCGGGCCGCCGTCCGCGCCGGCATCGACTCGATCATGACCGCGCACCTCATGGTCCCGGCCCTCGACGACTCCGGCGACCCGGCCACCCTCTCCCACCCGATCCTCACCGGCATCCTGCGCGAGGAACTCGGCTACGACGGACTGGTGGTGACGGACTCGCTGGGCATGGAGGGCGTGCGCACCAAGTACGGCGACGACCGGGTCCCGGTGCTCGCGCTCAAGGCGGGCGTGGACCAGCTGCTGAACCCGCCGAACCTGGACGTGGCGTGGAACGCGGTCCTGAAGGCCGTGCAGGACGGCGAGCTGACCGAGGCCCGGCTCGACGAATCGATCCTGCGCATCCTGCGCCTGAAGGCGAAGCTCGGACTGTTCGACGACCCGTACGTCAGCCAGGCGGGTGTGGACCGCAACGTCGGCACGCCGGCCCATCTCAAAGCCGCCGACCGCATCGCCGAGCGCACCACGACCCTGCTGGTCAACGAGGGGTCGCTGCTGCCGCTGTCGCGCCGGTCCCACCGCAAGGTGCTGGTCGTCGGCGCCGACCCGGCCTCCCCGTCCGGGACGACGGGCCCGCCGACCGGTGTGCTCGCGGCGGCCCTGACCGAGCTGGGCTTCACGGCGACCGCCCTGTCGACCGGCACGGCGCCGTCCGCGGCGACCGTCGCGCGGGCGGTGGAGGCGGCCCGCGAGGCGGACGCGGTGGTGGTCGGCACGTACAACGTCACGGCGTCCAGTACTCAGAAGACACTCGTCGAACAGTTGCTCGCCACCGGGAAGCCGGTGGTCGCGGTCGCCGTCCGCAACCCCTACGACGTGGCCCATCTGCCCGGCGTGAAGGCCTTCCTGGCGGCCTACTCGTGGACGGACGTCGAACTGCGGGCCGCGGCCCGGGTGATCGCCGGGCGGGTGGCCCCGCGCGGCAGGCTGCCCGTGCCGGTGCAGCGCGCGGACGACCCGGCCCAGGTGCTGTTCCCGGTCGGCCACGGGCTGTCGTACCGAGGCCACTGAACCGCTGACGCATCAGACGTAGCGCCCGTACGTCACACAACGGGCGCACTCGTTACCGACCGGCGCAAAGGACCCCGTATGTCTGGCGTGCACCCGCTGTCGCGGGTCACGCTGGACCGGGGGTACCGGGGGGTGCGATGCGTGGAGGACCAGGTGGGGCGGCCGTGTGCACGGCGGCGGCGCTGCTCGCCGCGCTGCTGACGGGGTGCCAGGGGCCGACGGCGTCCCCGGAGGACGGCCCGCCGGGCACGAGCGCCACCGCGCCGGTGCCCGGTGGGCACAGGGCGGTGTTCCTCGCGGTGGACGAGTGCAGTTCGTTCGGCCGGACCAGCTTCACCGAGGTGCCGTGCGCGAGCGAGCGGGCGGCCGCGCGGGTCGTGGCCCGGCACGACGGCACCGTCCGCGGCGGCCCGCCGTGCCCGGGGACCACCGACTTCGTCCTGCACATCAGCGCCCAGGACCGGACCTCCGACGAGGACGGCGACGGCGCCGTCCCGCAGGGCTACGCCTGCATGCGCAACCTCACCCCGCCCCACCCGGGCGACCCCGGCGGCGGGGGCGGCCCTCGCACGATCGTCGGCGACTGCGTCTACGGCTCGGGCGACGGGCAGGTCCGGGAGACGGCCTGCGACGGCGAGGGCGAGCACGAGCCGGGCTACAAGGTGACGCGGACCGTGGACAGACGGTCCCGGTGCCCCTCGTCGACCGCCCTCTACGTGAAGGTGGGCGGCGAGAAGCCGGTCGGCTGCGCCCGGCGGATGTGAGGGCGGCCCGCGCCGCCGGTCAGCACAGGATCCAGCCCTTGCTCACCGAGTCGCCGCCCACCTTGCCCTTCACCCACACGCAGCGGTTCCCGGCGTGGACGGTCACCGGTCCGGCCCGTCGGGTGTACCGGCCCTCGTCCGTGACCGGGTTGGCCCGGTAGGCCCGCACGCTGACCATCATGCGCTGCTTGCGCCCGGGGCTCTTCGGCAGCGTGATCGCGCAGACGTAGCCGTTCTTCTTGTACACGTACAGCGTCCCGGTGGAGAACGGATACGTCCTGACCTTGCGTCCCTCGCAACGGCTCGGCGCGGCGTGCGCCTGTGCCGGAACGGCGATCGCGAGCAGCCCGGACGCGGTCACCAGCGCCAGGCAGACAGCCAGTCGTCGGCGTATACCACCCTTGTCCACTGTGAAGTCCTCCCCGTACACCGGCGATGAGCGTACTGGTGTACGGACGCCTGGCGTATGCCGGATGGTTGCACGGCCGTCACGCCCACGCGGGGGCCGGGCTCACCGGGCCACGCCGACCGGCTCCTCCGGTTCGGCCTGCCCGAGGAAGGTCCGCCACAGCTCGGCGTACCGTCCGCCGCGCGCCAGCAGTTCCTCGTGCGTACCGTCCTCGGCGACCCGGCCGTGGTCCATGAGCACCACCCGGTCGGCCCGCGCGGCCGTCGTCAGCCGGTGGGCCACGACGAGGGTCGTACGGCGGCCCGCGAGCCGGTCGGTCGCCTGGTTGACCTGGGCCTCCGTGGCCAGATCGAGGGCGGCCGTCGCCTCGTCGAGGAGCAGCACGTCGGGGTCGACCAGCTCGGCGCGGGCCAGCGCGATCAGCTGGCGCTGCCCGGCGGAGAGGTTGCGGCCGCGCTCGGCGACCTCGTGGAGGTAGCCGCCGTCGAGGGTCGCGATCATCTCGTGCGCGCCCACCGCCCGTGCGGCCGCCTCGACCTCGGCGTCGGTGGCGTCGGGCCGCCCGTAGGCGATGGCGTCCCGGACCGTCCCGGGGAAGAGGTACGCCTCCTGCGGCACGACCCCGAGCCGGTGGCGGTACGACGTCAGGTCGAGGTCCCGCACGTCGGTGCCGTCGACGGTGACGCGGCCGGCGCTCGGGTCGTAGAACCGGGCGACCAGCTTCACCAGGGTCGACTTGCCGGCGCCGGTCTCCCCGACGAACGCGACGGTCTGCCCGGCGGGGACGCGCAGGTCGATGCCGGACAGCGCCTCCTCGTCGTCGCCGTAGGCGAAGCGCACGCCCTCGAAGGCGATCTCGCCCCGCAGCTCCCGCACCTCGCGCGGCTCCTCGGCGGCCCGCGTCGACGTCGGCTCGCGCAGCAGCTCCTGGATGCGGCCGAGCGAGACCGTGGCCTGCTGGTAGCCGTCGAAGACCTGGGAGAGCTGCTGGACCGGCGCGAAGAACAGGTCGATGTAGAGCAGGTACGCCACCAGCGCGCCGGTCGTCAGCGTGGCCGCGTCGATCCGCACCCCGCCCACGATCAGCACGGCGGCGGCCGCCGCCGACGCCAGGAACTGCACGAACGGGAAGTAGATCGAGATCAGCCACTGGCCGCGGATCCGGGCCTGGCGGTAGCTGTCGCTGCGCTCGGCGAACCGGGCGCCGCCGTCGCGCTCGCGCCGGAACGCCTGCACGATCCGCAGGCCCGCCACCGACTCCTGGAGGTCGGCGTTGACCACCGACACCCGCTCACGGGCCAGCTCGTACGCCTTCACGCTCGCCCGGCGGAAGAAGTAGGTGGCGACGATCAGCGGCGGCAGGGTCGCGAAGACCACGAACGCCAGCTGCACGTCGAGCACCAGCAGGGCGCCCATGATGCCGAAGAAGGTGACGACCGAGACGAAGGCGGTGACCAGGCCCGTCTGCAGGAACGTGGACAGCGCGTCCACGTCCGTCGTCATGCGGGTCATGATCCGGCCGGTCAGCTCGCGCTCGTAGTAGTCCAGGCCGAGCCGCTGGAGCTGGGCGAAGATCTTCAGCCGCAGCGCGTACAGCACCCGCTCGCCGGTGCGCCCGGTCATCCGGGTCTCGCCGATCTGCGCGGCCCACTGGACGGTGACCGCGAGCAGCCCGAGCAGGGAGGCCGCCCACACCGCGCCCAGCGCGGCCTGGCCGACGCCCGAGTCGATGCCGTGCCGGATCAGGATCGGCAGCAGCAGGCCCATGCCCGCGTCCACGGCGACCAGGGCGAGGCTGATCAGCAGCGGGCGCCCGAAGCCCCGCAGCAGCCGCCGCAGCCCGTACGACCGCTCGGGCCGGACCGCGCTCGCCTCGTCGACGTCGGGGACGTCGCGCGCCGGGGGCAGGGCCTCGACCTGGGCGAGCAGTTCGGGGGTGGCCGGGGACTGGGCCAGCGCGAGGTCCTTGGGTTCGCGGTCGCCGGTCCACAGCCGGGGCGTGACCCCGCGCTCCGCGTCGAACTCGGCGTCCAGCTCGTCCCGGACGGAGGTGTCCTCCTGGGGAGAGGGCGGCTGGGTGTGACCGGGCGAGACCCCGCCGAGCTCGTCGGGGTCGGTGAGCAGGCGGCGGTAGAGGGCGGAGCGCTCCTGGAGCTCCTCGTGGGTTCCGATGTCGGCGAGCCGGCCGGCGTCGAGGACGGCGATGCGGTCGGCGAGGCCGAGGGTGGAGCGGCGGTGGGCGATGAGGAGGGTCGTACGGCCCTCCATGACGTGCTTGAGCGCCTCGTGGATCTCGTGCTCGACCCGGGCGTCCACCGCCGAGGTGGCGTCGTCGAGGACGAGGAGCCGGGGGTCGGCGAGGATCGCGCGGGCCAGCGCGATCCGCTGGCGCTGGCCACCGGAGAGGGTCAGGCCGTGCTCGCCGACCTTGGTGCCGTACCCCTCGGGGAGGTCGGCGATGAAGCGGTCGGCCTGGGCGGCGCGGGCGGCGGCCTCGATCTGCTCGTCGGTGGCGTCGGGGCGGCCGTAGGCGATGTTGGCGCGGACGGAGTCGGAGAAGAGGAACGAGTCCTCCGGGACGAGCCCGATCGCGGCCCGCAGCGAGTCCAGGGTCAGCTCGCGCACGTCGTGGCCGCCGACGAGGACGGCGCCGCCCGTGACGTCGTAGAAGCGCGGGAGCAGCAGGGAGACGGTGGACTTGCCGGACCCGGAGGCGCCGACCACGGCGAGGGTCTCCCCGGCGCGGATCTCCAGGCTGAGTCCGTCGAGGACGGGGCGCTCCTCGTCGTAGCCGAAGGAGACGTCGTCGAACTCGACGGTGGCGGGGGCGTCGGCCGTGAGGGTCCGGGTGCCGTCCTTGATCGAGGGTTCGGTGTCGATCAGCTCCAGGACGCGTTCGCTGCTGGCGCGCGCCTGCTGGGCGACGGTGAGGACCATGGCGAGCATGCGGACCGGGCCGACCAGCTGGGCGAGGTAGGTGGAGAAGGCGACGAAGGTGCCGAGCGTGATGTGCCCGCGCACCGCCAGCCAGCCGCCGAGGGCGAGCATGGCGACCTGGCCCAGCGCCGGGACGGCCTGGAGGGCGGGGGTGTACTTGGCGTTGAAGCGGATGGTGCGCAGCCGTCCGGCGTAGAGCCGCCGTCCGACCTCGCGGAGCTTGCCGGTCTCCTGGTCCTCCTGCCCGAAGCCCTTCACCACGCGTACGCCGCTGACGGCGCCGTCGACGACGCCCGCGACGGCCGCGGCCTGGGCCTGCGCGTACCAGGTGGAGGGGTGCAGTCTGCTGCGGCTGCGCCGGGCGATCCACCACAGGGCGGGGGCGACCGCGAGGGCGACCAGGGTCAGCGGCGGCGACAGCCAGGTCATGATGCCCAGCGAGATCAGGAAGAGCATGAAGTTCCCGATGGTCATCGGGAGCATGAAGAGCAGGCCCTGGATCAGCTGGAGGTCGCTGGTGGCGCGGCCGACGACCTGCCCGGTGGACAGCTCGTCCTGCTTGCGCCCGTCGAGCCGGGTGATCGTCCGGAACATGTCGGTGCGCAGGTCGTGCTGGACGTCGAGGGCGACCCGGCCGCCGTAGTACCGGCGGACGAAGGTGAGGACGTAGACGGCGACGGCGGCGACGATCAGCAGCCCCGCCCAGACGGCCATCCTGCGCTCGCCGCCGATCACGTCGTCGATGATCACCTTGGTGATCAGCGGGACGAGCGCCATGACGGCCATGCCGCCGAGGGAGGAGCCGAGGGCGAGGACCACGTCCTTCGGGTAGCGCCAGGCGTAGCCCCACAGTCGTCGTGCCCATCCTGGCTGCGCTGCCACGCCCGTGCCTCCCGTTGGTCCTGGTCTACCGGAAGGCACCAACGCCGGTGAGCTCGGATTTCATCCCGCCGCAACAATCCGGCGGGGGGTGGCGGGGCGGTCAGCTCGCCTTGAGGTCCTTGTGGACGGCCTTGGCGACGCCCTGGATGGTGGCGATGCCGTAGTTCATGGTGTTGTTGCCGTGGCTGAGCACCGTGATCATGTAGTCGTGGCCGCCGCCCTTGAAGGCGCCGACGCTGTGCACCCGCCAGCCGTGGGTGGCGCGCTGCAGCCAGCCGTTCTTGACGGCCACGGAGACGCCGGACGGCACGCCGTAGGGGGTGCCCCAGCGCTGCGAGGAGACGACCTGGCCCATCAGCTTGAGGATGTAGGCGCGGGAGTTGTCGCTGAGCACGGAGTTCTTGGCGGTGACGAGCTTGAGGAGCTTCTGCTCGTCGGTGACGTTGATCTGGGTGAGCCCCCAGTAGCCGTTCGCGCCGGGGACGGTCTTCGTCATGGCGGCGGCGCTGAGGAAGCCCTTGATCTTGGTCATGCCGAGCTGCTTCCACAGGGTGGTGGTCGCCGCGTTGTCCGACTTGGTGATCATGGCCTTGGTGAGGGACGCCTCGCGGTCGGTGAGGTACCGGTCGTGCTTCTTGGCGTCCCACAGCAGCGTGGCCAGGACGGTCACCTTGACGACGCTGGCCGAGTCGTAGGCGCTGGTCGCCCGGAGCGTGCAGGTGGTCTTCGTGGAGCGGTCGTACAGGCCGACCGCGACGGTGCCCTTGCGGTTGGCCAGGGCGGCGGTGATGTCCCGCTTCAGCTTGTCGGCCAGCCCCGCCTTGGCCGAGGTGCAGCTGACGGTGGGGGTGGCCGCCGCGGCCGGTGCGGCGGCGGCGAGAGGCGCTATGACGAGGCCGGCGCCCAGGCCCGCCGCGACGACCGCTCGCGCGCGTCTGGCCGCGCCCGTGGAGTTCTCGCTCGCTGTCCCGTGAGTCATGGCTGGTTGACCAACGAGGGCGCGCGAATGGTTGTACGGATACGGCCGCGAGTTGGCGCCACGAGGCCGCAACTCGCCCGCATTTGCGCCGGATTGAGGGACTCCTTCACCTGATGGACACACACCGGATCTCGACACGCCTGCATGCCCATGTCACGCTCCGGATGCCGCCTTCGCTCAACCCGCGTAGACACGCGAGAGGAGACCCCCCATGCCGGCGACATCCCCACGCCCCCGGCGCTGGACGTCCGTGGCCCTCACCACGGCCGCCCTCCTGGCCGGGCTCACCGCCCCGGCCCTGACCGCGGCCCCGGCCGCCGCGACCACCACGGCGTACGACGACACGTACTACGCCGCCGCGCTCGGCAAGACCGGGCCCGCCCTGAAGAGCGCCCTCCACGGGATCATCAGCAACCAGACCAAGCTCTCCTACTCGGCCGTCTGGGACGCCCTGAAGGTCACCGACCAGGACCCGGCCAACAGCAACAACGTCAAGCTGCTCTACAGCGGCATCTCCCGCAGCAAGTCACTGAACGGCGGCGACACCGGCGACTGGAACCGCGAGCACGTGTGGGCCCAGTCCCACGGCGACTTCGGGACCTCGGCCGGACCCGGCACCGACCTGCACCATCTGCGCCCCGAGGACGTCCAGGTCAACTCCGTCCGCGGCAACAAGGACTTCGACAACGGCGGCAGCGCCTTCACCAACTCCGGTGGCAGCCTGACCGACTCGAACTCCTTCGAGCCCCGCGACGCCGTCAAGGGCGACGTGGCCCGCATGATCCTCTACATGGCCGTCCGCTACGAGGGCGACGACGGCCGGCCCGACCTGGAGGCCAACGACTCCATCAACGGCAGCGTCCCGTACCACGGGCGTCTGTCGGTGCTGAAGCAGTGGAACGACGAGGACCCGCCGGACAGCGCCGAGAAGCGCCGCAACGACGTCATCTACTCGTCGTACCAGGGCAACCGCAACCCCTTCATCGACCACCCGGAGTGGGTCGAGTCGATCTGGTAGCCCTCGCGCAGGCGGCCCCCCGGATCACTCCGATCCCAGATGCGTGGGGGCGAACATGCGCAGCACCGCCGGGAGCACCACCACCGAGGGGCCCGGCTCGGACAGGGCCTTTGCCAGGTCCGCCTCCAGGGTCTCGGGCGTGGTCCTGACCCCGGGGACGCCGAACGACTCGGCGAGCGCCACGTAGTCCGGACGCGTCAGTTCGGTCGCCGTGGCCTCGCCGAAGGCGTCGTTCATGTACTCGCGCAGGATGCCGTAGCCGCCGTCGTCGACGATGAGCCAGGTGACGTCCAGCCCGTACTGCCGGGCCGTGGCGAGCTCGGCGATCGAGTAGAGGGCGCCGCCGTCACCGGACACCGCGAGCACGGGGCGGGTCGGGTCGGCGGCGGCCGCGCCGAGCGCCGCCGGGAAGCCGTAGCCGAGGCCGCCGGCGCCCTGCGCGGAGTGCATGCGGTTGGGGCCCTTGGCGTCGAACGCCGACCAGGCCCAGTACGCCAGGATCGTCATGTCCCAGAAGGACGAGGAGCCGGCGGGCAGGGCCCGGCGGACGGACGCCAGCACCTCCTGCTCCAGCGTCAGGTCCTGGGCGGCGATCCGGGCGGCGACCTTCGCGAGCACCTCGCGCACCCGCCCGGGGGCGTCCGGGTCGTCGCGCCCGGACACGGTCTCCAGCAGCGCCTGCAACGCGGGCCGGGCGTCGGCGTGGATGCCCAGCGCCGGGTGGTTGGACTCCAGCTTGCCGAGGTCGGCCTCGATCTGGACGACCCGTCCGCGCGGCCTGAACGTGTGGTAGTTCGAGGAGAGTTCACCGAGCCCGGAGCCGACCACCAGCAGAACGTCGGCGTCCTCCAGGAAGTCGGTGGTGTGCCGGTCCTCGATCCACGACTGGAGCGACAGCGGGTGCTCCCACGGGAACGCGCCCTTGCCGCCGGGGGTGGTGACCACCGGTGCCTGAAGGGTCTCCGCCAGCTGGAGCAGCTTCTTCGAGGCGTCCGCGCGGACCACTCCCCCGCCCGCGATGATCGCCGGGCGCTCGGCGTGGGACAGCAGATGGGCCGCCACCGCCGTCAGCTCCGGGCGCGGCACCAGTTCCTCGGGGAAGGCGTCGCCGCCGGTGACGACCGGGATCGAGGTCCCGGCGAGCAGGACGTCCTGCGGGATCTCCACCCACACCGGGCCGTGCGGGGCGGTGAGCGCCGACTTCCACGCCGCCTCGATCGCGGACGGGATCTGGGACTGGGCGCGCACGGTGTGGACCGACTTCACGACGCCCCGGAACGAGGCCGCCTGGTCCGGGAGTTCGTGCAGATAGCCGTGCCGGCCACCGCCGAGGCCGGCCGTAGGGATCTGGCTGCTGATCGCGAGCACCGGCGCCGAGGCGGCCGCCGCCTCCTGGAGCGCGGCCAGCGAGGTCAGCGCGCCCGGTCCCGTGGACAGCAGCAGCGGGGCCGCCTCGCCGGTGATCCGGCCGTAGGCGTCGGCGGCGAACCCGGCGTTGTTCTCCACGCGCAGCCCTATGTAGCGCAGGTCGCTGCGGCGCAGCGCGTCGAACATGCCGAGGGCGTGCTGGCCGGGCAGCCCGAACACGGTCGTCGCGCCGAGCCCGGCCAGCGTCTCCACGACCAGGTCCCCGCCGTTGCGGCCGGCCGGCGGATTCAGGGCGGCTGTGATCTGCTCCCGCGTCGGACGGAGTACCAGGTCGTGGTCGTGGGTCACTTGCCCTCGTCCTCCTCGCGCGCCGCCGCGATCTGGCGGGACATGATCGTGGTCAGTTCGTACGCCGTGTGGGACGCGGCCACCGACGTGATCTCCGCGTGATCGTACGCGGGCGCCACCTCGACGACGTCCGCCGAGACCAGGTTGCAGGAGGCGAGGCCGCGCAGGATCTCCAGCAGTTCGCGGGAGGTCATGCCGCCCGCCTCGGGGGTGCCGGTGCCGGGCGCGTGGGCCGGGTCGAGGCAGTCGATGTCGATGGAGATGTACAGCGGGCGGTCGCCGATGCGCTGGCGGAGCTGGTCGGCGACCTCGTCGGCGCCCCGCCGGTAGACGTCGGCGGAGGTGACGATGCCGAAGCCCATCTTCTCGTCGTCCGTGAGGTCCTGCTTGCCGTAGAGCGGACCCCGGGTGCCGACGTGGGAGAGGGCGGAGGTGTCGAGGATGCCCTCCTCGACGGCCCGGCGGAACGGGGTGCCGTGGGTGTACTCGGCGCCGAAGTAGGTGTCCCAGGTGTCGAGGTGCGCGTCGAAGTGGAGCAGGGCGACCGGGCCGTGCTTCTTGGCGACGCTCCTGAGCAGCGGCAGGGCGATGGTGTGGTCGCCGCCGAGGGTCATCAGGCGGGCGCCGGTGCCGAGCAGGTCGTCGGCGGCGGCCTCGATCGTGTCGACGGCCTCGTTGATGTTGAACGGGTTCACGGCGATGTCGCCGCCGTCCGCGACCTGCGCGAGGGCGAACGGGGAGGCGTCCTGGGCCGGGTTGTAGGGGCGCAGGAGGCGGGACGCCTCGCGGATGGCGTTGCCGCCGAAGCGGGCGCCCGGCCGGTACGAGACGCCGGAGTCGAACGGCACGCCGACCACGGCGACGTCGGCGCGGCCGACCTCGTCGAGGCGCGGGAGCCGGGCGAAGGTCGCGGGGCCCGCGTACCGCGGGACGCGGGAGGAGTCGACGGGGCCGCGGGGCGTCTCGTTGCTGGTCATGAGGAAATGCCTTCTTTCCTACGCTTCATCGCGTATGCGGGTGATATGGCTATGACTCTACTGGCCGGCCGGCACCGGTTCGGACGCGCGTTCGGCGTCCCGGGGGTCCCGTCCGGCCAGGCGCTCGCGCCAGACGGCGAGGACGGCCGCGTCGGTGGGCTTCGTCAGCAGCGAGACGGCGACGTACGCGGCGAGGGAGGACAGCAGGCCGTAGTAGACCGGCTCGTTGGCGAGGATGCCGTGCGTGGCCATCAGCGTGATCACCGCGACACCACCGACCACGACCGAGGCGAGCGCGCCCTGCGCGGTCCCGCGGCGCCAGAGCAGTCCGCCGAGGATCGGCACGAGCAGCCCGCCGACGAGCAGGTTGTAGGCGACCGTGAGGGCCTCGACGACGTTGTTCAGCGCGATGGCCGTGCCGATCACGGCGATACCCATCAGCAGGATGAAGGCGCGGTTGCCCCTCACCTCGTCGTGCGCCTCTCCGTCGTCGGGGCGGACCACCCCGCGCAGCCGCGCCCAGATGTCGTTGTTGGCGACGGTCGCGCAGGCGATGAGCGCGCCGGAGGAGGTCGACATCACGGCGGCCAGGGCGGCGGCCAGCACCAGGCCGCGCACGCCCATGGGCAGCTCGTCCTTGACGATGGTCGCGAAGGCGTCGTCGGCGCTGGAGAGGTCCGGGTACAGCACCTTGGCCGCGGTGCCGATGACCGCGCCGGCGAGGGCGTAGGCGAGGCAGTAGGTGCCTCCGACGGTGCCGCCCCACTTGGCGGTGGTGTCGCTGCGGGCGGTGAACACGCGCTGCCAGATGTCCTGCCCGATGAGCATGCCGAAGGTGTAGATCAGGACGTAGGTGAAGATCGTCTCGCCGCCGATGCCCAGCGGGTCGAAGTACCCGGTCGGCAGCTTCGCCCTCATCTCGCCGAACCCGCCGGCCTTGACGACGGCGATGGGCAGCAGGAGCAGGAGCACACCGATCGTCTTGACCACGAACTGCACCATGTCGGTCAGGGTGATCGACCACATGCCGCCGAGCGTCGAGTAGGCGACGACGATGGAGCCGCCGAGGACGATCGCGAGGGTGCGGTTCATGTCGAACAGCACGTCGAAGATCGTGGCGTAGGCGATGGTCGAGGTGACGGCGAGCATCAGGGTGTACGCCCACATGACGACACCGGAGATGACACCGGCCCGGCCGCCGTAGCGCAGGTCCAGCATCTCGGAGACGGTGTAGACCTTCAGCCGGGCGATCCGCGCGGAGAAGAAGACCGAGAGGGCGAGCAGGCCGAGGCCGATGGTGAAGACCATCCAGGCGCCGGAGAGGCCGTACTGGTAGCCGAGGCCGACGCCTCCGATGGTGGACGCGCCGCCGAGGACGATCGCCGCCATGGTGCCGGAGTACATCGCGGGGCCGAGCCGGCGTCCGGCGACCAGGAACTCGCTCTTGGACCTGGCGCGGCGCATGCCCCACCAGCCCATGGCCAGCATGCCGGCCAGATAGACGACGATCACGGTGTAGTCGACGGCCATGGTGGGGCCTCCTTCGCGCACATCCCGGTGGCGTGTCGTGCAGTGGGGTGGGGACGACCGGCGCGCCGGCGGGGACAACCGCCCTCCCCCACGCTCGAACCCGCTCGCGCGGGGGGACCCCCATCCGCGGCCACCGGACTGGACCGACAGTAGGTGGCCGGAAAGCGGCTGCGAAGTGTACGTTTCATCCATTCGGAACTCCGTGAGTGGAGGAACCATCCATGCCGGACCACGCGGTTCCGCCCACCCCGCCCGTACCGCTGTCCGCGCTGCTGGCCCGTGAGGACCTGGGGCTGCGCCAGATCGCCGGGCCCATGGACGCGGACACGGTGATCCACTGGGCGCACACCTCGGAGATGGCCGATCCCTATCCCTATCTGCTGGGCGGCGAGCTGCTGCTGTCGGCAGGCGTGCACGTGCCCGAGGCGGCCGGGACGGGGACGTACTTCGACGACTACGTGGCGCGGATCGTCGCGGCCGGGGGTGCCGCCCTGGGCTTCGGGCTCGCGCCCGTGCACGACACCGTGCCGCGCGCCCTCGTCGAGGCCTGCGACGCCCACGGACTGCCGCTGCTGGAGGTGCCGCCGCGCACCACGTTCTCCGGGATCGCGCGCGCGGTGTGGCAGCTCATGGCACAGGCCCGCCTCGCCGAGCTGCGGCGCGTGACCGAGGCCCAGCAGAGCCTGGCGGCCGCCGCCGCGCGCCCCGACCCGGTGCGGGCGGTGCTGCGGCAGCTCGCCCGGCGGGTGGGCGGGCACGCCGTCCTGTACGGCCCCGAGGGGACGCGGGTCGCCGCGGCGGGCCGGGCGGTGGACCCGGCGGCCGGTCAGGCGCTGGCCGCGCTCGCGGCGGTCGTACGGCCCACGGGGCCCGGCACGCCCGCCTCCGCCACCGACACGGCCGGCGACACCCGTCTCGCCGCCTACGCGCTGGGCGCCGGGCACGGCTTCGTGCTCGGGGTGGCCGCGCCGCGCGACCGGTCCGGGGACCACACCGTCGCCTCCGTCGCCGCCGTCCTGCTGTCCCTGCTCACCGGCGAGCACCAGAGCGGCTCGGGGGCGGCCCGCTCCTCCGCCCTGGTGCGGCTGCTGCTCGGGGCGGAGCCGCACACGGTGGCGCCGCTGCTGGGCGCGGAGACCTGGCTGGTGGTGCACGCGGCGCCGGACACGCCCCCGTGCGACCCGGTGGCCGCGTCCGCGCTGGGCGCCGCGTTCGGCACTCCCCTGGTCGACCTGGGGCGGGACGTCGTACGCGTCGTCGTCCCGGCGGACCGGGCACCCGAGGCCCAGCCCGGCTGGACGCTCGGGGTGAGCGCCCCGGTGCCGGCCGGGGAGTGGCGGGCGGCGGACACCCAGGCGGCCCGGGCGCTGGCCCGGGCGCGGGCCACCCGTACGCCGCTGTCCCGGCACGGCACGCACCGTCCGGCCCTGGCCGACCTGGTCCCCGGGGACGCGGCGCGGGACCACGCCCGCGCCCTGCTCGCACCTCTGACCGGCACCCTCGCGGACACCTTGCGCACCTGGCTGTCGCTGCACGGCAGCTGGGACCGCACGGCGGTGGCGCTGTCCGTGCACCGCAACACCGTGCGGCAGCGGATCGCCCGGTGCGCGGCGCTGCTGGAGGCCGACCTGGACGACGCGGACGTCCGGATGGAGCTGTGGTTCGCCCTGCGCCATGCCGAAGCGTCCGATTCAGGCCAGTGACCCGCGTCGCACGCGCTCCGGAGCAGGAGTCCGGGCACGCCGCCTGCCTCACAATGGGAACCATGCCGATACCCGGGACACCCAGCCGCGCCGAGCTCGTCGACCACCTCGTCCGCACCCGCATCGCGGGCGACGTCGCGACCCCCCGCGAGAACAACCTCTCCCACTACCGTCAGCTGGCGAACGGCAACCGCCACTACTGGCTCGGCCTGGAGCTCGGCGACCGCTGGACCGACGAGCAGGACGTGCTGGCGGTGATGGCGGAGCGCGTCGGCGTGAACGACGACGCCGAGCACCGCCACGGCCAGGACACCATCGACCCGGAGCTGACGGTGGCCGCGCTGGAGCGCATGGCGGCCCGGCTGCGCAAGGCGGCCGACGGCTCGCAGCGGGTGCTGTTCGCGACGGGCCACCCCGGGGGCCTGCTGGACGTCCACCGCGCGACGGCCGCGGCGCTGCGCGCCGCCGGCTGCGAGATCGTCGTCATCCCCGAGGGCCTGCAGACCGAGGAGGGTTACGTCGTGCAGTTCGCCGACGTGGCCGTCCTGGAGCACGGTGCCTCCCTGTGGCACACGCACTCCGGCGACCCGATGAAGGCGATCCTCACCGGCCTGGAGCGCGAGGGCCGCCCGCTGCCCGACCTCGTGGTCGCCGACCACGGCTGGGCGGGGTACGCGGCCCAGCACGGCGTGGACTCCGTCGGCTACGCGGACTGCAACGACCCGGCCCTGTTCCTCGCCGAGTCCGAGGGCACGCTCCAGGTGGCCGTCCCCCTGGACGACCACGTGGTCAGCCCCCGCCACTACGACCCGATGACGGCGTACCTCCTGTCGGAGGCGGGCCTGGGCGACGCCTGAGGCGTGCCCGAACCGGCGCACGGCACCCGCCCGTTCGGGCCGGGCGGGGCGCGGCGGCTGATATGACTGAGGGCATGGAGGAAGCAGCCGCCGAGTCGGCGATCGACATGTTCCTGTCCGCCTTCAACGTCCCGGACGACCGGCACGTGACCGAACTGCTGGCCCAGGCCCTCACGTCCGACGTGGTCTTCTGGGGACCGCTGGGACGCAGCGAGGGCGTGGAGGCGGTCGAGCGGTTCGTGCTGGAGCTGCGCCGCCACCCGGCCGGGCCCGGCACCATGGTGCGCTGCTCGGGGGTGGACATGCCCGGCGAGTGGGCCCGCTACCGGTGGGTCTTCACCACGCCCGGCGGCGGGCCGCGGCTGGCCGGGACGGACGTCGTCCATCTGCGGCGGGGCCTGATCGACCAGATGATCGTCTTCGCGGGGGACATCGAGCCCGCCACGGCGGGCGCCTGACCGTCCCCCGCCCCGGGGGTCAGTCCGCGCGCGGAACGCGGACCACGCCCTCCTGGATGACCGAGACCGCCAGGCGGCCGTCCTGGGTGTAGATGCGGGCCTGGCCGAGGCCGCGGCCGCCGTGGGCCGACGGGGACTCCTGGTCGTACAGGAGCCATTCGTCGGCGCGGAACGGGCGGTGGAACCACATGGCGTGGTCCAGGGAGGCGCCGACGACGTCGCCGACCGCCCAGCCGCCCCGTCCGTGCGCGAGCAGCACGGAGTCGAGCAGGGTCATGTCCGAGACGTAGGTCGCGAGTACGACGTGCAGCAGGGGGTCGTCGGCGAGTTTGCCGTTGGTGCGGAACCAGACCTGGGAGTGCGGTTCGCGCGGCTCGCCGTAACGGCCGTACGGCGGCTCGTCGACGTAGCGCAGGTCGACCGCCCGGCGGGCCTCCAGGAACCGCTCGACGACCGCCGGGTCGAGGTGCCCGTAGCCGCGCAGCCGCTCCTCGGAGGTGGGCAGCGACGCCGGGTCGGGCGCGGGCGGCATCGGGGCCTGGTGGTCCAGGCCGTCCTCGTACGTCTGGAAGGACGCCGACAGCGCGAAGATCGGCTTGCCGTGCTGGACGGCGACCACCCGGCGGGTGGTGAAGGAACGCCCGTCGCGCATGCGGTCGACGTTGTAGACGATGGGCGCGCCAGGGTCCCCCATGCGCAGGAAGTACGCGTGCAGGGAGTGGGCGGGCCGGTCCGCGGGCACCGTGCGGCCCGCGGCGACGAGCGCCTGGGCCGCGACCTGTCCGCCGAAGACACGCGGGACGACGGCGGACTGGGACCGGCCGCGGAAGATGTCCACCTCGATCTGCTCCAGGTCGAGCAGATCGAGGAGGCTCTGAAGTGCCTCGTTCATGGCACCTTTTCTACTGGCAGGGAACGTCAGGGGCCTTACAGGCCCATGTCCTTCGCGATGATCGTCTTCATGATCTCGCTGGTCCCGCCGTAGATGCGGTTGACGCGGTTGTCCGCGTACAGGCGCGCGATCGGGTACTCGTTCATGAAGCCGTAGCCGCCGTGCAGCTGGAGGCAGCGGTCGATCACCCGGTGGGCGACCTCGGTGCAGAACAGCTTCGCGGAGGCGGCCTCGGCGGGCGTCAGCTCACCGGCGTCCAGGGCCTCCAGCGCGCGGTCGGCGACGGCCTCGGCGGCGTCCACCTCGGCCTGGCAGGCGGCCAGCTCGAACTTGGTGTTCTGGAAGGACGCGACCGGCTTGCCGAAGACGGTGCGCTCCTGCACGTACTGCTTGGCGAACCGGACGGCGGCCTTGGCCTGGGCGTAGGCGCCGTAGGCGATGCCCCAGCGCTCCGAGGCGAGGTTGTGGCCGAGGTAGTAGAAGCCCTTGTTCTCCTCGCCGAGCAGGTCCTCGACGGGCACCTTGACGTCGACGAACGCGAGCTCGGCGGTGTCGGAGGTGCGCAGGCCCAGCTTGTCCAGCTTGCGGCCGATGGAGTAGCCCTCGGACTTGGTGTCGACGGCGAACAGGGAGATGCCGTGGCGGCGGTCCTCGGCGGTGGGCGCGGCGGTGCGGGCGCACACGATCACCCGGTCGGCGTGCACACCGCCGGTGATGAAGGTCTTGGAGCCGTTGAGGACGTAGTGCGTGCCGTCCTCGGAGAGCTTGGCGGTGGTCTTCATGCCCGCGAGGTCGGAGCCGGTGCCCGGCTCGGTCATCGCCAGCGCCCACATCTCCTCGCCGGAGACGAACTTCGGCAGGTAGCGCTTCTTCTGCTCGTCGGTGGCGAGCATCTTGAGGTACGGCAGGCCGAGCAGCACGTGCACGCCGGAGCCGCCGAACTGCACACCGGCGCGGGCGGTCTCCTCGTACATGATCGCCTCGAACTTGTACGAGTCGATGCCGGCGCCGCCGTACTCCTCGTCGACGCGGATGCCGAAGACGCCCAGCTCGGCGAGCTTGTAGTAGAAGTCGCGGGGCGCCTGGCCCGCCGCGAACCACTCGTCGTAGACCGGGACGACCTCGGCCTCGATGAAGGCGCGGATGGTCTCCCGGAACGCCTCGTGATCCTCGTTGAACACCGTACGGCGCACGCCGTCCACCTCCACCGGTACATGTCTAAGCGCTTGCTCATCAAAGGTACCGGCGGGTAGCGAAGAACGTCCAGGGTGGAACGACCGTAACGCTCGTCACTCCGCCGGCGTGCGCGCCCCGTCCCCGGCCGCCCCGAAGGCCCCGCGCGCCATCCGGTGCAGCAGGCCCGCCATGGTCCCGCGCCCTGGCAGGACACCCGGACGGCCCAGGTGCGGGGTGGAGTTCAGCAGGCCGAACACCGAGTGCACGGCCGAGCGGGCGGCCGGCTCGGTGAGCTCCGGATAGACCCGGCGCACCACCTCCACCCACAGCTCGACGTACTGCCGCTGGAGCTGGCGCACGAGCTTGCGGTCGCTGTCGCGCAGGCGGTCCAGCTCACGGTCGTGCAGGGTGATCAGGGGGCGGTCGTCGAGGGCGAAGTCGATGTGGCCCTCGATCAGGGAGTCGAGGACCTCCTCCGCCGGCACCCCGTCCGCCTCCGCCAGACGCCGCTTCGCGCCCGTCAGCAGCCGGCCGCTGATCCCGACCAGCAGCTCGGCGAGCATCGCGTCCTTGCCGGGGAAGTGCCGGTAGAGGCCGGGGCCGCTGATGCCGACCGCGGCGCCTATCTCGTCGACACCGACGCCGTGGAAGCCGCGCTCGGCGAAGAGCCGCGCGGCCTCCTTGAGGATCTGCTCGCGGCGGGTGGGGGCGTCGGTTCTGGTGGCCATGGGAACGATTCTAGACAGGGAGGTTAGCGGTCGTTAACCTGATGGAAATGCGTTAACGCTCATTAACAAGGTGAGGGGACCGCGAGGATGCACGAGGCACCGGAGCTCCAGAGCGCGGCGGATCCCGCGTCGGAGACCTGGCGGGCCAACGAGGAGGCCCACCGGGCGCTCGGGGAGGAACTGCGCGCCAAGCTGGCGGCGGTGCGGCTCGGCGGGGGTGAGAAGGCCCGCGCCCGGCACACCGCGCGCGGCAAGCTGCTGCCCCGCGACCGGGTCGACACCCTGCTCGACCCCGGCTCGCCCTTCCTGGAGCTGGCCCCCCTCGCCGCCGACGGGATGTACGACGGACAGGCCCCGGCGGCGGGCGTCATCGCGGGCATCGGGCGGGTCAGCGGCCGCGCGTGCGTGATCGTCGCCAACGACGCCACGGTCAAGGGCGGCACCTACTACCCGATGACCGTCAAGAAGCACCTGCGCGCGCAGGAGGTGGCCCTGGAGAACAGGCTGCCGTGCCTGTACCTGGTCGACTCCGGCGGCGCCTTCCTGCCGATGCAGGACGAGGTCTTCCCGGACCGCGAGCACTTCGGGCGGATCTTCTACAACCAGGCCCGGATGTCCGGCGCGGGCATCCCGCAGATCGCCGCCGTCCTCGGCTCCTGCACCGCGGGCGGCGCCTACGTCCCCGCGATGAGCGACGAGGCCGTGATCGTCCGCAACCAGGGCACGATCTTCCTCGGCGGACCCCCGCTGGTGAAGGCCGCCACCGGCGAGGTCGTCACCGCGGAGGAGCTCGGCGGCGGCGAGGTCCACTCCCGGGTGTCCGGTGTGACCGACCACCTCGCGGAGGACGACGCCCACGCGCTGCGCATCGTGCGGAACATCGTCGCCACGCTGCCCGCCCGCCGCGACCTCCCCTGGGAGGTCACCCCCGCCGTCGAGCCGAAGGTCGACCCGCACGGCCTGTACGGCGCCGTGCCGGTCGACTCCCGCACCCCCTACGACGTGCGCGAGATCATCGCGCGCGTGGTCGACGGCTCCCGCTTCGCGGAGTTCAAGTCCGAGTTCGGGCAGACCCTGGTCACCGGCTTCGCCCGCATCCACGGGCACCCGGTCGGCATCGTCGCCAACAACGGCATCCTGTTCTCCGAGTCCGCCCAGAAGGGCGCCCACTTCATCGAGCTGTGCGACCAGCGCGGCATCCCCCTGGTGTTCCTGCAGAACATCTCCGGGTTCATGGTCGGCAAGGACTACGAGGCCGGCGGCATCGCCAAGCACGGCGCCAAGATGGTCACGGCGGTCGCCTCCACGCGCGTGCCGAAGCTGACGGTCGTGGTCGGCGGGTCGTACGGAGCGGGCAACTACTCCATGTGCGGCCGGGCCTACTCGCCCCGCTTCCTGTGGATGTGGCCGAACGCCAAGATCTCCGTCATGGGCGGTGAGCAGGCCGCCTCGGTCCTCGCCACCGTCAAGCGCGACCAGCTGGAGGCGCGCGGGGAGTCCTGGCCGGCCGAGGACGAGGAGGCGTTCAAGGCGCCCGTGCGCGAGCAGTACGAGCGCCAGGGCAACGCCTACTACGCCACCGCCCGGCTCTGGGACGACGGGGTCATCGACCCGCTGGACACCCGCCAGGTGCTGGGTCTGGCCCTGACCGCCTGTGCCAACGCGCCCCTGGGTGACCCCCAGTTCGGCGTCTTCCGGATGTGAGGGGGACCATGTTCGACACCGTACTCGTGGCCAACCGGGGCGAGATCGCCGTCCGGGTCGTCCGGACGCTGCGCGCGCTGGGCGTGCGCTCGGTGGCCGTCTTCTCCGACGCGGACGCCGACGCCCGCCATGTGCGCGAGGCCGACACGGCGGTGCGGATCGGCCCGGCGCCGGCGGCCGAGAGCTATCTGTCCGTGGAGCGGCTGCTGGAGGCCGCCGCCCGCACCGGCGCCCAGGCCGTCCACCCCGGCTACGGCTTCCTCGCGGAGAACGCCGGTTTCGCGCGGGCCTGCGCCGACGCCGGGCTGACCTTCATCGGGCCGCCCGCCGACGCCATCTCCCTGATGGGCGACAAGATCCGTGCCAAGGAGACCGTGAAGGCCGCCGGTGTCCCGGTCGTGCCGGGCTCCAGCGGCAGCGGCCTCACCGACGCCGAACTGGCCGACGCCGCCCGCGAGATCGGCATGCCGGTGCTGCTCAAGCCCTCGGCGGGCGGCGGCGGCAAGGGCATGCGCCTGGTGCGGGACGCGGCGCTGCTGGCGGACGAGATCGCCGCCGCCCGCCGTGAGGCCCGCGCCTCCTTCGGCGACGACACCCTCCTCGTCGAGCGGTGGATCGACCGGCCCCGGCACATCGAGATCCAGGTCCTGGCCGACGGGCACGGCAACGTCGTGCACCTCGGCGAGCGCGAGTGCTCCCTGCAGCGCCGGCACCAGAAGATCATCGAGGAGGCGCCCAGCGTGCTCCTCGACGAGGCGACGCGCGCGGGCATGGGCGAGGCGGCCGTGCAGGCGGCCCGCTCCTGCGGCTACCGGGGCGCGGGCACGGTGGAGTTCATCGTGCCGGGCGGCGACCCGTCCTCGTACTACTTCATGGAGATGAACACCCGGCTCCAGGTGGAGCACCCCGTCACCGAGCTGATCACCGGCATCGACCTGGTGGAGTGGCAGCTGCGGGTGGCGGCCGGCGAGCGCCTGGCCTTCGGGCAGGACGACATCCGGCTCACCGGGCACGCCGTCGAGGCCCGTGTCTGCGCCGAGGACCCTGCGCGCGGCTTCCTGCCGTCCGGCGGCACGGTCCTCAGGCTGCGCGAGCCGCAGGGCGACGGCGTGCGCACCGACTCCGGGCTCAGCGAGGGCACCGAGGTCGGCAGCCTGTACGACCCGATGCTGTCCAAGGTGATCGCGTACGGCCCCGACCGCGCGACCGCGCTTCGGAAGCTGCGCGCGGCCCTCGCCGGGACGGTCACGCTGGGCGTGCCGACCAACGCGGGCTTCCTGCGGCGGCTGCTGGCGCATCCGGCGGTGGTGGCGGGCGAGCTGGACACCGGCCTGGTGGAGCGCGTGGTGGACGACCTGGTCACCACCGAGGTGCCCGAGGAGGTGTACGAGGCGGCGGCGGCCGTCCGCCTCGACGCGCTGCGCCCCCGGACCGACGGCTGGACGGACCCGTTCGCGGTGCCGAGCGGCTGGCGGCTCGGCGGCACCCCGCGGCCGGTGAGCTTCCCCCTGCGGGTGCAGGAGCCGGTGGAGTACACCCCGCGCGGTTCCGCCACCGTCACGGACGACGAGGTGTCCGTGACCCTCGACGGCGTCCGGCACACCTTCCACCGGGCCTCCGACTGGCTGGGCCGCGACGGCGACGCCTGGCACGTGCGCGACCACGACCCGGTGGCCGCCTCGCTCACCGGTGCCGCCCACGCGGGCGCCGACTCGCTCACCGCGCCCATGCCCGGGACGGTGACGGTGGTGAAGGTCGCCGTGGGCGACGAGGTGACGGCGGGCCAGAGCCTGCTCGTGGTGGAGGCGATGAAGATGGAGCACGTCATCTCCGCCCCGCACGCCGGCACGGTCGCCGAACTCGACGTCACACCCGGCACGACGGTCGCCATGGACCAGGTCCTGGCGGTCGTCACCCCGGCGGAGGAGGACTGATGACGCTGCCCGTGACCGTCCCGGCGCCGGGTCTGCCGGCCCGGGTGCGCATCCACGAGGTGGGCGCGCGCGACGGCCTGCAGAACGAGAAGTCGACCGTGCCGACCGAGGTGAAGGCGGAGTTCGTCCGCCGGCTCGCCGAGGCCGGTCTGACGACGATCGAGGCGACGAGCTTCGTCCACCCGAAGTGGGTCCCCCAACTCGCGGACGCCGAGCAGCTGTTCCCGCTCGTCTCCGGTCTGGAGGGCGTCGAGCTGCCCGTCCTGGTCCCCAACGACCGGGGCCTGGACCGCGCCCTCGCGCTCGGCGCCCGGCGCGTCGCGGTGTTCGCCAGCGCCACCGAGTCCTTCGCCAAGGCCAACCTCAACCGCACGCTGGACGAGTCCCTCGCGGTGTTCGAGCCGGTGGTGCGGCGCGCCAAGGGCGAGGGCGTGCACGTGCGCGGGTACGTGTCGATGTGCTTCGGCGACCCCTGGGAGGGCGCCGTGCCGCTCCCCCAGGTCGTCCGGGTGTGCAAGGCGCTCGTCGCGATGGGCTGCGACGAGCTGAGCCTCGGCGACACCATCGGCGTGGCCACCCCGGGCCACGTGCGCGCGCTGCTCTCGCTGCTGAACGAGGAGGGCGTGCCGACCGACGTCGTCGCCGTGCACTTCCACGACACCTACGGGCAGGCCCTCGCCAACACCTACGCCGCCCTCCAGCACGGCGTCACCACCGTCGACGCCTCCGCGGGCGGCCTGGGCGGCTGCCCGTACGCCAAGTCCGCCACCGGCAACCTCGCCACGGAGGACCTCGTGTGGATGCTGCGCGGCCTCGGCATCGACACCGGAGTCGACCTCGGCCTCCTCGTCGCCACGAGCGACTGGATGGCCGGCCAACTGGGACGGCCCAGCCCCTCCCGCACCGTACGAGCCCTCTCCCACAAGGAGCAGTGAAATCGCCATGGACCACCGTCTCTCCCCCGAACTGGAGGACCTCCGCCGCACGGTGGAGGAGTTCGCCCACGACGTCGTGGCGCCGAAGATCGGCGACTTCTACGAGCGTCACGAGTTCCCGTACGAGATCGTGCGGGAGATGGGCCGCATGGGGCTGTTCGGCCTGCCGTTCCCCGAGGAGCACGGCGGCATGGGCGGCGACTACCTGGCGCTGGGCATCGCCCTGGAGGAGCTGGCCCGCGTCGACTCCTCGGTGGCCATCACGCTGGAGGCGGGCGTCTCGCTGGGCGCCATGCCGATCCATCTGTTCGGCACCGAGGAGCAGAAGCGCACCTGGCTGCCGAAGCTGTGCTCCGGTGAGATCCTCGGCGCGTTCGGCCTGACCGAGCCGGACGGCGGCTCCGACGCGGGCGCGACCCGGACGACGGCCCGCCTCGACGAGTCGACGGGCGAGTGGGTGATCAACGGCACCAAGTGCTTCATCACCAACTCCGGCACCGACATCACCGGTCTGGTGACGGTGACGGCGGTGACGGGCCGCAAGCCGGACGGCAAGCCGCTCATCTCCTCGATCATCGTGCCCTCCGGCACCCCCGGCTTCACGGTCGCCGCCCCCTACTCCAAGGTCGGCTGGAACGCCTCCGACACCCGTGAGCTGTCCTTCGTGGACGTCCGTGTCCCGGCGGCCAACCTGCTCGGCCAGGAGGGCCGCGGGTACGCGCAGTTCCTGCGCATCCTGGACGAGGGCCGGATCGCGATCGCGGCGCTGGCGACGGGTCTGGCGCAGGGCTGTGTGGACGAGTCGGTCAAGTACGCCAAGGAGCGTCACGCGTTCGGCCGTCCGATCGGCTCCAACCAGGCCATCCAGTTCAAGATCGCCGACATGGAGATGAAGGCGCACACCGCCCGTCTGGCGTGGCGCGACGCGGCGTCCCGCCTGGTGGCCGGGGAGCCGTTCAAGAAGGAGGCGGCGCTGGCGAAGCTGTACTCGTCCACGGTCGCGGTCGACAACGCCCGCGACGCCACGCAGGTCCACGGCGGCTACGGCTTCATGAACGAGTACCCGGTGGCCCGGATGTGGCGGGACTCCAAGATCCTGGAGATCGGCGAGGGCACCAGCGAGGTGCAGCGCATGCTGATCGCGCGGGAGCTGGGGCTGGCGGGCTGACCCGCCGCGCACGATCCGCACGAGGCCCAACGTCCCGGAGGCACCGGGGCGTTGGGCCTCGCGGCGTGCGGGGCCGGACGGGGGACCGTTCGGAGCACCCCGCCCTCTGGACATCAGCTGAGGTTAGGCTAACCTACCTTTGAACTGTCCAGCGGTGATCAGCCCTGTTCGAAAGCAGCGAAGCCATGTCCAACGCCAGAGCCACCCACCTCACCCGCCGCGGCATCCTCGCCGCCGGCGGCGCCCTCGGCCTCGGCGCCGTGCTCGCGGCCTGCGGGGACGACGACGCCAAGAGCGGTGGGTCGAACGAGGCCGCGGGCGCCGGCAAGTCCGGCCCCTGGACGTTCGAGGACGACCGCGGCACCACCGTGAAGCTGGACAAGGTCCCCACGAAGATCGTCGCCTTCGTCGGTGTGGCGGCCGCCCTGTACGACTACGGCATCGAGGTCAAGGGCGTCTTCGGCCCGACGAAGACCAAGGAGGGCAAGGCCGACGTCCAGGCCGGCGACATGGACGTCAGCAAGCTGACCGTCTTCGGCAACGTCTGGGACCAGTTCAGCGTCGAGAAGTACGCGGCGTTCGCCCCCGAGGTCCTCATCTCCACGACCTTCGACAGCGCCGGCACCCTCTGGTACGTCCCCGAGGCGTCCAAGGACAAGATCGCCAAGCTCGCCCCGAGCGTGGCCGTCTCCGTCTACGACCGTCAGCTGACCCAGCCGCTGGAGCGGGTGTGGGCGCTGGCCGAGTCCCTCGGTGCCGACCTGAAGAGCGGCAAGGCCGCCCAGGCCAAGAAGGAGTTCGAGGCGGCCGCCGAGCGGCTGCGCAAGGCCGCCAAGGCGCGCCCGGAGATCAAGGTCATGGCCGGCTCCGCCAGCCAGGACATCTTCTACGTCTCCGGCACCAACCTCTCCATCGACCTGGAGTACTTCAAGGCCCTCGGCGTGAACTTCGTCGAGCCGCCGGAGAGCGCCAAGAAGGAGGGCGGCGGCTGGTACGAGAGCCTGAGCTGGGAGAACGTCGACAAGTACCCGGCCGACATCATCATGATGGACGACCGCACCCAGACCATCCAGCCGGCCGACATCTCCGAGGGCACCTGGAAGAAGCTGCCCGCCGTGAAGGCCGGGCAGGTCGTCCCGCGCTCGCCCGAGCCGATCCTGTCGTACGCCAAGTGCACTCCGCTGCTGACGAACCTGGCCGAGGCCATCGAGAAGGCCAAGAAGGTCGCCTGACAGGCGGCCACTCGGGGCGCGGGGCGACCGCGGGCCGGTCCCGACCGGTCACCGGTCCCCCGCCCCCTTCGAGCAGGCACACCGACGTCGACCCGATCCGGGAGCCGCCCCCATGACCACCGCCGTCGCCGCCCCCTTCCGCTTCTTCGCGCTCCACGTCGTACGGACCCGGCGGTTCACCCCGTCCCTGGTCCGGGTCACCTTCGGCGGCGCGGACCTGGAGCACTTCCTCTCCGACGGACGCGACCAGTCCCTTTCGCTGTTCCTGCCGCAGCCGGGACAGAGCGAGCCCCGCGTCCCCGTCGAACTGGGCGACGGCTGGTGGCAGGGCTGGCGCGAACTGCCGGACGGCGAACGGGCGGTGATGCGGTCGTACACGCTGCGCGCGCTGCGCCGCGACGCCGGCGAGATCGACGTCGACTTCGTGCTGCACACCCCGGCCGGCCCGGCCTCCTCCTGGGCGGCGCGGGCCGCCGAGGGCGACCGGGTGCTGGTGCTCGGCCCCGCCGTGGCGGACAACCGGGCGATCCGCTTCCGGCCTCCCGCCGACACCGGGCCGGTCGTCCTGTGGGGCGACGAGACCGCCGTACCCGCCGTCGCCGCCGTCCTCGAGACGCTGCCCGCCGGCACGCGCGCCCAGGTGTGGCTGGAGGTGCGCGACGCCGGGGACGTCCAGGAGCTGCCGACCGCCGCCGACGCCGAGATCACCTGGCTGATCCGGGACCGGGCGCACCCCGAGGGCGCTCCCCTGGCCCTGGACTGCGTCCGGGCCGCCCATCTCCCCGCGGCCGAGCGGCCGTACGTCTGGCTCGCCGGTGAGTCCGGTCATGTGAAGGCGCTGCGCCGGCACTTCGTCACCGAACGCGGCCTGGACCGCCACAGGGTCACCTTCGTGGGCTACTGGCGGCAGGGCATGAGCGAGGAACAGCTGCGCGCGTCGGCGTGACCTCGAGCGCCCCGCGCGCCCCCCGTGATCCCGGCCACATGCCCGAACGCGGCACAAGAACGTTCAACTTAGGTTAGGCTAACCTAAGTTAATCTCCGCTCCGCACCCCAGAGCCCCGTCCCCACCGGAGGACCTCCCCATGCGCTCGCACCTGCTCAACGACACGACCGCGGAGCGGTACCGCCGCTCCGTGACCGAAGGCATCGAGCGGGTGGCCGCCAAACTCGCAGCCACCGACCGTCCGTTCACCGGCGTCTCGGTCGACGACCTCGCCCCCGCCATCGACGCGATCGACCTCGACCGCCCGCTGCACGACACCACCGCGGTCCTCGACGAACTGGAGGACGTCTACCTCCGGGACGCCGTCTACTTCCACCACCCGCGCTACCTCGCCCACCTCAACTGCCCCGTCGTCATACCCGCGGTGGTGGGCGAGGCGGTCCTGTCCGCCGTCAACTCCTCCCTGGACACCTGGGACCAGTCCGCCGGCGGCACCCTGATCGAGCGCAAGCTCGTCGACTGGACGGCCGCCCGGATCGGCCTCGGCCCGGCCGCCGACGGCGTGTTCACCTCCGGGGGCTCCCAGTCCAACCTCCAGGCACTGCTGCTGGCCCGCGAGGAGACGAAGGCCGACAGCCTCGCGAAACTGCGTGTCTTCGCCTCCGAGGTCAGCCACTTCAGCGTGAAGAAGTCCGCGAAACTGCTCGGCCTCGGCCCGGACGCGGTCGTCACCATCCCCGTCGACCACGACAAGCGCCTGCAGACCGTCGCGCTCGCCCACGAGCTGGAGCGCTGCACCCGGGACGGCCTCGTCCCCATGGCCGTCGTCGCCACCGCCGGCACCACCGACTTCGGCTCCATCGACCCGCTGCCCGAGATCGCCGGGCTCTGCGAGCAGTACGACACCTGGATGCACGTCGACGCCGCCTACGGCTGCGGCCTGCTCGCCTCCGTGAAGTACCGGGACCGCATCGACGGCATCGAGCGCGCCGACTCCGTCACCGTCGACTACCACAAGTCCTTCTTCCAGCCGGTCAGTTCGTCCGCCGTGCTGGTCCGCGACGCCGCCACCCTGCGGCACGCCACCTACCACGCGGAGTACCTCAACCCGCGCCGCATGGTCCAGGAGCGCATCCCCAACCAGGTCGACAAGTCCCTCCAGACGACCCGCCGCTTCGACGCGCTCAAGCTGTGGATGACCCTGCGCACCATGGGGGCCGACGGCATCGGGCAGCTCTTCGACGAGGTCTGCGACCTGGCCGCGGCGGGCTGGCGGCTGCTGGCCGCCGACCCCCGCTTCGACGTGGTCGTGGAGCCCAGCCTGTCCACCCTCGTCTTCCGTCACATCCCGGCCGCCCCCACCGACCCGGCCGAGATCGACCGGGCCAACCTGTACGCCCGCAAGGCCCTGTTCGCCTCCGGCGACGCGGTGGTCGCGGGCACCAAGGTCCAAGGCCGCCACTACCTGAAGTTCACCCTGCTCAACCCCGAGACGACGACCGAAGACATCGCCGCCGTTCTCGACCTGATCGCCGGCCACGCCGAGCAGTACCTGGGAGACTCCCTTGACCGCGCGTCCTGACAACCCGTCCGTGATCCACGACTTCGTGGGCATCGGGCTCGGCCCGTTCAACCTGGGCCTCGCCTGCCTGACCGAGCCGATCGCCGAACTCGACGGCGTGTTCCTGGAGTCGAAGCCCGACTTCGAGTGGCACGCGGGCATGTTCCTGGACGGTGCCCACCTCCAGACGCCGTTCATGTCCGACCTGGTCACCCTCGCCGACCCGACCTCGCCGTACTCCTTCCTGAACTACCTGAAGGAGAAGGGGCGGCTGTACTCGTTCTACATCCGCGAGAACTTCTACCCCCTGCGCGTCGAGTACGACGACTACTGCCGCTGGGCCGCGAGCCGGCTCAGCAGCATCCGCTTCGGCACGACGGTGACCGAGGTGACGTACGAGGACGAGGCCGCGGTCTACGCCGTGCGCACCGAGGCCGGCGACCTCTACCGGGCCCGCCACCTCGTCCTCGGCACCGGCACCCCGCCGCACATACCCGAGGCGTGCGAGGGCCTGGGCGGCGACTTCCTGCACAACTCCCGCTATCTCCAGCACAAGGCGGAGCTGCAGAAGAAGGAGTCCATCACGCTGGTCGGCTCCGGGCAGTCCGCCGCCGAGATCTACCACGACCTGCTCGGCGAGATCGACGTCCACGGCTACCGGCTGAACTGGGTCACCCGCTCCCCGCGGTTCTTCCCGCTGGAGTACACCAAGCTCACGCTGGAGATGACGTCCCCGGAGTACGTCGACTACTACCGCGAGCTGCCCGAGGACACCCGCTACCGGCTCACCGCCGAGCAGAAGGGCCTGTTCAAGGGCATCGACGGCGACCTGATCAACGAGATCTTCGACCTGCTCTACCAGAAGAGCCTCGGCGGCCCGGTCCCCACAAGGCTGCTCACCAACTCCGCGCTCACCGGCGCGCGGCACGAGAACGGCACGTACACCCTGTCCTTCCGCCAGGAGGAGCAGGGCAAGGACTTCACGATCGAGTCGCAGGGCCTGGTGCTGGCGACCGGCTACAAGTACGCCGAGCCGGAATTCCTGCGTCCGGTGCGCGACCGCCTGGTCCGCGACAGCCGGGGCAACTTCGACGTCGCCCGCAACTACGCCGTCGACGTCACCGGCCGCGGGATCTTCCTGCAGAACGCCGGTGTCCACACGCACAGCATCACCAGCCCCGACCTGGGCATGGGGCCGTACCGCAACGCGTACATCATCCGCGAGCTGCTCGGCACCGAGTACTACCCGGTCGAGAAGACCATCGCGTTCCAGGAGTTCTCCGTATGAGCACCCGCAGCTTCACCTTCCGCCCCCTCGACCCGCTGAGGGACGCCGAGCTCCTGCACTCCTGGGTGACCCACCCCAAGGCCGCGTTCTGGATGATGCAGGACGCCAGGCTGGAGGACGTCGAACGCGCCTACATGGAGATAGCGGCCGACGAGCACCACCACGCCCTGCTCGGGCTCGACGAGCGCGGGACGCCCGCCTTCCTGATGGAGCGGTACGACCCCGCCCACCGCGAGCTGGCCGGCCTGTACGACCCGCTGCCGGGCGACGTGGGCATGCACTTCCTCACGCCGGCGACCGACCGTCCCGAGCACGGCTTCACCCGGGCCGTCATCACCGCCGTGATGGAGCACCTCTTCGAGGACCCCGAGGTCCGGCGGGTCGTCGTCGAGCCGGACATCGCCAACAAGGCCGTCCACGCGCTGAACGCGGTGGTGGGGTTCGTGCCCGAGCGTGAGATCCAGAAGCCCGAGAAGAAGGCGCTGCTGAGCTTCTGCACCCGTGCGCAGTTCGAGGCAGCCCGAGGAGCCGCCGTATGACCCTGTCCGACGCCGTGGCGCATCTGTCCCCCCACCGCTGGGCGCGGGCCAACCGCCTCCTGGTCCGCAAGGCGCTCGCCGAGTTCGCCCACGAGCGCCTGCTCACCCCCGAGTCGTCCGGCGACGGCCGCCACACGGTCCGCAGCGACGACGGGCGCACCCGGTACACGTTCACCGCGGTGCGGCGCGCCCTGGACCACTGGCAGATCGACGCCGACTCGATCACCCGTCACCGCGACGACAAGGAACTCCCGCTCGAGGCGCTGGACTTCTTCGTCGAGCTGCAGAAGTCCCTGGGGCTGAGCGACGAGATCCTGCCCGTGTACCTGGAGGAGATCTCCTCCACCCTCTCGGGCACCTGCTACAAGCTGACGAAGCCCCGGGTCCCGGCCGCCGAGCTGGCCCGCTCCGGCTTCCAGGCCATCGAGGCCGGGATGACCGAGGGCCACCCCTGCTTCGTCGCCAACAACGGGCGGCTCGGCTTCGGCGTCCACGAGTACCTGGACTACGCCCCGGAGACCGCGCGCCCGGTCCGGCTGGTGTGGCTGGCGGCCCACCGCTCGCGGGCCGCGTTCACGGCGGGCGTCGGCGTCGAGTACGAGTCGTTCCTGCGCCAGGAGCTGGGCACGGAGACCGTCGACCGCTTCCACGGGGTGCTGCGCGCGCGGGACCTCGACCCCGGCGACTACCTCCTCATCCCGGTGCACCCGTGGCAGTGGTGGAACAAGCTGGCCGTCACCTTCGCCGCCGAGGTCGCCCGCGAGCACCTGGTCGTGCTGGGCGAGGGGGACGACGAGTACCTGGCCCAGCAGTCCATCCGGACGTTCTTCAACAGCACGAGCCCGGAGAAGCACTACGTGAAGACGGCCCTGTCCGTCCTCAACATGGGCTTCATGCGCGGGCTCTCGGCCGCCTACATGGAGGCCACGCCCGCCATCAACGACTGGCTGGCCCAGCTCATCGACAGCGATCCGGTGCTGCGCTCGACGGGCCTGTCGATCATCCGGGAGCGGGCCGCGGCCGGCTACCGGCACCTGGAGTACGAGTCGGCGACAAACCGGTACTCGCCGTACCGCAAGATGCTGGCGGCGCTGTGGCGCGAGAGCCCCGTGTCCCGTCTGGAGGACGGCGAGACCCTCGCCACCATGGCCTCGCTCGTGCACGTCGACGACGAGGGCGCGTCGTTCGCGGGCGCCCTGATCGAGCGGTCCGGCCTGGATCCGGTGGAGTGGCTGCGGCACTATCTGCGGGCCTACTACGTCCCGCTGCTGCACAGCTTCTACGCCTACGACCTGGTGTACATGCCGCACGGCGAGAACGTGATCCTCGTCCTGAGGGACGGGGTGGTGCGGCGCGCGATCTACAAGGACATCGCCGAGGAGATCGCCGTCATGGACCCGGACGCGGTGCTGCCGCCGGCGGTCGAGCGGGTGCGCGTGGACGTGCCCGAGGACACGAAGCTGCTGTCGATCTTCACGGACGTCTTCGACTGCTTCTTCCGCTTCCTCGCGGCCGGCCTCGCCGCCGAGGGCGTCCTCGACGAGGACGCCTTCTGGCGGACGGTCGCCGAGGTCACGCGCGACTACCAGCGGTCGGTGCCCGAGCTCGCCGAGAAGTTCGAGCGGTACGACATGTTCGTCCCCGAGTTCGCGCTGTCCTGCCTCAACCGCCTCCAGCTGCGCAACAACCGGCAGATGGTGGACCTCACGGACCCGGCGGGAGCCCTCCAGCTCGTCGGCACCCTGAAGAACCCCATCGCGGGCCGGTAGCCCCACGGACAGGCGGGCGCCCCCGGAGTACGGTCCTCCGGGGGCGCCCGTCGTCGTGTCGCGGGCTACGCCGTCGGCCAGGGGACCTGCGGCGACCGGTAGAAGTCGATGCCCAGCGCCTCCCACCGCCCGGCCTGCGCGGCGAGCCGCACCTTGTAGGCGTCCCAGTCGTGCGTCGAGGCCGGCGACCAGCCGAGCTCGGCGACGCCCGGGAGCCGCGGGAACGCCATGTACTCGATCTCGTCGGACCGGGTCAGCGTCTCCGACCACAGCGGGGCCTCGACCCCGCGGATCGCCGACGCGGGCGCCCCGGGCAGATACGCGGCCGGGTCCCAGTCGTAGGACCGGCGCACCTCCACCAGGCCCGCCCAGGACAGCCCCAGCGGGGTGTCGGCCGTGTACTTCATGTCGAGGTAGACGCGGTCGGCCGGGGACAGGACGATCCCGGTGCCGTTGCGCGCGGCGGCGGCGACCCGTTCCTTCTCCTGGGCGCCGGTGCCGTCCAGGCCCCAGTACTGGGCGAGTGCGCCCTCGGCCGGGGTGGCGCCGGTCAGCTGGTGCCAGCCCACCACCGTCTTGCCGTACCGGGCCACGATCGGCTGCACGCGCTCCATGAACGCCACGTAGTCCTCGTGGCTGGTGGAGTGCGCCTCGTCACCGCCGATGTGCAGATAGCGGCCCGGGGTCAGCGCGGCCAGCTCGCGGATCACGTCGTCGACGAAGTCGTAGGTGATCTCCTTGCCGGCACACAGCGAACTGAACCCGACCGCCGTGCCCGTGTAGAGCGGGGGCGCGACGCCGTCGCAGTTCAGGTCGGCGTACGAGGCGAGCGCGGCGTTGGTGTGCCCGGGCATGTCGATCTCGGGGACGACCTCCAGATACCGCGAGGAGGCGTACCGCACGATCTCTCGGTAGTCGGCCTTGGTGTAGTGGCCGCCGGGGCCGCCGCCGACCTGGGTGGAGCCGCCGTACGTGGCCAGCCGCGGCCAGGAGTCGATGGCGATGCGCCAGCCCTGGTCGTCGCTGAGGTGCAGATGCAGCTTGTTGATCTTGTAGAGGGCGAGCTGGTCGATGTACCGCTTGACCTGCTCGACGGTGAAGAAGTGCCGGGACACGTCCAGCATCGCGCCGCGCCAGCCGTAGCGCGGGGTGTCCTGGAGGGTGCCGCCCGCCACCAGCCAGGGACCGGGCTGCACGGAGTCCTTCTCGACGGCGGCCGGGAGCAGCTGACGCAGGGTCTGCACACCGTGGAAGAGGCCGGCGGGGGCCGCCGCGGTGATGGTGACGCCGGCGGGCCCGCTGTCAAGGCGGTAGCCCTCGGCGCCGAACGGGCCCTGGTGCAGGCGCAGCCGGATGCCCCCGGCACCGCGGTCGGTGACCGGCAGGCGGTAGCCGGTGGAGGGGCGCAGGAGGCCGGCGAGGTACTCGCCGACGCGGCGCGCCTCCCGGGAGCCGTCGACCCGGATCTGGGTGCCACGGGTGATGCGGTACGGGTGCTCGCCCGGGGCGGCGTGCGCGGGCGCGGGAACGACGTGGTCGAACGGGGTGGGTGCCGTCGGGCGGGGGGCGGGAGCGGCCCCCGTCACCGAGACGCCCGTGGCGACCAGCAACAGGGAACCGAGAAGGCGCAGCGTTCTGTGTTTCACAAAACCGTCCCTTCCATGAGCCGTTGACGCTCCAAGAGGTCTGGACCACCCTCTCGCGACCCGGATGGAACAATCCACCCCATGGCGGAAATCATCCAGAAGGACGGCACGTGGATCTTCGACGGCGACGCCCTGCGGCTGATCCCCGGCCGTGACAAGAGCGTCGGCCTGCTGCGCGCGGCACTGGGCGAACTCGTCGTGCCCCTGGAGGCGTTGGCCGGGATCTCCTTCGAGCAGGGCAGGCGGGCCGGCCGGCTCAGGCTGCGACTGCGGGACGGCGCCGACCCGCTGCTGCTCGCCACGGGCGGCCGGCTCACCGAGCCGCACGACCCGTACCAGCTCGTGGTGGAGCCCGACCGGTACGGCGTCGCGGAGTACGTCGTGGACGAGGTCCGCAACGCGCTGCTGCTGGACGAGGTCCCGGCCGGCCCGGTCGACCGGTATCTGCTGCCGGGCCCCTCGCTGCCGCTGTCCTTCTCCGCCGGGGACGGCACGGCCGCCTTCGACGGCGAGCACATCCGTCTGGAGTGGAACTGGAAGACGGAGGAGGCCAAGGCCGCGGGCGGACCGCGCACGATCCCCGTCGCGGACGTCCGCGCGGTGGAGTGGCAGCCGGCCGCGGGCCTGGAGAACGGCCACCTCCGCTTCGTCGTGCGCAACGGGTCCGCCACGACCCCGGCGAAGTACGACCCGCACGCGGTGGAGCTGTGGGGGTTCAAGAAGGACCCGCTGATGGCGCTGGTCGGGGCGGCCGTGCAGGCCCGTGTCCCCCATCCGGCCGCACCCGCTCCCCGGGAGCCGATCCCACGGCAGGCGGACGCCGAGGACCACGACGTGCTGCTGCGCCGGCTGCGCGAACTCGGCGACCTGCACCGCACGGGCGTCCTGACGGACGAGGAGTTCGCGGCCGCCAAGCAGGCCGTACTGAAGCGCTTGTAGCAGATACCCCCACCAGTCGCGCACGCCTGCCCGAAATCGGGCAGAATTCTTGCGAAGCGATCTCCGATACCCCAGGATCTAGCGAGTGCACGACGACCTTGTTGATCATCTGACCCGCAGCACGCCCCTGAACCGGGGCGAGGCGCTGAGGGTGATCCAGGACGTGCTCGCCTACTTCGACGAGACGACCGAGCAGTTCGTCCGTCGCCGCCACCGCGAGCTCCAGGCCCAGGGCCTGGTGAACGCGACGATCTTCGAACGGATCGAGGCGGACCTGAAATACCGGGCGGTGGCACCGCCGGAGCTGTCGCTCCGGCAGCTGCGCCGGATCGTCTACGGCTAGGGGTACCTGTTCATATGTGCGGAATCGTCGGATACATCGGGAAGCGTGACGTCGCGCCCCTGCTCCTGGAGGGCCTGCAGCGCCTGGAGTACCGCGGGTACGACTCGGCGGGCATCGCCGTCACCTCCCCGAAGACCGCCGGCCTCAAGACCGTGAAGGCCAAGGGCCGGGTCCGCGACCTGGAGGCCAAGGTCCCGGCGCGTTTCAAGGGCACCACCGGCATCGCCCACACCCGCTGGGCCACCCACGGCGCCCCCTCCGACGCGAACGCCCACCCCCACCTGGACGCCGAGGGCAAGGTCGCCGTCGTCCACAACGGCATCATCGACAACGCCGCCGACCTGCGCCGCAAACTGGAGGCGGACGGCGTCGAGTTCCTGTCGGAGACCGACACCGAGGTCCTCGTCCACCTGATCGCCCGCTCCGAGGCGGAGAAGCTGGAGGACAAGGTCCGCGAGACCGTGCGCCTCATCGAGGGCACGTACGGCATCGCCGTCCTGCACGCCGACTTCCCGGACCGCATCGTCGTGGCCCGCAACGGCTCCCCGGTCGTCCTCGGCATCGGCGAGAAGGAGATGTTCGTCGCCTCCGACATCGCCGCACTGGTCGCCCACACCCGGCAGATCGTCACCCTGGACGACGGCGAGATGGCCACCCTCAAGGCCGACGACTTCCGCACGTACACCACCGAGGGCACCCGCACGACCGCCGAGCCGACCCTCGTCGAGTGGGAGGCCGCCTCCTACGACATGGGCGGCCACGACACCTACATGCACAAGGAGATCCACGAGCAGGCCGAGGCCGTGGACCGCGTGCTGCGCGGCCGCATCGACGACCGCTTCTCCACCGTGCACCTCGGCGGCCTCAACCTGGACGCCCGCGAGGCCCGGCAGATCCGGCGCGTGAAGATCCTCGGCTGCGGCACCTCGTACCACGCGGGGCAGATCGGCGCCCAGATGATCGAGGAGCTGGCCCGCATCCCCGCGGACGCCGAGCCGGCCTCCGAGTTCCGCTACCGCAACGCGGTCGTGGACCCCGACACGCTCTACGTCGCCGTCTCCCAGTCCGGCGAGACCTACGACGTCCTCGCGGCCGTGCAGGAGCTCAAGCGCAAGGGCGCCCGGGTCCTCGGCGTCGTGAACGTGGTGGGCTCCGCCATCGCCCGTGAGGCCGACGGCGGCATCTACGTGCACGCCGGCCCCGAGGTCTGCGTGGTCTCCACGAAGTGCTTCACCAACACCACGGTGGCCTTCGCGCTGCTCGCCCTGCACCTCGGCCGCACCCGGGACCTGTCCGTGCGCGACGGCAAGCGGATCATCGAGGGCCTGCGCAAGCTGCCCGCGCAGATCGCCGAGATCATGGAGCAGGAGGCGGAGATCGAGCAGCTGGCCAAGCAGTACGCCGACGCCCGCTCGATGCTCTTCATCGGCCGCGTCCGGGGCTACCCGGTCGCCCGCGAGGCCTCGCTGAAGCTCAAGGAGGTCTCGTACATCCACGCCGAGGCCTACCCGGCCTCCGAGTTGAAGCACGGCCCCCTGGCCCTGATCGAGCCCGCCCTGCCGACGGTCGCGATCGTCCCCGACGACGACCTGCTGGAGAAGAACCGCGCCGCGATGGAGGAGATCAAGGCCCGCAGCGGCAAGATCCTCGCGGTCGCGCACCAGCCGCAGGAGAAGGCGGACCAGACGATCGTGGTCCCGAAGAACGAGGACGAGCTGGACCCGATCCTCATGGGCATCCCGCTGCAACTCCTCGCCTACCACACGGCGTTGGCGCTGGGCCGGGACATCGACAAGCCGCGCAACCTGGCCAAGTCGGTCACCGTCGAGTAGCCCGACCGGCCCCGGAACACCACGGAACCCCTCGTGACGCCACGGCGCGCGAGGGGTTCCGCGCACCGGAGGGCGCGAAGGTCTGGGCGGGGTGGGACGCGAAGATCCGCGCGAGGAGCGACGCGAGGACCCGTGCGGGGAGGGACGCGAAGGCCCGTGCGGGGAGGGCGCGTCAGGGGATGACGACGACCGGGCGCTTGGCCCGCTTGGCGAGCCGCCCGGCGACCGAGCCGAAGAGCCGTCCGACGAGGCCGTGCGTGGAGCCGACGACGATCGCGTCCGCCTCGTACTCCACCCCGACCTCCTCGAGTTCGTGGCAGATGTCGCCGCCGCGCTCGACCAGGATCCAGGGGACCTCGGCAAGGTAGTCGGCGCAGGCCAGTTCGAGGCCGAGGACCTCGGTGCGGTGGTCCGGGACGTCGACGAAGACCGGCGGCTCGCAGCCCGCCCACACCGTGGTGGGCAGCCGGTTGGCGACATGGACGATGATCAGGCCCGCCCCGGAGCGGTGGGCCATGCCGATGGCGTAGGCGAGGGCCCGCTCACTGGACGTGGAACCGTCGAAGCCCACGACGACGCCGTGCTTGAAGGCGGGATCGCAGGGGTGGCGTGACTCTTCCGCCGCGAGGGGATCGGCCGCCGTGGGATCGGCGACGGGCCGCTTGCGGTCCGCGGGTTCGAAGAATTCGTGACCGGCCATGGCTGTCTCGGCGTTGTGATCCTTTATGGATGGGCTCGCGAGCGGAGCTCTTTGACGGATGTGGCGGTCTGCGGCTGAGCGGTGTCCGGGAATGGTCTTCCCAAGCCCATACCCCAAGGGTACGGCGGCACTCCTCCTTAGCCCAGATACCCGCAGCGGTCCGCACGGGTTCCAGGGAGCATGCACGAGGGTGCGCCCGTAACGCAATGGTTGCTGCGGTGTACAGGCGGTTTGCGCCGACGCCCGCCCCGCCCGGCGAGAAGCCGATCATCCACCAGTGACCGACGGCCCGTCCCCGCGTTGATCACCACGAGCCGTCCGCCAGGGACCCCAGGAGCACACGCACGCATGACCGGACCCCGCACCCCCTCCGAGGACAGCGTGACCGAGGTGGTCCGCTGGGCGGCCTTCAGCTGTGTCCTGGTCCCCGTCGTGCTCCTCTGGTACGGCACCTCGTTCGCCGGCGCCGCCGGCACCGCCCTCGGTCTCGCGGCCGTCACCGCCGCCTGCCGCCTGCTGCTGCGTCAGTCGGAGCGCGGCGCGGCCCGCGCCCGGGACATGGAGCGCGCCGGCCCGTCCCCGCGCCGGCGCGGCCGTCACCATCGCACCGGGACCGGTGCGCATCGCGGCGGGCGGCACACGGGACGGATTACACCGGGCGGCTGACCGGTTTCCGCGCACACGTGCGTTGGTTTTCAGCCAACTTCCGCCGCGCGGGCGTTCCCTGCCCTTCACACCCCCCAACCCCCGCCCCACCTGCGCGAAAAGGTCCCGGAGGCCCCCGCGCACCGTATGGGGATCGGCCACTGCCACAAGGCGTACTTCCCTGCACGGCGCGGGAGTGCAACGCTTCGTGATCGAATGCTTCACGCCAAGTTGCCAAGTCGACAATGTGCCGAGTGCCGAACCGGCCACTGCGGCACGGCGCGACACAGTAGATTCGATCTTGACTGTCTACGGCGGGGGACTCGTGCAGGACCGAGGGGAAACGTGCAGGAGCGACACAACCGAGGAGCCGCGACCACCGAGGGGGGCTTAGCAGGATGAGCCACGACTCCACTGCCGCGCCGGAAGCCGCGGCCCGGAAACTCTCCGGGCGACGCCGCAAGGAGATCGTCGCGGTGCTGCTGTTCAGCGGCGGCCCCATCTTCGAGAGTTCCATACCGCTGTCGGTGTTCGGGATAGACCGCCAGGACGCCGGCGTGCCGCGCTACCGACTGCTGGTGTGCGGCGGCGAGGAAGGCCCACTGCGGACCACAGGGGGCCTGGAACTCACCGCGCCACACGGCCTGGAGGCGATCTCACGGGCGGGCACGGTCGTCGTGCCGGCCTGGCGTTCGATCACCTCCCCACCACCGGAGGAGGCGCTCGACGCGCTGCGCCGGGCCCACGAGGAGGGCGCCCGCATCGTCGGGCTGTGCACCGGCGCCTTCGTGCTCGCGGCGGCCGGCCTGCTGGACGGCCGTCCGGCGACGACCCACTGGATGTACGCACCGACGCTGGCCAAGCGCTATCCGTCGGTCCACGTCGATCCACGGGAGCTGTTCGTCGACGACGGCGACGTGCTGACGTCGGCGGGCACCGCGGCGGGAATCGACCTCTGTCTCCACATCGTGCGGACGGACCACGGCAACGAGGCGGCCGGAGCACTCGCCCGCCGCCTGGTGGTCCCGCCGCGCCGGACCGGCGGTCAGGAGCGCTACCTCGATCGGTCTTTACCGGAGGAGATCGGCGCCGACCCGCTCGCCGAGGTCGTCGCCTGGGCGCTGGAGCACCTGCACGAGCAGTTCGACGTCGAGACGCTGGCGGCCCGCGCGTACATGAGCCGCCGCACCTTCGACCGCCGTTTCCGCTCGCTGACCGGCAGCGCCCCGTTGCAGTGGCTGATCACCCAGCGGGTCCTCCAGGCGCAGCGCCTGCTGGAGACGTCCGACTACTCGGTCGACGAGGTCGCCGGACGCTGCGGCTTCCGCTCGCCGGTCGCGCTGCGCGGGCACTTCCGCCGCCAGCTCGGCTCGTCGCCGGCCGCGTACCGGGCGGCGTACCGGGCCCGGCGCCCGCAGGGCGAGCGGTCCACCGACCCGGATCCCGCGGTCGGCACCGGCCACACACCGCAGGGCCCGCCGCCCGCCCCCTACCCGGAGGGCGGACCGGTCCCGCTGCAGACCCGGCGCACCCCCGCCTCCGTGGGGTCGCCCGCGTCCGCCGACCACGGACGCGAGCTGTACGTCGGCGGCCGGGCGAGCCTTCCCGGGCAGCGCAGCGGAGCGTGATCCCAGGGACGCCGGGCGGGCGGAGCACCGCCCGCCCGGCGTCCGGGCGCGCCCCGCGTACGCCGGGGGCGGCACCGGTCCTCCCAAACGGGAGCACCCGCCTTAGGGTGGTCGCATGAACGATCGCATGGTGTGGATCGACTGCGAGATGACCGGCCTCTCGCTGTCCGACGACGCGCTCATCGAGGTTGCCGCCCTCGTCACCGACTCCGAGCTGAACGTCCTCGGCGAGGGGGTCGACATCGTCATCCGCCCGCCGGACTCGGCGCTGGAGACGATGCCGGAGGTGGTGCGTCAGATGCACACCGCGTCCGGTCTGCTCGACGAACTCGCCGGCGGCACGACGCTCGCCGACGCCGAGGAGCAGGTCCTCGCCTATGTCCGCGAGCACGTGAAGGAGCCGGGCAAGGCGCCGCTGTGCGGCAACTCCGTCGGCACCGACCGGGGCTTCCTGCTGCGCGACATGCCGACGCTGGAGGACTACCTCCACTACCGGATCGTGGACGTCTCCTCGATCAAGGAACTGGCCCGCCGCTGGTACCCGCGCGCCTACTTCAACAGCCCCGAGAAGAACGGCAACCACCGCGCGCTCGCCGACATCCGCGAGTCGATCGCCGAGCTGCGCTACTACCGCGAGGCCGTCTTCGTCCCGCAGCCGGGGCCCGACTCGGAGACCGCGAAAGCGATCGCCGCGAAGCACGTCCTGCCTGCTCAGTAGGGGTGCGGAAGGGGTACCGGGGGGCGCCGCGGAATGTGTGCGCGAGCACCCCTTCGGACCCTGTACACTTTTTCTCGGCCGGTCGGGGAAACCCGAAGCCGGTCATGGTGGGTGTAGCTCAGCTGGTAGAGCACCTGGTTGTGGTCCAGGATGCCGCGGGTTCGAGTCCCGTCACTCACCCTCACCGATCAGCCGGTGACCTCCCCGAGGTCACCGGCTGATCGCATTCCCGGCCCCCTGCCGGCCCGGCCCCGCCCTCAGGACGAGGCGCGGGTCACCAGCTCCGTGGCCAGCACGACCTGTGTCCGCTCCGCCAGGCCCCGGGACACCGCGGGCCGCCGGTCGGCGATCTCCGTGAGCAGGAGATCTATCATCTTGCGGCCCATCTCCTCGATGGGCTGACGCACGCTGGTGAGGGGCGGATCCATATGACGGGCGATGGCCGAGTCGTCGTAGCCGACGAGCGCGACGTCGTCCGGGATGCGCCGGCCCGCCTCGCGCAGCACCTGCCGGGCGCCCGCGGCCGTCACGTCCGAGGCGGCGAACACGGCGTCCAGGTCGGGGCAGCGCGCGAGCAGCGCCCGCATCGCCCGGACACCGCCCTCCTCGGTGAAGTCGCCCGCCTCGATCAGCAGCTCGTCGGCGGGCCGGCCGACGTCGCGCAGGGCGTCGCGGTAGCCGTCGACACGCCGCTGGGCGCCGTAGACGTCGAGGCGGCCGGTGATGTGGGCGATCCGGCTCCGGCCGTGGGACACCAGGTGCTCCACGGCCGAGCGGGCGCCTCCGTAGTTGTCGGAGTCGACCGAGGTCAGGGTCTCCGCGGCGGAGCGCGGGCCGCTGATCACCGCGGGGATCTCCAGCTGGGCCAGCATGTCGGGCAGCGGGTCGTCGGCGTGCACGGAGACCAGCAGGACGCCGTCCACGCGGTGCGCGGCCAGGTACTGGGCGAGCCGGCGCCGCTCCTTGTCGCTGCCCGCGAAGATCAGCAGGAGCTGCATCTCGGTGTCGGACAGCTCGGCGCCGACGCCCCGGATGATGTCCGAGAAGTACGGCTCGGCGAAGAAGCGCGTCTCCGGCTCGGGCACGACCAGCGCGATCGCGTCGGTGCGGTTCGCGGCCAGCGCGCGGGCCGCCGTGTTCGGGACGTAGCCCAGCTCCGCGACCGCCGCCTCGACCGCGGCGCGTGTGGCGTCGCTGACCCGCGGCGAGCCGTTGATCACCCGGGAGACGGTGCCACGGCCCACGCCGGCCCGGGCCGCCACCTCTTCGAGGGTGGGCCGGCCGCCGCTGCGGCCCCGCGTTCCGTGGGTTGCCATGGGCTCCGCCTCCCGTTGACCGTGTCGTCGGCCTGGAATTTAACAGCCCCGTCCGGGACGGAACCGTGTGCGGGGGCAGTGATCGACATTCCCCCCTCGGCCAAGTGCCGCCGATTTTGGCCGGTTTCGCTCCCCGGGTGCTCGGGGTGCGGAGTTTGTTAACAGGCCGATAACTGAACGCACGAGTGCGTGTCCGGTCCCTTGACACCCCCGCTCCGACCGACGAACCTTCAACTCATCACCTGTGGGAGCGCTCCCACAGTACCTGACACATACATGTCCCGCACGTTCCCCGCCCGAGCCGCAGCTAGCAAGATGAACGGGCCCAACAGTGCAGTTGGCCGGGGGGTCGGCACGTCAGGCAACAGGAGGACGCAATGCGCACGAGTACCCGCGGGTCCCGCCGGCTGATGGCCCTCGCGGCCGTAGCCGCGCTGACGACAGGGCTGCTCGCCGGCTGCGCCGAGGACTCGGACGACGGCTCTTCGAACGAGGGCGGTGGCAACGGCGGCGGGGGCAAGACCACGCTGACCATCGGCACCTTCGGTGTCTTCGGCTACAAGCAGGCCGGCCTCTACGACGAGTACATGAAGCTGCACCCCGACATCTCCATCAAGGAGAACGTCACCACGCGTACCGACGTCTACTGGCCCAAGACCCTGACCCGGCTCCAGGCCGGCTCCGGCACCGACGACATCCAGGCGATCGAGGTCGGCAACATCACCGAGGCCGTCCAGACCCAGGCCGACAAGTTCGTCGACCTCGGCAAGGAGGTCGACAAGTCCCAGTGGCTGGACTGGAAGAACACCCAGGCCACCACCAAGGACGGCAAGCTCATCGGCCTCGGCACCGACATCGGCCCGATGGCGATCTGCTACCGCAAGGACCTCTTCGAGAAGGCCGGCCTCGAGACCGACCGCGCCAAGCTCGCCGAGCAGTGGAACGGCGACTGGGGCAAGTACGTCGACCTCGGCAAGCAGTACATGAAGAAGGCGCCGAGCGGCACCAAGTTCGTGGACTCCGCGTCCTCCGTCTACAACGCGGCCCTCGGCGGCGAGACCGAGCGGTACTACGACAAGGACGGCAACGTCGTCTGGGACAAGTCCGCCGGTGTGAAGAAGGCCTGGAACGTCGCCATGGACGTGGCGACCAGCGACATGTCCGCCAAGCTCAAGCAGTTCGACAAGCCGTGGGACCAGGGCTACGCGAACGGCACCTTCGCCACCGTGGCCTGCCCCGCCTGGATGATCGGCTACATCCAGGAGAAGTCCGGTGAGGCCGGCAAGGGCAAGTGGGACGTGGCGGCGGCGCCGACCGCGGCCAACTGGGGCGGTTCGTTCGTCGGCGTGCCGACGGCGGGCAAGCACCAGAAGGAGGCCATCGCCCTGGCGAAGTGGCTGACCGCCCCCGAGCAGCAGGCGAAGGTCTTCGCCAAGCAGGCCAGCTTCCCGTCGACCCCGTCGGCGTACGGCAGCCTGAAGCCGGCGTCCGCCACCCAGGAGTACTTCTCCGGCGCGCCGATCACCCAGATCTTCTCGGACTCCGCCAAGACGATCCCGACCCAGTACCTGGGCACCAAGGACCAGCCGATCGGCACCGCGATCACCGACATCGGCATCCTCCAGGTCGAGCAGAAGGGCAAGTCCGCGGCCCAGGGCTGGGACGCCGCCACCGCGGAGATCAAGGACGTGCTCGGCCAGTGAGCAGTCCCAAGCAGGCTCTCGCGCATCCCGCGTCGAGCGCCGACGCCGCGCCCGGTGATCAGCCGGGCGCGGCGCCCCGCGCTCACGGTCGCGGTACGCCGCCTCCCGGGAACGACTCCTGGCGCAGCCGGCTGTACCGCTGGGACATGAAGGCGTCGCCGTACGCGTTCATCGCCCCCTTCTTCATCGTCTTCGGGGCGTTCTCGCTCGTCCCGCTGCTCTACACGGCCTGGTACTCGCTGCACGACGTGCAGCTGGCCAACCTCGACGGCCAGACCTGGGCCGGCCTGAAGAACTACGAGAACCTGCTGTCCTCGGACTTCTTCTGGAACGCGCTGTGGAACACGCTCACCATCGGCGTCATCTCCACGGTGCCGCAGCTCGTCATGGCCATCGGCCTGGCCCACCTGCTCAACTACAAGCTGCGCGGCTCGACCGTGTGGCGGGTCGTGATGCTCACCCCGTACGCCACCTCGGTGGCGGCGGCGACGCTGGTGTTCGTGCTGCTGTACTCGTGGGACGGCGGCATGATCAACTGGCTGCTGGACTTCGTCGGCATCGACCCGGTCAACTGGCGGGAGTCCGACTGGGGTTCGCAGTTCGCGGTGTCCTCCATCGTGATCTGGCGCTGGACCGGCTACAACGCGCTGATCTATCTGGCCGCGATGCAGGCGATCCCGGCCGACCTCTACGAGTCGGCGGCGATCGACGGCGCCAACCGCTGGCAGCAGTTCATCCATGTGACGATCCCGCAGCTGCGCCCGACGATCCTGTTCACCGTGGTCGTCTCGACGATCGGCGCGACCCAGCTCTTCGGTGAGCCCCTGCTGTTCGGCGGCGTCTCCGGTTCGAAGGGCGGCTCCGAGCACCAGTACCAGACGCTCGGCCTGTACATGTACGACCAGGGCTGGATCATCGGCAACCTCGGCAAGGCGTCGGCGATCGCCTGGACGATGTTCCTGATCCTGCTGATCGTCGCCGTGATCCAGCTGCTGATCTCCCGACGGCTGAGGAAGTCCCAATGACCGCGACAGAACTCACGCCCCCTCGGGCCGAGGAGCCCGCGAAGCCCCGCCGCGAGCGGCCCCGGGTGATGGGTGCCGGCAAGCAGCTGCACGCCGGTCCGCTCACCTATGTCGTGCTCACCCTGTTCGCCCTGGTCTCGCTGGCGCCGCTGGTGTGGACGGCCATCGCGGCCTCGCGCACCAACCAGCGCCTCGCCGAGACACCGCCGCCGCTGTGGTTCGGCGGGAACCTCTTCAAGAACATGGAGCGGGCCTGGGAGGAGGGCGGCCTCGGCACGGCCATGTTCAACACGATCTTCGTGGCAAGCATGATCACCATCAGTACGGTGCTGTTCTCCACGCTCGCCGGTTTCGCCTTCGCCAAGCTCCGCTTCCGGTTCTCCGGTGTGCTGCTGCTGCTGACGATCGGCACCATGATGATCCCGCCGCAGCTGGCGGTCGTGCCGCTGTACCTGTGGATGGCGGACCTCGGCTGGTCGAACCAGCTCCAGACGGTCATCCTGCCGACCCTGTGCACGGCCTTCGGCACGTTCTTCATGCGGCAGTACCTGCTCCAGGCGCTGCCGACGGAGCTGATCGAGGCGGCGCGGGTGGACGGCGCGAGCAGTCTGCGGGTCGTGTGGCACGTGGTGTTCCCGGCGGCCCGGCCGGCCATGGCCGTGCTCGGCCTGCTGACCTTCGTGTTCGCGTGGAACGACTTCCTGTGGCCGATCATCGCCCTGAACCAGGAGAACCCGACCGTGCAGGTCGCGCTCAACTCGCTGGGCACCGGCTATGTCCCGGACCAGGCGGTGATCATGGCGGGCGCCCTGCTCGGCACGCTGCCCCTGCTGATCGCCTTCCTGCTGTTCGGCAAGCAGATCGTCGGCGGCATCATGCAGGGCGCGGTCAAGGGCTGACGCGCTTCCAAGTCGCACGGCCACCGGGGGCCGCGTCGCCGTCGCCCCGGCCCCCGGCCATCTCCCTCCCCTCCCCCCTACCCGTACTCGTCGGTCTCCACGACCTCCTATGGGAGCGCTTCCATGCCTGAGCCCATGTCCCCCGTGTCCTTCCCCTCCACCTTCCTCTGGGGCGCCGCGACCTCGGCGTACCAGATCGAGGGTGCGGTCCGGGAGGACGGACGCACCCCGTCGATCTGGGACACCTTCGCCCACACCCCGGGCAGGACGGCCGGCGGCGATCACGGTGACGTCGCCGTCGACCACTACCACCGCTACCGCGACGACGTGGCGCTGATGGCCGGCCTCGGCCTGGGCGCGTACCGCTTCTCGGTCTCCTGGTCGCGGGTGCAGCCCACGGGGCGCGGGCCCGCCGTCCAGCGGGGCCTGGACTTCTACCGCCGGCTGGTGGACGAGCTGCTGGCCAAGGACATCAAGCCGGCCGTCACCCTCTACCACTGGGACCTGCCGCAGGAGCTGGAGGACGCGGGCGGCTGGCCCGAGCGCGACACCGCCTACCGCTTCGCCGAGTACGCGCAGATCGTCGGCGAGGCGCTCGGCGACCGCGTGGAGCAGTGGATCACGCTGAACGAGCCGTGGTGCAGCGCCTTCCTGGGCTACGGCTCCGGGGTGCACGCGCCGGGCCGCACCGAGCCGGCCGCGACGCTGCGCGCGGCCCACCATCTGAACCTCGCCCACGGCCTCGGCGCCAAGGCGCTGCGCTCGGTGATGCCCGCGCGCAACACGGTGGCGCTGAGCCTGAACTCCTCGACCGTGCGCCCGCTGACGCAGGACGCGGCGGACCTGGCGGCGGCCCGCAAGATCGACGACCTGGCCAACGGGATCTTCCACGGCCCGATCCTGCACGGCGCCTACCCGGCGAGCCTGTTCACGGCGACCCGGCAGCTCACCGACTGGTCCTACGTCCAGGACGGCGACCTCGCCACGATCAACCAGCCGCTGGACGCGCTGGGCCTGAACTACTACACGCCGGCGCTGGTCTCCGCGGCCGGCCCCGACCACACCGGGCCGCGCGCCGACGGGCACGGGGCGAGCGAGCACTCGCCGTGGCCCGCCGCGGACGACGTGCTGTTCCACCAGCCGCCCGGCGACCGGACGGCGATGGGCTGGTCGATCGACCCGACCGGACTGTACGACCTGATCATGCGGTACGAGCGCGAGGTGCCGGGTCTGCCGCTGTACATCACGGAGAACGGCGCCGCCTACGACGACAAGCCCGACCCCGAGGGCCGGGTGCACGACCCGGAGCGCATCGCCTATCTGCACGGCCACCTCGCGGAGGTCCGCCGCGCGATCACCGACGGCGCGGACGTCCGGGGCTACTTCCTGTGGTCCCTGCTGGACAACTTCGAGTGGGCGTACGGCTACGAGAAGCGCTTCGGCGCCGTGTACGTGGACTACACGACGCTCGAGCGGACGCCGAAGTCGAGCGCCCACTGGTACGGCAAGGCCGCCCGCACAGGCACGCTGCCCGAGGTCGACGAGGTGTTCTAGCCGACCGGGGTGGCGGGAACGGGGGGCGGGGCGCGGCGCGTATAGGGGACGCGCCGCGCCCCGGCCGGGTGGGGGGTGGTCCGGCCGGGGCGCGCCCCCCGTGGGTGGCCCGGCCCGCTCGGTCGTGTGCGGGCCGCGCGTCGTCGGGCGTGAGCCGGGCGACGTTCGTTGCAGCCTTCGGTCACAGGCCGTCAGTTGCAGGCCGTCAGTTGTAGGCCGCGAACGCCTTCGAGAAGGCGAACTTGTCCTGGAGGATCGAGCTGCAGGTGGCGTCGGCGGCCGGCTTCTCGCCGCCCGCGCACTGCTGGTCCCGGGTCGCCGACCACATGGACAGCCAGGCCAGGCCCTTGGACTTGGCGAAGTCCACCAGCTGCTTCGCGTCGTCGACCTTGAAGATCTCCGTGACGACGTCGTTGACGCCGATCATCGGGGTGACCGCGACGGCCTTCCAGGCGGCGTCGTCGGAGAGGCCGAGCACGCCCTTGATCTGGGCCTGGGTGGCGGTGGCCGCCTGCTCGGCGTACGTGCCCATGTCGCCGCTGTACGCGGGGCCGTAGTCCATCGCCATGATGTTGACGGCGCCGATCCGCACGCCGTTCTGCTTCGCGTCGGCGAGGAGGTCGACGCCGGGCTGGGTGAGACCCTCCGGCATGACCGGGAGGGTGAAGGAGACGTCCAGGTCCGGGTGCTGCTTCTGGAGCTTGGCGATGGCCTGCGCACGGCGGGTGTTGGCCGCCTTGTCGGGAAGCGCGCCGCCCTCGACGTCGAAGTCGGCCTTGGTCAGCTGGTAGGCGTCCACGACCTTCGCGTACGCCGCCGCCAGCGCGTCCGCCGAGGAGCAGGTCGTGGCGAGCTCGCTGCCGGCCGCGCCGCCGAACGAGATGCGCACGTCGCCGCCCTTGGCGCGCAGGTCGCCTATCTGGGCGGCCACGGCGTCGGCGCCGATGTCCGTGACGCCGCCCCACTTCGGGGTGCAGCCGCCCCCGTCGGTGACGAAGGCGAGGTTGTAGTTCTTCACGCCGGTCGCCGCGGCGCTCGCCGCCATGTCGAACGCGGGGTACAGCGACGTGTCGATGTACGGGGCGAAGCCGGCGGCGGCCTTGGTGCCGGTGCCCGGGGTCTGGGAGGGCTTGCCGGTGGGGGTGGCGGAACCGGAGGGCGTCGCGGTGGGCTCGGGTGCCGTCGCCGTGGGGGTCGGCTTCGGGGTCGCGGACTCGGTGGGTCGGCCGCTGGGCTCGGGCGTCGCGGTGTCGTCGGTGGAGCACTTGGCGCCGTCGATGAGACAGCTCTTCGGCGACGCGGTGCCGTTGACGACGAAGCCGACGGTGACGGACTCGCCGGGCGCGAGGCCGTCGGTGTCCCACTTCGGCGGGGTGACGGTGACATGGCCGTCGCGCACGCCGGACTCGGCGTTCCACAGGGAACTGAGCTTGGATCCGGACGGCAGGTCGAACTCCAGCTTCCAGTCCTTCTTCACCTCGCCGGTGTCGTTGGTGACGACGTACTGCGCGGTGTACCCGGTCGACCAGTCGCTGGTCCTCGTGTAGACGGCGCCGGCGCCGGCCGCCTGGGCCGTGCCGGTGACCACGAGCGCGCCGCCGCCGACCACGGCCGCGGCGACGAGACCGCCGATCGCCTTGTTCCTGCCGCTGATCCTGCGCCGGTGGGTGCTCATCGCGTGTCTGCCTTCGCTGTTCGGGGGTGGGGGGTGGGTGCGGCAGCACGCTAGCGATCGAGAATCGGACGAAGGTCCTGATCCGGACGGCGGCCGGGGGCCTTAGGGTGCGCTTAAGGAAGGGATCGGGACCGGTTAAAGGTAGAGACCAGTCGGCCGGGGCGGCGGCGCCGCACGGCACCGCGGTGCCCCCTGCGGACCGGTGCCCGGCCGTCGAGCTGTATCCACAGGCGTACTTCGGTCCCGCCGAGCACGGACGAGCCGATCCGCACGTCTCCGCCGGTGGACTCGGCGAGCCGCCGCACGATGTCCAGGCCGAGGCCGGTCGAGCCGGCGCTCCCCGAGCCGTGCCCACGGGCCATCGCGGCCTCGGGGTCGGCGATGCCGGCCCCGGCGTCGGAGACGAGCACGATCACGGCGTCCTCGCCGTTGTGCACGTCGACCGCGAAGGCGGTGCCCTCGGGGGTGTGCCGGAAGACGTTGCCGAGGAGGGCGTCCAGCGCGGCCGCCAGGTCGGCCCGGGCCACGGGTATGCGCACCGGCCGGTCCACGCCGGCCACCCGCACCTTGCGGCCCTCGTCCTCGGCCAGCGCCGACCAGAACGCCATCCGCTCGCGCACGACCTCGGCCGCGTCGCACCCGGCGCCCGGTCCGGCCGCGACCGTCTGCGGCTTGGCCTCGCGTGCGGTGCGGATGATGGTGTCGACCTCGCCCTCCAACTGGGCCACCGCGGCCCGGGTCTGGTCGGCGGCCGGGCCGTCCCCGAGGGAGGCCGCGTTCAGCCGCAGAACGGTCAGCGGGGTGCGCAGCCGGTGGGACAGGTCGGCGGCCAGCTCCCGTTCGTTGGCGAGGAGTTGCACGACCTGGTCCGCCATCGCGTTGAACGCGACCGCCGCGAGCCGGAGTTCCTTCGGCCCCTCCTCCGGGACGCGGGCGCCGAGCTTGCCCTCGCCCAGCTCGTGCGCGCCCTCGACCAGGCGCTGCGCGGGCCGCACCATGCGCACGCCCAGCCGGTCGGCGACCGCGACCGAGCCGACGATCAGGGCGATGCCGACCCCGGCCAGGACGGCCCAGGCGGTGGCGAGTCCGTTGGTGACCTCGGCGTCGGGGACGTACACCTCGACGACCGCGATCTCGCCGGTGCTCAGCGCGACCGGCTGGAGCAGGGTGGAGCCGCCGGCCACCTCGGTGGTGGAGGCACGGCCCAGCCGGCGCACGGTCGCGATGTCGTCGGCGGCGGCCCGCCGCCGGCCGAGGTCGACGGCGGCGCTCCTGCCCGACGCCGGGATGTGGACGGCCATGCCGTCGTCGGACCCGGCGGAGGCGACGACCCGCTCCAGCTGGTCCCGGTCGGTGGTGATGGACAGCGCGGGGGCGACGGCGGCGGCCTGGCGCTCGGCGTTGGAGAAGGCGCGGTCGCGGGCCATCTCCCGGATGACGAGGCCGAGCGGGACGGCGAAGGCGAGGACGACCATGGTGGTGACCGCCAGGCTGACCTTGACCAGAGCCCATCTCATCGCGGCTGCTCCCCCGGGCTGTCCGCGCCGAAGGACGGCACGGCCGGCGGCTCCAGCTTCACGCCGACGCCCCTGAGGGTGTGCAGATAGCGCGGGTTGGCCGCCGTCTCGCCCAGTTTGCGGCGCAGCCAGGACAGATGGACGTCGATGGTCTGGTCGTCTCCGTAGGACTGCTGCCAGACCTCGGCGAGCAGCTCCTTGCGGGGGACGACGACACCGGGGCGTCCGGCGAGGAAGGCGAGCAGGTCGAACTCGCGCCGGGTCAGGTCCAGGCGCACCCCGTCCAACTCGGCCTGGCGGCGCAGCGGGTCGACGGTGAGCCCGCCGACGCGCAGCACGCTGGAGGGTGCCGCCTCCACTCCGCCGGCGCGGGCCCGGCGGAGGACGGCCGCCATCCGCGCCGACAGGTGCTCGACCGAGAAGGGCTTGGTCAGATAGTCGTCCGCGCCGGCGTTCAGCAGCCGCACGATCTCCGCCTCGTCGTCCCGTGCCGTGGCGATGATGACCGGCACGTCGGTGATGCCGCGCAGCATCTTCAGGGCCTCGGAGCCGTCGAGATCGGGCAGACCGAGGTCCAGGATGACCACGTCGAAACGGAAATGGGCGACCTCGCGCAGCGCCTCCAGCGCGGTGCCGACGCTGCGCACCGTGTGGGTGGCGTCGGTCAGGTGCCGGATGAGCGCCGAGCGCACGAACTGGTCGTCCTCGACCACGAGCACACTTGCCATGCGCCGCACCGTACGCCATGCCGGCGAGACCGGTCCGGGCCTGTGGACAACTCGGCTCCTGTGGACGGGAGGCGACACCCGTGGGACACGTGAGGCAGTATGGCCCGCGATGCACAGAGGAGTCGTACACGTACTCGCGTGGTCGCTCGCCACGGGCGCGGCGGTCACGCTGTCGTGGTGGGGTGTCCACACGGTCATGGCCGGCACGGTCTACGACCGGCCGCGCGCCCTGCCCATCACGGCGGCCGACGTGACGGCGGGGGACTCCGAGCCGCTGGCGTCGTCCACCAACCGGCCGACGCCGTCGCCCAGTCCGCCGCCGCGCTCCCCCAAGCCGACCCGCACGCCCAGCGCTCCGGCCACCTCGACCCCACCGCCGAAGACCTCCAGCCCTTCCTCCTCCCCGGACACCTCGGGCCGGGTCAAGAGCTACGACACCGACGGCGGCCGGGTCGTCTTCGACATCGGCGAGTCCTCGGCGTCCCTGGTCTCGGCCGCGCCCGGCGCGGGCTGGTCGATGCAGGTGTGGAAGACGGAGTCCTGGATCCGGGTGGAGTTCAGCGCGGGCGCGGACCGGGTGTCGGTGTTCTGCACCTGGCACGACGGGCCGCCTCGGGTGGAGATCGGGACCTACTGACCCATCCGTCCCGGCACCCCCGAGAGTCCCCGGAAACGCATCGGCTACGCTGAGTGCTTCGAACTCATGAGTGAGTAGCAACGGGGGTTGCCACATGCGCACTTGGGCTGTTTCGCCATGCTCCGGGGAGCGCTCCGGCCGGCCGGGCGGGAGCCGACGTGGCGTCTGACTTCGCGCGGCTGATGAAGCAGGACTTCTCCGACCTGGAAGCCGCCGTCAAGGTCTGGCGCGGGCTGTCGACGACCACGGACTCGCTCACCGACCGCCACCGCCGGCAGGTGACCGGGCCGCTGCACCAGTCCTGGAAGGGCGACGACGCGGACGCGGCCCTCTTCTACCTGGAGGACGTCGAGTCGCGCATCGGCGTGGTCGAGACGGAGGCCATGGCCATCGCCGAGGTCCTCGACACCACCCGGTTCTGGATGGAGCAGGCCCAGACCGACCTGCGCAGCGCGGTGCGGCGGGCGGAGCAGGACGGCTTCGACGTCGACGACGAGGGCTGGGTGAGCGACCGGACGACCTCGGACCTCCCCCGCCAGGATCCCGACACCCAGCAGATCATCGCCGACCGCAACGCCCTGCTCACGGAGCACCGCGCCGCCATCGACGACGCCCTGACAGCGGCGCGCAAGGCGAGCGACGACGGCGCGAAGGCCCTCGGGGAGCTGAACGGCGACATCCTCACCGACCCGCTCAGCCATGACGCGGCGGCGGAGTCCGCCCGGGACGTCGAGAACGCGATGAAGGCCGTGGGCGTCCAGGCGCCGCAGATCCCCTCGGACGATCCGAAGGCCGCCGCCGAGTGGTGGAAGGCCCTCAGCCCGGAGGAGCGCCAGGCCTACACCACGCTCTATCCGAAGCGGATCGGAGCGACCGACGGTCTGCCGACGGACGTACGGGACGACGCCAACCGCACGGCGCTCGGCCAGGAACTCAATCTGATCCAGGAAGGCAACTGGGACGAGGGGTTCCCCGGGGACAGCGACGAGACGGTCAACAAGCGCCTCGACAACCTGCTGATGCTCAACGACCGGCTCGAAGCGTCGGACAGTGCCCCCGAGGGCAAGGAGCTGTACCTCCTCGGCTACGACTCCAAGGACGACGGCCGGGCCATCATCGCGATGGGCAACCCGGACACCGCGGCGCACACCGGGATCCTGGTACCCGGGACCAACACGGAGATGTCCGGTGTGCCCGGCCAGCTCGCCCGCATCGACAAGCTCCAGAACTCCGCCGAGAAGCAGGCCGACGGCGAGAGCGTGGCGATGATCACGTGGATCGGCTACGACGCCCCCGAGTTCAAACCGACCGACCCCGGCAGCGTCGCCACGCGGGACCGGGCCGAGGACGCGGCCCCGGATCTGCGGCAGTTCGTCGCCGGCACCCACGCCGCGCACGACGGGTCGCCCAGTCACACCACCGTCCTCGGGCACAGCTACGGCACCACGGTGGTCGGCGCAGCGGCGGCGGGAGGCGAAGGGCTGGGAGCGGACGACGTGGTCGCGGTCGGCAGCCCGGGCATGACCGTGGACCACGCCTCCGACCTCCAGATGGACCCGGAGCACGTCTGGATCGGCACCGCGGACGACGACGCCGTCGCCAACAACACCTCCGACTACACCCTCGGCCGCGACCCGTCGTTGGGAGGCTTCGGTGGCAACAACATCCGGATCGACACGCATGGACACAGCGGTTACTGGGACGAAGGAAGCCGATCGCTGGGCAATCAAGGGGCGATCATCGCGGGCAAGCCGCCCGCGGAGGCTCCGAAGCGAGGCTCCGAACTGCCCCCCGAGGGCTACATCGTCCCCGGGCTCTAGGTCCGTTCTCCGCACGCTGCTCGCTGTCTTCGCGATCCTGCTCTCAACTGGAGGTTGTGTGTCCCAGGGTGACGACGTCAACGCCCCGCTGCCGCGCATGGCGAAGGACGAGGCATTGCGGTGGGCCAAGGACTACACCGCCTACGTAGCGAAGCTCACCGACGTGGAACTGCTTCCGGACACGGAGAAGGTCCACTTCGAGGACTGCCTCGGGAAGAACGACGAGGTGGCCGAGGACGGCCGGTACAGCCTCTACTACTACATCTACTCCCCCGCCCCGGCCAGCGACCACACGCGCATCGTGCGCCGACTGCGCAGCGAACTCACGGAGCGGGACTATGAGGTGACCGCTTACCGAGAGTTCAAGAGCGCCTACGAGTCGGCCATACTCTGGGCTCGCAACAAGAAGAACAACTACACGGTCGAGGCTGACACGGTCGGCTCCGGGAAGCTCAAGCCCCAGCGCTTCTCATTCGCCGTACGCACCCCCTGCATGCTCCCGCCCGGCGTGAAGCAGCAGCAGTTCTGACCGGCTGAGAGGAGCCGAACGTGTCCCGGACCACCGACGTCGACCCGGCCGAACTGCGCGCGTCCGCCGGCGCCTGCGACGGCATCGCGCACACCCTGAAGGAACCGGCCGACAAGGCCGTCAAGGAGTCGAGGACGGCGGCCGCTTCCCTCACCGGCTGGTCCCTCGGCCCCGCCCTGACGGAGATCGCCACCAGCTGGAAGCCCGCCCTCGACGGACTGCACGCCCGCATCGAGGCCGGCCGGGACAACCTCCGGTCGTCCGCGGACGGCCATGACTGGAACGACCAGCGGACGTCGCAGGACTTCGAGAAGACGGACACCACGACCCAGGCCACGCCCGGCGTGATGCCCGCCGTCCTGCGCCCGACCCCGGGCGGCCTCCCCGACCCGCGCGCCTCCTACGGAACCAGCATGCCGACGTACGACGAGACCGTCAGTACGCGCCCCACCCCCGGCACGAACGACTTCGGCTGATGTCACGAGCCGGCACACTCCGCGCCGCCGTCGTCTCTGCGCACCCCCTGCATGCTCCCGCCCGGCGCGAAGCAGCAGCAGTTCTGAAGGAACCGCCGGACTACGGACCTAGGTGAACACCGAGTCCGGTGGAGCCGGGGAGTCCACCGCCGACGCGTCCGTCACCGGGGTCGCGCCACCCGTGAAGTCCCTCAACGTGCGCCCGTGTTCGACGCGGCCCGGGTGCGGGTCGGAGGCGGCGCGGCGGGTGAGGTCGGTGACCGGGAGGGGCTGGTCGGCGGCGAGGAGGACCGCGTTGCCGAAGCGCCGGCCGCGCAGCACCGTGGGGTCGGCAACCAGGGCGACCTCGGCGAACCGGGCGGCGGCGGTGGCGATCTGGCCGCGCAGATGCGTGAGCGGGGGGCCGTCGGCGAGGTTGGCCGCGTACCAGCCTCCCGGCGCGAGCGCCCGGCGGACCTCGTCGAGGAACTCGGCAGAGGTGAGATGGGCCGGGGTGCGGGCGCCGCTGAAGACGTCGGCTATGACGAGGTCCGCCCAGCCGTCCGGCACCTTGGCGAGCCCTTCGCGCGCGTCGGTGGAGCGCACCCGGATGCGGGCGTTCCGGTCCAGCGGGAGTTCCCGGCGGACCAGGCCGACGAGGGGCGCGTCCCGTTCCACGACCTGCTGGGTGGAGCGGGGCCGGGTGGCGGCGACGTACCGGGCGAGGGTCAGCGCGCCGCCGCCGAGGTGCACGACCTGCACGGGCTTGCCGGGCGGGGCGACGAGGTCGATGACGTGCCCGAGCCGGCGCTGGTACTCGAAGGAGAGGTAGGCGGGGTCGTCCAGGTCGACGTGCGACTGGGGTGCCCCGTCGAGGAGCAGGGTCCAGGCCCGCGCCCGGTCCGGGTCGGGTACGAGCTCGGCCAGCCCGCCGTCGACCGTCTCGGTGACGGAGGCCGCGGCGGCCCCGCGCCGGGACTTCCTGGACTTTCCCATGCGGCCATTATCCCGGCGTGCGGCACGCGCCTCGCCCGTGAACCGCCTCTCAGCCGTCCGTCACCGGCAGTCGTCGGCGGCCCGGATCAGCCGGGCGGCCTCGCCGAGCGCCGCCCGCAACACCGCCGGGTCGGTCGCGAGGTCGGCCTCGCCGGGCGGCAGCAGCCAGTCGGAGCCGTCGACGGGCGGCTCGGGGTGGGCGTCCAGGCTCAGTCCCCTGCCGTCCGTCTCGGTACAGGTGCTGCCGGGCACGTCCCAGGCGGCGGCCGTGCCGGGCGGGACGACGAAGCCGAGGGTGCCGCAGCCGTCGTCGTGCAGGACGAGCCCGACCCCGTCCCCGGCGCCGCGCCGCAGGATGTCGACCGCCTCGAGGCCCTGGCGCGCCGGGACCGTGACCACGTCGCACCCCGTGCCCGGCGGCTCGCCGCACTCTCCGGTCGGCGTGTGCCCCGCCGCCGTCGACGCGGCTCGGGGAACGCTGCTCCGGCTGGTCTCCATCCCGACCTCCACGACGGAACCCTTTCGGCAAGTCCGATGAGTTCAACGCGGCACGGCGTCAACGGCTACGGCGGAAGTCCGCCGCAAAGGATGGCAGTTCATGGCAGATCACGGATGAGATATCCGTTTTGTAGCTAAACACTGTGTGGCGGCTTCGCTACAGCAGGTACGTTCATGCCCGCCGGGGACAAGGACGTCCCACGGATCAGAGGTCACGGCTCACGATCACCGGATCACGGTCCGCCCCGTCCACATCCCGGCATGGTTCGACGGTTCGCACGAGAGGACCCGGCCATGGCGTCGTCAGACCCGACCTCGTCCCAGCCCCCCAGGCCATCGCGGCCGAACACCGCCTTCCGGCAGCTGCGCGGGCAGCATTCGCCGGCCGAGTTCGCCGCGGCGGTCCGCCGGGCCGCTCGCGAGATCGGTGAGCGGGTCAGCTGTGACGCGCGGTACATCGGGCGGGTGGAGGCCGGCGAGATCCGCTGTCCCAACTACGCGTACGAACGGGTGTTCCTGCACATGTTCCCCGGCCGCACGCTCACCGACCTCGGCTTCGCTCCCCGCTCGTCCGTCCGCGGACGCCGGGCGCGCGCGGCGGAGGAGGCGCCCGGCGCACGCATCGCGCGCCCGGCCCGCGCCACGGGTGGGACGAGAGGGGCCGACGAGCCGTACGACCGTGAGAACCCGCAGGATCCGTACGCCGCGCACGTGCCGTTCGGCACCGCGCAGAACCACGAGAACCACGAGGAGAGCGACGTGCTGCGTCGCGCATTCATGACCGGTGGGGGCGCCACGGTGGCCGCCGCCTCACTGGCCCCCCTGGGCCTGGCCCACGACGCCGCCGCCACCGACCGTCCCTACCGACGCGTCGGGGTACGCGAGGCCGGCGCGCTCGAGGACGCCGTACGCCGCATCCGGCTGCTGGACGACCGGCACGGCGCCGACGGCCTCTACCGGCGCGCGGCCGCACCGCTGCGCGCCGCGTACGAACTGCTCGACGCGGGCACGACCCGGCGGGCGACCAGCGACCGGCTGCACTCCGGCGCGGGCGAACTGGCCATCTCGGTGGGCTGGCTGGCCCATGACTCCGGCCGGTTCGACGACGCGCGCTCGCACTACGCGGAGGCCCTGGCGACCGCCCGGATGGCCGGGGACCCGGCCCTGGAGGCGCACGCCTTCTGCAACACCTCCTTCCTCGCCCGCGACGCGGGCCGGCCCCGGGAGGCGGTCCGCGCCGCGCAGGCCGCCCAGCGCGTGGCGCGCGCCCTGGGCTCGAACCGGCTGATGAGCCTGCTGTCGCTGCGCGAGGCGGGCGGCTGGGCCGGGCTCGCCGACCGCACCGGCTGCGAACAGGCCCTGGTGCGCGCGCAGGCCCTCTACGACCGGGGCCGCTCGGACGCCGATCCCGAGTGGATGAGTTTCTACGGGGAGGCCGAGCTGGAGATCCTTGAGGCGCAGTGCTGGTCGACGCTGGGCAACTGGCGGCGCGCGGCCCGGCACGCGGGGCGCGCGGCGCACCTGCAGGACCCCCACTTCACCCGGAACATCGCGCTGTACACGGCGGAGCTGGCGGACGACCTGGCCCGCGGCGGCAGCCCGGACGAGGCGGCCGCGGCCGGGATGCGGGTGCTGGACCTGCTGGACCAGGTGCAGTCCTCGCGGGTGCAGACCATGCTGGCCGGCACGGCCCGGGTGCTGCTGCCGCACCGGCGCGCGAGCGGGGTGACGGCGTTCCTGGACCGGCACGCGTCGCTGCCGCGCACCGCGTGAGGAACACCGCGGACGGCCGTCGTCAGGGGTTCAGGTGCCCCAGGTCGTTCCAGCTCTCGACGGCGGGCTCGCCGTAGGCCCAGCCCAGCACCGACAGCGAGGTCGGGTTCAGCCGGAGCCTGGCCGCGAAGTCGAGCGGCAGCCCCAGCCAGCGTGCGCCGATGGACCGGAGGATGTGGCCGTGCGCGAAGACCAGCACGTCCCGGTCCGCCTCGCGCGCCCAGGCGACGACCTCGTCGGCCCGGGCCGTGACCTCGGACAGGCTCTCGCCGCCGGGGACGCCGTCCCGCCAGATCAGCCAGCCCGGCCGGACGGCCTGGATCTCCGCCGGCGTCATGCCCTCGTAGGTGCCGTAGTCCCACTCCATGAGCGTGTCCCAGGTCTGCGCGCGCTCGCCGAAGCCGGCGAGGTCGCACGTCTCCCGCGCGCGGGAGAGCGGGCTGGTGCGCACCTCGACGTCCGCCAGCCCGTCGAAGGGCGCGCGGTGCAGGCGCTCGCCCAGCAGTTTCGCGCCCCGGCGGCCCTCCTCCAGGAGCGGGACGTCGGTCCTGCCGGTGTGCTTTCCGGCCAGCGACCAGGACGTCTGTCCGTGCCGGGCCAGCAGCATGCGCGGTGCCATGGGCGGGGGACCTTCCGGGGAGGTACGAGCGGTGGAACCCGTCCATCATCGCGTACGGCCCGCCCGGGCAACCCGGGGGGCGATCTCTGCGTCTAGTGGGCCAGGGCGGCCGACGGACGCGCCCGAGGACACCGTAAAGTGTCACGACCTGTCCACCGGACGCCGTGACGAGAAGGGGGAGGCGATCGGATGCCGCACGCCGACATAGCTGGCGTGGAGGCGACGCCTCGAACCCGCCCGCGCTGGTGGACCGAGCTGCCGCTGCTCCTGCTGGTGTACGCCTGCTACTCGGCGGGCCGCCTGCTCGCCCGGGGCGACGTCAGTACCGCCGTCGACCACGGCGTGGCGATCCTGGACATCGAGAAGGCGCTGTTCCTCAACGCCGAGCACCCCCTGAACCGGCTCTTCACGCGCGAGCCGTGGATCGGCGTCCCGGCCGACTTCTGGTACGCGTCGCTGCACTACCTGGTCACGCCCGTGATCCTGGTCTGGCTGTTCCGGTCCCGTGCCGTGCACTACCGCGCGGCCCGCACCTGGCTGATGACGTCGACCTTCATCGGCCTGATCGGTTTCACCCTGCTGCCGACCTGCCCGCCCCGGCTGCTCGCCGAGGGCCACGGCTTCGTCGACACGATGGCCCAGTACAGCTCGTACGGCTGGTGGGGCGGCGAGGCGAGCGCTCCGCGCGGCATGGGCGGCATGACCAACCAGTACGCCGCCATGCCGAGCCTGCACGTCGGCTGGTCGCTGTGGTGCGGGGTCATGCTGTGGCGCCACGGCGGGACGCGCCTGGCGAAGACGGCCGCCGTCGCCTATCCGCTCATCACCACGATCGTTGTCATGGGCACCGCCAACCACTACTTCCTCGACGCGGTCGCCGGCGCCGCCGTGATGGGCGTGGGGCTGCTGCTGACGCCGTACGTGCTGCGGACCGCCGAGCGCGTGCGCTCCCGGTACGCGACCCGGCGCGCGGTCACCTCCGCCGCCTCCGCCACGGCGGTCACGGGCGACGCCCCCGTCCCGGTTGTCAGTGCCGGATGCCAGACTTCCGCGGGTGAGCGAATTCCACGGCAGCGCGAGTCCCGGTTCGGATCCGGAGCCGAGCCGAGTGCCGCCCCCCAGGACGCGGGGGACGGGGCTCCGGCACCGGCTCGCTGAGCTGCGCGGTCCCGAGGTACCCGCCAAGGCGCTGGATGCCCGGGCCCTGGCGGCCCTCGCCGCCAACCCGGGCTGCAGACGGCGCGCCCTGCTGGACGGCGCCGGGGTGAACAAGGCGGCGCTGGCCGGTGCGCTGGGCGCACCCTCGGCCTTCGGCCAGTCGCAGTTCGCCTTCACCCGGGGGAACGCCTTCGAGGCCAAGGTGAAGGCGGACGGCGGCGCGGAGCTGCTGAGGCTGGTGCACGAGAGACTGGACCGCCGCGCCGAGCCGCCCGGCGGCGCGCGGGTGCCCGAGCTCGCCGCGACCGGCCCCGCGGGGCGGACGGCCCGTACGGAGCTGGCGCTGCGCGAGGCCGCCGAGGCGCGCGGCGAGTGGACGCTGCTCGACCATCCGATGCTCGCGCTGGACGTGGCCGGGTCACCGGCCTACCTGGAGCCGGACGCGGTCGTCGTGCACCCGGACGGCAACTGGACCGTCGTGGAGATCAAGTCGTTCCCCATGCTGGACGGCTCGGCGGACCCCGCGAAGGTCGGCGCGGCGGCCCGGCAGGCGGCGGTGTACGTGCTGGCCCTGGAAGAGGCCGCCGACCGCCTCGGCGCGAGCGGGGCCGAGGTCCCGAGGGTGCGCCACCGCGTCCTCCTCGTCTGCCCGAAGGACTTCTCCAACCTGCCCACGGCCGCCGCCGTGGACATCCGCAAGCAGCGCGCGGTGACCGCCCGCCAGCTGGCCCGCCTCACCCGCATCGAGGACATCGCGGCCGCGCTCCCCGAGGGCACGTGCTTCTCGCCCGAGCTGCCCGCCCCCGCGCTGACGGCCGCCGTCGAGTCCGTCCCGGCGAGCTACGCGCCGGAGTGCCTGTCCGCGTGCGAGCTGGCGTTCCACTGCCGGGCCCGCTCCCGCGCGTCCGGCGCGGTGACCTCGCTGGGCCGCTCGGTGCGGGCCGAGCTCGGCGGCCTCAGCACGGTCGAGGACGTCCTGTCGGCGGCCCGTGGCATGTCCGGAGACCCGGACGACCCGGCGGTCGCGGCCCTGCGCCGGGCGGCCCGGCTGCGGGCCGAGGCCCTCGCGGCGAAGGAGGCGGTCCCGTGTCCCTGATCGCCACCCTCGCCCGGCTGGAGGCGGTCGAGTCCGGCCGCGCGCAGCCCGCCGCGACCGTGCGGCACCGGCATCTGTCCGACCGTCCGCTGGTCTTCGTGCCGCTCACCACCGCGGGTGAGGCCGGAGCCCCGCTCGGCGCGCTGGTCGGCACCGACCGGGACGCCCCGCATCTGCTGGCCGTGCCGCAGCCGCGCGACCGCGACCTGCGGTTCGCCTTCCTGGCCGAGCTGGCGGACATCGTCCTGCCGTACATCGACGCGCACGCCGAGGCCGTGGAGGCGGCGGAGCGCACCGAGACCGACCCGGAGACCGGCAAGCGGGTCAAGGTCGAGGTGGACCTGTGCGCGGACGCCCCGCAGTTGATCGTGCCGAGCCGCGCGGGCGTCGACTTCGTGCGGCTGCTGGGCCGCTCGATGCGGTTCCGCCGGACGGCGGAGCAGGACCCGGAGGCTCCGTATCCGGCGCCCCCGCGCGTGCCGCTGCTCGGCCGGTGGCTGACCCACTTCGGCGAGCGGGCCCGGGTGCCCGGCTCCTCGCTGCTGCTGGCCATGACGGACGTCCTGGCCCGGCACTGGGCGACCGGGCAGTCCACCCTGGAGGACCAGCACCTGGGCGCGCTGCTCGCCTGGATCGACCCGCCCGAGGGCGGGTCGGGCGCCGAGGCGGCCCTGCGCGCCGAGCTCGCCCGGGACCGGGACGGCCAGCTGCTGTGCCCGCCGGCGGGCCCCGCGACCGACCCGGCGTTCGACAACAAGCTGCTGGCCCCGGCCATCGAGCGCTACGACCGTGCCCGCACCGCCCTCGCCACCGCCGAGGACGGGCTGGAGGCCGACGACCGGCTCGGTGACCTCACCGCCGCCGAGCGGGAGATCCGGGCCCTCGTCGAGAGCCGGACCCGGCCCACCTGGGACGCGGTGTGGCGGGGCCTCGACCGGCTGCGGGAGCTGCCCGAGGGGAGCCGGGTGGAGGAGCGCTGGACCCGCGACCGCTGGTCGTTCACCGGCCACCGCGACCGGGTGCTCGCCGGGGAACCCCCGCAGCCGCGCCGCGACGACGCGGTGACCGCCGCATCCAAGCTCGCCGCGCGCGAGCGGGAGCAGGCCCGGCTGGAGGCGCAGGAGGCTCTGGACGACCCGCTGGTGATGGCGGGGCGGCGGCTGGCCGGTGAGGCGTTCGCGGGCGAGGTCGTCGACGTGGTGATGGCGTACAGCGAGGGCAAGCGGCCCAGCCCGCGCCCGCTGGTGACCGTCCGCACGCGGGACCGGCCGCATCTGGGCGAGCGCGCCAAGGTGTTCCGTTCACTGGGCGGGAAGCCGCAGTCGGCGGAGTTCGTCGGGTACGAGGGCCCCCTCGGCGCGGACGGGGACGTCCTGGTGGTGCTGCGGGTGCTGGACAAGATGGGGCGCGGCAAGGAGCCGGAGGAGGGTTCGGTGCCCGGGAAGGGCGACCTGCTGTGCTTCACGCTGTTCGAGCACGAGCAGCGGGGCGGCCCGAAGCTGCCCGAGCCGGAGCAGACACCGTGGACGCACGGCGGGCCGCCCGGGGAGCCGGTGCCCGAGGCCGCCGACGCGCTGACCGAGGAGGACGTCCTGTGACCGTCACGTTCGATCCGGGCGCCGCGGCGGCCGAGGCCACCGGGGCGATCCTCCACGACACGCTGCACGGCACCGCGCGCGGTGTGGTGGTCGACTCCCCGCCCGGCGCGGGCAAGTCCACGCTCGTGGTGCGCGCGGCGCTGGAACTCGCCGAGGCGGGGCGGCCGCTGATGATCGTGGCGCAGACGAACGCACAGGTGGACGACCTCGTGCTGTCGCTCGCCGCGAAGAACCCCGAGCTGCCCGTGGGCCGGCTGCACAGCAGTGACACGGACCCGTACGACAAGGCGCTGGACGATTTGCCGCAGGTCCGCACGTCCGCGAAGGCAGGTGATCTGGCGGGCCTGCCGGTGGTCGTCTCGACGGCGGCCAAGTGGGGGCATGTGAAGACGGACGAGCCGTGGCCGCACGCGATCGTGGACGAGGCGTACCAGATGCGCTCGGACGCGCTGCTCGCCGTGGCGGGGCTGTTCGAGCGGGCGCTGTTCGTCGGTGACCCGGGTCAGCTGGACCCGTTCTCGATCGTGGGCGGCGAGCAGTGGGCGGGCCTGTCGTACGACCCGGCGGCGTCCGCCGTCACCACGCTGCTGGCCCACAATCCCGAGCTGCCCCAGCACCGGCTGCCGGTGTCGTGGCGGCTGCCCGCGTCCGCGGCGCCGCTCGTCTCCGACGCGTTCTACCCGTACACGCCGTTCCGCAGCGGCACCGGTCCCGGCGACCGGCGGCTCTCCTTCGCCGTGGCGTCGGACGGCTCCGGCCCCGACCGGGTGATCGACGAGGCGGCCGTGTCGGGCTGGGGACTGCTGGAGCTGCCCGCCCGGCACACTCCGCGCACGGACCCGGAGGCGGTGCGGGCGGTCGCCGCGGTGGTACGGCGGCTGCTGGACCGGGGTGGCGCGGCCACCTCGGAGCGCTCCCCCGACCCGGTGCCGCTCGCGGCCGGCCGGATCGCGGTCGGCACCGCGCACCGGGACCAGGCGGCGGCGGTCCGCGCGGCCCTGGCCGAGCTGGGGGTGACGGACGTCACCGTCGACACCGCGAACCGGCTCCAGGGGCGGGAGTACGACGTGACGGTCGTCCTGCACCCCCTGTCCGGCCGCCCCGACGCCACGGCGTTCCACCTGGAGACGGGCCGCCTGTGCGTCCTGACCTCCCGGCACCGGCACGCGTGCATCGTGGTGTGCCGGGCAGGCGTCGGGGAACTCCTGGACGACTACCCGTCCACGGAACCGGTCCAGCTGGGCACGCTGGTGAAGTTCCCGGACGGCTGGGAGGCGAACCACGCGGTCCTGGCCCGCCTGGCGGAGCACCGGGTGCCCTACCGGCCGTAGGGCACCCCCGCACCGCCCGACCGCCGGACGGAGTCCGGCACCGCCGCCGGAGGCGGCCGAAGAACACAGCCCGGACGGCTGGGAGGCGAACCACGCGGTCCTTGCCCGCCTGGCGGAACACCGGGTGCCCTACCGGCCGTAGGGGACGGAAGAAGCCTCCCCCCCCCCGTTACCTTTTTCGTGGCTCCGCAATGGGGCTTCCGGCCTTCGGGTCCGGCATGACTTCCCCCTCCTGTTGTTGATGATCTGGGGGGTG
>NZ_LLZN01000061.1 GCF_001509795.1 Streptomyces sp. NRRL WC-3605 | reverse complement strand
GTCGGGCTGCCAGTGGGGCATCTTCCTGCGCAACCACGACGAGCTGACCCTGGAGATGGTCACCGACGAGGAACGCGACTACATGTGGGCCGAGTACGCCAAGGACCCCCGCATGCGCGCCAACATCGGCATCCGCCGGCGCCTCGCCCCGCTCCTCGACAACGACCGTCACTCCATCGAGCTGTTCACCGCGCTGCTGCTCTCCCTTCCGGGCTCGCCGATCCTCTACTACGGCGACGAGATCGGCATGGGCGACAACATCTGGCTCGGCGACCGCGACGCCGTACGCACCCCGATGCAGTGGACGCCCGACCGCAACGCCGGCTTCTCCACCTGCGACCCCGGACGGCTCTGCCTGCCGACGATCATGGACCCGGTCTACGGCTACCAGGTCACCAACGTCGAGGCGTCGATGTCCTCGCCGTCCTCGCTGCTGCACTGGACCCGGCGCATGATCGAGATCCGCAAGCAGAACCCCGCCTTCGGACTCGGCTCCTACACCGAGCTGCACTCCTCCAATCCGGCCGTCCTCGCCTTCCTGCGCGAGTACGAGGACGACCTCGTGCTCTGCGTGCACAACTTCGCCCGCTTCTCGCAGCCCACCGAACTCGACCTGCGCGAGTTCAGCGGACGCATCCCCGTCGAGCTGTTCGGCGGCGTGCGCTTCCCCGCCATCGGCGAGCTGCCGTATCTGCTGACCCTCGGGGGCCACGGCTTCTACTGGTTCCGGCTCACCCGAGTCGCATCCCGCATCGGCAGACGATCTTGAGCCTGAGCTTCGAGCGACTGCCGAGGAAAGGACGCGTCACCATGCAGAAGACCGCAACTGCCCGACCGGGCCGTACGGCCGACGCCGGCCCCATGGCGTCGCTCTCCGGCCTGCTGCGCGAATGGCTGCCGCGGCAGCGCTGGTTCGCCGGCAAGGACCGGCCCGTCACGGACCTCGTCCTGCTGTCCATGACCGAGCTCTTCCCGGGCTGTCTGCACCTGCTGGTGCACGCCGGCCACTCGGCCGTGCCGTCACCCGGCGGCGCCCCGCCGGCCGGTGACTGCTACCAGCTGCTGCTCGGCGTGCGGCAGAACCCCTCGCCTCGGCTCGGCCGGGCGCTGATCGGCCGGGCTCAGGAAGGGCCGCTGGCCGGGATGACGGTCTTCGACGCGCTCCAGGACCCCCGTTCGGCCCAGTTGCTGCTGGAGCGGCTGCGGCACCCCGGGGAGGCGGGGCCGCTGCGCTTCGAGGGCGACCCGTCCGTGCCGGTGCCGGCCGGACTCGTGCCCCGGCTGCTGGACGCTGAGCAGTCCAACTCCTCGCTGGTGTACGGCGACGCGTTCATCCTGAAGCTGTTCCGGCGCATCCAGCCCGGGGTCAACCCCGATCTGGAGCTGTCCGGGGCGCTGGCCGGGCAGGGCTGCCGGCGGGTGCCCGCCCCGGTGGCCTGGTTCCGTACGACGAGCCCCTGGGAGGCCACGCTCGGGGTGGTCCAGCCGTTCCTGCGGGACGCCTCCGACGGCTGGACGCTGGCGCTGGCCGCGCTCGCCTCCGGTGACGACTTCACCGCCGAGGCGCGCCAGCTGGGCCGGGCGACGGCCGAGGTGCATCTGGCGCTGGCGTCGGCGTTCCCGTCCCGCGCGCACGGCGAGAACGGCCGGATGGCGGCCGCCATGACCGAACGTCTGGAGCTCGCCGCGCACTTCGTGCCCGCGCTCCAGCCCCATGTCCCCGGGCTGCGCACGGCCTTCGGCGCGCTCGCCGGCTGCGATCCGGGCCCACCGGACCAGCGCATCCACGGCGACCTGCATCTGGGTCAGGTGCTGCGGGCCGGGCGCGAGTGGTTCGTCATCGACTTCGAGGGCGAGCCGTCCCGCCCGCTCGCCGAACGGCGGGGCGTGCACTCCCCGGTGCGCGACATCGCCGGGATGCTGCGCTCCTTCGACTACGCCGCCCGGCAGCGCCGGCCGTGGCGCCCGGAGTGGGCGCGCCGCTGCCGTGAGGCCTACTGCGCGGGCTACGCCTCGCTCGCCGGGTGGGACCCGCGCAAGAAGCACGGACTGCTCCGTGCCTACGAGACCGACCGCGCCGTGTACGAGGTGCTGTACGAGGCCCGGCACCGACCCGACTGGTTGCCCGTACCTATGGCGGCGATCGAACGCCTCGCCGTGAGAGGAGCCTGACCGATGGCCCTGCACGAGACCTCGCGCCCCGAGTCGGCCGGAGCGGGCCGGAGCGCGCCCGCTCCGGCCCTGGACCCCGGCGACCGTGACCGCCTGCTGGCGGGCACCCACCACGATCCGCACGCCCTGCTCGGGGCGCATCCCGTCCCCGGCGGGATCGCGGTACGCGCGCTGCGCCCGTTCGCGCGGGCGGTGAGCGTCCTGGTGGACGGCGAGCGCACCGCGCTGGTCTCGGAGGGCGGCGGCCTGTTCTCCACGCTGCTGCCGCTGCCGCGGATCCCCGCGTACACCCTGCTGGTGTCGTACCAGGAGGACGGCGGCGACGAGCACGAGACGCACGACCCGTACCGCTTCCTGCCGGCCCTGGGCGAGCTCGACCTCCACCTGATCCGGGAGGGCCGGCACGAGGAGCTGTGGAAGGCGCTCGGCGCCGAGCCCATGGAGCACCAGGGCGTGCGCGGCACCCGCTTCACGGTCTGGGCGCCGAACGCGCAGGGCGTGCGGGTCGCCGGGGACTTCTGCCACTGGGACGGGACGGCGTTCCCGATGCGTTCCCTCGGCGCGTCCGGGGTGTGGGAGCTGTTCCTGCCCGGCATCGGCGAGGGCACCCGGTACAAGTTCGAGATCACCTCGCGGTACGGGCAGCGCTTCCTGCGGGCCGACCCGATGGCGCGGTGCGCGGAGGTGCCGCCGGACACGGCGTCCGTGGTGCACGCCTCGCACTACGAGTGGGGCGACGCGCGGTGGATGGCGCACCGCGGTGACGTCCCGGTGCACGAGGCCCCGCTGTCCGTGTACGAGGTGCACCTGCCGTCCTGGCGGCCAGGACTGACGTACCGTCAGCTCGCCGAGGAGCTGCCCGCGTACGTCGCCGACCTCGGGTTCACGCACGTCGAGTTCATGCCGGTGGCGCAGCACCCGTTCGCCGGGTCCTGGGGCTACCAGGTGACCGGCTTCTACGCGCCCATGTCCCGGCTCGGCAGCCCGGACGACTTCAAGTACCTGGTCGACTCGCTGCACCGGGCCGGCATCGGCGTGATCATGGACTGGGTCCCGGCGCACTTCCCGAAGGACGACTGGGCGCTGGCCCGGTTCGACGGGGACCCGCTGTACGAGCCCGGGGACGCCCGGCGGGCCGAGCACCCGGACTGGGGCACCCTGGAGTTCGACTTCGGGCGGACCGAGCGGACCGAGGTGCGCAACTTCCTGGTCGCGAACGCCACGTACTGGTGCGAGGAGTTCCACATCGACGGGCTGCGGGTCGACGCGGTCGCCTCGATGCTCTACCTGGACTATTCGCGCGAGTCCGGGCAGTGGGCGCCGAACGCCTTCGGCGGGCGGGAGGACCTGGCCGCGATGGCGTTCCTCCAGGAGATGAACGCGACGGTCTACCGGCGCAATCCCGGGGTCGTCACGATCGCCGAGGAGTCGACGGCCTGGGAGGGCGTGACCAGGCCGACGGACAGCGGCGGGCTGGGCTTCGGGCTCAAGTGGAACATGGGCTGGATGCACGACTCGCTGGAGTACATCGCCAAGGAGCCCGTGCACCGCAAGTACCACCACAACGAGATGACGTTCTCGATGGTGTACGCCTACAGCGAGAACTACGTCCTGCCGATCTCGCACGACGAGGTCGTCCACGGCAAGCAGGCGCTCGTGTCGAAGATGCCGGGCGACTGGTGGCAGCGCCGGGCGAACCACCGCGCGTATCTGGGCTTCATGTGGGCGCACCCCGGCAAGCAGCTGCTGTTCATGGGGCAGGAGTTCGCGCAGGGCGCGGAGTGGTCGGAGGCCCACGGCCCGGAGTGGTGGCTGCTCGATCCCGGGTACGCCTCGGCCGGTGATCACCGGGGGGTGCGGGATCTGGTCCGTGATCTGAACACCGCGTACCAGGCGACGCCGGCGCTGTGGCAGCGCGACACCGATCCCGGCGGCTTCCAGTGGTCGCTGGGGGACGCCGCCGACGACAACGTCTTCGCGTTCCTGCGCTACGACGCCGAGGGTGTGCCGCTGTTCTGCGTCTCCAACTTCTCTCCGGTGGTCCGGCACGACTACGGTCTGTGGGTCCCGGACCACGTCACGGCGTGGCGCGAGACCCTGAACACCGACGCCGCGCGGTACGGCGGCAGCGACGTCACCAACCCCGGCCCGCTCAAGCCGGAGGACGGGCGGCTGCGCCTGACGCTGCCCCCGCTGGCCACGGTGTGGCTCACACCGGGCCTGTGAGGGGTCGTGGCCCCGTTCAAGGAGGCCCGGGTCAGAAGATCAGGATCAGGGCGTAGACGAGGAAGAACGCGGCGATCAGCGCCGTGACGACGAGGATCAGGGTCAGCGGGGCCTTCGCCCAGCCGGTGGTCGGGTTGTGGGTCTCGCGGGGGCCCGCGCCGGGCATGCTGCTCTCGGCGGGCGGGGTCTCGCCGGGCGGCACGGAACCGCCCGGTTCGAGGCCCGTGGTGCGCTCGGGCTCCGGGTCGGGGTTCGGGCGCCGGCTGGGTTCTGAGTTCGGTTGGGGGGTCGCGTGTGTCATGCGCTCCGGGTTCCCCCTTCCGGCCGAGATCACCGAACGACGTCAATTGTCAGATCAGGGCACCACACGCTCCCGGCTGGGCTAGATTCGGGCGACGCCGATAACAGAACTCATCGGTGATGTCACACCCGGTACATAACAGGAGCAGCGCATGCGCGACCTCGGCCTCGCTCCCCCGCCCGTCCGGCCCCTGACAGGAGGGCTCGCCGACAGCCTCTTCGAGACGGCCGCCGCCGATCCCACGCTCCCGTTGCTCGCGCGCCGCCCGCACCCCTCCGCCACCACCTGGGAGGAGGTCACCGCCGTCGAGGTGCGCGACGAGGTCACCGCCCTCGCCAAGGGCCTGATCGCGTCCGGCATCTCCCCGGGCCACCGCGTCGCCGTGATGGCGCGCACCCGCTACGAGTGGACCGTGTTCGGCTACGCGCTGTGGGCGGTGGGCGCCGAGGTGGTGCCGATCTACCCGACGTCGTCGCGCGACCAGGTCGAGTACATCCTGCGGGACGCCGAGTGCGTGGCCGTCGTCGTCGAGGACGAGCAGGCGATCATGACGGTCGGGTCGGTGTGCGGGACGCTGCCCAGGCTGAAGCATGTGTGGCAGCTGGACGCCGGCGGGCTCCAGCAGCTCGTCGAGGCGGGCGAGTTCGTGCCGTTCGCGACCGTCGAGTCGCTGCGCCGCATCGTGCTGCCCGACTCCACCGCGGCGATCATGTACACCTCGGGGACGACGGGCCGCCCGCTGGGCTGCGCGCTCAGCCACCAGGGGCTGGCGAGCCCCTGCGACACGCTCCTGGCGGGCTGGGGCCACACGGTCGTCCCGCCCGGCGAGCGGCAGGGCTCCGTCCTCGCCTTCCTGCCGTTCTCCCATGTGTACGGGCTGCTCGTGCAGGGCCTGTGCGTCCGCGGCGGGATGCTGATGGGGCACGAGCCGGATCTCAGCGGGGAGGCGCTCGCCTCGGCGCTGCGGACGTTCCGCCCGACATACTTCACGGCCGTCCCGTCGATCTTCGAGAAGATCTACAAGAACTTCCTGCGCGCGGCCCAGCAGTCCGGCCGCGGCGCCCTGTTCGAGCGGGCCGCGGACACCGCGCGGGACTTCGCGGCGGCGCTGGAGCGCCACCGCCTGGGCGGCGGGCCCGGCCCCGGCTTCGACCTGCGGCTGCAGCACGCCCTGTACGAGCGCACGGTGTACCGCAAGCTGCGGGAGGCGCTGGGCGGCCGGGTGTGCCGGGCCACCTCCGGCGGTTCGCCCCTCAACCGCGAACTGTCGCTGTTCTTCGAGGGCATCGGCATCTACGTCAACGACGGCTACGGCCTGACCGAGACCTGCGGCGGGGTGACCGCGCAGCCGCTGGGCCGCGAGATGTCGGGCACGGTGGGCCAGGCGCTGCCGGGCGTGGACATCCGGGTGGCCGACGACGGGGAGATCCTGGTGCGCGGGCCGTCGGTGTTCCAGGGCTACGTCAACAACGAGGACGCGACGCGGACCGCGCTGCGCGGCGGCTGGCTGGCGACCGGGGACCTCGGACGGCTGGACTCCGACGGCTATCTGACGATCACGGGCCGCAAGAAGGACGTCATCATCACGAGCAGCGGCAAGAGCGTCTCACCGGCGCTCCTGGAGCAGCGGCTGCGGCAGCATCCGCTGGTCCACCAGGCCGTGGTGGTGGGCGACAACCGGCCCTGTATCGGGGCGCTGATCACCCTGGACCCGGAGTTCCTGGCGTTCTGGCGGGACTCCCTGGCGGCCCGCAGCGACGCGCGGGCCCGCGAGGCACGGGAGGAGAACGCGCTGCGGGAGGAGATCGGCCGGGCCGTGGCCGCCGCCAACAGCGCGGTGTCGCGTCCGGAGTCGATCCGCGTGTTCCGGGTGCTGCCGGAGGCGTTCGACGTGGCCAGCGGTCTGCTGACGCCGTCGATGAAGCTGCGCCGGGACGCGATCGTGCGGCACTACGAGGCGCAGATCGACGCGATGTACCAGGCACGTTCGCGGGTGCCGCGCGAGCAGTTGTCGGACGAGGTGGCGCACTGGGACGAGGGCGACAGCGTGTTCGGCTGACGGCCGCGTTCATCTGCCTGCCCCTCCCGGCTGGCGGAACGTCCCCGGGCGCGATGGGATCGAGGCGTGCGAAGCGGCGATTCAGGGGCAGGCGAACGACATCGAGGCAGACCGCCTGGAGCCGCAGAAGGGATGATCAGCGTGACACGACCCAGGATCCTGGTGGTTGGCGCGGGCTTCGCGGGAGTCGGATGCGTACGCCGGCTCGAACGCAAGCTCTCTCCCGACGAGGCCGAGATCACCCTGGTGACCCCGTCCTCCTTCCAGCTCTACCTGCCGTTGCTGCCCCAGGTGGCCTCCGGTGTGCTCACCCCGCAGTCCATCGCCCTGTCGCTGCGCCGCAGCCGGAGGTACCGCACCCGGATCATCCCGGGCGGCGCCATCGGGGTCGACCTCGCGTCCAAGGTGTGCGTCGTGCGCACCATCACCGACCGCATCGTCAACGAGCCCTACGACTACATCGTGCTGGCGCCCGGCAGTGTCACGCGCACCTTCGACATCCCGGGGCTCGTCGACCACGCGTTCGGGATGAAGACGCTGGCGGAGGCCGCCTATCTGCGCGACCACGTCATCTCGCAGCTCGACCTCGCCGACGCCTGCCAGGACCCCGCCGAGCGGGCGGCCCGGCTCCAGTTCGTCGTGGTCGGCGGCGGGTACGCCGGCACCGAGACGGCGGCCTGCCTGCAGATGCTGACCCACAACGCGGTCAAGCGCTATCCGCGGCTCGATCCGCGGCTGATCAAGTGGCATCTGATCGACATCGCGCCGAAGCTGATGCCCGAACTCGGCGACAAGCTGGGCCGGGACGCGCAGGAGATCCTGCGCCGGCGCGGCATCGAGATCTCCCTCGGCGTGTCCATCGCGAAGGCCGGCCCCGAGGAGGTCACCTTCACGGACGGCCGGGTGGTGCCCACGCACACGCTGATCTGGACCGCCGGTGTCGTGGCCAGCCCGCTGATCGGCACGCTCGGCGCGGAGACGGTCCGCGGCCGGCTCGCGGTGACCCCCGAGATGTGCCTGCCCGGGCACGACGGCGTCTTCGCGCTCGGCGACGCCGCCGCGGTGCCCGACCTGGCCAAGGACGAGGAGGGCGCGGTGTGCCCGCCCACCGCGCAGCACGCCATGCGCCAGGGCAAGGTGGCCGCCGACAACGTCATCGCCGCGATGCGCAGCCAGCCGCTGCGGCCGTACGAGCACAAGGACCTCGGCCTGGTCGTCGACCTCGGCGGCTTCGACGCCGTGTCCAAGCCGCTCGGGGTGGAGCTGAAGGGCCTGCCCGCGGTGGCGGTGGCCCGTGGCTACCACTGGTCGGCTCTGCGCACCAACGTCGCCAAGGCCCGCGTCATGACGAACTGGATGCTGAACGCCGTCGCCGGCGACGACTTCGTGCGCACCGGGTTCCAGGCGCGCCGGCCCGCCAAGCTGAAGGACTTCGAGTTCACGCACGCGTATCTGACGCCGGAGCAGCTCAAGAAGCAGATCGCCGCACAGGACGGGGGCGCAGACGCCGGCACGTCCTCGTGACGGTGGCGGGGAAATGAGCGGGGCGGCGTGAGGGCGGCGGAGGATACGGCGCGGGCGCGGCTGAGGGACCGTGTCGCGGCGTCGGACCCTGGTCTGCTGAGGCTGGCGGCGGCCGTGCGGACGGTGGGGGCGATCGGCCTGACGGTCACCGTGCTGGCCGTCCTCGGCACGGATCTGCCGCACCTGGTGACCGGGGCACTGGTCGCGATGGTCTCCACCTTCGCCATCCGTGAGAAGCAGCGCTCCCGGCAGGCGGTCACCCTGGCCGTCGGCCTGCCGGTGGCGTTGGCGTCGATGTCGCTCGCGTCCTTGCTGCACCACAGGGTCGTGGGCGGGGACCTCGTCTTCGTCGCGCTGATCTTCTGTGCCGTCTACGGGCGCAGATTCGGCGACCGGGGCACCGCGCTCGGCCTGATCGGCTTCCAGATGTACTTCGTGGCCCTCTTCGTCGGGGCCACCCCCGAGGGGCTGCCCGAGCTGTACGCGGCGGTGGCCGTGGCCTTCGGGTGCAGTGCGCTGATGCGGTTCGCGCTGGTCCCGGAGACGCCGGTCGGCGTGCTGGAGCGGCTGCGGAGCGCCTTCCGGGCCCGGATGGCCCAGCTGCTGTCGGCCCAGCTCGACCTGCTCGACGCCGGGCCGGACGAGGCGGACCGGGCGCTGCGGCGGGTGCGGGAGGGCACCGCGCGGCTGCACGAGACGGCGCTGCTGATCCAGGGGCGGCTCGCGGACGGGACCGCCGACGAGGCGGTGGCCCGGCTCGTCCAGCGGCGCATCGCGGACGCCGAGATCGCCGCCGAGCGACTGGGGCTGGCGCTGCTGCGGGCGCGCGGCGCCGAGCGCGTGGACACGCTGGCCCTGCATCTGCCGGGGGCGCCGGTGCCGTCGGGCGGCCGGCAGCCGGTGCGCGAGGAGGCGACGACGGCGCTGCGCCGCGACCTGGACGCGTTGCGGGTGCTGGTGCTGCGCCCGGTCGAGGCGGCCGGCGGAACCGGCGTCGCCCATCTGCGCAACCGGCTCCTCGGCTACCGGGACGAGGAGAACGTGCCCGTCGCGTCCCCGGCCGTGCAGGACGCCTTCCGGGCCGTCGGCGACACGGCGCGGGCGGTCCTCGGACTGCGGATCGCGCTGGGCGGGGCCCAGGACGAGTCGGACGACTCCCCGGCGACGGCGCGCTCCCGGGAGGAGCTGGACGCGGAGGACGCGGTCCTCGACGCGGAGGAAGAGGAGGAGTCCAAGGAGGAGGCGACAGGGCTGGAGCGGCGGACCACGCGGGCCGCCGTGCAGGTCGCGGTGGGGTCGCTGCTGGCCATCGTGGGCGGGGAGCTGCTGTCGCGGGACCGCTGGTACTGGGCGGTGCTGACGTGCTGGATCGTGTTCCTGAACACCGCGTCCACCGGCGAGATCCTGGTCAAGGGCTCGCGCCGGCTGGTCGGCACGGTGCTGGGGGTCCTGGCCGGCATCGTGCTGGCGGGCGCGGTCGGGCACCACACGGGGACGGCGTTCGCGCTGGTCCTGCTGTTCGTGTTCGCGATGTTCTATTCGGCGCCGCTGTCGTACACGCTGTCGTCGTTCTTCGTGACGGCGGCGCTGGGCCTGCTGTACACCCTGCTGCACACCTACAGCCTGTCGGTGCTCGTGCTGCGGGTCGGCGAGACGGCGCTCGGCGCGGCCTGCGGGGTGATCGCTGCGGCGTTCGTGCTGCCGGTGCGGACCGACCGGCGGACCAACGACCTGCTCGCCACGGTGCTGCGGCGGCTCGGGGAGGTGACGGACAGCGCCGTGGACCAGCTCAGCGGCGGGCCGCCCGGGGACCTGATGGACCAGGCCCGCGACCTGGACCAGGCGCTGGCCGATCTGCGGTCCGCCGTCCAGCCGCTGACGCATCCGGCGACGCCGCTGCGGTCCCGCCGGGAGACCGCCCGCTATGTCGTGGCGCTGCTGGAGACATGCGCGTACCACGCGCGCACCCTGGCCGCGTCGGCCGAGCTGCTGCTCAGCCGTCCCTCGATCGCGCCCGACCCCCGGCTGCGCGGCGCGACGGGCCGGATCGGGCGGAACCTGGAGGCGATCACCGCGCACGTCACCGACGAGGACGCCGGCGACACGATCGAGACCGGTCCGAGCATCGCCTCGCTGCTGGGGCCGAGCGCGCCGGCCCCGCCGGGGCAGGGCCGGGTCACCGAGCACGTGCTGCGGCATCTGCAGCGTCTGGACGAGGCCGTCACCGGTCTGGCCCGTCCGCTGGACGTGCCCGTGAAGGCGTCGGAGGGATGAGCGCATCGGGCCCCGGCGGGGTAGGCGGTGTGCATGACCGATGTCGTGGACGCAGACGAACTGTTGCGGCGGATGCAGCGCGCCCGGGCCTGGGCGCGGCAGGAGGAGCGGACGTGGAGGGGGCGGAGCGAGGAGTTGCGCGCCACCGATCCCGAGGGGGCTCGGGACGCCGGCGTGCGGACCCTGACGTACGAGGCGGTTCTCACCGTGCTGGACGAGATCCTGACCCCGGGAAAGAACGCCGATCACCCGTGAAGGCTCCGATGGGAGTGAAACGGGTCACGTACCCCGGTCTCGATTACCGAGACGCCGAAGGAATGGTTTACGGTTCATCCATACGTGGTCACGGGGTCGACCGTATCCGTCCCCCGTGAACCACCTCTGACAGCCCTGGCTGGCTTCCCCCGTCCAGCCAGGGCTTTTTCATGCCCGCTTCCTGCCCTCATCCTGCCCGCTTCCCGCCCGCGCGGGCCGGTCGCACGGGCCGCCGGCCGGAACCGCCCGCCGCCGAGGTGCCCCCGGCCGCCGCAGCCGCTCCAATGGACGCAGGGAAACACCGGAATGCCTGTCGTCGGTGAGGAGCCCCCTGCCATGACCAAAGCGATCAAACTGCTGACCGCCCTTCCACCGCCGCAGCGTCAGCGCCTGATGACGCTCGCCCGGGAGACCTCCTTCCCGGAGGACACCCGCATCTTCGAGTCCGGCGGTACGGCCGACCGCTTCTGGGTCATCCGCTCCGGGGCCGTCACCCTGGACCAGCAGGTGTCCGCCACCCAGCGGATCACCGTGGCCAGCCTCGGCGCCGGTGACCTGCTCGGCTGGTCGTGGCTGTTCCCGCCGTACCAGTGGGACTTCGGCGCGGAGGCCTTCAGCCCGGTGCGGGCGTACGAGTTCGAGGCGGCCGCGGTGCTGCGGCTCTGCGACGAGGACACCGCGCTCGGGCTCACGCTGGTGCGCTACGTCGCCGAGATCCTCGCGCACCGCCTCGAGATGACCCGCGGGCAGCTGATGGAGCGGCACGCGCAGGCGCGGCGCACCGTGTACTGAGCGCCGTCAGACGCGGTAGCGGCGCAGGGCCGGTACCGCCGCGGCCAGGCCCAGCATCAGGACGACGACCAGCAGGCCGCCGCCCGCCGTAGCGGTGCGCGCGCCGAACGCCGAGCCCGCCGTGCCGTGCAGGACGTCGGCGAGGCGCGGGCCGCCCGCGACGACGACGGTGAACACGCCCTGCATCCGGCCGCGCATCTCGTCGCTGGCGGCGGACAGCAGGATCGCCCCGCGGAAGACCATGGACACCATGTCGGCGACCCCGGCCAGGGCCAGGAACACCACCGCGAGCCACAGGCTGGAACTGAGCCCGAAGGCGGTCACGGCCAGCCCCCAGGCGACGACCGAGCCGATCACCATCCAGCCGTGCCGGCGGGCCCGGGAGTAGGTGCCGGAGAACAGCCCGCCGGCCACCGCGCCGACCGGGACGGCCGCGAACAGCAGGCCGAGGGCGAGCCCCTCCCCGTAGGAGCCGTACGTCTCGCTCGCCAGCTGCGGGAACAGCGCGCGGGGCATCCCGAAGACCATCGCGATGATGTCGGCGAGGAAGGACAGCAGCAGCACCTTGTGCAGCGAGATGTAGCGGAAGCCCTCCGCGATCTCCCGCAGCCCGGCGCGGCGCCGGACGGCGGCGGCCAGGGGCGGCAGCGCGGGCAGCCGGTACACCGCCCACACCGTGACGCACAGCGCCAGGGCGTCGATCAGATACAGCTCGGCCAGACCGACCACCGGGATCAGCACCCCGGCCAGCAGCGGCCCGACGACCTGCCCGGTCTGCATGACGGTGGAGCCGAGGGCGTTGGCGGCGGCGAGTTCGTCCTCCGGCACCAGCCGGGCGATCGAGGCGTTGCGGGCCGGAGAGTTCAGGCCCCAGAAGGCCTGCTGGAGCGCGAGCAGCACCATCAGCACGGCGACCGACTCCAGCCCGGCGGCGGCCTGGAGCCAGAACAGCACCGAGGTCACGGCTATCCCGATGTTGGTGATCAGCAGCAGCCGGCGGCGGTCCATGCTGTCGGCGATCGCGCCGCCCCACAGCGCGAACACGGTGAGCGGCACCAGCCCGGCGAGGCTCGCGGCGCCCACCCAGGCCGAGGAGCCGGTGATGTCGTAGACCTGCTTGGGGACGGCGACCGCGGTGAGCTGGCTGCCGACGGCGGTGACGATGGTCGACGACCACAGCCGCCGGTAGGCGGGGCGGCGCAGCGGCCGGGTGTCCATGGCCCAGCGGCGCCGGCCCGGAGGTGCGGCGGGTGTCGCGGAGGGTTCCTTCTCCTGCGGGTCGATGCTGCTCTCGCTGGTGTCCACGGGCTTCCTGGATGCTCGTTACATCTTTTTGTCCGGGGATCACTATCGCAGTACCGGCCGGGTGTGCGGACGGGCGTCTCAGGTTCCGGCGATCAGGGAGGCGCCGAGGGCGATCATCGTGACGGCGATCACCGCGTCCAGCACCCGCCAGGCGCCCGGCCTGGCGAGGTGGCGGCTCAGCAGGCGGGCCCCGAAGCCGAGCGCCGCGAACCAGCACAGGCTGGCCACCGCGGCGCCGAGCCCGAACGTCCAGCGCAGGGGGCCCCGGTCGGCGGCGATGGTGCCGAGCAGGAAGACGGTGTCGAGGTAGACGTGCGGGTTCAGCCAGGTCATGGCGAGGCAGGTCAGCACCGCCCGGCGCCGTGAGCCCGCCGCGTCGCCGTCGGTGACCAGGGCGCCGGACGGCCGCAGCACCCTCCGGGCGGCCAGCACGCCGTAACCGAGCAGGAACAGCCCGCCCACCCAGGCCACCGCCGTCAGCACCCCCGGCCACGCCACGACGACCGCGCCGACCCCGGCCACCCCGAGGGCGATCAGGAGCGCGTCGGACAGGGCGCAGATGCCGACGACGGCGAGGACGGCGTCGCGGCGGATGCCTTGGCGCAGGACGAAGGCGTTCTGCGCGCCGATGGCGACGATCAGGGAGAGGCCGGTGCCGAATCCGGCGACGGCGGTGGTCAGGGCGCTGGTCATGAGGTCGACGCTAGACAGGTGATCTCCCGGCGTACAGCTAAAGATTCTTACGTATCCTTAGCGCACATGAAGACGGAGCTGACCGAGCTGCCCCTGGACCAGGTCCGGACCCTGCTGGCGGTGGTGGACGAGGGGACGTTCGACGCGGCCGCCGCCGCCCTGCACGTGACGCCGTCGGCGGTGAGCCAGCGGGTCAAGGCGCTGGAGCAGCGCACCGGGCGGGTGCTGCTCGTGCGGACCAAGCCGGTGCGGCCGACCGAGTCCGGCCGGATCGTCGTCCGGTTCGCCCGCCAGCTGGCCCGGCTGGAACGCGACGCGCGGGCCGAGCTGGGCATGAACGGGCGAGCCGAGGCGACACGGGTGTCGGTCGCGGTCAACGCCGACTCGCTCGCCACCTGGTTCCTGCCCGCCCTCACCCGGGTCCGCCACGAGCCGCCGCTCTGCTTCGAGCTGAGCCGGGAGGACGAGAGCCGGACGGCGACCCTGCTGCGCGAGGGCCTCGTGATGGCCGCGGTGACCTCCTCGGCCGAGCCCGTCGCGGGCTGCTCGGTACGGACGCTGGGCCGGATGCGCTACCTCGCCGCGGCCGGCCCGGAGTTCCCCGGCCGCTATCTGACCGGGCCGCTCGCGGACACCCTGGCGGCGGCCCCCGTCATGACCTTCGACCGCAGTGACGACCTGCAGGACGCCTTCGTGCGGGGGCTGGGGGGCGGCGCCGCGCACGCCGGCCCCACGCGCCACCGGATGCCCACCTCCGAGGGCTTCCTGTCCGCCGTGCTCGCCGGACTGGGCTGGGGCATGATCCCCGAGGCGCAGGCGGAGCCGCTCGTCGCGGAGGGACGGCTGGTCTCCCTGGCCCCGGAGCGGCCGGTCGACGTCCCGCTGTACTGGCAGCAGTGGAAGTTGCACTCGCCGGCCCTGGTCACGGTGACGGAGGCGGTCGTGGCCGCCGCCCGCGAGGCGCTGCGCACCTGAGGGGCCCGCGGAGTCAGGCGCGGCAGGCGGTGAGCCGGGCCTCCGCCGCGTCCAGCAGCATCTCCAGGGCCGTCGGATACGCGCTGGTCACCATGTGCCGGGCCAGCAGCGGCGCCGCCTCGGCGATCCGGGGATGGGTGGTGTGCGGCAGCCGGGCGTACGTCGAGCGCCACTTCTCCTCGTCGGCGCGCAGCGACGCGCTCGGCAGCGTCAGCGAGGCCGCGTCCAACGCGGCGAAGGCCAGCGTCTGGTCGATGAAGGCGTGGTAGACGCGCACGGTGTCGGGCAGCGGGAAGCCGGCCGTGCGCAGGATGTCCAGCACGGTCTCGTCGGCGGCGAGCTCGTTGGCCCGTCCCGTGACACGGCTCGTGGTCAGTACGGCGGCGTGCGGGTGGGCGACGTAGGCGGCGTGGATGCGGGTGCCGACGGTCCGCAGGTCGGCGCGCCACCCCCCCGTGGGCTCCCAGCCCTCCAGGGCGCGGCCGATCAGGGCGTCTCCGATGGCCAGGGTCAGGTCGTCCATGCCCCGGAAGTAGCGGTACAGCGTGCTCGGGTCGGCGTCCAGGGCGAGGCCGAGCCGGCGGGCGGTGAGGCCGGCGCTGCCGTGCTCGGCGAGCATGCGCAGCGCCGTGTCGACTATGAGGCGCTCGGACAGCACGATGCCGCTCCTGGTGGGGCGACGCCGGCGCCGCTTCTCCTCCGGTACGACCGCTTTCGGCATCCCGTCCTCCATCCTTATGCCAACGGCATTGACCTTACGTGGCGGGGCGGCGTTGCATCCCACCCGGGGCCCCACCACGTCGTCCGCCTTCAGCCGAGGGAGTCTTGTCATGCGTGTACTGCTCGTGGGAGCCGGCGGGGTGGGTACCGCCATCACCCGGATCGCCGCCCGGCGTCCGTTCTTCGAGGCGATGGTCGTCGCCGACTACGACCTCGCGCGAGCCGAGGCCGCGGTCGCCGCACTCGACGGCGACGCGCGCTTCCGCGCCGAGCACGTCGACGCGAGCGACGAGCCGGCCGTGGCCGCGCTGCTGGAGCGGCACGCCTGCGACGTGCTGCTCAACGCGACCGACCCGCGCTTCGTGATGCCGCTGTTCCAGGCCGCGCGCACCGCCGGGGCCACCTATGTCGACATGGCGATGTCCCTGTCGAAGCCGCACCCCGACCGTCCCTACGAGGAGTGCGGGGTCAAGCTCGGGGACGCCCAGTTCGAGCAGGCGGCCGACTGGGAGAAGGCGGGCGCGCTCGCCCTGGTCGGCATGGGCGTGGAGCCCGGCCTGTCGGACGTCTTCGCCCGCTACGCGGCCGACGAACTCTTCGACGAGATCGAGGAGATCGGGGTGCGCGACGGCGCGAACCTCACCGTCGACGGCTACGACTTCGCCCCCTCGTTCAGCATCTGGACCACCATCGAGGAGTGCCTCAACCCGCCGGTCGTCTACGAGAAGGACCGCGGCTGGTTCACCACGGCGCCGTTCAGCGAGCCCGAGGTGTTCGACTTCCCGGAGGGCATCGGCCCGGTCGAGTGCGTGAACGTGGAGCACGAGGAGGTGCTGCTCGTGCCGCGCTGGGTGGACGCGCGCCGGGTCACCTTCAAGTACGGTCTCGGCCAGGAGTTCGTCGACACCCTCAAGACGCTGCACCTGCTGGGGCTCGACCGGACCGAGCCGGTGACCGTGCCGGGCGCGGACGGGCCGGTGCGGGTCTCGCCGCGGGACGTCGTCGCCGCGTGCCTGCCGGACCCGGCGACGCTGGGCGAGCGGATGCACGGGAAGACCTGCGCGGGCACCTGGGTGCGGGGCGTGAAGGACGGCGCGCCGCGCGAGGTGTACCTGTACCACGTGGTCGACAACCAGTGGTCGATGACGGAGTACGGCTCCCAGGCCGTGGTCTGGCAGACGGCCCTCAACCCGGTGGTCGCCCTCGAACTCCTGGCCACCGGCGCCTGGTCGGGGGCGGGTGTGCTCGGACCGGAGGCGTTCCCGGCCCGGCCGTTCCTGGATCTGCTCACCGCCTACGGCTCCCCGTGGGGCATGCGCGAGCAGTGACCTGATTCCGCGGAGCCCCGCCGGGTTTCACCGCGGGTCGACAGGCGACTCGAAACCGAGTAATTCCTCCACCGAGGGCACGTCGACGATCGCAGGTGACTTTGATGGACGACTGGCGAGACCACGCCGCCTGCCGCCATGAGGACCCCGACCTCTTCTATCCGATCGGCACCTCCGGGCCGACCCTGATGCAGACCGAGGAGGCGAAGGCCGTGTGCCGGCGCTGCCCGGTGCGGGAGGCGTGCCTGCGCTGGGCGCTGGACATGGACCAGTTCACCGGGGTCTGGGGCGGCACGAGCGAGGCGGAACGGCGGGCCCTGCGGGAGCGCGCCGGATGACCGGACGCCCGGCGGGGCACCACCCCGCCGGGCGTTTCACTCGGGCGCCTCGCCCGCCGGGAGCCGCAGCGTGAACACCGCGCCTGCGCCCGGCGCACCGGCCGCCTCGGCGGTCCCGCCGTGCGCGGCGGTCAGTTGCCGGACGATCGGCAGGCCGAGCCCGCTGCCCCCGGTACGTCGGCTGCGGGACTTCTCCGCGCGCCAGAACCGCTCGAAGACGTGCGGCAGATCGTCGGGTGCGATCCCGGTCCCGGTGTCGGCGACCTCCAGGACGACGTCGTCGTCGCCGGGCCGGGCGGAGAGCGTGACCGTGCCGCCGGACGGGGTGTGCCGCAGCGCGTTGGACACCAGGTTGCCCAGCGCCTGCCGCATCCGGACGGGGTCGGCGTCCAGCCAGGGCGTCCCCTCGGCGGTGGTGCGCAGGGCGACCCCCGCGGCGTCGGCGGCGACCTGGTGGGCTGCGGCGACCTGGCCGAGGAGTTCGTCGGCGCGGACGGGTTCGCGGTGCAGGCGCAGGGTGCCCGCGTCGGCGGCGGCGAGGTCCTGCAGGTCGTCGATGACCCGCTGCAGGACCAGGGCCTCCTCGTGCAGCGAGGCCAGCAGGGCGGGGTCGGGGTCGACGACTCCGTCGCGCGTGACCTCGAGCCAGCCGCGGATGTTGGTGAGCGGGCTGCGCAGTTCGTGCGCGATGTCGCTGACCATCGCCTTGCGCTGGGCCTCCAACCGTTCGCGGCGCTCGGTGAGTTCGTTGAAGGCGGCGGCGAGGACGCCGGTCTCGTCGCGGGTGGTGACGGGCACCCGCACATGCCGTTCGGGCGGCTGCTGGGCCGCCGCGGTCAGCGCGCGCAGCGGTCTGACCAGCCGGGTCGCGACGACGGCGGAGACCAGCACGGTGACGGCGAGCACCAGGCCGGCGGCGCCCGCGACCTTGGCCTTGTTGGCCGGCGACATGTCGAAGCGGACGGGGGCGGTCGTGTCGCCGCCGCCCAGGAACAGTTCGGCCACGGGGGCGACGTACGGGTCGAGTTGCGCCCGGCGGGCCTGGACGGTGCAGCGCTGGGCGGCGGCCGGCCCCTCCGGCTCGTCGTGGGCGGTCGGCTTGCGCCCGTAGGGGCGCGGGGAGAGGCCCAGTCGCGTGATGTCGACGCCGAGAGAGGGCGGCACGTGCGTGAGTCCCTGTTTCCCGAGGCAGGAGGCGATACGGGCGGACAGGTCGCTGAGAGCCTTGTCCTCGGTCGGGGTGGGGGTGTTGAGCTGTCCGTCGGCACACTCCTCGGGGACGGTGCCGCCCGCGACGGGACCGTCGACGTCGGTGACCACCGGCCGGCCGCTCGGCGCGCGCACGATGGAGGTGTCGTAGCCGTTGCGGGCGAAGCAGTTGCGCCGCACCACGGCCAGTTTGTCGAGCTTGGCCCGTTCGGAGGCGGTGAGCCGGTACGGCCCCACGGCCCTCGGGTCGACACCGGCCCTCTGTGCCCCGTGCTCGGTGTAGGTGTCGACGCGCAGGGGGTCGACGGTGGCGGCGGCGCGCGGGGGCAGCGGGGTGCCGGGCGCGGCCGAGTCGGCGAGGACCGTACGGTCCGTGGTGGTCAGGGCGATACGCCGCCCGGTGCGGCCGGCCAGGTCCCGCACGGTCCGGTCGACGCCCCGCCAGTCGGCGTGGGTGGCGGCGTACCCGCTGAGCCGGGCGAGGACGTCCATGTCCTCGGCGAGGACCTGGCCCTGTTCCTCGCGCAGTGCCCGGGTGGTGGTCGCCACCGCCAGCCAGGCGGTCGCCGCCACCGAGCAGACGGCGATCAGCACCGAGGCGACCAGGAGCCGGACCAGCAGGCGCTTGCGCACCGGGATGCGCCGGTTCACCCCCGGCCTCCGCTCAGCTTGTAGCCGACGCCGAACACGGTCAGCAGGCGGGCGGGCCGGCGCGGGTCGGCCTCGATCTTCCTGCGCAGGTTCATGATGTGCACGTCCACGGCCCGTTCGGTGGAGGCCCGGTCGGTGCCCCGCGTGCACTCCAGCAACTGCCGCCGGGAGAAGACCCGTTCGGGTTCGGCCGTCATGGCGAGCAGGATCTGGAACTCGGCCGGGGTGCACTCCACCGGCTCCCCGTCGCACCGCACCTCGTGCCGTGCCGGGTCGACGCTGATCCCGGCGGCCCGTACGACGGGTTCCTCCCGGCGGCCGTCGGCCCGGCCGCTGCGCCGCAGCACCGTGCGGATGCGGGCCATCAGCTCGCGGGGGCTGTACGGCTTGGTCATGTAGTCGTCGGCGCCGAGCTCCAGGCCGAGCAGGACGTCGTCCTCCGCGGAGCGGGCCGTCAGCATCAGCACCGGGATGTCCGGGTTCTCGTCGTTCCCGCGCAGCATCCGGCAGACGCCGAAGCCGTCGATCACGGGCAGCATCAGGTCCAGGACGACGAGGTCGGGCCGCAGCCTGCGGGCGGCGTCGAGGGCGGCCGGCCCGTCGTGGACCACAGTCGCGGTGTGGCCCTCCGCGAGCAGGGAGCGGCGTATCAGCTCGGCCTGCATCCCGTCGTCCTCGGCCACCAGCACATGTGCGCACACGCGGCGGATCCTAAGCGTTCGGCCGGCGGGGTCAGCGGGCGAGGGAGGCGGCGTCGCCCATGACCACGACGGGATGCCGGGCGGGGTCGAGGGTGCGCAGCAGCGTTCGCATGTGATCCAGGGAGAGGCTGACGCAGCCCTGGGTGGGGCCGCCGTGGTCGACGTGGAACCAGATGCCGCCGCCGCGTCCGGCGCCGAGGGGGCGGGTCCAGTCGAGCGGTGTGGTCCCGGGCCGGCGGTTGTAGTCGATGGCGACGACGTAGTCGAAGGACCCGGCGAGGGGTTCGCCCTCGAAGCCGGTGCCGGTCGCGGTGAAGCCCCGGCCGTGGTCGTAGGGCAGCTTGGTGCCGGGGTCGGGCCGCAGGCCGCCGGCGTCGCTGAGGGTGAAGACGCCGACGGGCGAGCGCAGATCGCCGGCGCGGTGGTGGCCGGTCCAGCCGCGCAGCGCGTTGTGGGCGGGCCAGCGCTCGCCGGCCCGCCAGCCGGTGCCGGTGCGTGTGTACAGGACGACGTCGGAGCGGGCGGAGTCCTTGCCGTGACCCGTGACGACGACGGCCTGCCAGGTGTGGACCGGGACCTGGGCCAGGGTCTCGGGGCCCAGTCCGGGCAGCTGCTGTGGGAGGGCGGTCGCCGTGGCGGTGGGGCGGGGTGGGGCGGTCGTGGTCCGGACGGGTGCCGCGGGCTTGTCGCCGGGTGTCGCCACGGCACCGGCTCCGCAGCCGGTGAGGAGGAGGGAGGTGGCCAGCAGGACGACTCGGGGCTTGTGCGGGATCATGTGACGACCCTGACGGACAGGTGTGAGGAACTCGTCAGGTCCGGCGCGGCGTGTCCGGCGCCGCCCGTCCGAGAGGAAGGCCCGGTCATGACTGTGCGCGTCCGCCGCGTCTACGATCCGCCCGAGCCGGGGGACGGGGTGCGGGTCCTGGTCGACCGGCTGTGGCCGCGCGGTCTGTCCAAGGACGCGGCCCGCGTCGACGAGTGGCCCAAGGGCCTCACCCCGTCGACCGAGCTGCGGCGCTGGTACCACGCGGGTGAGGCGTCCTACGAGGAGTTCGCGGGCCGTTACGAGGCGGAGCTGGACACCCCGGAGGCGGCCGGGCTCCTGGCCCGGCTGCGGGAGACAGCCGGTGAGGGGGACGTGACGCTGCTGACGGCGTCGAAGACCCCCGACACGAGTCACGCCGCGGTGCTGGCCCGCCTCCTGGAGGAGTGACGGCCCCGGGGGTGTCCGCGGCGGACACCCCCGGGGAGGCGGGCCGGGCTCAGCCCACCTGCCGGGCCGCCGCGCGTCCTGCCGCCCGTCCGGAGAAGAGGCAGCCGCCGAGGAAGGTGCCCTCCAGGGCGTTGTAGCCGTGGACACCGCCGCCACCGAAGCCGGCGACCTCACCGGCCGCGTAGAGGCCGTCGACCGGGGTGCCGTCTGCGGCCAGGGCGCGGGAGTCCAGGTCGGTCTGGATGCCGCCGAGGGTCTTGCGGGTCAGGATGTGCAGCTTGACGCCGATGAGCGGGCCGGCCGCGGGGTCGAGGATGCGGTGCGGGGTGGCGACGCGGCCCAGGCGGTCGCCGATGTACCGGCGGGCGTTGCGGATGCCCTGGATCTGCGCGTCCTTGCTGTAGGCGTTGCCGATCTGCAGGTCGCGGGCCTCGATCTGGCGCCGGACGGCCGCCGCGTCGAGCAGCGGCTTGTCCGTCAGCTGGTTCATCCGGTCGACCAGCTGCTCCAGGGTCGGGGCGGTGACGAAGTCCGCGCCGTGGCGCAGGAAGGCGGCCACCGGGCCGGGGGCGCCCTTGCCGAGCACGCGTTCCTTGAGGAATCCGGCGCGGTCCTTGGCGGTGATGTCGGGGTTCTGCTCGGAGCCGGAGAGCGCGAACTCCTTCTCGACGATCTTCTGGGTGAGGATGAACCAGGAGTGGTCGTGGCCGGCGATGTCCGCGTCGGTGCGCAGGTGCCGCAGGGTGCCGAGGGTGTCGTAGCCGGGCAGGCAGGGGTCGGGCAGGCGGCGTCCGAGGGCGTCGAACCACATCGAGGACGGGCCGGGCAGGATGCGGATGCCGTGGCCGGGCCAGATCGGGTCCCAGTTCTGGATGCCCTCGGTGTAGTGCCACATGCGGTCGCGGTTGACGAGGCGTACGCCGGCCTCGGCGCTGATGTCGAGCATGCGCCCGTCGACGTAGGCGGGGACGCCGGTGACCATCTCGGCGGGCGGGGTGCCCAGGCGCTCGGGCCAGTGGCGGCGGACGATGTCGTGGTCGGCGCCGATGCCTCCGGTGGTGACGACGACGGCCTGGGCGGTCAGCTCGAACTCGCCGGCGGCGTCGCGGTTGGAGGCGACGCCGCGCGGTGAGGCGTCGTCGGCGAGGACGGTGCCGCGCACCCCGTGCGCCGAGCCGTCCTCCACGATCAGCTCGTCCACCCGGTGCCGGTGGTGGAAGGTGAGCAGCCCGTCGCGGGCGGCCTGCTTCGCGTACCGCACGAACGGCTCCACGACGCCGGTGCCGGTGCCCCAGGCGATGTGGAAGCGGGGCACCGAGTTGCCGTGGCCGTGGGCGCGCAGGTCGCCGCGTTCGGCCCAGCCCACGGTCGGCAGGAACGTGATGCCGTGCCCGTCGAGCCAGGAGCGCTTCTCCCCGGCCGCCCACTCGACGTACGCGCGCGCCCAGCGCACCCCCCAGGAGTCCTCGTCCTCGACCCGGTCGAACCGGGCGCTGCCCTGCCAGTCGTTCCAGGCCAGGTCGAAGGAGTCCTTGATGCCCAGGCGTCGCTGTTCGGGCGAGTCGACGAGGAAGAGCCCGCCGAAGGACCAGAACGCCTGTCCGCCGAGGTTGGCGGCGTTCTCCTGGTCGACCAGGGCGACGCGGCGGCCCCGGCTGGTCAGTTCGTGCGCGGCGACGAGGCCGGCGAGTCCCGCTCCGACGACGATGACGTCGGCGTCCATGGCGACCGTCCCTTCCTATGCGGTGGTGCGCTGTCCGGTGGTGTCGCTGCCGTCGGTCAGCAGCGCGGTGAGCAGCCGGCCCAGCCAGGCGCGGGCGTGCCCGGTGTCGCGGTCCAGCAGCAGCTGGGTCGTGACGCCGTCGTACGCGGCGACGACGGCGTGGGCGGCGCCGTCGGTGCCGCCGAGCACGGCGGGCAGTGCGGTGTGGCCGCGGGCGCGGGCGAGGCGGTCGGCGATCGCGGCGCGCAGCCGGGCGCGGTGTTCGAGCAGGGTGGCGGCGACGGCGGGGTCCCGGGCGGCGTGCACCAGGAAGTCCGTCTTGACCAGCAGCCAGTCGCGGTCGAGGAGCAGCACCTCGGTGACCCGGTCCACGGCGGCCGGGACGTCCAGGCCGGGGCCGTCGACGGCGAGCGCCCCGGCGACCTGGTCGGCGATCTGGTCGGCGCGCTGCCGGTACAGGGCGAAGAACAGCTCGTCCAGGCTGCCGAAGTTGGAGTAGAAGGCGCCCCGGCTGTACCCGGCGGCCTCGCAGACCTCCTCGATGGAGACGCGCCCGAACCCCTTGGCCGCGAACACGGCGAACGCGGCGTCGAGCAGGTTGGCCCGGGTGCGGACGCGGCGCCTGGTGACACGCCCCGTCGTCTCCCCCACCGCCATGTCGGACCTCCGTTCGATACGGGAATGTATCCGATACACGAACGTATCCAACAGGGGTGCGGAGGGGCGGAGGAGAATCCGCCCACATATAGGAACAGATTTTCGATTCAGGGGTTACGCTGGATCCATGGCCACGCACCTCCAGGGCTCCCTGTTCGACCAGACCGACGAGCTGCGGCTCGGCTCCCTCGGCGGGATCCGCCGCACACGGCTCACGCACGGCGCCTGGATCGACGTCCTGCCCGGCTGGCTGAGCGGGGCCGACGCCCTCTTCGAGCGGCTGGCCGCCGAGGTCCCCTGGCGCGCCGAGCGGCGCACCATGTACGACCAGGTCGTCGACGTGCCGCGGCTGCTCTCCTTCTACGGCGCCGGCGACGCCCTCCCCCACCCCGTGCTCGACGAGGCGCGCGACGCGCTGTCCGCGCACTACGCCGGGGAACTGGGCGAGCCGTTCAGCACGGCCGGGCTCTGCTACTACCGCGACGGGCGCGACAGCGTCGCCTGGCACGGCGACCGGATCGGGCGCGGCGCACGACAGGACACCATGGTCGCCATCCTGTCCGTGGGCGCCCCCCGGGACCTGCTGCTGCGACCGCTGCGCGGCGGCGGCGAGACGGTCCGCCGGCCGCTCGGGCACGGCGACCTCATCGTCATGGGCGGCTCCTGCCAGCGGACCTGGGAGCACGCCGTCCCCAAGACGACCCGCGCCGCGGGACCACGCATCAGCGTGCAGTTCCGGCCGCACGGCGTGCGCTGAGCCGGTGGAGGCGGCCGGCTGACGCGCACGCGGGGGCTGCCTCCGGCGGACGGTGCCGGAGGCAGCCCTTCCTCTGGGCGCGGGACGGTCGCGGCCCCACACTGGGCCGGGTGAGCGCCCCGCCGCCCGTCCCGGACACCGCCTCCCGGCGCACCGGGCTCGACACGCTCCGGGTCTGCGTCGTGCTCGGCCTGGGCTCGTGCGCCGCACCCGGCCGACGCGGTTCCTCTTCGGGATGCGCGCCGCCCCGCGGGCCGGGACGTCACCTTGATCTGCTTTGCTGTGCACGTCGGTCACGGACCTCACCACGCGGGACGATCATGCGGCTGGATGTGCGGCACATCGCTGACGGCACCTATCTGGTGCACGGCAGCAACACGAACTGGGTCATCCTCACCGAGGGGGACGCCGTCACCCTCGTGGACACGGGATACCCCGGGGACCGGGCGGCGCTCCTGGCCTCCCTCGCAAAGATCGGCAGCGCGCCGGAGGCGGTCCGGGCCGTCCTGATCACGCACGCGCACAACGACCACCTGGGCAGCGCCGAACACCTGCGCGCGACGTACGGCACGCCGGTGTACCTGCACGAGGCCGAAGCGCCGCACGCACGGCGGGAGTTCCTGCACCAGGTGGGCGTGGGCACGGTGCTGCGCAACGGCTGGCGGCCGGGCGTCCTGCCCTGGGCCGTGCACGCCCTGCGCTCCGGCGGCACCGAGCACGTCCCCGTCACCTCCCCCGAGCCGTTCCCGCGGTCCGGCGCGCTGGACCTGCCAGGCCGGCCGGTCCCCGTGCACACCCCCGGCCACACCGACGGCCACTGCGCCTACCACCTGCCGCAGGCGGGCGTGGTGATCTCGGGCGACGCACTCGTGACCGGGCACCCCACCTCGCGGATCGCGGGGCCGCAGTTGCTGCCGGACATGTTCCACCGCGAACGGGCCCGGACGCTGGCCTCGCTGGCCGTGTTCGAGGACCTCGACGGGGACGTGCTGCTGCCCGGGCACGGCCCGGCGCTCACCGGGTCCGTGCGGGACGCGGCCCTTCAGGCGCGGGAGCGGGCGCAATAGGCTGAGCCGACGATCACCCGACCGAGGACGGCTCATGGCACTCCAGATCAGTGCGACGAATCCGGAGCACCCGGCCCTCCTGCTGGAGCTGCCGTGGCAGACGCCGCTGGAGGAGTGGCCCGAGGACCTCCTGGTCCCGCTGCCGCGCGGCATCTCCCGGCACATCGTGCGCTACGCGCGCGCCGGTGACGAGGTGATCGCCGTCAAGGAGCTCGCCCAGCGCCCCGCCCTGCGCGAGTACGAACTCCTGCGCGACCTGGACCGGTTGGGCATCCCGGCGGTCGATCCGCTGGCCGTGGTCACCGGCCGCACGGACGCCGCGGGCGGCCCGCTGGAGTCCGTGCTGGTCACCCGGCACCTGGGCGGCTCCCAGCCGTACCGGTCGATGTTCGAGACGACGATGCGCCCGGCCACCATGCACCGGCTGATGGACGCGCTGGCCGTCCTGCTGGTCCGGCTCCATCTGGCCGGGTTCGCCTGGGGCGACTGCTCGCTGTCCAACACGCTGTTCCGGCGGGACGCCGGCGCCTACGCGGCGTACCTGGTGGACGCCGAGACCGGCGAGCTGCACCAGCGGCTCAGCGACGGGCAGCGCGACTACGACCTGGACCTGGCCCGCGTCAACATCAGCGGCGAGCTGCTGGACCTGGAGGCGTCCGGGGCGCTGCACCCCTCCGTGGACGCGATCGAGTTCGGCGCCGAGATCTGCGCCCGCTACCGGTCCCTGTGGGAGGAGCTGACCCGCACCTCGGTGTACCCGGCGGGCAAGTACCACTACATCGAACGCCGGATACGCCGGCTGAACGACCTCGGGTTCGACGTCGCCGAGATGCAGATCGGGCAGACCGGCGACGGCGCCTCGGTCACCTTCGTGCCCAAGGTCGTCGACGCCGGCCACCACCAGCGGCAACTGCTGCGGCTGACCGGCCTGGACGCCGAGGAGAACCAGGCCCGCCGGCTGCTGAACGACCTGGAATCCTGGATGGCGACCCAGGACGACCACGCCGCCGGCGCCCGGCCCGAGGTCCTCGCCCACCGCTGGGTGCGCGACGTGTTCCGGCCCACCGTGCGGGCCGTGCCGCCGGAGCTGCGCGGCGCCATGGACCCGGCCGAGATCTACCACGAGCTGCTGGAGCACCGCTGGTACCTGTCCGAGCGGGCGCGGACCGACCTGGACTGGGACACGGTCGTCCAGGACTACATCGCCAAGATCCTGCCCAGGGCCCGCGAGACGCTCCAGCCGACCACCGCGGACTGACTCAGGCCGGCTCAGACGTGCGGCACCACGGCCACCGGGCACGGCGCGTGGTGCAGGACGCCGGACGCCACCGAGCCGATCCGGGCGCCCACGGCCGTGCGCCGGGCGCGCCGGCCCACCACGACCAGCTGGGCGCGGGACGCCGCCGAGAGCAGCACCTGCCCGGCGCTGCCCATCTCGACGTGCTCGACGACGTGCACGTCCGGGAACCGCTCCCGCCACGGCTGCAGCGCCTCGGCCAGCGCCTTCTTCTCGTACGGCTCCAGGCCCCCGGCCTCGTCGAGGAGCTTGAGGGAGCCCGGGCTGTAGGCGAACAGCGGCGGCAGCGTCCAGGCCCGGACGGCACGGACGGCCGCGCCGCGCGCCGCCGCCGTCTCGAAGGCGAACCGCAGGGCCTCGGCGTCGTCGTCGGCGTCGCCCTGCTGGCCCACGACGATGTCGTGCCCGGCGACCTCCGCCGACGGCCGGTCGCCGGCCCGCACCAGGACGACGGGCCGATCCGCCCCGGCGACGACCTGCTGCCCGACCGAGCCCAGCAGGAAGCCGACGACCGCGGCGTGCCCCCGCGAGCCGAGCACCAGCATCTCGGACTCCGCCGTGGCGGCGAGCAGCGTCTCGACCGACCCTCCGTCCACGACCTCGGTGGTGACGTCGAGTGCCGGATGCCGTTCGGTGACCGACCGCACGGCCTCAGCCAGCCCGTCCCGCACCCACCCGGCCTGCGTGTCCGCGTCCACGGCGGCCATCGCCTCGTGCTCCTGGAACCGCCACGCGTGCACCACGCGCAGGGCGAGCCCCCGGCGGACGGCCTCCCGGGCGGCCCAGGCCAGCCCCGCGAGACTCTCCTCCGATCCGTCCACCCCTGCCGTGATCGGGCGCGTCATCGCAGCTGCCTCCTTGTGTCTCGGTGATGTCCGTCGGGCCCAGTCTTCACCACTCCTCCACCGCCGGGGTCCGGCGGGGCGTCCTCCGCGTACCTGAGCGAAGCGCGCGGATCGAACATACGATGGCCGGGAGTCGACTCGGCGGCAGTGCCTCACGGCCGCTCGCCGCCTCGTCGAGAACGACGCCCGGGGTGGGAGACGTATGACTCAGGCTGCCGAAGCGGCGCGGACCGTCATCCTGACCGTGGACGACGACCCGGGGGTCTCCCGGGCCGTCGCCCGCGATCTGCGGCGGCGTTACGGCGAGTCCCACCGGATCGTGCGCGCGGAGTCGGGCGAGTCGGCGCTGGAGGCGCTGCGCGAGCTGAAGCTGCGCGGCGACCTGGTGGCCGTGATCCTCGCCGACTACCGGATGCCGCAGATGAACGGCATCGAGTTCCTCGAACAGGCCCTGGACGTGTACCCGGGGGCGCGGCGGGTGCTGCTGACCGCGTACGCGGACACCAGCGCGGCGATCGACGCGATCAACGTCGTGGATCTCGACCACTATCTGCTCAAGCCGTGGGACCCGCCGGAGGAGAAGCTCTACCCGGTCCTCGACGACCTGCTGGAGGCGTGGCGGCGCAGCGACTACCGGCCGGTGCCCAGCACCAAGGTGGTCGGGCACCGCTGGTCGGCGCGGTCCTCGGAGGTGCGGGAGTTCCTGGCCCGCAACCAGGTGCCGTACCGCTGGTACGCGGCGGACGGACCCGAGGGGCAACGGCTGCTCGCGGCGGCAGAGGCGGACGGGCAGCGGCTGCCGCTGGTGGTGACCCCGGACGGCACCCCGCTGGTGGCGCCGGAGGCGCCCGAGCTGGCCGCGAAGGTCGGCCTCGCGACGACGCCGACCGCCGACTTCTACGACCTGGTCGTCATCGGCGGCGGACCGGCCGGGCTCGGCGCGGCCGTGTACGGGGCCTCGGAGGGGCTGCGGACGGTGCTGGTGGAGCGGTCCGCGACCGGCGGGCAGGCCGGGCAGAGCTCCCGTATCGAGAACTACCTGGGCTTCCCGGACGGCGTGTCGGGCGCGCAGCTCACCGACCGGGCGCGCCGGCAGGCGGCGCGGTTCGGCGCGGAGATCCTCACCGCGCGCGAGGTGACGGGCCTGGAGGTGTGCGGCGCGGCGCGCGTGGTGCGCTTCTCGGACGGGTCGGCGGTGTCCGCGCACAGCGTGATCCTGGCGACCGGCGTCTCCTACCGGCAGCTGATGGCGCCGGGCTGCGACGACCTCACCGGGTGCGGGGTGTACTACGGGTCGGCGCTGACGGAGGCTCCGGCCTGCCAGGGCCAGGACGTGTACATCGTGGGCGGCGCCAACTCGGCCGGGCAGGCGGCGATGTACCTGGCGCGGGGCGCGAAGTCGGTGACGCTGCTCGTGCGCGGGGAGTCGCTGACGGCGTCCATGTCGTACTACCTGATCCAGCAGATCGAGGAGGCGCCGAACATCTCGGTGCGGACCCGGACGGTCGTCGACGAGGCGCACGGCTCCGACCACCTGGAGCAGCTGACACTCCGGGACCTCGACAGCGGGCGGACCGACCGCGTGGACGCGCAGTGGATGTTCGTGTTCATCGGCGCGGCCCCGCTGACGGACTGGCTGGACGGGACGGTGCTGCGCGACGGGCGCGGGTTCATCCTGGCCGGGCCGGACCTGACGGCCGACGGGCGGCCGCCCGCGGGCTGGGAGCTGGACCGGCCGCCGTACCACCTGGAGACCAACGTGCCCGGGGTGTTCGTCGCGGGCGACGCCCGCTCGGAGTCCGCGAAGCGGGTCGCGTCCGCCGTCGGAGAGGGAGCCATGGCCGTCATGCTCGTCCACCGGTATCTGGAGCAGTCATGAGCGAGGCGTGCCTGCCGTGCGAGCCCGCGGAGATCGGCTCGCTGTTCCTGTTCGAGAAGCTGACGCCGGAGCAGCTGGGCCGGCTGTGCGAGGCGGGCCGGGTGGAGCGGTACGAGCCCGGGCCCGTGTACAGCGAGGGCGACCCGGCCACCTGTTTCTACGTGATGATCGAGGGCACGGTGGTGCTGTCCCGCCGGGTCGGCGGGGACGACGTGGAGGTGACCCGCACCTCGCAGCGCGGGGTGTACGCCGGGTCCATGCAGGCGTACCTCGGCGACCGGGTGCGGCAGGTCTACAACAACTCGCTGCGCGTCACCGAGCCGACGCGGTTCTTCGTGCTGCCCGCCGACACGTTCGCGGCCATCATGCAGGAGTGGTTCCCGATGGCCGTGCACCTGCTGGAGGGGCTGTTCTTCGGGTCGAAGAGCACCCAGCAGGCCATCGGGCAGCGTGAACGGCTGCTCGCGCTGGGCTCGTTGTCGGCGGGGCTCACCCACGAGCTCAACAACCCGGCCGCGGCGGCCGTACGGGCGACGGAGGCGCTGCGCGAGCGGGTGGGCAAGATGCGGCGCAAGCTCGGCATCATCGCGCAGGGCACCTACTCCCCCGAGGTGATGGCGAACCTGATCGAGATGCAGGAGCGCACCGCCGAGCGGGTCGCCAAGGCCCCCGCGCTGAGCCCGCTGGAGGCCTCGGACCGGGAGGACGAGCTCACCGACTGGCTGGACGACCACGGCATCCCGGAGGGCTGGCGGATCGCCCCCACCTTCGTGCAGGCCGGTGTCGACGCGGACTGGCTGGACCAGGTCGCGGCGGCCGTGGACGAGGACATCCTGCCGAACGCGATCGGCTGGCTGAACTACACCGCCGAGACCGAGCTGCTGATGGACGAGATCAAGGACTCCACCGCCCGGATCTCGCACCTCGTGGACGCCGCCAAGCAGTACTCCCAGCTGGACCGGGCGCCGTTCCAGAACGCCGACGTGCACGAACTCCTCGACAGCACACTGCTGATGCTGTCCGGGAAGATCGGCTCGCGGATCGAGGTCGTCAAGGAGTACGACCGGACGCTGCCGAAGGTTCCGGCGTACCCGGCGGAGCTCAACCAGGTGTGGACGAACCTCGTCGACAACGCCGTGGCCGCGATGCGCAGCGCGGGCGGCGAGGGGACGCTGACCGTGCGGACGGCGCGGGACAACGATTCACTGCTCGTGGAGTTCCGGGACACGGGGATCGGCATCCCGGCTGAGATCCGCGAGCGGATCTTCGACCCGTTCTTCACGACGAAACCCGTGGGCGAGGGCACCGGGCTCGGCCTGGACATCTCCTGGCGGATCGTGGTCGACAAGCACCACGGCAGCATCCAGGTGAGTTCCGAGCCGGGCGACACACGTTTCCAGGTGCTGCTGCCGCTCACCACCGAGGAGGTCTCATGACCGGCGTCAAGGGCATCGATCCGGGCGTGCCGCCGAGCGGCAGCGGATGCACCGAGTGCGACGAGGCGGGCGGCTGGTGGTTCCATCTGCGCCGGTGCGCGCAGTGCGGGCACGTCGGGTGCTGCGACAGCTCGCCCGCGCAGCACGCCACCGCGCACTACCGGGAGACCGGGCACCCGCTGGTGCAGAGCTTCGAGCCGGGTGAGAGCTGGTACTGGAACTACGCGACGGACGAGATGTTCGAGGCGGGGCCGGATCTGGCGCCCCCGGCGAGCCACCCGGAGGCACAGCCCGCGCCCGGCCCGGAGGGGCGGGTGCCCGCGGACTGGGCGCGGACCCTGCGCGGCTGAGCCCCCGCGAAAAGGGAGCGGGGCCCGGCCGGGGCGAGTGGCAGGATGTGTGCGTGTCGCAGCCCTCCTTCAGTACGCCGTTGATCGGCCGGAGCCCCGAACTCGCCCGGCTCTCCGGGGTCCTGGAACGCGCCCGCGCCGGGGACGCCCGCGCGGTGCTGGTCGCCGGTGACGCCGGGGTCGGCAAGAGCCGGGTGCTGGGCGAGGCCGCGGGGCTGGCCGCCGGGGCGGGGATGACGGTGCTCACCGGGCACTGCGTCGACCTCAGTGACGTCGGGCTGCCGTATCTGCCGTTCACGGAGGTGGTGGGCACGCTCGCCGCCGACGAGCGGTTCACGGACCTGCTCGCCGCCCATCCCGTGGTGGGCCGGCTGGTCGGCGGCGACTCCGACGCCGTACGGGACCGGCTGCGGCTGTTCGAGGGCTTCGCGGGACTTCTCACCGACCTGGCGGACCGGGCGCCGGTGCTGCTGGTCGTGGAGGACCTGCACTGGGCGGACCAGTCGTCGAGGGACCTGCTGCGGTTCCTGCTGAGCCGGGGCACGCTCCAGCGGGCCGCGGGCGGCGCGCCCGGGCACCGGCTCGCCGTGCTGGCGTCGTACCGGGCCGACGACCTGCACCGCCGTCATCCGCTGCGCCCGCTGCTGGCCGAACTCGTACGGCTGCCGGTCGTGGAGCGGCTCGAACTGCGGCCGCTGGCCGACGCCGAGGTGACCGAGCTGGTCCGTCATGTGCAGGACCGGCCGCTGCCGGACAGCACCGTGCGGCGGATCGTGGAGCGGGCCGAGGGCAACGCCTTCTACGCGGAGGAGCTGGTCGCCGCCACCGACACCGGGGGCGACGGGGTGCCGAGCGGGCTGGCCGACGTGCTGCTGATCCGGTTCGAGCAGCTGTCCGACACCGCGCAGCAGGTGCTGCGCACGGCGGCCGTCGCCGGGCGCCGCGTCGGGCACGATCTGCTGCGCGGGGCCGTGGGGCTGCCCGAGGACGAGCTGGAGGCGGCGCTCCGCGAGGCCGTCGGACGCCAGCTGCTGCTGCCCGGCGACGGCGACACGTACGCGTTCCGGCACGCGCTCGCCCGCGAGGCGGTGTACGCGGATCTGCTCCCCGGCGAACGGGCCCGGCTGCACGGCGCGTTCGCCCGGCTCCTCGCGGCGCGTGGCCGTTCCCCGGAGACGGCCGCCGAGCGCGCCCACCACTCCCGGGAGAGCCACGACCTGGCCGAGGCGCTGGCCGCCTCACTGGAGGCCGCCGAGCACGCGCACCAGGTGGGGGCGCCCGCCGAGGAGCTGCGGCATCTGGAGACCGCTCTGGATCTGTGGGCGTCGGTGGAGCCGTCGGCGCGGCCCTCGGGCGAGGGCGTGGACCGGGTGACGCTGACGCTGCGCGCGTCGGCGGCGGCCGCGCACGCCGGGGCGGCGCACCGGGCCGTCGCGCTGACCCGCTCGGCGCTCGCGGGCGTGCGGGACTCCGACCACGAACTCGCCGCCCGGGTCCGGTACACGCTCGCCGGCAACCTGCTCGGCGTCGACAGTCTGACGGCGGCCTTCTCCTACAGCAGCGAGGCGCTGGCCCTGATCCCGGCCGACCCGCCGTCGCGGACGTGGGTGTGGGCGGCGGCCACCCATGTCCTGGCGGCCCGTCAGGTCGGGGAGAACGAGACGGCGTTGCGCGTGGCGCACGAGGCCCTGGCCGTGGCCGAGCGGCTCCAGGTGCCGGACGCCCGCGCGGACCTGCTGATCTCGCTGGCCGTGCTGGAGAGCGGCGGGCGCGGCACGCCCGAGGGGCGCGCCCGGTTGCGGGAGGCCCGCGAGGTGGCGCGGGGCGTGGGGAACGCGCCGGTGGAACTGCGGGCGCTGTTCAACCTGGCCATCGGCTGCTTCGAGTCCGGTGAGCTGGAGGAAAGCGTGTCCTGGCTGCGGGAGGGCCTGGAGCGGGCCCGGCGCGCCGGGTTGTCGTCGTCGCCGTACCCGCTGGAGATGCGGTATCTGCATCTGCTGGTGCTGTACACGCTGGGCCGCTGGGACGAGTGCGTGGCGTGCGCGGCCGAGGACGCCACCGTGTTGCCGGCGGCGGGCGCGTTCGCCGCGGGCCCGGCCCTGTACGTCGGTCTCGCGCGCGGCGACGCGGACATCGTGGCGCGGACCCGTCCGCTCGCGGAGGGGCCGTTCGACTGGATGGGCCGGCTGGTGGCGAGCATCGTGCTCACCGACGAGGCGGCGCTGCGCGGCGACCCGGAGGCGGCGGTGGAGGGGATGCGCTCGGGGGTGGCCGCGCTGACCGACGACGCGGGGACCCTGCCCGACGCCACGGTCCGGCTGGCCGCGCTCGCCCTCGCGGCCGTCGCCGACCGGGCCGCCGCGCTGCGCGCGGCCGGTGACGCGGAGGAGCTGCGCCGCTGGACGGACACGGCGGCCGAACTCGTGGAGCTGGCGCGGACGACGGCCGGGCGCGGCGCCGACGGCACCTCGCAGGGCCCGGAGGGCAGGGCGTGGCTGGCCCGCGCGGAGGCGGAGTGGACGCGGGCGGTGTCCGGGCCCGACGCGGGGGCGTGGGCGGCGGCGGTCGAGGCCTTCGCGTCCGGCGACGGGTACGAGCGGGCGCGGTGCCGGCTGCGGTACGCGGAGGCACTGCTGGTGGCGGACGAGCGGGAGGCCGCCGCCGCCGAGGCCGCGGCGGCCCGCCGGACGGCGGCGCGGCTCGGGGCGGCCCCGCTGCTGGAGCGGGTGGACGCCCTGATCCGCCGGGGCCGTCTCGCCGAGCAGCGCGCGCCGGGCTCGTCGCCGCTGACGGCCCGGGAGCAGGACGTGCTACGGCTCCTCGCCGCCGGCCGGAGCAACCGGCAGATCGGCGAGGAGCTGTACATCACCGGCAAGACGGCGAGCGTCCACGTCTCCAACATCCTCGGCAAGCTGGGCGCGGCGAGCCGTACGGAGGCGGTGGCGATCGCCTACCGGGAAGGGCTGATCGGCCGTGAGGAGGCCGTTGGCTGACCGTGGGCCGGCCGTGGGCCGGCCTTCCCGGTCAGGGCGCGCGGTCGCAGTCGAGCGCCGTCGGGTCGACGGCGTCGGCCATGGCCTGCATGCCCTTGTCGTTGGGGTGGAGGTGGTCGCCGCCGTCGAGGGCGGGCAGCATCCGCGCGGGGTCGTAGGGACTGCGCAGGACGCGGTCGAAGTCGGTGACGGCGTCGAACTCCCCGCCGTCGCGCACGAACGCGTTGACCTCCTGGCGGACGGCCTCGGCGGCCGGATCCCATTCGCCCCAGCCCTTGAAGGGGCCGACGGTCGCGCCGACGACGCACTTCCCGGCCGCGTGCGCCCGGGCGACGATCATGCGGTAGCCCTCGATCATGTCCTCGGCGGTGACGCCCGTGTGGGCCTTGATGTCGTTGACGCCCTCGAAGAGGAACACGGTCCGCACGCCCGGCAGGGACAGGACGTCCCGGTCCAGGCGGTTCAGCGCGCTCTGCCCGGCGCCGTCGGCGAGGACCTTGTTGCCGGAGATGCCCTCGTCGGCGACGCCCTGGACGGGCGTGTCCGTGCGGTGCAGCCGGCGGGCCAGGTAGTCGGGCCAGCGGCGGTTCAGGTCGGAGCTGGACTGCCAGCCGTCGGTGATGGAGTCGCCGAGCGCCGCGACCGCGCCGGTGCCGGACCGGGGGCGTACGGAGACGGCGTCGAGGTAGAGCCAGGAGCCGGTGGACGTCGTCCATGCGGCGCCCTTCTCCTCGGCGGTGTGGTCGCCGTCGGCGGCGTACGAGGTCTGCATCGCCATGCCGTGGCCGGTGGCGGGTCCTGCGGCGTCCGGGCTGTGCAGGCTGACGACCAGATCGGTGGCGGCGGGCAGCGAGCCGGGCAGCGGGTCGCTCCACACGGTGGCGCCGGCGGGCACGGCGACGGACGGTTCACCGCCGAACGTGAGCCGCCGGTTGCTGCCCCGGCGCAGTTCGGCGCCCTGCTCCCGGATGCCCGCCCAGACGCTGTCGAAGGTGATCGGCCGGTCCCCGAAGGCGTTGGACAGGCGGACGCGGACGCCGGTGCCGCCGACGCTGGTGTGCACGACGAGCCGGTGGCCGCGGCCCGCCACCCCGGTGCCGAGGGCGTCGGCGCTCGCCGCCCAGGTGACGACGTCGTGCGGGGCGGTGCTCGCTCCGGCGGGCGGGGCCGCGCAGACGAGCACCGTCAGCAGGGCGGCGGCCGCCGCCGGAACCGCGGCCCTCACCGGCCGAAGCCCTTCAGCGTGACGGACGCGCCGGGCCGCAGGGTGATCTGCCGGGTCGTGGAGCCGTGGGCGACGGTGGTGGTGCGCCCGCCGACACTGCGGACGGTGACGTGGGTCGGTCGCCCGTCCCGCCAGCGCAGGTCGACCTCGAAGCCGCCGCGCGCGGGGACGCCCTCGAGGTGGCCGGCGGCGGCCCAGGCGTCCGGGAGCGCGGGCAGGAGTTCGATGTGCCCGGGCCGGGAGTACAGCAGCATCTCCACCATCGCGGCGGGCGTGCCGAAGTTGGCGTCGATCTGGAAGATGCCCCGGCCGCGTTCCGCCTCGTAGATGTCGAAGAGGTTGGACGCGGTGCCGTTGCGGCCGTCCGTCGAGGGGCGCAGGTTGTTCGCGATCAGCCGGTAGGCGTTCTCGGCGTTCTTCAGGCGCGCCCAGCAGGCGCCGCGCCAGGCGTTGGCCCAGCCGAAGTTCTCCATGCCGCGCGCGGTGAGCAGGGCGGTGGCGCCGGCGACCACGTCCTTCGGGGTGGAGCCGTCGGGGCGGATGCGGTCACCGGGGAACAGGTTGATCAGCGGGGAGAGATGGCGGTGCTCGGTCTCACCGAGGTTGTCGGGGGACATCCACTCCTGGAGCCATCCGGTGGTGGGGCTGACCTCCGGCAGGTACAGCTTGCGGCGCAGGGCGGCGACGGTGTCCGCGTACCGGGTGTCCCGGCCGAGCGCGGCGGCCGCCGTGCAGTAGTGGCCGAACAGCGTCCACACGACCTCCTGGGCGTAGGTGATGCCCCGGGCGTCCTGCGGGCCGTGCTCCGGGGACCAGTCGTGGTCGTCGACCAGCACCTCCTTCGAGGTGCCCGGGAGGGTCACGGGGAGCAGCCGGGCCTCCCAGAACTCACAGGCGCCCTTGAGCAGCGGGTAGATCTTCTTCAGGTACTCCCGGGAGCCGGTGTACTCGTAGTGCTCCCACAGGGTGGTGCACAGCCAGGCGTTGCCGGCCGGGTGCCACCACCAGCCGCTGCCGCCGTAGGGGTTGGTGGAGAAGGCGACGGCCCAGCCGGCGGTCCTCCCGCTGGTGTTGCGGAAGCGGTTGCGCGGGTCGCCGAACCGCCGCCGGGTGACGTCGGTCCAGGCGGGCAGCTGGGCGAGGCAGTAGTCGGCGAGGGCGTCGAAGCAGGCCGACAGGCCGGTACGGTCGGCCATCCAGTAGTTCATCTGGATGTTGATGTCGGTGTGGTAGTCGCCCATCCAGTCCGGGTCGTTGCCGTCCAGCCACAGCCCCTGCAGGCCGAGGGGCAGGCTGTCGCGCGAGCCGCTGATCATGAGGTAGCGGCCGAACTGGAGGTAGGCGGCCTCCAGTTCGGGGTCGGGTTCGTCGTCGCGGGCGCGGGCGTGCAGCCGCTCCCACGTGTCGAGGGCGCGCTGCCCTGCCGTGGAGGTGCCGAGGGAGAGGCCGAACCGGCCGTACAGGGCGCGGTAGTCGGCGACGTGGGTGCGGCGCAGGGCGTCGGCCGGTACGGCCGCGGCGGCACGGGCCTTGGTGCGGGCGAGACGCTCGGGGTCGAGGGAGGCGTCGCGGAAGCCGGCCCCGGCGTCGGGGGCGTAGTTCGTGCCCGCGCAGACGACGACGGTGAGCTCCTGGCAGCCGGCGAAGTCGATACGGGTGCCCTGGACGGTGACCTTGCCGCCGGTGGCGCGGGCCTGGACGGCGGCGCCGTAGCGCAGCCCGTTGGGCAGGGCGGCCCCGAACGACTCGGCGGAGTCCGGCTTCTCGCCGTGGGTGCCGGTGAGGGTGATGCTGCCGGTGTGGCGGCCGCCCCCGCTCTGCGTGAAGTGCAGGACGATCACGTCGTCGGGGTGGCTGGCGTACATCTCGCGCCGGTAGGTGACGCCGGAGCGGACGTAGGAGCAGCCGGCCACGCCCTGCGCGAGGTCGAGGGTGCGGCGGTAGTCGTGGACGGAGCCGAGGTCGTGGTCGGGGAGGTCGACGGTGAGCCGGGCGAGCAGGGTGAAGGAGCCGAAGTCGGCGCGTCCGTAGGGGAACTGCCCGTCCTGGTCGAGGGTGTCGTTGAGGCCGCCGGTCCACATCGTGGCGTCGGTGATCAGCAGCAGTTCGTGGCCGGGGTCGTTGCTCGCGAGGGCGCCGATCCGGCCGTTGCCGACGGGCAGCCCCTGTTCGATCAGGGAGCCCTCGTCGCCGGGGGCCCGCCACCACAGCTGTTCGCGGGCCGCGCCGGCGGGGAGGGGACTCTCGGTGGTGCGGTCGGGCCGGTCCGCGGGGGCGGCGGAGGCGGTGAAGGCGGGCAGGGCGCCGAGGGCGGCGGTGAGGCCCGCGGTGGTGGCCAGGGAGAGGACGCCGCGCCTGCTCGGGTCGTGCGGGCTGGGGTTCATGGGGGCTCCGGGGTACGTCCGGGCCGGGGCCCGGCGCACGGCCGGGCCCCGGCGGGGGGTCAGAGGGAGGTCGGTACGTCGATCCGGTCGATGTCCGGCGCGTAGCCGGTCCCGCTGTCGAACGTGATCGTGTTGGTGCCGGCCTTCAGCTTCACCGGCACGTACACGCTGCCGACGGTCCCCCAGTCGCCGGTGGAGGCGAACCGGTGGGAGGTGCCGCCGCCCCCGTTCGCGGAGACGAGGACGGACCTCGGGTCGCCGCTGACGTAGGCGACCTCGACCTGGTAGGTGCCGCTGCTGGGGACGACCACGTCCTCGACGGTGACCTTGCCGCCGGAGTAGAGGTTGCCGACCTTGTGGCCGTCGGAGCAGGCGGAGCAGCCGGCCACGACGGCGTTGCCGGCGAGGGTGCCCGCCTCGGCCTCGTGGGCGGTCCAGGCGAGCCGGGTGCCGCGCGGGGTGACGGTGAACAGGCGGGAGCCGTGCGCGGGCAGCGCCTCGGTGATCCCGCCGGTGCGGTTCCCGAGGTTCTCCTTGTTCCACACGTCGCGCACCGAGGCGCGGCCCTTGAAGCCGAGGGCGGCCCAGTCGGCGGTGACGGCGGCGGGCGCGTCGGCGAGGTTGAACAGGGCGACGGTGTAGGTGCCGTCGGGGTTCTTCGCCGCCCACACCTGCTGCGCGTCGGAGGCGGTGACGGGCTCGGCGGGCGGGGCGTCGCTCTGGTTGATGGCGATGACCTCGCGGTCGGTGAGCAGCTTCAGCCCGTAGGAGTCGAGCCGGGTCAGGTCGTCGCCGGTGAACAGGGGGGACTTGGCGATGGCCCACAGCGTGGCGTAGCTCTGGCGCTCGGCCTTGGTGAGGCCGTCCATCTCGCCGTTGCCGACGTTGAGGGAGTCGAGGTCGTTCCAGCCGCCGGGTCCGGCGTGGGCGGTCCAGGCGGGGGCGTCGTCCCAGCGGTCGTCGACCGAGTTCTCCCAGGAGACCAGGGTGTTGCAGTAGCACTCGACGTCCGTGTCGATGCGCCAGCCGTTGGAGTACTTCTTCCAGTCGGCTATGTGCCCGTAGTCCAGGGACCAGGACAGCTCCAGGTGGATGGGGCGGCCGGTCGCCTCGATGGCCTGGTGCCAGGCGGCGACGTCGGGGACGTTGTCGTAGTTGTCTCCGCTCTTGAAGGAGCCGGGGCCGACGCCGTCGAGCTTGAGGAAGTCGTAGCCCCAGTCGGCGAACATCCGCGCCTGGGAGTCGATGTACTTCTGCGCGCAGGGGTCCGAGAAGTCGATCTTGTAGGCGCTGTCCCAGCCGTTGGTGGTGCGCAGGTCGTCGTACACGATGTCCGCGGTCGTACAGCCCCCGGCGTTCCAGATCGGGTTCTTCCCGTCGCCGTAGGCGCCCTTCTCCAGGCCGACCGGGAGGTAGATGCCGGCCTTGAGGCCCTTGGCGTGGATGTGGTCGGCGACGGCCTTCATGCCGCTCGGGAAGCGGACCGGGTCGGCCTTCTGCCGGCCGTACTCGTCGAAGTGCGACGTCCAGGACCAGTCCATCCACCAGCCGGCGTCGATGTTGACGTACTCGTAGCCGTACTTCTTCAGCTTGGCGGCCATGGCGTCGGTCTGCTTGAGGACGTTCGCCTCGGAGAGGTAGCTGTAGTCGCCCTTGGGGTTGAGGCCCGGGTACTTCGACGACTGCATGGTCCAACTGGTCCAGCCCATGTAGGGCTTGGCGGCGACGGCGGGCGCGGCCGGGGCGGCGGGGGCGGCCGGGGGTGCGGCGGCCGTCTCGGCGCGGGCGGCGGGGACGGCGGCGGTGACACCCGCGGTGAGCGCCAGCACCACGAGGGCTCTCAGGGCACGTGCGGGCAGGGCGGAGTACGAGGATGACCGCATGGGTCGTACCTCCAGGGGGTCGGTTCAGCGGCTCGGGGACTGGTCGTCGGCTCGGATGAAGGACTGGATGGCGGTGGCGGCGGCCCCGCGTGCCCACTCCTCGAAGGGCAGCGGGCGGGTCCTGACGTCGCACCGGGCGGCGGAGCCGAACGCGGCCGCGGCGAAGGCGTCGCGGATCTGTTCGGCGAACAGGTCGTAGGCGGCGAGGCCCTCGCCGGAGATGATCACGCGTTCGGGGCCGAGCAGGTTGGCGACGGTGGCGATGCCGCGGCCGATGGCCTCGCCGGCCCGGGCGTAGGCGTCGCGTGCCGCCGGATCGCCGGCGTGGGCCAGGGCGACGGCCCCGGCGACATCGGCGACCTCGGTGCCGGCGGTCTCGCGGATACGGCGCAGGATGGCGGCGTCGCCCGCGATGGCCTCCACGCAGCCGCGGTTGCCGCAGTGGCAGGGCGGGCCGGCCGGGTCGACGGTCACATGGCCGATCTCCCCGGCGACCCCGTGCGCTCCGGCGACGACCCGGCCGTGCACGACGAGGCCGCAGCCGATGCCGGCGCCGACGGTGACCACGGCGAAGTCGGACAGCCCGACGCCGGCGCCGAACCACTGCTCGGCGACGGTCAGCGCCCGGACATCGTTGTCCACGGTGACGGGCAGCCCGGTGGCGGCGTTCGCGAGGGCGGCGAGGGGCACGTCCCGCCACTCCAGGAACGGCGAGTAGCGGACGACGCCCGCGGCGCGGTCCACGTCACCGGAGACGGCGACACCGAGGCCGAGGACGGGGGTGCCCGACGCCCCGGCCTCGGCGCACAGGCCGGCCACCAGGTCGGCGATCCGGGCCAGGACGTCCTCGGGTTCGTGTCCCGGCAGCGGGGCGTGGCGGGCGGCGCGGATGCGGCAGCACAGGTCGGTGAGGACGGCGATGATCTCGTCGCCGGTCACCTTGACACCGATGAACAGGGCCCGGGCGCCGTCCACCCGCACCGGGTTGGCGGGCCGGCCGAGCGCGGGACGGGCCGTCTCCTCCGTGTCCTCGACCAGGTAGCCGGCCTCGATGAGCGGCCGTACCGCCTTGGTGACGGCGGCCGGGGACAGTCCGGCCCGCCGGGCCGCCTCCAGGCGGGTGATGGGCCCGTGGCAGAGGACCGTGGTGAAGATCTGCGAGGCGGCCGGCGTGTGCGCCGGGAACGTCTCGGCGCCGCGGATCGAGGACATGCGGGGAACCTAGAGCCCTTATTTTCCGCCGTCAATAAAAGTCACAGGATTGGTCGGCGGCGGCCGGAGCCGGCCGGGGACTCCCTCCCGGTGACGGAACATCTGTCCAACTGTGCGTCGTACGCCGGGATCTGACGGCATACGGGAAAGTTGTGCCGCACGTACAGGATGATCGACGTCCGCCGCCCCAGGGGCGGCGACGGGAGGAGCACCGGATGGTCTCAGCGACGGTGGCGAGGGCGACGGCGGCAGCGGCGGCCCTCGCGACGCTCATGGCCGTACCCGCCCACGCGGCGGTGCCCGGCGCACGGGCGGACACCCTGCCCGCGCCGGACAGTGCGGGCGTGTGGAACGTGCTGCGCACGGCGCAGCGACAGGGGGCACCCGGGGCGATCGCCCGGCTCGACGACGGGAGCACGGCCCGCTGGGCGGCCGTCGGCGTGGCCGACCGCGGCAGCGGGCGGGCCATCGGCAACGCCGACCGGTTCCGCATCGGCAGTGTCACCAAGACCTTCTCGGCGGTCGTGCTGCTCCAGCTGGTCGACGAGGGGAAGCTGTCGCTCGACGCGCCGGTCGACCGCTACCTGCCGGGGCTGCTGCCCGACGACCGCATCACGGTGCGGCATGTGCTCGGCCACCGCAGCGGACTGTACGACTACACCAACGACATGTTCGCGAAGACGGTGCCCGGCTTCGAGGCGGTCCGCACCAAGGTCTTCACCTACCGCCAGCTGGTGAAGCGCTCGCTGGGCAGGCCTCGCACGACCGCGCCGGGCGGCGCGTACTCCTACTCGAACACCAACTTCGTGGTCGCGGGGCTGCTCATCGAGAAGCTGACGGGGCACTCGGTGCGCACCGAGTACCAGAACCGGATCATCCGGCCACTGGGACTGAAGGACACCCTCTACGTGCATCCCGGCACGAAGATCCCCGGCCGGCACACCCGTGGCTACCTCACGCCGGACGCGGCGGGGGCGGCGCTCGTGGACGCCACCGAGCAGACGGTCTCCTGGGCGCAGAGCGCGGGCGCGGTCATCTCCACCACCAAGGACCTGCACACCTTCCTGTCGGCGCTGCTGGGCGGCCGGCTGATGTCCGGGGCCGCGCTGGCCGAGATGCGGCGCTGGGTGCCGGCGGGCACCGGGCAGGCGTACGGCCTGGGGCTGCGGCGCCGCGATCTGTCGTGCGGCGTGTCGGTCTACGGGCACACGGGCGCCGTCCAGGGCTACTACACCGTCGCGTTCGCCTCGAAGGACGGCAGGCGCAGCCTCACCGCACTCGCCAACACCTCCAACAACGGCACGGTCCTCACCACCATGCTGGGCGCGCTGGAGTCGGCGTTCTGCGGCAAGAAGACCAAGGCCCGACAGCGCGCGCACCATGTGGAGCGGTACGAGGACGTCGCACCCTCTGTGCCCGTGAACCGCCCGGCGGGGCAGGCCCGGTGAGGCGGACCCGGTGAGGCGGGCCCGCCGCGGAACCGGCCACGTACCGGGGTGACTTGCGCCTCACGAGCAACCCCGTCCGACCTCTCGACGTCTTGATCGACGACAAGTGAAGCCCTGGCCTCCCCTTCCGGCCAGGGCTGATTCTTCCCGCTCTATACACACCATGTATACATGTCACGTATACGCTCCGCGTATACACAGAGCGTATACATGGCGGGTATGCCGATCGAAAGGCATCGATGTACGGCAAGGCATTCGCCCCGGAGTACCAGGGCGCTCTGACCACCCTGTCCGTGAACGCGTCCCTCACGGACGTACTGGCCGCCGGCACCGAGCAGTTGAGAGCCGCCGAACGGGCCGGCGAGCACGGCGAGGCGGCCCGTTCGGGCCTCGCGGTCGCCGAGGCGCACCGCAGGCTCGGACAGGTCGCGGACGCCGAGCGGGCCTGGAAGGCCAGCTACCGCTCCGCGCGCTCGGCCGGTGACGGGGCGGCGATGGCCTGGGCCCTGTGGAGCGGCGGCACCCTGGCCCGCCAGCGTGGCGCCTTCCGGCTGGCGTTCCGGCTGCTCCGGCTGGCGGCGGACCTCGGCGAGCGCACCGGCGACGTCGTCGTCCGGGGCTATTCACTGGCCGGGCTCGCCGAGACGGGGCGCATCCAGGGCGACTACGACGCCGTCCACCGCCTGCACGAGCAACTGCTGGCCGAGGCCCGGCGGCGCGGGGAGGCCCGGCACACGGTGTGGGCGCTGGAGGGCATCGCGCAGATCCACCGCAACACCGGGTCCTACGACACGGCGTACGCCCTGTTCGAGGAGGCCGCCGACATCGCCGCGCGGGCCGAGGACCGCCGCGGGCACGCCTGGGCGCTGCGCGGCCTCGCCGACGTCGTCTCCGTGCGCGACGGCGACACGGAACGCGCCCTGGCACTGCTGTCCGAGGCCGAGGCGACCTGCCGGGAGATGCGGCTGACCAGCGCGCTGGCCTACAACCACAAGATGCGCGGCAATGTCCTGTACCGCGCGGGCCGGTACGCGGAGGCCCTGGACCGGTACGAGGAGGCTCTGGCGGAGTTCCGCGCGATGGGCGAGCCGAGAGGAGAGGCGCTGTCGCGGCTGGGACGCGCCAAGGCGCTGGCCCGGCTGGGACGCGACCGCGCCGGGACGGCGGCCGAACTCGCCGACCTGGCCGACGTCATGGACCGGATAGGGCTGCGGCACGCCCGCGCGATGGTGGCCGAGGCCCAGCGGGAGTTCTGCCCCGGCGAGACCACCGCGGTGGACCCGGAGACGGCGGGCGCGGAGACGGTGGGCGCGGAGACGGTGGGCGCGGAGACAGTGGGCGCGGGAACGGCGGGCGCGGGAACGGCGGGCGTCCGGTGAGCGCCCTTCCCGCCCCCGTCCGGACGCCCGGGGACACCCGCCCCGCCGCCGGTGTCCAGCACACCCTCGCCCGGTGCCGGGCCCTGGTGACGCCCGCTCTCCGCGAGACCGTGGCGCGCACGCACCCGTGGATCGGCGAGATGGCCGCGTACTCCTTCGGCTGGTGCGAGGTGGGCGGCGCGCCGTCCGGCTCCTCCGGCGGGAAGGGCGTACGGCAGGCCCTCGCCGTGCTCGGCGCGGAGGCCTCCGGCGCGCACGGCGGTGCGGCGGTACCGGGTGCCGTCGCGGTGGAACTGGTGCACGCCTTCTCGCTGCTGCACGACGACATCATGGACGGTGACGAGGCGCGCCGCCGCCGGCCCACCGTGTGGAAGGCGTACGGCACCGGGCCGGCCGTGCTGGCCGGGGACGCGCTGTTCGGGCTGGCCGTAGAGGCGCTCGCCGGCTCCGGGGCACCGGCCGTGCGGCTGCTGTCGCGGGCGCTCGGGGACCTGGTGCGCGGGCAGGCGGACGACCTGCTGTTCACGTCGCGCCCCTGGACCGGCCCGGACCGGGTGCGCCCGCGCGAGTACCGGGCGATGGCCGAGCACAAGACCGGTGCGCTGCTGGGCTGCGCGGCCGCGCTGGGCGCCGTCCTCGGCGGGGCGCCGCCCGCGACCGTGGCCGCCCTCGACCGGGCCGGGCGGCACCTGGGCATCGCGTTCCAGGCCGTGGACGACGTCCTCGGCATCTGGGGCGACCCGGCCGTCACCGGCAAGCCCGTGCACGGCGACCTGCGCGAGCGCAAGAAGACGTTCCCGGTGCTGGCGGCACTGGACTCCCCCGCCGCCGGGGAGCTGTCCGCGCTGCTGGAGTCGGCCGCCGACCCGGCGGAGATCGCGGACCTCGTCGACCGGGCCGGCGGGCGTACGGCCGCGCTCGCGGAGGCACGGCACCAGGTGACGGCCGCCCGTGCCGCCCTGGACGGCGCGCCCCTGGCCGCCGGCCCCGCCGCCGAACTGCGGTCGCTGCTGGACTTCGTGGTACGGCGGGAGGTGTGAGCACGGTGCCGCCGGTCCCGGCTTGACCGGCGGCATTCCGCGAGCGAGGGTGCAGACGGCGCGGGAGACGCCCCGCGCCGGAAAGGGTGAATGTCTTGATCGGGATCTCCGAGGTCGAAGCCGCCGCCGGACTCGTCGCCGGGCATGTCGTCCGTACGCCGACCGTGTCCAGTCCCGGCCTCTCCGACCTGCTCGGCGTGCCGGTGACGGCGAAGCTCGAACTCCTCCAGCGCACCGGCTCGTTCAAGGCGCGCGGCGCCACGGCGAAGCTGCTGTCGCTCGACGAGGCGCAGCGCGCGGCCGGGGTGGTGGCCGTCAGCGGCGGCAACCACGGGATCGCCCTCGCGATGACGGCGGCCGTCCTCGACGTGAAGGCGACCGTGGTCATGCCGCGTACGGCGCCCGCGCGAGCCGTCGAGATCGCCCGGGACGCCGGGGCGTCGGTGCGGCTGACGGACGACATGGACGGCGCGTTCGCGCTCGTCACCCGGCTGCGGGACGAGGGCCTGACCCTTGTGCACCCGTTCGACGACCCGCTGGTGGTCGCCGGTCAGGGCACGGTCGGGCTGGAACTCGCCGACGACGCCGACGCGTTGACGGACGTGGTGGTGAGCGTCGGGGGCGGCGGGCTGATCGCCGGGGTCGCGGTGGCGCTGCGGGCCCGGCGCCCCGGCGTGCGGATCTGGGGTGTGGAGACGGAGGGCGCCGAGGCGATGTCGGCGGCGCTGGCGGCGGGCGGGCCGGTGCCGGTGAAGCTGTCGTCGATCGTGTCCACGCTGAGCGCGCCGAGCGTCTCGCGGCTGACGTACGACCATGTGTCCGCGCTCGTGGACGACGTGCTGGTGGTGCCGGACCGGGACGCGGTGCGCGGGGTGCTCGAGCTCGCCGAGCACGCCAAGGTGTGGACCGAGCCGGCGGCCGGTGCCCTGCTGCCGGCGGCGCGGCGCGTGCTGGAGCGGGTCGGGGACGGCGCCCGGCTCGGCCTGGTGGTGTGCGGGGGCAACGCGACGACCGCTGATGTCGGGCGCTGGGCGGCGGATTTCGGCCTTCACTGAGCATTCCCGGCGGAATTCCCCCGCCCTTTCCGGCTGCTTACTCCAGCGTCAGGAAGAAAGGAAAGAGGAAGCCCTTTCTCCCCGGCTTTCGTTGAACGGATCGGGTGACGGCTCCCGTACTTCCTGTGAGATATGGGAGTCAGGTGTTCAGCGAGGGATAGTCATGGTCAAGGCACACGTCCCCACCTCCGAGTTGGTCGCCGGACGGTACCGCCTCGTCGATGTCGTGCATCGGGAGACGAACCGGGTGAGCTATTCCGGCGAGGACCTGGAAACCGAACACGCGTGCCTTCTGACCCAGATAGGTCTGCCCCTCGACCAGGACCCGGACACCGCGCGGAGGGCCACCTCCCGCATTCTGCGGACGTCGGAACGCATGGAGCTGCTGCGGCCCGGCCGGGTGGCCGCCGTCCTGGACGCCGTCGAGGACGCGGGGAGCCTGTGGATCGTCACGGAGTGGATCGACGGCCTGCCGCTGGGTGAACTCCTCACCCGGCAGGGCACGTTCGACTACACCCGGACCGCCCGGATCGGTCTGGAGCTGCTGGACGTGCTGGAGGCCGCGCACGTCGCCGGCATCACGCACGGCGAGCTGAGCCCGGGTCAGGTCTTCGTGGGCGGGGAGGACGCCGTGGTCGTCACCGGCTTCGGCCTGGCCGGGGCCACCCTCTCGCCCCGCCTCGCGGCACCGTCCTACGCCTCGCCGGAGCAGGCCCGCGACGAGCGCGTCGGGCCGGCGTCCGACCTGTGGGCGCTCGGCGCGATCCTCTACTCGATGTCCGAGGGCCGCCCGCCGTACCGGGAGCGGGACCGGCCCGAGGCCACCCTGAAGGGCGTGGACCGGTTGCCGCTGCGCGCCCCCGTCCGGTCCGGCCCGCTCACCCAGGCCGTGCAGGGACTGCTGCGCAAGGACTCACGGGAGCGTCTGGGCAGGTCCGCCGTCCGTGACGCCCTCGTCCGCGTCCTGCGGGAGGAGCACGGCACGGACGGCGGGGAGACGCCGCGCCCCGGGCCGCTGGACCGCGTCGGCGCCGGTCCCGTGCGGGGCAGACGGGCCCTGCTGTTCGGCACGGCCCTGGCCGTCGTCGCCGTCGTCGCCGCCGCCGTCCTCGTCGCGACGGACGGCCAGGACTCCCGCCCCCCGGAGGCCACCGGGACCCGGACCCCGCCCGCCGGGACGGGCGGCGGTGCCTCCTCCCCCGCGCCCGGTTCCCCGCCGTCGGACGCCGGGACACCGGGCGACGCCCTCCCCGACGGCTACCGGACGTACACCTCGCCGGACGGCTTCTCCGTGGCCCTGCCGCGCGGCTGGAGGCCGGTGTCCACGACCCGGGCCGCCGATCTGGCGTACCGGGTGTTCCTGGGCGCCGAGGGCGACCCGCGCCGGCTCGCCGTCACCTACAGCGAGCGCCTGGACCCCGACCCGGTGGCCGTCTGGCGCGACGACGTGCAGCCCCAGCTGGCGCGGTCGGACGGCTTCCGCCGGATCGGGGAGATCGAGGCCACCACCTACCAGGGCTACGAGGCCGCGGACATGGAGTGGCTGTCGCGCAGCGGCGGCACGCAGGTGCACACCTTCGGCCGGGGCTTCCTCCTCGACGACCACCGCGGCTTCTCGCTGCGCTGGTCGACCCCGGCGCGCGACTGGGACGCCCCGGGCAACCGGGAGGCCCTGGACGTGTTCCTGCGGACCTTCCGGGTGCCCGGGGACTGAGTCAGGAGGCCGGGGCGCACATCCTGCGCAGACGCATGCCGTGCAGCGGCTCGGTGCGCCAGCGTGCCGCGAAGGTGCGCTCCTTGAGCGAGCAGGTCAGCTCCAGGTGGTGCGGGGTCTCCAGGAAGGCGACGTCCAGGGCCAGGGTGTCCGCGTCGGTCCAGCCGCCGCTCACCGCGGTGGGCACCGGCCCTTCGGTGACGGTCCACCCGGGGCCGCCGAGCCGTACGCGCAGCGGTTCGCCGTCCTCGGTGAAGGTCAGGTCCCAGCCGCCGTCCCGCTCGGTGAAGTCGACGGCGGTCACCTTGGGCAGGGCCGCGTGGACCTCGTCGTCGGGGGTGAAGGCGCCGTGCCAGGGCTCGGCCTCTCCGGCGGGTGCGGGTTCGCCGGCCGCGGGCGGCAGGGCGAGGCCGGCCAGGCGGTGGGCGAGGGCCGCGTCGGCCTCCTCGGCGCCCGCCCTCGCCGTGTCGCCGAAGGCGGGCAGCAGGTGCTCCCAGACGAGGTTCAGCAGGCCGGGCATGTCCCAGGTGTCGGCGGTGGTCACCACGACCGCGTCGTGCTCGGGCAGCACCACGCAGAACTGACCGAGGGCCCCGTCGCCGCGGTAGCCGTGCCGGGACATCCAGAACGAGAAGCCGTAGCCGCGCTGCCAGTCGTCGCCCGGCATCCCGCCGGACGACGGGATCTGCGCGCGCGTGGCCTCGGCGACCCACTCCTCGGGCAGCAGCCGCTCGCCCTCCCAGACGCCGCCGCGCAGATACAGCAGGCCGAGCCGGGCGACGGCGTCGGTGGTGGCGTGCAGTCCGCTGAAGCCGAGCTCGCGGCCGTCGCGGTGCCGCAGCCAGGCCACGTCGCCGATGCCGAGCGGGTCCAGCAGCCGGGGCCGGAGGTACTCGGTCAGCGACTGTCCGCTCACCCGCTGGACGAGGGCGGACAGCGTGAAGGTGGCGGGCTGGTTGTACGCGAACACGGTCCCCGGGTCGTGCGGCGGGGGGTCGAGCAGGAATCCGCGGACCAGGTCGTCGCGGTCGCGCTCCCGGGCCGCGAAGATCATGTCGCCGTCGTGGCCGGTGGCCATGGAGGCCAGGTGCCGCACCAGGAGGGCCCGGCTGCGGGGGTCCGTGATCTCGGCGTCGAGCTCGGGGAAGTACGGGATCACCGGGTCGTCGAGCCCTACCAGCCCCTCGCCGGCGGCGATCGCGGCCGCCGTGGCCGTGAAGCTCTTGCTGATCGAGTAGAGCAGGTGCCGGCGGTCGGCGGTGTACGGCGCCCACCATCCGGCGGCGACGACATGGTCGTGCCGCAGGATCATCAGGCTGTGCGGTTCGATGCCGGGGGCGGCGTCGACGGCGTCGAGGAAGGCGAGGACACCGGAGGCGTCGACGCCCTGGGCGGAGGGCGGGCTCGTGGGCAACGGGCGAACAGACATACGTGCATCCTGCACCGGCACTCCGGGCGGGAGCGAGGGGTTCGCGCCTCGCTTCCGTCACCCGTCGGGGCGGCACGCCGTTTTCGGTCACGGTCTCCGGGGACTCGGAGCCCATGGTGCAGATCGGATACACGATGATGACCGAGCAGGCCGGCCCCCGTGAGCTGGTCGACCACGTGGTCCGCGCCGAGGAGGCGGGCTTCGACTTCTCCGTCACCTCGGACCACTACTTCCCCTGGCTGCGCTCGCAAGGGCACTCGCCGTACGCGTGGAGCGTGCTGGGCGCCGCCGCCCAGGCCACCTCCCGGATCCCGCTGATGACGTTCGTGACCTGTCCGACGATCCGCTACCACCCGGCCGTCGTGGCGCAGAAGGCCGCGACCCTCGGGTTGCTGTCGGAGGGCCGGTTCCGGCTGGGCCTCGGCTCGGGCGAGAACCTGAACGAGCACGTCGTGGGCGGCGGCTGGCCGTCGGTGGACGTGCGGCACGAGATGCTCGAGGAGGCCGTGGAGATCATCCGGGCGCTCTTCGAGGGCGGGCACGTCAACCACCGGGGCACGCACTTCGACGTGGAGTCGGCCCGGCTGTGGGACCTGCCCGACCAGCCCGTGCCCATCGGCATCGCGGTCTCCGGGGAGCGTTCGTGCAGGCTCGCGGGCCGGCACGCCGACCTGATGATCGCCACGGAGCCCAAGCCGGACCTGACGGCGGCGTTCGACCGGCACGGCGGTTCCGGGAAGCCCCGCGTGGGGCAGCTCCCGGTCTGCTACGACCGCGACCGGGACGCCGCGGTCAAGCGCGCCCACGACCAGTTCCGCTGGTTCGGAAGCGGCTGGAAGGTCAACTCCGAGCTGCCGCACCCGGACTCGTTCGAGGGGGCCACCCAGTTCGTCACCCCGGAGGACGTGGCCGGGGCGATTCCGTGCGGTGACGACCCCGACGCCTTCGTCGAGGCGGTCCGCCCGTACGCCGAGGCAGGGTTCACCGAGATCGCCCTGATCCAGATCGGCGGCGACGCGCAGCTGCCCTATCTGGACTGGGCGCGCGAGACGCTGCTGCCCGCGCTGCGGGACGCCTTCGGCTGACCGGCAGCCGCAACCGTCCGCCGCCGCTCACTCGGTGTCGGTGTAGCGGCGGCGGGTCCACAGCGGCAGGACGAACCAGCACACGACGTACCAGACGACGATGCCGGTGACCAGCCAGGGGACGTAGTCGTCGTGCGTGGCGACCCGCAGGATCAGCAGCAGCGAGGACGCCATGGTGACGAGGAGCAGCACCAGGCCGACCAGGGTGAGCCGGGAGGCCCACTCGACCGCCTGGGGTTTGATACGGCGGCCGGACACCAGACGGTGCAGCGACACCGGGCCGATCAGGGCGCCGGTGGCGGCGGCGCCCACGACCACGGTGAAGATGTAGATCGACTGGTCGGTGGACCGCAGGTCGTCGTACTTCGGCGTGAACACGACGGTCAGCAGGAAACCGAAGAGGATCTGCACGCCCATCTGGGCCACGCGCACCTCTTGGAGGAGCTCGACCCACATGCGGTCGGCCCGCTCGTCCTCGGTCTCGTTGCGTCCTCTGCCCCGCTTCGTGCCGTCCTCGGCGTCCGTCACCGCGTCCTCCCGCGTCCCGACGAAGCGCGTCCTGGAGAGACGCGCCCTCAGCAGTGCGGGTACCCGCTGGGCGGGGTCCTGTCCCCGTCACCCCGCCCGGCGGTTCACCAGCGGCCCTCGACCTGGTCCTTGATCCGGCGGTCGTAGAGGTCGCGGATCGCGGCGAGGGTGTCCTCGCCGAGGTCCGGGAGCGCGGCGGCGGCCGCGTTGGCGCGGGCCTGCTCGGGCGAGCGGGCGCCCGGGATGACGGTGGTCACGCCGGGCTGCTGGACGATCCAGCGCAGTGCCAGCTGGGCCGGGGTCCAGCCCTGCGGGGCGAGCGCGGAGAACTCGGCCGCGGCCTCCACCCCGGTGGCGTAGTCGACGCCCGAGAAGGTCTCGCCCTGGTCGAAGGCCTCGCCGTGCCGGTTGTAGGTGCGGTGGTCGTTCTCGGGGAAGACGGTGTCCTTGGTGTACCGGCCGGACAGCAGGCCGGACGCCAGGGGCACGCGGACGATGACGCCCACACCGGCCTCGCGGGCGGCCGGCAGCACCTCCAGGAGGGGCTTCATGCGGAAGGCGTTGAGGATGATCTGCACGCTGGCCACGTTCGGGCGGGCGATCGCCGTGAGGGCCTCGGCGCAGGTCTCGACGCTGACGCCGTAGTGGGCGATGCGCTCCTCGGCCACCAGGGTGTCCAGGGCGTCGAACACCTCGTCGGTGGAGTAGACGGGGGTGGGCGGGCAGTGCAGCTGGACCAGGTCGATGCGGTCCGTGCCGAGGTTGCGCCGCGACCGGTCGTTCCAGGCGCGGAAGTTGTCCAGGACGTAGTTCTCGGGGATCTGGTCGACGCGGCGCCCCATCTTGGTCGCGACGAGGACGTCCAGGCCGGGCCGGTCGCTCAGGAACCGGGCGATGGTCTGCTCGCTGCGTCCGTCGCCGTACACGTCGGCCGTGTCGAAGAAGGTCACCCCGGACTCGGCCGCCGCCTCCAGCACGGCCTCGGCCTGCCGGTCGTCGACGTCTCCCCAGTCCGCGCCCAGCTGCCAGGTCCCGAGGCCGATGACGGACGCCCGCAGGCCCGCCCTGTCGAATGCACGCTGTTCCATGGCGTCAGTGTGTCATTCAGGATTCAAGTACGCGGAACGGACCCCTCCGAGTACGGCCGGACGGCCCTGGCCTGGACGGTGCGCGCGACCCTCGGGCCGAGCCAGCGCTTGAGCCGCCGCAGCGTCTCCACCTGCCCGGCGGCCCGGTCGATCCGGTAGTACAGCTGGGGCGGGACGTGCGGCAGCAGCGGTGAGTGGCGCTGGCCCAGCAGGGCGAACATCTGCTGCGGGGGCAGCTGCATGTACCGGGGCAGGTTCTCGTACCACAGGGCGCTGTAGCGGGCGGCGCTCTGCACGGACAGCAGGGCCCGCCGGCGCTCGTCCTCGTAGCGGGCGAGGGCGCGCGGGAGGGAGGGCTCCTCGTGCAGGGCGGCGGCCAGCGTCATGGCGTCCTCCAGGGCGAGGGTGGTACCCGCGCCGACGGAGTAGTGGGTGGTGTGGGCGGCGTCGCCGATCAGGACGAGGTTGCCGCGGTGCCAGGTGCGGTTGGTGAGGGTGCGGAAGTGCAGCCACTGGGCACCGCCGCCGCCGGCGCCGGGCGGGCGGCTGTACAGCGGGTGCCCGTCGAGGACGTCGGCGAAGAGCTTCTCCAGGAGGGCCAGTCCGTCGGCCTCGTTCGCGCGGTGCAGGCCCAGGCCGGTGAAGGTCTCGGGGGCGCACTCGACGACGCAGGTGCTCGCGTCGGGGCCGAAGCCGTAGCCGTAGCACCAGATCCAGCCGTGGTCCGTCTCCACGAAGGCGAAGGTGAAGGCGTCGAAGACCTTGCTGGTGCCGAGCCAGACGTAGCGGTTGCGGCCCATGGTGATCTGTGTGCCGAAGTGGCCGGCGTGCCGGGCGCGCAGGGTGCTGCGCACGCCGTCGCCCGCCACGACCAGGTCGGCGGCGGGCATGGCGTCCGGGGTGATCTCGTGCTCGAAGTCCAGGTGGACGCCGAGCGAGCGGGCGCGGTCGGCCAGGATCTCGAGAAGCCGGTGCCGGCCGATGCCGTGGCCCTCGTCGCCGGGCTGGCGGGCCGTCAGGTCCCGTACGTGGGCGACGCCCTGGTTCCAGCGGACGGAGCTCGCCTCGATGGCGCCGGCGGTCACGGGGTCGTGCGCGTGGAGCCGGTCGAGCAGGGCGCGCCAGTAGGTGACGCCCCAGCCGTAGGTGGTGCCCTCCGGGTTGCGTTCGTGGACGGTGACGTCGTGGGACGGGTCCCGCAGCTTGAGCAGGATCGAGAGGTACAGCCCGGCGGGTCCGCCGCCGACGCACGCGACCTTCACACTCACCCCTATAAATGCATTAATCGGTCATTTCGGACCGCAGAGTAGCAGGCGGTGCGCCGGTTTCCACGCTGCCCGCGGATCGCGCCAGCTTCCTGACGTGAGGCAGCCCACCGATGCCGGTGCCGCGCGCGAAGGATCACCGCCAAGGCGCGCCCCCGGAGAAGGAATTGCCCCTTCCGCTCACGGGGAGTCACGCGGCGAGCAAGATCATCTTTGTTCAACTCTGCACGACATGTATGCACTTGTCCGGATCGGACCCAACCACTGACGCGCGGTTTCTCCCGCTCCCGTCCGGCCCGATAGGCATACGGAGTCACCACCCGAACGCATCATCGAACGCACCCGGGAGATCCGTATGCCCGCACTCAGCAGACGGCAGGCGCTCACCACCGCCGCCGCCCTCGCCACCGCGGCGGCCGGTGTCGCCGCCGCCCCCGCCATCGCCGCGACGGCGAGCGGACACCACGACCCGCACTCCCCCGCGCCCTTCGACGAGGTCTACCGGGGCCGCCGGATACAGGGCCGCCCGTCGACGGGCGGCCACGCGCACCACGGCACCGGCTACACGGTGCTCGTCGACGGCGTCGAGCTGCATCTGATGCGCAACGCCGACGGCACCTGGATCAGCGTCGTCAGCCACTACGACCCGGTGGCCACCCCGCGCGCCGCCGCCCGCGCCGCCGTGGACGAGCTCCAGGGCGCGGCCCTGCTGCCCTTCCCCGCCAACTGACCCGCCGCACCCGCACCGTGGAGCACCAGCCGACATGACCGTCCGCAAGAACCAGGCCGCCCTGACCTCCGACGAGAAGCGCCGATTCGTCGACGCCCTCCTGGAGCTGAAGCGCACCGGACGCTACGACGCGTTCGTCACCACCCACAACGCCTTCATCCTCGGCGACACCGACCAGGGCGAGCGCACCGGGCACCGCTCACCGTCGTTCCTGCCCTGGCACCGCAGATTCCTGCTCGAGTTCGAACGCGCCCTGCAGGCGGTGGACGCCTCGGTCGCGCTGCCCTACTGGGACTGGACCGCCGACCGCTCCCCGCGTTCGTCGCTGTGGGCGCCCGACTTCCTCGGCGGCACCGGGCGCGGCCTCGACGGCCGGGTCATGGACGGGCCGTTCGCCACCGGGGCCGGCAAGTGGCAGATCACCGTCCGCGTGGACGGCCGTACGTTCCTGCGCCGCTCGCTGGGGACCGCCGTACGGGAGCTGCCCACCCGGGCCGAGGTCGAGTCCGTGCTGGCCATGCCGACGTATGACATGGCGCCGTGGAACAGCGCGTCCGACGGGTTCCGCAACCACCTCGAGGGCTGGCGCGGACCGAACCTGCACAACCGGGTCCACGTCTGGGTCGGCGGGCACATGGCGACCGGGGCGTCCCCCAACGACCCGGTGTTCTGGCTGCACCACGCCTATGTCGACAAGCTGTGGGCCGAGTGGCAGCGGCGGCACCCCGGCGCGGGCTACCTCCCGGTGGCCGGGACACCGGACGTGGTCGACCTGAACGAGACGATGAAGCCCTGGAACGACACGCGTCCGGCCGATCTGCTCGACCACACCCCGCACTACACCTTCGACACGGACTGAGCGGCCCCCGCCCGGCCTGTCAGGCGTCGGCGGTACGGCACTCCGGGTGACCCCAGCCCTGCGCGTTCTTGGCGATCTGCTCCCCCGCCGCGTAGCCGCGCCCGCAGACGCAGCGGCCGGGGAACTTGGCCTTGATCGTGCGTGCCGCCGAGCCGTTCTTCCGGGCGGGCGCGGCCTTGCGGCGCGGCGCCTTCTGCGGGACGTCCGGGGAGGGCGGCGGCTCGGGCGAGCCGAGCGCGCTGCCCGCGGGCTCCTGCGCGGTGGCGGCCTGGCTGGCCGCGCGGTCGGCGAAGTCGTTGAGCGGGTCGCCGTCGACCTGGTGGGCGGGGACGTAGCGGAACTCCACGTCGCGGCCGGTGAGCAGGTCGTCGATGCGGACCACGAGGTCCTGGTTGGCCACCGGCTTGCCCGCGGACGTCTTCCAGCCGTTGCGCTTCCAGCCGGGCAGCCAGGTGGTGACGGCCTTCATGGCGTACTGCGAGTCCATGCGGATCTCCAGCGGCACGTCCGCGTCGGTCGCGCCGAGCAGCCGCTCCAGGGCGGTGAGTTCCGCGACGTTGTTGGTGGCGCGGCCCAGGGGGCCCGCCTCCCAGCGGTCCGGTGCCTGCGCAGGGCCGGCGACGACCCAGGCCCAGGCCGCCGGCCCGGGGTTGCCCTTCGAAGCCCCGTCGCACGCGGCCACCACACGTTCACGCATGCGTCCGATCATGCCATGGGCCGGCGGCCCGCCCGGTACCGGTACGGGCCGCCGGCGGGAGGCCTGGGCCGGTCAGGACACCTCGGTCGTGGTCGGCATCTCCCCCTCGGTCGTGGTGACGTCCATCACCGTGAAGTTGGCGCCCTGCGGGTCGGTCAGCGCGGCGAACCGGCCGAACGGCGTCGTCATCGGGCCGAACCGCAGCACGGCTCCCTGCTTGGTGGCGCGGGCGACCGCGTCGTCGCAGTCGTCGACCGTGAAGTAGACGTTGATGTAGGAGGGGATCTCCGGCGGGAACTCCTCGGTCATCCGCATCCGGCCGAGCACCGGGTCGTCACCGACGGAGAAGACGCGGAAGTCCATCGCGTCGTCCTCGATCTGCCGGGCGCCGTAGCCGAACACGGCCGGGAGGAACGCGTCGGTCTTCTCCGGTTCGCGGGTGAAGACCTCGCCCCAGCAGTACGCTCCCGGCTGCTCCATCGGCGCCTCGAAGCCCACGTGGGTGCCGGGCTGCCACAGGCCGAAGACGGCCCCGCCGGGCTCGCGGGCCAGGCACATGGTGCCGAAGTCGCCGACCGCCATCGGCTCCATCAGGATCTCCCCGCCGTTCTCCCGGATCCGCCCCGCGGTCGCGGCCGCGTCCGACGTGGCGAGGTACAGGCACCACTGCGACTGACCCTCCTGACCAGGCATCGGCGGCACCACCGCGGCGACGGCCTTGTCCTGGGCGTAGGCCTGGGTGTAGTTGCCGTACTCGGACGACGACTCGCCGAACGTCCAGCCGAGTACGTCACCGTAGAAGTTCTTGGCCCCTTCGAGGTCGGTGAACATCGCGTCGGCCCAGATGGGGGTTCCCTCAGGTTTCACGGCCATGACTGCGCTCCCGCTGGGTGGATGGTCCCGGTCTCCCACGCTAGTCACGCCTCCCTCGGGCCGCGCGCCGAACGCGGGGTTCCGTCCCAGACTGGAAGGGGACGGCGACGGGCCGGAGGGACGGGGTCCACCATGGCGGACGGAACGATGCGCGCGTGGTCGGTGACCGGGCCGGGGCCGCTCGACGGCGGCCCGCTGCGGCCGGTGCGCAAGCCGGTGCCGGTACCGGCCGCCGACGAGTTGCTGGTGCGGGTCCGGACGTGCGGGGTGTGCCGTACGGACCTGCATGTCACGGAGGGCGACCTCCCGGTGCGCCGGCGGGGCGTCACGCCCGGCCACGAGGTCGTCGGCGAGGTCGCCGGGGCCGGCGCGGCCGTGCGCGGCTTCGAGGCAGGCGAGCGGGTCGGGGTGGCCTGGCTGCGGCGGACCGACGGGACGTGCCCGTACTGCCTGCGGGGCGCGGAGAACCTGTGCCCTGCCTCCTCCTACACGGGCTGGGACGCGGACGGCGGGTACGCCGAGTACACGACCGTGCCGGCGGCGTTCACCCACCGGCTGCCGGACGGCCTGGACGACGTGGGACTCGCCCCGCTGCTGTGCGCCGGGATCATCGGCTACCGCGCGCTGCGGCGGTCGGCGCTGCCGCCGGGCGGCCGGCTCGGGCTGTACGGCTTCGGGGGCAGCGCCCATCTGTGCGCGCAGCTGGCGCTGGCGGAGGGCGCCACCGTGCACGTCCTCACACGCGGGGCGGCGGCGCGGCGGCTGGCCCTCGGTCTGGGGGCCGCCTCGGCCGGGGACGCGTACGCGATGCCGCCCGAGCCGCTGGACAGCGCGATCCTGTTCGCACCGGTCGGCGATCTCGTCCCGGTCGCGCTGCGGGCGCTGGACCGGGGCGGCACGCTGGCGATCGCGGGCATCCACCTCACCGACGTCCCGGCGCTCACCTATGAGAGGGACCTGTTCTACGAGCGTCAGGTGCGCAGCGTCACCGCCAACACCCGTGAGGACGCCCGTGAGTTCCTGGCGCTGGCCGCGCGGCACGGGGTGCGCGCGACCACCCACCCGTACCCGATGTCACGGGCGGACGAGGCGCTGCGTGACCTGAAGGCGGGGCGGTTCGACGGGGCGGCGGTGCTGGTGAACGACTTCTGACGGTTCATCACCTTCGCTTGTGCCGTGGCCGGTCGAGGGCTTCCGCATCGGGCACCGCTGTGCTTGCCTGGGGGCCCATCGCGGAGTCCGGGGCGGGAGCCGCCGTATGCGCAGAGCGTGGTGCGTGGGGGTCGTGCTGGGTGCCGTGCTGCTCGGGGCCTGCGGTGATCCGTCCTCGCGGCCGGCGAGCGGGCCGAGCGCGCCGAGCGCGCCTGCCGAGGTGCCGAGCGCGTCCACCGGCGGGCACCCGCGGGTGCCCGCCTCGCCGCGCGCGAAGGCCCGGCCCGCGTCGCCCGCGAGGCCGCCCACGGTGCTGTACCTGGGCGACTCCCTGGCCATGGAGGCGCAGCGGGTCCTGGGGCAGGAACTGCGCCGTGCGCTGGGGGCGGTCCACCACAGCGCCCCGTACTCGGGGACGACGCTGTGCGACTACCTGGAGGGCACCGGCGCGCGGTCCCTGGTCCCTGCGGCGGACAAGGCGGCGGCGCTGGTGCGGCGGCTGCGGCCGGACTTCGTGGTGCTCCAGTTCTGGGGCAACGCCTGGGGCTACACGCCGTGCATGGCGGGGATCACCCATGACGCCTCCCCGGAGAGGTACTTCGCGCGCTACGCGGCCGACATGGGGCGGCTCGGCGGGCAGATCGCCGCCGCGTACGGCGGTGCCCGGATCGTCTGGGTCCTCCAGGGGCCGGACCCGATCACCCCCGACCGCGTCCGGCGGGTCGACGCCCTCTACCGGCGGCGGGCGGCCGCGTCCGGCGACCTGGTGGCCGACGCGGGCGCGGCGGTGAGCGCGGCCGGGGCGCGGTACACCTGGGTCCGCGATCTGCCGTGCACGGCCTTCGAGCGGGCCCACCCGGCGTACTGCACGGAGCCCGGCCGGAACCGTACGGCCCTGCACCGCGAGGACGACCACCTGCACTTCTGCCTGGCGCCCACGAACCCGAAGCCGAGGCCGTGCCCCGTCCGCTCCCCCGGCATCCTGCGGATCGCCCGGGAGATCACGCGGACCGTGCGCGCGCACGTGTGAGCCGGGGTCACTCGCCGGCGTAGGCGCGCTCCAGGGCGGCGATGTCGAACTTGCCCATCGCCATGAACGCCTTGGTGACCCGGGCGGCCTTCTCGGGGTCCGGGTCGGCGACCATGTCCTGCAGCCGTGCCGGGTTGACCTGCCAGGACACTCCGAATCTGTCCTTGAGCCAGCCGCACGGACCCGGTTCGCCGCCGTTGCCGGCGAGCCGGTCCCAGTAGTAGTCGATCTCCTCCTGCGTCTCGCAGGAGATCATGAACGAGGTCGCCTCGGTGAACGTGAACTGCGGTCCGCCGTTGAGCCCGACGAACTCGTGGCCGTCGAGGGTGAACTCGACCGTCATCACGCTCCCGGCGGACTGCATGGCCCCCTCCGGGTAGGGCGTGACGCGGCCGATGCTGGAGTTCTCGAAGACGGAGGTGTAGAACCGGGCCGCCTCCTCGGCCTGCCCGTCGAACCAGAGACATGTGGTGAAGCCGTGGCCTGCCATGGGGTACCTCCCGGAGTGGTCCGCTGTCAGGAGTGTCGACCGCGGGCGGACGCGAAACTCATCGCTCGCCCGCACGGGTCCTCCGGACGGCTCTGCGGAACACGCGAGAGAGCACTCAGTTCCCTCCAGGCTGTGCACTGAGTGCCATGTGGGCCGGGTGCGGGTGCTACGTTCGCGTCCATGAGCTCCACGAGCGCCGCGCCCGGCCGCGGCGAGAAGCCCCCGATGCGGGACGCCCTGGTCGCGGCGGCCTTCCGGCTGTTCCTGGAGCGGGGGTACGAGCAGACGACGGTCGACGACATCGTGGCGCTGGCCGGCGTCGGACGGCGGTCGTTCTTCCGGTACTTCCCGTCCAAGGAGGACGTGGTCTTCCCGGACCACGAGCGGTGCCTGGCCGACATGGAGGCGTTCCTCGCCGCGAGCGACGACAGCCATGAGCCGGTGCGCCGGGTGTGCGACGCGGCCCGTCTGGTGCTGGGCCTGTACGCGGAGAACCCCACCTTCTCCGTGCAGCGCTACCGGCTCACCAAGCGGGTGCCGGGGCTGCGGGCCTACGAGTTGTCGGTGGTGTGGCGGTACGAGCGGGCGCTGGCCGAGTATCTGCGGGCGCGGTTCGCCGGCCGGCGCGAGGGGACGCTGCGGGCGGACGTGATCGCCGCCGCCGTGGTCGCCGCGCACAACAACGCGCTCCGCTCCTGGCTGCGGTCGGACGGGAAGGGCGACGCGGGCGCCGAGGTGGACCGGGCCCTCGGCTACGTGCTGTCGACGTACGCGGAGGCCCCCGGTCCGGCGCGGGCCGCCGCGGAGACGGACGGCGACGTCGTCGTGGTCGTCTCCCGCCGCGACGCGCCCCTGTGGCGGATCGTCCAGGAGCTGGAGAGCCTGCTCGGCCGCGGCTGACACGGCCGCGTCCACACGATCCCCGCAACCTTCCCGAAATCCAGGGAACGCGGTGCCTTTACGAGTGGCACTCAGTGCCATACATTGATGCCGTGCACGGACGCACCGCGAACCGCGCACGGGCGTGCCCGGGTCTCCGCGCACGCGGGATTCCGGTCGAGCGCAGGGAGTTGAGCAGCGTGTACCACCACTCAGGCAGCGTGGCCGGCCGGATCACCGGCCTCGGGACCGGCGTGCTCGACACGAAGGACACGGACGGGGACGCCCTCCGCTACCAGCGCTGCACCTGGTGCGGCACCGCGATGTACCACCGGCTGCTGTGCCCGGTGTGCCAGGGCAGCGATCTGCGCACCGAACGCAGCGAGGGCGTGGGCACGGTCCGCCACTCCACCGTGGTGCACCGCAACACCCCCGCCGCGCGCAATGTCTCCCTCGTCGAGATGGCCGAGGGGTTCGTCGTGCGCGGCCGGGTCATGGGCCCGGCCATCGGCATCCACAGCGGGGACCGGGTCCGGCTGTCCACCGCGAAGGACCCGGTGCGCGGCGAGCCGGTGTTCCAGCTGGTCGACGAGCCCTACCGCGCCTGGACCTGACCGGACTCGGCCTGCGGCGCAGGACCCGGCGTGATCCGCACACCCACGGTGCCCTTCACTCCTCTGCGGAGCCGGCTGCCGAGCAGCGTGAGACGGCCCATGATCCCGTACTTGCGGGCGATGAGCCGGCGGTAGCGGGCGCTGGTCTCCTCGTCGCAGATCTCGGCGGTCGCCGGGACCTGGTCCCCGGTGGGCCGCCCGCGCAGGTCGCAGGGACCGACCAGGACGTCGGCGCGGGCCCGGATGCGCTTGACCTTCCAGGAGTCGGCGGCCGTCCACACGCCGAGGGTGTCGCCGTCCCGGACCACCCAGACCGGCGTGGGCACCCCGGTGCCGTTCTTGCGATAGCTGGTGATGAGCAGGTACTTGCCCGCTCCGAGCCGGTCCAGCGACGTGTCGTCCATGGCGGCAGTGTAGGCAGCGGTTCTCCCTGACGAGATCACCGGCGCGGTGAACGCGGCGGCGTCCGGGTGCGTATGAAGCGGCGGGTGCTCAACTCCGGGAGGGCCCCGCGGCGTTGCCGCCGCGCTGTACCTGGTTCGGGAGCCATGCATGAGGCACGCACGACGACGTCTCGTCCGGCGGGTGACACGGCTGGCGGCCGTCGGCGGACTCCTCCTCGGGGGGACGATGGTCACACGCGCCGTGGCGAGCGAGCCGCCCGGCCCGTCCGCCGTCCCGCGGACCTTCGCCGAGTCCGCCACCCCCGGCCCCGGCGGTGAGCTGGTCGCCCGTCTGGGCACGTCCCGTACGGCGGGCAGCTGGATCGGTACCGACGGCAAGCCGGTCGTCGCGGTCACCGACGAGGAGGCGGCCGCCGCGGTCACCGGGGCGGGCATGAAGCCCAAGATGGTCGAGCACAGCATGGACGAGCTGAAGTCCGCGACGGCGACGCTGCGTTCGGCGCCCCGCGTGCCCGGCACCGCCTGGGTCGTGGACTACCGCACCAACCAGGTCGTCGTACGCGGCGACAGCACCGTCTCCGCCGGCGACTGGTCGCGGATGACGGACGTCGCCGAGGACATCGGCGCCTTCGTCCGCATGGAGCGCACCGAGGGCACGTTCACCACCCGGATCAACGGCGCCCAGCCGCTGCTGTCGACGGCCGGGCGCTGCTCGGCCGGGTTCAACGTCACGGACGGGCGGCGCTTCTTCATCCTGACGGCCGGGCACTGCGGGCCGGACGGCTCGGTGTGGTTCGCCGACAGCTCCGGCACCGACCAGATCGGGCGGACCGAGCGGCAGAACTTCCCCGGCGCCGACTACTCGCTGGTCCAGTACTCGGCCGGCGACCCCGGGCCCACGCCCGACGTGGTGTCGATCGGCGGCGGCAAGGGCGTGCGCATCACGGGCGCCGCCGATCCGGCCGTCGGGCAGCGCGTGTTCCGCAGCGGCAGCACGAGCGGGCTGCGGGAGGGCGAGGTCACCGCGCTCAACGCCACCGTCAACTACCCGGAGGGCACGGTGACCGGGCTCATCGAGACGAACGTGTGCGCGGAACCCGGGGACAGCGGCGGGCCGATGTTCTCCGAGGGGGTGGCGCTCGGGGTGACGTCGGGCGGCAGCGGCGACTGCCAGGCCGGCGGGACGACGTACTTCCAGCCGGTGACGAAGGCGCTGGCCGCGTTGAACGTGCAGTTGCTGGTGTCGGACGAGGGCGGGAAGAAGGGCGCGGCGCCCGCGCCGTCACCGTCGCAGGGGGCCGCCGCGCCCGGCGACGCGTCGCCGGGGTCGTCGGTGGCGGTGAGCGGTGAGCAGGCCGTCACGCTGCTGGCACGGCTGGCGGACCCGAACAACGTGGGTCCGGGTCTGCTGGTCGTCGCGGGGAGCATCGTCGCCCTGGTGGCGACCCGGTTCATCCGGGCCGAGCAGGACCGCCGGGAGTACCGGCGCTACTACTCGGCGACCTGGGGCTGACGAGGAGCGGCAGGGCTGCCGCGCAGGGCGGGGCGGGTCGCGAGGAGGCGCGGAGCCCGCCCGGGCCGGGCGGTCAGGCCGCCTTGGCAGGCTGGGGGGCCACGGTGGCCCACTCCATGACGAGGCGCTGGTACTCCTCGCGCTGCTCGACGCTCAGTGTCCCGCCCGCCCGGCGCCACAGCGCCCGGATCTCCTCGTTGACCTCGTCAGCCGATCTGGCGAATTCAACAGTGGTGGACATGTTGTGAAGCATACGATCCCGCAGGTGAAGGCGCTGTGAGTAAGCGCACCCAAGGCGGGCATATCGGACCGTGGCGCTGATCACGTCATGTTCCGCCCTCCGGCGGCGGATTCAGCGGTCGGCGGTGCCCAACACCAGGACCTGGATGGCGAGAACCGCCGCGCCACGGGCCCAGTCGTGGAAGTCGGACACCTTGGTCTCCAGTGCGAGCGGGGCCGCCAGCGGGTGCCGTTGGCCACGCATGGTCCTCGTCACAGTGTCGCCCGCCACGTCCATCAGGCCCACGCCCTCACCGGCGAGCAGGATCTTCTGCGGCAGGACGAAGTTGGCGATCTGCGCGACCAGGGTGCCCAGGGCGCGGGCCGCCTCCTCGATCACCCGGGCGGGCATCGGCTCGCCCGCGGCGGCCGCGTCCAGGATCTCCTCCCAGGCGTGGTCCCGGCCGGTGGCCGCCCGCACCTGGTAGCGGATGTTCGGGATGGTCAGCAGGGAGACCGCGCTGCCGCGCGCCCCGTCGGGGGTGAGCGGGCCGTGCGGGTCGAGGATCCAGTGCCGTCCGAAGCCCCGGTCCTCCTCGGCGTAGGGGACGCGCCGGCCGCCCAGCACCAGCCCGTAGCCGATCCCGGCGCCGATGGTCAGGACCACGAACCGGTCGAGGCCGCGCCCCGCGCCGAACCAGGTCTCGGCCTCGACCAGGGCGGCGACGTCGTTCTCCACGACGACCGGCAACCCGGTGCGCCGGGCGACGAGTTCGGCGAGCGGCACGTCGCGCCAGCCCAGGAACGGCGACTCGCCGACGACGGAGCGGTTCTCCACCAGGCCGCCCACGCCGATGCCGACCCCGGCGAGCCGGGGATGCCGGGCTGCGAGCTCCTCGGTCATCTCGCCGAGCAGCTCGACGACCTCGGCGGGGTCGTGCGTGGTCAGGGGGCGGTCGTGGCGGGCGACGATGTCACTGCGCAGGCTGGTGACGACACCGTAGACCATGTCCTCGGTGATCTTGAACCCGAGGAAGGAGCGGGACCCGGCGACGACGTCCAGCGGCTGGGAGGGGCGGCCCTGGCGGGTCTCCAGCACCTCGCCGACCTCGGGCACCTCGACGAGCAGGCCGGTCTCGATCAGCGGCTTGGTCAGCCGGGTGACGCTGCCCGCGGACAGGTCGAGCCGGCGGGCCAGCTCGGTGCGGGACAGGGGCCCGGCGAGGAGGACCTCGATCGCCACCGCCCGTTCACCGGGGCTGAGCGGACGCCAGCTGTCGACTGCTGCGGTCATGGCCGTCAGACTCCCACATCCATAATTTTTTTCTCCACAAAACCAACGAGGTCAGTCTATGGCCATCACCTTGCCGGAAAGAAGATGTTCACCGACCTCTTGACGGCCTGATTCTTCCGCCACAAAAGTAAGTGCCCGAGGACGAGCCGCGAAGACGAGGGAGTCTCCCGATGACCATCGCCTCCAGCAGTCCCCCGTCGCGTCTGCCCCTGGGCGACGCGACCGGGGCCGGGACCGACCGGAGAACCGCACGGCGGGCGGCGGCCCGCGAGGAGCGCGGGGACGGGCGGCTCGCCGCCGTGTTCATCGCCCCGGCACTGCTGGGCTTCCTGGTCTTCCTGCTCTGGCCCACGCTGCGGGGCGTCTATCTGAGCTTCACCCGCTTCAACCTGCTGACACCGGCGGAGTGGGTCGGCCTCGACAACTACGTGCGGATGGTCCACGACCCCATCTTCTGGGACTCGATGGGCGTGACCGTCGAGTACGTGCTCGTCAACATCGGCGTGCAGACGGTCTCGGCGCTCGCCATCGCCGTCCTGCTGCAGCGACTGACCCAGTCGGCGGTGCTGCGCGGGATCGTGCTCACGCCGTACCTGATGTCCAACGTCGTCGCGGGCATCGTCTGGCTCTGGATCCTCGACACCCAGCTCGGCATCGGCAACGAGATCATCGCGGGCCTCGGCCTCGACCGCGTCCCCTTCCTCGCCGACGAGACCTGGGCGGTCCCCACGATCGCCCTGATCAACGTGTGGCGGCACGTCGGCTACACCGCGCTGCTGCTGTTCGCCGGCCTCATGGCCATCCCGAACGACATGTACGAGGCCGCGAAGGTGGACGGCGCGAGCGAGTGGCGGATGTTCCGGCGCATCACGATGCCGCTGCTGCGCCCGGTCCTCGCGGTCGTCCTGATCATGACGGTGATCGGCTCCTTCCAGGTGTTCGACACCGTCGCGGTGACGACCGCGGGCGGACCCGCGAACGCCACCAACGTCCTGCAGTACTACATCTACGGCGCCGCCTTCGGCCGCTTCCAGTTCGGGTACGCCTCGGCGATGTCCGTGGCCCTGCTGGTCGTGCTGAGCGCCATCACGGTCCTCCAGTACCGGCTCACCCGCGCCGGTCAGAGCGACCTCGGCTGAGGGAAGGGAGACACCGACATGGCTGCCGTGGCGGACACCACGACCGTACGGCGCGTGCGGCGCCGGATCAGTCCCGGACGGGCCCTCGCCTGGGCGGTGATGGCCGCGATCGTGCTCATCACCCTGCTGCCGTTCTACTGGATCCTGCGCACCGCGCTGTCCTCGAACGACGCGCTCGCCGCCCATCCCGGCGACGTCCTCCCGGTCGGCGCCACCACCGGCGGCTTCGAGCGGGCCCTCGGCCTGCAGTCGGCCGAGGAGGCGATCGCCCAGGGCGGCTCGGGCGGCGGACTGCGGTTCTGGCGGTACCTGGTCAACTCCGTGGTCGTCTCGACCCTGATCACCGTCTGCCAGATCTTCTTCTCGGCCATGGCCGCCTACGCCTTCGCCCGACTGCGCTGGCGCGGCCGGGAGGCGGTGTTCGGGCTGTTCCTGGCCGGGCTGATGGTGCCGGCGATCTTCACGCTGCTGCCCAACTTCGTCCTCGTCAAGCAGCTCGGGCTGGTGGACAACCTGCTGGGCGTGGCGCTGCCGACGATGTTCATGACGCCGTTCGCGGTGTTCTTCCTGCGCCAGTTCTTCATGAACGTGCCCCGGGAGGTGGAGGAGGCGGCCCTGCTGGACGGCGCGGGCAAGGTGCGGATCTTCTTCCGGCTCATGCTGCCGATGGCGTCCACGCCGCTGCTCACCCTGGGCCTGCTGACGTACATCACCGCCTGGAACGACTATTTCTGGCCGCTGATGGTGTCCTACAGCGACAGTTCGCGCGTGCTGACCGTGGCGCTGGCCATCTTCCGGGCGCAGACCCCGCAAAGCGGCTACGACTGGTCCGGCCTGATGGCGGCCACCCTGATCGCCGCCCTCCCGATGCTCGTGCTGTTCGGCTGCTTCGCACGGCGCATCGTCGGTTCCATCAGCTTCACCGGCATCAAGTAAGGGGACGAGCATGCGAGTTCACATGCGGACGGCCGCGGCGCTGACCGGGGCGCTCGTCCTGTCCCTGGCCACCGGCTGCGGCCAGGGCGGGGCGGCCGGAGCGGGCGGGAACACGGTGACGTACTGGCTCTGGGACGCCAACCAGCTGCCCGCCTACCAGGCGTGCGCGAAGGACTTCGAGAAGCGGAACCCGGGCCTGAAGGTGAAGATCACCCAGATGGGCTGGGCCGACTACTGGACCAAGCTCACCGCGAGCTTCATCGCCGGCACCGAACCGGACGTCTTCACCGACCACATCCAGAAGTTCGGCCAGTTCGCCGACCTGAAGGTCCTCGAACCGCTGGACGACCTGGGCCTGGACGACGCCGCCTACCAGCCGGGCCTCGCCGCCAACTGGCGCGGCCAGGACGGCCGTCGCTACGGCGCGCCCAAGGACTGGGACACCGTGGCCCTCTTCTACAACCGGAAGATGGTCAAGGAGGCCGGTCTTGGCACCGGCCGGCTCAACAGCCTCGACTGGAATCCGAGGGACGGCGGCAGCTTCGAGAAGGCCATCGCCCATCTGACGGTCGACCGCAACGGCGTGCGCGGCGACGAGGAGGGCTTCGACAAGCACCACGTCGCGGTGTACGGCATGGCGACCGGCGGCGCCGGCGACGCCGACGGGCAGACCACGTGGAGCCCGTTCGCCGCCTCCGCGGGCTGGCACTACACGGACAAGGCCCGCTGGGGCACGGAGTACCGGTACGGCGACAAGACGTTCCAGTCGGTGATCGACTGGTACTTCGGGCTCGCGGAGAAGGGCTATCTCGCGCCCTTCACCGACTACACCGACGGCGCCAACCCGGCCACCGCCCAGGTCGCCTCCGGCAAGGCGGCGACCGCGTTCGACGGCGCCTGGATGATCTCCAGCTACTACGGCGCCGAGGGCCTGGACGTCGGCACCGCGCCGACGCCGATCGGCCCGACCGGCAAGCGCGCCACCATGATGAACGGCCTCGCCGACTCCATCACGAAGAACGCCCGCAACAAGGAGGGCGCCAGGAAGTGGGTGCGGTACCTGGCCTCGAACGAGTGCCAGAGGACCGTCGGCCGCTACGGCATCGTCTTCCCCGCCACCCCGGACGGCACGGCCGCGGCGGTGGCCGCGTACCGGAAGAAGGGCATCGACGTGTCCGCCTTCACCGGACCGGTCACCGACAAGAAGAACTCCGCGACCTTCTCCTTCCCGATCACCGACTACGCGGCGGACGTGTACGCCCTGATCCGTCCCGCCATGCAGGACGTCTACGCGAACGGCGCCCCGGTGAGCGGTCTGAGCAGGACCAACGACCAGATCAACCTCGTCCTCGGCCAGTGAAAGGCACACACTCCATGACGTTCTCCCTCGGCATCGTCGGCGCCGGCCAGTTCTCCGGCCAGTTCGCCACGCTGTTCCAGGCCCACCCCGGTGTCAGCGACGTGTACGTCACCGATCTGCTGCCCGAGCGGGCCGAACGGCTCGCCGCCGCGCAGGGGCTCGCCGGGACCTTCCCCTCGTACGAGGCGATGCTGGAGTCGAAGGCCGTGGACGCGGTCGCGATCTTCACGCAGCGCTGGACCCACGGCCCACTGGTCCTCGCGGGCCTGAACGCCGGAAAGCACGTCTACTCCGCCGTCCCCATGGCGATCACCACGGAGGAGATCGCGGCGATCATCGACGCGGTCAAGGCCACCGGGCTGACGTACATGATGGGTGAGACCAGCGAGTACAACCCGGCGACCGTGCACGCCCGGAACCAGATCGCCGAGGGCGCCTTCGGGCGGCTGTTCTACGCCGAGGGCGACTACGTCCACGACATGGACCTCGGCTTCTACGAGGCGTACCAGTACAGCGGCGGCGAGAACTGGAAGGCGACCGCCTCCTATCCCCCGCTGCTGTACCCGACGCACTCGGTCGGCGGGGTGCTGGGCGCCTGGCGGACGCACGCGGTGAGCGTGTCGGCGATCGGGGTGCTGGACGACCGGGGCGACGGCGTCTTCGACCGGTCGGTCAGCCAGTTCGACAACGACTTCTCCAACGCGACCGCGCTGTTCGAGGTCGCGGGCGGCGGTTCGTTCCGCACGAACGAGTTCCGGCGGGTCGGCTACCCGTCGCACATCAGGGAGTCCCGCTTCCGGTTCTTCGGGACCGAGGCGAGCATGGAGCAGCTGGCCACCGTCGCCCTGTGGCAGGACAAGAAGGGCGTCAAGGACATCAGCGAACTCCTGGAGCCCAAGCAGACGCTGGCGCCGGACGACCCCTCGCTCCAGCACATCGCGCCGGAGCTGCGGGCCGCCTTCACCTCGGGGTCGGCGCCGGTGCACGACCGGTCCCGGCTGCCGAGGGAGTTCGACCACCTGCACAACGGGCACGAGGGCAGCCACCACTTCCTCGTCGACGACTTCGTGACCGCGGTGAACGCGCGCGCCCTGCCGTCGGTGAACGCGTGGGTGGCCGCCCGCTACACCCTGCCGGGCATCGTCGCGCACGAGTCGGCACGGCAGGGCGGGGTCCGGCTGGACATCCCGGACTTCGGGGACGCGCCCGGGGCGTGACGCCCCGGGGTTGTCGCGAGCCGGGTGCCCGTCCTGACTCAGGTGCCCGGCTTGCGGCCGTACACGTAGACGTCGTCGCCGTTCTTCAGCAGCGACCAGTACTTCTTGGCGTCCGTCTTCGTCATGTTGACGCAGCCGTGCGAACCCGGCGGGTTCCACATGCTGACGCCGACCGAGTGGAAGGCCTGGCCGCCGTCGAAGAACTGGGAGTACGGCATCGGCACGTTGTAGATGCTCGACACATGGTCGATGTGCCGCCAGTAGATCTTCTTCAGACCGGTGCGGGTCTCGTAGCCGTCACGGCCGGTGCGGACCGGGACCGGGCCGTACACGAGCTTCTTGCCGTCCTGGATCCAGCTGAGCTGGAGCGTGAGGTTCACGCAGGCGATACGGCCCTTGTTGACGGGGCACTTGCCGTCCTTGTTCGGGTTCGTCCCGACGGCCTTCTGCTTGTTCATCAGGTTCATCACGCCCCAGGTGACGGGACCGGCGTAGCCGGCGTTGGGGCTGATGCCGTGCTTGGTCTGGAAGGCCTGGATGGCCTTGCAGTCGGCGCTGGACTGCTTCCCGTCGACCGGGCGGCCGAGGAACTTCTCCACCTGCTTCTGGTAGGGGCCGGTCCCCGCGGTGCAGCTCGCGGCCTGCGCCGGAGCGGCGCCCAGCGTGAGCGAGAGCGGTGCGACCAGTCCGCCGGTGATGCCTAGTGCGACGGCGCGCCGTCTGCGTGTGTCCCCCATGGCCGGGCCCTTCCCTGACGTGTGTGTTCGTGGACTCCTGCTGCATAGACACACGGGGGGCGGGTTCGGTTGTGGCGCGGGCCGGGCTGTGACCGAACGGTGAGGTTACGGTCGGTGCCCGGACGGTCTCAGGCGTCGTCCCCGCGGTCCCACGCGGCCCGGAAGCCGGTGTTCACCGAGGTCAGTCCGCCGTCCACGACGAGGGTGGTGCCGGTGATCCAGGCCGCGTCGCGGGAGGCCAGGAAGGCGACGGCCGCGGCGATGTCCTCGGGCTCCCCGACCCGGCCCAGCGGATACAGCGGGCGGACCGCCTCCAGGTCGGCGTCCCGCCCTTCCCAGGCCGAGGTGCGCACGGTGCCCGGCGTCACCAGGTTGACCCGCACGCCACGGGCGGCGGCGTGCCCGGCGAGGGTGCGGGTGAGCGAGCCGAGTCCCGCCTTGGCGGCGCTGTAGGCGTGGTTGCCGAAGTCCTGGAGTCCGTTGACCGAGCCGATGCTCACGATGGCGCCCCGGCCGGAGGCCGCCAGGTGCGGCAGGGCGGCGCGGCAGCAGCGGTAGGCGCCGGTGAGGGTGATGTCGAGGTCGCGCGCCCACGCGTCGTCCGGGTCGTCCTCGAACAGCGGGGTGTCCGGGGTGCAGGAGGCGGCGCAGTTCACGAGGACGTCGAGCGCGCCGAAGGCGGCCACGGTCTCGGCGACGGCCGCCTCGACGGCCGAGCGGTCGGCGACGTCGCAGGCCAGCGCCCGGACGGTGTGGCCGAGGCCGCGCAGCCGTGCCGCCGTCTCCTCGACCTCTGGCCCGTCGCGGTCGGTCAGCAGGACGTGAGCGCCCTCCTCGGCGAGCCGGCGCGCGACCGCCGCCCCGATACCGCGGGCGGCCCCGGTGACCAGGACCGCGTGACCGGCGAAGCGCGTGATGTCCGTCATGGACGCACACGGTAGCGCCGGAACGATCAACGCGGCAGATAGCGTACGCACATGTCCGCGTTCCTTCAGCAACTCCCCGCGCTCCTGGGCGTCGTGATCGGTGCGGTCGGCTCGTACGTGGTCGTCGTCCGGGGCGACCGGATGAGGTTCCGCCGGGAGCGGGCGGCGCGCTGGGAGGAGCGCCGGCTGGCCGTGTACGCCGAGTACGCGCAGTCGGTGAAGAACACGGTCACCGTGACGTACCGGGTGGCGGCGCAGCTCGGCAACGACCCGCATCCCGACCCGCTGCCTCTGGAGGAGGCCCGGCCGCTGCTGGCCGAGGCGGCTGTTCGCCGGGACCCCTCAGGCGAGGCCCTGATCATGCTGGGCAGCCCGACGGTGGTGGAGCGGGCCCGGGTGTGGGTGGTGACGGCGATGGAGATGGAGCGGTTCGTGCGGGAGGGCCGGGTGGACCCTGAGCACTGGCGTGCGCTGCTGGAGCGGCAGCGGGCGGGCCGCGAGGGCTACTACGCGGCGGTGCGCGACGACCTGGGGCTGCCGCCGGGGCACTCCGCGCGTTGGCCGCTCGCGGCGGCCGACCCGGTGCCGGGTCAGCGGTAGCCCGTGGTGTCGGCCGGTTTGCCGGCGTCCTGGACCTCGGGCAGATAGCGCCAGGCGTCGGGGCGGCTGCCGTCGAGGTCGGTGAAGCCGTAGACACGGGCGAGCTGCCCGCTGGACAGGGACTGTCCGTTGAAGCGGGTGACGTCCGGGTCGGCGGCGAGGGCGGCGACGGCCCGGCCGACGTAGCGCGGGGTCTCGGAGATGGCGAAGTGCGGTTCGCGGTCGAGGGCGTCGCGCCAGTTGTCCTCGCGCACCCCGAACACGTCCAGCATCATCTCCGAGCGCATCCAGCCGGGGGTGAGGGCGACGGCGGTGGCGCCGCGCGGGCCGAGTTCGTGGCCGAGGGAGAACGCCATGCGCAGCACGGCCGTCTTGGCGAGGTCGTAGAAGAAGGAGGTGCGGTAGTGGTCGCGGTTGTACTCGGCGGTGCCGTCGGTCATCTCGACGACCAGTCCGCCGGGCCGGCGCAGCAGCAGGGGCAGCGCGTGATGGCTGGTGATCGCGTGGGTGTCGACGGCGAGGCGGAGCAGCCGCAGGCCGTCGTCGAGGTCGTGCTCCCAGACCGGGCTGTCCCAGGCGAAGAGCTTCTCGCCGCCCCAGATGTCGTTGACGAGGACGTCGAGCCGGCCCCGCTCGTCGGCGATGCGGTCCACGAGGGCGCGTACCTGGGCCGGGTCGAGGTGGTCGGTGGGGACGGCGATGCCGTGGCCACCGGCCTCGGTGACCAGGTCGGCGGTGTCCTCGATGGTCTCGGGGCGGTCGTACTCGGAGCGCCGGGCGCGGGTGCTGCGCCCGGTCACGTAGACGGTGGCTCCGGCGGCGCCGAGTTCCACGGCGATGCCGCGTCCGGCTCCCCGGGTCGCCCCGGCGACCAGCGCGACCCTGCCCTCGAGCGGGTGTGACATGTTCGGCCTCCCATGGCCCTCGACGTGCTGTGGGTACCGAGGGTGCCGGGGAAGCCGGACATCTACTGTCGTGATTCACCGGGGTTTTCGGACGCCTCACCCGGTCGGGCGGGGTCAGTGGCCCCGGTCGATCCACTCCTGCAGGTGCGGTGCCTCGGCGCCGATGGTGGTCGGGTCGCCGTGGCCGGTGAGGACCTTCGTCTCGGGCGGCAGGGCGAGCAGCCGGTCGCGGATCGAGTCGATGATCGTCGGGAAGTGGGAGTAGGACCGGCCGGTGGCGCCGGGACCGCCCTGGAAGAGGGTGTCTCCGGTGAAGACGGCGCCGAGTCCGGGGTCGTACAGGCAGACGGCGCCCGGTGCGTGGCCGGGGGTGTGCAGGACCGTGAGGTCGGCGCCGGCCACCTCGATGACCTGGCCGTCCTGGAGGTGGGCGTCGGGGTCGCGGTCCGGGTGGGTCAGCTTCCACAGCGGCATGTCGTCGGGGTGCAGCCAGATCGTGGCGCCGGTGCGGTCGGCCAGGGCGGGCGCGGCGTCGACGTGGTCGTTGTGGGCGTGTGTGCACACGATCCCGGCGAGGCGCCGGCCGCCGACGGCCTCGGCGATGGCGTCGGCGTCGTGCGCGGCGTCGATGACGAGCACCTCGTGGTCGTCGCCGACGAGCCAGACGTTGTTGTCGACGTCCCAGGTGCCGCCGTCGAGGGTGAACTGACCCGAGGTGACGAGGCGTTCGATCCGCGCGGTCATCAGAACACCACCACCGAGCGCAGCACATCGCCGTGGTGCATCCGCTCGAACGCCTTCTCCACGTCGGTGAGCGCGATGGTCTCGGTGACGAAGGCGCCGAGGTCCAGGCGGCCCTGGAGGTGCAGGTCGATCAGCATCGGGAAGTCGCGGGAGGGCAGACAGTCGCCGTACCAGGACGACTTGAGCGCGCCTCCGCGGCCGAAGACGTCCAGCAGCGGCAGTTCGAGCTTCATCTCGGGTGTCGGGACCCCGACGAGGACCACCGTGCCGGCCAGGTCGCGGGCGTAGAAGGCCTGCTGGTAGGTCTCGGGGCGGCCGACGGCCTCGATGACGACGTCCGCGCCGAAGCCTCCGGTGAGTTCGCGGATCGCCTCGACCGGGTCGGTCTCACGGGAGTTGACCGTGTGGGTGGCGCCCATCTCACGGGCCTTTTCGAGCTTGCGGTCGTCGATGTCGACGGCGACGATCTTCGAGGCCCCGGCGAGCCGTGACCCGGCGATCGCCGCGTCGCCGACGCCGCCGCACCCGATGACGGCGACGCTGTCGCCCCGGCCGACGTTCCCGGTGTTGATGGCGGCGCCGATGCCCGCCATCACGCCACAGCCCAGCAGCCCGGCGACCTGCGGGCTGACCGCCGGGTCCACCTTGGTGCACTGCCCGGCCGCCACCAGGGTCTTCTCCGCGAAGGCGCCGATGCCGAGGGCCGGGGAGAGCTCCTGCCCGGTGGCGGCGAGGGTCATCTTCTGCTTGGCGTTGTGCGTGTCGAAGCAGTACCAGGGGCGTCCGCGCAGACAGGCCCGGCACTGGCCGCACACCGCGCGCCAGTTGAGGATCACGAAGTCGCCGGGCGCGACGTCGGTGACGCCGTCGCCGACCGACTCGACGATCCCGGCGGCCTCATGGCCGAGCAGGAAGGGGAAGTCGTCGCTGATGGCGCCCTGCTTGTAGTGGAGGTCGGTATGACAGACCCCGCAGGCCTGGACCTGGACGACGGCCTCCCCCGGCCCCGGGTCGGGCACGACGATCGTCTCCACCCGCACCGGTTCGTCCTTGCCCGCCGCGATCACGCCGCGTACTTCCTGCGCCATGTGCTCCACCCTTCCTCTGCTCCTGTGCCGACCCTAGTTGTGACTGATCGGTAAGGGCACGGAGGCAGCCCCGTTCTCCGGCGTTCCGACTGCTGGAATACGCCCAGGGGTTCCCTGCCGCCGGGGCCGCACACTCCCTGGGAGGTCTACGCCAGCGAGAGGAAGAGCTTCTCCAGGCGGGCCTTCATCTGCTCGCTCGTCTCGCCGTCCGCGAGGCCCTTCCCGACGTCGGTCAGGCACTGCTGGAGGCCCGTCGCGATGATCGCGAAACCGGCCCGGTCGAGGGCGCGGGAGGCGGCGGCGAGCTGGGTGACCACGTCCTCGCAGTCACGGCCCTCCTCGATCATCTTGATCACGCCGGAGATCTGCCCCTGCGCCCGGCGCAGGCGGTTCAGCACCGACTTGAGGTCGTCGCCCTCGAACTGAAGCTCCACGCTCACTCCTCGCCTCTGCCGGGCGGGCCGGGCGGCCTGACGTAGCTCGCGCGGACCACGCTCGCGGCGACGCGGTTCCTCGCGACGGCAGGCTGACCACGCGCGAAGGGCCGCCCCTCGGCGGGGCGGCCCTTCGTCGGGGATGCGGTCCGGCCTACAACGCGGGCAGCATCCGGGTGACCGGGGTGTCGACCGGGCGGAACCCCTGCGGCCGGTCGGCCCGGCTCAGGTCCTTGAGCTCGTCGAGGCGGGCCAGCTGCTCGGACGGGCGGGGCATCCGGCCCTGGCGGTCCGCGGGGACACCGCTCACCGCGAGGGAGTCGAGCGTGGTCACCGCGCTGGGCAGGCCCGCGTCCGGGCCGGGCATCGGGGCCGCGTCCGCCAGCGGCGCGGCGAGACCGGTGAGACCGGCGGCCAGGCCGACGGCGGCTGCGATACGTCGTGTCGACTTCATGCCCGGGCAACGGGGGCGGGCCGCCGCCGGACACGGCCCCCGCGGCCCGCTCACCCGTCAGGCGGAGCGCGCGTGAGCGGGCTTGCCCCGTCCCGTCGGGCGGAGGACGCTCGAAGCAGAGGCCCTCGCGGCCGCTCTCTCTCCCCCCCCGTCGTGCCGCGGGCCTCGTAGGAGGTCAGCATGGGCACCAGCACCACCCCCTCGTTCGACACCGACACCCTGCGCCGGGCCGTGGAGGGGAACACCCCGGACACCCTTCTGTCGCTGTACACCGACGACGCGGAGATCCGCGTCGTCAACCGCAACGCGCAGCCCAGCAGCCCCAAGGTGCTGCACGGACGCGACGAGATCGGCGACATGCTCACCGACGTCTACAGCCGGGACATGACCCACAAGCTGGAGGGCTGTGTCGTCCAGGGCGACAACGCCGCCTACAGCGAGTCCTGCGAGTACGCGGACGGCGTGCGCGTGATGTCCGAGTCGATGATCACGCTGCGCGACGGGAAGATCTCCCGGCAGATCATCATCGAGGCCTGGGACGAGTAGCAGCCGTACGTCCGCACACCGCCGGGGCCCGCGACGGCCGCCTGCCGTCCCGGGTCCCGCCCGGTCGGTGGGCGGCCCGACGCCGGCCGTCCGCCATCCGCTGGTCACCGCGTTTTTCCGGCAGGCGGGCGAACCGGGCGATTCCGGCTCGCGGGCGCGCGTGACGCGGACCGGGGCGGATACCCGGGGGCCATGACGCGACTACTCAAATCCAGGCACAAGGACCCCGAGGGTCGCTCCGGCGCACGGGCGGACGCGGGTGAGGGCGGGCGGGAAAAGGGGCCGGAGACCGGCGCGGAGACCACGCAGGAGCGGTTCGGTCCGGATCCGCAGGTGGAGGGGCGCGCCCCGGACTCCCCCACCGACATGCCCAAACGGTCGTGGTTCGCGGCGCTCAAAGGCACCCTGCGGGAGTTCAAGGACGACGAGCTGACCGACCGGGCGGCGGCGCTGACGTACTACAGCGTGCTGTCGCTCTTCCCGGCCCTGCTGGTGCTGGTGTCCCTGCTCGGGCTGGTGGGCAAGTCGGCCACGGACAAGGTCATGGAGAACATCGAGAAGATGGCCCCCGGGTCGGCCCGGGACATCCTCACCCGTGCCGTGGAGCAGTTGCAGGGCAACGGCGGCCTCGGTTCGATCATGGCCGTCGTCGGCATCCTGCTGGCCGTGTGGTCGGCGTCCGGCTATGTCGCGGCGTTCATCCGCACGGCCAACGCGGTCTACGACATGCCCGAGGGCCGCCCGATCTGGAAGGTGCTCCCGGTGCGGCTCGGGGTGACGGTCGCGCTGATGGTGCTGGCCGTGATCAGCGCGCTGATCGTCGTCTTCACCGGGTCGCTGGCCCACGAGGTCGGCAGCACGCTGGGCATCGGGGACACCGCGCTGACGGTCTGGGCCATCGCCAAGTGGCCGGTCCTCGCCGTCCTGGTCACCACCATGATCGCCCTGCTGTACTGGGCGTCGCCCAACGCCAAGGTGCGCGGTTTCCGGTGGATCACGCCGGGCAGCGCGCTGGCCCTGGTGATCTGGCTGATCGCCTCGGGCGGCTTCGCCGTGTACGTCGCCAACTTCGCGTCGTACAACAAGACCTACGGCACCATGGCCGGCGTCATCGTCTTCCTGGTGTGGCTGTGGATCGGGAACCTGGCGATCCTCCTCGGCCTGGAGTTCGACGCCGAGGCGGTGCGGCAGCGCGCGATCGCCGGCGGGCATCCGCCGGAGGAGGAGCCGTACGCGACGCCGCGCGACACCACCACCTGGGACGAGCAGGACAAGCGCCGGCTGCGCAGCCCCTGACGGCGCCTCCCGCGGTCAGCGCATCCAGGCGCTGTACGCCATGACGTCCCCGGCCCGTACCCCGTACGCGGGCTCGGCCCGGGTGAACGTCGTCTCCAGGCCGAGGACCGCGCCGGTGCGCGGATCCATGATCAGCAGGTGGGCGAGGCCGCGTTCCTCGTACGTGTACGCCAGCCCCGGCCTGCCGAGCCGGTCGGTGACCCGGCCGGCCGGGGCCAGGCCCTCCGTCCCGGCCAGCAGCTCGGCCAGCGCGGCGGACTCCCCGGCGCCCAGGGTCCAGTGGTCGAGCAGCAGTTCCACGGCGTCGAGGAGCCGGCCGGTGCCGAGCCCGTCGGGTTCGGAGGCGGCCTCCTGGAGCCAGGCCCGCAGCCGGGTCGCGTCACGTGGCGGCGGGGACAGGGGCGGGGCGTCGCTCCAGCTGCGCGGGTAGGTGCGGCGGCTGACGACGTGGCCGTCCTCGACGAGCCGGGGGCCGTCGGCGCCGTCGCGCAGCACGGGCCGCCCCGGGTGGGTCGGGTCCGTCGCCACCACGAGTTCGGTGTGGCTGCCGTCGTCCTTCCAGCGCACGATCCGCTCCTCCGGCAGCGTGATCGGCGCCTCGTCCTCGCTCATGGCGAGGCTCCACGACTGCACATGGGTGCCCTTGCGCAGGGCGTCACCTCCCGCGGCCGCGTCCGCGCGGGCCCGCCGCGCCAGCTCGTCCAGGGAGACCGGGGTGGCGTCGGCGCGGACGGCGAGCGGGCGGGGTGCGGCCAGGGCGGGCGTGGTGGCGGTGCCGCCGACGACGAGGGTGAGGGTGACGGCGGTGACGACCGCGGCCAGCAGCGCCCAGGCCGGCCGGGGCCGGACGCCGAGGCCGACGCGGGGCCACCGGACGCTCCGGCGGGCGGGCGGTTCGCGCCGCAGGTCGGCGAGGAGGCGTTCGGCCCGCTGGTCCAGGGGCCCGTCGCCGAGGCGGGGGTGGTCGGCCGGGACCGGATCGGCGGCGCGCAGGAGGTCGAGTTCGTCAGCCATGCTGCTGCTCCTTCGTGGCTGTCGTACCGGTCGTGGGGGCGGGGCACAGCTGGTCGATCTCGGCCTTCAGCCGGTGCCGGGCGCGGTGCAGCCGCATGGACGCGGCGCGCCGTCCGCAGCCGAGGACCACGGCGATCTCCTCGACGCCGAGCTCCTCCCAGGCCGCGAGGCGCAGCACCTCCTGGTCGGCGGGGGACAGCCGGGCCAGCGCGTCGTGCACCCAGGCGCCGGGCGGCTCGGCGTCGGGTCCGGCCGCGATGTGCCGGCCGTGCGCCGCGTCGTCGTTGCCGAGGCGGTCGACCAGCCGGCGCCGGCGCCCGTAGCCGCGTACCGCGTTGGCGAGGCAGTTGCGTGCCACGCCGTACAGCCAGGGCAGCGGGGCGGCCGGGAGGTCGTCCCGGCGCCGCCAGGCGACGGTGAACACCTCCGCCACCACTTCCTCGACCTCACTCGTGCGCCCGTCCAGTCGCCGCGCGACGTAGCGGCTGACCGCCCAGTAGTGCTCGCGATAGGCAGCGGCGAAGATCTCGTCGTTGCTCATGCTCCGTACGTGTCCGGCACCCGCCGGATCGTCACACCCCTCCCCGGTGATTCTCGTCGCCCCGCCCGAGTGTGACGGGCGCGGCTCCGGCGGACACAGGCGGGGTGTGAAAAGGATCAGAGACATCAGGGGCGTCCGGGCCGTGCGGTGGCTGACGACGACCGACCACAAGACGATCGGGACGCTGTACCTGGTCACGTCGTTCGTGTTCTTCGTGATCGGTGGCGTGATGGCGCTGCTCATGCGCGCCGAGCTGGCCCGGCCCGGTCTGCAGATCATGTCGAACGAGCAGTTCAACCAGGCGTTCACGATGCACGGCACGATCATGCTGCTGATGTTCGCGACGCCGCTGTTCGCGGGCTTC
>NZ_LLZN01000060.1 GCF_001509795.1 Streptomyces sp. NRRL WC-3605 | reverse complement strand
GCATCGAAGGCGGTGGGGGCGGCGGGGGCGGCGGGACCGGCCCCGGAGCGGCCCGTACGGGGACGGGGCGCGGACCGGCCGCGTCGTACCCGGAGAAGAGGTCGGCGAGCCCCGCCGGGGGTTCACGCCAGCCGGACGGCGTGGGAGCGGGCTGCCGCCGTCCCAGCCGCAGGGAGCGCAGCTTCGGAAGATCGGTGCGGCGACGCAGATCCGCGGTGGCCAGGGCCAGCCGGACACCCGTCCAGTCCTCGCCCGTCCGCTGCGCGACCGAGGCCCGCAGCACGAGCGTCCCGCCGTCCTCGCCCCGGCGGTGCGTGAGCCGGTACGCCGGGGCCCAGACGGCACCCGGTACGCCGTACTGCAGCTCCAGCTCCACCGGTCCGGCGGCGGTGTCCACGCCGTCGAGCGTCACCACGGCGACGAGGCTCGTGGCGATGTCGTCGGACGGCACGTCGGTGGACGCGCGCGTCCACCGGTCCGTGGCCACGGCGAGGTCGTGCTCGGCCCGGCGCAGCTCCTCCTCCAGCTCGGTGAGCCGGTGCTGCTGGGCCCGCAGCCGCGCGTCGAGGAACGCGGCGAGCCGCAGCCAGGCGTCGGCGGGCGTGGCACGCGGCGGGTCCCCGGGCTCACGGGCCGGTGGCACCGGGCGGAGCGCCGCCGTCTCCCCGATCAGGCCGGCCTGCCGGTCACGCCGTGCCCGGGCGGCCGCGTGCACGTCCCGCAGCCGCTCCATCTCGCGCCGCAGAGAGCCGGTGTCCTCGGTGCCGGCCGGTCCGGCGGCCACCTCCACCCGCACCTCGGTGACGCGCGCGCCGTTCCCGCCGGCCGCCGTGGCGCGCAGGGAGCCCGGGTCCATCGACCGTGGGAGTCCCGTCACCCGCACCCGGCCGTCCGCGGGGACGGTGCCCCGGGCGACGCGTGTGCAGAGCGCGCCCTGCGCGTACACCACCACCGCGTCCAGCGTCGACGCCCACCCCTGTGTCTGTGCGACCTCGGACTTCATCCCACCCCGCCCCCGTCGTGGTCCTGCCGACGGCAGCCTACGCGCCCGCCGCCCGCGGCTCGACGGTGATTCCGTGAGATGACAGGTGCGTACGGGGCGGAGGGGGGTACACGGCGCGCATGGCAGCACAGAGCGAGTCCCGTGACACCTGGTCGATAGCACGGCAGTTGCGCCGTGTGCGCACGCTGTACGCCGGGGGCGCCCTGCTGTGGGCGTCGTCGAGCCTGGTGACGGCGTGGTCGTCCCCCGGCAGCCGGCCCATGTGGACGTCCGTGCTGCTCCTCGTGGTCTTCACCGGCCTGCTGGGGCTGTCCAGTTGGTGGCTGCGCCGTCTCGGAACCCGGCGGGCGGCGGCCGGCGAACAGCGCCCCGCCGTCGCCGTACGGGCGTCCGGCCCGGCCCGGCACGCACGCGTCTGAGTTCGACCGCGCGCGTCGGGGCGGCCAGGCACAAGGTGTTCGCCTTGGTGCCTGACCGCCACGGGGAGGCTGTGGTGTCGGGTCGGGTCGAGCGGTGTCGTCAGTTGCAGAAGTTGAGAAGCGCGAGCAGGCCGTTGCCGCACTGGAAGTGCTCGCCGTCGCCACCGGCCGGGGCGGCCTGGACGGCGGCGTGGGTGGCGGGCGCCGCCATGGCGGGAGCGGCGGTCGCGAGGCCGGCGGCGCAGGCGATGCCGACGGCGGTGGTCACGGCGAGCGTACGGGGCATGCGGGAGATGGCCTTCTTCAGGCGAGGTGTGGTGTTCATGAACTCACCATGCACAGCGTGACGATCTTCTGCGCGCCGGGAGCATCCGAGCGGGTGAGCGGGCCCCTCATGTGGAGGAACGCACCCCTCAACTGCCTTTCGGTGCGGGCTGGTTGAGGTCCGGGGGTGGGGCGGTCCTTCCGGGTGACAGGGTGGCTGCTCCGTCGCGCGAGGCGCGCCCGGAAGCGGCGGGACGATCACAGCGGGTCGAGGTCCGGGTGCGGGCACCCGCCGGCACGTCATGACATAGATCACGTCGCTATGTGGCTCGATCCAGGAATGCGGGCCGGTCCATGATTGCTCCCGTGTTGATGGGCTCGCCCTGCGTGGGGCGGTGCGCTGGGCAATGGTGCTCGACGCGGCCGGTCGAGAAATCCCCGTGACCTCGGCCTCTCGGCTCCCCTTCCGTCCCGGACCACCGTCTTCGAAAGGTTCTCCCGCACCATGCCTCTGGCTCTGCTGGCCCTGGCTGTCGTCGCCTTCGGCATCGGCACCACCGAGTTCGCCACCATGGGGCTGCTGCCCCAGATCGCCGACGGGATCGGGGTGTCCGTGCCCCAGGCGGGCAACGTCGTCTCGGCCTACGCGCTCGGCGTCGTGGTCGGCGCTCCGCTGCTGACCGGCATCGGTGCCCGCGTCCCCCACAAGCGGCTGCTGCTGTGGCTGTCCGGCCTGTTCGTCGTCGGGAACGTGGCCTCCGCCTTCGCACCGGACTTCGGTCTGCTCTTCGCCGCCCGCTTCCTGGCGGGCCTGCCGCACGGCGCCCTGTTCGGCGTCGGCGCGGTCGTCGCCTCCCGGCTGGTCGCCCCGGACCGGGCCGCCCGGGCCGTGTCCAAGATGTTCCTCGGCCTGACGGTCGCCAACATCGTCGGTGTCCCCGCCGGCACGGCGCTCGGCCAGCAGCTGGGCTGGCGGGCCGCCTACGGGGCCGTGGCCGTCATCGGGGTCGTCGCGCTGGTGGCGCTGGCCCTGTTCGTGCCGCACCAGCCGCGCGGCCGGCAGTCCGGCATCCGCCACGAGCTGCGGGCCATGGGCAACCGGCAGGTCGCCATCGGCCTGGGCACCGCTGTGATCGGCTTCGGCGGCTTCTTCGCCGTCTACAGCTACCTCGTGCCGATGCTGACGAACCTGACCGGCCTCTCCGACTCCTCGACCACGCTGGTCCTCGCCCTGTACGGCGTCGGCATGACGCTCGGCACGCTGGTCGCGGGACCGCTCACCGACCGGGCTCTGCGACCGACCCTGTACGGAGGGCTGGCCCTGCTCGCCGCCGGGCTGGTGGTGTTCTACTTCGCCGTGCACAGCACGGTCGGGGCGCTGATCACGATCACGTTCATCGGCGCGATGGGGTCCCTCATCACGACGCCCGTCCAGATGCTGCTGATGGCCAAGGCCAAGAACGCCCCGACGATGGCGGCGGCGTCCAACCACTCCGCCTTCAACCTGGCCAACGCCGGTGGCGCCTGGCTGGGCGGCCTCGCCATCGCGGCGGGCTGGGGCTGGGCCTCGCCCAGCCTCGTCGGCGCCGCTCTGGCCGTCGCGGGCCTCGGGCTGGCGGTCGCGGGCGGCGTGATGGACCGGCGCGACGGGGGCTCGGCGGGCTCCGAGGTGATCACGTCGTCCACGGCCGAGGCCCGGCCGGAGGCCGCGCCCACCCCCCAATCCTGACCGAAACGGCGACCGGGGGAGAACCGGCTCCGAAATCGACCGGACCGACAGGTGTGACGAGGAGGGGCCGGGGCACTCGATCGGCGGGTGGAGCAGGGACGCACTTCGGGGCGGCACAGCAGCGATGACTGGCCGCCCCGAAGTGTGCCCGGGACACGACAGGCGCAGGGCCGGACGTCAGGCCTTGCGCCCCACCCCACCGAACATCGCCACGTCCTCCGGCAGCCCGGCCAGGCTCCCGTCCGGCCGCCACCGGTTGCACGAGACGACACCCGGCTCCAGCAGCTCCAGACCGTCGAAGAAGCGGGCGACGCCCTCCGGGGTGCGCTGCGTCAGCTTCGGCGTGCCGTGCTCGTTCCAGAAGGCCACGGCGGCGTCGACGTCCGGCATGTCGGGGTGCGTGACCGTGTGCGAGAGGACCAGGTGACTGCCGGAGGGCAGCCGGTCCAGCAGCCGGCGCACGATACCCGCGGCCTCCTCGTCGTCCTCGATGAAGATGACGACGCCGAGCAGCATCAGCGCCACCGGCTTGTCGAGGTCGAGCGTCCGCTCCGCCTGCTCCAGGATCGCGTCGACGTTGCGCAGGTCCTCGTCCAGGTAGGCGGTGTACCCCTCGGACGTGCTCGTCAGCAGCGCCTCGGCGTGCGCCAGCACGATGGGGTCGTTGTCGACGTACACGATGCGGGACTCCGGCGCGATGCGCTGGGCCACCTCGTGCGTGTTGTCGGCCGTCGGCAGACCGGTGCCGATGTCGAGGAACTGGCGTATGCCGCACTCGCCGGCGAGGTACTCCACGGCGCGCCCGAGGAACTTGCGGTCGGCCAGGGCGTAGTCGCCGATGCCCGGGTGCAGGCCACGGATCTGGTCCCCGGCGGCCTGGTCGACCTCGTAGTTGTCCTTGCCGCCCAGCCAGTAGTTCCAGATGCGGGCCGTGTGCGGCTGGTCCGTCTTGATGCGCTTGCGCGCCTCCCTCGACGCAGCGGAAATCTCGGTCACGCGAAGTCCCTCCCAGATGCGGCCTGTTCAACCCGGCATGGAGCAACCTACCGGGCCGACTCGAGGGACGGGACCGCATCCGGAGCGGACCGTGCCGGGATGCGCCGGGGCCCTTGGTAGGGTGCGCCGGCCGGGCCCGTCCGCGCCCGGCGGAGAGGTGAGCGACCATGCGCGAGACCCAGGCGTCCCGCGCGACGGCCGCCGCCCTGTCGGTCGTCTCCTCGCTCGGCCTGCCCGCGGACGACGCGATCGTCCTCAACGACTCCAACAAGCTCACCCTGCGCCTGCTGCCCTGCGACGTCCTGGCCCGGGTGGCACCCGTGACGGACCAGGTGGCACCGTTCGAGATCGAGCTGGCGCGGCGGCTCGCCGGGGCCGGATGCCCGGTGGCCGCCCTGGACCCCCGCGTCGAGCCGCGCCCGTACGAGCGGGACGGCTTCGTGATCACGCTGTGGACCTACTACGCGCCGGTCACCCCGGCGGAACTCCCGCCCGCGGAGTACGCGGCCGCCCTCGCTCGGCTGCACACCGGGATGCGCGAACTCGACGTCCCCGCACCGCACTTCACCGACCGGGTCGCCCAGGCCGAGCGCCTCGTGGCGGACCGTGCCCGCACCCCGGACCTCGCGGAGACCGACCGCGCCCTGCTCGCGGACACCCTGCGCACCCTCGGCGCCGCCGTCCGCGAGCACGGTGGCGCGGAGCAGCTGCTGCACGGCGAACCCCACCCCGGGAACGTCCTCTCCACGGACCGCGGGGTGCTCTTCATCGACCTGGAGACATGCTGCCGCGGCCCCGTCGAGTTCGACCTCGCCCACGCGCCCGACGAGGTCGCCGAGCACTGCACGGGCGCCGATCGCGCGCTGCTGGAGCAGTGCCGGATCCTCGTCCTGGCGATGGTCACCGCCTGGCGCTGGGACCGCGACGACCGGCTCCCCGGCGGACGTGCGCTGGCCGCCGAGTGGCTCGAGCGGATCCGGACCGCGACGAGCGACGGGTAGCACGCGGCAGACCCGCGCACGGACGTCACAGGAAGCGCCACAGGTGGTCGTCCGTGCCGTTGTCGTCGAACTGGACGACCTGCGCGCTGTCCGCGGTCGACATGCCGTCCACCCCGAGCACCTTCCCGCTGTTCTTGTTCAGCACACGGCTCCAGCCGTCGCCGTCGTCGACCAGCCGCCAGAGATGGTCGTCCGTGCCGTTGTCCTCGAACTGCACGACACGGGCGCTGTTCTGCGTCGACATGCCGTCGACGCCGAGGACCTTGCCGCTGTGACCGTTGCGGATCAGGAACCAGCCGTCGCCCCGGTCCACGAGCTGCCAGGCGTGGTCGGCGGTCCCGGTGTCGGCGAACTGTACGACACGGGCGCTGTTCTCCAGGGACATCCCGTCGACCGCGAGCACCTTGCCGCTGTGCTTGTTCCGCAGCCGGCGGAACGGCGGCTCCGGCGTCCACGGCCTGCCGTCCGGTGCCGCCGTGGGGAACGAGGTGATCCGCAGCCGGGCCGCGCCCGAGGGGATGAGCGTGACGGTCTCCACGGCGGCGGTGCTGCGGGCCGGACCGTCCTGGAGCGGCGCGACGACGTGTTCGTCGTCCGCGATCCACTCCGGGACGCGCCGCGCCTGTGCCGTGATCCGCAGGGGAGTGGCCTGCGGGGTGAACGGCTGCGCGGGCACACCGGACCCCGTGCGGGAGACCGTGAGCGGGGTGTCCGGCACCAGTCCGTAGTTCCACGGCGTGGTGGCGTGGACCGCGTGGGCGGGGAACGTGTCGGTGCCGCCGATGCGTTCGTAGCGTTCCCCGATGGCCAGGGAGTAGGTGAGCGGACCTCTCTCCACGCTGACCGCGCCGTGCTGCCCCTCCCAGGTCCGCAGGCGCGCCTGCTGGGGGAACCGGACCCGCACGGTGTCCCCGTCGCGCCAGGTGCGTTCCACCCGCGCCCACGACGGGCCGTCGGACGCCGCGAACACGGCACCGTTCACCCGCAGTTCGGGGCCGTCGCACCAGCCGGGGACGCGCAGCACGAGCGGGAACCGCACCGGGCGGGGCGTGGACACCGTGAACGTGACGGTGTCCCCGAAGGGGTAGTCGGTGGCCTCGGTGACGGTCACCGTCGTGCCGCCCGCGACCTGGGTGCGCACCGAACTCGGCGCGTACATCGCGGCGGCGAGCCCTCCGTCGGGCGTGCCCAGCCACAGCTCCTCGGTGAAGTACGGCCAGCCCATGCCGTAGTTGTGGGGGCAGCAGCGGTACTGGTCGACGCCGGCCTGGAACGCCTGCATGGCGAAGCCGTTCTGGAACTGGCCCTGCGTCTTGCTCCGGTCGTCGAGGTCGACGCTGTTGGCGCAGGTGATGTAGTGGACCGCCTTGCCCTCGGGGTCGAGGGAGGCGGGCAGCATGTTGAACGCCAGCTCCTCGCAGCGGTCCGCCCACACCGGGTCGCCGGTGATGCGGGTCAGCAGCTCGTGGCTGGCCATGAACTCGACGATGCCGCACGTCTCGAAGCCCTGCCGGGGGTCGGTGAACCCGGGCCGGTAGTTCTCGTCACCGGCCAGACCGCCGCCGGGGAAGCGGCCGTACTCGTCCATGACCGTGTCGTAGGCGCGATAGGTGGCCCGGGTGAGTTCGGCGGAACCGGTGAGCTGCGCGTACTGGGCGGGTTCGCGGAAGCCCTGGGCGATGTTGACGTTGTGCCGGCTCGGTGCGGCGCCGGTCCAGTCGGCGCCATGGGTGTGCATCTTGGCCGCGAGGTCGAGCAGGAAGTCCTCACCGGTACGGCGGTGGAGCCAGACGGCGACGTCCAGCCCGTCGCCCCACCGGTACGACACCCAGCTCCGGTCGAACGCGCCCGACCCCTGGACGTTCATGAAGCGCAGGAAACGGACCAGGAACGGCACCACACGCCGGTCGCCGGTGTACTCCTCGTAGCTGCGCAGGGCCTGGAGCAGGGGCAGGAACGGCCAGAAGTCGGGTCCCCCGTCGAGCGAGGTGCGCAGGGCGCGCGGACCGAAGAAGCCGTCGCTCTCCTGCGTGGCCAGGATGGCGTCCACCCACTCACGCGACCGCTTCAGCGCGGCCGTGTCCCCCGTCGCCACGGCCAGCGGGATGTACCCGCGCAGCCAGTAGGGCACCTCCTCCCAGCCGCCGCGCTCGGGGTGCACCCAGCCGGTCGCCGAGAAGTCCAGGAAGTGGGAGCCGGACTCGAACCGCCCGCACAGGCCGTCGAGTTGCAGCCGCAGCTGCCCGGCGAGCCAGCCGCGCGCGGTGACACTGCCCGGCCGCAGCCGCCGGAACCCGTCGGGCACCGGCGTCCCGGCCGACGGGGCGGGCGCCGCGGCCGCGAGCCCGGCGAGGGGAACGCCGAGAGCGGCGGCGGTGAGGGAGAACGAGCCCGCGCCGAGCAATGCCCGTCGACTGAGGGACATGGGGGGACCTGCCTTCCAGGAAGGGTCGGACCGAGGGGGACGACGATGTCGCGCACGCACGGGGAGGGGGCGGAGCGCGCGGCTCCGCCGCTTCTACAACGTTGAAAATGGCGGCCGTTGGCATGACAGCACGCTCGCGCGGACCTGTCCAGAGGTCACGCGGCGAGGAGGAGCGCTCAGTCGGTGTACAGATTGCCCGTGAGGTACTTCAGGCCCGAGTCCGGGGCGACCGTGACGACGGTGTGCCCCACGCCCGCCTCGCGCGCGAGACGGAGCGCGCCGGCGACGTTCAGGGCACCGGACGTACCGGTGAACACGCCCTCCTGGCGGGCCAGCGGGAGGGCCAGCCGACGGGCCTCCTCCTCGTCGACCGTGAGCGCCTCGTCGAACGGGCCGTGGGTGAGCAGCGGCGGGACGATGCCGGTGGCGATGCCCTCGACCCGGTGCGGGCCCGCCGTGCCGGCGGTCAGCGTCGGCGAGGACGCCGGCTCGAGCGCGACGGCCCGCTCCAGGCCGCCCTCGCGCAAGGCGGCGGAGACACCGGCGAACATCCCGCCCGTGCCGACGCCCGCGCAGAACACGTCCACCGTCACGCCGTCGGCACCGGCCTGCCCGAGGATCTCGCGGCCGAGTTCCGCATAGCCCGTGAGGGCGTCCGTGTTGTGGAACTGATCGGTCCAGAAGGCCCCGTCCCGCTCGACGATCCGCTCGACCTCCTCACGCATCCGCACGAACAGGCCGGGTGTGATCCGGCCGCCCTCGCTGGGCACCACGGTCACGTCCGCGCCGAACGCCCGCATGGTGCGCAGCTTCTCGGGCGCGAACGCGTCCGAGGACACGAGCGAGAGCGGGTAACCCTTCACCGCGCAGACGAAGGCGAGCGACGAACCCGTGCTGCCACCGGTGTACTCGACGACGCGCTGCCCGGGCCGCAGCACCCCGCGCCGCTCCGCGCCCTCGACGATCGCCAGGGCCATCCGGTCCTTGTAGCTGCCGGTGGGATTGCCGCCCTCCACCTTCACCAGGACGTCCGCCGCCCCCTCGGGGACCAGGCGGCCGAGCCGCACCAGGGGCGTCCCGCCGATCGTGCGCAGGGACGAGGCATGGACACCGGGCACGGGCATGGCGGCTCCTCGCTCGTCCGAAGCGGTCGTGCGCACCGGCCGGTTCGGGTGCGGCACGGCTCCAGGCTAAGGGCTGTCCCGTCATCCCGGCGGGCGCGCGACGCCGGCTACGGCACCTCGCCGGGTTGTCGGAACGTCCGCATACAAACAGTATGCGGACGCCCCTCCACCTTGCGATGCATCGCATCCGACGCCGCGCGCCGATCCACCGCGGATCATGGGACAGCCCTTAGGACGGGTCGCCGGGACGCACACCTGTCGCGGCGCGCCGCCGCCGTACCGCCGACGAGACCCCCTCGCGCCATGATCGTCACCACGCGGCACCGAGCGGTTCCCCGCGTCCTGGGATGCGCGTGGCTCACCCGCCCGCCAGCAGGGCCTCCCCGAGCGGCGTCAGCGCGTGCAGCACCCGGCTGCCGTCCCGCACGGTCGTGATCAGGCCCGCCTCCCGCAGCACCGTGGAGTGCTCGCTGGCCGTGGCAGGAGAGACCGCCGCCCGCTCGGCCAGGGCCGTGGTCCCCGCCGGCGTCGACAGCGAGGCCAGCACCCGGGCCCGGGTCCGCCCCAGCAGCGCGCCGAGCACGTCGCCCGGCGCCGCCGCGGGGCCGGTGACCGGCAGCGGCCGTACGAGCACCGTCGGCGCCGAAGGGTCGTACACCAGCAGGGCGCCCGCGGCGAAGTAGGAGGGCACCAGACGCAGCCCCCGCCCGCACAGTTCGACGGTGTGCGAGGAGGCGGACGGCACCAGCAGGTCCGGCGGCTCCCAGCGCCAGCCCGGTTGCAGCGTGGCGAGCAGTGCCTCGACACCGCCGCGCAGCAGGGTCTCCGAACGCAGGGCGCGGTCGGCGGCGGCCGCGTTCAGCACGGCGGGCCACAGCGGGGCGACCGTGGAACGGTGATACCGGGTCAGGTCCTCGGCGAGGCGCCGCCGCGCGGCGGGCGTGCCCTGGGCCAGCTCCCGCGTCAGGGGTGAGGCGGTGGCGTCGGGCAGCTCGGCGAGATCGGCGGCCAGCGCGGGCGTCGGGGTCCGCGCCGCCAGCTCGGCCGCGGACCCTGCGTCCCGGGCGGCCGGCTGGTACAGGAAGTCCGGCAGGCCGCCGGTGGGCCGGACCAGCCGGGTGAGGACGCCCGCGCGGGCGGGCAGCCCCGGCGCGACGGTCCGCCGCCAGGCGGCGAGTTCGCGCCGCCGGCCCGCGGGCCCCGCACCCGGGGCGACCAGGTGACGGACGCTCAGGGCCGTCTCCAGGAGGACGTCGGGTGCCGCGGCGACGGTGACGCGAGCGAGGTCGGCCGGGCCGAACCGTATCCGTAACACGCCGGGCAGGCTACCGGAGCGGACCGGGTTTCGGCCCCGCCCGAAAGGACGGGCGCGCACGGCCCGCGGACGGCGATCCTGCGGTGCGGATCCGGCACCCCCGCCGGCGTCACGACCCCTGGAGGCCAGATGTCCGTACCGCACCGGCTCGTCGCGCCGGCGCTCGCGGCCGCCGCCCTGCTGATCGGCACCACCGCCGTGCCCGCCGCGGGCACCGGCCGCCCGCTGCCCGACCGCTACGTCGTCTCCCACGCCCCGGGCACCCTGCCCGAGGGCATCGACGTCCGCCCCGACGGCACCCTGTACGTGTCCTCCGACGGCACCGGCGCCCTGTACCGGGGCCGTGTCACCTCGCCCCGGATGCGGCCCTTCCCGGCACAGGGCGCCACCTCCCGGGGCAGCACCCGCGGCGTCCACACCGACCGTACGGGCCGCGTCTACTCCGTCGGCCGGGGCCGGCTCACCGTGCACGCGCCCGACGGACGACTCCTCCATGCCGTGGACGCCCCCGACGGGCCCCTCGGCGCCCCCGACCTCAACGACCTCGTCGTCACCCGCGACGCCGTCTACGTCACCGACTGGGCCAACCCGGTCGTCCTGCGCGCCTCCCTGAGGAACGGCCGGGTCGGGCCGCTGGAGCCGTGGGCCGACGTGCGCGGCGCGTTCCCCGGCTTCCCCGACCGGTACTGGCTGCTCAACGGCATCGTCGCCGACCCGGCCGGACGCACCCTGCTCGTCGCCTCCAACGGCACCGAGGCCGTCTGGCGGATCGACACGGCCACCCGCGACGTGAGCCGCCTCGACCTGGGGGACGAGTCCTTCGGCGCGGACGGCATGGTCCTGCACGGCCGGACCCTGTACGCCGTGCTCAACTACGGTGCCCCGCACGGCGTGTACATCGCCCGGCTGGACGCGGAACTGCGCACCGGCACGGTCGTGCACCGCGTCACCGGGGCCCGCTTCGACCTGCCCACCACGCTGGCCCGCCGCGCGTGCCGCCTCTACGTCGTGAACAGCCAGAACGACGAACCGCCCGGTACCCCGCCCTACACGGTGACCGCCCTGGCCGACCCGATGTGCGGGGCCGGCGGCTGAGCCGCGGGGCCGGCGTGCGGCGGGCCGCCCTCCGCGGGGGAGCGGACGGGCCGCCCACGCCGGTATGGCCACGCGTGTGAGCCGGGCGGCTGAATCCGGCGGCGCGGCCAGCAACCGGCGGGGACGGGCGGCAATGTCTGGCTCATGACGTCCGGGACAGGCACGGCCGAGGGTGCGACGAAGGGGCGGCTCGTCCTGTGGACGCTCGCCGCCGGACAGTTCCTCATGGCGCTCGACAGCTCCGTCATGAACGTCTCCATCGCGACGGTCGCCGACGACGTGGGCACGACGGTCACCGGCATCCAGGGCGCCATCACCGCCTACACGCTGGTGATGGCCATGCTCATGATCCCGGGTGGGAAGATCGGCGCGGTCGTCGGCCGCCGGCGGGCCTTCACGATCGGCAGCGTCATCTACGGATGCGGCTCCCTCACCACATCCCTCGCGCCGAACCTGCCCGTGCTGCTGCTCGGCTGGTCCTTCCTGGAGGGCGTCGGCGCGGCCCTCATCCTGCCCGCGATCGTCGCCCTGGTGGCGGGCAACTTCCCGGCGGAGCGGCGTCCCGCCGCCTACGGCCTCGTCGCCGCGGCCGGTGCGGTGGCGATCGCGCTGGGCCCCCTGATCGGCGGATTCGCCACCACCTATCTGTCCTGGCGCTGGGTGTTCGCCGGGGAGGTGCTGGTGGTGGCCGCCATCCTGACGGTGGCCCGGCACATCCGCGACCCGCTGGGCGCCGGGCGGCCCCGCCTCGACCTCGTCGGCGCGGCCCTGTCCGCCCTCGGCCTCGGCACCTTCGTCTACGGCGTGCTCCGGTCGGACGAATGGGGCTGGTTCCGTCCCAGGCCCGGCGCCCCCGACTGGCTCGGAGTGTCACTCGTCGTCTGGCTGATGCTGGCCGGCGTGCTGCTGATCAGGGTCTTCCTGCACTGGGAGGAGCACCTGGCCGCACGGCACCGCGATCCGCTCCTCGACCCGGCCCTGCTGCGGGTCAGGCAGCTCACCGGCGGACTCACCATGTTCTTCTTCCAGTACCTCGTACTGATGGGCGTCTTCTTCGTCGTCCCGCTCTACCTGTCGATCGCCCTCGGCCTGTCCGCGCTCCAGACCGGGGCGCGCCTGCTGCCGCTGTCGCTGACCCTGCTGGCGGCGGCCGTCCTGATCCCCCGCTTCCTCCCCGACGTCTCGCCCCGGCGGGTCGTCCGCCTCGGCATCCTCGCGCTGCTCGCCGGCGCGGTCGTCCTGATGGCCGCTCTCGACGCCGACGCCGGGGCGGAGATCGTGACCGTTCCGTTCCTGCTGATCGGTCTGGGCACGGGCGCCCTCGCCTCCCAGCTCGGCTCGGTCACCGTGTCGGCGGTGCCGGACGAGCAGAGCGCGGAGGTCGGCGGCATCCAGAACGCCGTCACCAACCTCGGCTCGTCCATCGGCACCGCCCTCGCCGGGTCCATCCTGATCGGGGTGCTCGCCTCGTCGTTCCTGACGAGCTTCGAGCAGAACCCCGCCGTACCCCCCGAGGCCATGGACCGGGCCGCCGTGCAACTGCAGAGCGGGGTGACGTTCCTGTCGGACGCTCAGCTCAGGTCCGCGCTCGACGAGGCGGGGGTGGACGAGGAGGTCGCCCGGGCGGCGCTGGACGCCAACGCCGAGGCCCGGCTGGACGGACTGCGCGCGGCCCTCGCCATCCTCGCCTTCGCCTGCGCCCTCGCGCTGTTCTTCACCGCGCGCATCCCGGTGACCCAGCCCCGCTCCACCTGACCGGACGGCGCGGGGCCGTCGGGAATCCGGGTCGGCGGTGCGGGGCCGCGCCCGGTGGGCGATACTGGCACGCTGGGTTTTCGTGCCCGGAGCCCCGGGGGCGGCGGCACGGGACGGTGCGGCCGGGGGAGCGGGCCGGACGGCGACCCGGCGTGGGGAGTGGACCGCCCGCGTGTGGGTAGGCGCGGGCGGACGAACGGGGAGCGCAGGCAGTGATGAGGGATCCAGAGCCCACGGGTGGCCAGAGCGGGGGCGCGGCCGGGACGTCCGCGCTGCGCACGAGCATCGCGCTGGACGGGGACGGCACGGCCATCGCCCACGCCCGCCGCATGGCCGTCGCCTTCCTGACGAGGGCGCAGAGCGAGCACGGGGTGCGCCTGTCCCAGCGCGGCATGGACCTCACCCAGCTGGTCGTCAGCGAACTGGTCACCAACGCCCGCAAGTACGCCCCGGGCCCCGCCCGGATGGACCTGAGCATCGACGGCGACGTGGTGGAGGTCGCCGTGTGGGACTCCGATCCCGTGCTGCCGGTCGCCCGGGCCGCCGACGCGGGCCGGGTGGGACAGCACGGTCTGGAGATCGTGATGGCCGTCTCCCAGGGCTTCTCCGCCCAGCGGGAAGACGTCGGCAAGCGCATCACGGCCCGGATCGGTCTGGCGGACGACACCCGGACGGCCGGCGCCGATACCCGGCCGGCCGGCGCCGAGTCTCGGCCGGCCGGTCAGGACAGAAGCTCGATATAGCCCGCCGTCCCGTGCACCCGGATGCGCTGCCCGTCCCGGATCAGCCGGGTGGCCCGCTCCACCCCGACCACGGCCGGCAGACCGTACTCGCGGGCGATCACCGCGCCATGGGTCATCAGACCGCCCACCTCCGTCACCAGGCCCGCGATCCCGACGAACAGCGGTGACCAGCTGGGGTCCGTGAACCGCGTGACCAGGATGTCGCCCGCCTCCAGATCGGCCTCCGCAATGTCGAGGACCACCCGGGCCCGGCCCTCCACGGTCCCCGCGGACACCGCGAGACCCGCCAGCGCCCCCTCCGGCACGTCGTCGCGCCGGTACGCCCCGGAGAGGGCCACACCGTCCGAGGTGAGGACGCGGGGCGGGGTCAGCGCCTGGTACGAACGGAAGGCGTCCTTGCGGCGCCGCACCAGCCGCTCGTCCACCCGGCGCGCGCGGACGGCCTCCTCGAACTCGTCGAACGTCAGGTAGTGGACGTCCTCCCGGTCGGCGAGGACGCCGGCCCGCACCAGCTCGTCGGCCTCCCGCAGCAGGGCCTGACGGTAGACGAAGGAGCGGCTGACGATCGCGTACTTCGGGTACTCCCGGTAGCCGGCGAACGCGCGGACCTGCCGGATCATCCGGCGCGCCGCGTCGGCCCTGCGCTCCCCGTCGGGCAGGCCCCGCAGCCGCTCCAGCACCTCACGCTCCTTCGCGAGCGCCCTGCGCCGGCCGTCCTCGAAGCGGCGCGCGGCGGCGCCCGGCCCGAAGGCGCGTACGTGGTCGAGGACGACCGGCACCAGCGCGCTGGGCCGTTCCCGCCACCGGGGCCGCGTGATGTCGATCTCGCCGACGCAGCGCATCCCGTACCGGTCCAGGTACGCCTCGAAGGCGTCCCGGGCCTCGGCGCCACCGGGGACCTTGGGCAGCTCGTCCAGGAAGCCGTCGTCCTCGACGCCCTCCAGGAAGGCCACCACCTCCGGGTGCGTGCGGACCACGTCGGCGACGTCGAGCAGCTCCAGCCCCATCTCCGAGGTCACGTTGTCGGGGGCGGACAGCGTGAGCGTGTCGGCGGCGTTCTTCTCGCCGAGCCACTCCTCCAGCCGGTCGTTCAGCCACCAGGTGGCCTCCATGCCCGCCATGATCGCGCGGATGTTCAGCGGATCGCCGACCACCCGCTTGTGCTCCTCGAACGCCTCCCGCAGGAACGCGAACAGGGCGGGACCGCTCTTCGTGCCGATCTCCCGCTCCAGCTCGGCGAGGGAGCGCCGGCTGCGCTCGATCAGCTCGGTGACGATGGAAGGATCGGCCTCGTCCGGTTCGGCCCCGTCACCGGCGGGCGGCCCGCCACCGTCGGTCTCCGCCGACGCCGGCTCGAACTCGCCGTTCTCCAGGACGGTTTCGAGCGCGTCCCGGGTCAGCGGGTCGCCACGGCCGACGACGTCCAGGAGAGCGGCACGGCTCCCGGGCACCGCCAGCCGGGCGGTGGCGTCGACGAACAGCCGCCCGCCGGCCTCGTACATCGGTGCGAGGGCCGTCAGCCGCCACATCGAGAGGCCCAGGGGCTTCATGGCGTCGGTCATCATCTGCTGGTGGCCGACCGAGAGATAGACGCGGAAGACGTCGTCGTCCCGCTCGGGCACGGGGAACAGCGTGGTGACCGGCCGGCTCTGCACGATGTGGAAGCCGTCGTCGTCCAGGCACCACTCGATGTCCTGCGGGCTGCCGAAGTGCGCCTCGATCCGCCGCCCGAGCGTGACCAGCTCCACGGCCTGATCGTCCGTCAGCACCGGTTCGAGCTGCCGCCGTTCCTCGATCGGGGTCTCGCGCGTCCCGCCGCCCTGCACGGCGTGCAGGGCGCGCCGCTTCGCGGCGATCGTCCGCGCGACGACCTCGCCGTGCCGCACCGTGAGGACGTCCGGGTCGACCAGCCCCGACACCAGGGCCTCGCCGAGACCGAAACCGGCGTCCACGGTCGCCGTGCGGCGGTCTCCCGTCACCGGGTCGGCGGTGAACAGGATGCCGGAGGCCCGCGGCACGACCATCCGCTGCACGACCACGCCCATGTGGACCGTACGGTGGTCGACGCCCTGTCGCCCGCGGTAGGTCACCGCCCGCTCGGTGAACAGGGAGGCCCAGCACCGGCTGACGTGCCGGAGGATCTCCTCGGTGCCGACGACGTTCAGGTACGTGTCCTGCTGGCCGGCGAACGACGCGGTCGGCAGGTCCTCGGCCGTCGCGCTGGACCGTACGGCGTACGCGGACCGCTCACCGTGCCGGGCGAGCGCCCCGGTGACGGCCGCCGCCACCTCGTCCGGGAGGGGCGTCGCCTCGACGACCTGCCGTAGACGGGCGGCGAGGGATCGGACCTCCTCCTGGTCGCCCTCGTCCACGCGGGACAGTCGGTCGAGGAGTTCCCCGCTCCCGGGTGCCTCCGCCATGATCCGCCGGAAGGCGTGCGTCGTCACACAGAACCCGGACGGCACCCGGACCCCGTCGATCCGGGACAGCTCGCCCAGGTGGGCGCCCTTGCCGCCGACCTCGGCGAGCCCCGCCGCGTCGACGTCCTGAAGATCCACGACCAGACGCCCGCTCATCGCGCCACCTCCGGCACGGCCGCCCCGCACGGTCGGGTGGACCGTTGGTACGCCGACAACACCACAAGCACGTCGAGCCCTCATTTCCCCAGGCAGTGGCAACGGCCGACGATTCTGCGCCCTCACCGGGGCCTTGCCGCAAGCCCCCGGGTGGGATATACGTTGAGAAGGGCGAGGAGAAGATCTCCTCGCCCTTCGCGTTCGTGGTTCCGACCGCGCGCCCGAGTCCCTCAGACGGTCGTGGTGAACCGCTCCCAGACGCGGTGCGCGCCCATCAGCTCCCGCACCCGCTCCAGCGTGGCCGGGCCGTCGGCACCGACCACGACACCCGGCGCGTCGACGGGGATGCCGGCCGCCTCCAGGGCCGCCTCACCGCCCGCCCAGGCGCCGATCGCCTTGCCGTGCCGGAAGGCCTCGGCCAGCAACTGCACCACGCGCGGGTCGGTGCCCGCCCCGGGGCCGGAGGGCGCCGCCTTGGCGTCACGGGAGCCGTGGGCGTCGTCGCCCGCGGTCGGCGCGCCCGCCACCAGCAGGGCGTCGAACTCGATGGACCGCGCGGTCACGAACGTCCGCTGCACGGTGACGGCGTCGTCGCCCGCGCCCAGCGTGCCGCCGGCGGAGGCGACGACCAGCGGCACCATGTCCGCGCCGAGCACCGCCTCACGCACCGACCGCACCCCGTCCAGGTCGCCGCCCTCGGCGGTGACGATGCCGACGAGACGCCCGTCGGTCGGCCAGACCTGCCCGACCTGGGACAGTGCCGGACTCGGCTCGACGTCGGCGAGCGGCACGGTCGGCTCGGGCGCCGGCAGCCCCAGCCCCTCCGCGACACGGGCGCACAGGCCGGGGTCGATGTTGGCGAGCGTCTGCAACGCCCGCTCCTTGACGGCCTGTTCGTAGCACTTGCCGAGCTCGAACGTGTACGCGCCGACGATGTGCTCCTGCTCGACGGCGCTCATGCTGAGCCAGAACCGGCGCGGTTGGCTGTAGTGGTCGGAGAACGACTCGGGCGCCTCGCGGACCTTCGTCCCCTCCGGGACCGTCACCGGCGTCTCGATGTAGGCGCCGTTGTCCGCGCCGGCCAGGAACGGGCAGCCCCCGTCGAGGGAGTTGGGCCGGTACGGGGCCACTCCGCGGTGCACGGCGTCCTGGTGGAAGCCGTCGCGGTGCATGTCGTTGACCGGCGCGTGCGGCCGGTTGATCGGGATCTGCGCGAAGTTCGGGCCGCCGAGCCGGGTGATCTGGGTGTCCAGGTACGAGAACAGGCGGCCGGCGAGCAGCGGGTCGTCGGTGATGTCGATGCCGGGGACGAGGTGGCCGACGTGGAAGGCGACCTGCTCGGTCTCGGCGAAGAAGTTCGACGGGTTCCGGTTGAGCGTGAGCAGCCCGATCGGCTGCACGGGGGCCAGCTCCTCGGGCACGATGTTCGTCGCGTCGAGCAGGTCGATGCCCTCGAACATCTGGTCGGGGGTGTCGGGGAAGGTCTGGATGCCCAGCTCCCACTCCGGGTAGGCGCCGGCCTCGATGGCGTCGGCGAGGTCGCGGCGGTGGAAGTCCGGGTCGACGCCGCCCGCGATCTGCGCCTCCTCCCACACCAGCGAGTGCACCCCGAGCTTCGGCTTCCAGTGGAACTTCACGAGCGTCGTGGAGCCGTCCTCGGCCACCAGCCGGAACGTGTGGACGCCGAAGCCCTCCATCATGCGGTACGACCGCGGGATGCCCCGGTCGGACATGTTCCACAGCGTGTGGTGGGTGGCCTCGGTGTGCAGGGTGACGAAGTCCCAGAAGGTGTCGTGGGCGCTCTGCGCCTGCGGGATCTCCCGGTCCGGGTGCGGCTTGCCGGCGTGGATGACGTCCGGGAACTTGATCGCGTCCTGGATGAAGAACACCGGGATGTTGTTGCCGACGAGGTCGAAGACGCCCTCCTCGGTGTAGAACTTCGTCGCGAAGCCGCGCGTGTCCCGCACCGTGTCGGCGGAGCCACGGGACCCGAGGACGGTGGAGAAGCGCACGAACACCGGCGTCTCCACGCCCGGCGCCAGGAACGCCGCCTTCGACACCGAGGACGCCGTGCCGTAGCTCTTGAAGACGCCGTGCGCCGCCGCGCCGCGCGCGTGCACGACGCGCTCCGGGATGCGCTCGTGGTCGAAGTGCATGACCTTCTCGCGCAGATGGTGGTCCTGGAGCAGGACGGGGCCGCGCGGGCCGGCCTTCAGCGAGTGGTCCGTGTCGTAGCGGCGGACGCCCTGGGCGTCCGTGAGGTAGGCGCCGGACTGGGCCATGCGGGCCCGGGCCGCGCCGGTCGCCTGGCCGGTGGGCGACATCGTGTCCGGCCCGCTCTGGTCGGGCTTCGGCGGCAGGGGCTCCCGCGGCTCGGTCGGCTCCTCGACCGTCGGGGACTGCGGGGCGGGCTTGCCGGGGATTCCCTCCTCCGGACCCGCGCCGGCACCCTGGACGGCTTCCGTGACCTTGTCGGCCGCCCGCTTGAGGGGGTTGGGCTGGCTCATCGCTATCGTTCCTCTGCTTCCTGCCGGCCACGGCCGGCCGGCGACCCGTGCCGGCTGCCGTGAGATCCGGCGCCGAGTACCCGCTTGTGCCGGACATATCCCCCACCCCGGCAGACCCTCTCGCCCCTTGCGTCCCATCGGAGCAACCCGCTGAGCAGGGACAGCGCGTACGCTCGCCCGCATGCCGACCGACCCCTTCGCCGACGACCCGCGTACCCGGCTGGAGCGCATGCTGGCGGGCGACCTCTACATCGCCGACGATCCGGAGATCGCCCGCCGGCAGCAGCGGGCCGTGCGCCTCGCCGCCCGCTATCAGGCCGCGTTCGCCGAGGACGCCGAGGCGGCCCCGCCGATCCTCGCCGAGCTGCTCGGGTCGCTGGGGGAGGAGGCCCAGGTCCGGCCACCGCTGTACGTCGACTACGGCAGCAACATCACCATCGGCGCCCGGACCTTCGTGAACTACAACCTGACCGCCCTGGACGTCGCCGCCGTCACCATCGGCGAGGACTGCCGGATCGGCCCCGGCGTCCAGCTGCTCACCCCGACGCACCCCCTGGAACCCGGGCCCCGCCGGGACAAGCTGGAAGCCGCGCGGCCGATCGTCATCGGCGACAACGTCTGGCTCGGCGGCGGCGCCATCGTCCTGCCCGGCGTCACGATCGGCGACAACTCCGTCATCGGCGCCGGCGCCGTCGTCACGAAGGACGTCCCGCCGAACGTCGTGGCCGTCGGCAACCCGGCCCGCCCGGTCCGCACCCTCTGACGCCCACCGCTGACCTGGAGCCGGGCACCCGCATCACCGCGCCGTGCCCTCCCCGGCGGCAACGGCCGGCGCTCAGCGCGGGGGAATCGCGGACTCGATCCGGTCGAGCTGTGCGGTGAGGAGGTCGTCGAAGGCCGCGTCCCGGTCCTCGCCGAGGGGGCGGACCTCACGGGCGTAGTGGGCCAGGGCGGGGTACCGCTCGGGGTCGGCGCCCAGCACCGCCACACGGAACAGCTCCATGCCCTCCTCGTGCTCCTTGGGGGAGACGAGCCGTCCGCCGGCCTCCGCGGCGACCAGCGCGGCCAGCAGGACCGCCAGCCGGTGGTAGCGCGTCGGCACCTCCTCGTCGGGGAGCCCGGACGCGCGCAGCGCCTGGAGCACCTCCTCCATGACGGCCCGCGAACCGGCGCCGCTGGAGACGTACCGCCCCCAGACGGCGGCGAGCTGGGGCTGGTCGGCGAATGCCTCCCGGACGCGCAGCGCGAGGGTGGTGAGGCGCTGCCGCCAGTCGCCCTCGGGGCGGTAGCCGTCCATGGCGGCGGCGAGAACCCGGTCGGCGACCGCCCGCAGCAGTTCCGTCCTGCTCCGGAAGTGCCGGTACAGGCTGGAGGAGTCGGTCCCGAGGACCGCGGCGAGCTTGCGCACGCTGAACGACTCCGCGTCGTCCGTGCGCAGCAGATCCGCCGCCGCGTCCAGGATCTCCTCCGTCGACCAGCGCCTTCGACCCGCCATGCCGCTCCTCTCGCCGCCCTCAGCCTAACCTATGCACTCGCTGTTGCACGCGGTGCGTGCATAATGGTGGCAAGAGCCTCGTCTCCAGGCACGAAGGGACGCACGTCATGACGAACGCACTGGAGCACACCGAGCTGAGCGCCGCGCTGGAGAACGTCCACCGGGCCGGGATACCGGGCCTGTTCGCCGAGGTGTGCGAGGGCGACAAGGTCTGGCGCGGAGCCGCCGGGGCGGCCGACCTCGCCACCGGACGGCCCATGACCCCGGACCTGCGGCACCGCGTCGGAAGCGTCACCAAGACCTTCACGGCGGCGGCCGTCCTCCGGCAGGCGGAAGCCGGCCGGATCGACCTCGACGCGCCGGTCGGCCGGTACCTGCCCGCGCTGGTCCCCGGCGAACGGGGCGACGCGATCACCGTCCGCATGCTGATCAACCACACCAGCGGTCTCGCGGAGTACCTGCCGTACGCCTACCCGTCGCTGCGGGCCTTCCCCGATCTGGCGCGGACCGGGCCGGAGAGTCTGGAGGACCACGGCTTCACGCGCTTCGAGCGGGACGAACTGATCGGGATGGGGGTCACGGCACCCCCGGCCGGCCCGCCGGGCGGCACTCCGGGCCTGTACTCCAACACCAACTACCTCGTCCTCGGCGCCCTGCTGGAGAAGGTCACCGGCACCACGGCGGAGCGGTGCGTCACCCGCGACGTCATCCGGCGCGCCGGGCTGCACGACACCGGGTTCCCCACCGGGCCGGAGATCCGGGAACCGCACGCGCGGCTCTACGAGTCGTGGTTCGGCATGATCGATCCGCCGCGCGACCACAGCGTCCACGACATGTCCTGGGTGGGGCCGGCCGCCTCCCTGATCTCGACCGTCTCGGACCTGAACCGCTTCTTCGCGGCGCTGCTGGCGGGCGACGTCGTCGGCCCGGCGTCGCTGGAGGAGATGCGGCGCACCGTGCCGGTCGTCTCCCAGGAGGGGAAGGTCATCGACTACGGCCTCGGTCTGCATCCGGTCGGCGGCCCCGGCGAGGACACCTTCTGGGGGCACGGCGGAACGGTGTGGGGCGGCGGCACGCTGGCCATGATCCGGGAGGACGGAAAACGCCGGATGGCGGTCGCCGTGAACCTCCAGCGATGGAACCGGCTCGACGCCTCGGGCGTACCCCGACCGCACCCGATCGACGCCGCGCTGGAGGAGTTCCACCGCGTGGCGATGTACGGCTGACCGCCTGCCCGAGGGGCGGCGAGGCGGGCACCGGCCGGTCACTCGTGATCGTCGAGCGATCCGTTCTTCATATCTTCCGATCGGTCGGTGTCGTTCCCGCGCAGGCCGCCTCCCAGCCCCCTCGGATCGTCCTACGGTCTCGTTCGCGGGCCCCGAACCGGCGCCCGTCAGAGCACCGACAAGGGGAGGCGCCGATGGCGAACGTGGAAGTGACGCTGAAGGAGATGATGGCGGGGATCGAGGGGGCGCTGGGCGGGGCGGTGGTCGACTACACCAGCGGCATGGCCCTCGGCACCCTGGGCGGGGGAAAGGACCTGGACCTGAACGTCGCCGCCGCGGGGAACACGGACGTCATCCGCGCCAAGGTGCGGACCATGGATCACCTCGGCCTCAAGGGCGCGGTGGAGGACATCCTGATCACGCTGAACAACCAGTACCACGTGATCCGGCTGGTCGCCGGCCGCGGCGGCAACGGACTGTTCCTGTACCTCGTCCTGGACAAGACCCGCTCCAACCTCGCCATGGCCCGCCATCAGCTCAAACGGCTCGAGGAACAGCTCGAGGTCTGAATCCGCGACCGCTCCGGGCCGCCGTGCGCCCACCAGTTGAAGACCTCTTCAAGTCATCACTTGGAGAGGGCCGCACTTCGTGAACGCCGGCCGCCCGGGCCCAGGAAGATGAGCGGGACCCCCATGGCGCGACCGGGCTCCCGGGCCCGTCGCGTCATGGGAGACGCAACCACGGACCGGCAGGAAGAGCGTGATGCAAGTTCCCCTTTATCAAGCCAAGGCGGAGTTCTTCCGCATGCTCGGGCACCCGGCACGCATCAGGGTGCTGGAACTGCTGCAGCACGGACCGGTCCAGGTCCGGGACCTGCTCGCCGACATCGAGATCGAACCCTCCAGCCTGTCGCAGCAGTTGGCGGTCCTGCGGCGCGCGGGCATCGTGGTCTCCATCCGGGAGGGCTCGACCGTCAGCTACGCGCTCGCCGGCGGGGACGTGGCCGAGCTGCTGCGGGCCGCCCGGCGCATCCTCACGGAACTTCTGGCCGGCCGGAACCAGCTCCTCGCGGAGCTGCAGCAGTCCGACGCCCCCGCGCCGCCGGTGGCCGCGGCCACGCGGCCGCCCGGCGGTGGCGGCGAGCACTGACGAGAGCGCTGGACAACGGCCCCCGGTGCCGCCCCACGCGTGAGGTGCGCCGCCGAGCGCCGGCGGACGGCGCACGGAGTTGCCCGAGCGTGGGCCCTGCCGGGCCCGCGGTGAGAGCCCGCGGTCTACGGACGTGCGGTGTGGGCGACCCGCTTGTGGGCGGGCCGTCCACCGTTCTGGTGGCGCAGCCGCACCTCGACGTGACCGTCGGTGATCCGGGTCTCGAAGGAGGGCTGCGGAGCGGTGGCGGGACCGCTGACGTTCCAGCCGTCCGAGAGCCGGAAGACACTGCCGTGCCAGGGGCACCGCACACAGCCGTCGGCGACCGTGCCCTCGGCGAGCGGCCCGGCGAGATGGCTGCACCGCTCGGCCAGCGCGTGGACCTCCCCGCCGGGCTCCCGCACGACGAGCACCGGCACGTCGTCGACGCTGCGCCGGACCGGCTCCCCGGCCGGGAAGTCGGCGACGGCCCCCACCCGGTGCCAGCCGTCGGTGACGACGTGCGGCACCTCCTCCGCGTGGTTGGCGCCGGACGCCTGCCGGTAGGCCAGATGGCCGCCCAGCAGGCCCCCGACCCCGACCGCCGTCAGACCGAGGAAGCCATAGGCCCGGCCCGCCGCCTCGCGGCCCCGGAGACGGCAGCTCAGCGAGGTGGCGTACAGGCCGACGGCGGTGATGTTGGAGAGGGCGTGCACCAGACCGACGCGCTGCTGCTGCCGGTGCAGCTCGGCCCAGTCGACCCAGCCGGACACGGCGGCGGGCGCCGCGGCGGCCAGCCCCAGCGCGACGAGCAGCCGGGACTCGCGCGAGCGGCCGGGGCGCAGGTCCAGGACCGCCGCCGACATCCAGCTGCCGATGGGCACCTGCACCATCAGCGGATGCAGCGGATGCCCCAGCCACCGGCCGTGCAGCACGTCCCGGCCGCGGCCGAGGGGCAGGGCCCGCACCCCCGAGCGCAGCGCATCGATGACTTTGTCGGCCGCGGGCTCGCGCTCCAGGCGGTCCAGCAGCGACAGGACGCGGTTCCGTCCCAGTGGACGGCGTGGCGATTCGCTCATGCCCGCCCGGGTCCCCACCCCTGGGACGCGGCAAACGAGCCCGTCGACCGCCCCGGGCGAGGCCGTCGGGCGGACCATGGAAGGAGCGACGTGCTGACCGAGGCGACGGGTTGATCATGGTGTGGGTCGTGTACCGCGTACCGGACCGCCGGGAGGACGGACGGCGCGCGGTGGTCCCGGCGAGTCCCCTGGCCGTCGTACGTCCCGTGCCGCATCGTGAACAGGTCGCCGACCTGTGGGAAGAACGCCGTCATCGGCGGGGTGCGGACAGCGGTACGCCGGTGGGACGGGAAGAGGGGCGAGTGTGATGGGCCGAGCGAATCAGCGTCCGGCGGCGCGGCCGGGGTTTCCGCAGGAGGCCACCTCCGGGGCCAGCGGGCTCATGGACCTGCTCGGCGTCGCCGCGGTGCTGGTCGAGGCCGACGGCCGGATCGACATGTGGAGCCCCCAGGCCGAGGCGCTGTTCGGGTACTCCGGTGCCGAGGCCCTCGGCCAGTACGCGGCCCGGCTGCTCGTCGACCCGGAGCACCGCGCCGAGGCGATCAGGCTGTTCGCCACGGTCATGGAGAGCGGGGAGGACTGGGCGGGCGTCTTCCCCGTCCGGCACAGGGACGGCAGCGTCCGCGCGGTGGAGTTCCGCAACATGCGGCTGACGGACAACATCGGCGACCACTACGCGCTGGGACTCGCCACGGACCGGGCGACGCTGCGCCAGGTGGAGCGCAAGGTCGCCCTGTCCAGCCAGCTCGTCACCCAGGCCCCCATCGGACTCGCGGTCCTCGACGCCGACCTGCGCTACGTTGCCGTCAACCCCGCCCTGGCGACGATGCACGGCATCCCCGAGGCCGACCACATGGGCCGCGGCTTCCGCGAGATCCTGCCCGGCGAGCCGTTCGCGGTCACCGAGGCCCAGATGCGCGAGGTTCTGGCCAGCGGCCTGCCCGTGGTCGACCGCCAGGTGGTCGGACGCACCCGGGCCGACCCGGACAGCGACCACGCCTGGGCGGTCTCCCTGTTCCGCCTGGAGGACCACACCGGGCAGATCCTGGGCATCGCCAACGTCATCGTCGACGTCACCGACCGCTACGAGTCGGCGCAGCGGGCCGAGCGGGCGCAGCAGCGCCTGCGCATGATGGCCGAAGGCTCGGCGCGCATCGGCACCACCCTGGAGGTCGAGCGGACCGCTCAGGAACTCGCCGACGTCCTCGTCCCCGACCTGGCCGACATGATCGCCGTCGACATCATCGACTCCCTGCTCCAGTCGGGGCGCCCGGACACCGGCGACGGGCTGCCGCTGTTCCGCGCCCTCGCGGTCAAGACCGCATACCCGACCGACGCCTCCGAAGCGATCATCCAGCCCGGCCACCTCACGACCTACCACGCCGACCATCCGGCCGCCCACTGCTTCCGCACCCGCGAGCCCCAGCTGATCACCCACCTGGAACGAGCCGACCTCAGGCGGGTCGCGGCCGACGACGAGGCCGCGCGGCTGCTCGCCCGGGCCGGTGTGCACACGGACATCGCGGTACCGCTGATCGCCCGCGACGAGGTCATCGGCGTCATGGGCCTCGCCCGGGCCCGCAACCCCCGGCCCTTCGACGAGGACGACCTCACCCTCGCCTGCGAACTGGCCTCGGCCGCCGCGCTCAGCATCGACAACGCGATCCTGCACCAGCACATCCGCAGCGCCGCCGAGACCCTCCAGCGCAGCCTGCTCCCACAGCTCTCACCCCGACACCCCGGCCTGGAGATCGCCGCCCGCTACCGTCCCGCGCAGGCGTTCAGCGAGGTCGGCGGTGACTGGTACGACATCATCCCCCTCGACGGCGACCGTACGGCCCTCGCCGTCGGCGACGTCATGGGCAGCGGCATCCCGGCCGCCACCGCCATGGGCCGGCTGCGCACCGCCACATCCACGCTGGCGGACCTCGACCTCGACCCGGCCCGCATCCTCACCCACCTCGACAAGATCACGCAGGACCTGGACCCCTTCTTCGCCACCTGCGCGTACGCCGTCTACGACCCGTATCTGCACCTCCTGCAGATCGCGTCCGCCGGGCACCTGCCGCCCGTGCTGGTGCCCGCCGGCGGACCGCCCAGGCTCCTCGACCTGCCGTCGGGCACCCCTCTGGGGGTGGGCGGGGGCTCCTTCGAGACCACCACCGTCGCCCTCGACCCCGGCGACCAGCTGGTGCTCTACACCGACGGGCTGGTCGAGACGCGCGACGACCCCATCGACGAGCGGCTGGACCATCTGCTGCGCCTGCTGGAGGGCCCGCCCAGCACCCCGGAGGACCGGTGCGACCGGCTCCTGCGCGCGCTCCGCAAGCCCTCCGACCACGACGACGTGGCCCTCCTCATCGCGCAGGCCCACCCCGTGAAGTCGGGATGAGTCCCCCGTCGCTCACTCGTCGACGGCCGTCCCGAAGCCCGCGCCGGCGGGCGGCGCCGCCAGGGAGCGCGGCCCGTACGACCACGACCCCCGGGTGGCGGTCCCGGCGGCCGACCCCGGGAGGTGCCACGCGGACCCTTCGCCGCTGTTCTCGCCGGGCGCCGTGGCCAGCAGTTCGGCACGGCCGTTCCGGTCGGTGTCCGCGAACCGGACCTGCGCGCCGAAGCGGTCGCCCTTCTCGACCGTGCCCGGCACGTTCGCGGTGTTCTGCGTGAAGGAGACCACGCCGGACGTGGTCAGTCCCCGGGCCGAGCCGCGCAGGACGACGACCATCCCCGCGTCCCGTACGGTGCCGACGTCCTCGCCCGGCACCCCGATGGCGAGATCCGCGAACCCGTCGCCGTCGGCGTCGCCCAGCGACACGTCGTAGCCGAAACCGTCGCCCAGTTCGGGAGTGCCCGGCACCCCCGGATCGCGCTGGAGCCACACCTGGTCGGGCCGGCCGTACTCGTCCAGGCCGGTGAAGATGTCCGGGCCGCCGAGGAACACCAGGACGGCGCCGCCGGTCAGCGGCTCGTACTCGTCCTCCAGCCGGTCCGGCCGCCCCGCGACCAGATCGTCGTACCCGTCGTGGTCGATGTCCCCGGAGGCCGTCGCCGGGCCGCCGGGCAGATCGCGGACGTAGGCGAGGCCGCCGGCCCCGCCGCGGTAGACGGCCGAACGTCCCTGGCCGTCCTCCTCCAGGCTGCGGCCCGCGACGATCAGGTCGGCGTAGCCGTCGTCGTCGTAGTCGCCCGTCGTCAGCGACGCCGGCTGGATCTTCTCGTCGCCCGGCGCGCCCACCGTGTCGAGGCGGCCCGCGGGGCGCAGGGCGCCGCCGGCGTGGGTGAACAGGTGCGCGCCCCGCCGGTCGGCCACGACGAGCACGTCACCGGGTACGGCGCCGCTCAGCCGCGCCGCGGCCACCGCGAGCCCGAACCCGGCGTCCGCCGCGGGTGCGGCCGGACCGAAGGTGACGCTGCCCGACGCCTTGAGCCCGGTCCGCGAGCCGAACAGGACGGTCACCCGGCCCGCGTCCTTCACCCCGCCGACGTCCTCACCGGGCGCGGCGACGATCGCGTCGTCGTAGCCGTCGGCGTTCAGGTCCCCGCTGGCGACGGCGGCGCCGAAGCCGTCACCGGACTCGGCGCTGCCGCGCACCCCGGAGGTGTTCTGCCCGAAGACCGCGGTGCGGGCCTTGCGTGCCCCGGCGGCCGTGCCGATGCCGCCCTTGCCGCCGTACTGGACGGTGACGTAGCCGGAGTTCTTGCGGCTGCCGTCGGTCCCGGTCGGTGCCCCTATGAGGACGTCGTCGTACCCGTCGCCGTCGAAGTCGCTGTTGCGGTCGACGGCGTGCGTCCCGCCGGGCGTGCCCGCGTGGGCGCCGGGGGCCGCGGTGATCACCGCGCCCGTCAGGAGCAGGAAGGAGGCGGCGGCGACGGCCGCCGTGTTCCTGTGCGTCATGGTGTCTTCCCTCGGGCTCGCAGCTGTGTGGCCTGTGCGGGTTGGACCCGCGAGAGGCCGGGAGAGTTGTAACCAAGGGGGAACGAGGTTCAGCTCCGCGGTTCGCGGGGCGCGGTCTGCGCGGCCAGGACGCGCTGCCGCGCCTGCTCGACCGCCCGGGTCAGCGCCCCGATGTCGTAGGCGCCCTGGTGGCGCAGTCCGTTGATGAAGAAGGTGGGGGTGCCGGACACGCCGCTGAGGTCCGCCGAGTCCACGTCCTCCGCGACCCGCCGCGCCCCCCGGTGCCGTTCGACGTCGTCGCGGAAGCGCACCACATCCAGACCCAGCTCCCGCGCGTAGCCCAGCAGGTCCCGTCCGCTGAGCGCATCCTGACGCTCCAGCAGCAGGTCGTGCATCTCCCAGAACCGGCCCTGCCGTGCGGCGGCCTCCGCCGCCTCCGCCGCCAGCTGGGCGTTGGGGTGCACGTCGGGCAGCGGCAGGTGCCGCCACACGTAGCGGACGTCGGAGTCGGAACCCAGCAGCTCGCGCACCACCTGCTCGGCCTGACCGCAGTAGGGGCACTCGAAGTCGCCGTACTCCACCACCGTCACGGCCGCCTCCGCCGGACCGCGTACCCGGTCGTGCCGGGGGTCGACCGCCACGGCCAGATCCGTCGGTGTCTCGGACGTGCCCAGCAGGGCCCGTGCCCGGAGGGCCTCCGGGAGCAGGCCGATCGCCCCGGAGACCAGCCAGGTCAGGGCGAACGCCACCAGCAGGGAGGTGAGGATGCCGATCCGGGCCTGCTCCAGTTCCTCGCCCTCGAACGCGATGGCCGCGATCAGCAGGGAGACCGTGAAGGCCGCCCCGGCGACGGCCCCGCCCGCGGTGACCGAACCCCAGCCCACCGTGGGCCGCAGACGCCCGCCCGTCAGCAGCCGAGCACCCGCCATGGAGCCGACGGTCCCGATCAGCTTGCCCGCCGCGCAGCCCGCCACGATGCCCACGGTGATCGGCGAGGTGAACGCGTCCGCCAGCTCGGCGCCGCTGAGCTCGATGCCCGCGTTGGCCAGCGCGAACAGCGGCACGATGCCGTAGCTCACCCAGGGCAGGAATTTCTGTTCGAGGCGCTCGTTGGGGGAGATCGCGGCGGCGAGCCCCCTCACCGCGTCGCGCTGCAGCTCGGGCGTGGGCTGCTCGCGGAAGGAACGGAACAGCCGGCTCGCCCGCTCCAGGTCGCTGCGTGGCGCCGGATAGGCGACCACCAGGGCTCCCACGGCCAGTCCGGTGACCACGGGGTCGACGCCCGCCTCGTGCAGGGCGATCCAGACGAGCAGCGACAGCAGGGCGCAGTAGACGCCCTTGCGGACGCCCGCCAGACGCAGCACCACGATGCCCAGCAGACCGCCGAACGCCACCAGCAGCGCGGGCACGTGGATGCCGTCGCTGTAGAAGACGGCGATCACCATCAGGGCGACCAGGTCGTCCACCACGGAGATCGACAGCATGAAGGCGCGCAGCGCGGCCGGCAGCCGCCGGCCGAACACCGCGAGGATGCCCAGCGCGAAGGCCGTGTCCGTCGACATCGCCGTGCCCCACCCGTGCACCGAGTCATGGCCGGCGTTGATCGCCACGTAGATCGCCGCGGGCACGACCATGCTGCCGAGCCCGGCCACCGTGCAGAGCACCACCCAGCGCCGGTCCCGCAGGTCCCCCATGTCGAACTCGCGGCGCGCCTCCAGTCCCACCACGAAGAAGAACAGGCTCATCAGTCCGGCGTTGATCCACTCGTGCAGGTCGAGCGCGAGGTGAAAGGTGTCGAAACCGATCGTGAAGGTCGCCCCCCACACCGCCTCGTAGGAGTGCGCGTCCATGTTGACCCACAGCAGGGCCACCACGACCGCCGCGAGCAGCAGGGCGGCGCTGCCCGTCTCGGTCTGCATGAACGAACGCCAGCGCGCCCGGGTCTGGCTGGACATCGTCTCGCTGGCATCGCTGGACTCGTAGCCGCTCACCGGCCGATTATCGCCGCCGGAACCGCCCGGGCACCGGGACGGCTTGCCCCGGTCCCGTGCGGCCCGGCGACGCTCACCCGGACGGCCGTCGCGGCCGGGGGTCAGGGCTGGGCGGTGAGCCGGAAGCTCTGGGCGGCGGAGCCGTCGCACGGCCGCTGCACCAGCTGCACACCGTTCGCCGCGCCGCCCGTCGTGCTCAGGCACTTGCCGCTGTGCCGGGCGGTGAAGCGGTAGGCGCCGTCACCTTCGCGGACCGGCAGCCACTGCTGGTTGCCGCCGCCGCCGTACGCCCACAGCTGCAGGGGCGCGCCATCGGCGGTGGAGACGTCGGTGACGTCGACGACCTGGTTCGGGTTGCCGCGGATCGCGATGCGCGAGTAGCCGCCGTCGGTGGGCCGGAACTGGAACTGCTGGGCGAGGGTCCCGTTGCAGGTGTACTGCTGGACGGGCGTGCCGTTGGCCGTGGCGGCCGCCCGGGCGTCGACGCACGTCCCGGACGCCTTGTCGCTCAGCGCGTACCAGGCCGTCGGTGAGATGGGGTCGGTGGGCGCGGGGCCCCCGTCCGCCCGGCCCAGCCACTTCAGGCCGTCGAGGAGGAAGCGGTTCTGGGTGGCGCTGGCGAACGTCGACGACAGGCGGGTGTTGGTGTCGTAGTTCATCGCGTTGTGCCCGAAGTTCGCGTACAGCATCCGGTACTGGGTGTTGGTCCACAGGATCGGGTAGTAGCCGCTGTACCAGGACTGGTTCGGGTCGGTGCCCAGCGGGAAGCTGCTGGGGTCGACGGAGGCCAGGATCTTGATGTCCGGGTTGGCCCGCAGGTCGTTGGACCAGCTGTACCACTCACTGACGGCCGAGGTGAACGTGGCGGGCAGCCCGGTGGTGGCCGGGTGGGTGCGGTCCTCGGTGCGCAGGACCGCCGTGGTGGGTCCCCAGGTGTTGGACCTGAAGTTCCCGCTGCCGAGGAAGGAGTTGTAGAACCAGGGCCAGGAGGCCGCGTTCGTGGTGAACGCCGAGACGTGGAAGCCCATCCAGCCCCCGCCGCCGCGCACATACCGTTCGAAGCCCGAGCGCTGGGCGGCCGTCTGCGGCGCGTCGTCGAGGAACAGGACGACCTGGTACTCGTTCACCCCGCCGTTCGCGAGCAGGTTCCAGTCGGTGGTCGCCCGGTAGGTGAAGCCGTTCTCGGCCCCCGCCTGCGGGAACCACTGGTTGGCCTCCTTGACGAAGTCGATGTGGGCGGCGTCCCAGGTGCCGTTGTAGAAGGCGATCACCTTGAACGGGGCAGCCTGCGGGGCGGCTTGTGGGACGGCCGACGCGGCGCCCGCCGGGGCGGTGAGCCCGCACACGACGGCCAGCAGTGCCAGCAGGCGGGCGGCGAGGTGCCGCCAGGGGACGGTACGGGGACGTCCGGGCCTGGTCGGTCGGGACATGTCTGCTCCTCCTGCCGCCGGGGCGGCGCGAGTCGGGGAGTGGGGGAGAGGCGGGGCGGGCCGCACGGTCAGCCGGTGTACTGGGAGAAGACTCGGGTGAACTCCCAGGGCTGCTGGGCCACCCCGGAGCAGCTGTCCGCGCTGCCGCCCGTGCAGGGCCGGTCCCGGTTGACGGACCAGAACGTCAGCCGGGCCAGGTGCCGCTGCTGCGCGTAGGCGAGGATCGTGCGGAAGTCGGCGACGGTCACCGTCTCGGAGTTGTCCGTCACGCCGTTCATGGAGGAGATGCCGGTGTGCCGGTACGCCTGGTCGTCGCTGTAACCGTACGCGTTCTTCACGGCGGTCTTCAGGCCCTCGGCCGCGCGGACGGTGAGCTGGCCCATGTTCTGGCCGGCGCCGCCGAAGTTGAACGGCATGATGGTCCAGCTGTCCACGGTCAGCCCGGACGCGGCGGCCTTGCCGATCAGGCTGCTGTCGGGCCCGTTCTGGCCGGTGCCGAAGGTGACGTACACCTTGATCCCGGGGTTCTTGGCCTTGACGGTCTTCAGCGCGTCCACCGTGCGCTGCTGCACGGTCGGGCTGTCGTACGCGGCGGCCTCGATGTCGATGTCGATGGCCTTCAGCCGGTATGCGTCGATCACCTTCTGGTAGGCGGCGGCGAGTTCACCCGCGCTGCCGCAGGAGCTCTCCAGCTTGTTGCCGCTCCAGCCGCCGAAGGACGGGATGACGTCGCCGCCGGCGCCGCGCACGGCGTCGATCGTCCGCTGGTCGACGCCGCCCGTCAGCGGACGGCCGCCGTCCCACTGGGGGTTGCAGTAGCCGTTGCTGAGGACGAACGCGAGGGTGAACCACTTGACGCCGGTCGCGTTCATCACGGTCGTCGGGCTCGGCGGGTCGCCCCAGCCGTTGTAGAGGTACGGGGCGACCGCCATCGCGCCGGGTCCGGGCGCCGGGGCGTCGGCTCCGGGGGCGGTCCACTTCTGCTGGGCGGCGCCGGTGCAGCTCCAGATCTGCACGGGGGTCCCGTTGGCGGAGTTCGCGCCCTTCACGTCGAGGCACTTGTCGGCCTGCGGATTGACGATGTCGCGCGCGGCGGTCACGGTCCAGCGCTGGGCGGCGCTGCCGTTGCAGTCCCACAGCTGGACGCGGGTGCCGTCGGCGGTGCCGGCGGATGCCACGTCGAGGCACTTGCCGAGGGCGCGGATGGTGCCGTCGGAGCCGACGTTCCACTGCTGGGCGCCGGTGCCGTTGCAGTCGTAGACCTGTACGGCGGTGCCGTTGGCGGTGGCCGCGCCGGCCACGTCGAGACACTTGCCGCCGAGGCCTGTGATCTGCCCGGTGGCCTGGGCGGCGGCGTGGGCGGGGAGGGAGGTGAGCGGGGCGAGGAGGAGGGCGGCGAGGGCTGTGCCGACCGCGCCGCGCAGCGCGGGGACGGGGAGGGAGGGAGAGGTCATGCGGCGTCCTGTTCTGTCGTCGGCGGCCGTGGCCTCATGGCTCGTCCACGACCGCGTCGGGCGGGCAGGCGGGCGCGCTCGCGGGCGCGCGGGCATGCTCATGACAGACAGGAAGTGGGGGGCGGTGAAGGCGTGGACCGCTGATGAAGGGTGGGGGAAAACAGGGGTGCTCCAGTTACTTCACACCGTGAATTTAAGGAGCAGCGGAAAACCCCTGTCAAGGCATCGGACCGGTTTTGGTCCAGTCCAATGCGACAGGGGTGCTCCGAGGCGCTCCGGGCTGGGCGCTCCGGACTGGGCGGGCCGGGGCCGGGCGGGGCCCGGCGGAGGGAGCCCGCAGGGTCCTCCGCGATCATCCGTCCGAACCGGCGGTGGTGACGGGCGTGCCGTCGTCGGCGGTGAACGCCCGCAGGATGCGGGCCAGGTCGCCCGGGGCGGCGGCGAGCCGGACCAGCCTGCCCTCGTCGTCCAGTTCGGCGATGTCCCAGCTGCTCGGCACGGTGTCGCCGTCGCCGCCGCGTGGCCGCCGCACGGTCCTGACGGTGAGCCGCTCCACCGGGATGGGCCGCGCCGCGAACCGGCCCGGACCGGAGTGGGGGAGCACGGCGGGCCCACCGGCGCCGAGGACGATGTGGGTGCCGAAGCCGTGCGGGTTGTACTCGGTGGACTCCAGGAACCGGGCGGACAGGAAGACGTCCTCGTCACCGGCATCCGCCACCGGCACCGGCGTGGCCGCCCCTGGTGTGTGGAGGCGGGTCGCACGCCAGGCCCAGACGAACAGGCCGACCGAGACCGCCGCCCCGAGGCCCGCCCACACCACGCCCCCGGGCGAGCCCGGCACCAGGGTCGGGTGCGTGTAGCAGTACGGCAGCGACCACACGGCCGTACCGGCCAAGGCACCGGCGAACGGGAGCGGCGACGGCAGCAGTTCGTCGGCGGGCCGGCGGCGTGCGCGCCGGCGCTGCGCGATCAGGGCGGCCGGGTAGCCGGCGATGAGCACGCACACCGCCGCGGTCACGGCGACCTCTCCGGCGGCGGGGAAGTGCTCGCGCCACACGTGGTGTCCACCGGCGATCTCCCGCACCCCGTGGCGCCAGACGGTGAGCCGGACGCGGTCACCGGCCCGGAAACCACCGGCCCCCTCCTTCGACACCGAGACGCGGTCCACCGGCCGCCCGCCGTCGAAGTACACCCAGCTCTGCCCCCTGCCCTGAGCCACCTCCGTGCGCGCGACCACGGCCGACAGGGTGGTCAGGCAGTCCTCGTCACGTCCCGCCTCCTGCCCGGCGCACGGGACGGCCGACGTCCACGCCAGCTTCTCCGCCGCCACCACCGGGACGAACCACGCGGCCAGCGCGGCACCCGCGAGGAACACGGCGCACAGGAGGACGGGCAGTCCTGGGCCACGCCCGGCCGTGCCCTTGGAGAGCACGGCCAGATGGTCCGACTCCGGCGTGCCGTACCGCTGGTGCAGCGCCCGCAGTGCCTCCACGGTCGCGTCGAAGTCCGTCCGCTCCTCGGCGGACGAGCTGACCGGCAGGGGGAGCCGCCAGGTGCGCCCGCCCCGCATGACGACATGCACGCGATGGATCTCGCCGTGACGCGCGTACTGCACGCGCACCCGCACATCGGCGACGTCGTCCCAGCGCGCGCTGCGGCGGTGCAGCAGGGTCCGGTACGACAGCCTGCTCGCGTCCGCGTGGACGCGGATGACGAGGCCGTACGCGCCCGCGACACCCAGCGACGCCAGCACGCACCCCGCGAGGACGCACGCGTCGGGGATCCCGCCCGCACCCGCCGCACGGGCCAAGGCCAGGACCAGTCCTACCGCGCCGAGACCGACGAGGAACCACGGGAACCGCCTCGACCGAGGACGGCACGTCACTTCAGGCACGCTGCTCATGCCCGGAGCGTGCCACTTCCCGACCCGGACAGGCTTGTCCGCTCCACGGCAGCGTCAGGGGGTTCGACATTGCCGGATCAGCGCACCTGAGGCACCCGGACCAGCTCCTTCTCGGGCCACCAGCCGGACACGTCACCGAGATCGGTGGACGCCGTCACGAGGTAGCGCCCACCCCGCTTCTCGCTCACGATCTCCCGGACGCGGACCTTGGTCCCGAACACGTCCGCGGCCGCTTCGGTCAACTGTGTGACCCTTTGAGGAAAAGGAGGGGTCGACTCAGGCCAGGCCCAGGGTCATCGTGCGGGTGCCCGGGGTGAAGGTGGCGAAGGACTGGGGCCAGGAGCCGTCCGGCCAGAAGTAGGTCACCTTGCCCTCGGCGGGGTGGTAGTGGGCGGTGTACACCGTGCCCAGGCCCTCGTCGTAGGCGAGTTGGTACAGCGGGGACCTCAGCATCGCCGCCACGTCCGGGCCGGTCGCGCGCACGGCGGCCAGGCGCTCCTGGGTCCGCGAGGAGCGCTCCTGGTCGTCGGGGACCGGCAGGTGCTGGTGGTTGGCCGCGCAGGCGTCCGGCGCCTCGGTCAGGGGGATGTCCGGCCCCACGTACACCGTGCGTGCCTGCTCGGCGTCGACCAGTGTGACGTTCTGCGGGATGGCGATCGGTATCGAGCGCAGTCTGCCGACCGCCTCGTCGACCGTCGTGCATGTCTCCAGCAGGTAGCGCAGGACGATCGGGATCGCGAAGCCCGGGCCGTGGACGAAGCGTCCGCCGAAGGTGAGGGAGACCGCGAGTCCCGCGTCGTTCATGCCGTCCAGCAGGCCCCACGCCGCGTCCTGCATGCCGATCACCGGGCGCAGGAAGTCGGAGGACACGATCGTCCCCTCGCAGTCGTCGGGGTCGAAGTCGTAGTTGCGCAGCAGTGTGCCGCCGGCGCCGATCTGGGTGCAGGCGGAGAAGAACGGCCGTATGGCCGCGAGGGTGAGGAAGGTCCTCGCCTCCGGCCGGTCGAGCTGAGCGGCGAGCCGGTCGAGCACGGGGACCAGTTCCGGCATGTGCTCCTCGAACAGCCTCCGCGCCCGGTCCGCTCCCACGTCCGTGCGGCCCTCCTCGGCCAGCCACTGCTCCGCGAGCGGCCAGAGCGGCTGTGCGTAGGCGGCCCACTGTCCGTCGCTCCCGTCGCCGATCGCGAGGGCGCGGAAGGTCTTCTGGCGTCGGCTCATGGCGGCCGCTCCTTTGCCGAGGTCCGGGGGTGGAGTCGAGTTCTCGGCAACGTATGCAATTTCGGCGGGTGTTGGCCAGGACGGACCATTCCCGACGACGTGAGGGCGGTTCGGGGTCGGCTCCCGGGCTCAGGCCGGCAGCGTGCTGACTTCGCCGCCCTCGGGGCGAACGCAGGCCAGGCCCCCGAGACCGGCGCGTACCTCAGGTCGTCCTCACCGACACCGACACCGACACCGACACCGGAACCGGCACCGGGCGAGCCCCGCCTCGCCGAGGTGCGGCAGAGCCGCGCCGTCGCCGAGGCGCCTCCTGGCCGACCTCGCCGGCGAGGCGCCGAGCAGCTGCGCGGTCTGCTCGTCCGGGTCGCCCAGACCGCCCAGACCGCCCAGCGGGAAGCCGGTGGCGCCGGACGAGACGCAGTGCTGATCCCCGCCGGCCCCGTCGCGTCCCCGCCCGGTCACCCTGGCGCCCCTGAGGGCCGGTCCCCGCCCGATCACCGCGGCGCCCCTGAGGGCCGGTCGGGCCATGCGGGCTCCGGCCGTGCGTGCGACGTTGGATACAGCGACACCGCGCACCACCGCGAGGAAGGGCGACGGCCATGCGAGCGCACGTCGGAGATCAACTCGTCATCGAGAGCCCGTCCACAGGCGCCGCACGGCGCGACGGCGAGATCGTCGGGCTGCACCATGAGGACGGGACGCCCCCGTACGACGTGCGCTGGTCGGACACGGACGAGGTGACCCTCGTCTTCCCCGGCCCCGACGCGCACGTCCACCACCTCGAACACGAGGCGTCCGGCACCCCCGCCGGCCCGGAGCCCGCCGTGAGCGAGCCCGCACCACGGGGGAGGACCCCCAACCCCGGCGACATGGGCCGGCGTCTGGTCGCCGAGCGCCGCCGGCACGGGCTCAGCCGCGAGGAGACCGCCGCACGGGCCCGTATGTCCCCGGACTACCTCGCCTACCTGGAGGAACACCCGGCCGATCCGACCGCGGCCACCCTGACCCGCCTCGCCGACGTCCTCGGTACCACGGCGACCGCGCTGCGCGGCGGAGGCATGGACCTGCCGCCCGGGCAGGGCCACGCCCTGCTCCACCCCGAGGTGCGCGACCTGGACCCGGACGAGTGCCGCACCCTGCTGTCCACGCACGGAGTGGGCCGCGTCGGGGTGACGGAGTCCGACGGCCGCCCCGCGATCGTCCCGGTCAACTACGAGATCGTGGAGGACATGATCGCCTTCCGGACGGAACCCGGCTCCGTCGCGGCGTCCGCCGTCGGCACCGAGGCCGCCTTCGAGGTGGACCACGTGGACGAGACCATGAGCCAGGGCTGGAGCGTGCTGGCGGTCGGCCCCGCGAACGCGGTCACCGACCCGGACGCCGCCCGCCGCCTCACCGAACGCGCCCACTCCACGCCCTGGGTGGGCGGCGAGAGGGAGTTGTGGGTGATGCTCCGCCCGGCACGGCTCACGGGCCGCCGTATCACGCCTGCCGACCGCTGACCGGCGGAGTCGTCCGCCGACGGGCCGTCATGAACCGCCCGCACAGGGCGGGTACGCCACCCCCTGGTCCCAACAGGCCGCATCAATAGGGCCGTTCAGCCCCTCGGATACCCCCTTCGGCACCGCGCCACGCCCTGTCTCCGCCACGACAGTGGAGGACGTCAACGGCGCATCCGTCCCGAGGGGGATGAAGATCATGGCAGTGCACGATCCGACACACCGGCGCCCCGGTTTCCGCTTCCCGGCCGCACGCCGGGCCGCCACCGCCGAGGAGGCCGCACCCACCACGGCCGCGAGCGCGTACGTCCTCGCCGGACTGCGGCTGCTCACGGGCTTCGTCTTCCTGTGGGCGTTCCTCGACAAGACCTTCGGCCTCGGCTACGCCACCCCGTCCGGCAAGGGCTGGATCGACGGGGGTTCGCCGACGCGGGGCTTCCTCGGTTCGGTCGCCGTCGGCCCGCTGGAGTCGGTCTTCCACTCGTGGGCCGGTGACGCCTGGGCGGACTGGCTGTTCATGCTGGGACTCCTCGGCGTCGGCGCGGCCCTCGTCCTGGGCGTCGGAGTGCGGCTCGCCGCCGTCGCGGGCACCGTGATGATGGCCCTGATGTGGGTGGCCGAATGGCCGCCCGCCCGGCACCTGTCCGACGGGTCGCCGAGCATGTCGACCAACCCCTTCGCCGACTACCACGTCGTGTACGCCATCGTCCTGATCGCGCTCGCCGCCGCCGGCTCCGGCGCCGTCTGGGGGCTCGGCGAGGCCTGGGCGCGGCTGCCGTTCGTCGGCCGTCACCCCTGGCTGCGCTGACCGGCGGGGACCGTTGGGCCGGTCGGTCCCGGCCGGGGACCAGCGGCCCCTGCCCCCGCGGCCCCGCACGTCCGACGCTGGAATCAGAGAATCCGATCAGGAGGCAGCATCATGCTCCGCACTGTTGTCGCAGGTCTGGACGGCTCGCCCGAGAGCCGGTCCGCGACCGAGTGGGCGGCCCGCGAGGCGCGGCTGCGCGGACTGCCGTTGAAGATCGTCCATGTCTGGGAGCCCGTCCCCGAGCCCATGGCCCAGGCCCCGCTCCTCGGCGCCGAGACCCAGCAGCACTGGACCGAGCGGGTCCCCCGCGAGGCCGCCGACGCGATCCGGCTGCGCCACCCCGGCATGGAGCTGACGGTCGAGCAACGCACGGGCGACGCCGCCGGCACCCTGCTGGACGCGGCGGAGGACGCCGACCTGCTGGTGCTCGGCTCGCGCGGGCTGAGCGGGCTCGGCGGGTTCATGGTCGGTTCCGTCGGACTCGCGGTGGTCGCCCGCGCGGAACACCCCGTCGTCCTCGTCCGGGCCGATGAGCAGGCCGCCGACGAGCACGAACCGGACGCCGAGCGACTGCCGTCGACGGAGACCGCCTACCGGCCCGTCGTCCTCGGGCTCGACGCGACGAGCCCCGACGCAACGCTGATCCAGTTCGCGTTCGAGGAGGCCGCCCGCCGCGGGAGCCGGCTGCGCGTGCTCCACGGCTGGAACCTCCCGCCCTACTACGTCTACGGCCTGTCCGTCGACATCGAACTGCACGACGAGATCGTCCGGCAGCAGGCCGTCCTGCTCGCCGACGTCCTCAAGCCCTGGCGTCAGAAGTACCCCGACGTCGAGGTGATCGAGGAAGTCCCCGCCGGCAGCCCGGGAGCCCGGCTCGTGGAGGTCTCCCGCGAGGCGTCCCTCGTGGTCGTCGGCCGCCGTATCCGCCGCCGCCCGTTCGGCGCGCACATCGGCCCGGTGACCCACGCCGTGCTCCACCACGCCGTGGCACCCGTCGCCGTGGTCCCGCACCACTGACGGACGGACACGGGCCACCGCCCGCCGGCCGCTCCCGGACAAGGGAGCGGCGCGGCCGAACAGCAGGGGGAGCGATGAACGACCACATGCTCGGCCGGCCCACCACCCACGCCCTCCTGGCGGACGGCACCACCGTGTGCGTCCGCCCGGTGGAGCCGGCCGACCACGACCGGATCCGCGCCCTGTACGACGCCATGTCCCCGGAGAACCTGCGCCTCCGCTTCTTCACCGCCGCCCGCAGCTCCGCCGGGGCCGCCGCCGACCGGGCCTGCGGCACACCCCGCCCCGGACATCTGGCCCTGCTGGCCGAGACCGGGGGACGCGTCGTCGGCCTCGCCGAGTACGACACGCCCGGCGCCCCGGACGCGGACACCGCCGAGGTCTCCCTCGCGGTCGCCGACCACCTGCACCACCGGGGCATCGGCACCCTCCTCGTCGAACACCTCGTCTCCGCGGCCCGCGCCACCGGCATCACCACGTTCACCGCCGAGGCGCTCAGCGAGAACCACGAGGTGCTGCGGCTCTTCGCCGGCCTCGGCCTGCGCACCGCCCGGCACTTCGACGGACCCGAGGTGCGCTGCGCCATAGCCCTCGACCAGAGCGACACCTATCTGACCGCCGTCGAGGAACGCGCCCGCACCGCCGACCTCGTCAGCCTCGACCCGCTGCTGCGCCCCCGGACCGTCGCCGTGGTCGGCGCCGGACGGCGGCCCGGCTCGGTCGGCCGGGCGATCCTGCACCAGCTGCGCTCCGGCGGCTACACAGGCCGCCTGTTCGCCGTGAACCCCGCCGCCCGCTCGATCCTCGGCGTGCCCTGTCACCCCTCCGTCGACGCGCTGCCCGTGACACCCGACCTCGCGGTGCTCGCCGTCCCGGCCGCCGCGGTCCCCGGGGCCGCCGAGGAGTGCGGCAAGGCGGGCGTAGGGGGCCTCGTCGTCGTCACGGGCGGGCTGGACGCCGAGCAGGGCCGCGACCTGCTGGACACCTGCCGGTCCCACGGGATGCGACTGGTCGGCCCCGACTGCCTCGGCCTCGCGAACACCGCACACCGGCTGTACGCCACGTTCGCCGCGCGTCCCCCGAGCGGCGGCACGGCCGGGGTCGCCGTGCAGTCCGGCGGGGTGGGCATCGCCCTGCTCGACGGGCTGTCCCGGCTCGGCATCGGCGTCTCCTCGTTCGCCTCCCTCGGCGCCAAGTACGACGTCAGCGGCAACGACATGCTCCAGTGGTGGGAGAGCGACGGCCGCACCGATCTCGCCGTGCTGCACCTGGAGTCCTTCGGCAGCCCCCGCGCGTTCTCCCGCACCGCCCGGCGCGTGACCCGCCGGATGCCGGTCCTGACCGTCGACGCCGGCCGCACCGAGGCCGGCCGGCGCGCCGCCGCCTCCCACACCGCGGCCGCGGCGACCCGCACCATGACACGCGCCGCCCTGTTCACGCAGGCCGGCGTCACGGCGACCCGCTCCTGCGGGGAACTCCTCGAAACCGCCGCCCTGCTGCACGCCCAGCCCCTGCCCGCCGGCGCCCGCGTCGCGATCGTCACCAACGCGGGCGGCGTCGGTGTCCTCACGGCCGACGCCTGCGTGGAAGCCGGACTCCAGCTCCCCGAACCCACCCCGGACCTGGCGGCCGGCCTGCTCGCCGCCCTGCCCGGCGACGCCGTCGCCGGCAACCCCGTCGACACCGGCGACGCCGTCACCGAGGACCAGCTCGCCGCCTGCGTGGACCGGCTGCTGCGCCACCGTGCCGTGGACGCCGTCGTCGTCGCCCTCGTCCCCACGGCGCTCGCCGCCGCCACCGGGGACGACCTCGTGCGGGCCCTCACCCGGCCCGGACGGCGGCCCAAGCCCGTTGTCGCCGTCCGCCTCGAACAGGCCCTGCCCGTCGAGCTGCTGCCCGCCGCCGACGGCACCACGGTCCCGTCCTACGCCGAACCCCGGGCGGCCGCCCGCGCCCTGGCCCACGCCGCCCGCCGCGCCGCCTGGCTCGCCCGCCCCGTCGGCACGATCCCCGACCTCGACGGCGTCGAGACCGACCGGGCCCGTACCGTCGCCGACACCTTCCTCACCCGCCACCCAGACGGCGGATGGCTGCACCCGCGCGAGTGCGCCGAACTCCTCGGCTGCTACGGCATCCCGCAGGCACCCTGGGCCTGGGCCGAGACCGAGGACGACGCCGTGCTCGCCGCCGGGCGGCTGCGCGGCTTCGACGGACGCGTCGTGATGAAGGGGTACTGGCCCGGTCTCGTGCACAAGAGCGCAGCGCACGCCGTCCACCTCGACCTGCGCGGCGACTCCCAGGTCCGGGCCGCCTTCCGCGACCTGGAGACCCGCTTCGCCGGGCTGCTGGAGGGCGTCCTCGTCCAGCCGCTCGCGGACCGGGGCACCGAACTGTGCGCAGGTGTCGTCCAGGACGAGGTCTTCGGCCCGCTCGTCCTGTTCGGGCTCGGCGGCGCCGCCACCGACGTCCTCGCGGACCACGCGGCCCGGCTCGCCCCGCTCACCGACCACGACGTGCACGACCTGATCACGTCGCCCCGCTGCGCGCCCCTCCTGCTCGGTGCGGACGGCGCCCGGCCCGTCGACCTCCCCGGGCTCGAACAGCTGCTGCTGCGCCTGTCCCGGATGGCGGCCGACCTGCCGCAGCTGGCCGAGGCCGACTTCAACCCCGTACTCGCGGCACCGGGCGGTGTCACCGTGCTCGACGCACGCGTACGCCTGGTGCCCCGCGCACCCCACGACCCGTATCTGCGCCGGCTCCGCTGAGGAGGCCCCCATGAAACACGACAAGGTCGGCTCGGTCATGACGACGGACGTCGTCCGCGCCGAGTACGGCACCCCGTTCAAAGAGGTGGCCCGGCTGCTCGACGGGCACCGCGTCAGCGGGCTCCCGGTGGTCGACGACGACGAGATGGTCCTCGGTGTGATCTCCGAGACCGACCTGCTGGCCCGTCAGGCCACCCCGCCGGACCCGCCCGGCAGCCGGTTCGGCCTCGGCCGGCTCACCCGCGCCGGACGCCGGCGCGCCGCGAAGACCCGGGCCCGCACCGCCGGGCAGCTGATGACCGAACCCCCGGTCACCGTGCACGCCGAGGACACCATCGTCGAGGCGGCCAGGACCATGGCACGGCACCGGGTGGAACGACTGCCCGTCCTGGACGAGGAGGACCGCCTCGTCGGCATCGTCACCCGCCGGGACCTGCTCCAGGTCTTCCTGCGGCCGGACGCCGACATCCGCGCCGAGGTCGTCGACGAGGTGCTGGCGCGCGCCCTCTGGCTGCCGCCGGGCAGCGTCACGGTCATCGTCGTGGAGGGAGTGGTCACACTCGCCGGCCCCATGGAGCGCCGGAGCGAGACGGAGATCGCAGTGTCGATGACCCGTCAGATCGACGGCGTGGTGGGCGTCGTGAACAAGCTGTCCTACCGGCTGGACGACGCGCACACCCGCCCCGAGGAACTGTCATGGCCTCGCCGGCTGTGACCTGGGAGGACGAAGGAGGGCCGCGTGCCATGACCGCCAAGGTGCTCGTCGCCTACGGGACGACGAACGGGTCGACGGCCGAGATCGCCGAGACCGTCGCCGAGGTGCTGCGGACGGAGGGCCTCACCGCCGAGGCGCTGCCCGCCCGCACCGTCAGGAGCGTGTGGAGCTACGACGCCGTCGTGGTCGGCGGCGCCCTGTACACCGGACGCTGGCACAAGGACGCCCGCCGGTTCGTCCGGCGGCACCGCGAGGATCTGGCCGCCCGCCCGGTGTGGCTGTTCAGCAGCGGCCCGCTGGACCCGTCGGCCTCCGAGCGCGACATCCCCCCGGTGCCCGGGGTGGAACGGGCCATGTCCCGGCTGCACGCCCTCGGGCACATCACCTTCGGGGGCTGCCTGCGGGAGGGCGCCCGGGGCCGCGTCGCCCGGATGATCCTGCGCAGCGGGAAGGGAGGCGACTTCCGCGACTTCGCCGGGATCGAGGACTGGGCCCGCGAGGTCGCCGCGGACCTGACGTCCGACGTCCGGGCCGGACGTCGGTGAGCGTCAGGCGGTGTGCGCGTCGTACGTCTCGCGGTGGGACAGCACGTCGTCCATGTGCGCCTCGGCCCACGCCTTGAGGCCGCGCGTCATCTCGTACAGCGACAGCCCGAGGTCCGTCAGCTCGTACGACACCGTCACGGGCACGGTCGGCACCACGGTGCGGGACACCAGTCCGTCACGCTCCAGGGAGCGCAGCGTCTGCGTGAGCATCTTCTGGCTGACCCCGGCCAGCAGGCGCTGCAGCTCCGAGTAGCGCATCGCCCGAGGCTCGCCCCCGCAGGCCCCCGGTCCGGACGCGCCGCCGGTGCCGAGCGCGGCCAGGACCAGCGTGACCCACTTGCCGGAGATCCGGTCGAGCAGTTGGCGGCTGGGGCACACCGCCAGGAAGGCGTCGTACGCCACCTTGGCCTGAACCCGCTGCTGCTCCGCCGTCGTCGTCGCCATCGGCCGTCTTCCTCCCACCGTCGGGTGCCCTACGCACTTCGAAGTGCCTGCTTCCCTCAGGGAAGCTGCCCACCAATAGTGGTGCAAGGCGCCGTCAGGCACCAGCGGATGATCCGACTCGAAAGGCACACCATGAGCACCTCCTCCGTCTCACTCCCCGGCGGCACCTGGCCCCTGGGCGACCTGACCGTCACGCGGTTCGGCTACGGCGCGATGCAGCTGGCCGGCCCCGGGGTCATGGGCCCGCCGGCCGACCGCGAGGGCGCTCTCGCCGTCCTGCGCGAGGCCGTTCGCCTCGGCGTCACCCACATCGACACGGCCGACGCGTACGGCCCGCACGTCACCAACGAGCTGATCCGCGAGGCCCTGCACCCGTACGTCGATCCACTGCACATCGTGACCAAGGTCGGCGCGACCCGGGACGCGGACGGCGGCTGGCCTCCGGCGCGCCGGCCCGAGGACGTGCGCCGCGCCGTCGAGGACAACCTGGAGCGCCTGGGCCTCGACACGCTGGACGTGGTCAACCTGCGGCTCGGCGACGCCCGGGGCCCCGTACCCGGTTCGCTCGCGGAGCCGTTCGCAACACTCGTGGACCTCCGGAGGCAGGGCCTGGTCCGGCATCTCGGCGTGAGCAACGCGACGCCGGAACAGGTCGCCGAGGCCCGCGCGATCGCCCCGGTCGTGTGCGTGCAGAACATGTACAACCTGGCCCACCGTCAGGACGACGAGCTCATCGACGAACTCGCCGAAGCGGGCATCGCCTACGTGCCGTTCTTCCCCCTCGGCGGCTTCACCCCGCTGCAGGCCTCCGCGCTCACGGCCGTGGCCGCCCGGCTGGACGCGACACCGATGTCCGTGGCCCTCGCCTGGCTGCTGCGGCGGTCGCCGAACATCCTGCTGATCCCCGGCACCTCGTCGGTGACGCATCTGCGGGAGAACATCGCCGGAGCGGGCCTGACGCTCTCCGACGACGACCTCGCCGAGCTGGACAAGATCGGGCGCTGACGCCCCGCACCCTCACCCCCGGGCCGCGCTCACCGGGCCTGACGCGAGCGTCAGCGCGCGGAACGAGGCGACCACGGGTCGCAGGTCCACCCGGTGCCAGGCCGCCCACAGCTGAACGGACCGGTCGTGCCAGGGGAGTTCGCGGACCGCGACCGCCTCCGACATGCCGCGCACCATGCTCCGCTGCACCAGGGCGAGCCCCAGCCCGGACGCGACCAGGCCGAGCGCGGTGAGCGGTTCGGCGGCGTCCATGCGGATGTCCGGGGTGAAGCCGGACGCGGCGCACGACGCGACGAACGTGTCCCGCCAGGACGGGTCCTGCGGATTCTCCACGGCGATCCACGGCTGCCCGTCCAGGTCCCCGGGCGTCACCTCGGGCCGCTCCGCCAGCGGATGCCCGGCGGGTACGGCGAGCAGCAGCGGGTCCTCCAGCAGGGGAGCGGCCGTCAGGTCGGGGTCCTCGGCGGGCGGCGGCTCATGGACGAGCGCGATGTCGAGGCTGCGCTGCCGCAGGCCCTCGAACTGCTCGGCGGGGGTCAGGCTGTACAGGGCCACGTGGATGCCGGGGCGCTCGTCGTGCAGGGAGCGCAGCGCCGCGGGCAGCACGCCCGTGTGCATGGCGTCGGCGATGTAGCCGACGCACAGGCCGCCCTCCTCACCGCGGCCCAGCCGGCGCCCCAGGTTCTCCAGCCGGTCGGCGTGCCGCAGCAGCGCACGGGCCTCCGACAGGAAGACCTGGCCGTCGCGGGTGAGCCGGATCCGCTGCTGCCCCCGCTCGAAGAGGGTCAGGCCCAGGCTCTTCTCCAGCTGGGCGATCTGCCGGCTGAGCGGGGACTGCGAGATGTGCAGGCGCTCGGCGGCCTGGCCGACGTGCTCGGTCTCGGCGACCGCCACGAAGTACCGGATCTGGCGCAGGTCCAGCATCGAGACCTCCAGGGACTCAAGTGTGTCCAAGCAAGTCTTGGACAGTCTCAAGTCCCGATCCTACGGTCGAAGAGGTCAGGCCGTCGAAGGCCGGTCCGGCGCTCCGGACCCCCACCGACGGGTTCCCTTTTCCCGCACCACCACGAGGTAGCACCATGTCGATCACGTCCCTCCTGCCCGGCCGCCTGGGCTTCGGCACCGCCCCGCTGGGCAACATGTTCCGGGCCATCCCCGACGACGAGGCCGCCGCCACCGTCGCCGCCGCCTGGGACCAGGGCATCCGCTACTACGACACGGCCCCCTTCTACGGCGCCGGACTGTCCGAGATCCGCCTGGGCGACGCCCTGGCGGGACGCCCCCGCGACGCCTACGTGCTCAGCACCAAGGTCGGGCGCGTCATCCTCGACGAGACCGAGGACCCCGGCGCCCGTGACCTGGGCGAGAAGGGCGGCCTCTTCGAGCACGGCCGCCCGAACAAGATGGTCAACGACTACTCGGCGGACGCCACCCTGCGCTCCATCGAGGACAGCCTCCGTCGCCTCGGGACCGACCGCCTCGACATCGTCTGGGTCCACGACGTCGCCCAGGACTTCTACGGCGACGCCTGGCTCGCCGCCTACGAGTCCGCCCGCACCGGCGCCTTCCGCGTCCTGCAGCGCCTGCGCGAGGAGGGCGTCATCCAGGCGTGGGGCCTGGGCGTCAACCGGGTCGAGCCGCTGGAGCTGACCCTCGACCTGGACGAGCCCAAGCCGGACGCCTTCCTCCTCGCCGGCCGCTACACCCTCCTCGACCACGACCGCGCCCTGCAGCGCCTGCTGCCCGCCGCCGCGGCACAGGACGTCGACATCGTCGTCGGCGGTCCCTACAGCTCCGGCGTCCTCGCCGGCGGACAGCACTTCGAGTACCAGAAGGCGCCCGCGGCGGTCCTCGCCAGGGTCGACCGCATCAAGGCGCTCGCCGCACGGCACGACGTGCCCGTCAAGGCCGCCGCGCTCCAGTTCTCCCTGGCCCACCCCGCCACGGTCGCCGCCGTCCCCGGAGCCACCCGGCCCAGCCGCATCGCGGAGGACGTCAGCGCCCTCGACGCGAAGATCCCGGCCGAATTCTGGACCGCGCTGCGCGAGGAGGGCCTGATCGCGGACAACGCCCCCGTGCCGGGCGCCTGACATCCCCTTCCACCACCGGAGCAGGACCATGACCACGAACACGAACACCAGCACGACCGCGACCATCGACCTCCCCGTGCCGGGCGACACCGTCTGGCAGCTGATCGGCGGCTTCGACGCCCTGCCGGACTGGCTGCCGTACATCCCCGTCAGCGAACTCCGGGAGGGCGGGCGCGTCCGCGTCCTGACGAACGAGGAGGGCGGCGTCATCGTCGAACGGCTGGAGCGGTTCGACGACGCCGCGCGCAGCTACACCTACTCGATCGTGGACGCGCCCTTCCCCGTGACCGGCTACCGCTCCACGCTCACCGTGCACGACGTGGACGGCACCGGCTCACGCGTCGAGTGGTCGGGGACCTTCACCCCGGCCGGGGTGAGCGAGGAGGAGGCGGTCGCCCTGTTCCAGGGCATCTACCGCGACGGCCTCGCCGCTCTGAAGCAGACGCTCGGAGCGACGCCCGGCGCGTGACGGGAACGCCGGAGCCTCAGCCGCGGAAGTCCGGCTGCCGCTCCGGCGAGGCCGCCGCCAGGGCGTCCTCCACCTCCTTGACGCCGCCCCGCAGGCCGTAGACCGGGGTGCCGGGCTGCTGGCGCCAGGAGTCGTCCAGACCGCCCGCGTCGACGGCGTCGAAGCCCAGCTCCTCGATCAGCGCCAGCACCTTGCGCTTCGCCGCCTCGTCGTCGCCCGCCACGGGCAGCGCCATCCGGTCGGGGGCGCCCTCGGGCCGGGCGCGGTCGAGGAGGTCCTGGGCGTAGGTGCCGTTGAACGCCTTGATCACGGGGTGCCCGAGGTGACGCTCGGTCCAGCGGCTCTCCGTGAGGCCGTCGTCCTCGATCCCGGCGATCCGCCCGTCACGCTGCTGCGGGTAGTAGTTGCCGGTGTCGATGACCGCCGCGTCCTCGGCCGCCCCGTCCAGCAGGCCGGAGGGCAGCTCCGGGACCGACCTGAGCGGGACGGTGACGACGACGATGTCGGCGCCCTGAGCCGCCTCCGTCGCCGGCACGGGAGTGGCCCCGGTCTCCTTGGCAAGGTCCTTCAAGGTCTCGGGGCCACGGGAGTTGGCGACCGCGACGTCATGCCCGAGCGCGGTGAGGCGACGCGTGAGGTTGCCGCCGATGTTGCCGGCGCCGATGATGCCGATCTTCATGACATGCCTTCCATCGCACGTTGTTCCCTTACTCACGGCACCAACCCGCCCTCCCGGAGGCCTATTCCGGAGCATCGGGGGCCGGCAGCCGTCGCTCACCTCTGAGCACCGGCGGACGCCCGGTTCCGGCCACGGGCCGAACCGTCACCCGCTCGACGGTGCGCCGTCGAGGGTGAACCCGCACCCCGAAACGCCGCCCGCCCCGGACGCCTCACCCGTCCGGTCGCCCGCGCAACGGCGGGCGGCGACGGCCCGGAGGCGGTCGGGGTGCCGTCGACCGTCCGTGGGCGTACTGTCCGCATATGGGTGACGTGCTGGGCCGCGGTCGGTGCGGTGGGTGGCCCTCCGCAGTGGACGGTCCGCGTACAGGCGGGCGCCGGCGGCCGGTGGGCCGTCGGGCGGTGACCCGTGCCCGGCGGGTGCGGCGCGGCGCGCGGACCGGGTGAGGCCGTGCGGGACGTGACGGACGGCGGTTCCGGTCCCGAGGCCGAACTGCCCGACTCCCTGCTGGCCGACCTGGTCCGGAACACCGGGGCGTCGGTGGGAATGGCGTACGTGCTGACGCCGGGGGACCGGCTGCTGCGCCTGGCCCTGGTCTCCGGGGTGTCGCACCGCATCGCGGCGCCCTGGGCGAGGATCCCGATGGACACGGCGATCCCCGTGGTCGACGCCATCCGCGACCGCCGGCTGATCTGGCTGGGCAGCCAGGAGGAGACCGCCCGCCGCTACCCGCGGCTCGGGATCGTCCTGCCCTACGACTTCATGCTCGCCGCCGCCCCGATCACCGACGGCGGCCCCGTCTGGGGTGGTGTGGTGCTGCTGTGGCCCGTGTGGCACCCGCCGCAGCTCAGTGCCGCCGAGCGCGAGGCGATCACCACCGGATGCGCCCGTGCGGCCGGGTTCCTGCGCCGCGCCGCCGACAGCGGCCATCTCCCCGAGATCCCCGACGAACCACACCTGGTGGTCGCGCCCCACGGGCAGGACGCCGACCCCCGGCACGCGATGGCGGCCCTCGCCTTCGCCGAACGCCTGCCCCTCGGCTGCTGCGCGCTCGACCTCGACGGGCGGCTCACGTACATCAACGCGGCCGGCGCCGACATGGTCGGGGCCGGTGCCGCCGCGCTCCTGGGCAAACGGCCCTGGGAGGTGCTGCTCTGGCTGCACGACCCGCTCTTCGAGGACCGCTACCGGGCGGCGGTGGTCACCCGCCGGTCCACCACGTTCACGGCGACGCGCCCGCCCGACACCCGGCTGGAGTTCAGGCTCCACCCCGACGAGACCGGCATCAGCGTCCACATCGCCCCCGCCGACGAGGCGGCCGACAGCCCCCACGCCACGGTGGCGGCCCCCCATCCCGCCGAGCCCGTCGGTGCCGCGGCGCTCTACCACCTCACCCATGTCGCCGCCGCCCTCGGGGAGGCCGCCGGAGTCAAGGACGTGGTCGAACTGGCCGCCGACCAGATCGTGCCGGCGTTCGGCCCGAGGGCGCTGGCCCTGCAGACCCTGCAGGGGGGCCGACTGCGAATGGCGGGTCACCGGGGGTTCGGACGTGAGCTGATCTCCCGTTTCGAGACGATGTCCCTCACCTCCGACACCCCCGCCGTGCGCGCCGTCAGCACCGGAACGGCCGCTTTCTTCCCGAGCTTCGACGACCTCCGGCGCGCCTATCCGCCGGCGCGGCACCAGGACGACATGGTCTCCTGGGCCTTCCTGCCACTGATCGTCTCGGGCCGCCCCGTCGGCTCCCTCGTCCTGGCCTACGACGCGCCCCGCGCCTTCCCGCCCGCCGAGCGGGCGCTGCTCACCTCGCTCGCCGGGCTGATCGCCCAGGCCCTCGACCGCGCCCGGCTCTACGACGCCAAGCACAGCGTCGCCCACACCCTGCAGAACGCCCTGCTGCCCCGCAGCCTGGGCGACGTCCCCGGGCTCGACGCCGCCGCCCGCTACCGTCCCGCGAGCCACGGCATGGACATCGGCGGCGACTTCTACGACCTGATCCGGCGCACCCCGACGAGCGCCATCGCCGCCATCGGTGACGTCCAGGGGCACAACACGACGGCCGCCGCACTCATGGGCCAGGTCCGCACCGCCGTCCACGCGCACGCCACGTCCGGGGTCTCACCCGGCGACATCCTCGCCCGCACCAACCGGCTCCTGGCCGACCTGAACCCGGGCCTGTTCGTCAGCTGCCTCATCGTCCACCTCGACCTGGCCCGGCACACCGCACAGCTCGCCACCGCCGGACACCCGCCGGCCCTCCTGCGCCACCCGGACGGCCGGGCCGAACCGGTGTCCGCCCCCGCCGGACTGCTGCTGGGCATCACCCCGGAGGCCGACTACGCCACCGTGGACGTCCCCCTTCCGCCCGGTGCCGTCCTCGCCCTCTACACCGACGGACTCGTCGAGCGGCCCGGCGTCGACATCGACGACGCCATCTCCGCCGTCACCGGCCGTCTGGCCGCCTTTGCCCCCGACGACCTCGACGCCCTGGCCGACGCCCTGCTCGAACACGCCGGACAGGCGGCGGCGAACCCGGACGACATCGCGCTGCTCCTGGTACGACCCGACCGCTGACGGCCCCTCAAAGTCCGTGCCGGAGCTTGCTGTTGAGAAGTCCCCCGAACGAGTGACTCTAGGCCGGTGTGCACCGGGTACAGGGAGGCATGGACTGCAGACCAGCGCTCTCCCCCTTCGACGACAGCCACCCCGTCCCCGAGCCCGTGCGCACCCTGATCAGCGGGATCGTCACGGCCGTACGGGCCGGGGACGACGCCGCCATCCGCACCCTGCTGGAACGCCTGGCCCCGGTCGCCGACACCACCGCCCTGCTCCTGCTGCGGTACCGGCTGGGGCTGGAGGAGGAGTCGGACGATCCCGTGACACCCGCGCCCGGCGCGGAGGTTCGCGGGCACACCGAAGGCGGAGTGCCGGCGCCGTCGGCCACGCCGTCCTGTCTGTGACGGACCGGACCGGGCCGGGCCGCGTGAAGCGCCGGGCGGTCACCTCCGCCCGGCGCTTCACATCCCGTCACCGCTCAGCGCGCGGCGAGCAGTTCCAGCGTGTCGATCACGCGGTGGGAGAAGCCCCACTCGTTGTCGTACCAGGCGACCACCTTGATGTGGCGGCCGTCGACGCGGGTCAGGGCCGAGTCGAAGATCGAGGAGGCGGGGTTGCCGGTGATGTCGGAGGACACCAGCGGGTCCTCGGAGTACTCCAGGACGCCGGCGAGCGGCCCCTCGGCCGCGGCGCGGTAGGCGGCGAGCACGTCCTCGCGGGTCACGTCCCGCGCGACCGTCGTGTTCAGCTCGACGATGGAGCCCACCGGTACCGGCACCCGGATCGAGTCGCCGGACAGCTTGCCGTCGAGGTCGGGCAGGACCAGGCCGATCGCCTTGGCCGCGCCGGTCGTCGTCGGGACGATGTTGACACCGGCGGCGCGGGCACGCCGGGCGTCGCGGTGCGGGCCGTCCTGGAGGTTCTGCTCCTGGGTGTAGGCGTGCACGGTCGTCATGAAGCCGTGCTCGATCCCGGCGAGGTCGTGCAGCACCTTGGCCAGCGGCGCGAGCGCGTTCGTGGTGCACGAGGCGTTCGAGACGATGGTGTGCAGGTCCGGGTCGTAGGAGTCGGAGTTGACGCCGTAGGCGAGGGTGACGTCCGCGCCGTCCGACGGCGCGCTCACCAGCACCTTGCGGGCTCCGGCGTCCAGGTGCGCGCGGGCGGCCTTCGCCGAGGTGAACCGGCCGGTGGCCTCCAGCACGATGTCCACGCCCAGCTCGGCCCAGGGCAGCTGCGCCGGCTCACGCTCGGCCAGGACCTTGATGCGCCGCCCGTCGACCACGAGGGTGTCCCCGTCGACCGTCACCGGGCGCCCGAGGCGGCCGGCCGTGCTGTCGAACGCCAGCAGCCGGGCGAGCGTCGCGGGCTCCGTCAGGTCGTTGACGGCGACGATCTCGAGGGCGCTGTCGCGCTCCAGCAGGGCGCGCAGCACGTTGCGTCCGATGCGGCCGAAACCGTTGATGGCGATGCGAGTCATGAGTGGTGTCCCTTCCTGTTGCCACCACCCAGGCTCGCGCGCGCCGCCCCCGGCGGACAGTGGCGCGACCGCCACGGTTCGCAAGGATCCCGCCAGCGGGGCCGGGACGCCTCACTCGCCCTGCGTGAACGTGCGCCGGTAGTCGCTCGGCGTCGTGCCGAGGATGCGCTGGAAGTGCAGCCGCAGATTCGCGCCGGTGCCGAGCCCGACGTCGGCGGCGATCTGCTCGACACTGCGCTGCGACCGTTCCAGCAGCTCACGGGCCAGATCGATCCGGGCCCGCATCACCCACTGCATGGGCGTGTAGCCGGTCTCCTCCACGAACCTCCGGGAGAACGTGCGTGCCGACACCCCCGCCTGCCGCGCCAGGACGTCGAGGGTCAACGGCTCCCCGAGCCGGCGCAGCGCCCACTCCCGGGTGGCGCCGAACCGCTCGCCCAGCGGCTCCGGCACACTGCGCGGGACGTACTGGGCCTGCCCGCCGCTGCGGTACGGGGCCGCCACCAGCCGGCGGGCCGCGTGGTTGGAGGCGGCCACCCCGAGGTCGCCGCGCAGGATGTGCAGGCACAGGTCGATACCAGATGCGGCACCGGCCGAGGTCAGCACGCTGCCCTCGTCGACGAACAGGACGTTCTCGTCGACCTGGATCTGCGGATGCCGGGCGGCGAGGGCCCGGGTGTAGTGCCAGTGCGTCGTGGCGCGCCGCCCGTCGAGCAGGCCGGTGGCGGCGAGCGTGAAGGCACCGGTGGAGATGGCGGCGAGCCGCGCGCCCCGGGCGTGCGCCTCGATCAGCGCGTCGACGACCGGCCGGGGCGGGTCGTCGCGGTCCGGATGCCGGTAGCCCGGCACGAAGACGATGTCCGCCCAGGCGAGCGCGTCCAGGCCGTGGGCGACCGCGTACGACAGCCCGTCCCCGCCGGTCACGAGACCGGGCGTCGCCCCGCACACGCGCACCTCGTACGGCATGCTCGCCCGGGTCGTGAAGACCTGCGCGGGAATGCCGACGTCGAGCGGTTTGGCGCCCTCGCTGACGAGGACGGCGACACGGTGCAGACGGGGGAGTGACACGGGGACGAGGATACGGAGGCCCCGGACCTGGCCGGCGTCCCCGGCGCCTCCGCCGTCCGTCACCCCGCCCGTCACTCCGCGTGACCGCTCTCCGGCCCGCTGCTGTGGGCGAAGCCGAGCCGGGTGTTATTCAATGAGGTGTGCGGCCAGAGATCTCGGGATCCCGTCACCCTGGTTCCGGTACGGCCCCGGCGGTGTGCCGTGGCCGGCGAGCGAGCTGAGAGAACCGCATGGACTCCACGCCTCCTCCGTCGTCTGCGTCGCCGTACGACATGGTCAGCGGCGCACTGGGGGAGTACATCCCGCACGGGGACGACGAGGAGCCCGGTACCGGCACGCCGCGCGGCGAGAACACACCGCGGCAGCGCGACCGGCCGCGGCGAGGCGGGGGACGCCCGGAGCAGATACTGGGCGCCGTCAACCTGGACCGGGACCTGAGGATCACGGACTTCAACCTGGAGGCCCCCGTCTTCGAAGGGATCGAACCCGTCCCCGGGCTCCCCTTCGTCGACCTCCTGCCGCCCGGGGACGTCCCCACGGTGACCCGCAGGCTGCGGCAGGTCCTCGACACCGGTGAACCGCATGTCGCCCGGGTGCAGCGGCTGCGGCGCCGCGACGGCTCGGAGCTGGTCGTCTCCATGAGCATCCTGGCCGCCGCCCCGCCCCAGGAGGGCCTGACGGTCTCCCTGATCGCCATGGCGAGGCGGCTGCACCTGTACGCCGCCGAGACCGCGATCGGCACCTCGCTGGACATCGGCGAGACCGCGCAGTCGCTGGCGGAGTCCCTGCTGGCCTGGGGCGACGTGGCCGCCATCGACCTCGACTTCGCCGTGTGGACCGGCGAGGTGGTCGCCGGCCGCCCGCAGGGGCGCGTCCGGCTGCGCCGCGCCGCCCTCGTACCGGACCGGGCGTGGCCCGACGGCTATGTCACGCCCGGCGACGACCTGCCGGGCGACGCGAGCCGCCTCCTGTCCCACGCGATCCGGCGCGACGATCCCGCGCAGGCCGTCGTCCTGCCCGACCGGGCGGCCATCGAACGGGTGCTCGGCAGCCCGCGTCTCGCCCGGACCCTGATCCCCGGCGACCAGGCGGCCTGTGTGGTGTGCGTGCCCCTGGTGCTGGACGGCGAGCCGCCCGTCGTCCTGGGCGTGGCGGAGGTGTGGCGGCGCGCGGACCGGCCCTTCGAGGACAGCGAGCTGTTCGACCTGCGGGAACTGGTCGCCCGGACCGCCCACCACGTCGACCTCGCCCGTCAGCACCAGCGCGAGCACACCCAGGTCCTGGCCCTGCAGCGCCGCCTGCTGCCCCGGTCCGCGGGCGACACCATCGAGACCGCCAGCGTCTACCAGCCCGCCACCCCGGACAGCGCCGGCGTCGGAGGGGACTGGGTCAACAGCTTCCCGCTGCCCGACGGCCGCACCGCGATGGTCGTCGGGGACGTCGTCGGGCACGGCCTCGGAGCGGCCGCCACCATGGGCCAGCTCAGCATGGAGGCCCGCGCGCTGCTGTCCGCGGGGCTCGCGCCCGGCGAGGTGCTGGAGCACCTGGACGAGACGGTGTCCCTGCTGGACGACGCGGAGTCCGGGCTGGCCGCCGGCTACAGCGCCCTCGGCTCGACCTGCTGCATCGCCGTGTACGACCCGGTCAGCCACCGGGTGGAGCTGGCCAGCGCCGGGCACCTGCCCCCGGTCCTGGTACCCCCGGACGGGACCGCCGGCCCGGTCGCGGTGCGCCCGCACCCCGGGCTGGGCGCCGAGTTCGCGCTGCGCGAGCCGTTCGACGTGTACACGTTCGCCGCGCCCCCCGGTGCGATGCTCGCGCTCTACACCGACGGCCTGGTGGAGGATCCCGCGATGTCGATCGACGAGGGCATCGGCCGGCTGTCCGACGCGGTGTCCGCCGTGGACCCGTGGGACCGGCTGGATCAGGCGGCGCGGCGGGTCGTCGCCTCGCTGGCGCCCCCGCACCGGCGCGACGACGTCACCCTGCTGCTCGCCCGCATGATCGGCTACCGCAAGGAGGACACGGCGACCTGGCGGATGCCGGCCCGCGGCGACGCGCCGGCCCGGGCGCGGGCGCTGGTCACCGGGCTGCTGGAGCGGTGGGGGACCAGGGAGGACACGCGGGACAGCGTGCTGCTGGTGGTCGGCGAGCTGGTCGCCAACGCGGTCCGCTTCGCCCGCGGCCCCCTCACGGTTCGGCTGATCAGGACCGGGCACGGGCAGCTGCTGTGCGAGGTGGGCGACACCGGCAACGGCAGGCCCCGGCTGGCCCGCAAGGAGCTCCTCGCGGACAGCGGCCGCGGTCTGCACGTCGTGCACGGGCTCACCACCCGGTGGGGCGTGCGCTGGACCGACGACGGCAAGGTGGTCTGGGCGTCGGTCGGACGGTGAGAGGCGCGATGACCTAGAGCCACTCGCCTTCCAGGGCGGTCGCCGTGAGGCCGGGCGCCGCCGCGTACAGCACCGCGCGGCTGCCCGCCGGCTGCCCGGCGTCGTGCGCCCGGCGCATGATGTCGAACACGGCCGCGCCTCCGCGGTTGCCGCTCGTGTAGCTGTCCCGGCTGTACTCCAGCAGCCCGGACGGCCACGCCTCGGGCATCGTCTGCTCCATGTACTCCAGCACCCGGGTCCCGCCGGGGTGCGCGAGGAGCACGTCGGGGTGCCAGGCCTCGGGGTGCTCTCCGTAGCGCTCCTGGAGCCACTGCCACATGGCGGTGACCGTCTCCTGCACGGCGCGCGGGCCGCGCCGGTCCATCACGAAGTGGGTGCCGTCCGCGCGGGTGTCCAGGCGGTGCAGGTCCTGGGTGCCGGGCAGGGTGTGGTTCCAGGAGGAGTCCAGCCGCAGGACGGACTCGGGCCGGGGGCGGCCGGTGACGACGGCGGCGACCGCCGTGTCCGCGAACAGCAGCCGGACGATCAGCGACTCCAGGGTGTCGTCGGCGGGCTGGTAGGTGGTGCTCAGCGCCTCGGAGATCACGACGAGGACCACCCGGTCGGGGTCTGCGGCCACGAGGTCGGCGGCCAGGGCCAGCGAGCGGGTCCCGGCGATGCAGGCCCACTGGGTGGCGGGGAGCAGCAGCACGTCCTCGCGCAGCGGGAGCCGGTTGGCGAGGGAGACGTCCAGCCCCGGCAGGGCCGGGGTGGTGGAGTTGCTGGTGATCACGCAGTCGACGTCCGAGGCGTCGAGCCCGGCGCTCTGGAGGGCGCCGCGCGCCGCGCGCTCGCCGTACGCCTGCACGGCCTCCCAGGCGGGCGCGGTGCGCTCCTGGACGGTCTGCGGCGCGGGTATCGCCTCGAGGGCGGCGATCACCCGGTCCGCGTCCTGCTGGGTGAACCCGTCACGGGCCAGTGCGGCACGGGCCGCGCCGGCGCCGGCGGCCGGGAGACCGTTCCCCCGGCCGGGGGCCACGGCGGACTGGAGCGGCAGCATCCAGCCCCTCGCCTCGATTCCCGTACTGGCGGCGATGCCCTCGACGCGCGGGGCCCACGCGGCGTCGGGATGCCGGTCGTGGACCTCGGCCACGATCTCGCTGGTCTTCACGGTGTGTTCGCCGTGGATCACGGCCGGGGGGCACAGGAACGCGGGCATGGTGGCACCTCTCGTGGGGAGCGGGGGCGTACGTCGCTACGGCGGGCGCGGGGGGCGTGCGTCACCGGCGCTGTGGCGTGCGTCACTTAGGTAGGCATATCCAAATCGACGCCGATAAGGCCCAGTTCGGGCCTCTGTGTCCTGGTCGAGCTTGGGCCTATTCGGGCATTTCCGCTGTGATGTGGGCAACTTGGATGGCGGGTGATGTCTGTGACACCGCGCACAGGAGGGGTGAACTGACCGGGCGTCAGCCGGGGTGGTCCGCCCGGAACGCGGACGTGCCCCGAACCCTCCGGGGCTCGGGGCACGTCGAGGTGCGGACGCGGTCAGGGATGCAGGGTCGGACGGTAGGTGAGCTCCTGGATGTGCCCGTCGAGCGTGCGGTGGTCGATCAGCTCGAGATCGAAGTCGGCCGCGCCCTGGAAGATCGGGTCCAGGCCGGTCCTGCCCGTGATCACGGGGAACAGCGTCACCTGGACGCGGTCGACGAGTCCGGCGGCCAGCAGCGCCCGGTTCATCGACAGACTCCCGTGCGAGCGGAGCGGTACCTCCGACTCCTCCTTGATACGGGCGACGACGTCCACGGCGTCCCCGCGGACGACCCGGGCGTCCGGCCAGTCGAGGGGCTCCTGGAGTGTGCTCGACACCACCGTGGCCGGCATGTTGCGCATCCGGGTGACCCAGGGGTCGTGCACCGCCTCCTCCGTCTCCGAGGCGATCAACTGGGCGAAGGCGCGGTAGGTGTGGGCGCCGAACACCATCCGCTGCTGCTCGGTGTACAGCGAGAGGCGGTGCTCGAGGAGCTCGGGGCCCTGCTTGCCCCAGTAGCCCGTCCAGTCACCGCCGGCGGCACCGAATCCGTCGAGGCTGGAGAAGACGTCGAACGTGTAGGTGGCGGTCATGGCGAGGCTCCAGGGGTGCGAGGGCGGTACTGCTCGGCGGTACTGCTCCTATAGACCGCCGCCCGGGGCGATACTCATCGCCCGCCGTTGCGCAACGTCACCGCCTGCCCCAGCTTTCCCTGCATAAACAAGGCATCCTCGGTGTATGGATTGAGGATCGCAGGGCAATCGAGGGTCAGGAGGTTGATAACTATGGTTCCCCTGCTTCTTGTTCTTCTTCTGGCCCTCATCCTGTTCGGTGCGGGCTTCGCCCTCAAGGCCCTGTGGTGGATCGCGGTCGTCGTGCTGGTCGTGTGGCTGCTCGGCTTCGTGATGCGCTCCACCACCGCGGGTGGTGGTCGTGGCCGCTGGTACCGATGGTGACGTAGCGCATCACCGCACAGCGAAGGGCCCGGCTTCGGCCGGGCCCTTCGCTGTGCGCTCGTCCGCGTGTCTCAGACCTGCTCCGCCGGCTCCTGGGTCAGGACCGCGTGGAAGCGGCGGGTGTGGTCCACCCGGCGGGCGGGGCCGGTCAGGGTGACCGTCGCCGTCAGCCGGGTGTCGCTGCTGGACGCGGCCAGGCGGAGTTCCAGCTCGCCGGGCTCCACGACGCGATGCCCGTCGCGCCCGGTGAACGAGGCGACGTCGGCCGGGACGGTGACGTGGACGCGGCGCGCCTCGCCCGGCTCCAGCGGCACGCGGGCGTAGCCGACGAGACGCTGGACGGGCTGGACGACGGACGCGACCGGGTCGTGCAGGTAGAGCTGGACCACCTCGGTCCCGGTACGGTCACCGGTGTTGCGGACCGTCAGGGCCAGCGTGAACTCCCCGTCCGTGGGCGCCTGTCCGGTGCCGACCGCCAGATCGCCCCACGCGAACGTGGTGTACGACAGCCCGTGCCCGAAACCGAAGGCAGGGGTCGGGTCGATGTTGGAGACCTCGCTGGCCTGGGCGAGACGTGCGCCGAGGTAGGTGGAGGGCTGTGCGCCCGCACCGCGCGGCACGCTGACCGGGAGCCGCCCCGACGGGTTCGTACGGCCGCTGAGGACGCCCGCGATCGCACGGGTGCCCTCCTCGCCCGGGAAGAACGACTGCACGATCGCCGCGCTCTCGGCGACGGCCCGGCCGAGGGCGTACGGCCGCCCGGCGAGCAGGACGGTGACGACCGGCGTACCGGAGTCGAGCAGCGCGTCGAGCAGCTGCTGCTGGGCGCCGGGCAGTGCCAGCGACTCGGCGTCGCAGCCCTCCCCGCTCGTCCCGCGCCCGAACAGCCCCGCGCGGTCGCCGAGGACGGCGACGACGACGTCGGCGTCACGGGCCGCGTCGGCCGCCGCGCCGATGCCGGAGAGGTCCCCGTCGTCGACACCGGTGCCGCGGACGGAGACGATCTCCGCGGCCGGGAACTCGGCCGTCAACGTGTCCCGCAGCGTGGGCAGTTCGAGCCCGACGGGGAACTCGGGGTGCTGCACGCCGACGTGCAGCGGGAACGAGTAGCAGCCGAGCACCGCGGTGGCCTCGGTCGCGTTGGGGCCGACCAGGGCGATCCGGCGGGGGCGGGTGAGGGGCAGGGTGCCGTCATTGCTGACCAGGACGACCGCCTGCTCGGCGATCCGCCGGGCCAGTTCCCGGTTCGCGGTGCGGTCCAGGTCGATCCTGCCGCGCAGCGCCTCGGCGTCGCTCAGGTCGGCGCCGTCGAGCGCGGGCGGTACGGGGCTCCAGTCCGGGTCGAGCAGGCCGAGCTGGGCCTTCTGGGTGAGGACACGACGCAGGGCGCGGTCGACGACCTCCTCCGGCACCCGGCCCTCGGTGACGGCCGCGACGAGGGGCGCCCCGAACGTCTTGACCGTGGGCAGCTCGACGTCGACACCGGCCTTCAGGGCGGTGCCCGCGGCGTCGCCGAAGTCACCGGCGATGCCGTGCAGCGTCTTCAGGAAGGCGATGCCGAAGTAGTCCGCGACGACGGTGCCGTCGAAGCCCCAGGTGTCCCGGAGCAGTCCGGTGAGCAGCGCCTCGTCGGCGGCGGAGGGCACGCCGTCGGTGTCGGTGTAGGCGTGCATCACCGAACGGGCTCCGCCCTCGCGGATCGCCATCTCGAACGGCGGGAGCAGCACGTCGGCGCGCTCGCGCGGACCCACGGAGGTGGGCGCGAGGTTGCGCCCCGCGCGGGAGGCGGAGTAGCCGACGAAGTGCTTGAGGGTGGCGACGATGCCGGCCGCCTCCAGGCCGCTCACATAGGCGGTGCCGATCGTCCCGACGAGATACGGGTCCTCGCCGATGGTCTCCTCGACGCGGCCCCAGCGGGCGTCGCGCACCACGTCCAGGACGGGCGCGAGGCCCTGGTGGACGCCGACCGAGCGCATGTCCCGGCCGATGGCCTCGGCCATCGAGCGGACCAGCGCGGGGTCGAAGGTGGCGCCCCAGGACAGCGGGACGGGGTAGGCGGTGGCGCCCCAGGCGGCGAAGCCGGCGAGGCACTCCTCGTGGGCGAGCGCGGGAATGCCGAAGCGGTTCGCGCCGGCGATCCGGGCCTGGGTGCGCATCAGCGACACCGCGCCGAGGGCGGGGTCGACGGGCACCGTGCCGAAGGGGCGGGTGAGCTGGCCCAGACCGGCGGGGAGCAGGGCGTCCAGGTCGACGGCCTCCTCCATGTCGTGCTGGTGCGGGGCCACTTCGCCGCCCTGGTCGGAGGCTCCGACCCACACGCCGTACAGCTGGGCGATCTTCTCCTGCAGGGTCATGGCGCCGATCAGCGCGTCGACGCGGGCGGCGACGGGCTGGGCGGGGTCGTTCCAGAGGGGGGTCTCGGGGGTGGTCTCTACGGCCACGTCGGTGTTCACTTTCCTCCGACACCCATCAGGCCCCGGACGAGGGCGCGACGGGCGAACAGGTAGACGAGCAGGATGGGCACCATGGACAGCACCACGGCTCCCAGCAGGCCGGGGATGTCGATGCCGTGTTCGGTCTGGAAGTTGTAGAGACCCAGCGTGACGACCTTGGTGGAGTCGGACTGGGTCAGGACGAGTGGGAACAGGAAGCCGTTCCACGCCTGGAGCGCCGAGAACACGACGATGGTCGACAGACCGCCCCGGGACAGCGGCAGCACCAGCTGGAAGAACATGCGCAGCGGGCTCGCGCCGTCCATGGCCATCGCCTCGTACAACTCCGGGGAGATGTCCCGCATCGCGCCGCTGAGGATGAGCGCCGACATCGGCAGGCAGAACGCCGCTGTGGGCAGGATGACGCCCAGCAGGTTGTCGTACAGCCCGGCCTCGCTGATGAGGTAGAACATCGGCACGATGACGGCCTGGGCCGGGATGGCGAGTCCGAGCAGGAACAGCCGGAAGATCGCGGACGTGGTCCGGCCCCGGCTGCGGACGATCGCGTACGCGAGCGGCGGCACCAGCAGCAGCACGATGCCGATCACGCAGCCCGTGACGACGAGCGTGTTGAGGAAGTACTGGCCGAAGCCCGAGTCGAAGGCGCCCGCGTAGTTGTCCAGGGTGAAGCTGTCGGGTATCGAGACCGGGCCGTTCTCGGCGTAGTCCTGCCGGGTGCGCAGCGTCGCGGCGAGCATCACGTACAGGGGCAGGCCGACGACGAAGAGCCAGACGAGCGAGCCGGCGCCGGCCAGGTAGTTGGGGCGGCGCCTCATGACACACCCTCCATGGTGCTGCGCATCTTGTCGTAGCCGGACACCCGGACGACGATCAGCGAGATGATCGTGGCCGCGACCACCAGTGCCAGGGCGATCGCGGAGCCCGTGCCGAAGTCGAAGCTCTTGAACGCCTTGTCGTACATGTAGTAGGCGCTGATGGTGGTGTCGGTGCCGGGGCCGCCCTGGGTGAGGATCAGGACCGTCTCGAAGGTGGTCAGTCCGCCGACGATCATCAGGATCATCGAGGTGATCATCGAGTTGCGCAGCTGCGGCAGGGTGATGTGGAAGAACTGCCGGTAGCGGCCGGCTCCGTCGATCTCCGCGGCCTGGTACAGCACCTCGGGGACGGCCCGGGCGGCGCCCTGGTAGATCAGGGTGTGGAACGGGGTGAACTGCCAGGTGGCGACGAAAGCCAGGACCCCGATGGCAGTGGCCTGTTCACCGAACAGGTTGCCGTCGCCGAACAGCCAGGTGGCCTCCGCCGGGATACCGAAGTTCGGGTCGAGCAGTGCCCGCCAGAGCACCGACACGGCGGTGGCGGACAGCAGGAGCGGGATGAAGTAGATGACCGACAGCACCGCGCGGTTGCGCTGGTTGCCGGCGGCCCAGACTCCGAGGACGACGCTCAGCGGGGTCTGGATGACGACGCCGAGCACGGTCAGGAGCAGGGTCAGCCAGATGCTGTCGAGCATCACCGGGTCGTCCACCAGACGCGACCAGTTGTCCATGCCGACGAACTCGGGGGAGCTGATGCCGTCCCAGGTCATGAAGGACAGCACCGCCACCATGACGAGCGGGGCGATCGCGAAGAGGGCGAAGAACACTGCGGCGGGCAGCGCCCAGGCGAAGCTCGGGCGGCCCACCTTCGTGGCGTTCGAGGCGGGCGGCCGCCGCCGGGCCCCCTTGCGGGGGCCGGCGGCGGGCCGGGCGCTCGTGATCTGTGTGGTCATGAGCCGTTCGTCAGTCGGTCGGGAGGGCCTGCATGGCCTTGATGAAGCCGTCCGTGTCGAGCTGTCCGTTGAAGAACTGCTGGATGGCCTTGTGCATGTCCGAGCTGGCCTTCTGCGGGTACGCCTGGTCCCACGACAGCTGGAACGAGGGGGCGTCGGCGACCAGGTCGTACTGGAAGCGGGAGTACTTCGGGTCGGCGGCCTTGTCGAGGAAGTCCTTGGTGTTGGTGGTCGTCGGCAGGTTGCCGATGTCCAGCTGCGCCTTGACGAAGTCGTCGGAGTACATGAGCTTCAGGAACTCGGCGACGGCCTCGGGGTGCTTGGTCTTCTTCATGACCGAGTAGTAGTTGTTGGTGTTGCCGGCCACGTTCTTCGGGTCGCCCTTGCCGCCGGAGATGGTCGGGAAGGCGGTGTAGCCGAGGCTCTTCTCGGCGAAGTCCGGGTGGTCGGTGAGCTGCTGGGAGTAGTACCAGGAGCCCATCAGCTCGAAGCCGGCCTTGCCGGACGCGACGAGCTGGACGGAACCGGCGTTGGTGTACTTGACCGAGTCGTAGTTCTTGCCGAAGGCCCCGGCGTCGACCAGCTCCCTGATCATGTTCAGCGCCTTCTTGCTGTCCGGGCTCTCCCAGGCGCTCTTGTCGCCGCCGATGGCCTTGGCGAACAGCTCCGGGCCGGCCACGCGGTCGTAGAGGTACTGGAACCACATCTGGGTGGGCCAGACGTCGCCGCCGCCGAGCGCGATCGGGGTGACGCCCTTGGCCTTCAGCTCGGTGACGGCGTCGAGCAGTTCGTCCCAGGTCTTGGGCGGCTTCACGCCCGCCTCGTCGAGCACCTTCTTGTTGTGGAAGAGCAGGACGGGCTGGGTGCCGCGCATCGGGACGCCGTACGGCTTGCCGTCCACCACCGCGTTGTTGAACACGGACGGCAGGAACTTGTTCTCCAGATCCGGGTTCTTCTCGATGAAGTCGTCGAGCGGCATCAGGAGGCCGGCCTTGACGAAGGGCTTGATGCTGCCGCCGCCCCAGTTGAAGAAGACGTCCGGGGCCTGCGGGGTGTTGATGATCGTCTGCAGCTTCTTCTGGTAGTCCGCACCAGGGATGGTGTCGAGGACGACCTTGACGTCGGAGGTCTTGTTGAACTTCTCGACGAGCTGCTTCTCCACCTTGTTGGTGGCGTCCCCGTAGACCAGGACATGGATCTTGCCGTCGGACCCCGAGCCCCCGTCGCCGTCCCCACAGGCCGAGAGCGTCAGCGCGAGGGTGAGCGTCGCACCGCAGGCGACCAGTCTGGGCAAGCGCGCACGTGTCTTCATCGTTCGCCTTTCGAAAGTTTCGGCTTCATCGCCGAAAGTCCATGCGGTGGGACAGTAGGTCAGAGCCCCCATCGGGTCAACGGTCCGATCACTACTCGACCGAACCGTTACCGATCGGTGGTGGCCTATCCTGCGTTCATGCACGAAGACGAAGAGGTGGGCGGCCGGGTGACCTTGGCGGCGGTAGCGAAAGAAGCCGGTGTCTCCATGCCGACAGTTTCGAAGGTCCTCAACGGACGCTCGGACGTCTCCCGCACGACCCGCGCCAAGGTGGAGCACCTGCTGGAGGTCCACGGCTACCGCCGGCGGGCCCAGGCGGGGTCCCGTTCCCCGCTCATCGAGCTCGTCTTCCACGAACTGGAGAGTGTCTGGGCGATGGAGCTGATCAGGGGCGTGGAGAACGTCGCACGGGACAACCGGGCGACCGTGGCGCTCACCGAGAGCGGCACCCGGCACACCCCCGGCCCCGACTGGCTGCCCGGCGTGCTGCAACGCCGGCCCATGGGTGTGGTGCTGGTCTTCTCGACCCTGAGCGAGGACGTCAAACGGCGGCTCAGGGCGGCCGCCATCCCCATCGTGATCGTCGACCCTGCGGGCGACCCGGATCCGGACGTGCCCTCGGTCGGCTCCGCGAACTGGTCGGGCGGCCTCGCCGCCACCCGCCACCTCACGGACCTCGGGCACGAGCGCATCGCGATCGTCACCGGGCCCGAGGACATGCTGTGCTCGCTGGCCCGGCTGGACGGCTACCGCTCGGCGATGTCGATGGCGGGCCTGGAGTGCGACCCGCGGCTGACGCGCTTCGGCGACTTCCATGTACAGGGCGGCTACGAACACGCCATGGACCTGCTGGACGGACCCGACCGCCCCACGGCCGTCTTCGCCGGCAGCGACCTCCAGGCGCTCGGCGTCCTGGAGGCGGCCCGCGTCAAGGGGCTGCGCGTCCCCGAGGACCTGTCGGTGGTCGGGTACGACGACGTGCCGCTCGCCCAGTGGTCGAGCCCGCCGCTCACCACCGTCCACCAGCCACTGCGGGCCATGGCCGAGGAGGCAGCGCGCATGCTGCTGCGCCCCGACACCCCCGGCACCGCGGCCCAGCGGATCGAACTGGCGACGAACCTGGTGGTACGCCAGAGCACGGCCCCGCCCCGGAAGGGCTGAGCACGCGAAAACCGGGCGGGCCGCGCTCGCGCACGGCCCGCCCGGAACAGGCCCGCCCCCGTCCCCTCCTGAGAGCGTGTCTCGCCGGTCAGGCCGGGGTCCCGGCGTGACCGGCGAGACACCCCCGAGCGCGGGGGCGGACCCGGTGGGCGGTGCGGGGAGGCACCGCCCCGGATTCCGGTCAGGCGCCCGGCAGTACGCCCGTCCGGGCCACCTCGGCGTACCAGCGCGCGCTGGCCTTCGGGATCCGCTTGCCGGTCGGGTAGTCCACGTAGACCGCGCCGAAACGCTTGCTGTAGCCGTGCGCCCACTCGAAGTTGTCCAGCAGGGACCACAGGAAGTAGCCCCGGACGTCCGAGCCGTCGGCGATGGCCTGGTGGACGGCGGCCAGGTGCTCGCGGACGTACGAGATCCGGGCCGGGTCGTTCACCTGCCCCTCCGGGTCGGCGTAGTCGTCGAACGCAGCGCCGTTCTCGGTGATGACCAGCGGCATGCGCGGGAAGTCGGCCGACAGCCGGCGCAGCAGGTCGTACAGCCCGGTGGCGTCGACGGCCCAGCCCATGGCGGTGGTGGGGCCGGGCGGCTGGTGGAAGGAGACCTTGTCGGCGGCCGGCCACGGGCTGTGCGAACTGTTGCCGTGCCCGTCGGAGTTGTGCGTGCCGCTGCCGTCCGTCTCGGAGACCAGCGTGGGCGTGTAGTAGTTGACGCCGAGGAAGTCCAGCGGCTGGTGGATCCGCTCCAGGTCCCCGTCGGCCACGAACGACCAGTCGGTCAGGCTCGCCGTGTCCTTGAACAGGTCCTCCGGGTAGGCGCCCTCCAGCATCGGGCCGGTGAAGACCCGGTTGGCCAGGGCGTCGATCCGGCGGGCCGCGTCGACGTCGGCCTCCCGCGTGGTCAGCGGACGGACGTGGTGGATGTTGAGCGTCACCGAGCACTGCGTGCCGGACGGCGTCCGGTCGCGCACCGCCTGGACGGCGAGACCGTGGGCAAGGTTGAGGTGGTGCGCGGCGCGCAGCGCGGCCACCGGGTCGGTGCGGCCGGGGGCGTGCACCCCGGAGCCGTAGCCCAGGAAGGCGCTGCACCACGGCTCGTTGAGGGTGGTCCAGGTCTTCACCCGGTCGCCGAGGGCGTCGGCGGCGATGGCCGCGTACTCGGCGAACCGCTCCGCGGTGGCGCGCTCCGGCCAGCCGCCGGCGTCCTCCAGTTCCTGAGGCAGGTCCCAGTGGTAGAGGGTGGCGACGGGCTGGATGCCCTTCTCCAGCAGCTCGTCGGCCAGACGCCGGTAGAAGTCCAGGCCCTTCTGCACGGCGGGGCCGCGCCCCGTGGGCTGGATACGGGGCCAGGCAAGGGAGAACCGGTAGGCGCCCAGGCCGAGTTCGGACATGAGCGCGACGTCCTCGCGCCAACGGTGGTAGTGGTCGGTGGCGATGTCACCGGTGTCGCCGTTGCGGACCCGTCCCGGCGTCCTGGCGTAGGTGTCCCAGATCGACGGCGTGCGCCCGTCCTCGGCGGCCGCGCCCTCGATCTGGTACGAGGCGGTCGCGGAGCCCCAGAGGAAGTTCTTGGGGAAGGTGCGGGTGCCGTCGATGCCGGACTCGCTCTGCTGTGCAGCGGTGACCACGGAAGTCCTTTCAGAAGTGGGGCCGTTCGCGTGGGGCGAAGGGCCGACACGGATGAGCGGGCCCGGCGGGGGTGCGGCCGGGCCGGTGTGCGGGGGTCAGCCCTTGACGGCGCCGGCCATGATGCCGCTGACGATCTGCCGTCCGAAGACGATGAACATCGCCAGCAGCGGGAGCGTGCCGAGCAGAGCGCCGGCCATGATGAGCGACTGGTCGCGGACGTAGCCCGCGCTGAGCTGGGTGAGGGCGACCGGAACCGTCGGGTTGGTCATGTCGAGCACCACGAACGGCCAGAAGAAGTCGTTCCAGGCGTGCACGAACGTGATCATGAACAGGACGGCCATGGCGGGCCGCGCCACGGGGAGCACGATGCTCCAGAAGATGCGCAGCGAGTGCGCCCCGTCGACGCGTCCGGCCTCGACCAGCTCGTCCGGCAGCGCCTCCGACAGGTACTGGCGCATGAAGAACACGCCGACCGCGCTGACCAGCGTCGGGAAGATGACGGCGGGCAGCTGCTGGGACCAGCCCAGTTCGGACATCAGCATGAACAGCGGGACGACACCGAGCTGCGGCGGCACCATCATCGTGCCGATCACCAGCATCAGCAGGATGTTGCGGCCCTTGAACCGCAGCTTGGCGAAGGCGAACCCGGCCAGCGTCGCGAACATCACCGTGGACAGGGCGATCACGCCGGCCACGATGAGGCTGTTGATCATGGCCTTGCCCATGGCCGCCTCGTCCCAGGCGCGGGCGAGGTTGCTGAACAGGTTGGGGCCGGGCAGGAACGGCGGCGGGGTCTGGCTGACCCGGGTGTTGTCCGTCGACGCCGCCACCATCGTCCAGTAGAGCGGGAAGATCGACAGGATCGCCATGACGGCGAGCAGGACGTAGGCGAGCGGTCCCGCGTGGTGCTGGCGGCCGGCACGCATGCGCAGCAGGCGCCGGCGGCCGCCGCGGCCGGTCGTCGGTTCGGGGGTCCGGGCCGGGGTGTCCGTCCGGACCGGGAGGCTTTGAGTGGTCATGTCGGCTCCAGGTCAGGACGATCGGGCCCGCAGGCGCTTGATCAGGCGCTGCACGGCGAAGGCGAGGACGAGCAGCAGGAACATCGCCCAGGCGACGGTCGCCGAGCGGCCCATCTGGTAGTTCTTCCAGCCCTCCTCGTACAGCAGCAGGCCCAGCGTCTGGTACTGGTTGTCCGCGCCGCCGGTGACACCGTTGGGGCCCTGGCCGAAGATCAGCGGCTCACCGAAGAGCTGGGTGGCGCCGATCGTCGACAGCACGATCGTGAAGACGATCGTCGAGCGGATGCCGGGCACGGTGACGTTCGTGAACTGCTTCCAGCGGGAGGCACCGTCGATCGAGGCGGCCTCGTAGCGCTCGGCGGGGATGGCCTGCATCGCGGCCAGGTAGAGCAGCGCGTTGTACCCGGTCCAGCGCCAGATGACGATGGTGGAGATCGCGAACTGCGAGGGCCACTTCTCGGCCTCCCAGTCCAGCGGGTCGATGCCGATCGAGCCGAGCGCCCAGTTGATCATGCCGAAGTCACGCTCGTAGATCATCGTGAACACGAGCGCGGCGGCGGCGACCGACGTGGCGTACGGGACGAGGGACGCGACCCGGAAGAAGAGCGAGGCGCGCATCCGGTAGTTGAGCAGGTGCGCCAGACCGAGCGCCATCAGCAGCTGCGGCACGGTCGAGATGACACCGATGGTGATGGTGTTCGTCAGCGCGTTCCAGAAGCGCTCGTCCTGCCACAGCGCGGTGTAGTTGTCGAGGCCCACCCACTCCCGCACGTCGAGCGTGGCCAGCTCCACATGGTGCAGGGAGATCCACGAGGTGTAGATGAGCGGGTAGAAGCTGAACGCGGCGAAGACCACGAAGAACGGCGCGACGAACGCGTACGGCGCGCCCTTGACGTCCAGCCGGTGCAGCAGCGAGGCGCGCCGCCGGGTGGAGGTGCCGTCGCCCGCGGCGCCGGGCGGGGCCGGCGGCTCCTCGCCGGCCAGGGCCTTGGTGGTGGAGGTGGCCACCGGAGTTCCTTCCTGAGAGGGGGTGGGTCAGCCGGTCCCGGGCCCGCGGCGAGCGCGCGGGCCCGGGAGGCTGCGGGGGCATCGGGTCAGCCGACGGCCTTCTCGATGCGCTCCGTGGTGGTCTCCCACGCCTCGTCACGCTTGGTGCCCTGCTCGATCAGGGCCAGACCCTGCGAGAAGGTGTCCTTGATCGTGCCGTCCTTGCGGCCCAGGACCTGCTTGTCCGGGATCTCCTGGGCGGCGGCGCCGAAGATCTCGCCGATCGGCGCGTTGTTGAAGTACTCCGACTTGGCGTTCTTCACGTCGGGGTTCTCCAGGGCCTCCTTGGAGGAGGGGATGTTGCCTATCTCCTTGAAGATGTGGGCCTGCTGCTCCGGGGCGGTCAGCCACGCCACGAGCTTCTTGGCCTCCTCCTTCACCGGGCTCTGCTCGATCACACCGAGGAAGGAGCCGCCCCAGTTGGCGCCCTTCGGGGCCCGGGCGACGTCCCACTTGCCCTTGTTGGCGTCGCCGGCCTTCTCACTGATGTGGCTGAGCATCCACGCGGGGCACACGGCCGTCGCGAACGTGCCGTTGGCGAGACCCGGGTCCCAACCCGGCTGGAACTGACGGAGCTTGGCCGTCAGCCCGCCCTCACCGGCGTCGGCGGCGAGCTTCCAGGCGTCCTTCACGACCGGGTTGGAGTCGTAGATCAGGTCGCCCTTCTCGTTGTAGTACTGCTCCGGGTAGCCGTAGACCATGGCGTTGAACAGGCCGCTGGAGGAGTCCATGTAGGCGACCTTGCCGCCCTTGAAGTCCTTCTTGAAGGTGCGCCCGACCTCGACGTACTTGCTCCAGTCGCCCTCCCAGAGCTTGCCGACCTCCTCGCGGTCGGTGGGCAGGCCGGCCTTCTCGAAGTAGTCCTTGCGGTAACAGACGGCCATCGGGCCGATGTCGGTGCCCAGGCCCAGCACCTTGCCGTCCTTGGTGCTGATCTGGGACTCCTTCCACGGCAGGAAGTGCTCGGTGCCCGCCACGTCGGAGAAGTCCGCGAACTTGTCGGCCTGGGTCTCGGTGATCTCCTTGGCCCGGCCGATCTCGATGCCCTGGATGTCCTTCAGGCCCTTGCCGCCGGCGAGCCTGGTCTGCAGCGCGGTGTAGTAGGTCTGCTCGTCACCCGCGATCTCGGCCTTGATCGTGACGTTCGGGTTCTCCTTCTCGTACTGCTCCAGCAGGCCGGTCTCCTTCAGGCCCATGACGCCGAACAGGCCCATGGTGATGGTGACCTTGCCGTCCTTCTTTCCGCCGCCTGTGACCGAGTCGTCGCCGCTGCTGCATCCAGCGACGAGGGCCAGCGCGCTGACGGCCGCAGCTGCTGCCGCCAGCCTCTTTCCGCGCAACGATCCGAGACTGCTCATGGTTCTCCTCCCAACGGCCTGCGCAGACGTGTCGGACGGACACGAAAACGACGACCGCAGCGGCTCCGGCGAGTGGTGACGAGTGATGGGAACGTGCCCAATCTCGGGTGGGCACGTTCCCAGCGATGGATGGCAGACTCTCCGGAGCGAGCGCATCTGTCAATGACTTGAACGCAACGATCGGGCTTTGCGCGAGATTTGCGTTCATATTTCGTGCTGGACCGCTCACCTCGCCGACCGCGCGGTCTGCCAGAATTGGCGCTGGTCACCTACGCGACAGGAGGGTGCCGCGGATGCAGGGAGGGGAGCGCATGGCTGGGAACCGCCGTCCGACGATCAAGACGGTCGCCGCCCGCGCCGGTGTGGGCCGGACGACGGTGTCCCGCGTCGTGAACGGCTCGGAACTGGTCAGCGCCGAGGCGCGCTCCCGGGTCCTCGCGGCGATCAAGGAGCTCAACTACGTGCCGAACTCCGTCGCCCGGGGTCTGGTGACCAGCCGGACCGACGCGGTGGCGCTCGTCATCCCCGAGTCCGCGAGCCGGCTCGGCTCGGAGCCCTTCTTCGCCGCCCTGATCAGGGGTGTCAGCCAGGCCCTCGCCGACAGCCGCACCCAGCTCCAGCTGATGCTCGTCCGGGACCAGGCGGAGCGGGAGCAGCTGACCGAGTCCGTGGCGACCCGCCGCGTCGACGGCGTCCTGCTGGTGTCCGTGCACTCCGACGACCCGCTGCCCGCCATGCTGGAGGAGATGGGCCTGCCCACGGTCCTCGCCGGCCGCCGCGACGCCGACGAGGCGCTGAGCTATGTGCACGCGGACAACACCGGGGGAGCGATCCAGGCGGTCCGCCACCTCCTCGGCAGTGGCCGGAAAAGGGTGGCCGCGATCGCCGGTCCGCTGGACATGGACGTCGGCCGCAGCCGCCTCGAGGGATGGCGGACGGCGCACGAGGAGGCCGGCGTGCCGGCACGTCAGGACCTCGTCGAGGTGGGCGACTTCAGCTGGGAGAGCGGGTCCCGGGCGATGCGTTCGCTTCTTGAACGAGCCCCCGATCTCGACGCCGTGTTCGCCGCCTCCGACCTCATGGCCATCGGTGCCCTGGAGGAACTGCGGCGCCAGAAGCGGAAGGTGCCGGACGACGTGGCGGTCGTCGGCTTCGAGGACTCCCCGCACGCCCGCTGGACCAACCCGCCGCTGACCACGGTCCGTCAGCCCGTCGAGGAACTGGGCAGCGCGATGGTCCGCATCCTCTCCGAGATCACCGAGCCGGGCGCCGCGCGACAGCAGTTGATGCTGCCGACGGAGCTGGTCGTACGGGAGTCGTCCGGGGGGTCGTCGGACGACGGGGCGGACGGCGACGAGGGGGACGTGGACCGCGGGCGGTGACGAGACGGACGGCCCCGGCGGGCGGTGACGGCTTCCCGCCGGGGCCGTACGGCTGTCTCCCCCCGGAGGGCTAGGCGTCCTCGGTCCGGGAACGCCGGTCGGCACGTCGGCGCAGGTACAGCGGCAGCACGTACCAGCACAGGCCGAACCACAGCATGACGCCGCCCACGAGTATCTCCGCCAGCACGCCCGGCACGACGAAGCGGAGGATCAGCAGGAGCGTGCAGCCGATGGTCAGCGCCAGCAGGACCATGCCGCACATCATCAGACGCCCCGCGACCTCGACGACGTCGTCCTTCATGCGCTGACCGGACAGGAAGCGGTGGATCGACACGGGCGCTATGAGCGATCCGGTGGCCGACGCGCCGAGCACCACCGTCGTGACGTAGATGCCCCGGTCCAGCGACTCCAGCTCCCGGAACAGCGGGGTGAACGCCACGCTGAGCAGGAAGCCGAAGAGGATCTGCACGCCGGTCTGGGCGACGCGCGTCTCCTGAAGAACCTCGTTCCAGCGCCGGTTGACCCGCTCACGCGCCGTCTCGGGCACCTCGGTGTCCGATGCCGCGCGCGAAGTGCCGTGCTGTTCGCGGCAGGGGGCGTCGGTGGCGTCGTGCTCGGCGGACTGCTCGGTGATCGTCATGCGCATCCTCCCCGGGTCGGAGAGTCCGTTTGCCCCGTCCACGCGTCTTCATGCAGGTGGGAGCCGTTCTCGGTGCGCGCGCCGCGGATTTGAGTCTCTACCCGGGGGAGGGTCCACGGTGGCGTCCATGAACAGCAACGCATTCGACGGACGCACCGCCGTGGTGACGGGCGGCACCCAGGGGACCGGACGGGCGACGGCGCACCGGCTGCGGGAGGCAGGCGCGCGGGTGGTCACGACGGCCCGAACGGCACCCGAGATCCCCGACCCGCTCTTCGTCGCCGCCGATCTGAGCACCGAGGAGGGTGCCGCTTCGGCCGCCGCCCAGGTCATCGACCGCATCGGTGTGCCGGACGTCGTCATCCACGTCGTGGGCGGGTCCAGCTCCCCGGCCGGTGGCTTCACCGCGCTCACCGAGAAGCACTGGGCGGAGGAACTGGCGCTCAACCTGCTCTCCGCGGTGCGCCTGGACCGGGCCCTCGTGCCCGGGATGGCGGCCCGCGGCTCGGGCGCCGTGGTGCACGTGACCTCGATCCAGCGCCGGATGCCCCTGTACGAGTCGACCCTTGCGTACGCATCCGCGAAGGCCGCGCTGGCCGCCTACAGCAAGGGCCTGGCCAACGAGGTCGCCCCGAGCGGCGTACGGGTCAACTCGGTGGCCCCCGGCTTCATCCGCACCGACGCCGCCGAGCGGTTCCTGGCCCGGCACATGCGGGAGAGCGGCCTGAGCCGGGAGGCGGCGCTGGAGGAGCTCATGCGATCGCTCGGCGGCATCCCGCTGGGGCGGCCCGCGGAACCGGAGGAGGTCGCCGAGGTGATCGCCTTCCTGGCCTCGGACCGAGCCGGGGCGGTCGCCGGCGCCGAGTACGCGGTGGACGGCGGCACCGTCCGGGCCCTGTGACGCCCGCCGTGCACACCGGCACGAAGAACACGAAGAACGCGGAGAACACCGACAGCACGGAGGAGAGGAGACACGAGCACATGCCGAACCCCCCGCACGGCGTGCGAAGCACGGTCCAGGAACGGCGGGACTTCGCGGAGGCCTACTTCGCGGCCGCGAAGAGCCCGGACCGCGAGCAGTACCTGTCACTGTTCCACGAGACGGCCGTCGTCCACGACGAGGGCCGCAGCCACGAAGGGCTCGCCGGGGTGCGACGCTGGCGGGACGCGGTCCCGCCGGTCCGCTACCGCCTGCGCGAGGTCACCGGCCCACCGGCGGCCCTCCGGGCCCTCGCCGAGGTCGCCGGCGACTTCCCCGGCAGCCCGGTCACCCTGTGCTTCACTTTCGAACGCGATGAGCAGGGGAGGATCACGCGACTGGACATCACACCCTGACACCGGCACCCGTGCCGGGGGACGACACCGAGGACGAGGAGACCCGTGGGCGGCGACCGGCTGACGATCGGCGAGTTCTCGCGCATCACGCACGTGAGCATCCGCGCCCTGCGCCGCTACCACGAACAGGACCTGCTCGTCCCGGCGCAGGTCGACCCGGTCACCGGCTACCGGTACTACGCGCCCGAGCAGGTGCGGCCCGCGCTGACCATCCGGCGGTTCCGCGACCTCGACCTCCCGCTGGCGGACCTGCGGCGCTTCCTGCACGCCGAGTCCGCCGGCGCGGGCGCGGCCGGGCACGAGGCGGCCCAGCAGGTGGTGGCCGCCCATCTGCGCCGGCTGGAGGACCGGCTCGGCCGGACCCAGCGGGCGGTCGAGGCACTCCGCGAGCTCCTCGACCCGGAGGCCGAACGGACGGTGAGCCGGGACGACCTGCCGCCGCAGCACGTCTTCGCCGTGTCCCTGGACGTCCCGCCGGACGCCGGCCTGAGCTGGTACGACGCGGCCATGCGGGACCTGGACACGGCGGCCGGCCGGCGCCCGGTGCTGCCGCCCGGCGGCCGGTACGCCCACAAGCTCTTCACGGAGGGCCACGGCCACGCCACGGTCTACCTGCCCGCCGAGCTGCCGCTGCCGCCGGACGCGCCGCCTTCCGTCCGCGAACTCAGGCTGCCCCGGCGCAGCGCGGTCGTCGCCACCCACGCCGGGCCCCATGACGACCTCGACCTGACCTACGGCGCCCTCGGCACCTACGCCGCCCGCAACGGACTGCGCTCCCAGAGCCTCGTCGAGGAGGTCTACCTGGTGGGCCCGCGGGACACCGACGAGCCCCGGCGCTGGCGCACCCTGGTCGCCTGGCTGGTCGACCCGGAGTGACCCGGGGCCGGCCTCGAGCGACCTCACCGAACCGGGCGCGAGGTGCCGCTGCGGTCGCTACCCTCGGCCCCCACCATGCCGGTACGACCAGTACCACCCGTAGAAGCCGTGGGCGCCTCGCCTCAGTCGACCTGGACGTCCAGGCGCTCGGCCACCGACGTGAGGGCCGGGCCCAGGGGGAGGGCGATGCGGGCGACGGCGTGCCGGTCACCGCGGGTCGGGTCGCGGTTGATGATCAGGACCGGCTTGCCCGCCTCGGCGGCCTGCCGTACGAACCGCAATCCGGACATCACCGTCAGCGAGGAACCCAGGACCAGCAGGGACGCCGCCTCGTCGACCAGCGTGCGGCAGCGCTCGACGCGCGCCGGCGGGACGTTCTCGCCGAAGAACACCACGTCCGGCTTGAGGATGCCGCCGCAGCGCGTGCAGGGCAGGACCTGGAAGTCCTGGACCTGCTCGTCGGTGAGGTCGGCGTCACCGTCCGGGTTGATCGCGGCGGCCACCGGGTCGAAGCCCGCGTTGGCCTCCTCGAGCCGGCGGGCGAGTTCGGCGCGCGGGCTGTACGTCCCGCAGGACAGGCAGACCACCCGCTGGAGGCCGCCGTGCAGCTCCACGACGTCCGGGCTGCCCGCCGCCTGGTGCAGACCGTCGACGTTCTGGGTGATCACGCCCTTCAGCAGACCGTGCCTCCCGAACGCGGCCACCGCCCGGTGACCGGCGTTGGGGTGGGCCCGCCCGAAGGTGCGCCAGCCGAGGTGGCTGCGCGCCCAGTACCTGCGTCGCGCCGGGGCGCTCGACGTGAACTCCTGGTAGGTCATCGGGGTGTGCCGGCTGAGGCTGCCGCCCTCGCCCCGGTAGTCGGGGATGCCGGACTCGGTGGAGATGCCCGCGCCGCTGAGCACCAGGACCCCGCCCGTGTCCAAGGCGTCGACGACCGGACCGAGGTCCGTGGTGCCGGCCGGCCAGTCCTCGGCCGGCGTCCAGACGAGAGTGGGGCGCATCCGCATGCCGCAAGGGTACGCAGCGGCGCGGACCAACGGTCCGTGCCCCAGTGCCACAGGATCTCCCCGCCCTCCGGGACGACGACCCGGTGAAAGGTCCGCCGCGGCGACCTGGCGGTTCGGGGCACGGTCCTCACGGTGTACGGCGCGGCGGGCGCCGCCGTCGTCACCGTGGCCGCGCGCAAGCGCGCGGCGAGCGGCTGACGGGCCCGGTGCCTACCGCGCGGTGCGGAAGCGGAAGGCGCCCTCCGCGCCGCCGAGCGTGAGCCAGGTGTCCTCCTCGTGCCGGACCAGGCGCAGCGCCACCCGGGAGCAGTGGGCGCACCGCGCGGTCAGGCCGGGGTCCGGCCCGTACACGTGCAGCTCGGCCAGGGGGCCGGTCGAGCCGCAGTCCGGGCAGCGCCACCAGGCCCGGGTCATGTCGGCGGAGAAGATGTCCGACAGCGGCCCTGCCAGGCTGTTGCCGTCGACGTGCGGAGAGACCTCTGTCATCGGTTGCCTCCAGGCGCGGGCGGCCGGGGGAGCGGGGCTCACCCGAACCGTTCGGTACGGATCGTGGCGGGGTCCTGCCCCGCCGACGTCAGCAGACCGGCGGCGGCCTCCACGAAGCCGGTGGGACCGCAGACGTACACGGTCCCGGCGGGCGTCAGCCGTTTCAGCGCGGGCTCCAGGTCGGCCGCCGTGAGCCGCCCGGCGGCGCGGGTGCCGCCGGGCGGAGCCTGCCGTGTGAAGAGGAACCGCACGTCCAGGGCGGGATCGGTGCCGCCGAGCTCCGCGCGGTACCAGAGGTCGGCCTCGCCGCGCACGGAGTGGATCAGCTGGAACGGGCTCGTGGAGGCCGCCTGCCGGTGTGCGCGGACCATGGCCATCAGCGGCACGACCCCGGAGCCGCCGGCCACGAGGAGCACGGGCTCGTCCTGCTCGGGCCGCCACACGAACCAGTTCCCGAGGGGGCCGCGGACCTCCACGGACGCCCCGATCGGCAGGTCGTCCGCGAGATACGGGGACACCTCGCCGCCGGTCACGGGCTGCACGCCCACCTCCAGACGGCCGCCGTCGGCGGGCGCGGCCAGCGAGTAGCTCCGGGCCGCCTGATAGCCGTCGTCGGCGGTGAGCCGCACGTCGACGTGCTGCCCCGCCAGGTGCCCGGGCCAGCCCGGCGCGTCGAGGACCAGGGTGCGGGCGGTCGCCGTCTCGTCATGGCGCCCGACGAGCCGTGCCGTACGCCAGGGAAGGGGCATCGTCAGTCCCCCCAGTGGCGCTGCTCCCGCCAGGGGTCGCCGTAGTTGTGGTAGCCGGCGGTCTCCCAGAACCCCGGCTCGTCGTCGTGCGTGAGACGCAGACCGCGCACCCACTTCGCGGACTTCCAGAGGTACAGGTGCGGTACCAGCAGGCGGGCCGGGCCGCCGTGCTCCGGGGACAGGGGGTAGCCGTCGTAGGTGTGCACGAGCCACGCCTTGCCGTCGAGGAGGTCCTCGAGCGGCATGTTGGTGGTGTAGCCGCCGTAGCTGTGGACCGCGGCGTACTCGGCGGCGGTCTCCACGTCGTCGAGCAGCGTGTCGAGGCTGACGCCGCGCCATCGGGTGTCGAACTTCGACCAGCGGGTCACGCAGTGGATGTCGTGCACGGAGTCCTCCTGCGGGAGGGCCATCATCTCGTCCCACGTCCAGGCGCGTTCCTCGCCGCTCTCCGTGGTGACCGTGAACGTCCACGTCTCCGTGGGCACCCGCGGGGTGGGCCCCGCCGAGAGGACCGGGAACGACTCCGTCGGGTACTGCCCGGGCGGCAGACGGTCGGTGAGGGACGCGGAACGCCTGCGTCCGTGGAATCCGGGGGAAAGAGAACTCACGACTGGTCTCCCTGGAACGGTGGCACGTCAGCCCGCGCGAAGGACCCGTTCCTCACACTATTGGGCAGACGGCCGTCGTCGGCCACTCGCCGGACCGCCCCCGTCCGGGACGGGCGGCGTCAGACTTCCGTCACCTCGGCAAAACCCTTCCTTGGTCGTCCGCGCCCTACTGTCCGTGACAGTCAGCACCGCCGCCCTGCCGAGAGCCGAGGCCCGCCTCCCATGACCGACCGACGTGCCCTTCTGGACCGGTTGCCCGTGTCCCCGCGCTTCTGGCGCAGCCCCCTGCGCGGGACATGGCTGACGTCCGTGCTCGGGGTGGTCCTCCTGGCCGGGGTGCCGCTGCTGCTCGTGACGGGCCTGCTGTCGTACGCCGCCTACAACCCCGACCTGTCGCCGCTGAACGACAAGACGCCGGACAAGGGCCTGCTGGGCTTCTACCTGTTCTCCTGGCCGACCGATCCGCACTGGCTGTACCGGGTCACGCAGGGCGTCCATGTGGCGCTGGGCGTGGCGCTGATCCCGGTGCTGCTGGCCAAGCTGTGGTCGGTGATCCCCCGGTTCTTCGCGCTGCCGCCCGTGCGGTCCGTCGCCCAGGCACTGGACCGCCTGTCCCTGCTGTTCCTGGTGGGCGGCGGCCTGTTCACCTTCCTCACCGGCGTCCTCAACGTCCAGCTCGACTACGTCTTCCCCGGCTCCTTCTACCGCCTGCACTTCTACGGCGCCTGGGTCTTCTTCGCCGCCTTCGCGGCCCACGCCGCACTGAAGATCCCGCAGACCGTGCGCAGCCTCCGGGAGCACGGCGGCCCGATCGCCCACATCCGCTCCACCACCCCGCCGGCCCTCGTCCCGAACGACGATCTGGCCGCACCCGATCCCGCGCCGCCGACGCTCTCGCGGCGCGGACTGACCGCACTCGTCGGAGGCTCCTCGCTGCTGCTGTTCCTCACCACGGCCGGCCAGAGCATCGGCGGGCCGCTGCGCCGCACCGCGCTGTTCGCGCCGCACGGCGGCGGCGACCCCGGAGGCGGACCCAACGGCTTCCAGATCAACAAACCGGCCGCCCTCGCCGGAGTCACCGACGCGCAGACCGGTGAGGCCTGGCAGCTCGTGGTGACCGGCCCGCAAGGCCAAGTACGTCTTTCGCGCCAGGAGTTGCTGGCGATGCCCCAGCACACCGCCGCCCTGCCCATCGCCTGCGTCGAGGGCTGGTCGACGGAGGACCAGCACTGGCGCGGAGTGCGGCTGCGGGACCTGGCCGCCCTGGTCGGGTACGAGGCCGAGGGCGCGCCGGACGTCCTGGTGGAGTCCCTGCAACTGCACGGGTCCTTCCGCCGGGCGGCCCTGCGCCACAACCAGGTGCGCGACCCCCGCTCGCTGCTCGCCCTCCAGGTCAACGGCGCCGACCTGTCGCCCGACCACGGCTACCCGGCCCGCGTCATCGTTCCGGCCGCGCCCGGAGTCCTCAACACGAAGTGGGTCGCCCGGCTGTCCTTCGGGAGGGTGCTGTGACGAACACGCATTCCGCGCAGAACGCGGGCCTGTGGTGGCGCCGTTGGTACGGGGCGGGCCCCGGCCACCTGCTGCTGACCACCGCCTCGCTCGTCCTGGTCTGCTACGCGGGTCTGCGCCTGCTGGACGCCGACGAGTGGATGACGGTGGTGTACTGGGTGGTCGGCGCGGCCCTCGTGCACGACCTGGTCCTCGTGCCGCTGTACGCGGCGATCGACCGGGGCCTGCGCGCCCTGCTCGCCCCGCACCTGGTCAACTACGTGCGCTGGCCCGCCACCGCCTCCGCCCTGCTGCTCCTCGTGTGGTTCCCGCTGATCAGCCGTGCCGTGGACCGATACGAGCGTGCCACCCTGCTGCCCGCCGATGTCTTCCTCGTCCGGTGGCTCCTCATGACGGCGGCGCTGTTCGCCCTCTCCCTGGCCGTGGCGGCGCTGCGGGCCGTGCGGCGCCGCCGAGCCGGTCCCGGGGGCGTGAACGCCGGTCCTACGGAGCCGCGTTGAGCAGGTCCAGCGCGCTCTGCTGCCGTGCCGCGTCCACCGTGTCGACGGGTCCGGACCAGCGCAGCCCGTACTGGTCGAGCGGCGTGCGGTCGCTGCTGTGGGCGCGGTCGGCCTGGCGGCGCAGGTACGCCGTGTAGGGGTGGTCCGGCAGCGCGGCGTCCAGCTTGCGCAGCCCGCGCACGTGCGCGCCCTTGAACGACGGCCCGTCGGCGCCGCAGTCACCGCCCTCGCACGGGTCGCGCAGGATGCCGTCACCGGTGTGCAGCGAGGGGGCCGTCGTCGCGGCGTCCGCCATCCGCCGGGCCTGCGTCAGCAGGGCGGAGTCCCCGGTGGCGCGGTGCAGTTCGGTGAGGGCGCCGAGCAGGACGCCCTGGTTGTAGGACCAGACGGGCTGCCCGTTGTTGCGGCAGGTGGACAGGTCGATGCCGTCGTTCACCAGCTGGGACGCGTTGATCATCCCGGTGCCCTGGAACCATGCCCAGCCGGCCCGGGCGCGGTCCCGGTACGTCGTGTCGCCGGGGATCCGGTTGTGCAGGGCCGCGTTGAGGTGGATGTAGAGGGAGTTGGCGATGGCGTTCTTGTAGCCGCGTGCCGTGCTCCACCACACGCCGCCCCCGCAGGTGCCGTCCCAGTACGCCGCCATGTGCTCGGCGTCCGCGCGGGCCGTGGCCAGGTAGCGGCTGTCCCCGGTCAGGTCGTACGCGGCGATCCAGGCCAGCCCCCACCAGCCGGTGTCGTCGATGTAGTCGTTGCGGAACTGCCCTCCCTGCGCGGTGACGTTGAGGTCGTAGGTGCGGGCGATCGCGTACCGGTAACTCCCCATCCCCGACACGCGGATGTTGTCGATGACCGCGGTCAGCGCGTTCGCCGAGTTCCACCAGCCGGTCGTGGCGAACAGGCCCGTCGTGTACGAGTAGAGCGTCATCAGACCGGTGGCCGCCGCGGTCCGCCGGTCGCCGGCGTTCCACGTGGTGCGCGCCCACGGCGTGCAGGCGATCTCGGTGCGGTCCCCGGCCCTGCCGCAGGCGCGCAGCGCGCCGACGCCGTGACCGTTCCAGTCGTCCACGTTGTACATGAGCGTGCGCCAGTCCCGCCGGCCCGCGGGCACCGTCGTGGAGCCCAGCCTGCTCCCCGTGCTCCAGGAGCGCCCGCCGTCGAAGGACCGGTCGAGCCAGACCTCGTCACCCGGACCGCCGTCGTCGAGAGACGCCCAGCCCATGGCGTCGGCGTCGTCGAAGTGCAGGACGATCGACCGCCCGTACAGGGAGACCGTCACCGGCGTGCGGTCGCCGGGGGAGAGGGCGGGATCGCGGGCGTCGCAGTACTTGTTGCAGACGGCCGCCCGCGGTGCCGCGCCCGCGGCGGAGGCGGCCTGCGGGGCGAGACCGGCGAGGAGCGCCAGAGCGCACAGCGCGGCCCACGGGGACCGGAGGAGCGTTCGTGCGGGAGTCATGGGGCCTCCCTGCCAGGGCGGGCCGCCGCGACGAGGTGGGGGAGGCGGCCCGAGGGGAACCGGACGTCGGACGAGAGAGCGCTCTCGGAACGTAAGGGCAGGAACGGTGGACGTCAATGGGCCGCGTGCGCACCATGGTTGAGCCGCGGTCGTTCAGCCGTGCTCGCGCCACCACCGGACGGCCAGCGTCGCCGCGGTCACCGCGGTGAACGCTCCGAAGCCCAGGTTGACGGCCGTGTCCGCGCCCACGACGGACGCCACGGCGTTGCCCACCACACTGACGACCAGCGCCGGCCACAGAAGGGCGCGGGCGAGGCCGGCGCGAGCGGGCGGTTCGGGATGGGTCATGACTCCTCCGGCGGGACTGGCGGCGACGGTGGGCTGAGGCGCCACCGACGCTAGGCGACGCCGCCCGGCCCGCCGATCCCGCAGACACCCGGCCCGGGGTACAGCAGGCACTACCCGCTGTCGGACCGGACCATGACGGCCCCCGGCCTCTTATAGGGTCGATCGCTGTGCTCGACGGAAGGAGTGGGCATGCCGAACGGCGACGATCACCCGAGCCCAGGCCGCCGGGACTACTTCGCGGGCGTCGCGAGGGACGCGCTGAGCGCGACGAGGCAACTGGTCTCCGGCCTCCGTACGGCCCTCCTCGCGCTGCTCGTCCTCGTCCTGCTGGTCCTCTGCGCCCTCACCGCCCCGCTCGGCGTGGGCCTGCTCGCGGCGCCGGCCGCCCTGCGTGCCCTGCACGGCCTGGCCGGGCTCGAACGCGCCCGGCTGGCTCGCTTCGGACCCGAGGTCGTGGCGCCCGAACCGCCACCGACCGCCGCACGCGCCGCCCTCCGCGACCCCGCCACCCGGCGTGAACTGCGCTGGCTCGGCCGGCACGTCGTCGCGGGCCTGCCGCTGGGACTCCTCGGCTTCTGGCTGCCGATCCTCGCCGTTCGGGACCTTCTGTTCCCGCTGTACTGGCGGTTCGTGCCCGCCGACGCGACGGCCACGTCCATCGGCATCGGCTCCTCCACCTCGTGGCCGGACGCGGTCGCCGTCGCACTACTCGGCGTCGGCTGGGTCGCCATCGTCCTGGGCCTCGGCCCCGCCATGGCCCGCGCCCAGGCCGGCCCCGGGCGGCGCCTGCTGACGGCCGGACCGGAGACCGACCTCTCCCTGCGGATCGCGGAGCTGACCGCCACCCGCGCCGCCGCGCTGGACGCCCACAACGCCGAACTGCGCCGTATCGAACGCGCCCTGCACGACGGCACGCAGAACCGGATCGTGTCCGTGACCGTGCTGCTCGGCGCCGCCCGCCGGATGGTGGCCCGCGACCCGGACGGCGCGCAGGAACTCCTGGAACGCGCCCAGTCCGCGGCTGAGCAGGCGCTGGCCGACCTGCGGGCCGTCTCCCGCAGCATCCTGCCGCCCGTCCTGTCCGACCGCGGCCTCGCCGGGGCGCTCACCGGGCTCGCCGCCGAGTGCGCCGTACCGTGCCACGTCGACGTCGACGTGCCCGGGCGCTGCGCGGCCTCCGTGGAGGCCACCGCCTACTTCGTCGTCGCCGAGGCGCTCACCAACATCGCCAAGCACAGCGGCGCGACCCGCGCCACCGTCACCGCGCGGCTGGCCGGCGGACGACTCCTGTTCACCGTCGACGACGACGGACAGGGCGGCGCCCGGGCCCTCGCCGAAACGCCCGGCGACGGCGGGCCCGGCACCGGCTCCGGTCTCGCCGGCATCCGGCGGCGCGTCGCCGCCCACGACGGTACGTTCCGCCTGACGAGCCCGCCGGGCGGCCCGACAACCCTGGAAGTGGACCTGCCATGCGGATCGTGATCGCCGAGGACGACCCCCTCCTGCGCGAAGGGCTGGCCCTGCTGCTGCGCGCCGAGTCCCTGGACGTGGTCGCCACGGCCGGCACCGCCGATGACGCCCTGGACGCCATCGACCGTCACGAGCCGGACGTGGCCATCCTCGACGTCAGGATGCCGCCCACCCACACCGACGAGGGCATCCGCGCGGCCGTGGAGGCACGGCGCCGCCACCCCGCGCTCGCCGTGCTCGTCCTGTCCGCCTACGTCGAGCAGAGCTTCGCCACCGAACTCCTCACCGGCGGCGTCGGCGGGCTCGGCTATCTGCTGAAGGAACGCGTCGGCCGGGTCGAGGAGTTCCTCGACGCACTGCGCCGCGTCGCCGACGGAGGCACCGCGATCGACCCCGAGGTCGTCGCACAGCTCTTCACCCGGTCCCGCCGGGACACCCGCCTGGAACGCCTCAGCCCCCGCGAGAAGGACGTGCTCGGCCTGATGGCGGAGGGCCTGGGCAACAGCGCCATCGCCGAACGGCTCGTCGTCACGGACGGGGCCGTCCACAAGCACATCCGCAGCATCTTCGCCAAGCTCGACCTCGCCCCGACGGACCAGCTGGACCGGCGGGTCGCGGCCGTCCTGCACTACCTGGAGGACGCCCGCCGACGCTGAGAGGCCGCCCCCCCGGGGGTACGGGGTACAGCCTGCTGTACCCGCACTCGGGGTGTGCGCGGCAATGATCCGCCGGGCCCCCGGTGGTGTGCTGAGGACACGTCATCAGCGACCGCCGAGAGGACCCGCAGTGAGTACCCGGACCCCCGCACGGACCAGCACACCACCGGCCGAGCGCACCGAGCGCACGCTGCGCGGCAGCGTCCGACGCCACCCGCTGACCTGGTTCTTCACCCTGGCCTACGGGCTGAGCTGGGTGGCCTGGCTGCCGTACGTCCTCTCCGGGAACGGCCTGGGCGTCTGGCACGTCACCTTCCCCGGCGGCGCCGGCGCCTCCCAGCTCACCGGCGTCCTGCCCGGCGCCTACCTCGGCCCCATCGGCTCCGCGCTGCTCATCATCGCCCTCACCGAGGGACGCGCCGGACTGCGCACATGGCGGAGCCGCATGACCCGGTTCAAGGTCAGTCGGCGCTGGTACCTGGCCGTCCTGGTGTCGGTGCCGCTCGCGCTCACCCTGGCCTCGGCCGCGCTGTCCGGTGACGGCCCCGCGCAGCCCTCCGCCACGGTCCTGCTCGCGTTCCTGCCGGGCCTGGCCGCACAGATGGTCACCACCGGGCTCGCGGAGGAGCCGGGCTGGCGCGAGTTCGCCATGCCGCGCATGCAGCGCCGCCTCGGGCCCCTCGCCGCCACCCTCGCCGTCGGTGTCCTGTGGGGCTGCTGGCACCTGCCGCTGTTCCTCACCGACTGGGGCGGCGGCCCGGACGTGGCCTGGACGGAGCCGGTGGAGTTCGTCGCGACGGCCACCCTGTTCAGCTTCGTGATGACCTGGGTGTTCAACCGGTCCGGCGAGAGCATGCCGCTGGTCATGCTGCTGCACTGCGGGGTCAACAACTACTTCTCCGTGGCCGGGGAGGACCTGTTCCCCGGGATGTCGCACGCCGACGTGACCCACGCCTTCTTCCTCGCCTCGCTCGCCGGAGCGGTCGTCGCGCTCGCCGCCACCCGCGGCCGCCTGGGCCTGCCGGAACGGCAGCCCACCCGCACCGGGGCAGCAGCCGGCTGAACCGGCCCCCGTCCCGCCAACTCCCCTTCCCGGAAGGCCCGTCCCATGCACCCGTCCTCCCCGGCCACACCCGCCGTCACCCTCCAAGGCGTCACCAGGACCTACGACGGTGAGCAGCCCGTCGCGGCCCTCGCCGGTGTCGACCTCGACTTCCCGGCCGGCACCTTCACCGCCGTGATGGGGCCGTCCGGCTCCGGCAAGAGCACCCTGCTGCACTGCGCCGCCGGACTGGACCGCCCCACCTCCGGCCGCGTACGGATCGGCGGCACCGACCTGTCGTCGCTGTCGGAGAAGCACCTCACCGAACTGCGCCGCGGCCGCGTCGGCTTCGTGTTCCAGGCGTTCAACCTGGTGCCGGCCCTGACCGTGGAGCAGAACATCCTGCTGCCGTCCCGGCTGGCCCGCAGCGCCCCCGACCCGCGCTGGGTCGCGGAGATCGTCGAACGCGTAGGACTGGCCGCCCGGTTGACACACCGTCCCTCCGAACTGTCCGGCGGACAGCAGCAGCGGGTCGCGATCGCCCGCGCGCTGGTGTCACGCCCCGAGGTGATCTTCTGCGACGAGCCGACGGGAGCCCTGGACACCCAGACCGCCGCCGAGGTCCTGGCGCTGCTGCGGGCCGTCGTCGACGACACCGGCCAGACCGTGATCATGGTGACCCACGACCCGGTCGCCGCGTCCTACGCCGACCGCGTCGTCGTCCTCGCCGACGGACGCGTCGTACGGGACATGCCCCGGCCCGGAGCGGCCCGCATCGCCGAGCAGCTCGCCGGGCTCGGCCGCCGTCAGTACGCCGTGCACGGGGAGGGCTGAGCCGTGCTGTCGCTCGCCGCGCAGATGCTGCGCTTCCGAAAGGGCGGCTTCGTCGCCACCTTCCTCGCCCTCGCCGCCGGCGTCACCGTCCTGATGACCTGCGCCCTGCTCGTGGAGTCGGGACTGCGGTACCACGGCACACCCCAGCGCTACGGCCGGACCGTCGCCGTGGTCGCGGACCGGGACATGACGGTCACTCGAACCATGCTGGGGGAGCAGGAGTCCACCACCCTGACTCTGCCGGAACGCGGCAGCGTCCCCGGCTCCCTCGTGCACCGGATCGCCGAAGTACCGGGCGTGACGAAGGCGGTGGGGGACCGGTGGATCCCGGTCATGGCGCCGGCCGCGCCCGACACCGCCGTCACCGGGCACGGCTGGTCCGGCGCCACGCTCGCCCCGTACGAGCTGGTCGCCGGATCGCCACCGCGGGCCGACGCCGATGTCGCCGTCGACTCCCGGCTGGCGGACGCCGCGAAGCTGCGCCCCGGTGACCGTACCGAGATCGTCACGGGCGGCCGCACCCTCAGCCTGCGGGTCAGCGGCGTCGTCGAGGCCCCCGCCGCCGAGGGCAGCGGCAGCGCGCTCTTCTTCACGGACGCCCGGGCATCCCGCCTCGACCCGCGCCCCGGCCGGTTCGACGCGATCGGCGTGCTCGCCGAACCCGGCGCCGACACACCGGCCGTGGTCGCGGCGGTCCGCCGCGCCGCCGACAGCGCCGGAGCCACCACCTACACCGGCGCCGACCGCGGACTGGCCGAGGAACCCGAGGCGGCCGCCGCCCGGAACCTGACCGTCCAGGCCGGCAGCGCCTTCGGCGGGTACGCCGCCGTGATCATCGTGTTCGCGGCCGCCTCCACCGTCGGACTGTCGGTACGTCACCGCCGCCGGGAGCTGGCCCTGCTGCGGGCCGTCGCGGCGACCCCCGGACAGGTCCGGGCGATGATCCTCGCCGAAGTGGGCCTGCTCAGTGCCCTGGCCGCACTCGTCGGCGTCCCGGCCGGCCTGGCCGCCACCGGCCGGCTCCGCGACGAACTCGTCGAACGGCACTTCGTCCCCGGCACGTTCACCATCCAGGGCGGCCTGCTGTCCGGTCTCGCGGTCACCGCCGCCGTCGCCCTCGTCGCCCTCGCCGCCGCGTGGACCGCCGCGCTGCGCACCACGCGGATCAGGCCGACCGAGGCGCTCGGCGAGGCCGCCGTCGACAAGGGCCTCGGCGGCCGGACCCGCCTGGTGTCCGGGCTGGTGTTCCTCGCCGCCGGGGTGTCCTTGATCGGGCTCACCGGGGCCACCGGCGGCGACACGGCACTCGGCGCCGCCCTCGGCATGCTCTACACGTTCGTCCTCGCGATCGCCCTGCTCGCCCCCTGGATCAACCAGGGCGCCGCCCGCCTCCTCACCCCCGTCCTGCGCACGGTGTGGGGGAACAGCGGCTACCTCGCCGCGGCCAACCTGCGGGCGGGCGCCCGCGGCATGGTGGCCGTCCTGACCGCGCTGGTGCTGTCCGTCGGGCTCGGCGGCACCGTCTGGTTCCTCCAGGACAACCTCCAGCGCCAGACCGAGGCCCAGTCCCACGACGGCACCCGCGCCCAGCACGCCCTCGTCGGCACGACCGGCCTGCCCGCGTCCGCCGCCGACCAGGCCCGCCGCATCCCGGGAGTCGAGGCGGCCACTGGAGTACGGCGTACCGCGGTCATCGTCCGGGGCGGCCTGGAACCGGGCACCGCACTCGCGCAGGGCATCGACCCGGAAGGCGCCGACCGGACCATGGACCTCGGCGTGCGGTCCGGGAACCTCGAAGCCCTCGACGGGAAGAACACCGTGGCCGTGTCCGCCTCCCTGGCCGGGGCGGCCGGCTGGGAGGTGGGCGACCGGGCGCGCCTGTGGCTCGGCGACGGCACCCCGGTCACCCTGCGGGTCGTCGCCGTCTACGACCGGGGCTTCGGCTTCGGCGACGTCACTCTCGGCAAGGCGACCCTCGCCGGGCACACCCGCACGAGCCTGGACGACCACGTCCTCGTCCGCACCGCCGACGGCGCCTCCCCGGCCGAGGTGAGCGCGGCCCTCGACCGCGTCGCCCGCCAGTACCCTGCGGCCGCCGTCACCGGAACGGACCGGCTGACCGCCGAACTCGGCGCGGACCTCGCCGTCAGCGCCTGGCTCAACCGGATGCTCATCCTCGTCCTCGTCGGCTACTCCGTCCTCGCCGCCGCCAACACCCTGGTCATGGCCGCGCTGGCCCGCACCAGGGAACTGTCCCTGCTGCGCCTCGTCGGGGTGACCCGCGGCCAGATCAAGCGGATGATCCACGCCGAACAGGCCGGACTGCTGGGCGTCGCGCTCGCCATCGGCGGCATCATCGCCGCCGTCACGCTGTCCTCGGTCGTGAACGCCGTCACCGGCGAACGCGTCCCGTACGTGCCCACGCTCGGCTGGATCACGATCGTCGCCGGCACGGTGACACTGGCCCTGGCCGCCGTACTGCTGCCGATCCGCCGGGTGCTGCGTGTGAGCCCGGTGCGGGGGATCGGGCTCCGGGAGTAGCGGTCCCGGGAAAGGCCGCCGGCCCCCGCTCGCACCGGGCGAGCGGGGGCCGACGGCCGTCAGAGCCCTGGGTCAGGGCAGGGTCCATTTCTGGTTGGGGCCGGTGTGGCAGGTCCACAGGTGGACGGGGGTGCCGTCGTTCCAGGTGCCGCCCGAGGCGTCGAGGCATTTGCCG
>NZ_LLZN01000059.1 GCF_001509795.1 Streptomyces sp. NRRL WC-3605 | reverse complement strand
ATAGCCAATTTGCCTGACACCCCTCGGATACTGTTAAGGCAAGTGCAGAACTACCCCACTTACCTCACGTGCCTGAAGAAACTCAGACACCCAAGATAAACCGGGCCGCGAACAGCATGCGCGAGCGTGCGTCGGCGAGGTCCTTCTTGCCCGCCATGAGGATCTTGGCGTTCGGGAACAGCTTCTTGCCGTCCCGGGAGATCTGCTCCAACAGGTGGTTCGGCACGACGATCATCGGCTTGTTGACCAGGCCGAGCTGTTTGAGCTTGACCGCCGTCATGAACATCGTGGCCGTCTTGCCGGCGCCGACCGGGTACGGGCACAGCGAGCCCTCGTCCGCGCTCAGCACGCGCTGGACGAAGTCCCACTGGTGCTCGTACGGCTTGAACTCCGGGTCCATGCCGTCGACCGTCAGGTGGGAGCCGTCGTGCTTGGGCAGGATCGTGCTGTTGAAGATGCGGTTGTAGTCGGCGGCCAGGCGGTCCGCCCGGTCCGGGTCCTCCCACACCCAGCTCGCGAAGCGGCGCATCAGCGCCGTCATCTTCGACTCCGCGAGCATCGTCTCCTTGTCGTTGCGCACCCTGCGCGAGCCGCCGTCGGGCGTGTGGAAGGTGTCGTAGACCTTCGGTGCCTGCCCGTTCAGCGCGAGGTCGAGCAGCTCGAAGGCGTTGACGCGCGATGTGCCCCACTCGCTGGTCGCGGCCTCCGGGATCGTCATCGGCATGTCGACGTTCCACGTCGCCGTCTTGGCCACGTGGATGATGTCGACCCGGACGCCCAGCATCTCCTCGGCGAAGGCGGTGACGTCCTCCACCGGAATCCACGGAGCGCCCAGCTTGGCCTTGATGTCCTCCGGCGGCAGCGGTTCGGGCTGCACCTCGCGCAGGGCGTCGACGTGCCGCTGGAGATCGTCGCGGCCCTGGGACAGCAGGAACTCGGCGCGCTCCAGCTTGTCCACGACCGGCCCGGACAGGTACGCACCGCGGGTGAGCAGTTCGCCGCTGTCGGGGTCGGGGAAGACCAGGTCCCCGAGCGCACCGGGCACCTGGTCCTCTTCGATCCCCAGGAGCTGCGCGATCGTGGGGACGTCGACCTTGTTCTTGAAGTTCAGGCAGAGCGACAGCGCCTCTTCCGGCGTCTCCGCCGACATCGGCCGCTCGATACGGCGGTTGACCCGGCGCAGCAGCAGCGGCGCCTTGTCCGCCTTCTGTGTCTCGTCGTCAAAGTCCTCCAGGGCGAGGACGGACACGAAGTCCGGGTCGCGTCGGAACCCGCCCAGACGCGGGTAGCGGCGGCTGACCGCCTTCTCGCCCGTCTCCTCGTCGACCGCGCCCTCGGCGAGGGTGAAACGGTTGATCGGGCCGTGCGCCCTGACGTAGGCGTCGTACAGCCGGTTCACCTCGGCGCGCAGCGGATCGAGCTGCACGTCGGGGGTGTCGTGGTCGGTCTCCGCCTCGATCAGTTTCAGCGTGGCGTCGCGCAGCGCGATGAGCTTGGGCAGTTCCTTGCCCGCGCGCGCGACCGCAACCAGCTCCCCGTCGATCACCTCATGCGGCTTGCCGTCCACGAGGTGGAAGGAACCTTCCTTCCGGCCGTCCTCACGGACAGGGAAGGGCAGCGTGTCCTCGGTGAACGGCTGCGCGCCGACCGCGACCCGCCAGTCGCGGCCCTCGGAACGGGCCGCCGCGGTGATGCCGTCGAAGGCCCGGCCCAGGGCAACCGCGAGGTCCTGCCCCTCGGGCGCCTTCACGGCCAGGGTGTGCCCGTACCTCGCCGCCCGCCCCTCCTCGAACGTGCCGAGCACGTTCTCCGGGTGCTCCAGGAAGTAGTTGTTGACGCTCTGGCCAGGGACCTCCGGAACCTCGCTGACCTTCATCCAGCTGTCGTCCAGCGGGCCGTCGGTGTCGCGCCGGCGGACGATGAGGATGTCGGCGAGGACGCCGGTCCCCCCTTCGGCGAGAGCACCGTTGGGCAGCCGGACGGCGCCCAGCAGGTCGGCGTGCTTGGCGATGGCGCGGCGGGCCGTGTCGTCCGCGGAGTCCATCGTGTAGCGGGAGGTCAGCAGGATGGCGACGCCGCCAGGGCGCAGGGCCTGCACCGAGCGCCAGATGAAGTAGTTGTGGATCGAGTCGGTGACCGCTTTCGGCGCGGTCTTGTCGTGGACCTGGAAGTTGCCGTAGGGCACGTTGCCCAGGACGGCGTCCACCGAGTTCGTCTGCAGACCGGCGTCCTGGAGCCGGGCGTTGATGATTTTCGCGTTCGGATGCAGCAGGGCGGCGATGCCCGCAGTGGTCGGGTCGCGCTCGACTCCGTACCACTCGACCGGCATCCGGTCGGGCGTGTGGTTGATGAAGGTGCCGGCGCCGCAGCCGGGTTCGAGGACGCGGCCGCCGCGAAAGCCCAGATCCTGCAGGGCAGTCCAGCAGGCCTCTGCGATCCGGTCGGGGGTGTAGTAGGCGGTCGATGTGCCCTGTTCGGCCTGCCGGTACTCGCGAGGCGACAGCAGGCGTTGCAGTTCCTCGCCGATCTCCGCCCAGGTTCCTTCCCGGTCTCCCGCGAGGGCCGGGGCGAGCGGCCCCCAGCCGGGCCAGTGCCGCAGGGCGGAGAGGTCTTCCTCGGTGGGAGTGGTCTGGTCCTCGCGCAGCCGGAGCAGGGTCTCGATCGCCGTCAGGCTCGCGCGGGCCCGACCGATCGGCCCGAGGCGGCCCTCCGGGGCGGGCTCGGGGGCAGGGGTGGCCGGGGCTTCGACGGGGTTGGGCATGTCGTTCTCCAAGCTGCGGGGCCCGGCGCAGCCTCAGCGTCGACGGCCCGCCGGGCGGTCGGGAGGGCAGCGAGTGCGTCAGGCCGACGCGACGAAGGCCGCCAGGCGCGCCTCGAACGCCTCGTCGTCGCTCTCGGGCAGCCGTTGCGGCCCGCCCTCCTTGCTCGGAGTCAGACCCGGGTTCGCCAGCACCATGTCGGCCCAGCGGGCGACTCGGGCGGGCGCGGGCACCAGGTCCTCGCCCATGAACCAGTCGCTGGCCCCCGCCTGGGCCGGCAGGTAGAGCACCCAGCCGTATGCCTCGTCCCAGACCAGTTCGAGGTCGTCGTCCTCGTCGGCGTACGGACCGCTGTCCGGCGGCGCCAGGGTGATGACGGCTTTGCGCACGGCCGGAGGGCGTGCGGAGACGGCATGCCCCGTCACGGTCAGGCCGATGCCTGCGACTTCCGTGACGACGGCCTGGACGTAGGGCTGGTGATCGGTGCGACTGGTCATAACGTCCTCCCCGTTGACCCAAGAACTCGGGCGGCGCGACCCGAGTCCTGCACGGCCGCACCTGCACGACGGGGGCTCAACCCGCGCGAGGGATCAGCGGCGCGCGTGATCCATGCCCGATGACCATACGGCGCAGAAGTGCTCCCCTGGCTCCTGCAGTCGCAATTCCGCACCCCTTCCGACCAGGCATTTCGCCACACGCAATGAGAGTGAGCTTCGGCTGTAGCACGGCTTCAATGCCGAACTCTGTGAGTCTGCAAGTACGTCAGTTCCGGAGTCGCTGACTCTGGGACTCACGCACTCCGGTACTTCGCGCTGGTGCTCAACCCGAGGGGTGCAGCCGGCGGCGGGTGCGTGAAACGGCGACGTCGGCAGTTCACCGTCGGGTGTCTCAGGGAGAATGCCAGACTGCCGAAGTCACAGACTCCGGATTTGCCGGAGTTGCAGAGTCCCGGATCGAGGAAGGAGAGACTCATGCCGCAGCGCAGAAGCAAGCGTGTCGCAGCCGGCAACAACAAGGGCGGCGTCGGCAAGAGCGGCTGGGTGGCGAACGTCGCGGCCGCGCTCGCCGAAGAGGGGTGCAGGGTCCTGGTGGTCGACGTCGACCCGCAGGCGAACGTCTCGCGCAGGATGGGGCGCCCCTACCGCAAGGAGAAGCCGCTCGTCACCACCGCCGAGGTCATCAAGTCGGGTGAGGTCGGCGCGGCCGCCGACGCGATCGTGCCGTGCGGATGGGACGGGATCTACGCCCAGCGCATCGACATCATCCCCTCGCGGTTCGACCTGGAGAACCGCATCTCCGAGGCCGCCGTGATCGGATCGCGTGGACGTCTGGCCCGGGCCCTGCAGGGCGTCGATGACGACTACGACTTCACGTTGTTCGACTGTCAGCCCTCCCTGGGGCATCTCACCCAGCTCGCCCTGGCCGCCGCCCGCTGGGGCGTCGCCCTGGTGGAACCGGAGTACGACGGCGTCGACGGGGCCGTGCGCTTCCGCGACTTCATCGCGAGCGAGATCAACCGCACCGAGATGGGCAATCCGGATCTGGCTTTCGCGGCCGCCATCCCGTCCATGGTCGACGGCCGTCTCGCCGGTCACGCTCACCACCTCAAGACGCTCCCGGGCATCTTCGGTGAAGACCGGGTCTGGGAACCGATCCCGAGGCGGTCCATCGTGAAGGACGCCGCCGACGAGGCTCTGCCGCTCGCGGACCTCGGCAGCCGGTCCAACGAGATGCGGGACGTCTACAAGCTCGCCGCCCAGCGCATGATCAAGGAGTTCGCGTGACACCGCCGAGGTCGCGGTCCGTTGTCCCCGCCACATCCGAGATAAGCGACAGCGACCGCAAGCCGCTCGTTCCCGAGGTCGAGTCCCTCCTCGGCCGAGAAGGGCTGAGCCTAGAGTCGCAGACTTCCGAAGTTCCGGAGCCTGTGACTCCCGTAGTCCCGGAGTCTCAGAGTTCCGGAGATCCGAAGTGGACGACGCTGGAACGCAAGGAGGCCCGCCTGCGCTCCGACCAGCTCACCGAGCTTGCTGAGCTGCGCCGGCACGTAAGCTCCCGCCGCCGTGACAAGTCGGAGATCATCACCGACAACACGCTGATCCGGGTCGCGGTCGACCTGCTGCTGCAGGGGCATTCCCACCGGCTCCACGGAGACACCGAAGAGGCTCTGCTGCAGTCCGTCCTGCCCCGGCGTCGAGCCGCAGCGGCCCAGGACGGCACCGGCCTGGAGGGGTCTGGAGTGAACGGGGAAGCCCGGTAGTCACGTAGTCCGGCAGTTCCGGAGTCTGTAATTTCAGCCAAACGGGCGCAGTTCACGCCGAACTGCGCCCGTTGGTTGTGTCGGCACAACGCATCCGCACTAGGCTGCCGCTGTTCGTTGTGTCGAAACAACGGAAGGACTCGGGTGGACAACGTCGACATGATGGCCGAGCAGATCGCCGATCTCGTCCGGCAGGCCAACGCCAGCGGGACGGCACCGGCCGACCGTGTGCAGCTGCTCGCCACGGCGGTCGGCCTCGCGGTCGATCCCCTGCTCCAGCTCGAACTGATGATGCTCGTCGCCGACGCCGCCGGCCGCGCCGCGCACGAAACGGCGGGCCGAGCCCTGCGCGGCGAGGGCCGCCCGGAGGGCAAGGCCGCAACCTGGGCGGAGATCGGTGCGGCCGCCCGCCTGGCCAAGGACACCGTCTTCCGGCAGTACCACGGCGGCACCGCGCTCTCGTGGTCCCCGGCGAACCGCGGTGTGCGGCAGGCCGTACGACGGCCCGCCATCGGCGGAAGGGCTCGCTGATGGGCGCCGATCAAAGCCTCACCGGCCCGGACCTGCTGCGCGCGGCCGCCGCAGAGGTGTGTTCGCGCGAAGAGGGCATCTCCGAGTCCCGCGCCCGCCAGGTGCGGTGGGTGGCGGGCGAGTACGGCCGCGCTCTCGCCCACGCCGAGCACCCGCTCGACGCCGGCGCCGAAGCCGGACCGCTGTTCCAGCGCCAAGCCATCGAGGCCTACCTCGCGCTGGCGGGCCGCGGTGACCTGCGAGTGCGACGGTCCGCCTCACCCGCCAGCGGCGACCACTCGCGGCAGGCTCGCATCGAGGTCCTGGCGCTCCTGGCGAAGGCTGCAGGGGTGTGCGCCGACCTGCCACCGCAGCCCGATCCGGTCCGCAAGCAGCCCGTTCCCAAGCGGGCCCGTTCCCTGCTGCGGGCCTCCCTGGAGGAAGCCGCCGACCAGGCCGCCTCGCCGGGGCAGATCCGGATGCTCGCCATCGGCGCGATGGTCGCCGACAGCGGAGCCCGCTCCGGCGAGGCGTGCGCGTGGCGGCTCGACGACCTGGCGCCGTCACTCGAAGAGGTCCGGACGCTGCGCAGGCCCCAGGGCTGGAGCGAGGCGGAGGCCTACGTCGAACTGGCCGTTCTGTCAGGGCTGTCCCGGGCGGCCCTGCGTCGCTGGCTCACCGAGCGGCACGCACTCATGGAGCGCGTGCAGGGCACCACCACGGCACTGTGGGTCTCCCTGCACCCCAACCACCGCGGCGAGCACGCCGTCCCGTCCGGGACTCCTCTGGAGCCGCGCGGCCTCTACCGGGCATGGACCCGGGCTGTCACGCAGACCAACGTGCAGATGGCCGGCGAACCCTCATGGGTTCCCCTGCCCACCCGCATGGAACAGCTGCGCCGTGGCGTCAGCCCGAAGACCTCACCGGCGCCCCGCCAGCCCGACGCCGAACAGGCGGCCGTCCTCCTGGAAGAGGTCACCGAGTGCGGCCGCGTCCTTGCCTCTGTGCGGCGTTCCGGCGAGCCGGACACCACCGAGGAACTCGAAGCGCGAGTGGCCTGCCGCAAAGCTCTGCGGGCGGCGTGGGCTGAGGGCATCGAGCACGCGATGCAGTTGTCCGCGCTGGTCGAGGTCGGTCTTACCGACACCGCCGACCTGACCGCTGCCGGGTGGGAGCCAGCCCTGCTCGATGCGATCGAGAGGGCCGCCGGGTGGGGGCGCCCCTCCAAGGCCCAAGCCGGATGACCTCGGAGGCCACACTCTCCAATCCCGTAGTACGGGAGTTCCGCACTCCGGTACTACGGTAGTCCGGAACTCCGGTACTCCGGTACTACGGAAGAGACGCCACTGCTGCGGCCATGGCCTGCAGCCGTGGAGAAGCCCCCGGCGGCGCTCGGTGCAGGAGCAACCGCCGGGGGCTTCGTCGTCGCCCGGGCCCACGGGGGAAGGCGCCGGGAGAAGGCTCAGGGAGACGCGCGGCCGTCGACGCCTCGCCAGCCGGAGCGGCCGCGGACTGGAGCCGGTCCAAACGCTCGTACAGCGCGCGGACCGCGGACTGGTGCAGGCCCGGGCGCTCGGTGACGACAGGGCGAGTCCGTGAGTACCGGACAGCCGGAGTACGCGGCAGTTCCGAAGTGACGGACTCCGGCACCCCGTTTCTGGCGCGCCTGCCGACAGCCAGGTCAGAAGGGGACTTCGACGGAGAAGGCCTGCGGGCGCCCGCGCCGAGCGGTGACCTCAGCTGCCCTCTTCTTCACGTCGTCGGGGCTTGTCCCGTAGATCTCAGACAGCGCGCGGTCCAGGAACTCGACCCCCTCCAGGACGTCGGGAACCCGGAGAACGTCCTCGTGGCTGCCCACGTTCCCGATCCACTTCACGGCCAGGAGCAGGTCCGCAGCATCCGCGTGCTGCGACAGCGCCTTCTTGAAGATCGCGATACGCCTGTCGAGGTCGAGTCGGACTACCTTGCCCTTGCTGTTGAGCTGCCGGCGGATGACGCCCCTGTCGTCCATCAGGGCTTCGACCGCCGCCCGGATCCTGTTCGCGGCAGCGCTGGGGTCGAGCCAGAGAATCTTGGCTGCGGCGTCCACCCGCACCCCGACCTCCGGTGGGCAGAGCTCGCGGTTTTCGAGCAGCGGCAGCGCCGGGAGGAACAGGGTGGGCGTCCAGTAGATCTCGTACTGCTCGCCGTGCCGACTTGAGTAGTCCACGCTCATCTCCCCGATGACGCGCACGCGATCACAAGTCTCCTTCCGGCACGTGAGAACGCCGTGGAAGCCACCTTGAATCCATTCCGGCTCCCACGCCTCGTGGTTCACCAGGGCCCGGCTGGTGGCCGACTCCTCAGACACAAAGGAGTCGGGGTCCGGGAGCAGGACGCCTCGCGTGCACGTGGGGCACGGGATGGCGGGCCAGTCCTCCAGGTGGTCCCCTGAGAGACCTTTAGAGATGGCCCGAAGATCCCGGTTCAAGATGCTTGTCATGACGTCACATAGTGCCAGCGGCAACAGCCCCTACGAGACGGGGATTTCGACCCTGCGGGTCTGTTGCTCCCAGTCAACCGGGGGCGTTGCCGAGCCTAGGCAGGCGGCTTCACCGGATCGAGGCCGTGAGTGCCGGAGTCCCGATATGCCGAAGTCCCGGAGTCACAGACTCCGGGACTTCCGTTTTCGGTACCCGGCGTCAGTCGAAGTCGTCGACCGGGTGCGGGGTGACGTGCTTGCAGTAGTGGCTGGCCGCGGCGCCGCCGGCGAACCGCCTGAACGACGCCCAACGGGGGAGGGCAGGGTCCGCGTTCCTGCGGAACCGCTCGTCACGCCCGCCACAGAACACCGCCGAGAACACCTCTGCATGGCGCCAGGAGCTCCGTTCCCGGGGTGGAGGCCCGGGAGTGCCGATCAAGCCCTGAGAGCCGTACAGGGGCGCACAGGGACGCACCGCCGTCTCTTTGTGGTCGCCGCCCGTAGGGCGTCCCTTCTATGGGTTGGCCTGAGCGTGCGCACTCAGCCCGGCCACCCACGGCGCGGGCCCGTCATCACCCAAGCCACGAGGGGCCGTCACCCGGGCCCCGGCCTCAGCCCCCACCTGTGACGGGTCCGCGCCACCCTCCTCTTACCCCTAACAGGCCCTTGCGCCCTGGACCGGCGCCAGCCGGTCGCTTCGCCCGCCATCACCCCGCGGCTCTCGTCGGAGTTGCGGTCACGACCTGCGCTTTCAGCGTGAGGGGGTCGCCTCCGGCCACGGCGGTGAGGGTGCCACGATCCCCTGTACCAGGGGAGAGAGGGACAGTGAGGGACGGGCGCAAGGGCCTGTTAGGGAGACGAGAGGGGAAGGTTGCCCGCCCACGCCTGCCTGGTGACGGGCGAGCTGGTGGCCACCGGCCGGCCGATGGATCTCGATGGGGAGGGGGGAACTGTCTGGCGCCGCGGCGCCATCGGTCGCGGCGGAGCCGCCTCGGACGCGCTCGCGCGCTACTACCGGTTACTTAGCCCTCCGGGCGTCACCAGCGGCGCACGCGCCGCAAGGCGCTTTTGTGTTCTCTCTCGTCTTCTAACAACCCCAGTCTTCTAAAGGGACACCGGCCTTCCCCGGGGCCCGGGAAACCCTGTTGTCGGGTCCCACCTGCGGAAACGAACCATTTACGCAGGTCAGACCCGACAACCGAAAAACCGGGTGTCGGGTCTGACCTGGGAAAACGCTTCGATAGAGAGGTTCGAAGGGCGGTTCAGGGGCCGGGATGTGACACCGCGCTGAGATCCGCTGGACGCGGGTCTACGACCGGTACGGCCACCTCGCCCGCAGCGTCGACATCGGCGAACTCGCACACCCGCTGCAGGCCCTGGGCCACGAGTATGGCGTCGGGTAAGACCCGCACGAGCCGTCGAGCAGGCCCTGGCCGCCGTCCGGTCGTGCACGCGTATGGATCGCGCACGGCCAGGGCCGCCGGATTCCGGCACTCCGGCAGTCCGGTACTCGCAGAGTCACGGACTCGGACATGCTGAGGGGCCGCACCCCGGCGGTGGGGTGCGGCCTTCCCTGACCTGCGTCAGGCGGTCTGCGAGTAGGCCAGCAGTTCGGGGTTCTCCCGGGCGATCTGCTCCTGCAGACGGCGCCGCTCCTCGGCGTCCGCCAGCCGCTTCTTTTCCGCCGCCTTCCGACGCTCGCGCTCCTTAGAGGCCTCCTGCTCGCGTTCGGCGTGCTCGCGGTAGGCATCCTCCAGCAGCTCGTTCCACCGCTCGCGCGCCAGCTGCTCGCGCTCAGCCTCCGCCCGCCGCAGGTTCTCCTGCAGCCGGGCCGTCGCCTTGTGCGCCTCTTGCTCCTCCTTGCGGCACGGGCCGCACAGGCCGTCCTCGGGAGCCTCCACGCCGGTCTTGCCCGGCGTGTGGCAGGTGTGGCACTTCCACCGGCGCGGGGCCGGGACTCCGCCGCCCTGGTCCTCGCCGGGCTCGCCGCGCTGCGCGGGCACCGGGCGCTTCCGGTCCTCCTTGCGCTGCTCGCACCCCCGGCACGCCGCCCCGGAGTCGAGGATCACGCCGTCCTCGCACATCGGCTCCGGGCAGTCCGTCGACGGGCGAACCAGTGCGACCGCGACGCCGATCGCCGAGCCGATGCCCTTGCCGCCCGGCATGGCCGCTTCCTCGTAGCCGTGCTTCCACCACCGGCGCTTCACCCGCTCGGCCAGCACGTCCGCCGTACGCGAATCCAGAGCGTCCAGGATCGCGTCCCGCAGCACCGGCGGCCGGTACGACGGAAGCAAGGCACGCAGCTGCTCGGGGAACGCCGTCTCCACGAGCTTCACCGCGGCCGCCTCAGACTGTGTCAGCCGCCTGCCAGGCTCCTTCTTCTTCGTCGGCTTCTTCGGCGCCACCGACTTCCGGGGCGGTTGAGCCGGAGCCGCCGCGCCGGCGGCTCCGCTCCCCCGATCCTCTCCCCTACGGACATTCCGGCCCCGACCGCTTTCGGCAGCCTGGCCCGGCACCTCGAAGTCGAGCTTGCGGCGCTCCCGCTTCTTCTTCCGCTTGGCCTCCACCTTCGCGAGGTGCTTCGCTGCCCGCTCCCGGGCCGACTTCGTCGGCGGCTCCACCTTCACGATCCGCACGTTCGGCTCGCGCGCGATGCTGTCCAGCAGTTCTTGGACTTCGTCGTCCGTGGCGGGCGTGGGATACACGACGACCTCGGTCGACCACTGGTTGTCCCCGGCCCACTGGATCTTCACCTTGATGACGTACCGGGCGACCTGGAGCAGGCCCCAGGCGCCGGCCAGGCCGTCCCGGCCGTAGCCGTACTTCTCGGCGATCTCGTGCAGGGTGATCTCGAAGCCGTCCTGGTGGCGCAGGACTACGGTCAGCAGGCCCAAGGCCTCCAGGTCGAGGCTGTCCGAGTCGTCTACGGTCTCATTGGGGACGGCGGCGAACCGTGGCGGCCGTCCTGAACGCTTCCTCAACGCGCACCCCCTTTCGGGGCGGCGAAGGCCGGCACGGTGTCCGTGCCGGGCGGTCGAGCGATGGTGCTCATCGTGCTGGGGTCTCCCCTGGTATCGGGGAGCCGTACGACGGTGGGTTCATCACCAGATAGGTGACGCGGCGCACGTGTGGCTGTTTGGTGCGGCCGGGTCTGGCTATTCTGATATCGGTACCCGGGCCCGTGTGGTCTGGTGCCCGGCGTTACCGCCGACGTACGACTCGGTAGCTCTGCAAGGTGGCGAGTCGACTCAAGACGGCCGTTCCCTCGTGGCAAAGGGGCGGCCGTCGCGGCGTTTGTGGGGCCTTCTACGGGGGCTGCTGGCGTGTCACGGTCCTCATCTTCCTCTCCCTGCCTTGCTGTCCAACGGGTGGACACACCTTTTGTTGCTGGCCTGTGCCGTCTCCGGCGGGTGAACGTCGGCCGTGGCCGACGACGACGATCTACTTCTTCGGCTTGACCGCAGTGACCGGCCATCGGGCGGACCGGGCCCGCTGCAGCTCGCTGAACAGCTCTACGCGATCCCCGGGGATCACACGGACGGTGACCTCGATGGGGCGCTCAGTCCTGGCGGAGACACCAACGATCGTGGTCTCCAAGATGGGCATAGCCGTTGAGATGGTGAGTAGCTGAGCCTCTTCCCGATCGGGCATGCGGACCCGGACGGTCTCTGACCATGAGATGGGACCGTGCCCTGCCTCTTCCAGCCGGTCCAAGTAGCCCCCTGGCCCCGTCGAAGGTTCGGCGACTTGGGGGGCGTCGGCTACAGCGTCGGGGCTGAGCCAGGTATCGACCAGTTGGAAGGGCGGCTCGCCGGCAGGTGAAGTCACTCGCCGACGGCGAAGCGTCTTCGTCCCAGCCGAGAGGCCGAAGTGCTCGGCCACCTGATCGGGGGCCGGGACGAACGCACGGAATGGGCGTCCGTGAACCTCCCAAGGCTCGTCAGGGCGGGAGACCGCTGGAAACACGTAGCCGCGGGCTGGGTCCCTGGCAACGGTTGTCCCCCGAGTTACGCGTCGTCTACCCGGGGCTTGAAGCACCACGAAGCCGGTGCGCTTGACGCTCCGCACCAGCCCCTCTGACTCCAGAGCCTTGTAGGCGGCGCGCATCGTCTCGTAGGAGACCCCTGCTGTTTCGGCAGCAGGCTTGAGCTGGGGCAGTGCTGCACCCGGCGCGTACGTGCCGTCCTCGATCTGGCGCCGAACTTCGTCGGCGAGCTGTCGCCACTTCGGCGTCTTAGGGCCCGTCATTGGAGTGCTTGTCTCCCCGTCGTAGATGTCCTGGGCGATCACCCTAAGACAGATCTAGGTTTAACGTCGATTCGAGGCCTTGTCTAGCGTGTCGGTGAAGCAGTTGAAATCTAGGTTCTTGACATCCCTCACTGGGTAGTGTGTCATCAGATCAGCCGGAAGAAACCTAGATTTCAACTCAACCGGCGAAAGCCTGAAAGCCCTCTTCCAAGGGCACAGCCATGTCAAAAACGGGCCCTCCGGCCGCGCCTGGAAGCCAAGCCGGAGAGCCCGCGCAAGGGCCGACCGAGTAGAGAGGCACGACCCTATGAAGACCATCGTCGCAGGCCGCATCGTCGGCAGCGAGGGCGAGTACATCGAGGCCGCGATGGGTTTCGGCAGTGACTTCGCCGCCCTCCGCGCCGCGTCCCCCGAGCTGCGGGCCGCCTACGTGGAGTTCCTGGTGGACACCAGCGACCCGGACAACGACATCGACCGCGAGAACATCGAGCACCTGCGCCGAGTGCTGGGCGTCCGCCCGCCGGCGAACGTGGTGCTGATGCCGCGACGCGGCACCGCCGCCCTGAGCGCTGCGAAGGGTGGTCGGGCCGCATGAACTTCACGACCTCCAACCCCCGCCTGGCCGTCCTGTTATCCCTGCTGCCCGTGATGCTGGGCCGGGTGCGGCTGTTCGCCGCGCTGGCCGGCGGCGCCTGGCTGGTCGGGATCGAGTTGGGCGTCATGGCCCGCGTCGGCATGGTGCTGATCGCCCTCGTGGTCATTGCCCTGGACGCCGTCCTCACCCCGCCGGGCGCTCTCGCCTCCCCCGCCTTCCACACGGTGGCGGGCGGCTTCCGGAACAAGGAGGCGGCGTGATGCAGACCGCGACCACCCCGCAGCGCGGCCGCCAGGCCACCACCGTCCCGCAGTCCTCGGACATGACGGACTGGACCGGCGCTGACTTCGACTCCTGGGAGGTCCTGACCTCCCTCCACGTCTCCGACCCGATCGCCCGCGTCACCCGCGCCCGCCAGGGGCACGGCCAGGAAAGGACTCGCTGATGGAGACGACGACCTACGAGGGCCGCCGTCAGATGGACAAGGTCAAGGCCCGCGCGGCGGCCACCCACGCCGAGGCGGAGGGGCGCAAGACCAACGCCCTGACGCAGATCCAGATCGCCGAGGAGCGCGAGAAGGCCGCCGACCGCAAGCGGCTGCGTAAGCAGGCGGCGAAGACGAAGCGGCTGGAGGAGAAGGCCAAGCGCCGAGAGAAGCGGGCCGCTGCCCGCAAGGCCCGCAACGAGCGGCTCGCCGCCGCGATCGGCCAGCCGCTGCCGTGGGTGATGACCGTGGTGGTCACCAGCATCACGTTCGCCTTCCCCGGGCAGTTCTCGGCGGTGGTCGGCCTCGGTGTGATCTGGGTGCTGGCGCTGATGGTGCCCGTCTTCATCGAGGGCGCGACGTGGGCGATGGCGTGGCTGCGCAAGTGGGCGGTCGCCAACAACAAGCCCGCGGGCCTCTACACGGTGATGACCTGGCTGTTCGCCTCGGTCGCGGCCGCGCTGAACGCCTGGCACCACGCGGACGAGCCACAGCTCGCCATCGTGTTCGCCGCCTCCAGCCTCTTCGGCGTGGCGGTCTGGGAGATCTACATGCACTCCCAGAGCCACGCGGCCAGCGGTCGTAACGCGGAGGAGATCCGTCTCGCGCTGCTGCGGAGGATCACCCACCCGCGTGTCACCTGGCGGGCCATGTGGCTGCGCACCGCGACGATCCCGCCCCTGTCGAAGGGGGAGGCGTGGGACCGTGCGTGGCGCCAGGAACACGGCGCCGAGCCGGGCGTGAAGAGGAGCATCCTCAAGCGGTTCGGGAAGCGCGCGGACAAGGTCGCCGGGTTGGTCGAGCAGCACGACGAGCTGAGGCCCACGGCGTCGCTCGCGATGTTCGACGCGCCCGTCGAGCCGGTGCGCGAGGTGCCCGCCGGCAAGGGCTGGATGATCAACCCGGAGGCCATCGGGAAGATCCTCACGGACCCCGCGAACGCTCTGCGCGCGGACCACGCGAAGACCTCTGCCACGAAGATCGAAAAGGGTGCCGGGGTCCCCGCTGGAGAGGCCGCACAAGGCCCGCGCGCGGCCCGCACGCACGCCGCGAAGGAGCAGGTCAAACCCAACAACCCCCCCTCCGTGCGAGGCCGCCAGAAGGCCGTTGACGAGGGCGGTTCGAAGCAGTCCCGCGCGGCCCGCGCGCTGGCTTCGGAGACCGCTCGCGCGGCCACCCCGGAGCAGGCCGAGGCCGAGAAGAACGCGGCCCGCGAGTGGGTCCTCGCGCGGCTGCGTGCGGGCCAGGAGACGGGCTGGCGGGACGTGCAGCGGTACTTCGAGAAGGAGGTGCCGGAGAAGAACATGCGGATGGTGCGCGGGGAGACCTGGTGCCGCGCGCGGATCAAGGAAGCCGACCGCGAGCACAACGGCGACCCGGTCCTGCACCTCGCCGCGACCAGCTGACACACGCCGCGCAAACCAGAGTCTGTAAGTCCGTAACTCCCAGGCTCACAGACTCCCGGACCAACTGAACAGAGCGAGACGGGGCCGGTCCCTCACCGACCAAGACGATGGCCGTCCCCGTCTCGCCACCACCCCAGAAGAGGAGGCGAGACCAGCATGAACGAGACCGACGAGCGCACGGCGAAGAACGGCAACGGCGAGCCGGTCGCGAAGGTGATCCGACTGCCCTTCGCCGACAGCACGCCCGAGGTCTCCGACACCCCGGCGCCACAGACCCCCGCGCCGGCGCCCCGCGTCGACATGACCAAGCCCGAGGCGCCCGCGCCGGTCGAGGGCAAGGTGTTCACCGCCAGGGAGTGGGAGCTGGGGGAGGACCCGGAGGGCGACGCACCGTGGATCAGCCCCGCGCTTCGCACCCCGGAGGGGCGCACGGCCCGCCGCGTGTACGTCCAGCGCCAGGCCCGGCGCCGGATCCGCCGGTGGGTGGCGCGGCAGCGGACGCCGCGCGGCGTGGTGCCCACCACGGTCCGCGGCGGCATGCGCATCCACCGCTGGGTGCGCGGGGTCGAGGGGCAGAACGCCGCCGCCGCCAAGGCCCGTGCCGAGATGCTCGCGAGGGAAGCGGAGCGCGCGGCCCGCCGGGCCCAGTTCGCGCTGCTCCAGCGGGACGCGAAGAAGAAGGCCGCCGACGTCGCGCAGCAGAACTCCTCAATGGCCCTGGTCCAGGCCACGACGGCAGCCTCCACGGCCCGCAGCAAGTTCTTCCAGCGCGCGGCCGCCGCCTACCTGCCGATGGCCGGGATCGACGCCGCCGGGTTCGTTTTCATGGACGGCCTGATCGGCCTGGGCGCGGGCGTGCTGGTCAACCTCGCGGTCCTGGCCCGTGCCGGCCGTCAGCCGGACATGTCGCCGGAGGAGCTGGAGGAGCTGGAGCGCACCGAGGCCGGTCTGCCGGACCGGTTCGAGATGGGCATGACGCCGCGTGCGTTCGAGGCGATGCTCCACGAGGCGCTGACCAAGGACGTCGGCATCGCCGTCCACTCCTTGCAGGTCCGCCTGCACAGCTGGGGCTTCGAGATCGTGATCGTGCTCAAGAACCAGACCCCGGAGAAGCTGTCGGCGAACCTGGACCTGCTGGAAGCCTGCCTGCCGGGCGTGCGCACGAACTCGGCGCTCCTGCAGCAGTCCAAGCAGGCCCGCAACGAATGCGTGCTGCGCATCCCGGGCGCCAACCCGTGGAAGGCTGTCCCGGAACTCCCCTACCGGGCGCCGAAGTCGGTCACCACGCACGAGCTGCACAAGGCGCAGTTCGGCGCCGACATGTCCGGCCGCATCCTGGCCCTTCCGGGCAAGCGGACCAGCGCGGCCTACATCGGCAAGTCCCGCTCCGGAAAGTCGACCATGCTGCGGGCCCGCCTGGACGCGCTCACCGCGACCAGCGACCGCATCATCGTGGGCATCGACCTCGGGTCGTACGGTTCCGGCTTCGGTCCGTACCGCAAGTGCATGTCCGCGGTCGCCCGCACGCCGAAGGAAGCCCGGGTCGTTCTCGAATGGGCCCTCGCAGTCGGAATGGGTCGGCCGAAGCTGTTCGACCGGCTCGGAATGGGCCTGAACTGGGAGGCCAGCCCGAAGCGACCCGGAATCACCATCGTCATCGATGAATTCCCCGCGCTGGTCATGGCGGCCAAAAGCGAGACCTTCCCCGAGACCGAGGAGGGCGAGGAGAAGCCGCTCCGCCTGGATGAGCTGGTCAAGCAGATCATTCTCACCTCGGCGAAGTCCGATGTGTGCCTGGAAATCGCCTCCCAGGGCGTCACCCGTGACCGGGTGGGCGCGAACATGTGGCTGGCCGAGCTCCCGGTCCAGGTGATGTGCGCCTGCGACAAGGACGACATCGTGCAGATCGCCGGCGGCGGCGCGATGGCCCAGGGCTGGCGGCCGGACCGGCTGCTGCCCGCCATGGGCGACGCCGTCAACGACGCGTCCGTGGCGTACGTACTGGCGGGCGGCGACTACAGCGAGCCAATCCCGTACCGGGCCTGCATCCTCAACGAAGAGGAGGCCGACCGCCGGGCCGTTGAACGGGCTGAGGCGGGGTTGTGCGAGCTGGACGCCGAGTCGGCGGCGTTCGCTCCCGGCGTCGTGCTGCCGAACCCCGGCGGCGGCGAGCCGTGGGAGCACGAGGACGGGGAGGAGACACCGCTCCCGGTCCTGCTGCGCACGATCCGCACGATCTACCGGGACCTCGGCAACCCGAGCGGCCTGACGGAGGACGAGCTGTTCGACCAGCTCCACTGCTTCGACCCGACGTCGTGGGACCTGGACCGCTTCGGCCCCGAAGGCGGCGAGCCGATGACCAAGGGCGCCGTCCTGGCCCTGGTGCTCGACAAGGTCCTGGCCCCGCGCGGCCAGAAGTGGGCCAAGGAGTCCTACCGCCCCAAGGGCGCCTCCAAGACCGTCAAGGGCTACCGCCTGCGCGACCTCAAGACGCTCATCGGCGAGACCGACGGGAGCTGACCCGCTTCCGGAACACCCGGAAACATGCAGGTCAGCGAGGGGGAACCGGCCCGGAACAGGGCCGGAACCCCCGCCCCGGGCCGGAACATGTTCCCCCCTCCCGGCCCCTGTTCCAGGCCTGTTCCACAGCTCTGACCTGCACGTTCCTCTCAGTTCCGCCGCTGTTACGCCCGAAAGATCACGATTGTTCCCCCGGAGGAGATCCGATGCCGATCAGCCCGTGGCGAGCCCTCAGCCCCGACGACGGTGATCACTACCTGTTAGTCGAGCGCCGCTTCCGCTATGTCATCGAGGACCCCGAGCACACGTGGCGCCGGGCGTGGATTCCGACCGTGATCGCCTGCCCGGTGTGCGAAGCCGACACCGGCCTGCGGCTGGCCTACAAGAGCGGCGTGGACGCCGTGGTGGAGGCCGCCTGCCCGGTCGGGCACACCTGGGTCGAGGGCCGTGTGGACGTGCTGCAGTGGATGGCCTACTGCCGCTTTCGCGCCGGGCGGCACGAGGCCGACTGGCTGTGGCTGATCGAGGCCGGGTTCGGCGAGGAGCCGCCCCCGCCGATCGACCTCGTCGAAGAGGTCGGCAAGGCCGCAGTCGACGTCGCAAAGTACGGCCGGCGCAAGGCGAGGGCGAAGATCCGCCGCAAGGTCCGCTCGACCAAGAAGAGGGTCGGCAAGCGGGTGCGCAACGAGGCCATGCGCCCGGTCGCCGCCCTGCTGCGGACGGCCTGGATCATGCAGGCCGGAGGCGTCGAACCGATTACGGCCTCCCGCCGCCCGGCGAAGCCGAAAGCCCCGAAGACCCCGCCGGTATCCGCCTACCGCAAGGCCTACGGCGTCCAGGCCCCCAAGAAGGGCCCGAAGTGCCTGGTGTGCCAGGACACCGGCCGGATGACCGCCCCCGGAATCTCCGTCCCCTGCGTCGAGTGCGACGGACCGGCCGCCGCCGCCCTGGCGGCCGCCGAGCGCCGCGCCGAGCGCGCCCGCCAGGGCAAGCACGAACGCCCCACCGAGCGCGCCCGCCAAGGCGACGACGAACGCCGCACCACCAGCAAATGACCCGCCCCGGCGCTCGCGCTGATTCCCGAACTCTGTAACTCCGGCAGTTCCGAAGTGCGGGAGTTGGCGTGAACGCCCGGTCCTCCAGGCCGGATTCCCCGACGACGAAGGAGCCACCGTGAACGTCCCCTCCAAGCTCACCGCCCTGGCCGCCCGCCTCATCGGGAAGAACTGGGCGCACGAGAGCGCCGAGGAACTCGCTGCGGCACTCGACAAGCAGATCGACCAGCTGCGCGAGGCGAACATGCCCGAGCACCTGGCCGGCGCGGCGAGCCTGACCAGCGCCCCCGCCTTCCAGCCCGGCCTGGTCGACCTGCGCGGCGACATCTACGACGCGGCCGTCTACCTGGACGCCCTGACCACCAGTGCCACGGCCACGGGCAACGTCGACCTGGTCGACGCACTGCGGGAGGCGGGCGAGGCCGCGCACGAACTCGTCGCCCGTCTCGCGGCCGCCGCCCACGCCACGATCCCCGCCCCCGCCGTCCCGGTCACCTCCCGGGTCGCCTGACCAGCGGCAACAAAATTGGGCCTATAAAATGTAGGCCTACGCTAGACAGGCCTACAAAAAGTAGGCACTCTAGGGGTGTGGCACTCACCGGAGCCGCACACCGACGGGAAAGGAAACCCCGCTCATGACCGCGATGCACCTCAACTCCGCCGACGGCAACGGCCGCGGCCTGTCGACCCTGCGCCGTACCACCCACGTCCTGCGCCTGATCGGCGATCACGTCCCGACCGCCGCCGCCGGTGTCGTCGTCGCCGGTGTCCTCGCCTGGACGGTCAACGACGTCACCGAGTTCGCCCCGGTCCTGACCATCACCGCCAACATGGCGATGCTGCTGATCCTGGCTACGTGGGGCGCCGCCCTGCTGGTCAAGGGCTTCGCGTACTACATCGCTGACCGCATCGACCCCGACAGCCGCGACGGCGACGACCTGTGGAACGCCACCACGGCTCTCCGGGACGCCGTCGAGGACATCACCAATGGCGCGAACTACGACGACATCCGCCTCAACCTCCAGGCCAGCCAGGTCCTGCCCGCGCTGCACGGGCTGACCGTGAAGCTGCGCAACGCCTACGCCCTGGACGGCGAGAGGGAGGAGGCGGCCGCGCTCAGCGACACCGTCGCCCTGGTCCGTGCCGCCGCCGAGTCGATGGGGCACCGCGACCTCAGCGAGTGACTTCGCCCCGGGGCGGCCGCCATCCCGGCCAAGGTCAGCCGGCCGCCCCGGGCTCCGAACCCGCTCCAGACCGGAGCAGGAGGAGAACCCATCCTCCCCCATCCCGAAGGAGCAGACGCAATGCCCAAGTCCGACGCCGAGAAGGCCGCCGAAGCCCACCGCGTGCAGCAGGTCCAGCAGCGCCTGGCGGCCGCGAAGACCACCCGCGACCAGCGCAAGGCCGACGCCGAGTTCGACTTCTGGGCGGACGTCGCCGCCGCGATCGACAGCGGCGAGGTCAAGCAGGCCGAGGCCTGCGAGGCCATCGGCTACGGGCGCGAATACGTCCGCCGCCAGCTGATCGAGCACCGAGCCCAGGTCGAGGACCGGGCCGCGGCCGCCAACTCCGACACCGCCGACTGACCCACCCGCGAGGAGCCCCGATGCCCGAGCAGACCCCGGCCCCCGGCCAGATGCCCGCCCCGAAGACCCCTGCCGACTTCCTGAGCGAGCACCGCGCCTACGTGGGCACCACCGCCGCCGCCGGCACGCTGCTGGCCCTGGCCAGGATCTGGAACGCCCAGGGCGCTGAGCACTCGCCCGGCGCCGCCGGACTCATGCTCGCCTTCGGTGCCGCCTCCGGCTACTTCGCCACCAAGAACGACGAGGAGACGGCCAGCGCCGTCTTCTCGTCCATGGCGCTGACCTTCGGCGCCCTGTCCGTCGGCGTCTACTCCGACCCGATCGCCCCGGCCCTGATCATCTGGATCGTCGCCGTCATCGCGTCCTGCGTCCTGATCGCCCGTTCCCGCCGCGACGACCGCCGAGTGGCCACCGCGCACGCCAACGAGATGGCCGCGCTCCAGATGGACCGCAGTGCCGACATCACCATCGCCAAGATCGACGCGAACGCGAGGATCGAGGCCGCCCGCGAACAGTCCGCGGCCGCCGCCGCCATCGAGGAGGCCCGCGCGCACCGTGCCGCCCTCGCCGACGGCCCGCTGGACCCGATTTCCATGCTCCGCGCCTCCGGCCAGCTCCCGCCTCTGCACGTCGTCAAGGACGACGACGAGCGCCGCACCGCCTGACCTGCCCTTCCGTCCCCCGCGGCCCGTCCGTGGGGGTGCGGTGGGGCCGGACAGCCCGGCCCGCCCGAGAGGAGCCCGCGTGCGCTACCTGGCCGTTGCCGTGTTGATCGCCGTACCGGCCGCCGTGTCCCTGCGACTCGGCGCCCTCATGGCCTTCATCCTCGCCGCCCTGTACCTGCTGCACCAGCTCAGCGACAACCACACCGACGCCAACGAACGGGACTGACCATGCCGAAGCGCCGTATCCGCAAGCCGAACCCGAACGACGTCGACGAGCTGCAGCTGACCGTCGACCCGTTCACCGGTCTGCCCGCCCTGAACGTCGTGCCCCGCACGACGCCAGTCCCCGAGAAGAAGCCGCGCCGCGGCCGGAAGGCGAAGTAACCCATGGCCCACGGACCCAAATTCTGTGGCTTATCCAGCCGACTGCCCTTCCTGGAGCGCCTGTTGGAGCGCCGCCGCCAGGACCGCCGGTGGAAGACCGCCACCACCCTCGCCGACCTCGGTGACCTCATGGCTCTGTGGTTGGAGGGCGAACTCCCCTCCTGGCCCGGGTACGCGCCGGGCTGCAGCCCCGACGAGGAGACCCGCGCACTCATCCCGACCCTCGCGGCCGCCAACCGCGCCGGGTACGTCACCGTCACCTCCCAGCCCGGCGTGGACCCCGAGGTCGGGTTCGACGGACTGATCTGGCAGCAGAAGGCAGCTGTTGAGGGCTTCGTCCGCGACCCCGGCCTGGTGCGCGACCTGGTCGACGCCGCCTACGAGGCGGGCCTCGACGTCGAGGTCGCCGACACGGTCGACACCGGCGAGCGGGGCATCACCGTCACCCTGCGCGGCGACGAGCCGCACACCGGCTTCGGCGGCTACCTCAACGGCGCCCAGTTGCGCGGCATGTGGCCCGGCATCGGCTCCGGCGCCCTGGACGACGTCTTCCGCTCCGTACGGATCACCCTCGCCGCTCCTGAGTACGGCGCCGCCGCCGGGGTTCGGGTGTGGCAGGTCCTGGAGTCCGTCATCAGCCGGGTGCCCGCCGTCGGCAGCGCGGCCCGGACCAGCGAGGAGGGCTGACGCCGTGGCCACCACTGTCCTGCGCTGACGGCTGCCCGCGCCGCCCGGCCGGGTGCGGGGCGGCAAGGGGAGCCGGGACAGCCCCGGATCTTTCCGAAGGAACGCAGAAAAGGAGGTGAACCTCATGGCGCATTGGGCGGTTGCGATCCCGATCCGCGTCCCGGGCGAGCAGCCCCGGACCGGCGTCCAGTGGTTCACGTATCCGGCATCGACCTTCCCCTGCCACGGCGACGTGGTCGAGAAGGTCCGCGAGGACGTCGACACCGAGACCGCGATCCGGCACCGCGCCGGCGCGGTCGCCGACGTCGGCGCCATAAGGGTCGTCTGGCACGACGACGTCCTGTGAATCCGCCCCGGGGCGGGCGGCACCACGGCCAAGCAATGCGCCCGCCCCGGGCCACCCGAACCCCTACAGAGGAAAGGGCAGTGCCCATCATGGCTCAGAAGACGAACCGAAAGCCGACTCCGGTCGTGCCGATCCCGCTGGCCGACCCGTCGGTGCCGTACCCGGAGATCAGCGGAGACGAGCCGTGCCTCCAGGACCCGGACTTCTGGTTCCCCGAGCAGGGTGTGACCGCCGGTCCCGCCAAGGCTTTCTGCAGCGCCTGCTCCGTTATGGCCGACTGCCTGGCGTGGGCCCTGGCCAATCCGCACCTGGCCGCTGAGGGCGTCTGGGGTGGCAAGACCCGCACCGAGCGCAACGCCCTGCGCCGCAACGCGATGAGGCGGGCGGCATGACGGACCTGGACGTCACCCAGTTCCTCGCGATCCTCGCCCTGGCCGGCGGGTGGGCCCTGCACGCCAGCCGCCTCTACCGGCGCCTGGACCGCTCCGGTCGCGACCCGCTCACCGGACTGTGGGCCCGCGACGGCTGGACGCGCCGCGCGCAGAAGATCATCGCTCGCCGCCCGCACGCAGCGGTCCTCCTCGCGGATCTGGACGGCTTTAAGCCGGTCAACGATGTGCACGGTCATCCGGCCGGTGACGCCGTCCTGGCGGCCACGGGCGTGCGGCTGACCGCTTGGTGCGGCGCCCACGGTGTGGCCGGACGGCTCGGGGGAGACGAGTTCGTCGCGGTGATCGAGGATGACGCCTGCCTAGACGACCGCCTCGCCGACCTCGCCGAGCTGCTGCGCCAGCCCGTCGAGCACCAGGGCGTGACGCTGAGCGTCGGCGCCTCCATCGGCGCCGCCCGGCTCGCCGACCTCCCCGAGCCGACCCTCTCGGCCGCGCTCGGGGCAGCCGACCAGGCCATGTACCGGGTCAAGGGCCGCACCCGCCGCGGCCGCCGCCTGCTGCTGGCCCCGGCGTTCGCCGCCCTGCGCTCCCTCCCGCAGCGCATGCGCCTCGCGGCCTGACCACCGCCAGGCTCCGGCCGCCGCAGGTCTGCGTTGCTCGAGGAACGACGCTCCGCGCCGTGCCTCGTGCAGCCCCTCGCCCCATGCACGGGTGAAGCCGGACGCGGCCGGTGGCCCGCCCTCAGCTTCCATCCCGCCCAATCCATCCCCGCAGCAAGGGAGAACACACAGGTGAACGCCTACGACGCGGTAGTCCGGTCCATGCACCGGGACGGCTACAGCCCCGACCGGATCTCCGCCGAGCTGAACGTCCCCAAGGACGAGATCGCCGAGATCATTGACAGCACGGAGCAGAACGACGACGAGCAGACCACCCCGGCGCCGGAGCCGGTCACCGAGGCCATGCCCGAGGTTGCAGCGCTGCTCGCGTGGGCCGCCGCCCACGACGACACCAAGGTCCGCGCCGACGGCGAACAGGCGGCCGCCGTCCTTACCACGCTGCGCGAGCGGCGCACCGTCGATGCCGAGCTGGAGAAGATTTCCAGCGAGGAGAACCAACTGGAGGAACGCCTCGCCGCACTGCGCGCCCGCAAGAAGACGCTCCGGCCCCAGACCGCCGGCGCCAAGCGCAGGCGGCAGGAACGGGACTACGAGCCCAGCACCGTCCGGGCGTGGGCCCGCACGCATGGCCACGAGGTGCCGGACCGGGGGCAGATCCCGAAGAAGGTGCTGGACGCCTGGCGCCAGAGCCAGCGCGTCCCGGCCGCCGTCAACTGACCCACCCGGCACACCAGGGCACGACTCCCCGGGGCGCGGCCGCCATCCCGGCCAGGAATCCGCCGGCCGCCCCCGGGGCCCTCCGAACCCGACACTCAGGAGAGATCCCCAAGATGAACCCGATCCCCGAACCGTCTGTCGTTGTGATGATCGGCGCGAGCGGCTCCGGCAAGTCCACCCTCACGCGCACGTGGCCCGCCGACTACCGGCTCGAACTCGACTCCTACCGCTGGGCCGTCTCCGGTGACGCGGGCGACCAGGAGGCCACCGCCGACGCCGTGGCCCTGCTGGACGCCGTCCTGCAGCGGCGCCTGGCCCGCGGACTGACCTGCGTCGTTGACGCCACGAACACCCGCTTCGACGTCAGGAAGCAACTGATCGAGGTGGCCCACACCCACCAACTGCCCGCCTCCGCGATCGTGATGACCACGACCCTGGAACAGTGCCTTGCCCGCAACGCCCGCCGCCCGGACAACCGGCGGGTGCCCGATGCCGTGGTGCGCCACCAGTTCCAGCAGATCGCCGCCGCCCGCCCGGGCCTGCGCGCCGAGGGCTTCGACCACGTGGTCACCGACGACCAACTGATGCGTCTGCGGCCCCTGCTCCAGCGCTCCGTCGACCGCATCCACCCTGACCAGCAGGCCGACGGCGACCACACCGAGCACGCCCGCCGGATACTGGCCCGCCGATTCTTCGGCGAGGACCTGGCGGACGCCTTCCACTGGACGAATCTGCGCCCCAACCACGACCCCGTCGGCGCCCTCGCCGTCGGCCGTGACGAGATCACCCTCGTCTACCGCACCTCGGCACCCGACCCGATGGACTGGGGGTTCGAGGCGCAGGTGCCCTGCCTGGGCGGCTGCGCCGGCCCGGCCTGGGTGCCGGTGCGCAGTCCGATGGACCTGCTCGCCGTCTACGACGACGACTTCCCCGAGGACGTCGTCCGGTGCGACCGCTGCATCACCGCCGGCGTCGCCGCCCGGGAGGCGGTGTGAGCACGATGGTCCCCGACCCCGGTAACGGCTTCGACGGCCCGGACCTGCGCCGCGAGATGCGCGCGGTCATGGAGATGGGCGTCTAGCCCGACCGAGGCAGCGCCGGGGCCGCGGGCATCGGCCCCGGCGCCCGCCAGGGAGGAAGCACATTGCACTGGAAGGGCCCGGGGTCGTCGCGACCGTCGGGCCCTTCCTCGGTGCTGTGGCGCCCGGTGGCGCCAGCGGCCGCTCACTGGCGGTTCCGGCCGGTCCTCCTGCGCACCCGGCGGCGTTCCAGGAACCGGATGAGGGCCAGCCAGAGGTCACGCTTGTGCTCGGAATCTTGGGGGACGACGGCCTGGACGAAGAGGATCGTGCCGGGCGTCACGATCGCGAGCACCACGGCGACGGCGACCACCCACCAGGGGGCGCCCACGAAGGTGAGCGCGCTGATCGCGGCGCCTCCGCCGAGCACGGTGGCGCCCGTCACCCGCGTCGCGCCCGGCCGGGGCGTCGGCGGTACGGGGGGCGGCCCCGGCTGCTGCATCGGGGTGCTCATCAGGCCGCCTTCTTCCTGGCTTTGGCCATCGCGCGGGCGCGGGCCCACTCGGCTTCGACGCCCGGCGGGACGTACAGCTCGCCGCTGCGCCTGCGCGTCCTGACCTGGCTGCGCAGGCGGTAGCGGGCGTTCTCGACGTCACCGACCTTGATGCCGAGCACGTCGGCTATCTCGCCCTGACTAAGGCCGTCCACGGTCAGGTTCCACACCGCCCGGTCGCGCGGCTTGAGCCTGTTGATCATGTCGGTGAGGGCGTCGCACAGGTCGCCGACGTCCTCGGGGACCGGCTCGGGGCCCGTCTGCCCGAGCGCGTGAGCGAGGACGCCATCACCCATCCGCACGGCGTGCAGGAGGAAGCGGTCCGTGCGCTCGGCCCGCCAGATGTAGAAGACCCTGGGGAAGACGAGTCCGCACCGGCCGTAGAAGTACGACGTCAGGTTGGAGGCCTTGCCGTCCTTGCCGCGGTTGTGAGCGGGGTCGTACCCGCCCATCTTGAGCCGCTGGGGGAAGGTCTCCATGGCGACGTTGAGCGTCAGGATGGCCAGATGCTCGCGGTCGGGGGCGCTGCGGTACAGCGTGGCGCGGTCCTCGTCCGTCATCGCCAGCGGAGTCCTCGACTTCGCGGTCAGGCGCATGAGCTTGTCCGTCCGGCGCATCGCCGCGCACAGGCGGCCGAAGGAGTAGGCGTACAGCTCCTCGGCCATTTGGTGCCAGACCGGGCCCCGGAAGCCCGCGGCGACCGCGTCGGCGACGCGGTCCACGTCGTTCTGGACGTCCTCGGGCAGGTCCTGCCCGTCGTCCTCGGTGTCGTTGGTGTAGCCCCGGGCGTGGGTGTCCGGGCCCCCCGTGTCGTTGAAGCGCATGTTCTTCCTTGTCTCCGCGTCCGCATGACCCGAGGGTCGAAGCTGGTTCTAACGTGTCTGTCGCCTCGTATATGCAGAGCGGGACCGAGATTCCTTAAAAGTGACGCCGAAAGTCATCGCCGGACGCCCATATCCCTTTTCGGCGGGGGCCAATTACGGGGCGGCAATGTCAACGAAACCGTGTCCGGCGGGTGTCCGGACAGCACTCCGGCACAGTTGCGGCGCTGTCCGGACGGTTCCCGGACAGAGCCGGACAGGGACACCGGACGCCTCTACGCTGGGCGGGCGCAGACGCACCACCGGAGGTTGCTGTGACCGCAGTTGAGGCCTTCGCCCACCAGCTCCGCCAGTTGCACGCCGCGGCGGGCGCCCCCTCGACCCGTCAGATGGCGGCACGGACCGGGTACGGCAAGAGCACGATCAGCGAGGCCTTCGCCGGACGGCGACTGCCCACCTGGCCGCTCGTCGACAAGCTCGCCGCTGCGCTCGGCGCGGACACCGACGACCTTCGTGAGCGATGGGTCGCGGCGCGCGGCCGGCCAGCCGCAGTGCAGCCGGTACCCGACTGGCTCACCTCCGTGCGCCCCGGTGCCGACATCCCCGAGATCACCACCGGCATGAGCCTGGAGGACGCGGTCGCGGTCGCGCCGACGGATCCGAAGCGGGCCATCGCATCGAGCTGGGAGGTCCTGCGCGTGTGCGCCCTACAACTCGCGCACTGCTACTACGGCGACATCCCGGGAAACTGGTCATCGAACGTCGTGCAGACCTACCAGCGCGCCGAGAAGGACGGCCTGCTCCCCGCCGGCGTCACCGCCGTTGCCGACGCGGTCCACTACCACCACGTCCAGTCCCAGTTCCCCGACAAGGAACTGCCGAGCACGGCCGAAATCTTCCAGGTCATCGCCCTCGCCTACCGGCTGGCCTGGCAGGCACGCGACGTTGTCGAGATCTACGAGGACACCGCTAAGTCCCGGCCGTAGCCTCCAACCACCCAGGCGCCGCGCTGGCGCTTTGCCTGATGGTCAGACAGCGCTTAGCCGCGACCCCCGGACTCGCGGTCCTCGGGGCCGTGGCGTTCGTCATCGCGATCGTGCTGCTGCTGATGGGCGAGTTCGGCGCGGCCAAGGACGTGCTCACCTTCGCCGGCGTCGCCTGGGGTGGCGCGGCCGCGATGCGGACGCGCCGCAAGTAGCGGCACACCCTTCGAGTTGATTTGGTGGCCTTCGCCGGTTTTCGGCGGGGGCCTTCTCCATGCCTAAGGCTCCGAGTCCTCCGCTCGTACGCCACTTCGGCGTACGGTGCTGATCACCTTGCCCGCGAGAACGAGGAGAGTGTCCCGCCGTGACCACGCACGCGGTGACCGGCGCTGAGCGACGACCGCCGATACCCGCCAGCAGCACCGCCGCCGACGGCGACGCCCTGGTCCCCATCCGAGGAGGCCTGCTGGCCTCCGCCGCCGTCGTCGCGGTCAACGCCCTCGCTCTTGCGGTCATCGGCTTCACCGGTAGCTACCGCTCCGTTCGCGACCTGGCGCTCGGCTGGGGGTGGGGCTGGTTCTCGTACGTCTTCCCTGTCGGCATCGATGTCGGGATCATCGGGCTGATCGCCGCGGATCTGTTCCTGTGCGCGATCCGCACCCCGGCCCCGATCCTGCGGTGGTTCGCCTGGGTGCTGACCGTGGCCACCGTCGTGTTCAACGCCTCCAGCGGGTGGCCGCCGGACGGCTCCGCCGGATGGATGGACTACGTCGAGGCCGCCGCCCACGCCACGATGCCCGGACTGGTCGTGGTCATCACCGAGGCCCTGCGCCGGGCCATCGCCCGCCGTGCCCGCATCGCCGACGGCCGCCAGTTCGAGCCGCTCGGCATCGCCCGCTGGGTCCTCGCACCCCTGCCGACGTTCGGCGTGTGGCGGCGCATGAGGCTGTGGGATGTCTACACCCGCGCCGAAGCGCTCGACCTGGAGCGCGACCGGCTCACCTTGCGCGACGAGCTGCGCGAGAAGTACGGCAGGAAGTGGAAGCAGAAGGCCCGCCCCGTCGAGCTGCGCGCCATGCGCGACGCCGGCCGAGGTCTCCCGATCCCCGCCCAGCTGATCGCGAACGCCGAGCTGTTCCCCGCGAACGCCGATCGCGCGAACACCGATCGCGCGAACGCCGCGAACACCGACCGCGCGAACGCGACCCCGCTCGACGGCGCCGCGAACACCGTGAACGCCGCGAACGGCGTCGAGGTGCCGAGCGTGAACGCCGGGCCGGTGGGACCGGCCGCCGCGAACAGTCACCTCACCGGCATGGAGACCGTGCGAACGCCCGGAGGACCGGCAAGCGAACACCCGGCGTTCGCGGTCACCGACGCGACCCCTCCAATTGGCGCTGACCTGCGCGAATCGCACCGCGAACGCGCATCGGTCCCTGCGGCCGCCCCCGCGCGATCGGTCGTCAGGAGCACCGTGCCCGCCCCGTACAGCCCGGCCGGACCCGTCGCGAACGGCGACCGCGAACTGGTGGGCGCGAACGCCGCGTCGCTCGCCGCGAATGCTTTCGCGTACGCGGGCAGCTCCACCGTGAACGGTGCGAACGGCTACCGCGAAGGAGCCGTCGGCTTCGCGGTCGGGGAGGGACGCGAACACCCGGGCGAGCGCTACACCGAGGACCGGGCCGGACGCCGGCGTCTGGCCGAGGACTTCCTCCGGGCCAAGGAGACCGAGCAGCCGCCGCCCTCCCAGGCGAAGTTCGCCGAGCGGATCGGTGTCGCGCCGGCCACGGTGTCCAAGGCGATGAAGGAATGGCGCGAGGACCACATCACCTGACCGCGCCCTGTTGTGTCGACCCAACAACAGCCCCCTTCGCGCCCGCATCGCGTTGTTCCGGCACAACAGGGCGGGGGTGCGGCGTTCTTGCCGTACTCCCGCCGTCTGCCGTGATGCAGGGGGCTCCGCCCCCCACACCCCCCGGCCCTCCACAGAGGGGGCGGGGGCCGGGAGTGATCTTGAGGTGAGCGGGTGGGCTCGGGGGTGGGTGGCCGGGGTGCTCCCTCCGCGGCCGGGCACCCGAGGGGACCACAGCCCGCACCGGGCCGCCAGGCCAAGCCGCCTGCGGCGGTCGCGCAAGCGCGAGCCCGGCACCCCGGAACGGCCCGCGGTCGGCTGACGCCTGCCCGGCCGCGGAGGGAGCACCCCGACCGGCGGGCCGTGTGGCGTCTGGACGCCGGATCGAGCTGCAAAAGGGCCGTCTGAGCTGGGCTTTTAGCTTGACCCACACCCCAAAACCTGATTGAATTAGCAGTGTCGGAACGGGGCGGGAATCCCGGCCCGGCGCCGGGCTCGCGGAGCCCACACCGAGCAACCTCAGCGAAAGGCGTACAGATGACCGACGTTAGGGCCGGGTGGCCCGCGGAATGGAAGGCCTCGAAGCACTTGGGGCAGTGGCGCCCGATGGGCGCGGAGTGGATCACCGCAGCCGAGGGCGACTGGACGACCGAGCCCCAGGACGTGGCGGGCTGCCTGTGGTTCCAGCTGGAGAGGGCTGGCTTCCAGGACGGCGAGATTCCCGCGCGCGTGGCCGAGCTCGCCCGTGGTGTGGTCCTGATCGGCGGCAACGGCACCGCGTTCCGTGTGATCACCAACCCGGCCCACCGGGCCTGACATCTGATCCCGCCGGGTGGGCGGGGGCGGGAATCCCCGCCCACCCGGCGGCTCGCCGAGCAACCTCAACAACGAAGGGCCCACTTTTCATGACCATCAACCAGGTGCCCGCCCACTGGGTGAAGCGTCCGGACGTGTACCTCGTCATCGCCGACGACCGCGATCCGTTCACCACCTGGGCCGAGCACATGCGCGAGGACCGGATCCCCGAGCGGCGCGTGGTGCACGTCGAGCGCCAGGCCGACCACCCGGTCGAGCGCGAGCTGCAGTGGGACGAGCTGATGGGCTCCGTCCTGGACGCCGGGTCGGAGTCGCTGAGCCTGCTGGCCCTCCGGGCCGTCAGCCACGCGCACGCCGCCGGCATCGCCCGTCTCGACTACGCCCTGTTCAACGCCGCCGCCCGGATGGTCGAGGTCATCGACAGGCACCTGGAAGGCGGCGGCCACGGGTGGGTCGCCATCCGCATCGCGGACGGCGGCAGTGACGGCGAGCTGTACGACGGCGACGAGGCCGCCCGGGCCGCCCAGCAAGACCCCGACGGCTGCACCTACTTCCCGATCTCCACGCCGTGGACGCCCCGCATGTGCCGGGACCACCTGGAGTTCATGACCCACAAGCGGCACGGCTGCCTGGTCTACGGCAGCCCCACCTGCCGCTGACCCACAGACGCCGGTGACGCGGGCGGGGGCGGGAATCCCCGCCCGCGCCACCGGCCCCCACACCGAACAACCTCAGCGAAAGGCAGCACAGATGACCACCACCACCGCCCTGGCCTACCGGCTCGGCACCCCGGACTGGGAGCGCCGCTACCCGGTCCTGATCGGCGAGACCACCGTGATCGGCGCCGTGTTCCGCTGGCACCGCGACTGGCTCACCCTCACCAGCGAGGGCGAGCGCAACCTCGGCCGCCCCGAGCAGGGCCGTCGCGGCGTCCCTCAGGCCGCCGCCCGCGCGGCCGCCGAGCAGGTGGCCGCCCAGTACGCCGCCGGTCGCATCACCGCCCTGGCGCTGGAGGACGTGACCGCCGCCGTGCCGGTGCTCGACGGCCCGGTGCCCCTGCTGCACCCGCGGATGCCGCACACCCCCCGGAACGTCGAGGCGGCGACCAAGGTGATGGCCGCCCTGGCCCTGCACCGCTGGACGCCGTACACGGGCTTCCCCGGCAGCGACAACCCGTGGTGGCAGAAGTGCGAGCTGTGCGGCTGGCAGGGTCCGCGCTACTGGTCCCACCAGCGTGGCCGCAACGGCGAACTGCCCAGCACCCACCGGCACCCGGCCTCCGCGGAATTCGGAGCGCCCGCCGGGTGCGTCGGAGACGAGAAGGTCCGTGAGCTGATCACCGCCTACCAGCAGTAGCCCACACCCGCCCGGGCGGGCGGAGACGGGAATACCCGCCCGCCCGGGCCCCACCGACAACCTCAACAGGAGAACTCTGTGAGTACCGCACGCTTTGACCGCCTCATCACGCAGAGCACCAACGGCGCGCTTCGCCTGGCCGACGGCCACACGATCAGCGTCATCGCCGCCGGGGCGGACGCCGTCGACGTCTACCTCTGGCCCGGCCTGCCCGCCCCCGACGCCAGCGGCTGGGAGGACGAGGACCCCGCCGAAGTGTTCCTGACCGGCGGCAACATGGACGGCCGCTACTGCTGCAACGTGCCCGTGCAGGCCGTTCGCGACCTGATCGAGCAGCACGTCGGCGAGGCGGCGGCCGCCGACGACGAGGTGATCACAGCCCCCCTCGCCCAGCTCCGCGCGACGGGAGTGCGCTGCCTGAACCGGCAGGACAGCGCGGGGCGCTACGTCCGCGTGCCGCTCGCCGACGGCACCGAGATCACCGTCTCCGGTACGGCCGCCGACCGCGACGGCACGCGCGGCGCCGAGGTCAGCATCCACCACCTTGTGCGGGACCACGCCAGCTGGCAGGCGTCACGGATCGACCGCAACGGCCGCTCCGTCCACGTGTACGACTCCTACGGCCAGCGCCGCCCCTACGAGGAGGACACCTCCGGTCTCGTGGCAGCCGTCCTCACCCAGGTCCAGCAGTGCGGCGGCAGCGCGCCGGAGAGGGGCGTGGGGGAGACCGCCGAGCAGCTCGCCCGGGCGGCCCTCGCCGAACAGGGCATCACCGCACACCGGGACGACGACGCAGGGAACACGTGGCTCGTCATCGGCGGCGACCAGACCAGCCCGGACTTCCCCGACATGCTGGCCGAGCCCTACGCCGTGCTCTACCTCGGCAGCTACGGCAACGACGAAGAGATCACCGTCGACCGCGCCCCCGCGCCCGGCGACGAGTGGACCGTGCTCGCGGGTGACGGCACCGGCGCCGAGCGCGAGCTGACGACGCGTCCGGCCGACCAGCTCGCCGACTGCGTCCAGGCCGTCACGGCGTGGCTCGCCACGCTGCAGGGGACGCCGTCCGGGACCGAGTGACCGGCGCAAGTCCGGCGGGGGAGCGGGGCGGGAATCCCGCTCCCCCGCCGGGGCCCGGCACGACCACACCGAACACCTCAACCAGGAGACGACTGTGACGAACAAGCCCTTCACCCCGCCGTGCGCCACCGGGTGCGCCGCCGCACAGCTGGAACTGTTCGCCCCGCCGGCCGTGCCAGCGAAGTCGCCGGCGGAGCCCGCCGAATTCGACTTCGACGCCCACGACGTCGTGGTCATCGGCGACAGCGGGGGCAAGGACAGCGGGTCCACGGTGCACGAGGTCTGCACCCAGGCCGACAAGGCGGGCCAGCTCCACAAGGTCCGCATCCTGCACTGCGACCTCGGGACCACCGAGCGCGGCCACCTGGTCGAGTGGCCCGGCGCTCTCGAAGTCGCCCGCGCACACGCCAAGCAGTACGGCGTCCCCTTCGCCGTCCGCCGCAGCAAGCTGTGGGAGTCGCTGTGGCAGCGGATCCGCGCCCACGGCAACTGGCCCGGCCACTTCGCGCGCTACTGCACGAGCGACACCAAGACCGCGGTCGGCCGCGACTACGTGGATGAGGTCGGCGCCGAGCTAAGGCTCGGGCGCCCGGTCCGGGCCGGGTACGCGATGGGCATGCGCGCCGAGGAGTCCCCGGCCCGCGCCAGGAAGCCGGTCCTGGAGCGCCACCGCATGAGCGGCAAGGGCACGCTGCGCGTGGTGACGACGTGGCTCCCAGTCCACCACCTCAGCACCGATCAGGTCTGGAAGGCCCACCGGGACAACGGCATCAAGCATCACGAGGCCTACGACCAAGGCATGCGGCGCCTGAGCTGCCGGGCCTGCCCGCTCGCGCACACCGACGACCTCGTGCGCAGTGCGCAGCTCAACCCCGAGCTGTTCGAGGAGTACGCCCAGGCCGAGACGGACATGGGCCACCAGTTCAAGAAGTCGATCAGCCTGCGCGAGATCATCGAGCGCGCCCGGAGCTGACCGGCCCCGGACATCAAGCGGCCCGGCGGGGCGCAAAAGCGTGGGAATCCCGCCGGGCCGGCGGTCCGGCCACCGAGGGCCCTCAACAAGCCCAAAACCGAACCGGGCACCATCGTATCCACGACCGACACCACCAGGAGTGCACGCAGTGAGGACCATCGACGGCCGCCAGTACGCCAGCCGAGCCGACCTGATCGAGCGCAGCGGCTACAGCGATGCCACCCTGCGCAACCTGTGGGCGGACCGTGAGGCCAACGGTCATCCGGCCGCGCGCAGGGAAGGCCGCACCCTGTACTGGGAGCTGCGGGAGTGGGAGGCGTGGTTTGCCGCCTACCAGCGCTCCCAGAGCGGCGTGGACCGCAGCGGGAACCCCGACGAGGAACTCCCCCCGGCGGACCAGGCCCGGGTGCTCGGCATCGACGTGAGCGCGATCAGCCACTACCGCGAGAACCCGCCGCCGGGGTGGCCCGCTCCGGTGCGGGTCGAGGAGCTGCCGAGCGGGCGCGTGCGCGAGTACCGCACCCGGCGCCAGTTGTGGGCGTACGCCGACTCCAATCCCATGAGCCGGAGCCGGGCAGGGGTCGCCGGCCGCAAGCCGGCGAAGGGTCCCGATCCCCGGATCACGCTCGCGGCCGAGGTTCTGGCCGCGGAGCCGGACCGGAAGGCGGGCGAGGTCGCCGCCGCCCTCGCAGAGCGCCACGGCGGAGGCCTGAGCACCTGGAAGCGGATCGTCACCGCTGCCCGCAAGCAGACCTGAAGCGGACCGCGACGCGACGGCCAGCGCCACGCCCGACGGGGTAGGCGCTGGCCGTCGCATGTCACAGGGGAGACCGAGAAACCGCCCTCTGAGCTGCGAATTCAGCTTGACCCGCACCCTAGAACTTGATTGAATTAGCAGTGTCGGACGGGGCGGGAATCCCGGACCGGCACCACCGGGAAACCTCAACGATCAAGGACAGAGGACATGGACGAGAGCGAGCCGGGGGAGCCGACCCCGCAGACCTGCCTCCGGGTGGCCCGCGAGGCCGCCGACCTCGCCGCCGCCGCTGACGACCACGCGCTGACCGCCATGTGCCGCAGCAGCTCCCGCAGCGAAGCGCGCCTCGAAGAGGTCATGCACGCGGTGCACCGGGAGGCCGTCGAGGCCGAAGGGTGCGCCGCCCGGGCCGAGCGGTGGGCGGCCGACCCGCAGATGCCGGGCAGTGCGCTGCGCCACTGCGCCCGTGGCGCCGTCGACCACGCCGTGCGCGCCCAGGAGGCGGCCGGGATCGAGGTTACGGCCGCCGCGCTGCGGACTGAGCTGGAGCGCCAGCTCACCGCCCAGGAGCGCGCCGAGCTGGAGAGCGAGCTACGCCGCGCGGAGGCCGAGCGGGAGGCCGTCGAGCGGGCCGCCACCGGCATGGACAGCGACAACCGCCACCTCGCCCGCATGAACGCCTTCCTCGCCGAGAGCGCCGTGCCCGCACTCGGCTGGAGCGCCGGGCACGTGCGGGTGATGGAGGCCGCGGAGACCGGCCGCCTGTACTGGCGCGACGGGCAGGCCCGGCAGGCCGCCGAGCGCGGCGTGTGGAGCGGCGGCCGCAGGGTCCACCGGGAGCGGACACAGGCCCTGCACGCCGCCGGGTTCCTCACCGCGGCCGCCGCCCCCGACAGCGTCCAGGTGCTCACGCCGACCCCGATGGGCAAGGTCGCTCTGGAGCTCGCGCGGCTGCACCCGGCGGGCCTGTACGACAGCGACACCGCGGCGTACGAGGCCCGCTACGCCCGCGTCGCGAAGCGGCACAAGCGCATGGACGACAAGAAGGCCGCCGCCCACCGTCTGCCCGCCCTGGAGTACGGCGCCGTGGGCCGGTACCGGCGGCCGGTGACGCTCGCCGAGCAGGAGGTGCGCGCCGAGCGCGAGGCCACCGAGCAGTGGGAGGACGAGGGCGGCTACTGCCCCGGCGTCCCGGCTCCGGCTCCCGCCGTCGAGGGCGCCGTCCGGTGCCCCTGCTGCGGACTGCGCAAGGCCACCGTGGCCGGTGTCCTGGCCCCCCACAAGCCCACCCGCACCGCTGCCGAGGCCTGCCCCGGCAGCGGACTCCGGCCCGCCGCCGAGGCGTCCCGGGCCGTCCCGCCGGACACCGCCGTGCGCGCCGAGCAGCCCCTGCTGCGACGCCTGTTCGCCCCGCGTGCCGCCCGCGAACAGCGTCCCGCGCGCGACGTGCGTACGGTCATCCGGCGCCCCCAGCGGGTCCTCACCGTCGAGGAGCGCAAGCGGGTCCGGGACACGGCCGCGCTCAACTTCCAGGCCGCCCTGATCATGGGCATCATCGACCCGGTCCCCAACGCCTCGCCCATGCCGGAGGAGGCGGGCGCCTGGGTGCGCGAGCACGTTTGGCCGGAGCACATCCAGCAGATCGAGCGCAAGTACCCGCACGGCTTCGCCCGGTGGAGCATGTGTGAGCGGGGCACCTGCTGGAACTGCCTCAACGGACGGTGCGACATCTGTGTCCACCGGCAGAGGGGCGGCCCGGACGTCGACAGGAACCAGGACTGGGTGACCAACCATCAAGGGATCGCCGTCGCCCGGCTCATCCTGCGGCCGGACGGTGAACCGTGCGTGTGGTGGTGCCGGTGCGCGTGCCTCAAGGATGGCCCGGCTCCGGCCCGCCCGGCCGCGAAGGTGAAGCCCGCTCCAGGCGCCCCGCCGGCGACGTCCGCGCCCGCCCGGGAATCGGCTGCGACATCGTTCCGGGCACCGGAGGCGGGCACCCTGCAGGCCGCCCTGTGGTGACGCGGGGGGCGCCGCCCCCCACACCCCCCGGCCCTCTCTCGGAGGGGGCGGGGGGACGCGGGCCGACCTTGCGGTGAGTGGATGGTGCAGGGGGGGGTGGGCGGTCGGGGGACTCCCTCCCCGGACGGGCACCCGGAGGGGACCACAGCCCGCGCCGGACCGCCAGGCCAAGCCGCCTGCGGCGGTCGCCTCCGGCGAGCCCGGCACCCCGACGCGGCCCGCGGTCGGCTGACGCCTGCCCGACCGAGGAGGGAGCCCCCCGACCGAGGCGGTCGTATGGCGTCCGGACGCCAGGGTGAAACCTCCTGTGACCTGCGCAAACGTCTTGACGCGTCTTCTAAAAGTTGATTGAATTAGCAGTGTCGGAGCGGGGCGGGAATCCCGGACCGGCACCACCGAGAAGCCTCAACGATCAAGGACAGAGGACATGGACGAGGTGCACGACACCGCCGCAGCCACGGACGAGGACGGGCGTCCGTACGCGAACGGCTTCCAGCCGGCGGTGTACGACTGGGACGGCTGGACGTGCGAGGACAACTGCACCGTGTGCGAGACCGGCGCGGACTGCGCCGACTGCCGCGCGTGCACCGACTTCGCGTTCCCCTACCCGCCGCACTGGGCGCGTACCTGGCAGGAGGGCGAGCCCGAGCGCGGCGTCGAGGCCTTCGGCGGACCGGGCGGCATGGCCACCGGCCGCGAGCTGGTCGACGACGGCGGCGACTGGGTGCTCATCGAGCAGAACCGGGACGCAGCGGCCACGGCCCGGGCGGCCGGTTACTGGGTGGTGGAGGCGGACATCAGGACGCTGGACCCCCGCCACCCCGCCCTGCGCGGCACCCGCCGCTTCCACGGCTCGCCCCCCTGCCAGACCCTCTCCGACGGCGGCAAGCGCTCCGCCTGGAACAGCCAGGAGATCTCCGAACTCCAGAGCATCATGTGGCAGGCCTCCGAAGCGTTCGGCTTCCTGGAGGTGGACGACCTGTGCAGCCTCTACGGCGGCCCCCACCACTACTTCACCGGCGTCATCGACGGCATGGAGGACCACCCCGACGCGCACGGCTGGGGCGAGCTGTGCGGCGGCGGCCACCTGCCCCCCAACATGACCCCGGCTGAGTTCCGCGAGTGGGCCGCGTCGGCGGTCTCCGACGAGCGCACCGCGCTCATGGCGGAGATGCTCATCTGGCCCATGTGCCTCGTGCAGATCGGCGCTCCCCTGATCTCCATCACCATGGAGCAGTCGGCGAACCTGCTGAAGCAGACCCCCGCCCTGGCGGAAGCCATCCAGTCCGAGATCACCAGCGTCGAGGGCTTCGGCTGGGCATGGTGCTCATGGCAGATCGCGGACGCCGCAGACTTCGGCGCCGCCACCCACCGCGAACGGGCCTGGATGGTCGCCACCCGTTACAAGCAGCCCCGCTACGCCGACCACGTCGACGGCCAGGCGGCGGCCCGCGAGATGTTCGCCCACGTGCTCAAGAAGACCGGCAAGCTGCCCGACTGGATGCCCGAGCTGGACCGCCGGATCGAGCCCTACCAGGGCCGCCCCGCGCTCCCGGTCGTGACCGTCGCACAGGCCCTGAACCTTCCGGCCACCTGGTGGGCCGACACCCGCGGCAAGCGCAAGGTCAACCCCGCGACCGGCAAGCCGATCGGCGGCGGCAGCTTCCCCCTCAACCGAGTTGGCATGTGCGTCACCGCCCCTTGGTACGGAATCAAGTTCCGCCCCGCCGACGTCCCGCAGGGTGAGGGGACCACCACGGTGTCCCTGCCGGATCTCGGCGTCCTGGTCGGCTTCCGCCAGGACTACCCGTGGACCTACATCCCCGCCCGGGCGGGAGCGAAGGGGACCCGGAACATCGCCCAGATGATCGCCGACGCCGTGTCGCCGTTCATGGGCGCCGCCATCTCCGCCGCGGTCCAGGGCGAGGACTGGTACAAGCCGGTCTCCGGCTACCAGGCGGCGCTGTACCAGCTGAACCAGCGGGCGGAGTCGGACGCCCGCCCCAAGGCCGGAGACCAGCTCACACTGTTCGGGAAGCAGACCCTCCTGCGCACCCTGTTCGCCCCGCGGACAGCGAGCCCGCCCGCCGACTGGAAGCCCGCCGTCTGACAGGCAGGCGAGAACAGGCGTCAACGACGAAGGGCCCCGCGATGCGGGGCCCTTCGCGTGCGTACTGGACGGTGGAACGGTCAGGCCGTTGCGGTACTGACCGCCGTCGCTTCGTCAGCGGCCGCCCCGTCCTGAGCCGGGATCGTCCCAGCCGGCGAGGCCCCCTCGGAGGCTGCTGCGGACGTCCGTTCTTCGGCCTTCCGCGCCGCCGCCCGCGACCGCCGCGAGCGGGCCCGCGGACGCTTCGCCGGTTCCTCCGCGCCCATCTTCGCCAGCTCGTCGGGTGTCCACCCACCGACCTCGGCGGCGACGTACGCCCGGCCGTACGGCTCCTCCAGGGCGGCGAGCTGGTCCAGGAGTTCACTGCGCTGAGCCAGGATGCCGACCAGGGGCTCGATCGACTCCTCACGCTGCGCCTGGAGGGCCTTCATTTTCTGCAGGATCTCGTCTGCGCTTGGCATGCGCCGATCCTATGGCTGACCAGCAGTCAGCGACCGGTGCTCGCGGTGAAACACCGTACTGGCGTCCGTTGTTGAGCGGCACCCACATGCGACCTGACAGCTTCTAAGGGGTCAGTAACGGCCGGAAGCGAGTTAGTGCAAACTGGGCCCAGTTTGCATGATCACCGTCCTTTGGCCCACTACTGTGGTCGGCCGGTGATCTTTGGTCCGAGCACGGACCGAGGGGGAGGGGGGGGGCTCGCGTGGCAGAGCCGCCGGCATCGAGCGGGCGACGCCGCAGCGCGCGCTACCGCGAACGCGAGACCGACAGTCGTCGCAACACGCGCATCAAGGTCTCCTACACCGACACCGAGCTGACGATCATTCGTGAGGCCGCCGCCCGCGACAACCAGGCCCTGGCCGCATGGGTGGGCGACGCCGCAATGAAGGTAGCCACGGAGAAGGTCGTGCCCGTCTCCGTCGACGCCCGCGACCTCATCGCCGAGCTGATCCAGTCCCGCAATCAGGCCTCGCGGATCGGCAACAACGTCAACCAGATCGCGAAGGCACTGAACGCGGATGGCACGGTGACCAGTGCCCAGCTCGCCGCCACACTGGACGCCATACTCAAGACGATCCAACGCATGGACGAGGCGACGCGGCAGGTGATGCGTGAACGGCGGCCGCGGGCATGATGCCGAAGAAGGCCAGGGACGGCACGGACACCTGCGGGCTGCTGGCCTACCTGTACGGCCCCGGGAAGCGTGACGAGCACACCAACCCGCACATGGTCGCTTCCTGGGACGACCCCTTCGTCGAGGACCCGGCGCGCTCGCCGCACATGACGATCGCCGACCTGGCGCTCATCCTGGACGCTCCGGTGCACGCCCTGCTCGGTAAGCGACCGGCCAAGCACGTCTACCACGTAGCGGTGCGCAACGCCCCCGAGGACCGGCTCCTGACGGACCAGGAATGGGCGAAGGTCGCACGCGAGATGATGCACGCCGCCGGCATCGCTGAGCACGGTGACGATCAGGGCTGCCGGTGGGTGGCGATCCGTCATGCCGACGACCACATTCACATCGTCGCGACGCAGGCGAGGCAGGACGGCCGTCAGCCGCGACTGCGGCAGGACATCCCGAAGATGCACGCCGCCGCCCGGAAGTTCGAGGCCGAGTTCGGGCTGCGTCGGCTGACCCATGGCGACAAGACCGCGCGGACGTGGCCGAAGACCGGGGAGCAGGAGAAAGCCGTTCGGCGCGGGCTGTCGGAGCCGGCGCGGGTGACGCTGCAGCGGACGGTCCGGGAGGCCGCGGCCGCCGCCGCGAACGAGGACGACTTCTTCGCCCGGCTGACCGCCGCCGGAGTCCGGGTGAACAAGCGTGTCGCGCCAGACGGGAACATCACCGGGTACTCCGTCGCCCTGCCCGGTGACCGTGATGGCGGGCAGCGCGCGGTGTGGTTTCCCGGCGCCCGGCTCGCCTCCGATCTGTCCCTGCCGCGCGTACGGGAGCGCTGGACGAGACCCGTCTCGGTGCCGACTGTCGCGCCGGCGGAGATGTGGCAGGAGGCGGAGCGGCGTGTACGTGCGGCCGCCGACCAGCTCGGCGCGGGCGGTCTGCGCCAGGGGGCCGGGGACGTCGCCGCACTCGGTGACCTCATCGTCATCGCTGCGGTGATCTCGCCGCGCATGGTGCGCGATCGACTGCGTGACGCGGCCTACGAGTTCGAGCGGGCCTCGCGCGTGCCGGGCGACCGTGCGCTGGAAGGCCAGGCGCGCAGCCTCTACCGGGAGTCGGCATACATGCTGTCCCGGTCGGCGGCCGCCGCCGGAAGGAGCGACGCGGTGGCCGCACTCGGCTTCCTGCTCGCTCTGGCCACTGCGATCGAGGCCTCTCACCGCTGGCACCAGGCACAGGAGCACCGCGCCCAGGCGGAGGCCTCCGGGCGAGCCGGGCGGCTGCTGCGTGAGGCGGTCGAGGTGACCGCTGGTGCGAGCGCGGCGCGTGACTACCAGCCCCGTCCGAAGCGCACGACCACCCGGCCCGGGGGCGTCCGCCGGACCCCTGCCGTCTCGGGAGAGCGCCCCATGGCGGGCGTGCTGCAGGAGGCTGTCCCCGAGCATGCGCGTGCGGTGCTCGCAGACCCGGCATGGCCCGCGCTGCGCACCCGGTTGGCCGCTGTCGAGAACGCGGGGGATGACCCGGTCGAGGTCCTCACCAGGGTGGCCGCACAACGGCAGTTGACCTCTGCGGAATCCGTCGCCGAGGTGCTTACATGGCGGCTGGACGGGTGGAGCCGCCAGCGCGGTGCGCCGACGCCGGTCACCGGAAGAAGCCCATCGCCGACGTCGACCGGTGACGCCGGCCGGAGCAGTGGGCCGCCCTTGCTGGGGGCATCCGGGCCGACCCGTAGGCCGCCGGGTGACGAGCAGCGCAAGGGCCCGCCTCGGGCCCGGTAACGAGGGGAGCGGACATGACGATGCCGATGCCGGAGGAACGCCCCGGGGAGGCCTTCATGGAGGCCGTCGCCGAGGCGGTGCAGACCTCCGTGATGGCGTTCCGTCTGGTCATGGCGATCGCGGATGCGGTACGCCGTCAGCAGCAGGAGCGGGCCGGGAAGGCGGACGAGTTCCCGGACGCCGAGAAGGCGGCAGGGGAGGCTTCGGAGGAGGTCAAGAAGTTCCTGCCGGACGACGTCGCTGCGGCTCTGTTGGCGGGCGCTGACTGGCCGCAGCTCGCCCAGCAGCTCATGGCGCTCAAGCGGGCCGGGGTCGACCTGGAGGCGTTGCTGCCCCGGGTCGGCGAGATCGCCGTGACGGTGCGGGACCAGGTAGCGGCGAACGCCGAGAAGGTGAAGCACGAGGGCACCGAGGAGTGGGCGAAGGCGCTGCGCGAGACGCTGCCGGCGGGACCGGTGCGCGAGGCCATCCTGTCCTCCCCGGCATGGCCGGAGATGGCACGGACGATGGCGACGCTGAACGAGCGCGGAGTCGACGTGAGGGCGATCCTCGCGTACGCGCACGAGGAGGGCGTCGGCGTCGACCAGGCGGTCGCCAGGGTGCTTGCCATAGCGGAGGTGCCCACCACGAGCAGGGACGCGACGCTGTCGTACGGGCCGCTGACGGTGGGGCTGGACGTCCCCAGGGACCTTGACCTCGGAGACCGTGAGCGGGCCCTTCGCCAGCTCTCCATTGCCTCGTCGGAGAACCAGCGTTTCGCGCGCATGGTCCGCGAGGCTCTGCCTGGCGCGGAGCGGGAGGCGGACCTCCTGTTGTCGGCGCGTCAGTGGCCGCTGCTGGCCGCGAGGATGGCGGCCATGGAGACAGCGGGGCAGCCGGTCGGCGTGCACCTGGCCCAGCTGTCGACGGACACCTCGTGGCGGGAGGGGCCGCAGCCGCAGATGGGGCGGCGCCTGGTCCAAGCGGCCAACGACGCGCTGCGCAAGCCGGTCGGTTCGCCGACGCGCCCGGGGGCGAAGGTGAGCACCGCGGCGGCCCGAGCGACTTCGCCGAGTGTGGGCCCTACTAAGGCGGTCGGGAAGGGTCCGGCACCGGCCGTGCCCGGCGCGGCTGCGCACCGCGAAGCAGGGCCTGCATCAAGGAGCGGCAAGACCCGATAGCTGCCGCGCAATGGGGGCGGATTGGGACTTCGTCCAGGCACGCACGGTGCGGCGTACGCGGCTTGCGGGGCTAACCCCCGCAACCGGCAGTGTCAGCGCACCGTTCCGAGCAGAGGAGATGCGATGCCGACCCCGACCGACCCCATGACCCGCTTCATTCTGGCACTGCTATGCGCCGTGGTCGCGGTGCTCGTCGGTGTGACGTACCCGGCGGCGATCCCGGCGCTGACGCTCGGCGCGGCTGTCCTCGTGGTCGCGGTCGGCTTGCTGAAGCTGTGACGGGGGTTGCTAATTGGGCTTCACGAGCGAGACCGGGAGCGCGGGTCCGCTGAAGAGCACGTTGCTGAGGCCCACATGCCATGTCGGTGCTCGAACCCGGGTTGCGACCCGGACGTAGGCTGCAACCCAGGTTCGATGCTCATTGCTCGGAGTCGCGCGCGGCGGGGTCAATGTCGGCGGCGCGCAGGACTTCGTAGACCGTCGTCCGGGAGAGTCCGGTCGCACGCCTGATGTCCTGGACGTTCTCCATGCCGTCGTTCCACAGCTCGACCGCAATGCGCTTGAGGGCGTTCACGGCACCGAGGCGCTGAGTGCGCCAGTCCTCGGCCGAGGCGAGGAGCTGCTCGCGGCCGGAGATGCTGTTGCCCTCCCACCCGGTGGCTTGGGACCAGACCTTCTCCGCGACGTCAGCCCCGAGCTGGGCTTCGAGTCGGGCGTACAGGCAGGGGACGACATCCTGGTCCTCCTCCTCGTCAATGAGTCGGCCCAGGGTCCAGGGGTCGGTGGGCAACCGCGGGTCCAGATGCTTGTTGCGCGGGTTGGCGGTGACGACGAAGGCGTCGACGTGGTTCTTCGTGCGTCGGCTCTCGAACCGCCCGATCCGCTCGGCGTAGCGCTCAGCGTTCGTCTTGGCGATGAACGGACCGATGAAAGCCGGGGGGTAGTCCTGCGGGGTAACCATCACCGCATAGGTCTTCAACATGTCCACCACTGTACATGTCCAGCGGTGGACACATCCGGTCAAGGGCGGGTGGCTCCGTAGTAGTCCCGCTGGGGCATGGCGGAGGTGAGAGGGGCGAGGGAGACGTTCCGTCCTGTGCGCGGTGCGTGCAGGACGTTGCCGTCACCCGCGTAGATCGCGACGTGATAGATGGCGCCGGACCCGCCGTGACTCCAGAACAGCAGGTCTCCGGGCTTGAGGTCGCTGCGGGAGACCGCGCGGTCGGAGGTGGCTCCGTACTGGGCGGCCGCCGTGCGCGGCAGTTTCACGTGGGGCCAGTACGCGTACATGACCAGGCTGCTGCAGTCGAACCCGACGGTGGAGGAGGCGGAGCAGCGGCCGTCCAGGTAGCCGTTGACGCCGTCGCAGAACCCGGTCGAAGGGCCGCTGGCGTTGCCGCCGCCCCAGGCGTACGGGGTCCCCATCTGGGTGGCTGCCTTGCGCAGGGCGTCGGGGCCGGTTCCGGAGCCTTCGACGGTGAGCCGTGCCGGGCCCTCGAACCGCTTCATGGTCGACAGAATGATCTGCACGTAGTTGTAGGTCTCGCCGCCCGCGAACGACTTCGGCGGCACCCCGCGGAACTGCTGGACCCGGCCCCACCCGGCGTTGTAGCCGGCCAGGGCGAGCGCCCGCACGTCGCCCCCGTAGCCCGAGGCTCTGGCCTGCTTGAGCAGGGAGCACATCATGCGGCCCTGGGCCATGACGGCGTCGCCGATGTCCCAGGGCGAGGCCTCGCCGTTGCCGTCGGCGTCCCGCCCCCAGGTGGCCCACGTTCCCGGCATGAATTGCGCGGGGCCCTGCGCGCCGGCGTGGGAGGTGGCGGCCTGCGGGGAGGTCTGGAACTTGCTCTCCTGGTACAGCTGCGCGGCCAGCAGTGCCGGGGTCATCCCGGGTTCCTTGCATTCATCGTCGGCCTTGAGGATCCAGGTGCGGAACTCGGCGGGCACTCCCCGCAGTCCGCCACCTCCGTCGGATACCTCGGTGGCTTCGGCGTCCGCGTCCACGAGGACGAGCGCCACCAGGCCGATGACCGCCATCACGAACGCGATGACGCCTGCGGCAGCAGCCCGTATGAGCACCTTCACGCGTTGTCCCCCCGCTGAATCTCTGCCTTCTTGACGGTCCGCTGGTGCTTCGTTTTCGGTCGATGTGGGGCTCGAATTCGCCGTTCATCCCCTAGTCGCGGCGGGCCGTGATTCGTTGAAGTGGATACCACTTCTTCGGCTCGTCTCGGCGTATGTGAATTCCGCTCGGGCGCGCTCATTTCGCGTGGCGAAATACGGGGTGTGCGCCCTGCTTCCAGCCCTGTGACCAGCAGGAAACGCCAGATAGGTTTGCGGTGGGTCACGCTAGCCTTATCGGCCCTGCAGGGCCAAGACAGTGCCGAATAAACGTAGTCATACAGGGGGGAGTTGTGTCGTGATTGCCCATTCAGTGACGCCAACACCTGAGCATGCGGCGCCCGTCATGCTGCGGCACGCACTGATCCCCGTGCATGGGTACGGAATTGTGGTGGCCACGGTGGCCCGGATGCTCGATCCCGACGGCAGGGGCGCCGCCCGCGTGATGGCCGTCGGCGAGACCATCCCGTACGGGGTCCAGCCGGTACTGGTGGCCGACACCACCGTCTACAGCGCCACGAGCCTCGAGGAAATGCTCCGGCACTGGGGCCCTCGGCCCAGGCCGTGGCTCGTGCTGGTCGCGGATGCCCCGGCTCGCCCGGTGGCCCAGGCCCGGTACCTGGTGCGCGCCCTGGAGGGGCGGCTGGCCGGGACGGCGAGGGTGCCGTACCTGCCGGTGCTGCGCGCGGTCGCGGGGCCGGAGGAGGCCCTGCAGCACAAGGACGTCCAGGCCGCAGCGGCAAAGCTGCGGCGCGCGTTGGAAAGGAAATGACCTGATGACCATGGCCTCTGAGGTGGCCACGCTCGCCGGCATCATCCCGGGCGCGGAACCCACCCCCATCCCGGGACTGAACGGAACGGTGTCGCAGATCTTCGGCTACGGCCTGTGGCTGGTGGTCCTGGCCGGCGCCGGGGGAGCAGGGTTCGGCGTCTACAAGCTGGCCGTCTCCGACAAGCAGCGCGGAAGCGGAGGGTCGGAGCCGTTCAAGTGGATGGGCGGCGGAGTGGCGGCCATCCTGCTGGGCGGTTCGCTGATCACGATCCTCAACGGCATTGCGGGCGGCTGACATGGCATCACGCACCAGCAACAGCAAGGGCATCTGGGCCGTGAGCATCGCGGCCGCGGTCGTGCTCGGGCTGACCGCCTACGTCACGCTCAGCGGGGACGACGAGGAGCCGGGCACGAACGGCAAGGGCGGCGCGAGTCCGAGCGTGTCCAGCCCGGCGAGCCCGTCGGCGAGCTACCGGGCTCCGGAGGACTGGACCGAGCCGCAGCGATGGGCGGCGCTCCCGCGGGGGGAGCGGACCGACAACCGGGGCAGCGAGACCAGGTTCCCGCACACGACGCAGGGCGCCGTGGCCATGGCGGCGGCCGCCAACACCACCGCCATCGAGGCCGGTCGGTCGAACGTCGATGAGCAGCTGCGCATCTACCACTCCTACGTGGCGAAGGCCGACCAGTCCCCGGACACCGCCGAGCAGATCGAGCTGCAGGCCATCCAGACGGACAAGGCGCTGCACAAGAGCATGAGCGTGGCCGTAGGCCAGCCCCTGCCGGCGGGCGCGTACGTGCGCAGCAACGTGGTCGGCTTCAAGGTCATCAAGGAGTCGGCGGACGAGGTCTCGGTCTTCCTGCTGAGCCGGGTCGTGCGCAAGAACGGCGAGACGGCCGAGGAAGCCAGCTCCTACACCCGCGTCGTCAACGGCGTGAGGTGGGAGGGCGGCGACTGGAAGCTGAGCGGGACGGTCACCCAGGATGCCCTGGCGGCCGCGCGGAAGGACGGCCAGCCCAAGATGGCCGCTCCGGGTGACGAGGCCTTCAACCGGGCGGGGTGGACGGCGATCCGGGAGGCCTCGTGAGGCGCCGACTGGCCGTCCTCGTCCTGGCGCTGACCATGGTGTTCGGGGTGTCGGCGGTGGCCGCTGCCCCGCCTGCGCGGGCCGACGGGATCATCAGCGACGTCACCGACGGCGCCTGCCAGATCTCCACCGGCCCGATCCTCGGCGCCATCATCAGCGGCGGCGGGGCCAGCCCGGGCGCCGCCGCCAACGGCATGAGCAGCATCTGCGACAAGATCGGCGAGGCAACCGAGAAGAAGATCAAGGGGGCATGGAAGGAAGTCTGGGAGTCCCTCCTGGGCGACATCATCAACGCCGGCGCCGATGCGGTGAAGTGGGTCCTCAAGAAGGTTCTGACCGTCGCCCTCCTCGGCCCGTCGGTCGACCTGGAGGGCACCGGCCTGTGGGGCGGCAAAGCCACGCTGGCGGGCATGCTCGTCTGGCTCGGCCTGGTGATCGCAGCCTTCGGAATGATGTGGCAGCTCGGGAAGATGGCCGTCACCGGGCAGTCCAAACACGCGGGGCGGGCGATGCTCGGCTGGGTGGAGAACACCCTGCTGTCCGCGATCGGCGTGGGCATGTTCGCGCTGCTGCTCACCGCCGGGGACGCCCTGACGGCCGGGCTGGTCGACGCCACTTTCGCAGACGACGGCAAGGCCTACGAGAGGATCGTCGGCGTGATGGTGCCCGCCGCCGTCTCCAACCCCATCACCATGCTGTGCGTCGTCGCTGTGCTGCTGCTGATCGGCTTCATCCAGCTGGTGCTCGTGTTCCTGCGGCAGTCCGCCATCCCCATCATCTGCCTGCTGCTGCCGGTGGCCGGCGGAGGCCGGGCGGGCGGCGACACCACCCGCCAGTGGGCGCCCAAGCTGATCACCAGCGGACTCGTGATCGTCGCCTACAAGCCCATCCTGGCCGTCATCATCTGCACCGGCTTCGCCGAGTTCGGACACGCCAAGACCTTGGCGGAATGGCTGCGCGGCTGCGCCACCCTGGTCCTGGCGGTCCTCGCCCCCGGTCCGCTCACGAAGATCTTCGCGCCGCTCGGTGCGGCCGTCGGCAACGGGCTGGCCTCCGGTGGCGCGGGCGGAGCGCTGTCCGCAGCCGCGGGCTACTTCGGCGGCAGGAACAACAACGACGGGCCCAGCGGCGGGGGCGCGGAGCCCGCCAGCGCCGTGGAGCACGCCCGCTACGTCGAGCAGACGATGGGCAGCCGCGCCGGTCAGGGCAACAGCGAAGGCGAGGATGGCCACTCGGGCGGTGACGCCCAGGCGCAGGCAGCCCGCAACCAGGCGGCCGCCCAGCCAAACGGCCAGGCCGCACCCGACGGCACGGCCGCGCCCTCCACCGCAGCGGTCGGCGCTCAGGGTTCCGCCGCGGCGGGCGCGGCAGGACCCGCAGCGTCGGCCGCTGCGGTGGCCGGGCCCGTCGGCATCGGGATCCAGGTCCTGGACGGCGTCAACGACACCGTGCAGGGCGCGAGTCGGCAGATCGGGAACGGGGGGAGTGCGCAGTGACCACGCACGAGGTGCCGCAGGCCCTGCTGGTGGAAGGGTTCCGTGCCCGCCGCAGCTTCGGCTTCGGCGGGCTGTCCAAGTCGGCGACGATCATCTCGACCGTGGTCCTGGTCGCGGAGGGCATCATCGGCGTCCAGGCGCCGGTCACCCTGGTGGTCACCCTGCCGGTGACGGGCGCGCTGATCGCCCTGGCCGCCGCCCGGCGGCACGGCATGTCCGCTCTGTCCTACTACTGGGCCAAGGTGGCCTGGCGGCGGGCGGCCAGGGTCGAGGCCACCTCCTACCGGCGGGTGCTGCTGCCGCACCCCTACGCGCTGGACCTGCCGGGAGTGGGCGCCTCCTCCACCCTGATCCGCGCTCACGACCCGACGACCGGCAAGCACGTGGGGGTGGTCCACGACCGGGCGAGCGGCCACATGACCGTCACGACGCTCCTGGCCCCCGGCGGCAGCCTGATGGCCCCCACCGGCGCCGTGCAGAGTTCCCTGCGCACCTGGTCGTCCGTGCTGGACGCGATGAGCACCGACGAGCAGATCAAGGGCGCCTCGGTGACGATCCAGATCACCCCGGGAGCGGGGGAGGCCCTCGGCGACGACGTGAAGGTCCGCAAGGACCCCAACGCCCCACAATTCGCCAAGCAGATCATCGACGAGCTGGTGCGCACGACCCCGCACGCCACGGCCAGCGTGGCGCCGTGGATGTCCGTCACGGTCGATCCCACCGCGTCCGCGAACCCGCCGGCCGACCTCGCCGAACAGGTCGCGGAAACCCTCAAGGTGGTCGACGGCCTGGACCTGTCCGGCACCGGGACCGACATCATGCGCCGGGCCACCGACGTCGACCTGCGCCGCCTGGTGCGCAGCGCGTACGACCCGGCCACCTTCAACGCCCGGGACAAGGACTTCGAGGAACTCAGCTGGTCCGAGTGCGGCCCGCAGGCCGCCGACGACGAATGGGAGACCTACGCGCACGACGGCGGAGTGTCGCTGAGCTGGGTGCTGCGCGAGATGCCGCGACGTCCCATCGCCTACAGCGTGCTGCTGCCGCTGCTGGCCCCGGGCCGCTTCCAGCGGCGCATCACCCTCGCCTACCGGGTCCTGGACCCCTACGAGGGCGAAGCGGTCCTGGAGAGGGAGATCAGCAACGCCCACCAGCGGGCGGCCGCCACCGCCGAGGTCAAGGGCCGCGCCAAGTGGAGCCAGCGGGCCGACGCCGAGCGCGCCGAGCGGGCCGCCGCACAGGTCGCCGGCGGCTCCCAGGTGGTCGACTGGACCCTCATGGTGACGACCACGGCCCGATCCGCCGCCGACCTGCCCGCCGCCCGCCAGGAGCTGGAGCGCGCCGTGAAGGCGACCAGGGGCATCCGCATGAGGCCCGCCTACGGCGCACAGGGCGCCGTCTTCGCCGCCACGCTGCCGCTGGGCTACAACCCGCTCGTGAGGGACTGATGGCACGCAAGCCCAAGACCGTGGTGACCACGCCCAAGCGGGTCACCAGGACGACCGAGCAGGCCCCGACCCGCGCAGAGCGCCAGGCCGCAAGGAAGCTGCGGAGCCGGTTCGCTCCCCGGCTCGGGTGGGGCGGCAGGTTCGGCGGCCGGGCCACCGTCGAGGACGCGGGCACCGTCTACACCGGCCCCACCTCGCAGGCGGGCGGCATCTACCCCTTCCTGCTGGGCTCCGGTCTGCCGCCGCGCGGCGTGCCGGTCGGACGGGACGTCCTCACCGGCGAGTTGGTGTGTCTGGACCCCTCCGGCTGGACGGGCCAGCTCACCACCAATCCCGGCGTGTGGGTCATGTCGCAGCCGGGTGCGGGCAAGTCCGCCCTGGTCAAGAGGATCTGTCTGGTGTACTCGGCCTTCGGGCACATGGTCTGTGTCCCCGGCGACGTCAAGGGCGAGTACAGCGAGCTGATCCGCGAGCTCGGCGGCAGCGTCGTACGGATCGGCGACGGCATCGGCCGCATCAACCCCCTGGACAGCGGCCCGCTCAAGGGCCACGCGCAGGCCTTGCCCGCCGACCGGCGCCAGGCTCTGCTCGACGTCCTCAACGGCCGCAGACTCGAGACCCTGGTCGCCCTGCTGTCGACCAAGCACGGGCTCGGGCGCACCCCGAACGAGATCGAACGCAGCGCGCTGGACACGGCCGTGCAGGTCGCCTCCGCCGGTCAGGCCACCGGCAGCGACCCCATCGTCAAGGACGTGGTCGACGTACTGCGGGCCGCCCCGGAGGAACTGCGGACCAAGCTGGCCGCCGAGGGCGACCGCTACCGGGACCTGACCCGCAGCGCCATCGCCGGGCTCGACAACCTGATCGGCGGCCCGCTGCGCGGCCTCTTCGACGGGCCGACGACCACACCCCTGGACATTGCCGCCCCCGCGGTCTCCGTGGACATCTCCGCACTGCGGGCCCGCGGCAACGACGTCGTGTCCGCCGGGATGATCGCGACCTGGGCCTACACGTACTCCAGCATCGACTCCGCCCGCAGCATCGGCTTGATGGACCGTCGCCTCGTGCTGCCGATGGACGAGATGTGGCGGGCCCTGCGCTCCGGGCCGGGCCTGGTCGACGCGATGGACGCGATCAGCCGCCTCAACCGCACGACGGACGACGTCACGATCTACGTCACGCATTCCCTGCTCGACGTCGAGGCCCTGCCCACCGAGATGGACCGGGCGAAGGCCCGAGGGCTCATGGACCGCTGCGACACGTGGGTGATCGGCGCGTCCACCGACGAGGAGCTGCGCCGCGTCACCGGCAAACGCAGCCTGACGGAGCAGGAACGCATGATGATCGGCTCGTGGTCGTCGGCCACAAGCACGGGCCTGGACATCGACCCGAGCTACGACGACCAGGACGACGGCCAAGGTCCGCCGGCGGAGGACGAACGGGCCCGCCATCCCGGCCGCGGCAAGTATCTGATCAAGATCGGGACCAGGCCGGGCATCGCGGCCGCGCTCGAACTCACCGCGACCGAGCAGCGGCTGTACCGCACGGACACCAACCGGCGCCGCACACCGAGGGCGGGAGGCGACAGCCGATGATGACGGACGACGACCGGGCATGGGCCGGCGCCGCGATCCTGGCGGGCGGCGTCGTGACGCTGTCCGCCGCGACCTGGGCGGGAGCGGCTGGCGGCGCACTGGCCACCGGCGAGGACGTGGCCCCGGCCTCCCCGCTGACCGTCTACCGGATGGTCAGCGACTGGGCGACGGTGTGGCCGCAGTCGCAGACCGCGTCTCTCGTCGGCGCCACCGTCGCCGACCTGGCGGTCGTGGTGTTCCTCGTGTGGGGGCTGCGCTGGGCCTTCAAGTGGTTCAGGAACCCTTCCAGCCTGGCCACCCTGCACCAGGTGCGTGAGCTGACACCGAAGCACGCCGCCCGCACCGCGACCCGGCTGCGCGCCTCGTTGAAGGGGGCGAAGGCCTCGCAGCTCCCGGCACGCGACCGGGGCGTCCTCCTTGGCGACCACCTGCCGTCCGGCATCGAGCTGCGCGGATCGGACGAGGACACCTACATCGCCATCATGGCGCCGCGCGCGGGCAAGTCGACGTCGCTGGCCATCCCGGTCGCGGAGGAGGCGCCTGGCGCCCTGCTGATGACGTCGAACAAGGCGGACGTCTACGCCGCGACGCGCGGCAGCCGGGCCAGGGCCGGGCAGACCTTCCTGTTCGACACTCAGGGCGTCGCGCAGGCCGAACGGGACATGTGGGTCGACCTGGTGGCGCAGGCCGAGACCCTGGAAGGCGCCGAGCGTCTGGCCTCGCACTTCGTCACCCAGATCACCTCGGAGCAGGCCGACCCGTTCTGGTCCCAGGCCGCCGGAGACCTCCTCACCGGCCTGTTCCGAGCGGCCTGGTGGGAGGGCACCACCGTCCGCGAGGTCATGGCATGGCTGGCCGACCCGAAGGAGAAGGCGCCGCTGCGTGTGCTCTACCAGCACGAGCCGGTGCTCGCCGAGCAGGTCGATTCCTCCATCAACATCGCCGAGGAGACACAGTCCGGGATCTACCAGAACGCGCGTACGGCCATGTCCGCGCTGCGCGACGAGAAGGTCCTCGCGTGGGTCACCCCGGACAAGCACCGCGCCCGCTTCGACCCCGAGGCCTTCGCCACCAGCACCGACACCCTGTATCTGCTGAGCAAGAAGGGCGGACCGTCCTCGGCGCTCGTGGCCGCGGTCGCCGACGCCGTCTTCACCGCCGCCACCGAGGCGGGCGAGCGCCACGGCGGCCGCCTGCCCGAGCCGATGCGCGCGGTCCTGGACGAGGCCGCCAACATCTGCCGGATCGCCGACCTGCCTGACCTGTACTCCCACCTCGGATCGCGCGGCATCACGCCGTTCACGATCCTGCAGAGCTACCGCCAGGGCGTACGGGCCTGGGGCGAGGTCGGCATGGACGCCATGTGGAGCGCGGCCACGCGCAAGGTGATCGGCGTCGGGATGGACGACGCCAAGTTCGCCCAGGACATCAGCTCCCTGACCGGCGCGCACTACATCGAGCGCGGCTCGTACTCCAAGAGCAAGGACGGCTCCAGCCGCAGCTGGAGCGAGCAGCGCGAGCAGGTCCTGGACCCCGCCGAGATCCGCGCCATGCGCAAGGGCACGGCCCTGCTGATGTCCACCGGCATGCCGGTCGCACAGATCAGCCTGCGCCCCTGGTACGCGGAGGAGGCCATGGCGCACATCGGCCCGCAGATGCGTGAGGAGGAGGCCGCCATCACCAAGCGCGCCGTGGCCGCGTACGAGCAGCGGAAGGCCGCCCGCAATGGCCGATGAACCCGACGACGTCCCGCAGATGGACGTGCCGGTCGGCATGTTCGAGGACATCGAGGACCTCAAGGTCAAGGTCGCCCGGCTCACCGCCCTGGTCCAGGAGTTCGCCGACGGAACCGAGGACGGGCCGGGCGGGCCTGCCACCGACGAGGAGACGGCCGGCGGGGACGTCCCTACCGAGGACGACGAGGAAGCAGAGTGGAAGTACCCGCCCTTCATCTTGTTGCTCGACTCGCCGCAGTACGACGACGAACTCCGCGCTCTCATCGAGTGGGTGGAGGGTGTGCTGGTGCCCGGCTACCTTGCCGAGCCGTCGGCTGACGCCCGATGGTGCCATCTGTGGTGGGAACACCCCGTGGCAGTCGCCCGCCTGCACGCCGCATGGCTCGCCTGGCAAGAACTGACGGACCCAGCCACCTGCGGATACACCGGCCCCTCAGTCTGGCACCGCGACCACATGGACCCCGCCCTGCGAGAGCTACGAGGGTCCACCGGCCCGTTCGCGGGCTGCACCAAGGGTGAGCACTCGATCAACCACCGCATGCCCGGCCTAGTGCCCAGTGCATGGACCCACGCCGAGGGCTAAGAGACTCGAAGTACTACGTGATGAGGGTTGGTGTGCGGGTCGATGAGGGCGCTGGCACACGCAGCCGGGCGACGAGATCGCCGCCGCATGACCCTCGACATCGGCGAGCCGAGAGAGTCCTTGATGACCCATTTCATGTATTTCAGGGTGTGAGATGGGTCACGGTGCTTCGCCCTCTGGGAGAGATCTGTAGATCCTGCGCTGCATGGCTCTGACCTGCCGTTATACGGGTGGATGGCATGTCAGTGCCGTGGTGTATTGCGAGTGGGCGCATCAGGCACTGTCAGTGCCGCTTGTTACGGCGTCTGGATCTCTTCACTGTCAGGACTGCCCCTTAGAGTCTGAGGCAAGTCATGAAGCCCTTCCGATGACGAGGGGAGACCCCTGCGAAGTCATGCCCTGAGAAAGCGACTTCGCGACCGGGGTCCCCCTTCGCCTGACGTCGGGCTACCGATCCGTCGTAAGGAGCCGTAAGCCGTGACGCACATTGACCGTACCCCAGCCGGTACGGACGACTCTGGCCGCGCCTACGCGTGGGCCGCAGTCCTCACCACCTTGGCGACACTCGCCACTGTCCTTGCTCTCGCCTTCACCGGCAACGAAGAAGCGGCCATCGCGGTCGCGGCCGCCGGCATCCTGAGCGGCGTCGTCGTCAAGGTCACCGTCCAGATCCACCGGAAGTAACCCCCCCGGGGGATCCGACGTGACCGAGGCTGCGCCGGGTGTCCTCCGCGACGCCTGGCGCAGCTCAAGATCGACACTCTCCTCGTGATTCGTGACTTCCACCCGAGGGCCACAGTAGGACCAAGGTCTGACAAGGCCCCCCGGCCGCGAAGGCGGCCGTCGGATCGAGGCGAGGCGGGTGGCGGCCGCGGGGTCAGGGCGCCGGTACGTAGCTCACCGTCTGGGCGGGGCAGGATGCCGCTGCCTCATCGAGGGCTTCGAGTTCGCGTTCATCCGCCGCGAGCCGCCAGCGCAGCTTCGTCCCCACCCACTCCGCCAGATAGCGGCAGTGCACCTCGGCGGCCGGCGGCAGCCAATCAGCTGGGTCCTGGTCTGCCTTGCTGCGGTTGGAGCGCGCGGTCACAGCGACCAGGGAGGCCTCGGCGCCCTGGTCGTTGGCATAGGCTTCGCGGCGCTGCGCGTTCCAGGCCGAGGCGCCGCTGTCCCAGGCCTCGGCGAGCGGCACCATGTGATCGATGTCGAGACCGGGCGCCGACGTCACGATGGCGCCGTCGTAGTAGGAAAACCAGGCGCCTCCCGTCAGGCGGCAGCCGGGGCCGACGGCGGGGGCGTCGACGGCCTCGTGGATGAGGACCTCGGCTCGGGTGTTGCAGCCGTCCGCGAGGTCACCACTGTTCCAGTGGCGGAACTCATCGCGGCTGTAGCCGTCACGGGACTCAGCAGCCACGGGCAGAGTGGCCACCGCGTCAGCAAGGGGAAGCGTCTCGTCTGCCTGAGCCGGTGCGGCAAGTGCGACGCAGGAAGAGAGAGCGAGGACGGCAGCGGAGAGACCGCGCAGCGCGTGGTTGATCATGCTCCGTTGATAGCCCACGCCGCATGGACGTGATCAGGAGATTCCGCTCGACTCCGCCCATGTGAGTGCAAAGGTCATATCGGCGGGAGCCAGTCGGCCTGGCGGATAGAACCCCTGTGCTATTTGCTGGCTATCCTGGTCCTGAGGTGGCGTGTATCAGCCACCCGGACAGGAACACCATGACGACTCCCGTACCGCCGGTCACAGAGCCGGACCACTCCGTTCTCACCTGTCTTGGCAGCGAGGTGGGTCTCTGCGCTGTCTGTCAGCGCAAGACGCACCGCTACGGCAAGGGAGGCTCGCCGCTGTGCACCTGGTGTCTGGCCTCGGCGAGGGAGAAGTGGGGTCCCAGGGTGACCTACGTCAGCACACGGCCCTAGATCGGCTTGCTGATGGAGCACCATGGAGCACCTTCCTGTCGGAGTTGTCCGTGAAGAACCGTCCCTCGCCGGCAGAGGCTCAGATGGTCGCGGAGGCCTTGCTGGCCGACGAGGCGGACGACGTGGGCCGGGCACTGGAGCTGGTACTGGACTTCCTCGGCCCGACCGAGGGGAGCCGGGACGCCGGAAACCTGCTCCTGATCTCGGTGTTCGCGGACATCCTGGAGCGGGAGTGCCCGGCTGAGTGGCGCACGGTGCGGGGTGTTCCGGACGTACCTCGGCTTGCCGAGGTAGAGGACGATCCGCGCCGGATCGCCGAGTACGTCGACCACATGCGCCGGGTCGGCCACGTGGTGGGTACAGCGGACGCCAAAGCCTCCATCGCCATGGCGGCGGAGGCCGCTCTCACCGCGCAGCACTACCTGGCCCGACGGCAGCACGGCATGGACGACCCGGCAGGGCTCGTCACGCAGGTGCGGCAGGCGACAGGGATGCGTCCCGAACGGCTGTGGGGCGCCCTCAAAACTGCCTGCACCAAGGTCCGGTCCTTGTCCGCCGAGACCGGCACGCCTGGGTGAGCCACGCGCCGAGAGCTGATTGCGCTGGGTGCAATATCCGCCGGGCACGGCGCGACTTCCCGCAGATCCCCACTCCCGGGGCGCCAGACGACGCGACAATGACCGCGTCGCGATACGCCGTGGTCAGCCCAGTGCTGGCACGGGCGTGACACGGCGACGCATCCAACGGGAGGGCACATCATGACGGACCCCGGACCGGCTCTGCAGGGCATGGGCGCGGCGACCTGGTCGACGGAAGACGGAACGGCCTTCGAGGTGGCGCTGGAGGGCATCAACCACGTGGTCGGTGCCTACTCGCGGCTGATCGCCGAGGCGAGGGCGGCCGACGACGCCGAACGGGCCCAGACGCTCGTTGCCGAGCGGGCGCAGTGGTCCGCCCGCCGCAAGAGCCTCACGCCCGCCGACCGCCCGGCCGTGGACGCCGTCACCGCCGAGAGCGCCCGCCTCCTGCAGCAGCTGCGGGCCGTGCGGTGACCGACGTCGACCGCACCCGCTACGTCCTGCCGGAGGGCGAGAACGAGCAGATCTTCCGCGAGGAGATCGTGCCCGCCGAGCTCACCGGCACACGGCAGGACCAGCCGATCGCCGTCATCGTGTCCGGCCAGACCGGCGCGGGGAAGACCTCCATCACCACACTGGCTACGCAGGCCCTCGCCGGGCGGGGCGAGCCGGTGAACATCAACCTGGACACCTACAAGCCCTACCACCCGAAGTACGACGAGCTGATGCGCGCGGACGACACCACCGCCGGCGCCTACACCAGCATCGACGGACACCGGTGGATGGAGGCCGCCGAGGCGTACGCGATCGAGCAGCGCTTCGACATCGTGCTGGAGTCGGCGATGCGCGACCCGCGCGACTTCGAGGAGCCCGCCGCACGGCTCAGGGCCGCGGGGTACCGCGTCGAGGTTCCCGTCGTCGCGGTGCACGAGTCGATGAGCCGCCTGGGAGCGCTGGACCGCTACCTCCAGCAGGTCCAGGCCTTCGGGCAGGGGCGGATGATCGACCGTGGCATTCACGACGCCTGCTACCGCGGCGTCGTACGAGCCGCTGTCGGCATCGACGCCGACCGCCTCGCCACGGCCGTCTTCGTCGTCCGCAGAGACGCCCATGTCGTCTACAGCAACCAGCTCGACAGCACCGGACAGTGGAAGCGCACCCCTGGCACCCCGCAGGCCGTCACCGGCGAACGCGACCGCGCCTGGACGGAACAGGAATCCTTGGCCTTCGCCGCGACCGTGGCCCGCACCCGCCGGCGGATCGAGCAGCTTCCCGGGCCCGGCCGCGTCGAGCCGCTGCAGGAGCTGGGCGCCATCGCCGACCTGGCCCGCCCTCTCCTCCACCCGGCGGCGGACACCGCCGTACACCGAGCCCTCGGACCGCTGTGGGCCGCCGACGCCTCGAAGCTGCCCGTCAGCACCGCCGCAGCACGCGGCCGCTCCACCACGCACACCGTCCCGCCGGCCGTGCGCTCCCCCCAGCAGCACAGGCCCACAGGCCCGACGGGCGGTCCCCAAGCTCCAGGGCAGCCGCATCGGCGACACAGCCGGTAGCCGGGAGACCTCACGGGTTGCCTCGCGGTGAGCCAGGGCCGCTCGTAGGCTGGCTGGGCTCGGGGCTGTCGCGGAGGTACCTCATGCCCCGAACCATCTGGAGCGGCGCGATCACGTTTGGCCTGGTCACCGTGCCCTGCAACGTCCAGTCGGCCACCGAGGACCATTCCATCCGCTTCCACCAGTACCACCTGGAAGACATGGGCCGGGTGCGGGTGCGCAAGGTGTGCGAGCTGGAGGACCGCGAGGTCTCCCAGTCGGAGATCGGCAAGGGCTACGAGTACGCCCGCGACCAGGTCGTCACCATCACCGACGCGGACCTGGCGAACCTGCCGCTGCCGACGGCCAAGGCCATCGAGATCGCGGGCTTCGTGCCGCTGGAGTCGATCGATCCAATCCGTATCGGCGAGGGCTATTACCTCGCCCCGTCCGGCCAGGTCGCCGCCAAGCCGTACAAGCTCCTCGTCCAGGCTCTTGGCCGCTCCTCGAAGGTGGCGGTCGCCCGCTATGCCTGGTCGGGACGCGAGCGCCTGGGCTTGATCAGGGTTCGCGAGGATGCTCTCGTGCTGCACGCCATGCGCTGGCCGGACGAGATCCGCGACCCCGCCGAGCTGCTGCCACCGCCGACGGAGGTGTCCGAAGAGGAGATCGACGGTGCGCTCGCGCTGATGGAGTCGATGTCCCGCGACGACCTTGAGGGGCCCGAGTTCGAGGACGCATACACAGACGCCATAGCAAAGATCATCGAGGCCAAGCGGGAGCATGAACCTCTGCCGCAGGCACCGGAGCAGGAGCAGCCGGGCCAGCTCGTCGACCTGATGGCCGCTCTCCAGGACTCTGTGGCCAAGGCCCGCACCGCTCGCGGGGAGGATGCCGAGGTGCACGAGCTGCCGAAGACAAAGAAGGCGGCGAAGAAGCAGCCGGGCAGGAAGACCGCGAAGAAGGCTCCCGCCCGTAAGCCGCGCTCGGCTTAGCCCAGGAGCCCAAGGTCGTTGTCCGGCCGGCGGGCGGGTCGCCGAGCATGCGCGGTGCCGTCAGCCCGCCGTTCCCGGGGTGAAACGCGGGGGGTCAGAGGGCGACAGGTCCGGGCGCATCCGGTGCCAGCGCGCCGGGTGGCGCCAACGTCCGGCTCCGTCGCGTGCAACGTCGACGCCGACCTCCACCACCAGCTCAGGCGCTACGAGGGTGACATGCAGGCTCTCGCGCGACCCCCACCCTGCGCTGAACGTCCAGCCCGTCCACGGATGGTCTTCGGTAGGGCTGAGGAACTTGGACACCGCCTGGCCTGCGGTCTGCGGGAGCGTCGTACTCCGCCCGACGTAGCCAAGGCGCCCGTCAGTGTCGTACCGCCCCAGCAGAAGCGTGCGCGGAGCAGCCGGTGAGCCGGTGAACGCACCCACGATGGCGTCCTCGGTATGCCGGACCTTGTACTTCCTCCAGGCCCTCACGGACGGTTGGTAGGAGTCCTCCAGTCTTTTGAAGATCACGCCCTCGACACCCACGGCGGTCCAGCCCGTCAGCCACTCCTGGACGGTGGCCGGGTCCGTGGTCGACGGGCACAGCGCCCACGGCGCGGTGAGCCGATGCTCGGCGAAGAGGTCCTCCAAAGCGGCCCTGCGGCGCCGGTACGGCCATGCGGTGGTGTCGGCGCCCTCCAGCCGCAGCACGTCGAAGGCGACGTAATGGGCGGGCCACTGCTCACCCAGCCGAGCCGCGCCGGCGCCTCGTCGTTGGAGGCGGCCCTGGAGCCGTTCGAAGGCCAGCCGACCGGACTCCCATACGACCACCTCCCCATCCAGAGCCGTCGCGTCAGGGAGCTGGACCGCGCCGGAGCACAGATCAGGGAAGCTGGGGGTGAGGTCCGTGCCCCTGCGGGAGCGCAGCACCAGGCGCCCGGCGTCCCACGACAGAAGCGCTCGCCAGCCGTCCCACTTGACCTCGCCCGCCCACCCCTCGGGTAGAGCCGAGTCCGCTACAGGGGCCGCGAGCATCGGCTCTGGCAGCATCCACATGGCTCATGCCTTCCACGCGGGTGCTGGGCCGCCATCAGTCGAGCAGGCCGAGTTCTGTATCCGGACGGCAGTGGACGCACGGCGTCACATGCTGTCGCAGAGCATCGAGGGCTTGCTCCCGGCTCACCGGCCGGCACCGGCCGCTCTTGGCCGCTGCCCAGCAGTCTCCCGTGTGGACGGCGTCGAGGTTCGTACGGTTCAGGCCGTACTGGACCAGCCAGGCCGGGGGAGGCGGCCGCCGCTCCTCCCCTTGGCGGCGTTCGGCCTCTCGCCGCTCCTCATCGGCAATCCACCCGTCGATCTGGTTCAGCGCCGCGGTCGCCTGCTGGACCACGACGCGGCGCGCGAAGCGAAGCAAGTCGAGACGGGACGGATTGTCGTTCACGTGTTCGATTCTAGGCGGGTGAGGGCTCGCTCCACCCGCCGGGCGGCACCAGACTGGAAGCTCAAGGGCCCTGGTCAGCGCACGATCTATCGATGACGGTGCTGCTGGCCGATGCGGACCGGAGGCGGTGCCAGTGCTGTCGCGGCACCACTGTCCGACAGCAGTTGGGTGAGCCGTTCGGCTGTGGCTCTGGTCGCGGCGACGGGCAGGGCGAGGTCCTTGGCCATCATGGCGGAGGGCTTGAGGACGGAGACGGCGCCGTAGACGGCGTCGCCCCATAGGACGGGTGCGGCCACCGCGTCCCAGCCCGGGATTTCCTGGCGTCCCACTGCGTATCCGGCTCTGCGGGTCCGAGGCAGGCTGGCGGCGAAGGTGTGCGGATCGTGCAGGGCGCCCGGGCCCGCTCCGGCGGGTGGTGGCTGCCGGATGATGCGCTTGGCCAGCGGGGGCGGCAGGTGCGCCGCGATGACGCGGCCGGCGGCGCCGACTCGCAGGGAGGTGCTGATCTCCATCAGCTGGGTGGCGGTCAGACCCAGTGCGTCGAAGCCCCAGCGCCCTGGTGCTGTGTCGATGCAGACCTGGCGGGGACCGCCGTAGGGGGAGAGGACTGTCAGCATCGCGAAGCCGTCCACGATGCGGCTGAGCCGCTGCAGGAGCGGGCGCGAGGTCTCGGGGCCGGGCGTGCTGGCCATGGCCTGCATTCCGAGTTTCGCGGCGCCGGGGCCGAGCCGGTAGCGGCCGGGCGGTACGCGCACGAACGTCGCGGTGTCCAGACCGGACTGGAGGATCCGGTAGACCACGGTGACGTTGAGCCCCGTGGCCTCGGCGATCTCACTGGGGCCATAGGCGGGCCCTCCCGGCAAGTCGATGAAGGCCTGCTCCACGAGCAGGACCCGCTTGGCGTGCAGGGTGCCGCCCGTTCGAGCCTGTCCGTCGCGGGTGCCCTCACTGGCTGCGCCGGGGCCCGGCCGCGCATGCTCCTGCAGCGCGAGGTGAGCTGTTGCCTGTGCGCCGCTCATCGGGCGTCCGTGTGCTTCCACTCGGAGTTGATCATGTGTGCGCTCTCCTTGGGGGTTCGAGTGCCATGGGCGGAAGGACGGGAGGCCGGTGGCCGAGCGGCAGGTGTTCGAGGACCTGGGGTGCCGCTGCCAGGGGAGGGGCAGCGGCACCCCAGGCGGACCGGGCCCGCAGAGGTGGCAATGCGGTCGAGCCTGACCAGGGCTGCGCCGGTCCCGGCGGTTAGACGGTGGGGCCCAGGTGGGCCGGGATGCTCAGGTAGCCGTTCGAGACGTTGCTGGGAAAGGGCTGGAGGTCGGCGGGGTCGACTGCGAGGCGCAGGTGGGGGAAGCGCGTGAAGAGGGCCTTCAAGGCGATGCGGGTCTCGATGCGGGCAAGCTCCGCTCCGACGCACAGGTGTGCTCCGTGACCGAAGGACAGGTGGTCCTTGCGGGCGCGGGTGATGTCGAAGGCCTCGGCGCTGTCGCCGTGGGTGTGGGGGTCGCGGCCGGCGGCGGCGAAGTTGATGGCGATCGGCTCGCCCTGCTTGAAGGTGATGCCGCTGACGGCGTCGTGGAGGTCGCGGGTGGGGAAGCGCATGATCAGCGTTGCCACGGGGGGCTCGTGGCGCAGGATCTCCTCCACCACCTGGTCCCAGGGGACGGCCCCGGAAGTGGCCAGGGCGAGCTGGTCGCGGTGGGTGGTCAGGTTGACGATGCCGTGGCCCAGCGCGTTGACCGTGGTCTCGTGGCCCGCGCTGATGATGAGCACGAAGCTGTCGGCCAGCTCCTGGTCGCTGATCTCCCCGGCGTCGCGGGCGGCGATCAGCACCGTGGAGAGGTCCTCGCCGGGGTGGGCGGTCTTGTAGGCGATTAGTTCGTGGATGAGGCCGTAGATCCGGGACGGGTCGGCTGCGGAGTCGTCGGTGACGAAGATGGCCCCGGCGGCGTCCCGGAAGGCGTCGGTGAGGTGGTCGGGGGTGCCGAAGATGGCGTTGACGACCATGAGGGGCAGCCGCCAGGTCAGGTGCTCGCGCAGGTCCACGACGTCCTCGGAGCCGGCGGCCGCGAGGTTGTCGAGCAGGCTGTCGGTGATGGCCTCGATCTGGGGGATGAGGGCGCGCACGCGGCGCGGGGTGAACGCGGCGGCCAGCGGGCGGCGCAGTCGGCGGTGCTCCTTGCCGTAGGCGGTGAAGGCGTTGCGGACGTCCACGAACATCCGCAGGACCCAGTCCTGGGGGATGTCTCCGCGGATGTAGTCGGGCCAGTGCTGCGAGGCGTCCTTGGAAACGTCCGGGTGGGCCAGCAGCCAGCGGATGAGGCGGGGGTCGGTGACGGTCCAGGCGTCGACCCCGCCGGGCAGGGTGGTGCGGGCGGCCGGGCCGAGCGCGCGCAACGCGGCGGCCTCCTGGTGTGTCCCGGCTCCGGTGGCGTCCAGGTGGTAGGGGCAGCCGGCGGCGGCCGCGGTGGCGTCGAGCGTCATGTCAGTCCTTCCGAAGTGGTGCAGCGGCGCTGACCGGGCGGGGCAGCGTGAGCGAGGGGTGGGTCAGCTGATGCAGGCGGTGGTGTGCCCGGGGCCGCCGACCTGGCTGGAGATCCGTTCGCGGACCGAGGCGAGCCGCTGCTGGCAGTCCTGGGCGCTCTCGCCGACGACCACCCAGTGCGCGAGCCGGTCGGCGATCGTCGCCCGGGGCGGGCCGCTGACGATCTGGCCGAGGTAGCGGGTCCACACCAGCCGCTCCAGCCACGGCTCCTCGCGCAGGTCTGCAGGCGCCGTCTGCTGGGAGACGCGGCCGCTGACCGTGGGGTAGAGGAAGGCGACGGCGGCCGCCCGCTCGTGGGTGAGGGCCAGGTCCGGGTCGGTTCCGGTGGCGAGGTCGGCGGCCACGGCCATCAGGTCGACGCCGGTGGCCAGCTCCACCAGGCGGGGGATCAGGTCGCCGCCGGGCCGACTGTTGACCTCGATGAGGAACGGGCCGTGCGCCGTCAGCCGCAGCTCGACGTGCAGCACACCGTGGGTGAGGCCCAAGGCCCGCACGGCGCGGGTGACGGCGTCGGAGACGGCCGGGTCATCGAGCAGCGGATCGCGGGCGTCGACGCTGTGGCCCGTCTCCAGGAACTGCGGCTCCGCGCCCAGGCTCTTGCAGGTGATGGCGACGATGTGGACGTATCCGTCGACCACGACTGTCTCCGCGCTGATCTCCGGGCCGTCCAGGTACTCCTCCACGAGGACCCCGTCGACGGCGTAGGCGTCCAGTCCCAGCACGCTCTCCCAGGTCGCCCGCTGGTAGGCGTCGCGGACCTCGGCGTCGGTATCGGCGCGGCGGACCCCGGCGCTGCCGCCCATCCCGCGCGGCTTGACGACCACGGGGTAGCCCAGCAGCCGGGCGTGATGGACGGCTTCCTCCTCGACGGCGACGGCGACGCTGCGGGGGGAGGGGACGCCGTGCTCGTGGAAGCGCCGACGGGTGAGGGCCTTGTCCCGGCAGGCCGCGACCGAGGCCGGGCTGTGGCCTGGCAGGCCCAGCTGGTCGGCGAGCTGAGCGGCGAGTTCGACGTGGTGCTCCAGGTAGGTGCACACCCCGCCAAGCGGCCTGTGCTCCGCGAACTGCTTGACGGCGGCCGCCACGGCGGCCGCGTCGCTGAGGTCGACGCGCAGGACGTCCTGGACGTACGGCGAGGCCCAGCCGGGCAGCGAGTCGTCGGCGAGGACCAGAGGCCGGGTCGCGGCGAGGCCGCGCAGCGAGTGCTCTCGGTAGTGCAGGGAGCCTGTGCCCAGGACCAGGAGTGGGCTGATGGTGGTCACGGTCGTGTCCTTCGTGGTGGAGGCGGCCCGGCGGCGGGCCGCAGCAGGGAAGTTCAGGAGGCGGGCAGCGGCATCGGCTGCGGTGCGCCGCTGTGCAGGAGGGCGGCCAGCGGCAGGCACACGAGGGCGCCGCAGACGCCGCACAGAAGGGTCATGAGGGCCACCAGGTCGGGGCCGCCCTGGGCCAGGGACCAGCCCGCCAGTGCGGGAGCGGCGATGACGGCGATGGCGAGGGTGGAGCCCCACACCCCGGCGTACAGGCCCCGTGCGTGCGGCGGGGCGATCCGGTCGAGGATCGCCGTGGCGGCCACGAACACCGTGATCTCGCCCGGAACGGCGGCCGCCGCGGCGGCCATGTACTGCGGCAGAGAGGTGGCCAGGCCCGCCGAGCCCATGCCGGCGCCGAGCGTCAGCGCGCTCAGGGCCAGCAGTCCCACCATGGACGAGTGCCGAGTGCGCCGGGCCAGCCAGCCGTTGAGCGGGATGGACAGCAGCAGCACCGCGGCCGCACTGGCGACCTGGGTCCAGCCGTAGGCGGCCGCCGACATCCCGGCGTGGTCCATCAGCAGCGGCAGGATGCTGAACAGCCCGGCCACCGGGGTCAGCGCGAGGATGGACGCCAGCCACAGCAGCCACAGGCGGCTGTCGCGCACGGCCCGCAGACCGGATGCCGTGCCGCGCGTCCGGGGCGCTGACCGGTCGGGGGCGACGACCAGCAGGACGACGGCAGCGAAGGCCGCGCAGACGGCGCCGTTGATCCAGAACAGGAGGGGCAGCCCGGTGGTCTGTGCGCACAGGCCGCCGACAGCGCCGGTGATCGCCGCGCCGACATTGATCCCGAAGTGCCGCCAGCCGGTGATCCGCGCCCGGGCTGCCTCGTCGGTGATGCCATCGGCGACGATCGCCGAGATGACCGGCCGGGGCGCGTCGTAGACCACGCCGGCGACCACGGCCGCCGCGGCGACGGTGAGGGGTGCCGTCACCTGCGCGAGCAGCGGCAGGACGACGGCGGCCAGCAGCATGGCGCCGACGAGGGTGGTGCGACGGCCCAGGGTGTCGGCGAGGCGGCCGCACAGGACCTGACCGATGAGCCAGCCGACGCCGAAGGCGGTCAGGGCCCAGCTGATGCCGGTCGTGGAAAAGCCGAGGTCGGCCAGGCGGTAGGACAGGAAGGGGTAGACGAAGCCCGCAGCGCGGACCGCACTGGCACCTAGGACCAGGACCCACACGGTCGGGCGGCCGCCGCGGCGGGCCGGGCTAGCGGAGACGGTCGGGTACGGGGGTGCTGCGGGCAGGGGAGTGGGGGGCACGGGCTCTCCAGGGACGGAGCCACGGCAGGCCGTGGCCGAGAAACGCGTGGAGTGCCGACGTCGAAGAACGCGTGACCGGCTACCAGGTACGCCGACCGTGCGGCCGGCGGATGCTTGGGGGGTCGGTCGAGACTCACCACTCGACAGGTCGAGAGTGTGGGACGGGTGAGTTCGCCGCGTGGCGTCGGCTGGGGCCGCAGGCCTCGGTACAGGAGCACTCCGCCGCAGGGGCTGGAGCAGGGGCCGAGGAAGCGGCGACGGCGTTACGCGTGAAGGCTCCGCGCGGCGCACGACGTGCTCAGGTGCGCGGAGGGGGCGTCAGGCCGTGCCCAGGCGGGTGGAGCAGCGGATGCTGGTGCAGCGTGCACGAGGAACTCCCTGATGGGACAGGGGGGCCCGGCATGAAGGACGGCCAACATCGGGCGGCTCGCGGATGAGGCTGCGCGGCGGCCGAGTATGACTATCCTGAGGCAGGCGTGGTAGGACACGCCTGCTTATGCGCCCCCGGTGGTTGGTTGGTTCCGATCTTGGGTGGTGCGTTCTGATTTCTGCCGAAATCGGATTGGGCGGCCGCTCTCCGGGCCAACGGAGAGCGGCCGCTGCCGTTCTGGCCCTCGGTCAGGACGAGGGACCGCACCGGCAGTTGTGGCTGTAGTCGCGACCGAGGCGGACCTCCGTCGCTCGATCAGGTGCTCACGCCACGAGGAGCCCCCTTCGCCAGGAGAAGCACAGTCGTGCCGAAAGGGCTGTGCGACCGCTTCTCAGCGCCGACATGGTCGGTGTCCCCACGGCGCTGACCGCGATCATCTGACCCCCTCCGCATATGCGCGACTCCATTGCGCGACGAGAAACGCGCGGAGCGCCCCCGCCGAACCGCTTGCAGGCCCCGCCTAGCCCCGGTCGAAGGGTCGACGCCGCCCGCATACAGCCCACCTGGGCTGCTCGGAGATGACCGTACTCGATCGCCCCCGAACCGCCGGCGCGACCCCACTGGGCGGGAAGATCACCGCTGGTGAGAGGGCTTTCTATCAATCCCTCGCGCCTCGATGAACGCCCGGAACGACCGGGGCCACGCACTCCGAAGAGTCCGTGATGCCCTGTTCGAACTCGGTTCCCGAGCCCATAAGAGCCCACCTGGGCTGTTCTTTCGGCGCCAAGTCTGGAACTCTGCTGGCGAGGACGTCAAGCGATCAGCAACCACAGGGTCACCACGAGCCACATCGACGCGGCGCCAGGAGGAAGCATGTGCACACACACGAGTCCGCCTGACGCCATCTGCTGCGAGGCCCGGCGGCGCCCGATAGGAGCGCTGTTCAACGCGTACGCAGTCTGTCCGGCTGACTGCGATGCCCTCGTGTTCCTGGAGCTGCGGACCCGGTCCGAGCTGCAGAAGCCCCTTCCGTGCCCCAACGGGTGCGGCCTCCTGGAGACAGTCCCCACACGCAAAATCCTCATCTGATCACCACGAATGCCCAGCATTCCCGTAATCAGGAAAAATTCAGTGAGGTATTCTTTGACGCGCAGAGACCGGGCGAGTGATTTCCCTCGTTCTGATACCAGACAGCCTGAAATGCGAGAAATAGTGAGCAGTATGCGCCCTCCGCAGCAGCAGCGCGCCCGGCTACTGAGGCAGCGAATTATTGACACTGCCAGTGAACTGTTCGTCCAGTACGGATACGAGGGAACCTCGGTCCGGGACATCATCGCTCACGCGTCGACAACAAAGGGTGCGCTGTACTTCCAGTTCAAGGAAGGCAAGGCGAGTATCGCCCAAGCCATCATGGACGACACGCTGACCATGGACGGCCTGCAAGAGCAGCGGCTGAAGTTCCAAGAGATCATTGATATCGGGATGATCCTTGCGTACCGGCTGACAAACGAAGTCGCTCTGCAAGCGGCCCTGCGCCTGTCCTTCGCTCCGGCCGCGCATGTCGACAACCCGGAATACACCACCCCGTGGCCCGACTGGGTCAAATTCAACGCAGGCCAACTGCTCGCGGCCCAGGAAGCAGGCGAGCTGAAGAACTTCGTGGACATTGAGGCGACGGCTCACGAAATCGCCGGAAGCTGGGCCGGGAACGTCATGATGCCCGCCCTCCTGGACCGGCGGAGCATGCACAACGTCGAGGACCGCATCGCGCACATGTACCGGGACCTGGTGCAGGCGATCGGAGCCGACGGAATCGCAGCCCAGCTCGACGTCTCGCGGCATCGAGGGGAAATCCTGTACTCGCGGTTCAAGGCGGAGGCGGAGCCGTCAGCCGGCGCCTGACGCAAAGCATCCTGCGCGCCCCCTCGGAGAGCCGGACTCCGAGGGGGCTTCTCTGTATCCGGCCCCCTCCGTCACCTTCACGGCATAACAGTGGTTCCGCGAAGTACGAGGCCTTTGACGCCACCCCTGGCGGTCCAGCGCCATGTCCTCACGCTGACGGCGTGCACGAATCCGGGATAGCGGCGGCCCTTTCATCGCGCCCACAATGCGACGCAGATCAAAACGTGACGCCTGCAACAGGCGCCGAAGGCCACATGGCGCATGCGCGAACAGGCGATAGGGCATGCTCGGCGCGCAACTCAACACCGAGCCCGCCACAAGGAGTCCCCTGTTGCCGTCCACCTGCACCGCGACGATCCCCAACCGCCGTGCGCTCATCACCCTTTTCTCACGGCTGCGAACCAGTGACGGACAGAGCGACCCAGCGCCCTTCTACGCCAGACTCAGGGAGTCCGGCGAAATCCTCCCAGCCCCATGGGGCGGGCATTTGGTCAACTCGTATCGACTCTGCCAGCAGGTCCTCAAGAGCAGACAGTGGCTGGTCCCAAGCCGTGAATGGCGAACCCGCGACAACGATGCCAGCCGCTGGAACTCACCATCGTTCCTGCTAATGAATGAAACCCTGCCGATGCAGAACCCGCCCGAGCACACCCGGCTGCGCAGATTCCTCGGGAACATGTTCAACGGCGGCGTACTGGACTCGCTGCGGCCGGTCATCCAGAGAGCCGTACAGCGACAGCTCGACCACTACATGAACCGGCTCAGGGAAGGCCCGGCGGATTTCGTCACGCACGTCAGCGAGGAGATCCCCGTCGTCACCATAGGTGAGTGGATGGAGATACCCAGAGCCGACTACGGCCTCCTGAGGGCCCTGACCCACGACCAGGTCTACACACAGGAGCTGTTCCCCACCGCGAGCGAGATCGAGGTCTCGGACGCAGCGACCGCCCGCCTCCGTTTCTACTTCGCCGACCTGGTGCAAGAACGCCGGAGGAAACCGGGTACAGACCCCGTTTCTCTTTGGATCCAGCGATGGGACGCGATCGAGCCCGAGCGAGACACCGCCGACAGCACTATCCACTCCATCGCGATCTTCATGATCCTCGCGGCCCTGGAAACCACCTCGCACCTCCTGGCCAATGTGGTCCGGCTCCTGCTGGAACACCCGGACCAACTGGCCCAGCTCCAGGAGAACGACGAACTGATCCCCGACGCGATCGAAGAAGTCCTCAGATACGACGCACCCATTCACATGATCAGCCGGGTGGCGGCCGAACCCACCGAGCTGGCCGGCGCCGCCATCAACGCCGGGGAGATCGTCCACCTCATGGTCGGCAGCGCCCACCACGACCCGACCCACTACCGCGAGCCCCACCTGTTCGACGTACGCCGACGGCTAGGCGGCCCCGCAGGACACCTCAGCTTCGGCGCCGGAATCCACTACTGCCTGGGCAGCACCCTGGCCAGACTCGAAGCCGAAGTCCTGCTCAAGGCCCTCCTGCCCCTGCCGCTCTCGCGCCTGCAGATCGCAGCCCCGCCCCAGTGGGCCCCGCGCGTGGCCTTCCGCAGGATGACAACCCTGCCGCTGGCCCTCAACTGACCGCCGCGGGACGGACCAGCGAAAGAGCACGGGTGTGCCGCTCAGACGCTGCTCTGCAGCTCCACAGCACCTTGCCTCGGCCCGGGTGAGAGGTGCCCGGTGGTGGCCGGTGACCCCTTCAAATCCGCCAGCCAGCCGGGCACAGGGAGGAGCATGCGGCCGCGGTCGGTGGAGCCCGAACCGTTTCCGTCAGCAGAGCGTCCGTAGGGGCATCCGAGACGTGGAGTCGCCGCCCCATGAGCACATCCTCACCGCCACCGTGGCGGCACTGCGCACACAGCGCAAACCCTCTTATCGACCCGGTGGGTTGTCACGGTAGAAGCGTCCCCGGCCACACCGCGTGCCTCGCCCACCTAGCTGACAGCGACCGCAATGCCTACCTGGCGGGTCTGACCCCTGGATCCATGGTCGATCACCGGGGCACCCCCTTCACTCAGAGCCTGCTTGACGCCCTCCTCGACGCCGTCCGGGACCCGGCCACGGGGCAGGCATCCCTCGGCCCCGCCAGGTTCGAGTTGGCGACCTTCGAGGGTGGAGCCTGGTTCGATTCGGCGACCTTCCTGGATGTCGTCGGGTTCGAGTCGGCGACCTTCCAGGGTGAGGCCTGGTTCGAGTCGGCGACGTTCCAGGGCAGGGCCATCTTCGATCAGGCGAACTTCGAGGGCGACGCCGCGTTCGAGTCAGCGATCTTCGAGCATGCCGTTTGGTTCGGGTCAGCGACCTTCCAGTTCAACGCCTTGTTCGATTCGGCGACCTTCCAGGGTGACGCTGGCTTTGAGTCGGTCATCTTCCAGGGCGGCGCCACGTTCGAGTCGGCGACCTTCCAGGTTGATGCCACGTTCCGGTCGGCGACCTTCCATGGCCCCGCTTGGTTCCGGTCGGCGATCTTCCAGGGCCGCGCCTGGTTCGAGTCGGCCACCTTCCGAAAGGAAGCTGAGTTCAAGGCAGCGTCCTTCCGACGCGCCAGGTTCGGGGAAGCGTCCTTCCAGGGCCCCGCCTGGTTCAAGTCGGCCACCTTCGAACGCGGCGCCGATTTTGCATCCGCCACCTTTCAGGGCGACGCCGATTTCGAGGCGGCAACCTTCCAGAACGACGCCCAGTTCGAGGCAGCGACTTTCGAGCGGCGGGTCAGCCTCGGGCCGCTTGTGTGCGCTGCGGAGGTGTGGTTGTCCGGGGCTGTGTTCAACGGGCCGGCGACCCTCAGGATCGCCGCGCGCCGCTTGGTGTGCCGACGGACCCACTGGTTGTCCACTGCCGAGGTGCGGCTGCGCTACGCCACCGTGGACTTCACCCATGCGGTCTTCGAGTACCCCCTCACCATCGCAGCGGAGGCTGCCCCCTTCGTCCGCTCCAACCATCGTGAGTTGACGGAACAGGTCTTCGCCGGCACACCTGACGCCGCGGTGCGGATTGCCTCGCTGCGCGGAGTGGACGGAACCCATCTGGTCCTTGCCGACGTCGATCTGTCGGGGTGCCTGTTCACCGGGACGGTGCACCTGGACCAGGTAAGGCTTGAAGGTGCCTGCTCGTTCGACACGGTCCCGCCCGGTACGCACTGGCGCCACGGGCGTCCGACACGATTCACCCCACGCCGCACCCTCGCCGAGGAACACCACTGGCGCGCGGCCCAGCCGGCGGCGGTCAGGGGGTGGAACGTGGCAGTGCTCGACGCCGGGCGGCCAGGGCCGACACAACTGGCGCCGGTGTACCGGGCCCTGCGCAAAGCGTTCGAGGACAGTAAGAACGAGCCGGGCGCCGCGGACTTCTACTACGGCGAGATGGAGATGCGCCGCCACGACCGCGCCACCACCTCCCGTGCCGAACGAGGGCTGCTGCACGCCTACTGGATGCTGTCCGGCTACGGCCTGCGCGCCCTGCGGGCCCTGGGCTGGCTCGCCGCCGCCATGCTGATCACCCTCGTACTGCTGATGGGCTTCGGGCTGCCGAAGGACGACCCGAAGCAGGAAGCGACCGGCACCGTGCCGCCCGGCGGAGGCAAGGTCACCTTCCAGATCGAGAAGGACGCCCCGCAGAACCCCAAGGGCAACCGGTTCACCGGAAAACGCTTCGAGAAGGCCCTGAACGGCACGCTCAACTCGGTGGTGTTCCGCTCCAGCGGCCAGGACCTGACCACCGCCGGCACCTACATTGAGATGACCTCCCGCCTCGTGGAGCCCGCCCTCCTGGCTCTCGCCGTACTCGCCGTCCGCGGACGCATCAAACGCTGAGGCAGACCCGCCCCAGACAGCGCATCAGGATGCCCGTGCCCCGCCGGCGAGCCTGCCTCTACGCGGCCCCAGCCGCCGTGCTGGTCCGGCGCCCGGCCGTCGGTCATCTCTGAGTAGATGGAGCAGGCTGGGCGTGCCCGCGCCCTCTTCGCGACGAGGACGAGTTGTCCCTGCGGGAGATCTGCGCCGTGCTGGAGGAGGACATCCGCCCGAAGTGCGGGGAGCGATGGCACGCGGAGACCGTTCGCCGGATGCTCGCCAACCGGACCGACAAGCCGTCGACACTGCGGAAGCGGTAGCTGGTGGGCACGGAGGAGCAGTTCTCCGTGCCCGGACTGGACGTCGACGTCGAGTTCGGAGACACGCTGGGGCGGCTTCGAACACGCAGGTAGGGCAGCCAGGTCAGGTGATTTGGGTCACGTCAACGTTTCAGTGATGAGGGCCCTGAACAAGCCGCTGACCTGCAGTTTCTGAAACTCACTCAGGTTAGGCAAGAGGTCAAGCAGGACCATACCTGAACGCGCAAGTTACGCTCCCCCGGCGCCTGAGTCGTCCGTTTTGTGCAAAGCGGTGCAGGGCCCGAGCACCCATCAACTGTCAACCCCACTTAGTACCGTTGTCCCTCACCGAAAGCCCTTCGGCACGACGAAGGGAGACCTCTAAGTGGCCAGCCGTCCAAAGCCAGGGCCCCGAGGAGGTCTCCCTCTCGTGACGTCGAAGTGGTCCGTCCTGCTGTGAGGAGAACTGACCGAGTGACGCCCGTCGACCGTACAACAGCCGCGACCGAGGAGCCCAGCTCCGCCTTGCTCAGGTGGGTGACCGTCCTCACCGGGCTCATCTCCATCGTGGCAGTGGTCATTCTGTCGCTGACCCACAACGCCGAGGCTGCCGCCGCCGTCGGCAGTATCGGCACCGCGGTCACCGCCATCGGCGGTGTGCAGCTCAGCATGCGCAACCGGGAGTAGGAGTCTGCGGAGTGCGGCGGATTGCCACTGGTGAACCCCATCCCGAACGTCCATGGGTTGAACGCGCTGACCACGGGACGTTCGGGAACCGCCGTCCCCGCCGGCCGCTACGGGCGAAAGTACCTCGCATCATCATGTGCGGCCGGTAACGGTCCAGTTTCCCGACGGCCCGGCGGGTTCCGGCCGCTGAGCGACCGGATGCCGGTGACGAGTAGGTCCGGGCGCCAGCACATCCCGGTCAGCGCCGCCGGAGCATAAGCGCGCACATGGTGACCAGACTGCTGAGGAAGGTGCCGCCGACACTGAGCGGGACGGCCAGGCGCGGGTGGGTATAGGCGAGATACATCGTCGCGGCGACGACCAGGCCTGCCACAGTCGCCAGCAGCACGATCAGCAGTGGATCGTGCTGCTGGCGTCGCTGTTGGGGCTGCGGGGAGTTGGTGGGCGGATTCAAGGTGGTCATGCGGGGTGGTCTCCCTCCGGTGATCGGGCACATGGACAGTCCGTGTGCGAAGTGAGCGGAGCGCTGCATCCCCTTGGTTCGTCGTGGGGCGAAGCGACCGTCCGCTTCCTCTGACCATGGCGGCTCGGCCTTCCGGAAGTCCGGGCCCGGAGGCCGGATCTCGGTGTACGTTCCAGAACGTGACAGACCCCGAGGACGCGGTCGCCGGGACCGCGGAAGACCTCGTCGCCGACGCCCGCAGTCTGGGGGCGCCCGCAAGCACACGCATGGTCAAGGACTGGGTCGAGCACGGCCTGCTCGCCCGGCCGCAGTTCCGCAAGACCACTCAGCGGGGAAGTGACCCCGGACTGTTCGCTCGAGAGCAGCGCGTCCTCTTCCGGAAGATCCTCGAAGCGAAGCGCCGCTCACCGCTTCCTCGCGTTCCCCATCACACGGTCGTACCGCTGATCATCAGCATGTGGCTCAACGACGACCGTGTGATCACCGATGACCAGGCCCGGCGGGCCCTGCGCACCTACGCGCGCAGCGCGGGCGCACGCTCACATGCCAGCCGGACCGCCACAGCCAGGGCCGTCATCGACCAGTTCGCCCACCCCGAGGCGAGCAAACAAACGCGACGCAGTGTGGAGCGACTCCTCCTGGACGGCGAGAAGAGCCGTCGTCCGCGCTGGGACACTCTGGTACCGGCGATGAAGGACCTGGCCGCTCCATGGCGGCACGATGCCGACGGCCTGGCACGTTTGGACGCGCGAACCATCGGGCTCCCCGAGTCACCTGTGACCTTCGACTACGCCGTCGGCCTTTGGATGGTCAAGGGCGAGGTCACGCAGCAGCTGGAGAGAGAAAGCATCCCGCCCAAGGCCCTGCTGTTGGCCCGCGAGGAATTCCGCCGAGGCTGGGCGGAGTACCAGAACGATCGAGCGGCCCTGGCAGCACGTGGAGGCGAGAGTGCCGCCCTGTTCACCGAGCCGACCGGCTGGGAAGCCAAGGTGCGGGAACATGTCGATTCCTTCGCCACGACCCTCGGCCGCGTCGCAGGCCTGGCCGAACCCATCTTCGACGAGGTGCGGGCAGGCCTGCGTCGTCGTTGAGGTCGTCGATGTCGGTGACCGCCGCCCGCCGGCACCTGACCACCGAAACCGCCCCGGAGCGCCGCGATGCTGGCCTGCCTGGTCGCCCGCCGCCGTCACCGACATCGAAAGGACCTCCCGCCTCGCGGAACCCGCCCTCATGGCCTCGCCATACTCGTCGTTCGCTGGCGGATCAAGCGCTGACCGAGGCAGCCGCACGCTCCAGGCGGCGCATCAGCGTGCCATGCCCGCCAGCGGGCCCCCACCTCTACGCGGCCCCAGCCGCCAGCCCCAACACGACGAACAGCCGGGCACCCGCGACCGGGTTCCGGCTGATTCGACATTCCGCCTCCCGCACGAAGGGAGTGGTTTTCTCAGTAGTGCATGTCCACGGTGGGCAGGTGGACCAGGTCCTCACGCACCCAGCCCCTCTTTCCCTTCGCGTTACCCGACGTCATCTTGATGCGCACCCAGGTCTGCCCTGAGTTGAACTTCAGGTCGGTCTTGGAGCACTTGTTGCCCTTGTAGGCCACTCCCAGAGCGGTGCTGTTCGTCGTCGCCTTGGAGCGCAGGTTGACCGCCGACGCGGTGATGTAGCAGCGGTTGTCGGATGCCTGTGCCGTGCCACCTGCGGCAACGATGCCAGTGCCCGCAAGGGCTGTCGTCAGGAGAGCGACCACGGTTCGACGGATCTGCATGTCTACCCCCGGGAAATATCGACACCGCATGCGGATGCCTTTCCAATAGGACCCAATGCAGTGAACGGAGTCGTATGCGGGGGCGTCAAAGTTCTGCCGCAGCGCGCAATGTAGACAAGGAGCCGAATTTCGCAGCGCGCAATATGAGTAGCGGTAGCCCGCCTGTAGGACGTCAAAAGAGCCCCGACCGCTACCACGCGATCGGGACCCTTTGTCTGTGCTTGTTCGGGGCCGGTGCTGGTTCTAGTCGGGCGCCTGGGCTGCTTCTGCGTGGAGCTGCGCGGCAAGAGCGCGAGCCTCTTCGGCTTGTTGGGCGGCTTCGGGGCGGCCCTGTTCAACGGCGATGCGGTCGAGCAGAGCGGCCTTGCGCTCGATCACGCGTGCGCGGGCCTTCGGGTCCGGTGGGGTGCGCGAGTCGCCGTAGAGGTGATTGAGCGCGTCGAGGACCTGGACCATTTCCTCCGCCGTACTCAGGGCGGGCAGATGACCGGTGACCGGGTGCTCAGTCTCCCGCTGTGCCGGGATGTGCTCGTGCACCCACGCGTCGAGCCGTGCTCCGGCAGTGGTGGGCGCGTATGCGGCCTCGTGGAGGCGTAGGCCGCGTACAGGCGCGCCAGAAGGGGCGGGGTAGTGCGGTTCTTGTAGGGCGAGCTGCCACTCTGCGACGGCGTCCCTGTACTTCTCGTGTGCGGACTGCCTCTTCATGTTGAGCTGCTCGCCGATGGCCTCCCAGCTTGTGTGCTTCTGACGCTCATAGATCACCGCGCGGACCAACGCCTCCTGGGCCTGGTGCACCAAGTCGAGTGCGTCGCCGACGACTTCGCCGGGTTGGGCCCACATGTCGTTCGTCGTGGGGACGCCGGCGGCGGCGCGGTCGGCGAGCTCGCGTAGTTCGTCAGAGAGGGCGAGGCGGGCCAGGGCGGTACGGCTGTAGGCGTAACGCTCGTTGGCGGGTTCATGCTCGACACCGGTCATGCCTGTCAGGCTAGTCCTGACGGCTGGCATCCGTCAGGCGCTCCCTGACGGAAGTCGGCGGGCGTGGTCAGTACTCCACCTCTCACAAACGATCCTTTGCGCGAGGAAGATCAATCGCGGACCGCCAAACCCCTGCCGCACCCGGATTCGCTCGCACAACCCGTTCTCACTCAAAAGCGACACGGTCCCCCTTCTGAGACTTGCATTGTGCGAAAATCCGGCCCCATGACCGATCCTCAGCAGCCCGCCGCGGCCCACCAGTCGGACGCCGACGACGTCGAGCAGTACGCCTGTCCGAAGTGTGGCGCTCAGCCCGGCTCGCCGTGCCGCTCACGTGGGGGTGCGGTCGCCTCCGCTTACCACACCCGCCGCTTCACCATGGTTCCTCGGCTGAAGAAGACGCTGCGGGTCCCAACCCCCGCCGACCGCGGTCCGGGCCGTCCGTGGCGACCTGGCACCCCGCCGCCGGCGCCGATCAACCCAGAGCTGCCGAGCGCGGACATCCGCATCGGCTACGCGCGGTGCTCGACTCTGGGGCAGGAACTCGACTCCCAGCTCGACGCCCTCGCCAAGCACGGCATCCCGAGAGACAAGATCTTCAGCGAGAAGATCAGCACCCGCGTACGCGTCCGCCCGAAGTTCGAGGAGGCGTTGAGGACGGCGCGTGAGGTCAAGGCGCATGCCCCGCACTGCCGCGTCATCTTCACCGTGTACGAGATGAAGCGGCTCGGCCGCGACGCCGCGGAACTCACGGCGCTCGCCGACCACCTCACCGCCCATGGCCTGGTCCTGGAGATGCTCGCCGGGCCCTTGCCAGGCATCTATGACCCGAGTGGGCCGGGGAAGCTACTGTTCGCGTTCTTCGCCGCGATGGCAGAGACCGAGCGGGAGAACATCCGCGAGTCCACCCTGGAGGGGCTCGACACCGCAGCCCGCAAAGGTAAGCACGGGGGCCGCCCGCCGGTCATCACCGACGACATGCTCCACACCGTGCTGCGTCGCCGCGCGAACGGCGAGTCCGTCGAGCAGATCCAACCCGACCTGATCATCCCCACCGGCAAGCGCAAGGGACAGAACCCCTCGGTGGCCAGCATCTACCGGGCGCTCGCCGAGCACGCCAAGCGCGAGGCGTATCCCGAAGCCGTGGAGCAGGCCCGCGCCGACTTCGCCGCACTGAAGGCCGGTGGCGCGCTTCCCGAGCCCCGCACCGAGGGGCTGGCGGCGGGGTCTACGACGGCACATTCAGCGTAGGCGTGTACAGGAGGGATGGGGCGGCTCGGATCTCCCCCGGCTATCACGTGAGGAGGTCGTCCTCGCCGGACGGCAGGACGTTGTGGCCCTCGGACCAGTGATTCACGAACCCGCAGTTGCCGCAGGAGTAGCGCCCATTGATCCCGTGAATCTCTGTGCCGCAGCGCCGACAGTCCGTCGTGGTGATCTCCTGCGTGTCCAGGAATGCAGCTGCGGCTGCTGCGGTCTCCGGACTCGGGCTGAGGTTTCTGCGCTTGCTGGTCACGGCCGCGACCCTACCGAGATGCGGGGCGTCGCATGGGAGATGGGCCCGCACTGCGGGCACGACCAGGAACCGTCGGGTCCTTGCTGAGCGCTGCCACCACAGTTCGGACACTGCATGGTTGTTCACCTCCGAGGGAGACGGCATGTCCAGGATGCGCGCGTCGGCCGGGCAGCGATAGAGGAGGGGTGCAGGTCCGGCCGGGATGAAGCTGAGCGGCGTAAGGGAGCCTCTGTGCCGGATTGCACCACTGTCGGTGCTTGCCGCCGCGGCGCATACGGGCCGCATAGTCCCCAGCGAAGGTGGAATCGTCAGGGGCATGAGAGTAACGACGCATTAGCGCGACCGTTTGTCCAGACATGAACGCAGCGAAGCGCACTGACCCAGGGGCCGATGGCGCCAACGGGGGGACGAGGGACGGGCTGATAGCCGAGTTCCTGGCCGATCATGGGTTCCTACCGGGCCGCCGTCCGTCCTGCGCCCCCACACGGTTTGCTGTGGGCGACGAGCGGTATGCCACCCGCCCTCTGGACGGGTCGGCCGGATACCATCTGTGGTCCCCCAGCCGCGGCCTCAGTACTGTCGGCTGCCGCCACTGGCGCGACGACTTCGTCGTCCCATGGCTAATCGGAGAACTGGGCCCCCTCGTTCACGCCACCCAGGTTCGGCCCGAACACCGCTGCGGCCACTGGGTCGCACCCCGGTACATGCCCCGTCCGTACCACGGCCCCTTGCCCGAACAGTGGCCCAAGGTACGCATCCCCCGCTGGTATGCGTGGTGGCGTCTGCACGACATGCAGGACGGCAACTGTGCCACCTGTGACGCCCCCGCCTACGCCATCGACCATGACCACACCACCGGCCTCGTCCGCGGCCTGCTGTGCGTGTCCTGCAACAAGCGGGAAGGCGCCTGCGCCGCGCGCGTCAAAGCTGGCACCCACCCCGGCCGTCCCTGCTTCCAGGACTACTGGGCAAGCCCGCCAGCCGCGCCGATGGGGTGGCGATACGGCACGGCGACCCTGGGCCACGCTTGATGCCCGTCTAGGCCAGGGTGCGGGAGTTCAGATGCTGGCACCTAGCGCTGATTCGGCTTGAGGCCCTGCGGCCGCTCACTCCCGCTGCGCCGCAGGTGTCCAGCCTGCTCCCCGATGCTGGGCTTCTTCGTCTCGGCTCCGCACCGCGTGCTCGACCGGCCCCGCGCGGCCGCCGTGGAGACCCGCGGCCCCCGCCCGTCCGTCGCACCGGGCAACGGACGGGCGAGAGCCTCACCCATCTTGTTCATCGACGGGATGTTCACCGTTGTGGTGCGCCTGTCGTTCGGTGATGCCATCAGCGAGCCGCTGACGCTGCTGGCGGAGGCGGAGGCGGAGGCGGAGGCGGAGGCGGAGGCGTAGGCGGTCGAGGAGTGTGCGATGTTCTGCAGAGCGTCGGCGGCCGGCGCGTGCGACCCGTTCCCCTCGCTCCGTCGCCGAAGGTGGTCCGCCGCTGCCAGTGCCAACGCGGCGACCTTGTCGCACGCGGCGATCGAGACCTTCCGGAAGAACTCACCAACCCGGTGGTCTCCCATCAGCTTGTCGAAGTGCTCCCTGGCCCTCTCCTTCATGAGATGGAACAGATGACCAAATGCGCCGCGTACCGTCTGGATCTTCTGCCACTCCGGGAGGTCCTGGAGCGATGCGGCGTGCGCGTCTGCCTGCTGCAGGGCGGCGTTGACGTCGCCCGCGTGCCGATGGACGGAAGGGGACGCCGCCGCTGCCGTCGACTCGTCGGGGACGGCAGCGTCCTGGTGCGTGGCGGTGGGTCCGGCAGGCGTGACCGCCTCGGCGAGGGCGAGTTGCAGTGTCGCCAGGTCGGCTTCGAGTGAGGCGACCAGGTCCTGGGCGGTGCCGTTCTCCGGCGGGACGTGTTCCTTCCAGCTCTCCAGAACCGGCTGGAACTCGGCGCGGACGTCCAGCGGCATGACGGAGGACTCCGTCGCTCCGGTGTCCGCAGGCGGGGCGTTCGTGCCAGTCCACAGCGGCAGCTCCCCGGACTGCGCTGCTGCGGCTTCCGACTGAGCTGTCTGCAGTGTGTCTTCCGACGACTGGCGGATGCCGTCGGCGGCAGCTTCGTGGGCCAGACCGTCCTCCCCGGACGGTGCTGCACCGTCCGCGCTTTCCGGGTGCGGAGTGTCCGCTGGTTCCATCGGTACTGCCGAAGGCTCCCCCGCGCTGGTCTGTGAGTCCGGAACTTCGGTACTCCGGAACTCTGCGAGGGCTTCCTCGGGCGGTGCAGCGCCGTCCGAGCCTTCCGGGGCGTTCGCGGGCTTCGTCGGCGCTGCCGGAGGCTCCTCCCGCGTCTCGTTGCTGGTCTGTGAGTCCGGAACTTCGGGAGTCTGGGAATCCGTAGGTGCCTTCCCCGGCGGCCCGGTCTCCACTGGCGCAGCGGGCGCGGGCTGCACATCAGGCTCGGTGGGTGCAGCCTTTTCACCGAGAGCGGCCTGCTCCGCTTTGGCCGCGGCGAGCGTGGCCTGCACCTGGTCCTGTAGACGCCGGGAGTCGTACAGAAGATGGGCCAGCGGGAAGGCCAGCTGGCGGCGCTCCATGTCACTCGGGTCGGCTGGCAGGGCACTGCCCCAGTTGTTGACCGCCCTCTGGACGCCGTCGAGGTACTGCGTCATCTGCTGCGACCCGTGGGAGTCGGAGACTGCCGCCGCCAGGCCGTCGAGATTGCTGACCAGCTCCCGGAAGTATTCGTTCTGCTCGGAGGCGGGGTAGTAGGCCCGGGCGGCAGCACTGGAAATCGCTTCGCGATGCTGCAGGGCAGCGGCCCGCAGCTCGGCCCGCAGCACGTCCACCCGCTGCCGGGTGTTGTCACCGACGGCCACGCTGGCCGGAGGACCATACGGGGCGCCGGTGAACGCGGAGTACATGATGGCCGCGTTGGAGGCGGCGCCCTGTGGCGTGCCGGTCACGAGAGTGGCGTCGGCCGGCAGGTGCTCGTCGCTCAGCTCCGCGTACCATCCGCCTCCGGAACTCGGGTGGATAGTGGCGATGACGAGGTCGCCTCGCACCACGTCGCCGGAGTCGACGCGCTGGCCGTCCAGCCCAGACAGGCGGAGCTGGTAGCCCGGGTCCCCGGCGAGCGCTTCGGTCATGACGTAGCGCTGAGGTGCAGGTGGGTCCTCGGCAATCGGCTCGCCCGGCGATGGTGCGTCGGCAGTCTCCGGGATCGGCGGGGTGGTCATGGTCTGCTCCTCCGAAGCGTCTCGCGCCGTTTCGTCACTGGGGGCGTCCTCGCTTGCTGGGATCGGCGGCGTTGCCGCCGGGCCGGGTTCCGGCATCTGCTGTTCGCCGTCCGTCGGTTCGGGACGGTCCTGCTCGAGGAACGCCGCTTCGCGCCGCGCCTCGTGCATCCCCTCAACCGGGACCGAGGCTGGGGGCTCTGGTGCGTCCTGGGGGACCGGCATGCCATCCGGTGCCGGACCGCTGTCCGCGGCGGTGTCCCCCGCGGTGTCGACAGGCGGGCCATCAGCCTCGACTGGCGGATCCGATGCCGGGCGGTCGCCCGTGACGCTCCCTGGCTCGGTGTCCTTCGGGGTCGGCGTGCCTACAGGCGGCTCCCCGGGACCTTCGCCGGTGGGGGCGCTGGCGGGTGGCGGTTCGGTCGCTGCCGTGGTGGCGGTGGTCTGCTCTGCCGATTCCGCCGTGAGGGCGGTCAGCTCCGCTTCGAAAGCGGCGACTGTCGCATACGAGCGGGAGGCCAGGAGGGCGGCGGCCTCCCGTACCTGCCTCAGAGGGCCGCGCAGGTCCTCGTCGACCACGGGCTCCAAGACGCCGCTCCAGACCGCCACCGTGTGGACCTCAAGCACCAGGTCGTCGGGCGAGACCACAGGCCCTTCCCGCAGCATCCGCTCTGCATCCCGGTACGCCGCCGCCAGTTCGGCGACGGGGTTCGTCGGGATTCGCTGGCCGTCGGGCCGCTGCTGCCGGTCTGTCTCGTAGAAGCGCTGGACGGTGGGTAGGGCGTCCCACTGCGCGAACGCCGTGCTCAACCGGTCGATGTCGGTCTGCGCCTCCTCGTCGGTTTCGTACGGCCCGGCGACGTCGAGAGTCGCCAGGTCGACGTCCGGGAGCACCACGTCCAGCTCCGGCAGTTCAGCAGCGACCGGTGCCTCAGCCGCTGCCGGCGTCTTCGGGTCGTGGGCCTGGCGGTGCGCCAGAGCCAGTGCCTCACCGGCGGAGGCGCGGCCGGCGTACTCGGCGACATCGGCGCGCTCGGTCCAGCTGCACACACACCACGCCTCGACCCACGACCTCCCCGGGCCGCCGAGGGTGACGGCCGTCGCGTGCGGCACCCCGTCAGCGACCGCCGTGGCGTGGAGGCGGAGGCGTTCGAGCATTGGCGCCCACGCCGACATGTAGCCGTCGACGGCGGTGCAGGATGCGATCAAGGTTCCCGCCTGGTCCTCGATCAGGAGCGGCGCCAGGCCACCGGAGGCGGTGCGGCCTTCCCATTCCCAGCGGACTGTGTAAAGGGCGCCGGTCTCGGCGGTGATCGTCCACGAGCCGTCAGGGTGGTACTGGATCGCCTCCGACTCCCCGACTTCCGGCAGTAGCCACAGTCCGGCGTCATAGTGCATGCGGCGGGCGACGGTGAACCCGGTGGCCAAGTCCCCGCCCGTCTTGGTCGCATGCTCAGCGACGGCCGCCAGGGCCACGTCTTTGCCCCGGCCGGAACCGATGCTGATCACGTCCCACCGGCCCGACGCCTCTACACCGTGCCAGGTCGCCCGCCACATGATCCCCCGCGCGCCCTTGCCCTGGTTGTCGTGGGAGATCTTGTACTCGCCGACGGTCAGCCCGGGGCCGGTGACGGTGAACTCATACCGGGAGGGCTCGCCGTTGCGTTCCTGCGGCCTGACGGTCAGCGCATTGACGTTGACGACCTCGGGCGCTGCTTCCTCGGCAGGCTCCGGCGCCGCGTCGCCACCCTCCACCCCCCAGCCGGCGAGTTCGAGGACGGCGACGGCCACATGGTCGGCGTCGTTCGCGGCTTCCGTGTGGGGCGCGCCGCGCCGCGCGACCAGCGCGGCGCGATCCCGGCGTGCTGTGGCCACTTCGGCCGCTGCCTGCTTCTGTTCCTGCGTGTCTCCGCCCGCAGCCTTCGCCTGTGCTCGCGCTTCTCGCATGGCGCGGTCGTCACCGGCTTCGCACGCCTCGGCGAGGATCTGACTCGTCAGAGCCTGGGCGGGCCAGGGCGCGGTCTCTCCGGCATCGAGCGAGGCCGACAGCATCTGTCCGGCCAGCTCAGCGATTCGGTCGGGCCACTGCTTCCAGTGCAGGTCGCCCACCTTCGGATCACCCTTGGCCAGGTCCTCCACGAGGCTCTGCACGTCGCGGTGGCCGATGTGCCTGTCCTCGTCGTTCAGGAGCCGGTGAGACAGGCAGCGTGCGCACACGGTGTAGCAACCAAGCTCGCTGCCCTGGTCAGTGACGACGGCGACCGTGTACCGAGCGCCCGAGCGCTTCGCGCTGCACTTGCCGACGTACGGCGTCGACGCATCGCAGTACGCGTCCGGAGTGTCGGCCATGTCGTCCGAGAGCTGGGCCACGACGCGTAGCCGTGCGTTCGCAATGGCGCTCTGGGCTGAGTTCCAGATCTTCCACTCGGCGGCGTACTGACGGTTGTCCGGGCCCTTCCGGGACCAGTCCTCACCAGTGCGGCCCTGCGCGCCGTCCGGGTCGGTCAGGTGCTCCCAGCCCCACCGGCACGACGCGATAAGGCCGACGCGGCCGAACCGGCGTACCAGGTACACACCCTCTTCGAGCTGGATGCGATCCGTGGTCGTCTCGAACTGGGCGGCCTGCGCCGTCAGGTGCCCGTACCGGGCCCACAGGGAAGCGAACCGGGTACGGGTCGCCGAGTCCTCACGGATGCGCGCCAGCACGGCGGCAAGGGGCCGGTCGTCCACGTTCGCGGCCCACCAGCCGGAGCCGTCAGCGTCGTGACCGGCCTCCCACTGGTCCTCATCCGGAAGGGCATACGCCACAGGGCGTAGCCGGAACGTGTGCCCGCCCGTCGTTGTCAGAATCCAGCCCGCCGCCTGGCGCTGGTCGGTGAACGACACTGGGGCGATCGTCTCGCCCTTGATGAGTGCCGCCTGGAGCTGTGCCCCCCTTTCATCCTCGGTTGTCATCGACTCGGCAGGTGCTTCGTCCGCAGGAACGGCCCCCCTGCCCTTGGCCGTCTCCGGCTTGGTCGGGCCCTCTGCTGGGTCCTGTTCCGGGTCGCCGAACAACCCGAGCTGTTCGGTTTCTGCGTCGAGTGCGGACGGGCTTCCACCTCGCGGGGCGCGAGCTCGGTCGGGCGCGGGTGTTGGCATGGGCTGCTCGACGTCCGCTGGCGTATGAGGGTCTGTGACATCCCGCGCGCTGTCGATGTCACCGTCGCCCTCGTTGAGCTGGCCCTCGGGATCCCCGTCGGCATCTGCGGCAACAGCCGGCGCCGACTCCGTAGAAGGCTGGGGAACGGCGGCGTCGGCCCCGTGGGCGGCCAGTTCGGCCAGGTACTTGCGCTGATAGCCCAGTCCCCCGAGCCCGGCCAGCGGGGTGGAAGCGTTCGGCCACACCTGCAGCGCCGCGTCGCTGTACGTCTCCCCGGCCAGGATGACGACCTCTTGCGCTCCGTCGACCCCCAGGTCGAGGGCCTGCTCGCGCAGCTTCTCCACCGTGACGGAGCCCGGCTCACCCATACGCAAGTCGTACGGCTCGATCTCGTGATCCAGAGTGACCAAGCCGAACTTGGCAGACAAGATCAGGACGGTGCCCCCGTCGGCGGTGAGGGCGTCAGCGGCCTCCCGGCAGCTGCGGTGATACGGGCCGACATACAGCTCACCGGCGGGAGCCTTGTGATCCAGCTTCGAGGACCCGCAGGGAATGATCACCAGAGGTCCAGCGGCTGCAGATGTGGCCTGCTGTGCGTAGGCGAGGTGTTCGGCCAGGCTCCATGTAGTCCACTCCGGGTGCCTCGGCAGCGTCTGCCCGGCGTCCAAGGCGGCACTGATGCGGCGAAGGTCCTCCGACGTGGGGTCGATGCGCATGTGCTCCAGCGGGGTGCGCACGTCCTGGTGCCACTTGTAGGGCCGCCAGCGCACGTTGCTGGTACCCACGCTGACGATCACGCCGCCGTGGGGGTGACGAGTGCGAGAACCCGGGCGGAACCCAGGCAGGTACTCCACATGCATGCCGGGCTCGACCACACCGCGACCGATGGCGATTCCCGAGACGCCGTTCTCCAGTTCACCCTCTGTCGACTCGCCGGGCCCGGGCCGCCCGGAGGGCCCAGGCTCGTCGTTCGTAGGCGGATGCGCGGGGGACTCAGCGGCTGTGACCGTGCTGTCGTCACCGCTGTTGGATGGATCGCGCTGTTCCTCCGGTTCGGTGGTGGTGAGGTCAGGGAACGGCGCGGGAGCCGGTTGTGTGTCCGTGGTGCGGAATTGGGCATAGAGCGGGCCCGCCAGTTCGGCGTACAGGCCGTTGCGGTCGTCTACGGCGTTGTCGCCCTCACGGAAGTAGGCGCGGACCCAGTCGGGCCATTCGTTTGGCGAGACGTCCGCCCACTGCCCGGTCAGCCACTCTCTGGACCAGGAGGCCACGGCGACGACGAAGTTGTTGATGTCGTTCGCGCGGGCCGCCTGTGCGACCCGCGGGTCTGCGAGCGCCGCAGCCGTGAAGGTCTCCAGCGCGGGCTCGCGCAGGCCCGGGTCGGCCAGGGTGCCGGGAGGCGCGTCGCCCGCATGGCCTCGGGTGCCCTGATCCTGCTGCGCGGCGGCGCTTGCCTCCTCCGCCGGGGCGAGGGCGGCCTCGGCGGCCGCGTCCCGGTCCGCAGTCAGGGCCGCGATGGTGGCCTGCGAGCGGGCGGCGAGGCCGTGGGCCGCCGCGTACACGTCCTGGAGGGGATCGAGGAGATCCCGTTCCACGGCGGGCTCCAGCGCCATGCACCAGGCGGCCACTCCGTGGACCCGGCGGACGATCTCGTCCGGCCCGCCGGGGACGGGTTCTTGCAGCGCCAGCCGGGCCCGGTGGTAAGTGGCGTGCAGTTCGGCGATGGGGTTGTCCGGGGTGCCGAAGCCGTCTGGCCGGGCGTCGTTGTCCTGCTGGAGGTAGGCCCGGACGGTGGGGTGCTGGCTCCACCGGTCGTAGGCGGCCTCCAGGCGCCGTACGTCCTGCAGGTCGTCTTGGTCGGTGAAGGGGGCGGCGTTGTAGAGCTGCGGCACCTCGTTCAGGTTCGGCGCGGTCACCTCCAGCTCCGGCAGCCGCGCGGGCCGCTGGGGAGGCTGCTGGCGCTCCTCCCGGGTGCTGTGCACGGTGACGGTGCGGCCGGCGGCCGCGAGGACACGCACGACGTCGTCCACGCGCTGCCGGCGGGTCGGCTCCTTCCAGGTGCGAGGCACGTACCAGCCGCCGACCTTGCGGGATTCCTTGAAGCCGCCGCCGGTCCACATCGCCGCTCGGGCGGTGTCGTCCTCCGGGCTCACGCCGAAGACGAGGGTGTCGGAGCCGTTGTGCAGGATCCAGACCGGGTCACGGCCCTGGTCATCGAGCGTCGGCCAGTGCACCCGGTCGCCGTAGACGACCGCGTGATGGTTGGCCATGCGCTTGGCCACGGTGGCGCTGTCCTCGGTGCCCCGGACGGTGTCGCCCTGGACGTCGCCCAGGTAGCGGTACTTGCTGTAGCTCCACTTCGCCGTGCCGACCTCTTCGCCCGCATCGGTGTACAGGCGGACGGTGCGGCCTTCCTCGGTGTAGTGGTAGCCCTCGGCGCCCGGAACCGGTACGGCGTCCTCGGGGAGCTGCTCGGACTCCTCCGGCACGTTCTCCTCGTCGGCGGCCGCGGGCTCCGTGGCGGTGCCGGGTGCCGCGGCGGCCGGCGGGGCGTACCGGTCGCGTGCTTCGGCGAGCTGTTCGTCGGTCGGTGGCACGGTCTCGCGCAGCGCTTCGGCCAATGCGTTCATCGCGGTGCGGATGGCCTGGTTGTTCTCGTCGCGCCGGAAGTGGATCTCGTGGTCCAGGCGCCCGTACCGCCACCACGGCTTGTACGGATCACGGTTGTCGGTGTTGTGCGCCACCGCGGCGTCGATCCAGGCCGGGAGTTCCTCCCACAGGATCGTGGTGGTGACGTCGCCCTGTTCGATGGTCAGCCCGTTCGCGCGGGCCGATAGGCGGACGTCGCCGTCGCCCCTCAAGGCGGGCGGCAGCTCGCTGCTGGTGGAGGCGTAGAAGGCGGTCGTCGGCGTCTGCTGCTGCTCGGCGATCCACTCCCGTACGTGCTCGGTGGGCATGGCGCCGGGCTCCGTGCTGACCGGCTGGCCGTCGACCGAGACGGCGCTGACGAGCCCGCGCACCTGGTCGTCGCTGAGGACGGCCATGATGGCCCACCCGGCGGACTGGTGGGTGCGGGCGGGCTGCGGGCCGCTGATATGGCCGACCATGACGCGGTCGCCGAGGGCGTTGACCAGGCCCTGCAGGAGCGGCTGCCGGTCTGCGTCACCGGTCGGCGCCTCCGCCGAGGCCGCCGAGGCAGGTTCGACCGCGTCCTCGGCGGGTGCCTGTGGCGCCTCTGGTGCGGCTGGCGCGGGTTCCTCGGGCCCGACCTGCGACGGCGCGGAAGGCGCGGCGGACTCCTCGGGCGCCGGTGCCGGTTCCGGATCGGAGGCCCGGGGTGGGGTGTCCTGCGCAGCGGGCGGTGCCTGGTCGACTTCGGCGGCAGCCCGGGCCTGCTGCCAGGCGATCCCTGCGGCCTCGGCGAGGATGGCCCGGCGGGTGTCAGCCCCCTCGGGGTCGAGCCAGGCGCGCAGCCACGCCGGACGGTTCTCTGGGAGGTTGGCGTGCTCCAGGACCCAGTCCTGCGCCCATTCGGCGAAGCCCTCGCGGAACGGCTCGCCCTCGTTGGCGTCGATCTGCGCCCATGCCTGCACGTCGGCGTCGGCGGCCGCGGCCGAGGTGAACGCGCGGACAGCCTCGTCCCATTGCCGTGGATCGGTCAGGTCAGGTGTCTGCAGGTCCACGTCCGTGCGGTTGACCACGCGGGCCCCGCCGATGATCTGACCTTCGCTGACGACAACGGCTGTTCCGCCGAGCATCCCGGCCATGACCGTGGCGTCGTGCATCGCCATCTCCGCCTCGGTCATCTCGCGGCCGCCGTCGGCGCCGGCGGCGCCAGGATCGAACTGCGGGCCCGCCCCGCTCTCGCGGTCGGAGGCGACGGCGGCACCCGAGATCTGTTCTTCCAACGCGGCCTTGCGTTCGCGGACAGCTTCCAGATCGGCGTGTTTCTCGAAGGGGCGCCCGATGTGGGACCGGGTGTCCTCCAGCGCCGCACGCCACTTGGCGACCTTGTGCTCGATCTCGGCTGGGGCGGTCGCCGCTTCGTCGGCGGCCTCCCCCAGCGCCTTGACGATGCGCCAGGACTGGCCCTTACCGAACCAGCTCAGGTTCAGACGAACGTCAACCTGTTGTCCGCCCGCGACCAGGTGCGCCCACCCCTCGTAGGTCATCCCGCCGAACTGCTGACGACGGTGCCAGGTGAAGCCGACTTGCAGGCCTCGCCAGCGGTAGCCCGCGTCCAGGTCGAGGGTGGGCTTGGAGCCCTGTGCGGTCTGCGCGAGGACGCCGGCGACTTCGTCGGGGTCGATGAGGCGGCCGTCGGCGGTGCGCCATGTGTCGTCGTCCCCGGCGGCGGTGATCGCGTCGGCCATGGCGCGCATGGAGGGCAGGGTGCGCTCCGCGTCACGGATCTGGTCGCCAAGGACTTCGACCTTGCGCTTCATGCGGGCCTGCGCCTGCCGGTGGCCGTCGGCCTCGTTGAGGAGCATGGTCAGCTCGCCGTTGACGTCGGCCAGCTCCAACAGCATCGGGTTGCCCGTGGCGATGGCCTTGGCCTGCCCGAAGCCCGCCCCGACGGGGTCGATCTCCTGGATGACACGGCCGACCTTGCGGCCGGACATGATCTGCACGATGGGCCGCTGCTTGCGTTCCAGTTGCTGGAACATGTAGCTGTCGAAGCTGTTCAGCGCGATGTAGCGGTAGAACTCGACTGGCATGTCGAGGTCGATGAGCAGGTTGCCGGGGCGGTCGAGTCGGCCCTCGCGCTGCTCCCACTCGGCGGGCTTGTGCGGCGGGTCGACGTGGTGGAGCGCGACGCCGAGGGTCTGGACGTTGACGCCCGTCCCGCCCTTCTCCGAGGACATGAACAGGACGCTGACCTTGCCCGCGCGGGCATCGGAGAATAGTTGTTCCTTCGCGAGGTCGCTGTTGTAGTCGTGGATGAAGCGGATGCGCTCGCGGGGGATGCCTGGGAGGCCTTCCTCCGGCAGGCCGTCGATCAGCCCCCGGCGGATCTTGCCGTAGACCTGACTGCCACGGTCCTTGCTCGGGGTGCCCAGGTCACAGAAGAGGAGCTGGAGGCCGCCGGAGACGTCGTCCGGGTAGCCGGGGAACTTCAGGTTCTTGGTTCGCTCATGAATCTCCAGGACGTTCCTGACGACAGCCCCGACCTTGCCCGGGCCGTCCGGTTCCATCCCGACCAGCTCAAGGTCCAGGGCAGCCTTCCGGCCGTCCGTGATGACGTTGAGCATGTTGTCCTCGAACGGCTTGACCTTGCCGGACTGGATCTGGTCGATGCGGTCGGAGATCGAGCTGACGTACTGGACCAGATTCGGAGTGGCCTCGACCTCTATGAAGCGGTCGACACGCTTGGGCCGCTTGATCTTGAACTCTTCGCGGGGCCGCAGCTCCGCGACCTCCGCGAACAGGGCCAGGGCCTCGTCGGCGTTGGTGTATTCCACCGGGCGCCGCTTGAGGCGGAAGCTGACGCCGTCGACCCCGACCTCCGGCCGGGACTCGAATTGGATGAAGTTCGCCGCCCAGGCGTCCGGGCTGCCCAGCCCGAGCTTCTCCAGCCGCTTGGGCATCGTGTAGTGCTGGAAGACGTACATCTCGCGCACCGAGTTGGAGATGAACGTGCCGCTGTAGAGGGCGGTGACGTTGTCCCGGCCGGTGCGCTCGCGGGTGACGATGAGCTTGAGGTCGAGGTCGGTGGCCCGCTTGGACGGCTTGCCGAGCGACATGCCCTCGGTCGTGGCCGGCAGGGCGAGGTTCTTGAACAGGTGGGCTTCATCGACCTGGAGGAAGTCCACGCCCAGGTTCTCGTACGTGACGCCGGCGTCGGTGGCCTTCGAGCGCAGGTCCGACGCGCGGGCGTCGAACCGGTCGACCATCTTGGCGATCTCTTTGATGCGCCGCTGGTTGGCGTCGTCGCCGTCGATCGCGCCCAGGGCGACGCGGTACTCGTTGGCCAGCTCCTCCAGGTAGGTGGCCTCGGTGACGGGGTGGACCCCGAGGCGGCCGAAGGAGTTGTGCGTCATCACGATCGCGTCCCAGTCACCGGTGGCGCTCGTGGTTATCTAGGGTTGTCAAGCGAACCTGCTCGTAGCTGGCCGGCAAGCCTGTAAGGCACATGAGGCATGTTCGAGCGCGAAAGGCGTACCGTCTGCCTATG
>NZ_LLZN01000058.1 GCF_001509795.1 Streptomyces sp. NRRL WC-3605 | reverse complement strand
CGCCATCACCCGGGACGTGCTGCACGACGAACTCACCCGCATCTGGCGGGAGACCGGCGTCTCCGTCCTCTTCGTGACGCACAACGTCCGCGAGGCCGTACGACTGGCCCAGCGGGTCGTCCTGCTCTCGTCACGTCCCGGCCGCGTGGCCCGCGAGTGGACGGTCGGCATCCCGCAGCCGCGCCGCCTGGAGGACACCGCGGTGGCCGAACTGTCCGCCGAGATCACCGAAGAACTGCGTGGGGAGATCCGCCGCCATGGCCGGCACTGACAACGGAGTCGACACGAAGGTCGACACCCGCAAGAGCGGCACCGAGGACCTGGCCGGGCTGGAGGCCGGGCTCGACGCCCTGGACTCCGTGCAGGTCCGCCGTACGTCGCTCCGCGAGACCCTGGTCCGCAAAGTGCTGCCGCCGGTCACCGCGGTGGCGCTGGTGCTGGCGGTGTGGCAGGTGCTCGTCTGGGCGGAGATCGTCCCCGCCTACAAGCTGCCCTCGCCGTCCGAGGTGTGGGGCGAGGTGCGCGACGCGTGGCTCAAGGGCACCCTGCTCGACTACATCTGGACGTCGGTCTCGCGCGGTCTGCTCGGCTTCCTGCTGGCACTCGCGATCGGCACCCCGCTCGGCCTGCTGGTCGCGCGGGTGCGGTTCGTGCGGGCCGCCATCGGACCGATCCTGTCCGGCCTGCAGTCGCTGCCCTCCGTGGCCTGGGTGCCGCCCGCCGTGCTGTGGCTGGGCCTGAACAACTCGATGATGTACGCCGTGATCCTGCTGGGCGCGGTGCCCTCGATCGCCAACGGACTCGTCGCCGGCATCGACCAGATCCCGCCGCTGTTCCTGCGGGCCGGCCGCACCCTCGGCGCCACCGGGCTGCGCGAGGCGAGGCACGTCGTGATGCCGGCGGCGCTGCCCGGCTACCTCGCCGGTCTGAAGCAGGGCTGGGCGTTCTCCTGGCGCTCCCTGATGGCCGCGGAGATCATCGCCTCCTCCCCGGACCTGGGCGTGGGCCTCGGCCAGCTCCTGGAGAACGGCCGCAACAACAGCAGCATGTCCCAGGTGTTCCTGGCGATCTTCCTGATCCTGCTCGTCGGGATCGCCATCGACCTGCTGATCTTCAGTCCGCTGGAGCGCCGGGTGCTGCGCGGCCGTGGTCTGCTGGTCAGCCGCTGACGACGGGGCCCGCGCCCCGCGGGCTCACGGGCGCCGGGGAGCACGGACCCAGCCGAGCGAGCGCTCGACGGCACGCTGCCAGGACTCGTACTCCCACTCCCGCCGCTCGGCGTCCATGTCGGGCAGCCACTGCGCGGCCCGGTGCCAGTTGCGGCGCAGCACCGCCAGGTCCGGCCAGTACCCGGCGGCCAGCCCGGCGGCGTAGGCGGCGCCCAGCGACACCGTCTCGGCGACCAGCGGCCGTACGACGGGCACGTCGAGGACGTCGGCGAGGATCTGCATGAGCAGGTGGTCGGAGGTCATGCCGCCGTCGACCTTGAGCTGCTTCAGGGCGAGGTCGGAGTCGGCGTTCATCGCGTCCACCACCTCGCGGGTCTGCCAGCCGGTGGCCTCCAGGACGGCCCGGGCGAGATGCCCCTTGGTGATGTACGAGGTCAGGCCGACGATGACGCCCCGGGCGTCGCTGCGCCAGTGCGGGGCGAACAGGCCCGAGAACGCGGGCACGATGTAGCAGCCGCCGTTGTCCTCGACGGTGCGGGCCAGCGTCTCGATCTCGGGGGCGCTGTGGATCAGGCCGAGCCGGTCGCGGAACCACTGCACCAGGGAGCCGGTGACGGCGATCGGGCCCTCCAGCGCGTAGACGGTGGGCTGCCCGTCGATCTTGTACGCGACCGTGGTGAGCAGCCCGTGCTCGGAGCGCACCAGGTCGGTGCCGGTGTTCATGACCAGGAAGCTGCCGGTCCCGTACGTGCACTTCGCCTCGCCCGGCGAGAAGCAGGTCTGGCCGAACAGGGCCGCCTGCTGGTCGCCGAGGGCGGCCGTGATGGGGACGCCGGGCAGCACGGCCCGGGCCTCGCCGTAGCGCTCGGCGGAGGAGTGGATCTCGGGGAGCATGGTGGGCGGCACCCCGAAGAAGTCCATGAGCGCCCGGTCCCAGGTGAGCGTCCGGATGTCCATGAGCATGGTGCGGCTGGCGTTGGTGGCGTCGGTGATGTGCAGTCCGCCGTCCTTGCCGCCGGTGAGGTTCCAGATCAGCCAGCTCTCGATGGTGCCGAACAGCACCTCACCGTCCCGCGCGCGCCGCTCCAGTCCGTCGACATGGTCGAACAGCCAGCGGATGCGGGGCGCGGAGAAGTAGGTCGACGGGGGCAGCAGGCAGTGGTCGAGGAAGAAGTCGTCGCCGGGGTCCCGGCGCAGCTCCTCGACGAACGGGGCGGTGCGGGTGTCCTGCCAGACGATCGCCCGGCCCAGCGGCACGCCGGTGCGCGGGTCCCACAGGACCGTCGTCTCGCGCTGGTTGGCGATACCGATGGCGGAGATCTGGTCCGGCGCCACCTGGGCGTTGGCCAGGGCCTCGGGGACGACGCGCTGGAGGTTGCGCCAGATCTCGACGGCGTCGTGCTCGACCCAGCCGGGCTGCGGGAAGTACTGCTGGTGCTCGCGCTGGGCGACCGACACCAGCCGTCCTCCGTGGTCGAACAGGATGCACCGGGTGGAGGTGGTGCCCTGGTCGATCGACATCACATACCGCTCCACCATGATCGGCCCTCCTTCCGGTGTGTCGTGGGGTGCCCGGCCTACCAGCGGGCCGCGCCGAGGTCCCTGGAGATCGCGCGTGCCGCCTCCCGCAGCACGGTGATCAGGGCCGGCTGGGGCCGGCCTCTGGTGTCGCAGATCCGCTCGACGGCGCCGGACACGCCGATCGCTCCCACGACGAGTCCCCCCTGTCCGCGGATGGGGGCGGCGACCCCGGCCTCGCCCATGCTCATCTCCTGCACCTCGGAGCCCCATCCCAGGTCCCGGATCTCGGCGAGCGCGCGGTGCAGGTCGGCGAAGTGGATCAGGGTGTGCCGGGTGTACGCCTCCGGGATGTCCTCGAGGAGCGGCTCGACGGGTGCCGCGCCGAAGGCCAGCAGGACCTTGCCGAGCGAGGAGGCGTGCAGCGGGAGCAGCGCGCCGACGTCCAGGGTCTGGAGGGTGTCGTCGGGCCGGAAGACATGGTGGATGACGAGCACCCTGCCCTCCAGCGGGGTGCCGAGCCGGACGGCCTCCCCGCTGCGGGCGGCGAGGGCGTCGGCCCAGTTGATCGAACGGGACCGCAGTTCGTTGACGTCGAGGTAGCTGGTGCCGAGGTGCAGCAGGGCCGCCCCGAGCTGGTACTTGCCGGTCGCGGGGTCCTGTTCGACGAAGTCGACGTGCTGCAGGGTGCGCAGGATGCCGTGGGCGGTGCCCTTGGCGAGGCCCAGGGAGGAGGCGACCTCGCCGAGGCCGAGCCGCCGGGAGCCGCCGGCGAGCAGTCGGAGGATCGCCGCGGCCCGCTCGATGGACTGGACGGGGCCGGCCATGACACGAGCCTAGTCCGATTCACCCCTTTGGGGACTATCGTTCGGTAATGCCGACCTGCGTTCGTTGACCTGGTCGGTTTGCCTTTCTACCGTTTCTCATCCGGCCCGGCCTTCCGCCGGCAGGGCTCCCCCTAGGAGGAGGACCGATGATCACTGCGCAGCCGTGGGCCGCGCCTCAGGGGGAAGTCGAGCACCTGTTCAGCCTGCCGCACGCGCCGGAGGCCGCGAGTGGCATACGCCGCCGGGTGCGCGGTGTGCTGACGGACTGGAACCTGACGGCGGAGGCCGCCGCGGACGTCCTGCTGGTGGTGTCCGAGCTGGTGACGAACGCGATCGTGCACGCCCTGCCGCCCGCGACCCTGCGGGTCTCCCGCGACCGGGGCGAGACCTGCGCGGCGGTCCGCGTCGAGGTGACCGACACCGGCCCCGCCGCCCAGCCGTCCGCCGTCGACCCGGACGAGCACGGCCGGGGCCTGGACATCGTCAGCACCCTGTCCGAGCGTTGCGGGGTGCGGGTGCAGTCCGGCGGGACGTGCCGGTGGGCGGAGTTGCGGGTGGACGAGGGCTGAGCGAGGGCTGACACCACGACCTGGGCTCACAGCAGAACCGTCCGGCACCACGACCTGGGCTTCCACGCGGACCGGCAGACGCCACGCGGGCCCGGCATGCGAAAGGGCCCCCGCGGACGTCGCCCGCGAAGGCCCTGCACACCGTCGGGACGACAGGATTTGAACCTGCGACCCCTTGACCCCCAGTCAAGTGCGCTACCAAGCTGCGCCACGTCCCGGTGCCCATCACACGGCGAACCGTGTGATCACGCAGGTCAACCCTACCTCATGGGCGGGGCGGCGCCGACGGGCGTCTCGTCCGACGGCACGGCCGCATCCCGGTCGGCCATGGGGTGCGCGGGTCGGCCCGCCGCACCCCGGTGAACCCTGCCGTACTGCCCTCGTCCGGGACTCCAGGACATGCCCCCGACGAACCCCGCCATCAACACGGTCACCAGCGCGACCACCCACCACGGCAGGCCCGCCGTCGCCATGAAGGCGACGACCGCCACCAGCGCGAGAAGTGCCACCACGTCCCGCTCCCCCCTTCACCCGTACCTCACCAGCCCCCGGCGCCCCGGGAGCAGCCACGCGTCACAGCGGGCATATGACGCAACAATACGCGAGACCGTCGTACAACCCACTTCGGACCATCCGTACATATGACAGGACGGTTCATATGACGGGCTGCTCGACGGAGTGTCCGTCCGCCCCCTTCGCCACCCCACACTGTGTCCAGGCCGGACGGCCGCGGTCCCCGGCTAGGGTCGGCCGCATGACGCACAGCTTCGCTCTCCACATCCCCGACGCCGAGCTCGAACCCGAGCCCCTGGCCCCGGAGCAGATCGTCTCCGGGACGCCCGAGGTGACCGGGAAGGTGGTGTGGGAGTCCGCCGACGGCCGTCAGGTGCGGGGCGTCTGGCAGATCACGCCGGGCGTGGTCACCGACACCGAGGCCGACGAACTCTTCGTGGTGATCAGCGGGTCGGCCACCATCGAGGTCGAGGGCGGACCGACGCTGCGGGTCGGGCCCGGCGACATGGCCGTGCTGCGCGAGGGCGACCGTACTACGTGGACCGTGCACGAGACGCTGCGCAAGGCGTACGCGATCAATCTGTGAGCGGGCGGCCCGTCGTCCCCCGGATCTCCAGCGCGGGCCCGGCGAGCTGGACCCCGCCCGCTCCCCCGGTGCCGGCGAACCGGTCCAGCAGGCACCGGGCGGCGCGCCGCCCGACCTCGTAGCCGGCGTTGTCGACGGTGGTCAGCCAGACGTGGCGCAGCCGGGCGATGCTGGTGTTGTCGTAGCCGACGACCGACAGGTCGCGCGGCACCCGCAGCCCCGACTCCTCGGCCGCCGACAGGGCGCCGATGGCGCAGATGTCGTTGACCGCGAAGACGGCCGTCGGCCGCCGCGCGCCGGTCAGCAGCCGGACCGTCGCCCGGTAGCCGCCCTCCTCGGTCATGTCGCCGCTCTCCACGACCGCCTCGTCCGCCAGGCCGTGTTCGCGCATCACCGCCTCGAAGCTGCGCCGGCGCAGCTCGCCGACCGCCCCGTAGCCCGCGATGTGCGCGACGCGCCGGTGCCCGAGGCCGATGAGGTGCTCGGTGACCAGACGGGCGCCGCGCTCGTCGTCGTTGGCGACCACGTCGACGCCCGCGGGCGCGGGTTCGCGCGCCCCGGCCACCACCACCGGCAGCCGCTCGGCCGCCTCGGCGAGCGCCGCCGGGTCGGGCAGGGTGCCGACCACGACCAGCCCGTCCACGCGCAGGTCCAGCAACGGGCCCGCGGGGTCCTGGCCGGTGCGGCGGTTGAGGCGGGCGTCGGCCAGCAGCATGTGCAGGCCGTTGTCGTGCAGCAGGGAGTTCAGGCCGTCGAGGAGGTCGACGAACCAGGGGTTGCGCAGGTCGTTCAGCAGGACGCCGACCGTGCGGGTGCGCTGTTCGCTGAGGCTGCGCGCGGCGGCGTTGGGCCGGTAGCCCAGCTCGCGCACGGCTCGCAGGACGGCCTCGCGCTTCTCGGGGCGCACCTGCTCGGAGCCCCGCAGCACCAGCGAGACCAGCGACTTCGAGACGCCGGCGTGGTCGGCCACGTCACGGATGGTCGGCTGCCTCATGGGGATGGACCGTTCCATGCGCCTTGGGCGCTTGTCAAAGGAGGGCGGCACGCGGGACGGGGGTTGACACCGGTCGCGGCGGCGACCCAAGGTGGCCCGGACAAGAGATGGACCGGTCCAATGAGGGGCTGCAATGGTGGACACGCTCGGCGTCGCCGTCGTCGGATTCGGCTGGATGGGGCGCGTGCACACGCAGGCGTACGCCCGCCTCGCGCACCACTACCCGGACCTGCCCCTGCGCCCGGAGCTGGTGACGGTCGCCGAAGAGGTGCCCGGCCGGGCCGAGGAGGCCGCCGCGCGCTTCGGCTTCGCCTCGGCGACCCGGGACTGGCGCGAGGTGGCCGCCGACCCGCGCGTGCGGGCGGTCAGCGTCACCGCGCCGAACTTCCTGCACCGGGAGATCGGCGTGGCGATGGCCGAGGCCGGCAAGCACCTGTGGATCGAGAAGCCGGTCGGGCTGACCGCGGACGACGCCCGGGCCGTGGCCGACGCTGCCTCCCGGGCCGGTGTGCGCTCCGCCGTCGGCTTCAACTACCGCAACGCGCCCGCCGTCGAGACCGCCCGCGACCTCGTCGCGTCCGGTGACATCGGCACCGTGACCCATGTGCGCATCCGCCTGTTCAGCGACTACGCCGCCCATCCACAGGGGGCGCTGACGTGGCGTTACGAGCGTGAGCGCGGCGGCAGCGGGGTGCTGGGCGACCTCGCCTCGCACGGTGTGGACCTCGCCCGCCGCCTGCTCGGCGACATCGCCTCGCTGACCGCCGACACCGCGATCTTCGTCCCCGAGCGGGCCCGGCCGACCGGCGCCACCGCCGGGCACACCCTCGCGACCGGCGAGCTCGGCCCGGTGGAGAACGAGGACTACGTCTCCTGCCTGCTGCGGTTCGCGTCCGGGGCGCGCGGGGTGCTGGAGGCGTGCCGGGTCTCGGTGGGCGAGCAGAACAACTACGGCTTCGAGGTGCACGGCACCCGGGGCGCGGTGTCCTGGGACTTCCGCCGGATGGGCGAGCTGAGGGTCAGCCGCGGCACCACCTACCAGGACCAGCCGGTCGCCACGGTCCACGTGGGCCCCGGCGACGGCGAGTTCGGCGCGTTCCAGCCGGGCGCGGCGAACGCGATGGGCTACGACGACCTGAAGGTCGTCGAGGCGTACCGGTTCCTGCGCTCGATCGCCGAGGGCACCGCTTACGGGGCCACCCTGGAGGACGCGGTGCGCAGCGCGGCCGTCCTGGACGCGATGGTGCGCTCGGCGGCCGACGGCACCTGGGTGGACGTGGCGGCGGAGGGCTGAGGGCCCGTGTCAGCGTGCCCGCTGCGCGCGCCGGCCGATGCCCACCTTGACGGGGGCCATGAGCAGCCAGAGCCACATGGCGCCCTGGCCGTACGCCAGGGCGAGGGGCACGCTGGCGACGAACACCACCACTGTCACCGCGAGGTCGACGGCGAAGAGCCGGAAGCCCTCCGGTGGTCCCGCCGGGCCCCGCAGCCAGGGGCGCCGGGCCAGCAGGAGAACCACCGCGAGGTCGGCGGCGCCGAGCGCGGCGACCGTCGCCGCGTACGCGGCGACCGACTCGGGCTCCCTGCCGTACTCGGAGAGGAGCTTGGTGGGGAAGGGCAGCAGGGCCGCGACGCCGAGGCCCAGGATGGACAGCGTGATCAGCTGCCCGTCGACCTGCCGGACGTAGCCGAAGATGCGCCGGTGCTCCCGCCAGAACGCGCCGAGCACCAGCACGCTCAGCGCGTACGCCGCGAGGTTCGGCAGGAGTTCGCGCAGGGCGTCGGCGTAGTCGGGCGAGTCCAGGTCCCGGGGGACGGAGAAGTCCAGGACGAGCAGGGTGAGGGCGATGGCGAACACACCGTCGGCGAGCGCCACCAGCCGCTCCGGCCCGCCGTCCGGGATCGAGTTCCACATGCGCACGACGGTAGGGAGCCGGGGCCGGCCCGGTCGGCGTACACGCCCGGGCCGCCCGTCCGGCCGTCACCCGATGGGCGCCGGCATGTTGTACGGCGTCACCACCTGGATCGCCGACGGCACGGTCGGGCCGGACGGCGGCAGCGCGCCGTGCGCCCGCATCACGACGTGGCACGCCTCGCGCAGATCGTGCCGCAGGTCGTGGTGGAGCACGACGGACAGCCGGTGCTCGCGCAGCAGCCGGGTGTTGTCCCCGTCGAGGTCGTGGGCGACGAACACCGCGCACGCGCGGCCGAGGTCCTCGAAGGCGCGCAGGGTGGCGATGTTGCCGCCGCCGATGGAGTAGACGGCGCGGATGTCCGGGTCGCGTTCCAGCGCGGCCCGCACCAGGTCGTACTGGGTGGCGTCCAGTCCCTGGCCCTCGGCGATCTCCACGAGGGTGCGCTCGGGGTGCAGGGTCCGCATGGCGCCGCGGAAGCCCATCTCGCGCTCCTCCTCGTTGCGGAAGAAGCCGCTGCTGAGGCTGGTCAGCACATTGCCGGGCCGGTCCCCCAGCCACTGGCCCATCAGATAGGCGGCGGTGGCGCCCGCGGCCCGGTTGTCGATGCCCACGTAGGCGAGGCGGGCCGTGGCGGGCAGGTCCGTCACCAGCGTGACGACCGGGATGCCGGCGTCCACGAGCCGGGCGACGGCGGCGGTGACCTCGGGGACGTCCGGGGCCTTGAGGATCACGCCCTGCGAGCCGCGCCGCGCGATGCGGTCGAGCGTGCCGGTCAGCTCCGCGACCGGCCCGGTCTCGCGGAAGTGGAAGCGGGAGCGCACCACGGCCGGGTGCAGGGAGGGCAGTTCGGCCTCCAGGGCGGCGCGGACGGCCGTGGTGAACCGCTGCGGGGCCTGCACGACCATGTCGACCATGAAGGTACGGCCCTGGAGACGGACCTGGGTGCGCTGGCGGTCCAGGTCGGCGATGGCCTGGTGGACCTCGCGCGCGGTGCTCTCGCGCACCCCTGTGCGGCCGTTCAGGACCCGGTCGACGGTGGCCTCGCTCAGACCCGCCTGACGTGCGATCTCCCGGATCGGGAAGGGGTGGCCCATGCGTCGGCTCCTGAGGGGTTTTTGATGGCTTCCTGCTGGTTGTTCGAGGGGATTGTCAGGACAAGAATGGCATCACTGAGCCGCCCCTGTCACCGAGAGGACGACGATGTCTCTCACTTCCGTGCACCGCCCGGTGTGGCTGTCCGAGCGCGACTGCGACCTCGCTGACTTCCGTGAGCTGGTCGAACGGACCACGGACCGCGCCGGCTACCCGTACGCCCGTGCCGTGGAGCAGGGCGTCCTGCTGTACGACAGCGACCGTCTGCGCGCGGCGGACGACCCGCGGGACGTCCGGGCCGAGCTGGTGCGCGCCCTCGCGGACGGGCCCGGCATCGTGGTCCTGGAGGGCGCCTTCCCCGACCCGGCGGTCGTCGACCGGCTCACCGCGGTGTTCGACGCGCTGATCGCCGCGCAGCGCGCCGCGGGCACCGCCGCCGGTGACCACTTCGCCAAGCCCGGCGCCAACGACCGGGTGTGGAACGCCCTGGAGAAGGCCGCCCTGCACGACCCGGCCGCCTTCGCCGACTACTACGGCAACGACATGCTCGCCCTGGTGTCGACGGCCTGGCTGGGACCCGGCTACCAGGTCACCTCGCAGGTGAACGTGGTCAATCCGGGCGGCGCCGCGCAGACCGTGCACCGCGACTACCACCTGGGCTTCCTCTCCAACGAGGCGGCGGCCGCCTACCCGGCGCACGTGCACACGCTGTCCCCCGCGCTCACCCTCCAGGGCGCCGTCGCGCACTGCGACATGCCGGTGGAGTCCGGGCCGACGATGTACCTGCCCCACTCGCAGCGCTACGCGCCGGGCTACCTGGCCTGGCGGCTGCCGGCGTTCCAGGAGTACTTCGAGGCGCACCACGTGCAGCTCCCGCTCGCCAAGGGCGACGCCGTCTTCTTCAACCCGGCGCTGTTCCACGCCGCCGGCACCAACCGCTCCGCGGACATCCGGCGCACGGCCAATCTCCTGCAGGTGTCGTCCGCGTTCGGGCGGGCCATGGAGACGGTCGACCGCGAGGCCGTGGTGAACGCCGTCTACCCGGTACTGCTGGAGCGGGTCGCCGAGGGCGCCGGCGCGGCCTGGGCCCAGAACGTGATCGCCGCGAGCGCCGAGGGCTACCCGTTCCCCACGAACCTGGACGCCGACCCGCCGGTCGACGGACTGGCCCCGCCCTCCCAGGCGGACGCCGTGCGGCGGGCACTGTCCGAGGGGTGGACACCCGAAGCGCTGCGCGAAGAGCTGCGGGCCGGCGCCGAGCGGCGCGCGAGCTGACCGAAAGGACGCGGAACAGGCATGGGACTTCTCGACGACAAGGTCGTCCTCGTCAACGGCGGCAGTCAGGGGGTCGGGGCCGCAGTCGCCCGGGCCGCCGTGCGCGAGGGGGCGGCCGTGGCCGTCACCGGGCGCCGCGCCGAGCCCGGCGAGGCCCTGGTGGCCGAGCTGACGGCCGCCGGGGGCACGGCGATGTTCGTACGCGCCGACCTCGCGGACGCCGAGCGGGCCAGGTCCTCGGTCGCCGAGGTCGTGGCCGCGTACGGGCGGATCGACTGCCTGGTCAACTCGGCGGGGCTGACGTCCCGGGGCACGCTCCTGGACACCACGCCCGAGCTGTTCGACCAGCACATCGCGATCAACCTGAAGGCGCCGTTCTTCGCCATGCAGGCCGCCGTGGCCGACATGGTGACGCGCGGGGCGCCCGGCACGATCGTCAACATCATCACGTCCTCCGCGCACGGCGGGCAGCCCTTCCTGGCGCCGTACGTGGCGGCCAAGGCCGGTCTGGTGGGCCTCACCCGCAACGCCGCGCACGCGCATCGCTGGGACCGCGTCCGGATCAACGGCCTGAACATCGGCTGGACGGCCACCGAGGGCGAGGACGTCACCCAGAAGACGTTCCACGCCGCGTCGGACGACTGGCGGGAGCGGGCCGCCGCGAAGCTCCCCATGGGCAAGCTCGGACAGCCCGACGAGATCGCCGACTTCGTGGTGTTCCTGCTGTCGGACCGGTCCGGGGTCGTCACCGGGTCGGTGATCGACTGGGACCAGAACGTCCTCGGGGGCCTCGACTAGCGGCACCCCTCGCCCACCCGTACTCCCCCGCTCGACAAGGAAGTTGAAGCATGCGTATCGGAATCCTCGGCCTCGGCCGTATCGGCGCCTTCCACGCCGAGACCCTCGCCGGTCTCGACGTGGTGGACTCCCTCGTCGTCACCGACCCGTTCGCGGACGCGGCCAAGGCCGCCGCGGAACGCTTCGGTGCCGAGGTCGTGGACTCGCCGCAGGCCCTGCTGTCGGCGGGCGTGGACGGCATCGTCGTCGCCGCCGCGACCGACGCCCACCCCGCGCTGATCCTGGCCGGCGTCGAGGCGGGCATCCCCGTCTTCTGCGAGAAGCCCGTCGCCCGCACCATGAGCGAGGGCGTCCAGGTCCTCAAGGCCGTCCAGGACAAGGACGTGCCCATCCAGATCGGCTACAACCGGCGCTTCGACGCCGGGTTCGTCGCCGCCCGGGCCGCCGTGCGGGCCGGTGAGCTGGGCGAGCTGCACACCGTGCGGTCGACCACGCTGGACCCGGCGCCGCCGCCGGCCGCGTACATCGCCGCCTCCGGCGGCATCTTCCGCGACTGCTCCGTGCACGACTTCGACATCATCCGCTGGGTGACCGGCCGCGAGGTCGGGGAGGTGTACGCGGTCGGCGGCAACAAGGGCGCCGACTACATCGCGGACGCGGGCGACGCCGACACCACCGGCGCGATCCTCACCCTGGACGACGGCACCATCGCCGTCGTCTCCAACTCGCGGCACAACGCGCGCGGTTACGACGTCCGCATGGAGATCCACGGCTTCGCGGATTCCATCGCGGTCGGCCTGGAGGACAAGCTGCCGCTGCGCTCGGTGGAGCCCGGCGTGACGTTCCCCGCCGGCACCCCGCACGACTTCTTCATGGACCGCTTCACCGACGCCTACCGCGCCGAACTCACCGCGTTCACCGAGGTCGTGGCCGGCTCCCGGCCGTCCCCCTGCACGGTCGAGGACGCCCTGGAGGCCGGCTGGATCGCCGACGCGTGCACGCTGTCGCTGCGCGAGCACCGCCCGGTGACGATCGAGGAGGTGCGGCAGTCGTGACCGGGCCCGGAACCGGACCGCTGCGCATCGGCGTGCTCGGCGCGGCACGCATCACCGAGCGCGCCCTCGTGGGTCCGGCCCGCGCGGGCGGCCACCGCCTCGTGGCGGTGGCCGCCCGGGACCGGTCCCGCGCCGAGGCGTTCGCCACCGCCCACGGTGTCGAGCGGGTGGCGGACTCGTACGCCGGTCTGCTGGCCGACCCGGACGTCGAGGTCGTCTACAACCCGCTCGCCAACGGCCTGCACGGCCCGTGGAACCTGGCCGCGCTCGCGGCCGGCAAACACGTCCTTACGGAGAAGCCGTCGGCGAGCAACGCGGAGGAGGCGGCCGAGGTACGCCGGGCCGCGGCGGCCTCCGGAACGGTCTTCATGGAGGCGTTCCACTACCTGTTCCACCCGGTCACCCGTCGCCTGCACGAGCTGCTCGCCTCCGGCGAACTCGGCACGCCGCGCCGGGTGGAGACCCTGGTCGCGATCCCGGCCCCGGACGACACCGACCCCCGCTGGTCGCTGCCGCTCGCGGGCGGCGCCCTGATGGACCTCGGCTGCTACGGCCTGCACGCGGTGCGGATGCTCGCCCCCTGGGCGGGCGGCGCGCCCCGCATGCTGTCGGCGCGGGCCGGCGAGCGCGCCGGGGCGCCCGGCGTCGACGAATGGCTGGACGCGGAGCTGGAGTTCCCCGGCGGGGCACGTGCCTCGGCCCGCTGCCACATGGCGTACGGGACGCTGGAGATGAGCTGCCGGATCGTCGGTTCCCGGGGCCAGGCGTTCGCCCCGAACTTCGTGCTCCCGCACCAGGACGACCGGGTCGTGGTCCGCACCCCCGCCGGCGAGCGCACGGAACACCTCGGCACACGCTCGTCGTACACGTACCAACTGGACGCGCTGGCCGCACACCTGAGGCACGCGGCCCCGCTGCCCCTGGACGCGGACGACGCGGTGGAGACGATGACCCTGATCGACGCCTGCTACCGAGCGGCGGGCCTGCCGCCCCGGCCCCGGACGAGGCTCGGCTAGGCGTACAGCGCCGGCCTCTCCGCCAGTTCCACCGGTACCCGGCCTCCCTTCGCCAGGGCCCGGACGCCCGCCGCGGACACGGCGGCCACCGCGTAACCGTCCCAGGCGCTCGGGCCGGTGACCTCGTCGCGGCGGGTGGCGTCGACCCATGCCTGGACCTCGTGGTCGTAGGCGTCGGCGAAGCGTTCCAGGTAGTCCTGGGCGATGGTGCCGCCCCAGCGGCCGGCGGTCTGGGCGACCAGGGCGTGGGCGTCGCCGACGCGGGCGGTACCGCGTTCGCAGACGACCTCGGCCTGGACCTGGTAGCCGAAGCCGCAGTTGACGAAGATCTCGACGTCGACGACGGCTCCGCCGTCGGTCTCGAAGACGACGAACTGGGGGTCGCGCAGGCCATGCGGTGCGTCGCCGGACGGTGCCGGGGTGAGCACGGTGACGGACGTGATCTCGTGGCCGAGGAGCCAGCGGGTCACGTCCATCTCGTGTGCCACGGAGTCCTCGACGAGCATCTCGGACGTCCAGCCGGGCGGGCTCGCCACGTTGCGGTGCCGGTTGTGCAGCAGCAGCGGGCGGCCCAGCCGGCTCGTGTCCAGCAGGGCCTTCAGCTCCCGGTACTCGCGGTCGTAGCGCCGCATGAAGCCGACCTGGACGCGGCGCCGCCCGAGGGCGCACTCGGCCTCGACCACCCGCAGCGCGGCGGCCGGGTCCGGGGTGAGCGGCTTCTCGCAGAGCACGGGCAGGCCCCGCTCGAACGCCGCCATGAGCGCCGCCTCGTGGGCGGGGCCGGGTGAGGCGACGATCACCGCGTCGACGTCGGGCGAGGCCATCGCGGCGGCCGGGTCGGTGTGCACGGCGCAGCCGCCGGCCCGGGACGCGACGGCCTCGGCGCGTCCCCGGTCGACGTCCACCACGGCGGTCACCCGGGCCCCGCTGACGGTCTCCTGGACGCGGCGCACATGGTCGGCGCCCATCCTGCCGGTGCCGATGACGGCGACGCCCAGATCGTCCGGACGGTGGGGCATGGCGATCGGCGTCCTCTCGAGGGCGTCAGGCGCCGCAGGACCTGAGGAACCTGCGGGTGCGGACCGCGATGGGCAGGGGCTTGTCCGGCTCGCAGGGGTACATGTCCTGCTCGACGATCGCGAACAGGTCGACGTCCAGCTTCTGCGCGGCCTCCAGGACCGGGCCGAGTTCCGGCACGCCGGCCGGGGGCTCGCACATGACGCCGCGGGCCACGGCAGGGCCGAACGGGATCTCGTTCTTCACGACGTCCGCGAGGATCTCCGGGTCGACCTGCTTGAGGTGCAGATAGCCGATGCGCTCGCCGTAGGTCTCGATCAGCTTGACGCTGTCGCCGCCGCAGTAGGCGTAGTGCCCGGTGTCGAGGCAGAGGTTGACGAGGCCGGAGTCGGTCGAGTCGAGGAAGCGCTCGACGTGGGCCTCGGTGTCGATGTGGGTGTCGGCGTGCGGGTGGACGACGATGTCCAGGCCGAACCGCTCGCGCACCTCGCGGCCGAGCCGCTCCATGCCCTGGGTGAGGTGTCCCCACTGCTCGGCGGTGAGCTCGGAGGGCTCCAGGATCTCGGCGGTCTTGTCGTCGCGCCAGAAGGACGGGATGACGACGAGGTGCTTCGCGCCCATGGCCTGGGTGAGCGAGGCGACCTCGCTGACGTGCTCCCAGGTGGAGTCCCAGACGGCGGGACCCCGGTGCAGGCCGGTGAAGATCGTGCCCGCGGAGACCTTGAGGCCGCGCCGGGTGATCTCGTCGGTCAGCCGGGCCGGGTCGGTGGGCAGGTAGCCGTACGGTCCCAGCTCGATCCAGTCGTAGCCGGCCTCGGCGACCTCGTCGAGGAAACGGTCCCAGGGCACCTGGGCCGGGTCGTCGGGGAACCAGACGCCCCAGGAGTCGGGGGCCGAGCCCACCCGGATGCGGTCCAGAGCTGCGGGCATGTCAGGACTTCCCTTCCGAGGAGGCCACGGGTGCGGTGAGCGCGTCGGCTTCCGGGAGCTCCTCCACGTCGACGCCGCGGACCTGCGACAGCTCGTGCTTGAGCGCGGCGAGTTCGGTGCCGCCGGCCATGTGGTTCGTGAGCTCCTCGAGGCTGACCTCGTCGCGGGAGGCGTTGAGCTCCATGGTGCCCAGGCGCAGGACGCTGAAGTGGTCGCCGACCATGTAGGCGTGGTGCGGGTTGTGGGTGATGAAGATGACGCCGAGGCCGCGGTCGCGGGCGGCGGCGATGTACTTCAGGACGACGCCGGACTGCTTGACGCCGAGGGCGGCGGTGGGCTCGTCCAGGATGAGGACGCGGGCGCCGAAGTAGACGGCGCGGGCGATGGCCACACACTGGCGCTGGCCGCCGGAGAGCGTGCCGATGGGCTGCTCCAGGTCGTCCAGGACGATGCCCATGTTCCGCAGTTCCTCGTCGGCGGTCTTCTTCATCCGCTGGATGTCGAGGCGGCGCAGGGGCCAGGGGCCCTTGGTCATCTCGGAGCCGAGGAAGAAGTTGCGCCAGACCGGCATCAGCGGGACGACGGCGAGGTCCTGGTAGACGGTGGCGATGCCCTTGTCGAGGGCCTCGCGGGGGGTGGAGAAGCGTACGGGTGTGCCGTCGACGAGGAACTCGCCCTCGGTGTGCTGGTGCAGCCCCGAGATGATCTTGATGAGGGTGGACTTGCCGGCGCCGTTGTCGCCCAGGACGCAGGTGACCTGGCTGGGGAAGACCTTCAGGTCGACGCCGTGCAGGGCGCGGATGTTGCCGTAGGACTTGCCCGCGCCGCGCAGTTCGACGAGCGGGGCGTCCCTCTCGGGGGTCCGGTCTTCCGGGGTCCGGTCCTTCACCTCGGCACCCTGGGTGCCGTTTCCTTCGGTGGTCATGTCGGTCACCTCCTGGTCGCCGTGCGCTGGACCCACTGGTTGATGAGGACGGCACCGAGGAGCATCACGCCGAGGAACGCCTTGAACCAGTCGGGGTTCCAGCCGGCGTAGACGATGCCCTGCTGGACCATGCCGAACATGAAGGCGCCGAAGACCGGGCCGATAGCCGAGCCGGCTCCGCCGGTGAGCAGACAGCCGCCGATGACCGCCGCCGCGATGTAGATGAGCTCCTGGCCGACGCCCTCGCCGGACTGCACGGTGTTGAACGAGAACAGCTGGTGCATGCCGACGAACCAGGCGCCGAACCCGACCAGCATGAACAGCGAGATCTTGGTGAAGGTCACGGGGACGCCGACGGCTCGCGCGCTGTCCTTGTTGCCGCCGACGGCGAAGATCCAGTTGCCGTACCTGGTGCGCAGCAGCACCCAGGTGGCGAGGGCCGCGAAGACGAGCCACCAGATGACGGTGATCTTCACGTTGACGCCGCCGACCTCGAAGGACGACGCGAAGAGCGCCTTGGCCTGGTCGAAGCCGTCCATGTCGCTGATGTCGTCCGTGGCGACGTTCCCGGTGACCAGCTTGGTCACCGCGAGGTTGACGCCCTGGAGGATCAGGAAGGTGCCCAGGGTGACCAGGAAGCTCGGCAGCCCGGTCTTGACCAGCATCCAGCCGTTGAACAGGCCGACCCCGAGCGAGACGACAAGGGCGACGATCACGCCGACCCAGACGTTCATCGTCAGCTGGTAGCTGACCATGCTCGCGGTCAGGGCGGAGGTGATCACGGCGACGCCGGCCGAGAGGTCGAACTCGCCGCCGATCATCAGCAGGGCCACGGGCAGCGCCATGATCCCGATGGTCGACGACTGGTACAGGATGTTCGCCATCGAGCTGCCGTCGCGCACGGCCGGCGCCGTGACGAGGAAGAAGACCAGCACCGCGACGGCGCCGAGGAAGACGCCCACCTCGGGCCGGGCCAGCAGCCGCAGCGCCAGCGGGCGGCGGGCGGTCCGCCCGTCGGTCTCCTTGCCCGGGCCGGGGGCCGGCGGTGTGGTCACCGCCGGCTCAGCCTGTCGGGTCATACTCATCACCGGGTGCCCTTCGCGGCGAACTTGTCGATGGTCTCGACGTTCGACTTGTCGACGAACGCCGGGCCGGTCAGCACCGGGGCCTCGCCGCCGCCCATGTAGTTGCCGTTGTTCTTGTACAGCCACAGGGAGTCGATCGCCAGGTAGCCCTGGAGGTAGGGCTGCTGGTCGACCGCGAACTCGATGTCGCCCTTGCTGATCGACTTGGTCAGGTCCTTGTTGAGGTCGAAGGTCGCGACCTTCGCCTTGCTGCCGGCCTCGGACACCGACTGCACCGACGTCAGCGCGAACGGGGCACCGAGGGCGACGACGTAGTCGATGTCGCTGTCCGTCTTCAGTTTGGCGGTGATCGTGGACTTCACGCTCGGCATGTCCGTGCCATTGACGTTCAGGGTCTCCAGGTCGCCCTCGAACGTCTTCTTCACACCGTCGCAGCGCTGGGTGAGGCCGATGTTGCCCTGTTCCTGGATGACACAGACGGCCTTCTTGGCGCCGGACTCGTTCAGCCGCTTGCCGAGGGCCTCGCCGGCCACCGTCTCGTCCTGCCCGAAGAACTCCGTCAGGCCGAGCTTCTGCCACTCGCTGACGCCGGAGTTCAGGCCGACGACGGGGATGTTCTGCGCCTTGGCCTTGCTCACGACGTCCTTGAGGGCGTCCGGCTTGGCCAGGGTGATCGCGATGCCGTCGACCTTCTGGTCGATCGCGTTCTGCACCAGGTTGGCCTGGCTGCCGGCGTTGGGGTCGGCGGAGTAGATCAGCTTGATGTTGTCCTTGGCGGCGGCCGCCTCGGCGCCCTTGCGGACGATGTCCCAGAAGGTGTCGCCGGGCGACTGGTGCGTCACCAGGGCGACCGTCATCCGGGGCGTGTCGGCCTTGCCCGCAGAGGCGTTCGCCCCGCCCTCCTCGGACTCCTTGCCGCCGGAGCTGCTGGAGCAGCCTGCGAGGGTGAGCGCGGCCGCGGCGGCCACGGCCACGACGGAGGCCAGCTTGCGCGAGCGGGGGTAAGAGCGGTCCATCTTTCCAGCACCTCACTGTGCGACGGGGTGTGCGACGGGGGGAAAGGGTGATCACCGGGATACACGGTCCGGGCCTTCCCTGGGCCGGGCAGTGTGCCGTGGAACACGACGGTTGCGCTGGGACGGGATCAAATCCCTAGATGCGCCCGCTGTCAATACTTTGTTAAGACATCATTTCACGCTCAGGTCCGAATGTAAGTACAAAGTATTGACAGCGTCGGTCTCCGCGTCCTACACCTGGGAGGCGGCAGGCCCCTCGGGACCCGCACCCCCTGTCCAGCTCTAGGAGCGTCACGCATGGCCGAGACAGCCAAGCCCTTCGACTTGATCACGATGGGAAGAATAGGAGTCGACCTCTACCCCCTGCAGTCCGGCCTCCCTCTGGAGCGGGTGGAGACGTTCGGCAAGTTCCTCGGGGGCTCGGCCGCCAACGTCGCCGTGGCGGCCGCCCGGCTCGGCCGCGACACCGCCGTGATCACGCGCACCGGCGCCGACCCGTTCGGCGCGTACCTGCACGAGGCGCTGAAGGACTTCGGCGTGGACGACCGCTGGGTGACCCCGGTGGCCGCCCGTCCGACCCCCGTGACGTTCTGCGAGATCTTCCCGCCCGACGACTTCCCGCTGTACTTCTACCGGCAGCCCAAGGCGCCGGACCTGGAGATCCGCGCCGACGAGCTGGACCTCGACGCGATCCGCGCGGCCCGCGTCTTCTGGATCACCGGCACCGGCCTGAGCGAGGACCCCAGCCGTACGGCGACGCTCGCGGCCCTCGCCCACCGCGCCAAGGCCGGTGTCACCGTCTTCGACCTCGACTGGCGCCCCATGTTCTGGCGCGACCCCGACCAGGCACGCCCGTACTACGCCGAGGCCATGCGGCACGCCACGGTCGCCGTCGGCAACCTCGACGAGTGCGAGGTCGCCACCGGGGTCCGCGAGCCGCGGGCGTGCGCGGAGGCCCTGCTCGCGGCCGGGGTGGAGCTGGCGGTCGTCAAGCAGGGCCCCAGGGGCGTGCTGGCGGTCCACCGCGACGGCACGTGGGCCGAGGTGCCGCCGGTGCCGGTCGAGGTGGCCAACGGGCTGGGGGCGGGCGACGCGTTCGGCGGCTCCCTGGTCCACGGGCTGCTGTCCGGCTGGGACCTGGAGACGGTCATGCGGCACGCCAACGCCGCGGGGGCGCTCGTCGCCTCCCGCCTCGCCTGCTCCTCCGCCATGCCCACCGGGTCCGAGGTCGCGGACCTCCTCGCCCGGGCGTCGTGAACGCCCGCCGAGCCACCCCTGAACGGAGCTTTCGTTGAGTCTCTCCATCCCCGACCTCACCGCGGTCAGAGCCCGGCACCCCGAGGCGATCGCGGAGGCCGCCGCCCGGCGGGTGCGCCGCCCGCTGATCGGCGAGAGCGGGCGCCTGATGATCGTGGCCGCCGACCACCCGGCCCGCGGCGCCCTCGGCGTGGGCGACCGGCGCCTCGCCATGGCCAACCGGGCCGAGCTGCTGGAACGCCTCTGCATCGCGCTGTCCCGGCCCGGCGTCGACGGGGTCCTGGCCACCGCGGACGTCCTGGAGGACCTGCTGCTCCTCGGCGTCCTCGACGGCAAGGTCGTCATGGGCTCCATGAACCGGGGCGGCCTGGCCGGCGCCTCCTTCGAGATGGACGACCGCTTCACCGGGCACCGCGCCGAGGACATCGAGCGCATGCGGTTCGACGCGGGCAAGCTGCTGGTCCGCATCGACCTGTCCGACCCCGGCTCCCTGGCCACCCTGGAGTCCTCGGCCCGCGCCGTCGACGCCATGGCCGCGCGCCGGCTGCCGCTGTTCGTCGAGCCCTTCGTCTCCCGGCGCGTCGACGGCAGGGTGCGCAACGACCTGTCCGCCGAGGCCGTCACCCGCTCGATCGCCATCGCCTCGGGCCTGGGCGGCACCTCCGCCTACACCTGGCTGAAGCTGCCGGTCACCGACGACCCCGACCACATGGCCCAGGTCCTGGAGACCTCCACGCTGCCCGTGGTGCTGCTGGGCGGCGAGGTGGGCGGCGACCAGGAAGGGGCGTACGAGCGCTGGCGCAAGGCGCTCCGGCTGCCGACCGTCCAGGGCATGGTCGTCGGCCGCTCGCTCCTCTACCCGGCCGAGGGCACTGTGGAGACGGCGGTGGACACGGCCGTCGGCCTGTTGTGACACGCACTGCGACGCGGAGGAACGACTGTGACGCTCGATGACGCGATGACGTACCACCTGCCCGCGGGAAAGGCGCTCGGCGGCCCGTACGTCGTGGACGTCACCCCCGAGAAGGCCCGCTGGGGGTACTCCAGCCTGCGGATCCTGGAGCTGCCGCCCGGCGGCACGCACTCCTTCGAGACCGGCGACAGCGAATGGATCGTGCTGCCGCTGGCCGGCGGCTGCGCCGTGACCGCCACCGACGACTTCGGCCACGACACCTTCCCGCTCACCGGCCGCGACGGCGTGTTCAGCGCCGTCACCGACTTCGCCTACGTCCCGCGCGACGCCCGGGCGACCGTCACCTCGCCGGGCGGCGGACGGTTCGCGCTGACCGGGGCGCGCTGCACCCGGCGGCTGCCGGCCCGCTACGGACCGGCGTCGTCGGTGCCGGTGGAGCTGCGCGGCACGGGGAACTCCTCCCGCCAGGTGAACAACTTCGGCGCGGCCGGGGTCTTCGAGTGCGACAGGCTCATCGCGGTCGAGGTGATCACGCCGGGCGGCAACTGGTCGTCGTTCCCGCCGCACAAGCACGACGAGCACCGGCCCGGCGAGGAGTCGGTCCTCGAGGAGATCTACTACTTCGAGTTCGCCGGCCACGAGGGCACCCCGGGCCTCGGCTACCAGCGTGTCTCGCCGTCCGGGCACGGCCGGGGCACCGACGTCCTCGCGGAGGTGCGCGACGGCGACGTCGTCCTGATCCCCGACGGCTGGCACGGGCCGTCCATGGCGGTGCCCGGCCACCACATGTACTACCTCAACGTCATGGCGGGCCCCGAGGACGAGCGCGCCTGGCTGATCTGCGACCACCCCGACCACGCCTGGATCCGCGGCACCTGGCCGGACCAGCCCGTGGACCCCCGTCTGCCCCTCTACACCGCCCCGTCCCAGTGAGGTCACCCATGAGCTCATCCACCGTCCGCCTGACCGTCGCCCAGGCGCTGGTGCGGTTCCTGTCCGTGCAGTACACCGAGCGCGACGGTGCCCGGCACCGGCTGATCGCCGGCACCTGGGGCATCTTCGGGCACGGCAACGTGGCCGGTGTGGGCCAGGCGCTGCTGGAGGCGGGCGAGGAGGCCATGCCGTTCCACCAGGGGCGCAACGAGCAGTCCATGGTGCACGCGGCCGTCGGCCACGCCCGCCAGCTCAACCGGCTCTCCGCGCAGGCGGTCACCACGTCGATCGGCCCCGGCGCCACCAACCTGGTCACCGGCGCGGCCCTCGCCACCATCAACCGCCTGCCGGTCCTGCTCCTGCCCGGCGACTACTTCGCCTCGCACGCCCCCGACCCGCTGCTCCAGCAGCTGGAGCACCCGACGGAGGCGGACGTCTCGGTCAACGACACGCTGCGCCCCGTCTCCCGGTACTTCGACCGGATCACCCGCCCCGAGGCCCTGATCCCGTCCGCGCTGCACGCCATGCGGGTGCTCGCCGACCCCGCCGAGACCGGCGCGGTGACGCTGGCCCTCCCCCAGGACGTGCAGGCGGAGGCATACGACTGGCCGGAGGAGTTCTTCGCCGAGCGCGTCTGGCCCGTACGGCGTCCCGCGCCGGACCCGGCCGAGCTGGCGGCGGCCGTCGAGGCGATCCGCTCGGCGCGGCGCCCGCTGCTCGTCGCGGGCGGCGGCGTGCACCACAGCGAGGCAGAAGACGCGCTGCGGCGGTTCGTCGAGGCGACCGGCATCCCGATGGCGTCCACGCAGGCCGGCAAGGGCTCGCTGCGCCACGACCACCCCGCCGACCTCGGCGGGATCGGGCACACCGGCACCTCGCCGAGCGACGGCCTCGCCCGCGCCGCGGACCTGGTGATCGGCGTCGGCACCCGGTACACCGACTTCACGACGGCGTCCGGCACCCTCTTCCAGAACCCGGACGTGCGCTTCCTGAACGTCAACATCACCGGTTTCGACGCGCACAAGATGTCCGCGCGGACGCTCGTGTGCGACGCGCGCTCCGGGCTCACCGCCCTCACCGAGGCGCTGGCCGGGCACCGGGTGGACGCCGCCTACGAGGCGGAGTACCGGGCCGGGCGGGAGCGCTGGGACGCGGTCGTCGAGGCCGCCTACCGGGCCGACGACGACACCACCGTCCCGACGCAGACCCAGGTGCTGGGCGCGCTGGACACGGTCGTCGGCGACGACGACGTGGTGATCAACGCGGCCGGTTCGCTCCCCGGAGACCTGCACAAGCTGTGGCGGGCGCGCTCACCGCGCCAGTACCACCTGGAGTACGGCTACTCCTGCATGGGCTACGAGATCCCGGCGGCGATCGGCGTCCAGCAGGCCGCGCCGGGCACCCCGGTGTGGGCGCTGGTCGGGGACGGCACGTATCTGATGATGCCGACGGAGATCGTGACCGCCGTGCAGGAGGGCCTGCCGGTCAACGTCGTGCTGATCCAGAACCACGGCTACGCCTCCATCGGCGGTCTGTCCGCCGAGACCGGCGGCGAGGGGTTCGGCACCGCCTACCGCCACCGGGCCGCCGACGGCGGCTTCACCGGCGCCCCGCTGCCCGTGGACCTCGCCGCGAACGCGGCCAGCCTCGGCATGGAGGTGCTGCGCGCCAAGACCGTGGGCGAGCTGCGGGAGGCGCTGGCCGCCGCCCGTGCCTCGGACCGGCCGACCTGCGTGTACGTCGAGACGGACACCACGCGGTCGACCGCGCCGGGCGCCGAGGCGTGGTGGGACGTCCCCGTCGCCGAGGTCGCCGGGCGCGAGGCCGCCGTCGAGGCCCGCGAACGCTACGACCGGCAGGTCACCGCCCGCCGCCACCACCTGTGAGCCGTCCTCCCCCGCTCCCCCCTCTGCTCCCGGAAGGTCCCCGCGTCCTCATGAAGACCCTCACGCACTGGATCGACGGCAGGCCCGTCGAGAGCACGTCCGGCCGCCACGGCGGCGTCGGCCTCGTTTTCCCCAGCGATTCCTGACCCGGACAGGGAGGTTCGTCCGATGGCGAGGACCCGTGGCGCCGCCCGCGCAGGATCCCGGTCCGCGCTGGACCCGCTGGACTTCACCCTGGACCGGGGCAGTCCGGTGCCGCTGTACCACCAGTTCGCGCAGCAGCTGGAGGCGGCGATCACCCGCGGGGCGCTCGCCCCGGGCGACCTGCTGGGCAACGAGGTCGACCTGTCGGTGCGGCTGGGCCTGTCCCGGCCCACCGTCCGGCAGGCCATCCAGTCGCTGGTCGACAAGGGACTGCTGATCCGGCGGCGCGGGGTGGGCACGCAGGTGGTGCACAGCCAGGTGAAACGCCCCCTGGAGCTGAGCAGCCTCTACGACGATCTGGAGGCGGCCGGCCAGGGTCCGACGACGCGGGTCGTCCGCAACGAGCGCGTCCCGGCGCCCGCCGGCGTGGCCGCCGCGCTCGGGGTCGCGGAGGGCGCCGAGGTCACGGTCCTGGAGCGGCTGCGCAGCACGCACGGGCAGCCGGTGGCGATCCTGTGCAACTACCTTCCGGCCGACCTGCTGGACCTGGACACGGCCCGGCTGGAGGCGACGGGCCTGTACCGGATGATGCGGGCGGTCGGCATCACCCTGCACAGCGCCCACCAGACGGTCGGCGCCCGCCGCGCCACCGCCGAGGAGGGCGCCCGCCTCGGCGAGCGCAAGGGCGCGGCCCTGCTGACGATGCAGCGCACGGCGTACGACGACACGGGGCGGGCGGTGGAGTACGGGACGCACATCTACCGGGCGTCGCGGTACGCGTTCGACTTCCAGTTGATGGTCCGGTCCTGATCCGGCGACTCCACTTGACCATTTGTCCGATAGGAGCAGAATAAGCACGTATACGTCGTAAGCATATGGCGTCGACACCGCCCGTCCGGGCATCCGCCGCAGCCCCTCCGCGGAGACGGCATCATGAACACGAACAGCACCCGACTCGACGACCGGACCGCCCTCCTGGCGCGGCCGGACGACCATCCGCGGCGCCGGGCGGAGGACCGCCCGCCCCCTCGGGCCACCGTGAGCCTGGTGGTCCCCGCCCTCAACGAGGCACGCAACATCCCCTGGGTCTTCGAGCAGATCCCGGACTGCGTGGACGAGGTGATCCTCGTCGACGGCTCCTCCGTCGACGCCACCCTGCACATGGCCCGGGACTGCCTGCCCGCCGTGCGCAGCGTCCCGCAGCGGGGCCCCGGCAAGGGCAACGCCCTGCGCACCGGCTTCGACGCCGCGAGCGGCGACCACATCGTCATGATGGACGCCGACGGCAGCATGTCCCCCGGCGAGATCCCGCACTTCCTGCACTTCCTGGACCACGGGTACGACTTCGTGAAGGGGTCGCGGTTCATCGCGGGCGGCGGCTCCCTGGACATCACGCGCTTCCGGCAGTTCGGCAACCGCGTCCTGCTGGCCGCCGTGAACCACCTGTACGACGCGTCGCTCACCGACCTCTGCTACGGCTTCTGCGCTTTCCGCCGCAGCTTCCTGGACGACCTCGACCTGCACTCCTCCGGGTTCGAGATCGAGACCGAGATGATCACGCACGCCCTGTGCTCCGGACTGCGCATCGCGGAGGTCCCGAGCCTCGAACTGCCCCGCCGCAGCGGCCGGTCCAACCTGCACGCCCTCTCCGACGGGCAGCGCGTGCTGCGCACCCTGCTCGCCGAGCGGCCGGCGGCCTGGAAGGCGGCGAGGGCGGAGCGGGGCGCGGCATGAGCATCGCCCGCCCGCCTCGGCCGGCCGCTCGCCGCCGTACCCTCGCGAGCGCCCCGCACCCGAGGGCCCCGTACACGCCCGTCGACGTGGTCGACATGGACCTGGCGCGGCCGCACGAGTTCCGCCCGCCCGGCGGCCAGGGATCGGTCCGCCCCCGTGCGCCGGTCCTGGCCCTGGTGCGGCGGCGGGGCCATCCGCTCGGGCTGGTCTCCGCGACCGGCGGCGCCGACAGTCCCGCCGGCCTCTGGCTGGCCCTGGCCGACGCGGCCACCCGGCACCAGCACGCCGACTCGCCCCCCGACCGGCGGCCGGCGTCCGCGGCGCGGTCGTTCGCGACACCGCCCGCCAGCGTGATCGTCGCCACGCACAACCGCCCGGAGATGCTGCGGCAGTGCCTCGACACGCTGCTGCGCACCGAGTACCCGTGGTTCGAAGTGATCGTCGTGGACAACGCCCCCGCCGACGACGCCACCGCGCGGCTCGTCCTCGGCGAGTACCGGCACCGGCTGCGCTACCTCAGGGAGCCGAGGCCCGGTCTGGCCCACGCCCACAACCGGGGGCTCGCGGCGGCCCGCGGCCACATCGCCGCTTTCACCGACGACGACACCCTGGTCGATCCGCTCTGGCTGCCGGCCCTCGTCGAGGGCTTCGCCCGTGACCCCCGGACGACGTGCGTCACCGGCCTCATCGTCCCGGCGGAGCTGCGCACGGCCGCGCAGAACGCCCTGGAGCGGCACGGGCAGTTCGCCAAGGGGTACGAGTTCCGGACCTTCTCGCTGCGGCATCCGCCGGACGACCCGCTCTTCCCGTTCACCGCGGGACGGTTCGGCTCCGGCACCAACATGGCGTTCCGGGTGGACGCGCTGCGCGCCCTGGGCGGCTTCGACCCGGCGACGGGCGTAGGCACACCGGCGCGCGGCGGGGACGACCTGCTCGCCTTCTTCCGGGTCCTGGCGGCCGGCCAGACCCTCGCCTACCAGCCCGACGCGGTCGTCTGGCACCGCCATCGCCGCACCCGCGACGCCCTGGACGGGCAGGCGTTCGGCTACGGTGCCGGGCTCGGCGCCTATCTGACGGCCGCTCTGGTCCACGAGCCCCGTATGCTGCCGGCCCTGCTGCGCGCGCTGCCCAGGGGTGTCCTGCTCGCCCTGACCCGGGCCCACGGCCGGCTGGCCGAGGACACCGTCTGGTCGCGGCGGCTCGCCCTGCTGGAGCTGCGCGGACTGCTGTACGGGCCCTTCGGCTATCTCCGCAGCCGCCGGCTCAACGGCGCGGGCGGCGGACCGCACTGAGGAGCGGGCCGTGTACGCCCCACGCGACCTCGGCCAGACGGGACGCACCGGCGCCCCGGCGGGCGCCGTCGGGCAGGGCGGCCGCCGCTCGGCCGTGACGGCGGTGCGCGCCGGGGTGGCCCGGGTGCTGCCGAGCGAGCCGCTGGTGCGCAACGGCCATCTGCTGGCCATCGGTTCGCTGGTGAACGCCGGAGTGGGCTCCGTCTTCTGGCTGTTCGCCACGCACTGGTACGACGACGAGGACGTGGGGCTCAGCTACTCCGCGCTCTCCGCCTCCCTGCTGCTGGCCAACATCGGCCAGCTCAACCTCAACGACTTCCTCATCCGCTTCCTGCCGTGCTCGGGCCGCCACACGCGCAGGCTGCTGCTCGCCAGTTACGCGGTGAGCGCCGCCTGGAGCGCCGTGGTCGCCGCCGTCTTCGTCGCCCTCGTCCCCCTCCTCGCCCCCGACCTCGGCTTCCTGCGCCATCCGGCGCTGGGTGCCTGCTTCGTCGCGGCGACCGCCGCCTACACGGTCTTCGTCCTCCAGGACGGCGCCCTCACCGCGCTGCGCCGGCCCGGCTGGGTGATCGCGGAGAATCTCGTCTTCGCCGCGGCCAAGATCCTCCTGCTGGCCGCCGGGGCGTTCCTGGCGGTGCGCTCCGGCATCCTCATGTCGTGGGCGGGCGCCCTGTTCGTGTCCCTGCTGGTGGCCAACTACCTGCTGCTGCGGCGGGCGGTGCCGAGCCACGAACGGGACGCCCCCGGATCGGCCCGCCCGCCGCGGCTGCTGCGCTACGCCGCCGCCGACTACAGCGGTTCGCTGTTCCGCATGGCCGCCTACACCCTGGTGCCGCTGCTCGTGCTCAACACCCTGGGCCCGGACCAGAGCGCCTACTTCTCGCTCGCCTGGATCATCGGCTACGTGCTGTTCCTCGTGGTGCGCAACATGGGGAGCTCCCTCGTCGTCGAGGTCGTGCGCCGGCCCGAACGGCTCGTCGAGCACGGGCTGCGGGTGCTGCGCCACTCCGGGACGCTGCTGGCGGCCGGGGTCCTCGTGATCGTGGCGGGCGCCCCGTGGATCCTCGCCCTGTTCGGGCCGGGCTACGCCGAGCACGCCACCACCGTGCTGCGTCTGCTGGCGCTGGCCGCGCTGCCGAACCTGGTGTTCAGCGTGGCCGTCGACGTGCTGCGCGCCCGCCGCCGGATGCGTCTCGTGGTCGGACTGCAGGTCGCCCTGTGCGTCCTGGTGCTGGGGCTGTCACGGGTGCTGCTCCCCGTGCTCGGCGTGACGGGAGCCGGTGTCGCCTGGCTCCTCGCCGAGTGCCTGGTCGCGGCGCCGCTGCTGCTGCTCCGGTCCCGCTGGCTGGTGCCCACCTCCGGGAGTACCTCATGAACACCGCCCCGAGCCTCTCCGTCGTCGTGTGCGCGTACACGCTCGACCGCTGGGACGACCTCCGGGCCGCGCTGGCCTCGTTGGAGTCCCAGCGGCGTCCGCCCGACGAGATCGTGCTGGTGATCGACCACTGTCCCGCCCTCCACCGGCGCGCAACCGAGCGGCTGACCACGGCCCGTGTCGTCGCCAACCGGGAGCGCCGGGGCCTGTCCGGAGCGCGCAACACCGGGGTGCGGACCGCCGTGTCGGACGTGGTGGCCTTCCTGGACGACGACGCCGTCGCCGAACCCTCCTGGACGGAACGGCTGCTGAGCCGCTACGACGACCCCCGGGTGGCCGGCGTGGGCGGGCTGGTCGTGCCGTGGTGGCAGTCCGGGCGCCCGGCCTGGTTCCCGCCCGAGTTCGACTGGGTGGTGGGGTGCTCGTACCGCGGACTGCCCCAGGAGGCCGCGCCGGTGCGGAACTTCATCGGGGCCAACATGTCCTTCCGCAGGGAGCGGTTGCTCGCCGCGGGCGGCTTCCGCACCGACCTCGGACGGGTCGGCACGCGTCCGCTGGGCTGCGAGGAGACGGAACTGTGCCTGCGGATCACCGGCCGCGACCCGGGTGCGGTGCTGCTCTACGACCCCACGGCGGCCGTCCGCCACAAGGTGCCCGCCCGGCGCGCCAGTTGGTCGTACTACCGCTCACGCTGCTACGCCGAGGGGCTGTCCAAGGCCGTGGTCGCCCGGCACAGCGCCGGAGTGACCGCGCTGTCCAGCGAGCGCGCGTACCTGCGCTCGACCATCCCTCGTGCCGTCCGCCAGGCGCTGCGCCCGGGCCGCCCGGCGCCGGCGCGCACGGTCGCCGCCCTGTCACTGGGCGTCGGCGCCACCGCCGCCGGGTACGCCGTGGGTACGGTGCGGGCTCCCCTGGCCAGGTGATCCGGTGTGCCGTGCCCTCCCGTCCCCGTCTTCGTGTACCACTCGGTGTGCGCCGACCCCCCGTCGTGGATCGCCCCGTTCACCGTGCGCCCCGACGCCTTCGCCGAGCAGGTGCGGCTGCTCGCGGACGCGGGGCTGACCGTGGTCCCCCTGCGCAGCCTCGTGTCGGCGCTGCGCGGCGGGCCGCCCCTGCCGCCCCGGCCCGCCGTGCTGACCTTCGACGACGGCTTCGCCGACTTCCGTACCGCCGTGGCCCCGCTGCTCGCCGCGCGGAACCTGCCCGCGACCCTGTACGTCGTCACCGACGCGCTCGGCACACCGGTGCCCGGCGCGTTCCCGCCCGCCGCCATGCTGACCTGGCGGGAGCTGCGCGAACTGGACGCGGCGGGTGTCGAGATCGGCGGGCACACCCGCACGCATCCCCAGCTGGACGTGCTGCCCCGGCACCGGGCCCGCGCCGAGATCGAGGGCTGCAAGGCCCGGCTCCAGGACGAACTGGGCCATCGCGTCGACGCCTTCGCCTATCCGCACGGCTACTCCAGCCGCCCCGTCCGGGAGCTGGTGCGGGAGGCGGGCTGGACGTCGGCGACCGCCGTCCGGCACGGCTTCAGCTCGGCCGCGGACGAACCGATGCGCATCGCCCGGCTGATGGTGCGCGCCGACACCGGTCGGGAGCGGTTCCGGACCTGGGCGCGGGGTGCGGGAGCGCCGGTGGCCCCGTTCCCGGAGCGGCCGCGGACCCGGGCCTGGCGTGCCTACCGGCGGTTGCGGGCGGGCGTCGGCCGCCCCTACCCGGCGCTGCCCCGCTCCGCGGTACCGCCCTGAGCCGGCCGGTCACGGCTGCCAGACGCGGACCCGGTCCACCGTCATCCGGGCCTCGTCGACGGAGGACGGCGGCGAGGCGGGGACCCCCACCGCCAGGTTGAGCAGGACCTCCATGGGGACGTGCGGGATCCGCTCCGGTTCGGTCACCCGGAACCGCCGCACACCGTCCACGTACCAGCTCAGCTCGTCCGAGGTCCACAGCAGCCCGAACTCGTGGTAGCGGTCGGGGAAGTCGACGGGTCCGAAGGTGCCCTTCGCCCGTTCGTCGGCCTCCGGGCCCTTCCAGTGCGTGTACATGGAGACCTCCCGGGTGGTGCCGAGGAACTCCATGACGTCCAGTTCGGGCGGCGTGAACCGGGACGCGGGCATCAGCCAGAACGCCGGGAACATGCCCGCCTCCCGGGGGATGCGGACGGCTGCCTCGAAGTAGCCGTAGGTGAAGGTCTCGCGGGGGTCGCCGTACCAGTCGTCACGGCCGGTCGAGATCATGCCGGACCGCCAGGGGTAGGTGGTGCCGTCGCTGCCCCGGGTGGTGCGCCGCTGCGCGGTCAGCGTCAGCGCGCCGTCCCCCACGCTCACCTGCTGGGGCAGGTACCACTGTTCCTCGGCGTTGCCCGCGTTGGTGCAGCCGTCCTTGTTCCAGTCGTAGCAGGTGGCCCACCGGTCCGTGTCGAGCCGTGTGCCGTCGAACTCCTCGCGCAGCACGAGCTTCCAGCCGCTCGGCACGGGCGATTCCGCCGCCGGGGCCCCGTCGGTGCCGCAGGCCGCCGCGAACAGCAGTCCCAGGGCGGCCAGGGCGGTCCACAGACGGCGGGGTCCCACAGCCCTACCGCCGTTCCCCGGGCAGCAGCGCCAGGACGGACGTGACGGCCGCCAGGACGACGAGCGCCAGGACCATCGTGAACCCACCGATGAGGTACAGGGCCACGGAGACGACCACGGCCAGACACGCGCTCAGCACGAGGGTCAGCAGGCCGGTCTCCAGGAGCGCCGGCCATCCCGCGTCGGACCGCGACGTGAGCCGGGTCCAGCGCACGGCCGCCGCCCCGGGCCCCAGCAACAGGAACGCCGTGGTGACGAGCACCCGGAAGGCGGACGCGTCCGGCGCTAGGGCGGCCACGGCGACGGCGACCCACCCGGAGAGCGCGAGAGCGAGCCGGACCCGGCGCCCCTCGACGCTCCGCGCCGCCCGCGCGCGCAACACCGTCATGGCTGCTCCCAGTTGTCCGGGTTCTGGTACCGGTAGACCACGGCGTCCTCGTTGCGGTAGACGGGCACGAAGCCCCAGGTCTCCGACATCTGGCCGGTGAGCCGCCGCACCGTGTCGGCGGGCAGGGCCCCGGTCAGGTACAGCTCGGCCTCCTGGGCGCGGCTCAGCAGGATGTACGCGGGTTCGCGCACGGTCGCGCCCTCGATGAACGGCTCCAGTCCCCGCAGGGGGTTGTCGGCCACCCGTCTCATGTCCGCGGTGTCCTGCTCGTTGAGCTGGATGCGGGGGTGGAGGTCGTAGTTCGTGTCGAGGCCGGGGACGTCCGAGGTGAGCGTGACGATCAGCGATCCGGGTGGGGTGGTCGCCGTGATGAAGCGGGCCGCCGCCACCTCGTCCTCGGTGAAGCGGTTCGCCGACTCCTTGCCGTAGTAGCCGAACAGCAGCCCGCCGACCATGGCCAGCAGCACGGGCCAGACGGCGAGTGCCCGCAGCCGGGGGCGCCGGTCCCAGCGGAACAGCAGGGCGGCCACCATGAAGGCGGCGGCGGGCAGCGCGAACAGGAAGGCCCGGAAGATCATCTCGCCGCCGTAGGCGTTGGCCGCCAGGACGGGCAGCGGGGCCAGGACGAGCAGCGGCATGCCTGTGCGGCGGGTCCAGGGGCGGGCGGCGAAGGCGACGGCGGCCAGCAGGAAGACGGCGGCGGACAGGCCCCGGTCGATCCAGGACACCAGGATCTGTCCCGGCGCGGCGTCGCCCAGGGCGGCCAGCCCGGAGGCCACGTTGGAGTCCGGCTCGGTCAGCGCGTTCACGAACTCGCCGATGTGGCCGAAGACATACGGCCGCGCGACGGTGGTGTCCCACAGGACGGTGAGCAGCGTGGCAGAGCCGAGCACCGGGAGCGCCACCCGCCGGTTGCGGCGGGGGATCGACAGCGCCGCCAGGGCGGTGACCAGCATCAGCGGGGTCAGCGGATGGGAACAGATGATCGCGGCCTGGATCAGTACGACGGCCGCGAGCCGGCCGACGGGCCAGCCCGCGATGGCGGGTCGCCCGGATCTGGCGGCGGCCGTCGGCAGCTGCCGCAGGACCAGCGCGATCACCGTCACGAAGAGCAGGAACGCGAACGCCTGCGGGGCGAAGTAGTCCTGTCCCACCCAGGAGCAGGAGTAGTAGACCCAGACCGCGCCCCAGATCAGCCTCCGGTCCCGCGTCACCGCACGGTAGGCCAGCAGCAGGGGGGCGAGCAGCAGGGCGTTGAGGACCGGCGGGGTCCACACGGCGTACCCGAGGGCGGACTCCAGTCCGGTCGCCTGCACCACCAGGGCGTTGAGGTGGAAGAAGCCGGGCCACTGGTCGTAGACGTCGAGTTGTTCCGCGCCCGGCACCCGGCCGTCGTTGCGGATCATCGCGTCGACGACGGCGACGTGTTTCCACGCCCAGCCGTACCGGAGCGTGGAATACAGGAGGCACGGTGTGGCGTGCAGGACGGCGATCAGCCCCAGCACATAGGCCGCGTACCAGCCGCCGGGGGTGCGCCGGTCGGACAGGGCCACGCAGAAACCCGTGACGAGCAGGCCGAGGGCGACCCAGAAGAGGACGGGGAGCACCTGGAGCAGGCCCAGGTCGTCCATCCGGTCCAGCCGGACGCCGCGCAGCGAGAGCAGCCACAGCGCGAGGGCGAGGGGCAGCGGGACACGGGCCGCCCAGTGCAGCGTCCTGGAGCGTGAAGACACTGCTCGGGGGAGCTGGGAGGCACCGGGCAGACGCGCCTCGACGCCGGTATGCGGCGCCGTCCGGTCGTTCGTCAGCGTCGAACGCCTGCCCATCGGGTCGCCTCCCGCACGGCGACTCGCGCCGCCTGTTCGAGGCATTGGTGCTAGAAATCAGGATAGTTCCGTTTTATGAGCCCGGCAGTGTGCGACGGCCGGGTGCGCGGGGCGGTACGCCGGCCCTTCCTCACCGCAGTCGTCCCCCGTCCGGAAGGAGCGCAGTGAGACCACGAGTGAGGCCGTCGGTCCGGCCGGGCCGCCGTACGAGGACGCTGTTCGCCGGGGCCGCCGCGCTGGCCCTGCTGGGGCCGGCCGCGGGCTGCGGTGGCTCCGGGGACGAGGACGGCGGTGTCCCCCGGCCGGACCACGTGGTGGTGGTCGTCGAGGAGAACCGCAACTACGAGAGCGTCATCGGCTCGTCGCAGGCGCCGTATCTCAACGAACTGGCCCGCACGGGCGCCAACCTCACCCAGTTCTTCGCCATCACGTACCCGAGCCAGCCGAACTACATCGCCCTGTTCTCGGGCTCCACCCAGGGCGTCACGGACAACGACTGCCCGCACGACGTCCCGGGCCGCAGCCTCGGCTCCGAGCTGCTCCAGGCCGGACTGACCTTCGTGGGCTACGCGGAGGACCTGCCGAGGGTGGGCTACCGGGGCTGCGTCAGCGGCGCGTACGTGCGCCGGCACAACCCCTGGGTGAACTTCACCAGCCTGCCGGCGTCCGTCAACCGGCCCTTCACGGACTTCCCGGAGGACTACTCCGAGCTGCCGACGGTGTCCTTCGTGGTGCCGAACCTCGACAACGACATGCACGACGGGAGCGTCCGCCGGGCCGACACCTGGCTGCGGGACAACCTCGGGGACTACGCCCGCTGGGCGATGACCCACAACAGCCTGCTCGTCGTCACCTGGGACGAGGACGAGGGCGGCGGCGACGAGGACAACCACATCCCGACGGTCGTGGCCGGCGAGCCGGTCCGCCCCGGCGACCACGACCAGCCGAACAACCTGTACGGCCTGTTGCGTACCCTCCTGGACGCCTACGGCCTCGAACCGCTCGGGCACAGCGCCGACGCGAAGCCCCTCGACATCTGGAAGGACTGACGCCCGCGACGGCGTGTCAGGCGTCCTGGAAGCGGATGACCCGTTTCGCGGTCTCCCGCAGCGCGTGCTCGGCGGCGGAGAGCGGCAGCCGCTCCCGGAAGCAGAGGGGGGTGGCGAGGCTCCGCGCCCCGAAGTTCGCCTTGTAGCGGGCCAGCGAGGACCCGGGTGCGGAGTCGCCCATGTCGTACCGGTCGCAGCCCGCCGCGCACGCCTCCTCGATCGCCAGGTGGTGCAGCAGGGCGTTGGCGCGGCAGGGGTGGGCGAGCTCGCGGTCCATGGCGCCCCGCCAGTACTTGGCGTGCCCGGCGTGCCGCAGTACGACGATCGACGCGCAGGGCATCCCCTGGTACCAGGCCACCCAGATGGCGCAGGACTCCCCGAACCGTTCGGCGACGGTGTCGAGCCGGCTGCTGGGGAAGTCGTGCCGTCTGCGCAGCCGGGCCAGCGCCAGTGGTTCGTGCTGCCGGCCGGCCCAGCGTTCGATCGACTTCTCGTACAGGCCGTAGAACACGGGCGCGAGGCGGCCGGTGCGGTCCACCTCCACCTCGACGTCCGTACGCTCGGCCCGGCGCACGTCCCGCCGCACCTGCGTGTGGTAGCCCCGCCGTACGGCCTCGATCCCGCCGGCGAGGTCCACCACCTGGGTCGTCCGCGGCTCGACGCGGAACGCCGCGGGGGCCGCCGCCGCCCACAACTCGCCGTCGCCGGGGCGCAGTCGCAGGCCCACCCGGAGCGCGGGCCGCCGCAGGAGGTCGTGGAGGACGGCCCGCGCCTTCTCCGGTCCGGCGTCCCCCTGCACGACGGGCCCGCCGATCCCCCATCCGGCCGGCCAGGACTCCGTCGCGTCGAGCCGACCGGGCCGGTGCCGGCCGGCGAGCGGGACCACGATCCGGGTGCCGTCGCCGAACTCGTAGAGCCGGCCGGCGTCGCGGTGGTGTCCGGTGGCGCACAGGCAGTCGAGCCAGGTGGGCGTCTGCGTGACACGGCAGTGCGGGTCCTGTGCCGCCACCTCCCACCAGACGTCCCGGGGGACGGGGGTGATGATACGGGCCGGGCCGGCACGGACGCCGGAGTGGGTGGGCACGTCGGCCTCCTCGGGGACGGACGTCGTGGTCAGGGCGCCGGGCGGGCTGCCACCTCGTCGAGCACGGGCACCACGTTGTCGGCGACCCAGCGGTGGCTGCGGCCGTAGCGGGCCGACTTGCGGGCGTTGCCGGCGACGTGCCAGAGCCAGGTGAGCAGGGTGAGCGCGACCTGCCCGCGCGGGTCCGGGCCGAGCGCGCCGGCCTCGGAGAGCAGCAGGCGGTCCCCGGGCGGCAGGGTGCCGGCTCGGACGACGTCGGCGACGAGGTGCCCGAACTGCCGGCGCTCCCGCTGGTGCCGCAGGGTGAGGACGAAGGTGTGGCAGTCGAGCACGCAGGGGCCGTCCGGGTCGGCGCCCGCCCAGTCGATCAGCCCGCGCACCGCACCGGCGCCGTCCGTCAGCACGTTGCCGGGGTGGAAGTCGCCGTGGGTCCATCCGACGAGCAGCCGACGGCCGGCGAGGTCGTGGGCCAGGCGCTCCCGCAGCGCGCCGAGGGCCGCCGCGCCCGGCCCCCGGCGGCACCAGGGGATCTCGTCGGCGAGCACGGCCACCCGGGTGTCGACCCAGTCGCCGCCCCAATCCGCCGCCCGGGCGCCGCGCCCGGTGGCGCGGTGCAGCCGGCGGATCTCGGCGAGCGCGGACAGGGCGACCGCGCGGCCCAGGTGCGGGGAGCGGCGCAGCAGCGTGTCGGCGGGGACGCCGGGGAGGCGGCTCTCCACGACGAGGGAGGGACGCGGCCCCTCCAGGCGGCACAGTTCGAGGGCGGGGAGCAGTCGCCGCCAGTCGCCGAGACGCTCGTCCGCGGCGAGGCGCCGCACGGTGGCGCACTCGTCCGTGAGGGAGTCCACCGCCCGCGCGCTGCGCGGGTGTTTCACCAGGGCGGGCGGGTCGCCGTCGAGCTCGAACACGAGGAGGTCGGAGAAGGTCCGGCGGGCGCCTCGGGGGTGCCCCGCGCCGAGCGAGTCGGCGAGGGCGAGCGCCGTCCGGGTGTCGGCCGGGCGCGTCAGGAGTCCGGCGGGCCGCAGGGGCAGCACGCCCCGCAGTGCCCGGGTGAGCGTCATCCGGCCCCCTTCCGGCCGGTCGGCGGGCCTCTCCTACGGGCGCCGGGACGGGCGCAGCGTGTCGCTGAACGGCGTCTCGGGCCGCTGGAGGCGTTCGCCGTCCAGGGTGATGTCGACGGCCTCGTTGTAGAACGCGAGCAGTCCCTTCACGGGGGCCACGGCCGCCAGTGGCGCGTCGTAGCTCCAGAGGACGTTCGCGGGGACCTCGCCCTCGCCGTGCCAGGTCCAGTACCGGGCCGTGCCCTTGTACGGGCATCCCGTGCTGTGGTCGGTGGGCTCGAAGAGGTCCAGGCGGACGTCCTCGCGGGGCAGGTAGTAGCGGGTGGGCAGCCCGGTCTCGAAGAGCAGCACGGGGCGCCGGCTGTCGGCGACGACGGTCCCCTCGATCTCGACGCGGACGTGGCGGCCGCTGGGCAGGGCGTCGACGCGTTTGTGCGGGTCGCGCGGGTGGATGAAGATCTCTTCCTCCTCCTCGAACCAGTGGTCGAGTCCGGTGCCCCGGCGCCGGAACCACTCGAAGGAGATGTGCCCCGCGAGGTCGGCGGCCGGGAACGTCCAGGCCGCGTTCTCCAGGACGTCACCGCCGGCCAGGAGGTCGTAGAAGACCTGCGATCCCGTGTGCCGGCCCGGTGTGGGGGCGCTCGCGGGGCGCAGGAGGTCCGTGCGGACCTCCTCGCGCGGGAAGGAATAGCAGGGGACGGGGACATCGGGTTCCCAGACGAGGACCGGGTGCCTGCTGTCGACGACCGTGACGTCGGCCTTGAGGCCGCGGACCCAGCGCTCGCTCGGCTCCCACAGGAGGCCCTCCGGGGTCGTCCGCACGGACCGCTCGGTCGGGAACAGAGGCATGCCCACTCTCCTTCGGCTCCTCTTCGGAGCGTACTCCCGGCCCGCCCGGTCAGCAGGGCGGGCCGGGCGCGCGGCCGGAGGGTCACTTCGCGAACGGCCCCTCCAGCGCCGCCCATTGCAGCAGCATGATCGTCTTGGCGTCGGCGATCTCCCCGGTGCGGATCATCTTCAGGGCCCGGCGGAAGGGCAGTTCGACGATCTCGATGTCCTCGCCCTCCTCCTCCAGTCCCCCGCCCTCGTGGGTGCGGGTCGACGGCCCGTACTCGGCGGCGTAGAAGCTGACGCGTTCGGTGACCGAGCCGGGGCTCATGTAGACGTCGAAGACGTGCTGGACCGCGCCGATGGTGTGCCCGGTCTCCTCGACCACCTCGCGGCGCACGGCGATCTCCGGGTGCTCGTCGTCCTCGTCGAGCAGTCCGCCCGGGGTCTCGACCAGCATGCCGTCGGGGTGCCCGTTGACGTAGACGGGGAAGCGGAACTGGCGGGTGAGCAGGACGGTCTCGCGCCCGGTGTCGTACAGCAGCATGGTGGCCCCGTTGCCCCGGTCGTGGGTCTCGCGCTGCTGGGTGCTCCAGGTGCCGTCGGCGTGCCGGAAGTCGAAGGTGGTGGTGCGTTCGACGTACCAGTGGCTGGACAGCAGCTGCACGTCGCGGACCCGGACCCGGGGGTTGCCGGTGAGGTCCCGGCCGGCCCGGTCGAGCCCGGTGCGGCCGCGGCGGTCGGGGGTGTCGATGCCGGCGGTCATCGGGCACCGGCCGGGTGGCTGAGCGAGTTGGTCATGGGGCGATTCCACCATCCCGGCCGGGCCCGCGCGGGTCACCCGACGAGGTCCACGTCCTCCGGGCCCGGTTCGGTGCCGGCGGCTCCGGCGGCCCGGCGGCGGGCGTCCGGGTCGGTCCGGGCGTCGTAGCGCGTCAGGCCCGGCAGTGCGGCGGCGAGCAGGCCCACGGCGGCGACGCAGGCGAGCCCGCCGCCCCAGATCGCCGGACGGGCACCGGTCCAGCCGGCCATCGCGCCCGCGCGCACCTGGCCCAGCTGGGGGCCGACGCTGTACGAGAGGACCTCGATCCCGGCGAGCCGGCCGCGCAGCCGGTCGGGGATGGTCTGGTTCCAGATGGTCGAGCGGCCCAGGCCGCTGAGCATGTCGCCCGCTCCCGCGAGGGCCAGGAACACCAGAACCAGCCACACGTTCGACGTCCAGCCGGCCGCCGTCATGGCCAGCCCCCAGCCGGCGGCGCCGAACACCACCAGCAGGCCGTGCCGGGAGCTGCGGGAGACCCAGCCGCTGGTCAGGCTGAGCAGCAGCGACCCGACGGCGCCCGCGGAGTACATCAGGCCCAGCGCCCACTCGGCGTCGAGCTCGTCCGCGAGGAAGGGGAAGATCGTGTTGGGGAAGGCGAAGACCATCGCGGCCAGGTCCACCGTGTAGGTGCCCAGCAGGACCGGCCGGGACCACGCGTACCGCGCCCCTTCGGCGATGCCGCGCAGCGACGGCCTCGCCGCGTGCTCGGCGGGCGGCACCGGTGAGAGCAGCCGGCACATCAGCACGGAGAGCAGGAAGCAGCCGACCGTGGTCGCGTAGGCCGGGACGTTGCCCGCGTAGGCCACCACCAGGCCGGCCAGGGCGGGTCCGGCGATCGCGCCGGCCTGCCAGCGCAGGGCGTTCAGCGCGGCCGCGGCGGCGAGCTGGTCGTGCGGGACGATCCTGGCCAGCAGCGAGTCGAGCGCGGGGCGCTGGAGTCCGGCGAGTGCCGCGACTCCGGCGGCCACCAGGTACAGCGGCCACAGCATGGGGTGCGGCAGCAGCGCGTTGGCCAGCAGTACGACGGCGAGCAGGCCCAGCCCCGCCTCGGTCAGCACGATGACCTTGCGGCGGTCCACGGCGTCCGCGAGCGCCCCGCCGTACAGGCCGAACACGACCAGGGGAACGAGTTCGACGGCGCCCATCGCGCCGACCGCGAGCGGTGAGCCGGTCAGTTCCTTGATCTGCAGCGGCAGCGCGATCAGCGCCATGACGCTGCCGAGGTAGGTGACCAGCCCCTGCACCCACAGCAGGCGGAAGTCCCGGGAGGAACGCCAGGGAGCCAGGTCGGGCAGCACCGCGAGAAGTCTTGCGATCATGACCGGCGGCTCGCCGGCGTCCGCTCCGGCTGCCCGGACATGGTGTCCCCCCAGGAATGATCAAAGGCCGCTTCCGGACGAGTCCGAAACCGGCCTTTGTCTGCGACTCTCACGAGTCGGGACGACAGGATTTGAACCTGCGACCCCTTGACCCCCAGTCAAGTGCGCTACCAAGCTGCGCCACGTCCCGGTGCCTGCCGCGCGGAGCACCGCGCGCTCGGGCGGACAGCACTTTACCCCACGGGGTCCCCCGCGCCGAAGCGGGCGCCCGTGTCGGACGGGCGGGGAGGGACAATCGGGCGCATGGGCAGCACATCACCGGAACGAGGACAGGCAGCGGCGCGGGACCGGGACGCCGAGGGCCGGGCACGGAACGCACGGCCCCGGGACGGGCTGGGGCGGCCGCTGCCGTACGGCGCCGACGGGGTGGCCCGGCAGCCGGAGGGGGTCGTGCGCACGCCCGCGGAGACGGTCGCCGAGGCGCAGGAGCTGCTGGACGCGGGGAAGCCGTTCCACGCGCACGAGGTGTTCGAGGACGCCTGGAAGTCGGGGCCCGAGGACGAGCGGGCTCTGTGGCGGGGGCTGGCGCAGCTCGCCGTGGGGCTCACGCACGCGGCCCGCGGAAACGTGACCGGCGGGGCGCGGCTGCTGCGGCGCGGGGCCGGGGCCGTGGAGGAGTGGGCGGCGCGCGCCAGGATGGAGCGGACGCACGGACTGGACCCGGCGGCCCTCGCGGTGTGGGCGCGGGAGCTCGCGGACGACGTGGAGCGGGACGGCCGCCCCGTGGACGCGCGGGAGCGGGCGCCGAGGCTGCGGGGAGCGGCGTGAGGTGCGGACCGGACGCGGTGCCGGGGCTGCGGGGAGCGGCGTGAAGGGCGGGCCGGACGCGGTGCCGGGGCTGCGGGGAGCGGCGTGAAGGGCGGGCCGGACGCGGTGTCGGGGCTGCCGGCGGTGTGCGGCAGACTCGGGGCGTGCGAACCATTCATGTGATCGGCATCGGCGCGGGTGACCCCGAGCAGCTGACGCTCCAGGCGGTCAGGGCGCTGCGGGACACGGACGTGTTCTTCATCCTCGACAAGGGCGAGGTGAAGTCGGACCTCACGGGGCTGCGCAGGGACCTGCTGGACGCGCATGTCCCGGAGGGAACGTACCGGGTCGTCGAGGCGCGGGACCCCGAGCGGGACCGCTCGGCCGGCGGCGCCGCGTACTCCCCCGCGGTCGGCGACTGGCGCAGCGCGCGGGCCGGGATCTACGCGCGGCTGATCGCCGAGGAGCTGGACGAGGACGAGACGGGCGCCTTCCTGGTGTGGGGCGATCCCGCGCTGTACGACAGCACGCTCGCGATCCTGGAGGAGGTGCTGGCCTCGGGGGCGGTCGACTTCGCGTACGACGTCGTGCCCGGCATCAGCAGTGTCTCCTCGCTGGCCGCCCGGCACCGCACGGGCCTGAACCGGGTCGCGCGGCCGGTGCAGATCACCACCGGGCGGCGGCTGGCCGAGGGGTTCCCGCAGGGCGTGGACGACGTGGTGGTGATGCTCGACGCGCACCAGGGCTTCCGGCGGTACGCCGGTGAGGACATCGACATCTTCTGGGGCGCCTATCTGGGCACGCCCGACGAGATCCTGGTCTCGGGCCCGATCGCCGAGGCCGCGCCCGAGATCGAGCGGCTGCGGGCGGAGGCCCGGGAGCGCAAGGGCTGGATCATGGACACCTATCTGCTGCGCAGGAACCCGCGGGAGCGGTAGAGCACCCGGCGCGTGTGCGGTCAGTCCCATGATCGATACTCTCCCGTCGTCGGTTCGGGGAGGGGCTCGGGGAGGGGACGGTCATGGAGCACGGCAGCGGGCGCGGGCGACGGGTCGCGGGAGGGATCGCGGGGGTGGTGGCGGTCGCCGTCCTGATGGTCGGCTGCTCGTCCGACGACTCCGGCGACACCGGCGACACCGGCGGGTCCGAGTTCGACCGGGCGTGGCAGGAGAACTACTGCCGGCAGCTGGGAGCCTGGCAGCGCGTCAGGAACTCCGCCGAGCACGGAGCCGGCTCCGACGCCGCCGAGGAGGCCGGGGATGCGGTGGTCACCGCCGCGCGGCGGCTGTCCAGCGCCTCGTACGAGGGGGCCGGTGACGGCGCGACCATGCTCGACGTCACCGTCGCGGCGCTGCGCGGCGACGGCGCCGCCGAGGGCCGGGCGGTGGAGTACTGCGCCACGGCCGGTTTCGAGACGCTGACCCGCTGACGGTCACCCGGTCCGGCCGCCCAGCCCGAGCCGTTCCAGGACTCCCCGCACGTCCGGTACAGCCTCCACCCCCTCCGGGAGCACGGGGCGGCGTACGACCACCACGGGGAGGCCGAGCCGGCGGGCCGCCGTGAGTTTGGGCGCGGTCGCCGAGCCACCGCTGTCCTTGGTGACGAGCACGTCGACGCGGTGGTCGCGCAGCAGGTCCGTCTCGCCGGACACGGTGAACGGGCCGCGGGCCAGCAGTACTTCGGTGTGCGCGGGCAGGGGCGGCCCGGGCGGTTCGACGCAGCGGACGACGAAGCGCAGGCCGTCCAGGTGGGCGAAGGCGGCCAGGCCCAGGCGGCCGGTGGTCAGCAGCACCCGGGGGCCGAGGTCCGGCAGGAGCGCGGCGGCCCCGGCGAGCGAGGCGGCCTCGTGCCAGCGGTCGCCGGGCTCAGGGCGCCAGCCGGGGCGGCGCAGCACCACGGCCGGGACTCCGGTGGCGCGGGCGGCGCGCATCGCGTTGTCGGTGATCGACACGGCGAAGGGGTGGGTGGCGTCGACGACGGTGTCGACGTGTTCGGCGCGCAGCCAGGCGGCCAGGCCGTCGGCGCCGCCGAAGCCCCCGACGCGTACGTCCCCCGCGACCGCGCCGGGGCGGGACACACGTCCGGCGAGCGAGGTGGTCACGCGCACGCCGGGGTGCGCCGCGAGGGCGGCGGCGAGTTCGCGGGCCTCGGTGGTTCCGCCGAGGACCAGGATGTGGCGGGGGGACATGGGGCGAGCGTACGAGGTGGGCGGCCGGGGCCGGTCGGCGCCCTGACGCCGGACGAACACTATGAACACAACGGCCGGACCGTGGTGGGCGCGCCCGCCCGCTCCCTAGCATCGCCGCGCACGCCTGGACGAGGCGTCGTGGACGAGGGCGAGGGAGCAGCGTCGTGGACTGGACGAGAACCCAGGCAGTGATCCGCAGATCGGTCCCGGTGGCGGCGGCCCGGCGCACGACGCTCGCCGCCGTGCTGGCGGGGACCCTCGCCGCCGGACTGCTGGCGGGAGCCTCCCAGGCGCGCGGGGAGACCGCCGGGCCGGTACGCGCCGCGTGCCCGGACGAACTCGCCGGGCGGGCCGACTGCTACACCGGCCAGGACGCGAACGGCGCCTACTACGCGCTCGCGGTGCCCACCGACTGGAACGGTTCACTGGTGGTGCACGCGCACGGCGGGCCCGACCTCGGCGCCGAGTCGGACCCGGCGCGCAGTCTGGACGACCTGGGCCGCTGGTCGGTGATGGTGAAGGAGGGGTACGCCTGGGCGGGCTCGTCGTACCGGCGGGGCGGGTACGGGACGCGGATGGCGGCCGCCGACACGGAGAGCGCGCGCCGGGTGTTCGTCGGCGCGTTCGGCAGACCCCGGCGCACCTTCGTGCACGGCCAGTCGTGGGGCGGCGACGTCGCCGCGAAGGTCGTGGAGAGGTACGGCCGCCGGGGCGGGGCGTACGACGGGGCGCTGCTCACCAACGGGGTGCTCGGCGGCGGGTCGCGCGGCTACGACTACCGGGTCGACCTGCGCGTCGTCCATCAGTACTACTGCGGCAACCACCCGCGCCCGAGCGAGCCGCAGTACCCGCTGTGGCAGGGGCTGCGGGCCGGGTCGACCATGACGTCGGCGGGGCTGCGCGCCCGGCTCCAGGAGTGCACCGGGTACGCCTCCGCGCCGGCCGAGCGCACGGCCCTCCAGCAGCGCAACCTCGACGACATCCTGGCGGTCACCGGCATCCCGGAGCGCACGCTGGAGTCCCATCTGCGGTTCGCCACCTTCACGTTCCGCGACATCGTGCACGAACGCCTCGGCGGCCGGAACCCGTTCGGGAACCGGGGGGTGCGCTACTCCGGTTCGCACGACGACGCGGCGCTGAACGCCGGCGTCGAACGCTTCTCCCCCGACCCGACGGCGGTGCGCGACCTGTCGTACGACAGCGATCTGACGGGGCGGGTCGGGGTGCCGGTGCTGACGCTGCACGCGATCGACGACCCCACGGCGTTCGTCGAGCACGAGGCGGCCTACCGGGACACCCTCCGGGGCGCCGGACGGGACCGGTTCCTGGTGCAGTCGTTCACACGGGAACACGAGCACAGCGCGCTGAGCGACGCCGAGTACGCCACCTCCGTCACGGCGCTGGACGCCTGGGTGCGCACGGGGCGCAGGCCGACGCCCCGGTCCCTGGCGGCGTCGTGCGAGGAGTTCGACCGGACGTACGGCACGGGCTGCTTCTACGATCCGGCGTTCCGTCCCGCGCCGTACGCCTCCCGGGTGGAGCCGCGTCCGGGCGGTCTGCGGTGGCCGGCGATGACGGCGGCGCAGGAGCGGGCGTGGAGCAGGGTCGAGGGGGTCGGGATCGCCCCTTGAGCCTCCCGAGCCGCCTGAACCCGGGGGCGGGCGTCAGCGCAGCAGCAGCTGGAGCCCGCCCACGACCGTCGCCGCGATCACCAGCTGTTCGAACAGCCGCTGGTTGATCCGTGTGACGGCCCAGGTGCCGAGCAGCGCGCCGGGGACGACGAACAGCACCAGCGCGGCGTCGAGCAGCAGCGAGGAGCGGTCGATCAGGCCGAGTCCGGCGCTGAACGGGACCTTGGAGGTGTTGACGATGAGGAAGAAGAAGGCGGAGGTGCCGAGGAAGCCGAGCTTGCGGAAGCCGGCCGACAGCAGGTACATCGACATCACGGGGCCGCCCGCGTTGGCGACCATCGTGGTGAAGCCGCCGAGGACCCCGTAGGAGCGGGCCTTGAGCCGGCCGGAGCGGGTGGTGACGGCGTCGGGGTCGTCCTCCCGCCCGGCGGCACGGCGGCGCCACACGGTCACGGCGGCCATCATCAGCAGGATCGCGCCGATCGAGGTGCGGACGACGCCGTCGTCGGCCCACACGAGGAACAGTGTGCCGAGGACGACGCCGGCCGCGACCGCCGGGAACAGACGCCAGAGCGTGGGCCAGTGGGCGTGCCGCCGGTAGGTGAGGACGGCGAGCACGTCCCCGGCGATCAGGATCGGCAGCAGGACGCCGGTGGAGGCGCGTGCGGGCAGTACGGCGGCGAAGACCGCCAGACTGACCGTGTTGGCGCCGCTCACGGCGGTCTTGGAGAAGCCGACCAGGAGGGCCGCGCCGGCGAGTGCGGCGAACTCCCAGCCCGTTATGTGCCACAGCGTCATCGTGTCCATGCGGGGACCGATGTTATGTGCGGACATCAGGTCCTGGTAGGCCCGTCTCGTCTGCCGGGAGATCGCCGGCGGGTGCCCGCCCGGTGCGTCAGTGCCGTTCGACCAGCACCGCGCTGCCCTGGCCGACGCCGACGCACATCGTGGCGAGGCCGCGCTCGGCGCCCGTGCGACGCATCCGGTGCAGGAGGGTGGTGAGGATGCGGGCGCCGGAGCAGCCCAGCGGGTGGCCGAGGGCGATGGCGCCGCCGCTCGCGTTGACCAGGTCCGGGTCGATGCCGAGGGCGTCGACGCTGGCGAGCGCCTGCGCGGCGAACGCCTCGTTGAACTCGGCCTCCTGGAGATCGGCGACGGTCCAGCCGGCCCGGTCGAGGACCTTGCGCGTGGCGGGGACCGGTCCGATGCCCATGACGTCGGGGTGGACGCCCGCCGAGCCGCCGGCGACATAGCGGCCGAGGGACTCCAGGCCGAGGTCGTTCAGGGCCTCCTCGCTGACCAGGAGGAGACCGGCCGCGCCGTCGTTCATCGGGGAGGCGTTGCCCGCGGTGACGGTGCCGCCGGCGCGGAAGACGGGCTTGAGCCGGGACAGCTTCTCGAGGGAGGTGTCCTCGCGGACGCACTCGTCGCTGTCGACGAGCACGCCGTCGGGGCGCTCGACCGGCAGGATCTCGTCGTCGAAGTGCCCGTTCTTACGGGCCTCGGCGGCCCGCTGGTGGCTGCGGAGCGCGAACTCGTCCTGCCGTTCGCGGGAGACACCGTGGCGGCGGGCGACCTCCTCGGCGGTCTCGCCCATGGACAGCAGGCCGTGCAGGTCCTTCATGGCCGGGTTGACCAGCCGCCAGCCCAGGCGGGTGTCGACGGTCTCGATGCGGTGGGGCAGCGCCTCGTCGGGGCGGGGCAGGACGAAGGGGGCGCGGCTCATGGACTCGGAGCCGCCGGCGAGCACGATGTCGGCCTCGCCCGCCGCGATGGTGCGGGCGGCCGTCGTCACCGCCTCCAGGCCGGAGGCGCACAGCCGGTTCACGGTGGCGCCCGGCACCGAGTCGGGCAGTCCGGCCAGCAGGGCGGCCATCCGGGCCACGTTGCGGTTGTCCTCGCCGGCCTGGTTGGCGGCGCCCCAGTAGACGTCGTCGACACGTGCGGGGTCCAGCGCGGGGACGTCGGCGACGATCCCGCGGATCACGGCTGCGGCGAGGTCGTCGGGGCGGACGGACGACAGGGCGCCGCGCAGCTTGCCGATGGGGGTGCGGCGGGCGGCCGCGAAGTGGACGGGACGCACGACTGGACTCCTGACCGGGCGGGTGGATCGGCACTCCGTTAATTAGCACCGCTAGTTTTGGACTATAGACCGACTCCCGCCCCGCTGGGAAGATACGCCGCCCCGGGGACGAGGGGCCACGGCGGCGACCGGCCCGGCCACCGGGCACCGCACGTTTTGCACCGGTTCGCACGGGGCACCCGCGCACGCATGGAGTGGCGCGGCACCGCTGTGACGGACGGCGCCGCACCGCTCCTGCAGCCCTCGACCACGCCAGAGAGGGGCTCGACATGACCGTGGTCTCCAGCACGCTTCCGGAGCCGGCCCGCCAGATCGCCGGTGCCGCCCTCCAGGACACCCTCGTCGATCTGCTCGGGCTGTCGCTGATCGGGAAGCAGGCGCACTGGGCCATCGTCGGCCCGCGCTTCCGCTCGATCCACCTCCAGCTCGACGAGGTGGTGACGCTGGCCCGGACGCACGCCGACACGGTCGCCGAGCGCAGCTCCGCGATCGGGGTGGCACCCGACGGCCGTCCGGAGACCATCGCCGCGGCCTTCGCGCTGCCCGGCCCCGAGGCGGGCTGGCTGCGCGACACCCAGGTCGTGCAGCTGGTCGTGGACGCTCTCGGCTCGGCCGTCACGCGGCTGCGCGAGCGGGTCGCGGCGACCGCCGAGCCGGACCCGGTGACGCAGGACCTGCTCATCACCATCACCGGCGACCTGGAGAAGGAACGCTGGATGTTCGACGCCGAGAACTGGCCGGACGACGGCTGAGACACCCGGCGGACCACCCGGCCGGCACCACCCGACGCGAAGGGAGAGGAAACCCCGTGACCGACGCCCTCGAACTCGACGCACTGTGGCAGGAGTTCCACCGCGTGGTGAACATGACCTCGCAGGAGCTCGCCGCCTGGCTGCGGGTCAGCGAAGCGGGTGAGACGGCCGAACCGCTGCCGGACGAGGCAGGCACCCCGGTCGGGCAGCATGTCCTCGCGATCCTCCAGAAGCGCCGCACCGACCTCACGGACGACGACGTGCGGGTCATGTACGACGTCGTGGACACCGTGTCCGAGCGCGCCGATCCGGAGAACGAGCCGGAGCCGGAGCAGACCCGCCAACGGCACCGGCTCATGACCATCGGGCACGACCCGCTGAAGGGGTGAGGCCGGAGGGACGTCAGCCGATCGACGGGGTCACCCGATCGGGCCGTGGCCGATGGTGGGCCCGTGGGGCCGGTGATGGGCTGAGCGGGACACGCGTCCCGTCCCCAGGAGGCACTCCCGATGACCCGTCGTACCGTCCGACTCGCCCGCGTCCTGTCCACGGCCCTGACGGCGGGCACCCTGCTCGCCACCGCCGCCTGCGCCCAGGACGGGGGCCGGGAGACCGGGGCCTCCGGCGTCAGCGCGTCGCCCGCGGCGGCCCGGCAGCAGACGGAGTCGCCGACGGGCTCGCCCACCGGCTCGCCGAGCGGCACCCTGTCCGAGTCCGGCGCCGAGACCGCGCTGATCACCGCGGCGGACATCGAGGACGACTGGACCCAGGTGAAGGACACGGAGGCGGAGAACTGGCACGACGGTCTGCTGATCGGCAAGGTCGACGTCTCCGACTTCGTGTCCGCCAAGGCCGACGCGGCCGACTGCCAGCGGCTGATGGACTCGCTGTTCGACGACGACCTGCTGGGCAAGCCGTCGGGGGCGAACGCGCTGCGCGGCTTCACCCAGGACGACTCGCGCCTGCTGTACCAGGTCGCCGCATACGACCGGACGGACGTCCAGGACTCCCTGGACTGGATGGCCGGACTTCCGCAGGAGTGCGACCAGTTCACGATGACCGAGAACGGCGAGGAGCGGACCGTCCAGGTCACCGAGAGCGACCTGCCCACGGTGGGCGACGCCCGTGAGGGCGTGCGGGTGTCGGTGCGCGGGCCGGTCGACGGCACCGAGGCGACGCTGACCCTGAGCGTGGCCGCGGTCCGGGTGGGCGACAACGCGATCACCGTCACGGCGGGCGGTCTCGACGACGATGAGGACGACTCGGTGGAGTCGGCGGTGAAGCTGGGCACGCAGCGGCTCCAGGACGTCCTGGCCGGCAAGTCCCCGGCGGCCTCGCCCAGCCAGTTCGACTGACGCGTCGGCGGCACCCCGCCCGCGCGCCGACGACCGTACCGGCTGTGCCGATTCCCGGGACAACGTGATCAACGGGGCGGCACAATGGCGGTGATGGCCGGTTTCGGTCGTGCGTGCGAGGAGAGGACGAGTCGTGAGCGATGGCCACACCCCGTCGGGCGGGTCGGCGAGGCTGAACACCGGTGTGGCGCACAACGCGCGCGTGTGGAACTACTGGATCGGCGGCAAGGACAACTACGAGGTCGACCAGCAGGTGGGCGAGCACGTGGCCGGGATGTTCCCGGTCATCCGTGACATCGCGCGCGCGGACCGCGACTTCCTCGGCCGGGCGGTGCGCTTCGTGGCCGGGGAGCGCGGCGTACGGCAGTTCCTCGACATCGGCACCGGGCTGCCGACGGCCGACAACACCCACGAGATCGCCCAGCGCATCGCGCCCGAGTCCCGGATCGTGTACGTCGACAACGACCCGATCGTGCTGGTGCACGCCCGGACGCTGCTGACCGGCACCCGGGACGGCGTCACCGCGTACATCGACGCCGACGTGCACGACCCGGACGCCATCGTCGAACGGGCCTCGCGGACGCTGGACTTCACCGAGCCGGTCGCCGTGATGATGCTGGGCATCCTCAACTTCGTGCTGGACTACGACCAGGCCCGTGACATCGTGCGGCGCGTCATGGCCGCGACCCCCTCCGGCAGCCTGCTGGTGCTGACGCACCCCACCTTCGACGCGGAGCTCGGCGGCGAGGGCCAGATCCCGGCGATGAAGTTCTGGAACGAGAACGCCACCCCGCCGATCACGGCCCGCAGCGGCGAGGACATCGCCGCCTTCTTCGAGGGACTGGAGCTGCTGGAGCCGGGCATGGTGTCCTGCGCCCGGTGGCGGGCCGACGGCTCCCCCGCCCCGGTGCCGCAGTACGGCGCGGTGGCCGTGAAGCCCTGACGCCCCCACGCACCGCCCGCCCGGCGGCCGAGCTCGTCGAGGAGACCGTATGACCACCCTTGCCGACCCCGTCCCGGGAGGGCGTCCCGGGGACGTCGAACGGGCCACCGCGCTCGGCGGCGAGCTGGCCGGGCGGGGTGTGCACGGGGTCGTGCTGGCGTACGTGGACACGGCCGGGATCGGCCGGGTGAAGACGGTCCCCACCGCCAAGCTGCCCTCGGCGGCGGCCTGGGGCGTCGGGATGTCCCCGGTGTTCGACACGTTCCTCGCGGACGACTCCGTCGTGACCACGGACGTCCTCGGCTCCCCGGACGGCGATCTGCGTCTCTACCCGGACCTGACGGCCCTGGTGGAGCTGGCCGCCCAGCCCGGCTGGGCCTGGGCGCCGGTCGACCGGACGACCCAGGAGGGCGAACCGCATCCGGCGTGCGCCCGCACGTTCCTGCGGCGCACGGTCCGCGAGGCCGCCGAGCGGCACGGGGTGACGTTCCGGGCGAGTATCGAGATCGAGTGCTCCTTCGCCCAGCCGCCGGGCGCCGACGGGGCCTTCGTGCCCGCGGTCACGGGTCCGGCGTACGGCGCCACCCGGCAGGTGGAGCTGAGCGACTGCGCGGCGGAGCTGCTGGCGGCGCTGGCCCGGCAGGGCGTCGAGGCCGAGCAGTTCCACCCCGAATACGCGGCCGGGCAGTTCGAGCTGTCGGTGGCGGCGCTGGACCCGGTCGCCGCGGCCGACCACAGCGTGCTGGTGCGGCAGACGGTCCGCGCGGTGGCCCGGCGCCACGGGTTCGCGGTGTCCTTCGCGCCCGCCGTGCTCGGGCAGGGCGTCGGCAACGGCGGCCATGTCCACCTCTCCGTCTGGCGCGACGGCGTCAATCTGCACGCGGGCGGCGACCGCCGGTACGGCCTGCGCCCCGAGGCGGAGTCCTTCGCCGCCGGCGTGCTCCGCCGGCTCCCGGCCCTGACCGCGGTGACCGCGCCGAGCCCGGCGAGCTATCTGCGGCTGCGGCCCTCGCAGTGGGCCGGGGTGTTCACGGCGTGGGGCCGCGAGACCCGGGAGGCCGGGCTGCGGCTGGTGACCGGCACGGTCGGCCGGCGCGAGCGGACCGCCAACATCGAGGTCAAGCCGGTCGACCTGGCCGCCAACCCGTATCTCGCGCTGGGCTGTCTGATCGCCGCCGGTCTGGACGGCATGGCGTCGGACGCGCGGCTGCCCGAGGAGGTCACCGGCGACCCCGCGCACCTGAGCACGCGGGAGGCGGCGGCGCTCGGGGTGCGGCGGCTGCCCGTCTCGCTGGGCGAGGCCGTCGGGGAGTTCCGCGCGGACGTGGTGCTGCGCGACGCGCTCGGGCCGGTCCTCGCCGACGCCGTGACCGCGGTACGGGAGGGCGAGAGCGCCCGGGTCGCCGGGCTGGACGACGACGGGGTCGCCGCCGCCTACCGGTGGGTGTACTGACGTGGGCGGCACCGGGCCGGTCCACGAGGCGCTCGCGGAGCTGCCGCTGGTCGACCACCACTGCCACGGGGTGGTCACCACGGACCTGGACCGCGCCGCGTTCGAGTCCCTGCTCACCGAGGGCGGGCCCGCCACCGCGTGGTCCGCGTTCGACACCCCGGTGGGGGTCGCCGTGCGCCGGGACTGCGCACCCCTGCTCGGCCTGCCCCGCCACGCGCCGGCCGACGCCTACCTTGCCCGGCGTGCCGAGCTGGGCGTGCGGGAGGTGGACCGGCGGTTCCTGCGGGCGGCGGGTGTGGCGGCGCTCTGTGTGGACACCGGCCACACACCGGTGCCGCTCACCACGCCCGCGCGACTCGCGGAGGCGGCGGGGGCGACGGCCCACGAAGTCGTCCGTCTGGAGGCGGTCGCCGAGTCCGTCGCGGCCTCGGGGGTGGAGGCCGACGGGTACGCCGGCGCGTTCCGCACGGCCGTCGAGGAGGCAGTGCGCCGCCCCGGTGTGGTCGCCGTGAAGTCGGTGGCCGCGTACCGCACGGGCTTCGACCTGGATCCGGCGCGCCCCACCGACGCGCTGGTCACCGCCTCGGCCCGGCAGTGGCTGTCGGACGGCGGACGGCTGTCCGACCCGGTACTGACCCGGCATCTGCTGTGGACGGCCGTCGATCTCGGCCTGCCCCTGCAGCTGCACACCGGGTTCGGCGACGGCGACCTGCGGCTGCACAGGGCCGACCCGGCCCTGCTGACGGACTGGCTGCACCTGGTCAGGGGCACGATCCCGGTGCTGCTCCTGCACTGCTGGCCGTACCAGCGCGAGGCCGCCTACCTCGCCGCCGTCTTCGACCACGTGCACCTGGACGTGGGGCTCGCCCTGCACCACGTGGGGCCCGCCCGGGCGCGGGCGGTGCTCGCGGAGGCCCTGGAGATCACCCCGTTCCGCAAACTGCTGTACAGCTCCGACGCCTACGGCCTGGCCGAGTTCCACGCCCTGGGGGCCCTGGCGTTCCGCCGGGGTATGGGGGAACTCCTCCAGGACCGGGTCGACACCGACGACCTGAGCCTGCCGGACGCGCTGCGCATCGCCGCGTGGACGGCCGGCGACAACGCCCGCCGCCTGTACGGTCTCTCCCCCGCCGACCCGTCCGCCGACCCGACCACGACCGAGCGTCCGCACTCCCGGAAAGTATGATCAAGCAATGTCTGACATGACCGAAACCACGCCCGGCTGGCTGTCCACGGACGACCTGGAGCAGGCGCGCGCCCGCATGCCGATCCTGTACGTCGAGGCGGTGCCCGTGCGCGTCGACGACAGTGGCGAGGTCACCAGCATCGGGCTGCTGCTGCGCATCGGACCCGACGGAACGGTCAGCCGGACCCTGGTCTCCGGCCGCGTGCTGCACCACGAGCGCGTCCGTGACGCGCTGCTGCGCCATCTGGAGAAGGACCTCGGACCGGTGGCGCTGCCCCGGGTGCCGACTTCGCTGCAGCCCTTCACCGTGGCCGAGTACTTCCCGACGCAGGGCATCACGCCGTACCACGACCCGCGTCAGCACGCGGTGTCCCTCGCGTACGTCGTCCCGGTCAGCGGCGACTGCCGGCCCCGGCAGGACGCCCTCGACCTGGTCTGGTTCAGCCCCCAGGAGGCCCTGTCGCCGGCGGTGCAGAGCGAGATGCCGGGCGGGCACGGGGTGCTGCTAAAGCAGGCGCTGGCCCATGTGGGATGCGTGGTCTGAGGGGTGCGCCGGTTCGTTTGACGCTGCCGCGCGCGAGGCGCATAGTCGGAGGTATACGTCGTAAATGTACGGCGTTGTGAGCGATCCGGGAGCGGCTGCCCATGACGCGCGGCGAGCCGGTGAGTACACCGTCGACGGTCCTCGTCACCGGCGGTGCGGGGTTCCTCGGCAGCCACGCCTGCGTCGATCTGCTCGACCACGGCTACGAGGTGATCGTGGTCGACGACTACTCGCACAGCAGCCCGCGGGTCATGCAGCGTCTCGAGCGGATCGCCGGCCGGTTCGTCGGCGCGGTGTACGAGCTGGACGTCCGGGACCGCCGGGCCCTGTCGGCCGTCTTCGACCGGCACACCGTGGACGCCGTGGTGCACTGCGCGGGGCTGCGTTCGGTGAGCGCGTCGACGCGCAGGCCCGTGGAGTACTACGACAGCAATGTGGGCGCCACGACGTCCCTGCTGCGGGCCATGGACGACCACGGGGTGCACCGCATGGTCTTCTCCTCCTCGTGCGCGGTCTACGGCGAATCCGGCCGGGGGCCGCTGGACGAGTCGACGCCGGTGCGTCCGGCGAGCCCCTACGCGGCCTCCAAGTGGGCGTGCGAGCAGATACTCGCCGACGTGTGCCGCCGTCGGCCCGACTACACGGTGCTGTGCCTGCGGTACGCCAACCCGGCGGGAGCCCACCCCAGCGGTCTGCTGGGCGCCGACCCGCCCGGTGAGTCCGACAACCTCGTGCCCTCACTGGCCCAGGTGGCCGGCGGCCGGCGTGAGCTGCTGCGGGTGTTCGGCGACGACTATCCGACCCGTGACGGGACCGCGGTCCGCGACTACCTGCACATCATGGACGCGGTCGGCGCGTACCGGCTGGCGCTGGACCACCTCGGCGACGCGCCGGGCATGCACGTGTTCAACCTGGGCCTGGGCGAGGGCCGTTCCGTCCTGGAGGTCGTCGCCGCGTTCTCCCGGGCGACCGGCTGGCGGGTGCCGTACGAGGTCGGGCCCCGCCGTCCCGGTGACGTGGCCGAACTCGTCGCGGACGCGGGCTCGGTGACGCGCGCCTGGGGCTGGCGGCCGACCCGCGACCTGGACGACATGTGCCGGGACGCCTGGCGGTTCCAGCAGCTCAATCCGTACGGGTACGGGGAGACAAGGCGGACGCCGTCTCCACCAGGGCGATGTGACTGAACGCCTGGGGCGCGTTGCCGAGCTGGCGGCCGGCGTCCGGGTCCCACTGCTCGGCGAGCAGACCGACGTCGTTGCGGATGGCGAGGACCCGCTCGAACGCCTCGCGGGCCTGCCCGGTCCGGCCTGTCGCGGCGAGCGCGTCGGCGTACCAGAGCGAGCAGGCGACGAAGGTGCCCTCGGGGCCCTGCCCGGCGTCCGGGCCGGGGGTGTAGCGCCGTACGAAGCCGCCGTGGCCGAGGGCGCGCATCGCGTCGACCGTCCCGCGCACCCGTCCGTCGGCGGCGGGCAGGAAGCCGAGCCGGGGGATCAGCAGCGCGGACGCGTCCAGGGTGTCGGAGCCGTAGGACTGGGTGAAGGCGTGCCGTGCCGGGTCCCAGCCCTCACGGCAGACCTCGCGGTGCACCTGGTCGCGCATGGCCCGCCAGCGTCCGCGGGCGCCGTCGCGGCCGAGCAGCCGGCCCATCCGCAGGGCGCGGTCGGCGGCCACCCAGGTCATGACCTTGGAGTGCACGAACTGGCGGCGAGGGCTCCGCAGTTGCCACAGCCCCTGGTCGGGTTCGCGCCAGTGCCGCAGCAGATGCCCCATCAGTGCCTCGACCAGGCTCCACACGTGGGCGGGCAGGTCGATTCCGGCCCGCAGGGACAGGCACAGGGCGTCGAGGACCTCGCCGTAGACGTCCAGCTGGTACTGGCCGGCCGCGGAGTTGCCGAAGCGGACGGGCCGTGAGCCCTCGTAGCCGGGCAGCCAGGGCGCCTCGGTCTCGGGCAGCAGGCGCTGGCCGCCCACGCCGTACACGGTCTGCAGGTCGGCGGGGTCGCCCGCGACGGCCCGTACCAGCCAGTCCACCCACGCCGTGGCCTCCTCGCGGTAGCCGTTGCGCAGCAGGCAGGACAGGGTCATGGCGGAGTCCCGGAGCCAGCAGTACCGGTAGTCCCAGTTGAGGTCACCGCCGATACGGCCGGGCAGGGACGTCGTGGGGGCGGCGACGACACCGCCGGTGGGCGCGTGGATGAGTGCCTTCAGGGTGATCAGGGACCGTACGACGGCGTCCCGCCAGGGGCCTTCGTAGCGGCACTGGGCGGTCCAGCGCCGCCAGAAGCCGGCGGTCTCCTTGAGCAGCGTCTCGGCCGGGACGGCCAGCGGCTCGGGCGGTCCGGGCCGGTGGGACGGCGACCACACGAGGGTGAGGGCGAGGCGCCGGCCGGCCGTGACCGTGACGTCGTGGACCGTGCGGTCGTCGGCGCCCGTCCGCTCGACGGGAGGGTCGGTGCCGAGCCAGACGGCGTCCGGGCCGGCGATCGCCACCGCGCAGCCCTCGACGGCACGGATCCAGGGCACGACCCGGCCCTGGTGGAACCGCAGCCGCAGCTCGCTGCGGAGGGTGACGGTCCCGGAGATCCCCTCGACGAGCCGGACGACGCAGGGCAGCCGGGTGCGGGGCGGCATGAAGTCGGTGACCCGCACGGTGCCCGTGGGTGTCGTCCACCACGACTGGAGCAGCAGGGTGTCGCGCCGGTACCGCCGGCGCGTGCAGCGGGTGGCGCCGGGCGGGGCGAGCCGCCAGGAGCCGTTGTCGGGGGTGCCCAGCAGCGCGGCCAGTGAGGCGGGCGAGTCGAACCGGGGCAGGCACAGCCAGTCGACGGAGCCGTCCAGGCCGACGAGCGCCGCTGTCTCCAGATCGCTGATCAGGGCGTAGTCCTCGATGGGTGCGCTCATGACGGTCACTCGTCCATGGGTTTACGTCACCCGTTTACGACGTATATGTACATGCTACGCGTCCGCTCGGCCCCGGCAACCGGGTCCGATCACCCCGGTTCGCGTACGTCTACCCCGTAACCGTACGGTGGCCTGGAGTGACGGCGAGGAGGCCGGCGATGGCGAAGGAGCCCGGAGCGGGGCCGGCGCGGCGCGCGAGCGACCGGGGCCGCTACGGAAGGCTCAACCGCGAGCGCGTCCTCGGCGCGGCCCTGCGGTTGGTCGACCGGGAGGGCCTGTCCGCCCTGAGCATGCGGCGGCTCGGCAGCGAGCTCGGCGTCGAGGCGATGGCGTTGTACCGGTACGCCGCCTCCAAGGACGCCCTGCTGGACGGCCTGGTGGAGGCCCTGCACGCGGAGCTGGAGGACCGGCTGACCGACGGGGAGGCGGCGGACGACTGGCGGGCCGAGCTGCGCCGGGTGGCGCTGGCGACGTACGAGGTGTGCCTGGACCACCCGCAGGTGGTGCCGCTGCTCTCCACACGGATGCTGACGGTGCCGCTCGCCCGTCGCCCGCGGGCGACGCTGCGTCACCACGAGCGGGTGCTCGCGCTGTTCGAGCAGGCCGGGTTCGGCACGGACGGCTCCGCGCGGCTCTTCCGCGCCTTCACGGGCTGGGTGCTCGGCTACGTGTCGGTGGAGCTCCAGGCCATGGTGGACAACCCGCAGGAGACGGAGTCCGGGTTCCGGCTCGGCCTTCACCACATGGACCCGCAGGAGCTGCCGCGGCTGCGCGCCACCGCCCCGGCCCTGGCCGACCGGGCCGGACCGCGCGACCTGACGGACGGCCTGGACGCGCTGGTGGACCGCTTCACGCGCTCGGAGTGAGTCGGCACCACCCCTTCCCACTCTCGGGGTCCCTCACGCGTGCGCTCAACTCTGTTGCTCAAGCGCTTACTTCATGTCTTGACGAAAGTGGTCCATACCTTTAGGTTCACGGGTCAACCAGAGCAGCGCATGCCGCGTTCGGCCTTCACGAACTGAACGCGGCACGACCCGCACACCCCCCACGAAGGGCCACCCGCATGCCCGGATTCCCTGAGTCTTCGCCCCCTGCCCCACGCCGTCCGCGCAGATTTGGCGTGGCAGCGCTCGTCACCGTGGCCGCCGCCTCCCTGCTCACCTCGGCACCCGCGCCGGCGAGCGCCGCCGCAGCGCTCCCCACCGGGTTCGTCACCGTCATGAACGCCGCGAGCGGCCGCTGTCTGGACGCCAGGGCGGCCGCCACCGCCAACGGCACCGTCGTGCAGCAGTACGCCTGCAACAGCACGGCGGCCCAGCAGTGGAGTCTCACCGCCGGCGACGACGGTTATGTCCGCATCGGCAACCGGAACGCCACCGGCCAGGTCGTGGACGTCGCCGACGTCTCCAGCGCCGACGGCGCGCCCGTGCACCTGTGGGCCTACGGCGGCGGCGCCAACCAGCAGTGGCTGCCGGTCGACCTGGGCGGCGGCGCCTACCGGTTCGTCAACCGGCACAGCGGCAAGTGCCTGGACGACCCGGGCGCCTCGCTCGCGAACAGCGTGCAGTTCGTGCAGTACACGTGCAACGGCAGCGCCGCCCAGCGGTTCCAGGTCGTGCCCGTGAACCAGTCGACGGCGGCCCCGGACCTCGGGCCGAACGTCGCCGTGTTCGACCCGTCGATGTCCGCCTCCGCCATCCAGAGCAAGCTGAACTCGATCTTCCAGCAGCAGGAGACCAACCAGTTCGGCTCCCAGCGGCAGGCGGTGCTGTTCAAGCCGGGCTCCTACGACGCGGACGTCAACGTCGGCTTCTACACGCAGGTCTCGGGTCTCGGCCTCACCCCCGACGCGGTCACCGTCAACGGGGCGGTGCACGCCGAGGCCGACTGGTTCCCGCCGCAGAACGCCACCCAGAACTTCTGGCGCGGCGCCGAGAACCTGTCGGTCAACCCGGCGGGCGGCCGCGACCGCTGGGCGGTGTCGCAGGCGGCCCCGTACCGCCGGATGCATCTGCGCGGCGACATCGCCCTGGACGACGGCGGCTGGGCCAGCGGCGGCCTGTTCGCCGACACCAAGGTCGACGGACGGGTCGACTCCGGCAGCCAGCAGCAGTGGCTGACCCGCAACTCCCAGGTCGGCAGCTGGACCGGCTCCAACTGGAACATGGTCTTCGTCGGCAGTCAGGGCGTTCCGAACACGACGTTCCCGGCGCCGCCGTACACCACGGTCGCGCAGTCGCCGGTGACCCGCGAGAAGCCGTTCCTGTACGTCGACGGCGACAACGCCTACAAGGTGTTCGTGCCCGCCGTCCGGTCCGGCTCCTCCGGCGTCAGCTGGGCGAACGGGGCACCCTCCGGGACCTCGCTGTCGTTGGACACCTTCCACATCGTCAAGCCGGGCGCAAGCGCCGCCTCGATCAACGCCGCGCTGGCCGCGGGCAAGAACCTGCTCGTCACGCCGGGGGTCTACCACCTCGACCAGACGCTCCAGGTGAACCGCCCCGGCACAGTCGTCCTCGGCCTGGGCCTCGCCACGTTCGTCCCGGACAACGGCGTCACCGCGATGAAGGTCGCCGACGTCGACGGGGTCAAGGTCGCGGGCCTCCTGTTCGACGCGGGCACCACCAACTCGCCCACGCTCATGGAGGTCGGCCCGGCGAACTCGTCCGCGTCGCACGACGCCGACCCGACCTCGCTGCACGACGTGTACTTCCGGGTCGGCGGCGCGGCCGTCGGCAAGGCGACCACCAGCCTGGTGATCAACAGCGACGACGTCATCGGCGACCACATGTGGATCTGGCGCGGCGACCACGGCAACGGCATCGGATGGAACAGCAACACCGGTGACACCGGCCTGATCGTCAACGGCGACGACGTCACGGCGTACGGCCTGTTCGTCGAGCACTACCAGAAGTACCAGACCATCTGGAACGGCAACGGCGGCCGGACGTACTTCTACCAGAACGAGATGCCGTACGACCCGCCCAACCAGGCGGCCTGGATGAACGGTTCCACGCAGGGCTACGCCGCCTACAAGGTCGCCGACTCCGTCACCAGCCACCAGGCGTGGGGCCTCGGCAGCTACTGCTTCTTCAACGTCAACCCGAGCGTCACCGCCGAACGGGCCATCGAGGCGCCGAACCGGCCGGGGGTGCGCTTCACGAGCATGGTGACGGTCTCCCTCGGCGGCACCGGCACCATCCGGCACGTCGTCAACAGCACGGGCGGCCCGTCCAACGCGGCGACGAACGTGGCGAACCTGCCCAGCTATCCGTAGAGGGCGACCGCTCAGGTCCGCGCCGGACACACGAAGGAGCCGGACACACGAAGAAGGGCTTCCGCGGGTGTGAACCCGTGGAAGCCCTTCCGCACCGTCGGGACGACAGGATTTGAACCTGCGACCCCTTGACCCCCAGTCAAGTGCGCTACCAAGCTGCGCCACGTCCCGGTGCCCCGCTGACCTGGGGTTTCCCCCGGCCGAACGTGCAGGGAAACTCTACCGCACTCGGGTCGGTGGTCGCGCACCCGTTTACGGGCCCAGAGGGTGTCAGACACCCCCTGGGCCCGGGGCCGCCGGCGCGTCCGCCCGGACCAGGCCGCGGATCGCGCGCACGCAGAGCAGCGAGGTCGCCACGACGAAGCTCATGCATCCCGCCGCGAGCAGCACGTGCCCGGACCCGAAGGCCCCGGCGGCCGGGCCCGCCAGGGACTGGCCGACCGGCATCATCGCCAGGGAGCCCGCCACGTCGTAGGCGTGGATGCGGTTGAGGACGTCCGCCGGGACCTGGGTCTGCACGCTCGTCGCCCACATCACGCTCCAGAACGCCATGCCGACACCGGCCACGGCCGCTCCGGCCGCCATGGCCGGGACAGGCAGGCCGGCGCCGACCGTCACCGGGAAGGCGGCGAAGGCGAAGACGCCGAACGCGCCGGCGCGCAGCATGCGGCGCGGGCGCAGCCGCAGGGCGAGCAGGCCGCCGAGCACGGTGCCCGCGCCGAGGGCGGAGTTGACCAGGCCGTAGGAGCGGGCCCCGTGGTGCTGGACGATCTCCGTCGCCACCAGCGGGATCGTCGGGCCCCACACGGTGATCATGTAGACGCACCAGACGGCGATGACGCCCCACAGCCAGGCGCGGGACCTGAACTCCCGCCAGCCCTCCACCAGATCGGCCCGGAAGGCCCGGCCGCCGGTCAGGGCGCGGGCGGCGCCCGAGCGGACGCGTGGGGGCAGGCGCAGCAGCAGGAGGCAGACGGCACTCACCGTGTAGGTGGTGGCGTGGGCGGCGAACACCCCGCCGGGTGAGGCGAATCCGACGAGGACGCCCGCGAGGGCGGGGCCGGCCAGCTGGGCCACGGCCTCGGCGACGCGGATGGCGCCGTTCGCGCCCTGCACGTCGGCGGCGAGGCGGGGCACGGTGCCGGCGACGCCGGGCTGGAACACGGCGCCCGCGACGCCGTTGACGAAGCCGATCGCGCAGATCTGCCAGAGCACGACGTGCCCGGAGAAGAAGAGCGCGGCGGCCAGGGACTGGGTGCAGACGCGGACCAGGTCGGCGCCGATCATCAGCCGGCGGGTGTCGAAGCGGTCGGCGACGACCCCGCCGAAGACGATCAGCCCGGCGAACGCGGCGGACGTCGAGGCCAGGGCGAGACCGACGGCACCGGCGCCGTAGCCCTGCTGCAGCAGGCCCGCCGCGAGCGCCACGGGCAGCATGGTGTCACCGAGCTGGGCCACGGCCCGTGCCCCGAAGAACAGGGCGAAGTCGCGTGACCACACCGGTCTCGGCCGGTCCGTGCCCGTCCCGGCGCCGGGCGACGGGTTCCGCGTCCCGTCCTGGGCTCCGCCCGGCGGTGTCCGCGGCGGCGTCCCGCGCATCCCCACGATCCCTCCCCGTCCCCTCGTGAGGAGTGCGGGCCGCGGCCCCCTCCGCCCCGGCTGCCCCCTCGCCTCCGGATGATCGCACGCGGGAGCGGCGACGTGGAGAGCGATCTCATTCGCCTCGGGGCAGTCCCAGCTCCGGGTAGGCGTCCAGCAGTCGGGTGGGGGCTGCCTGGCGCCAGGAGTCGGCGAGGACGGCGCGCAGTTCGTCCTCGTCGTCGAGGGCGGCGATCCGGGCCCGCACCCAGGCGAACTGGGCCTCGTGGTCGGCGATCCAGAACTTGTCCGGTTCGGCGAGGACCAGTTCGTCGCGTTCCTCCTTGGGGCAGCGCACCGCGAGGGAGGTCTCGTCCTCGGGCAGGGTGGCGAACATCTTGCCCGCGACCCGGAACGTGGGCATGCTCCAGGCGATCTTCTCCGTGGTGTCCGGGAGGGACAGGGCGATACGGCGTACGTCTTCGGCGTCCGGCATAGCCGGAACCGTAGCGGCCGGCACTGACACTCACCTGGTGGGAGCGGGAACGCCCAGGCGTTTGTAGTAGATCGTCGTGGGACGCGGCTCTCCTTGCGGGCTCGTCGCGTAGTCGGGGATGACGCCGGCACGTGTCCAGCCGGACGAGCCGTACAGGCGTTCGGCGGGGCTGCCGGTCTCGGTGTCCAGGTGGAGCAGGGTGATCCCGGCGTCGGCGGCGGCCGTCTCGGCGGCCGTCAGCAGGGTGCGGCCCAGGCCCCGGCCGCGGGCCCGGGGGTGCACCATCAGGTTGACGACCTCGGCGCGGTGCCGGCTGTTGGGCTTGTCGGCGAAAGCCAGGCTCACCGTCCCGTCGATTCCTCCGCCGTCGTACACCGTCCACACCGCCAGAAGTCCTCGGTCCACCGCGTCGACGCGCCCCGTCCACCAGGTCTCGGCCGCGGCGAGGTCCAGGGAGTCGAGGAAGCCGACGGAGGACCCGGCCGCCACGGTGTCCACCAGGAGTGCCGCCAGGTCCCGGGCGCACGCGCGCAGCCGGGTGCCGTCCAGGCGTGTCACGGTCACGGCAGCACCACCGCCAGCAGGTAGCGGACCTCGCCGGGGCCCGGGCACCGGAACCGCGTGGCCCCCCACACCCGGGTCCGCAGGCAGTCCCCCGCCTCCAGCCGGTGCCCGCTCTCCTGCACGGTCACCTCCAGCACTCCGTCCAGCACCCACAGGTGCTGCTCCAGTCCCGGTACGGGCGGCCGGTCGTAGGCGATGTCGGCGCCCGCGCCGAGCCGTCCCTCCACCAGTTCCGCCCGCAGCCCGGCGTGCGGCGGCGACACGGACCGCCGTACGAAACCGGAGGGGCGGTCCTGCCACACCTGCTGGTCGGCCGCCCGCACCACCGGGGCGGGGGCCGACTCGACCTCGCCGAGGAGGCGGGACATGGTGCGGCCGTACACATGGCAGAGCCGGTTGAGCAGGGCCGCCGTGGGGCTGGTCTCCGCGCGCTCGGCGCGGGAGAGGGTCGAGCGGCTGATCCCGCTGCGGTCCGCAAGTTCGCCAAGGGACCAGCCGCGCTCGGCCCGCAGTTCGGCGAGCCGCGCGGCCAGCCTGGTGTCGACCGTGTCGACGGTCCTGCCGGTCGCCGTCTGTCTCATGTCCGGGACGCTATCCCGCGAATGGGACGGCGGTGTTACGAAAGGCTCACTCCCCCGCCGCCGCGCCGAGGGCGTCGAGAACCGGGCTGATCAGGGGGTGCTCCTCCGCTCCGCGCCGTACGGCGGCGAAGACCCGGCGGGTGGGCGCGACCCCGTCCACGGGGCGCACGACGACCCCGGTGAGGTCCATGCCGCGCAGCGCCGAGCGCGGGACGAGCGCCACCCCGGCGTCGGCCGAGGCGAGGGCGACGACCGCGCGGAAGTCGTCGGAGGAATGGTCGAGGCGGGGCTGGAACCCGGCGCTCTCGCAGGCCAGGACCACCACGTCGTGGCAGGGGTTGCCGGGGTACGGGCCGATCCAGGTGTCCTTGGCCAGCTCCGCGAGCGGGACGACGTCGGCGCCGGCCAGTCGGTGGCCGACGGGGACGACCGCGTCGAAGGGCTCCGCGTACAGCGGCACATGGGCGAGCCGGGGGTCGTCGGCGGGTGCTCCCCGGTACTCGACGGCCACCGCGACGTCGATCTGCCGGTCCAGCAGCATCGGAAGGCTGGCGTCGCCCTCCGCGTCCAGGACGCGCAGACGGATGCCGGGGGACGTCCGGGCGAGGTGGGCCACCGCCGGTGCGACGACCAGGGCGATGCCGGTGGCGAAGGAGGCGACGGTGACCGTGCCGGCCGCGCCCGAGCTGTAGGCCGCGAGCTCGGCCTCGGCCCGCTCCAGCTGGGCGAGGACGGCGTTGGTGTGGCTGAGCAGGATCTCGCCGGCCGGGGTCAGCCGTACGCCTTTGGCGCCGCGCTCCACCAGCCGGTGGCCCGTCTCCTGCTCCAGGGCCGTGAGCTGCTGGGACACCGCCGACGGGGTGAGGTACAGCGCGGCGGCCGCCGCCGTCACGGTGCGGTGGTCGGCCACCGCACGGAGGATGTGGAGCCGCCGCGCTTCGATCATGGGATCGATTATCGCAAGATGTCGGGTGCGCGCCGGACGCCGGTCTTCCGGCGCGCACCGGGTGTCCGGCCTCAGCCCTCCAGTTCCGCGCGGGCGGAGACGAAGGCGTCGACGGCGCGGTTCACGTCGTCCGTCGAGTGCGCGGCGGACAGCTGGACGCGGATGCGGGCCTGGCCCTGGGGCACGACCGGGTACGAGAAGCCGATCACGTACACGCCGCGCTCGAGCAGCAGCTCCGCCAGCCGGCCCGCCTTGGAGGCGTCGCCGATCATCACGGGCGCGATGGCGTGGTCGCCGGGGAGGATCTCGAAGCCCTCCTCGCTCATCCGGCGGCGGAACAGCTGCGTGTTCTCACGCAGCCGCACCCGCAGGTCGTCCGCCGACTCCAGCAGGTCCAGGACCTTCAGGGAGGCCGCCGCGATCACCGGGGCGAGGGTGTTGGAGAACAGGTAGGGCCGGGAGCGCTGGCGCAGCAGGGCGACGATCTCGGCGCGGGCGGCCACATAGCCGCCGGACGCGCCGCCGAGGGCCTTGCCGAGGGTGCCGGTGATGATGTCGACGCGGTCCATGACGCCGTGCAGCTCGGGGGTGCCGCGGCCGCCGGGGCCGACGAAGCCGACGGCGTGCGAGTCGTCGACCATGACCATGGCGTCGTAGCGGTCGGCGAGGTCGCAGATCTCGCGCAGCGGCGCCACATAGCCGTCCATCGAGAACACGCCGTCGGTGACGATCAGCTTGCGGCGCGCGTCGGAGGCGTCCTTCAACTGGGCTTCCAGGTCCGCCATGTCGCGGTTGGCGTAGCGGAAGCGGCGGGCCTTCGACAGGCGGATGCCGTCGATGATGGAGGCGTGGTTGAGGGCGTCGGAGATCACCGCGTCCTCCGGGCCGAGCAGGGTCTCGAAGACACCGCCGTTGGCGTCGAAGCAGGAGGAGTACAGGATCGTGTCCTCCTGGCCGAGGAACGCGGAGAGCCTGCCCTCCAGCTGCTTGTGCACCTCCTGCGTGCCGCAGATGAAGCGGACCGAGGCCATGCCGTAGCCCCAGCGGTCCAGCGCCTCGTGGGCGGCGGCGATCACGTCGGGGTGGTCGGCGAGGCCGAGGTAGTTGTTGGCGCAGAAGTTGAGGACCTCGCCGGGGCGGCCGCCCGCGGTGACGTTGACGGTCGCGGACTGCGGGGTGTCGATCACCCGCTCCGGCTTGTGCAGGCCGGCCGCGCGGATCTCGTCGAGGGTGGCGCGGAGGTCGTCGCGCACGGAGTCGAACATGGGACAGGCTCCTAGGGGGTTACGCGGTCCAGTCGAGGATGACCTTGCCGCCGCGGCCACTGGCGGCGTCCGCGAACGCCGCCTCGTGGTCGCGGTAGCCGTAGCGGCCGGTGATGACGGGGGCGAGGTCGAGGCCGCCCTCCAGGAGCACCGACATCGCGTACCAGGTCTCGAACATCTCCCGGCCGTAGATGCCCTTGATGGTGATCATCGAGGTGACGATCCGGGCCCAGTCGACCGGGAACTCCTCGGCGGGCAGACCGAGCATGGCGATCCGGCCGCCGTGCGTCATGTTGGCGATCATGTCGCGCATCGCGACGGGGTTGCCGGACATCTCCAGGCCGATGTCGAAGCCCTCGCGCAGGCCGAGCGCGCGCTGGCCGTCGGCGATCGTGGAGCCGGCGACGTTCAGGGCGAGGCTGACGCCGATCTTGCGGGCCAGCTCCAGGCGCTCCTCGCTGACGTCGGTGATCACGACGTTGCGGGCGCCGGCGTGCTTGGCCACCGCGGCGGCCATCAGCCCGATCGGCCCGGCACCGGTGATCAGGACGTCCTCACCGACCAGCGGGAACGACAGCGCGGTGTGCACGGCGTTGCCGAACGGGTCGAAGATCGCGGCCACGTCGAGGTCGACGGGGACCCGGTGCACCCACACGTTGGCGGCGGGCAGGGCCACGTACTCCGCGAAGGCGCCGTCGCGTCCGACGCCGAGGCCGACCGTGGCCCGGCACAGGTGACGGCGCCCGGCCAGGCAGTTGCGGCACTTGCCGCACACCAGGTGCCCCTCGCCGCTGACCCGGTCGCCGGGCTTGATGTCGGCGACGTCCCGGCCGGTCTCCACGACCTCGCCGACGAACTCGTGGCCGACGACGAGCGGGGTGCGGATCGACTGCTGCGCCCAGCCGTCCCAGGAGCGGATGTGCAGGTCGGTGCCGCAGATGCCGGTGCGCAGCACCTTGATCAGTACGTCGCCGGGCCCGACGGAGGGCTCCGGGACGTCCGCGAGCCAGAGTCCGGGCTCCGCCTTCTCCTTGACCAGCGCCTTCACGCTACGGCTCCTGAGGGTGAGTCCCGGACGCGGGCGTGCCGAGAAGGCCCGGGCCCGGGAAGAGGGGTGGAATCGCGTAGCAATCTGCCGCACCGCGGCCCGCCGGTCCATCGAGGATTTCTTAAGCGGCGCCACAGCTCTTCTTCACGCCCCTCCTCGGGGCCTGCTACAGGCGGGAGACCTGGTAGTGCGCGAGGGCCCAGCCGTCCCGCTGCCGCCGCGCCAGGACGGCGAGCTTGACGGTGACCGGGTCGCGGTCGGTGAACGTGAACTCGGCGTCCAGGTACCCGAGCACCAGGTCGTCCGCGTACCGCCGGGTCTCCAGGATCCGGTAGCCGGCCCGCATCCCGAGGGGCTGGGAGGCGTAGTACGCGGCCACGGCGTCCCGCCCCACCCCGTAGGGGTGCAGGCCCTGGAAGATGGCGTCCTCGGTGAAGAGGGCGGCCACGTCCTGCGGCCGGTGGGCGTCCACGGCCGTCCGCCAGCGCTCCAGCAGCTCGCGCAGGACCGTCTCGTCATCGGTGGTGGCACTCATGGCCCCATCCTTTCCCGGTATGCCGTCGGCCGCTCAGTGACCGGCGCTCATACCGCCGTCGACGTGCAGGATCTCGCCGGTGACGAAGGGCGCCGACTCCAGGTAGAGCACGGCGTCGACGACGTCACCCATCTCGCCCATCCGTCCGACCGGGTGGAGGGCGGAGAGGAACTCGTGCGTCTCGTCGGGGTGCATCGGCGTCTTGATGGTGCCGGGCGACACGGCGTTGACGCGGATGCCTCGGGTCGCGTACTCCACGGCGAGGGACTTGGTCGCGGCCTGGATGCCGCCCTTGCTCAGCGAGGCCAGGACGGACGGGACGCGGGAGTCGGCGTTGTCCACCAGGCTGGTGGTGATGCTGACGACGTGCCCGCCGCCCTGGGCCAGCAGATGCGGCACGGCCCGCTGGGTGAGGTGGAAGACGCCGTCCAGGTTGATCCCGGTCACGGCGGCGTAGTCCTCGGCGGTGTAGTCCGTGAACGGCTTGGCGACGAAGATCCCCGCGTTGTTGACCACGGTGTCGATCCGGCCGAACCGCTCGATGGCGGCGGTGACGACGCGCTCCGCGGTGGCCGGGTCGGCGATGTCGCCCTGCACGGTCAGTACGGCGGGGTCGTCGGAGGGGGCGATGGTGCGCGAGGTCGCGACGACCGCGTACCCGAGCTTGCGGTAGCCCTCGACGACGGCGGCCCCGATGCCCTGGGAGGCGCCGGTGACGATCGCGACCTTCTGGATGCCTGCGCTCATGATGTCCAGCCTTCCGGTGGTTGACCGATCACTAGCCGACCGGTCGCCTATTTGGAAGGTAAGGCGGGCACACGACTGCGTCAAAGGTTCGGGGGCCCTTTCGCGGGACCCGTTTCCTCCCGTCTGGGAGGCTCAGGCTTCCAGCGCGGGCCGGCCGGGGACCGCGTGCGGATCGTCGGCCGGCAGCCAGGCGTCCGGGGCGTGCACGCCGAGGTCCCCCACGCCCTCGCTCAGGGCGTCCACCACGCCCAGCACACCCGCTCGGTCCTCGCTCGCCCGCCACACCAGGGACCACGTCCAGTACACCTTCGGCCCGACGACCTCACGGCGGACCAGGTCGGGCGGCAGCGGACTCACCTGCCCCTTCGGCGAGTTCAGCACGGGCCGGGTGCAGCGGCGTACGTGGTCGAAGAACGCGGGACCGGTGATCGCCCCGTCGGAGATGCGCACCGCGCGGGCCCCGACGTCCTCGGTCAGCCGCTCGGCGTACCGGTTCCACGACGCCCACGAGGTGAGGTCGCCGTCGATGAGGACGTCGGTGTCCCCGGCCGCCACCTCCGCGGTGTCCGTCCCCTTGGCGACGGCGTACAGACGGTCGGCCCCGATGAGCCGGGCCCGCAGCCCGAGCCGTTCGAGGTCCTCGGACGGCACCCAGCACACGGCGAGGTCCAGGCTCCCGTCGGCCACCCGGGCCGCCTGCGTGTGCGACGGCGCCACCCAGGCGTCGATGCGCAGCCGGGCGACCGGGGCGGTGCGCGCGGTCAGGTCCGCCGGGAGCCAGTTGACGTACCCGAGCCGGACGGACTCCGAGCCCGACAGCCGGCGGGCCCGGCGTTTGAGCTCGTCCGCGCGCTCCAGCAGGTCACGGGTGGCGGGCAGCAGCGCGGCGCCCGCGGGGGTGAGGGAGACCGAGCGCCGGTCGCGGTCGAACAGCCGCACCCCGAGGTCCCGTTCGAGCGCCTTGATCTGCTGCGAGAGGGACGGCCCCGCGATCAGCAGACGCTCGGCGGCACGACCGAAGTTCAGTTCCTCGGCGACGGCGACGAAGTACCGCAGCTGACGCAGCTCCACGCCGGTCATGCTACGCGCACTGGGAGGCCGCGCCTCCCAGCAGCGAGGACGCCGGTAGTGGCGGGGGCGCGCGGGGGTGCCCATGCTGGAAACGGCCGCCCGCACTCCGAGAGGACGAGAGCCATGCGCGAGTTCCTGGTCGAACTGATCACCACGATTCCCGACGGCACCGGTCAGGACGAGGTCGACCGGCGGCGCGCCGCGGAAGCCGTCCGCGCCGCGGAACTGGCCGCCACCGGTCACCTCGCCCGCCTGTGGCGTCCGGTCGGCGAGCGGCGCAGCATCGGCGTGTGGCGGGCCGCCGACGAGGAGGAGCTGCGCGCGAAGGTGCTCGGCACGCTTCCGCTGTGGCCGTGGATGACGGCGGCCGTCACCCCGCTGGAGCCCCATCCGAACGATCCGGGCAGCCGGTGACGGCCCTCGCCGTGCCGCGGACCGGTCCGTAGCGGTCCGCGGCGGCGGAAGGCCCCGCCGTCACCCGATCCCGGCGACAATCGAGGCAGGACACCCGACCGCCGGTGCCGGGCACACGCCCGGGCGCCCCGGCGGGCCGACCGACCAGGAGCCGCTCATGAACACCGCACGGGACCTCGCGATCGTCGCCCTGGATCTGGCGCGGGACCAGCGCGTGGAGCAGGGCGAGCTGTCCCTGGCGCTTGCGGCGGCCGAGGTGTTCGACCTCCTCGACGCCGGGGCCCTGACCCTCGCCGAGGACCGGATGGCCCCGAACGCGCAGGCCCCCACGGGTGACCGGCTGCTCGACGAGGCGGCCACCGCTCTCGTACGGCAGGAACCGTACGAGTCGGTCGAGGACTGGCTGTGGCGCCGGGGGCGCGGCCTGTCCGCGGCGTACGTCGAGGACCTGGAGCAGACGGGGACCATGTCCAAGTCGCGGGGGTTCCGTCTTCCGCTGCGCGCCGCGCGGACGGTGCCGGGCGACCCGGCGGCCCGGCAGCGGGCCGAGGATCGCTGGACGTCGCACGAACCGCTGCTCGCCGCCCTGGGCGCCGCCGCCGGCATCGGCTCCGGGCCGGCGGACGGGCCGGCGGCATCCGGCGACGGGGAGGCTTCGGACGGCACGGACGCGCTCACCGACGACACGTCCGCGGCCGTGCTGGCCGCGCTCGGCAACGCGGTGATGGAGCTGGAGGCCGTACGCCAGCGGCGCGCGATCGAGGACGCCGCCTTCGACAACGTGTGGCGGGGCTTCTAGTGCTGTGACCGGAAAGGTTCACCGGCTCGCGCGTGTTCCGCTGGTCCCGTCCGGCACGCGGCGCCTGGCACCTCACCTCGCCGCATGGTCGGGGCGTCCGCGTACGCCCAGGTGAGGGAGCGGGCGGGAGCTCGGGGCTCGGGCTCGGGTCACAGCAAGGGCAGTCCGTCCGCGCGCCGTCGCTCCAGGCGGGCCACCAGGTCCACGGCCGACGCCTTGATGGTCTCCAGCCCGGCCCTCCCCCAAGGCCGCGGATCCATGTCGACGACGCACACGGTGCCGAGCACCATGCCGGTGGAGTCGATCAGCGGGGCGCCCAGGTACGAGCGGACGCCGAACTCGTCGACGATCGGGTTCCCGGCGAACCGGGGGTAGTCGCGGACGTCCTCCAGCACCAGCGCCTTGCGGCGGACGACCACATGGGGGCAGAACCCACGGTCGCGCCCGAGGTACCGGCCGAGTCGCGGCTTGCTGTCACCGGCGCGCGCGAGGTCGACGGCGGGCCGCACGTGCAGCCCGGCGAAGAACTGCCGGCTCTCCCCCACGAAGTTGACCATGGCGTACGGTGCCGCGGTGAGCTCGGCGAGATGGCCCGCGAACACGTCCAGGGCCGGATCGGGGTGGTCCCCGAGGCCCATGTCGAGCAACCGCTGGGCGCGGGCGGGGGCCTCCTTGTCCTCCGGGGTGAGCAGCAGGCGGGCGACCGGGTGCGGTGGGCCGTAGCTCATGGGCGGGTTCCGTCGCTGTGGACGCGGGTCATATGCGGCTCCGTGCGGGTGTGTGCGGGTGTCACCTGTGGGCGCCGTGGCTCGGTGCGGGGGCCGGCGCGTGGGCGAGGAGGTGCCGGACCAGGGTCAGCAGGGTCTGGACGCCCGAACTGGAGATCCGGGCGTCGCACCGGACGACCGGGACCTCCGGGTCGAGGTCGATGGCGGCCCGGACCTCCTCCGGGTCGTAGCGGTAGCCGCCGTCGAACTCGTTGATGGCGACGATGAATCCGAGGCCCCGCTGCTCGAAGAAGTCCACGGCGGCGAAGCAGTCCTCCAGGCGCCGGGTGTCGGCGAGGATGACCGCGCCGAGCGCGCCCTCGGAGAGCTCGTCCCACATGAACCAGAAGCGCTCCTGTCCGGGGGTGCCGAAGAGGTACAGGACGTGTTCCGGGTCGAGGGTGATGCGGCCGAAGTCCATGGCGACCGTCGTCTCGACCTTGTTCTCCACGCCCTCCAGGCTGTCGGTCGCGGCACTGACGGTCGTGAGCAGCTCCTCTGTGCTGAGCGGCGCGATCTCGCTCACCGCGCCGACGAAGGTGGTCTTGCCTGCCCCGAACCCTCCCGCCACCAGGATTTTCAACGCGGTGGGGAACGGATCAGAGCTGTCGTCGTAGTCCATCGAGCACTGCCTCCAGAAGAGCCCGGTCTGTCGGGTTGTGGTGGAACTCGGGGGGCTTGGTGGTGAGCGCCCCGCAGTCGACGAGGTCCGACAGCAGCACCTTGGTGACCGCCGCCGGCAGCTTCAGGTGGGCGGCGACCTCGGCGATCGAGACCGGGGCACGGCACAGGTCGAGGGCCTGTTCGTGCTCGGGGCCCAGATAGCCGAGGGGGGTCGCCCCGGTGGCCATCACCTGTGACATGAGGTCGAGCGCGACGGTGGGCCGGGTGCGGCCGTTGCTGACCGTGAAGGGGCGCACCAGCCGTCCGGCCGCGTCGTCGAGCCAGGGCCCGTCGCCGGCCGCCGTCACGTTCAAGGCCTCAGCGCCGAGGGGTCGACGGCGTGCTGCCGGGGTGCGGTGACGAGGTACGGGCGGACGCTCTTGACGAGCATCGCCATCTCGTAGCCCAGCACCGCCGCGTCGGCCTCCCGGCCGGCCAGGACGGCCAGGCAGGTGCCGGAGCCGGCCGTGGTGACGAACAGCAGGGCGGAGTCGAGCTCGACGACGACCTGGCGGACGTCGCCGCCGTCTCCGAACCGGACGCCGGCACTGCGGCCGAGGGAGTACAGGCCGGAGGCGAGGGCCGCCATGTGGTCGGCGCTGTCCGGGTCGAGCCCGTGGACCGATTTCACGAGCCCGTCGCAGGACAGGAGGACCGCGCTGGAGGTGTGCGGCACGCGCTGCACGAGGCCGCTCATCAGCCAGTCGAGGTCGGACACATGGGCGGTCGGCGCTTCGCTCGCCATGATGGATCGACTCCTTGAGGTACGAAGGTCTGCGGGAGCGCTGAGTGCGTGGGTGGGGATCCGGGCGGACGGCGGGTGGGTCAGGGACGTGGTCATCCGGCCGGTGCGCTCCCGTCGGGCCAAGTGGGCTGGTCGGTACCGGACGGCTGTCCGGGATCGGCGTCGGCCGTCGGGACCGGGCCGGTGGGTGACGTGCCCGCGCCCATGGAGGGTGGGCCCATGGGCGAGGCGGCACCCATGGGTGGGACGCCCATGGGCTCGATGTCCAGGGAGGAGGCGCCCAGGATGGACGTGTCCCTGGGGGACGTCTCGGTGGGGGACGCGTCCATGGGTGTCTCCTCCATGGACGGCAGGCTGGTCATGTGGGGCAGGACTGTGTGTCCTGAACCCATGTGTGCCACGGGGAGGTGGTGGCTTGTGTCCATGTGGGCCGCGGACGTGTGCGTCGACTCCATGTGCTGCTGGGTCTCGGCGAGTCCGATGCCGCGCTGGAAGGCGGCCATCAGTCCCGGGTCGTGCCCGGCGACCTGGTCGGACTCCTGGCGGGCCACCGGACCGTCCCGCAGTTGCGGCGCGATGTGCTCCTGGGCGCGGCGTCGGGGCAGTTGGGGTTTGCCCATGGTGCCGCGGACGGTACCGGTGCGCGGGGTGAGCGGTCCGACGCTGTTCTCGGCGAGCTGGCGGCGGTCGGCGTCGCTGATGCCGGGCATCGCCTCCGCCGGGTTGGCCCGCCCCTGGTGGGCGCTGCGCACGGGCAGCGGAGGTCCTTCGCCCTTGGCGGGTGCCGGGACGGTGCCGCGCGTGCCGGTGCGCTGCCGCGTCTGACGCGGGGCCGTCCGGTCGGGCTGGGACGCGCCCCGTGTGCCGTCCGCGGGCGTCTCCGGGTCGGGCCGCCGGTGCTGCGGTGGCCTCGGCGCCGCCTGCCGTGCGCCCGGCTGCGGCGGCAGCGGTACGGGGGTGGCCGCAACGGCGGGCCGGCCACCCGGTGCCTCCGTCATGCGGGGTTCCTGGGCCCGGGGCGCGCCGGCGGGGGCGCCGGGCTCCGCGCCGAGCAGTCCCTGCGGGACGACGAGGACGGCCTGGACGCCGCCGTAGATGTTGGTCTGCAGACGCACGTGGATGCCGTGCCGCTTGGCGAGCTGCGAGACGACGAACAGGCCGATGCGCCCGTCCGACAGCAGGCTGGCGACGTTGACCTGGTCGGGGTCGGCGAGCAGGGCGTTCATGCGGGCCTGTTCGCCGACGGGCATGCCGAGTCCGCGGTCCTCGACCTCGACGGCCAGTCCGGACGTCACCAGGTTGGCCCGCAGCAGCACTTGGGTGTGCGGGGCGGAGAACACCGTGGCGTTCTCGACCAGTTCGGCCAGGAGGTGGATGACGTCGGCGACGGCGTGGCCGCGCAGGGTGCCGTCGATCGGCGGCACCAGTTTCACTCGGGAGTACTGCTCGACCTCGGCGATGGCCGAGCGCAGCACCTCGGTCATCGGGACGGGGTTGCTCCACTGCCGCCGGGAGACGGCGCCGCCGAGCACGGCGAGGTTCTCGGCGTGCCGCCGGATGCGGGTGGCGAGGTGGTCGACGTGGAAGAGCCCCTTGAGGAGGTCCGGGTCCTCCATCTCGTTCTCGAGCTCGTCGAGGATGGAGATCTCCCGGTGCACCAGCGACTGGAGGCGCCGGGCGAGGTTGACGAAGACCTCCAGCTTCTGTTCGCTGCCGGCCTGGCTCGACAACTGGGAGGCCTGCACGACGGCGTGGATCGCGCCGTCGTGGGCGCGGGCCAGGTCGGCGGCGAGGAGGTCGAAGTCGTCGGCGTCGTCGGGCGGTCCGTCGCGCGGCGTGCGCTTGGGCGGGCCGTCGCCGCGCCGCAACGCCTCGACGAGGGAGCGCAGTTCGGCCTCGCCCCGGGCGCTGGCGCGGCGCAGGGCACCGACGCGCCGGCTCACGGTCCGGGCCGCGCGGTCGGCGGCGACGGCGGCGATCACGATGCCCGCGAGGGTCACCGAGAGCGCGCCGGCCAGGACGACCCACAGGACCGGGGTCGGCCGTGCTCCGGTGGAGCGCACGACGAACAGCACCGCGGCGCTGCCGCTCAGGGACACCGCCACGGGTGGCAGGACGGCCAGGCGCAGCAGTTGGGGCCGGATCTGGGTCTCGGGCAGCGCGGGTGCGGGACGGGCGGCGGGGCGCCCGTGCCTCCCGCCCTCACGGCGGTCAGCGCGTGTGGCCGGGGCGCGGAGTTGAGACATCGGGGTCCTCGTACTGGTCCGTCGGTCGGGGGCCTGGGGGTGCACGCGGTCTGCGCGGGCCCGGGGCTGTGCGCCTTCTCGTGCCGGTCGACGGAACCGTTGGAATTCGGCTGCGTGTCGCCCGACGGACACTCACAGTAGTCGCCTCCGCATCAAGTGCGGTGGGCAGTTGACAAACTCCCGCAGACGGCGTCCCGCTCTGGTATGAGCGCTCGTACGACAGACCGATAACCGGTCACGACACTCATACGGAAAGCGTCAGCGAGCGATCAGAGCTGGTCAGAAGTGGTCGCCGTCGGCGAGTGCGACCAGCACCAGGCGCGGCCTCCACCTCTCACTGGAGCCACGCCCGCGTACCGCCCCGACCTCCGGCGGGGCACCGAGCGCCCGCCACGCCCCACCGCACGCCCCCAGAGCGTCACCGACGGTGACGGCGCACGCGGCGATCCGGGCGCCCCCGAGCACCTCCATGCGCCCGGCGCGCCCTCCACAACACATGGCAGAGTCAACGGAGTTGCCGAGGGCACGGCTCGCGCAGGTGCCGTACGCGACGCCATGACGCCGTCGTGTCGATCACCACATACACGCGACACCGGGCGCCTGACGCTCCGCCAGGCGCGTTCGCCCCGCACGGGACTTGGCGTACCACCGCGTCCACATCTCACCGGCCGGAGAATTCTCTCGGCCCGGTCGGCCGCGCGTCCGCGGATCATCCACCCGGCCAGAGCAGCGAGTTGCTCAAGGTGCGCTTTTCAATAACCCGTGTCAGCTTTGAGAGAAGGCGTCTCGAAAAGGTGATCGACATGGCCCCCTCTGCGCATTGGGTCTCCCTGAACGAAAGTCCCCCACTGTTCGAGAGCGATCTCGGCAGCATCCAAGTGGTCGACCGACAAGGCCTGTCCATCCTCGACGGCCTGTCGATCAAGCGAGTGATCCTGGGACCGAACGCGATCAGGGAACCTCAATGGAATGTCAACGCCAACCAGCTCGCTTATGTCGTCCGAGGCGAAGTGCTCATATCGATGCTGGGCTCCGGAAACGAATTCTCGTCGTTCGTGGCCGGCGAGGGAAACATGTACCACGTGGAATCCGGAACCGTTTACCACATAGAGAACCTCGGGGCGACCGAGGCCGAGGTCATCATCGCCCTGCGCAGCGATAAGCCCCAGCATTTCTCCCTGCGCGACAGCCTCTCGGCGATGACGGACTCCGTGCTCGGCAACACCTACGGTCTGCCGTCCTCCGCCTTCGACGCGTTCGCGCGGCCGGACGCCCAGCAGATCCTCCCGCGCGGGACGAACTCCTCGGTGAGTCCCACCCAGCGCTTCCCCAACGCCCATCTCTTCGACGTCGAGGGCCAGCACGCGCCGACGACGTACGACTACGGGTCGGCGCGGCTGGCGCGGAAGCAGTTCTGGGCGGCCCTGGAGGACATCTCGATGTACTCCCTGCGGATCAAGGAGAACGGGATGCGGGACGCGCACTGGCATCCCGTGACCGCGGAGATGGGATACGTGGCCAGGGGACGGGCCCGTATGCGCATCCTCGATCCCGACGTCACCCTGGACGAGTACGAACTCGAGCAGGGGGACGTCTATTTCGTGCCGCGCGCCTACCCGCACCACATCGAGGTGCTCGGCGACGACGCGTTCCACTTCCTGATCTTCTTCGACCAGCCGACGCCGGGTGACATCGGCTACCGGACGACGGCCACCGCGTTCTCCCCCGAGGTGATGGCGTCCACCCTCGGCGTGGACGAGCGCAGTCTGCCGGACTTCCCCTTCACCACGGCCGACCCCCTGATCGTCCCGCGGAAGAACCCGACGCCGCCGGCGAAGGAATCCTGATCCGTGCGGGCGACCTCGCCGGCGGCGCCGACACCGACGCGTCTGTCCGCCGTGGCCGTGCTGCTGTCCTTCGCCACAGGAGCCGGTGACGCCTTCGCCTTCGTCCAGCTCGGAAGTGTGTTCACCGCCAACATGACGGGCAGCCTCATCCTGTCCGGCCTGACCAGCCGGCCGGGATACGGGGCCCTGGTCTCGGGAGCGGCCACCGCGCTGGGAGCCTTCCTGATCGCGGTGTATCTGGCCTCCAGGGCGGCGCCGAAGCACCCCAAGGCGCGGTGGAGCCAGATCAGGGCCGTGCTGCTGGCCGTGGTGGCCCTCGATCTGGTGGTGCTGATCCTCCGGTCGGTCCACTCCACCCCGGACACCACGCTCCGGCTGCTGATGCTCGCGGCGTCCGCCGCGGCGATGGGCGCCCAGACCGCCGCCGCCAAACGGTCGGCGCACGGCGCGGGGGTGACCACGACCTTCGTCACCGGCACCCTGACCAGCCTGGCGCAGGACGCCGCCGACGGCAGCACCCGGCACTCGGGCGTCCGCGTGGCCGTGGTGGTGGCGCTGGTCCTGGGTGCCCTGGCGGCCTCCGGGGCCATGGAGATCGACGCCCGGCTCGGCCCCGCCGTGGCGGCGGTCGGCACCGCCGTCGCGATCCTCGCACTCCCCAGGGCAGGGAGCCCCGCACCGTGACGACCGCCCGCCTCGCACCCTCGCCGCCGCGGTCGCGCCGCTCGTCCGCGCGACTGCTCGGCCCGGCCTTCGTCGCGGCCATCGCCTACGTCGACCCCGGCAACCTGGTCACCAACGTCACGGCCGGCGCGCAGTTCGGCACGGCCCTGCTGTGGGTGGTCGTCCTGGCGACGCTGGTCGCGGGGCCCGTGCAGTATCTGGCGGCGAAGCTGGGGGCGACGACCGGCCTCACCCTCCCCCAGCTGGTCGCGAAGCGCTGCTCCACACCCTGGCGTGTGGCGTACTGGCTGCAGGCCGAGGCCGTCGCGATCGCCACGGACGTGGCCGAGGTGATCGGTGCGGCCTTCGCGATGTACCTGCTGTTCGGAGTTCCGCTGCCGGTCGGCGGAGCGATCGCCGCAGTGGTGGGCGGGGTCGTCCTGGCCGCCGGCGACCGTCTGGGCGAGCGGTTCCTGCAGGGGGTGGCCGTCGTCTCCCTCTGCGTCATCGGCGGGGCCTTCCTGTTCTGCCTGACGTACCGCACACCCCCGCTGCACGCCCTGGGGACCGGCATGGTGCCGGCCCTGCCGGGCGACGGGGCCCTGTACCTCGCGGCGGGCATCGTCGGCGCCACGATCATGCCCCACGCCATCCACGTCCACAGCGCCCTCGCGCAGACCCACCGGCGCCTGCGGGCGCACCGCGCCGACGTGATCCTGGCGATGCTCTTCGCCGGGAGCATCAACGCCGCGATGGTCGTGGTCGGCGCCGGTGCCCTGCACGGCCTGAGCGGCGAGGACTTCGGCGACATCGCCCGCGGGCTGTCGGAGCGGGCCGGCGGCGCCGCGCAGACCGCGTTCCTGGTCGCGCTCCTCGTCAGCGGGCTGACCTCCACGGCCGTGGGCACCCAGTCGGGCGAGGTGGTGATGAGCGGGCTGATGCGCCGCCGGATGCCGCGGTCGCTGAGGCGTCTGATCACCGTCCTGCCCGCGGTCGCGCTGCTGGCAGCCGGTGTCTCGCCGGTCGGCGCGCTCATCATGAGCCAGGTGGTGCTCGCGATCGGTCTGCCGCTCGTCCTCGTCCCGCTCGGACTGCTGACCTCCTCCCGCCGTGTGATGGGCGAGCACGTCAACAGCCTTCCGGTGAAGGCCGGTCTGGGAGCGGCCATCGCGGCCGTCACCCTGCTCGACGCGGCCCTGCTCCTGGAGCAGTTCTTCCCCTGAGCCACGAACCCACGGGTCCACCCACTAGTTCTTAGGAGTTGCCATGGCCGGCACAGGCGACACCCCGGAGCCGACCGGACAGCCGCCCGGGACTCCTCCCGCGGCCTCACCCGTCGCACGGTTCCTGCACGAGCTGAGGGAGGCCATCACGCCCCGCGCCGGAATCCTCCTCCTCGGCGTCCTCATCCTGGAATTGGCCTTCGTCGTCTCCTACATCGGTGCCTTCCACTCGCCCAAGCCGCACAAGCTCAGCCTGGCCGTCGTGGCACCGCCGGCGGCGCAGGCACAGGTGATCGACAAGCTGAACGGCATCCCCGGGGAGCCCCTCGCGGGCCGGCCCGCCGACGACGCGGCGCAGGCACGGACGATGGTGCTGGAGCGTCAGGTGGACGCCGCTCTCCTGGTCAGCCCCGCGGCCCCCGCCAACCAGCTGCTGGTGGCCTCCGCCGCCGGCCCGTCGAGCGTCCAGGCGCTGCAGACCCTGTTCCAGAAGGCGGACCCGGCGCGTCCGGTGCGGATCACCGATCTGCGTCCGCCGAACGAGGCGGACGGACGAGGGCTGGCCAGCTTCTATCTGGCGGTCGGCATGGTGGTGGGCGGCTATCTGGGATCCGCCGCGCTGTCCGCGTCGTACGGGGCCAGGCCGGCCACGTCCCACCGAATGCTCATCCGGCTAGGGGCGCTGGCCGGGCTGTCGATCCTTTCGGGGCTCGGCGGTGCGATCATCGTCGATCTGGTCTTCGACGCGCTGCCCGGGCACTTCGGCGCGATCTGGGGGATCGCCGCCCTCACCACCTTCGCCGCGGCGGCGACCGGGATGGCCTTCCAAGTCCTCCTGGGGCCCGCGGGCATCGCCCTGTCGGTGCTGATCTTCGTGGTGCTCGGCAACCCGAGCGCGGGCGGTGTCTATCCGTCGGCGCTGCTGCCGCCCTTCTGGCGGGACCTCGGACCGGCCCTCCCCAACGGCGCCTCGGTGACGCTGATCCGCAACTACTCGTACTTCGGTGGGCACGACACCGCCACGGCCTGGTGGGTCCTGTCCGCCTGGGCGGTGGGCGGCGTCCTGGTCAGCGGGCTCGTCGCCGCGTCCCGGCGCAAGCCGAAGGGCATCGGCGCCCTGGGGACGCCCGCCACGGGGGCGTCCCGGACCGGGACCTGACGGACGCCGCTGCTCCGTCGGCCGGGTCGCCCGCCGCCGTTGTCAGCGCTCCCCGGCGAGGTCGAGACGATCCTTGGCCGCCCCGTCCTCGCCGGCCCGGGGAGGCTGCCAGGTCCGCGGGACCGGCCCCGACACCGTCCGCCACCAGGGCTCCACGGGCACCTCCCCCGCCGGTTCGAACGGCCGGCCGGGCTGCGGGAAGGCCACCGTCTGGCCCGCGTCCCCGGCGGCGTCCCTCATCCACTCCCCCGGCTCCGCCCACGGGTGCGGCGCGAGGTTGAAGGTGCCCCAGTGGATGGGCAGCAGCACCCCGCCCGGGGCGCCTCCCTGCAGATCGAGGTGGCTGCGGACGCCCTGGGCGGGCGTCATGTGGATGTCCGGCCAGAAGTCGGAGTAGGCGCCGACCTGGATCATCGTGGCGTCGAACGGCCCGTGCGCGGCCCCGATGTCCCGGAAGCCGTCGAAGTAGCCGGTGTCACCGCTGTGGTAGATCCGGTGCTCCCGCGAGGCGACGACCCAGGACGCCCAGAGCGTGTGCTGGGTGTTGCGCAGTCCGCGGCCGCAGAAGTGGCGGGCGGGGGTGGCGGTGAGGGTCAGGCCGCCGATCTCGGTCGTCTCGTGCCAGTCCAGTTCGCGGAGCCGGTCGGCGGGGACGCCCCAGTGCTCGAGGTGCGCGCCGACGCCGAGCGGGACGGCGAAGAGGGTGCTGGTCCCGGCCAGCGCCTTGATCGTGGGGAGGTCGAGGTGGTCGTAGTGGTCGTGCGAGATGACGACGACGTCGACCGGGCCGAGCGCGGCGAGCGGGAGCGGCGCGGGGTGCAGCCGCCTGGGCCCGGCGAACGGGAACGGCGAGCAGCGCTCGCCCCACACGGGGTCGAACAGCACACGCCGGCCGTCGATCTCGGCGAGGACGCTGGAGTGGCCCATCCACGTCAGGCGCAGGCCCGTGGCGGGCGGCTTCGCGAGGTCGGCGTAGGTGGTGGCGTGCACCGGCACGGTGCCCTTCGGCACGCGTAGCGGCCGGGTGTCCTTGTCGAAGAAGACCTTCGCGAACTCCAGCATCGAACCGGACGGTCTGGTCCGCGCGGTCCCGCCCGGGTTCTGGAACACGCCGTCGCTGAAGTGCGGCGACCGGCGGATGCGCGCCATGCGCTCACCGCTGGGGTCCACGCCGAAGGCCGTGGGCCGCAGGACGCTCAGCGCGGCGCTCGGGAATCGGGAACCGGCCACGGTACCTCCTGGTGGAGTCGGTGAGGCTTCCATTATGGGCGGCCACACCGACGGTCCCCCGCGATCACGGCCGACAGCCCCTGTCATCCCGAACGCCGGGTCGCCGGCGTTCGTTCCCATGATCCGGCGGCGAACGCGCCCGCATGCGTTGACATGTCCGTGTCCTGGTCGTGATACTGACCCGTCGTTCAGGAGCATGCGGCTCTCCCGGCCGCCCGGGCGCCCCCGTCACCTCGCGGACGACCGCGCAGACCGCCGCCGATCCCGGAGTTCGCATGACCTCGCCCTTCCTGTCCCTCACCTGGACCGACCACGTCACGGGCCGCCAGGGCTTCCTGGTCGTGGACCGGCTGGTGCGCGGAGTCTCCAGCGGCGGACTGCGGATGCGGCCGGGCTGCACGCTGGAGGAGATCGCGGGGCTGGCCGCCGGCATGACCCTCAAGGAGGCCCTGCACTACGACCCGGACGTCCGGTACGTCCCGCTCGGCGGCGCCAAGGGCGGCGTCGACTGCGATCCGCGGGACCCGGAGGCGTACGGCCTGCTGGTGCGCTACCTGCGCGCGATGCGGCCGTACGTCGAGACGCTGTGGACCACGGGCGAGGACCTGGGACTCAGCCAGGACGTCGTCGACCGGGCGGCCCGGGAGGCGGGGCTCGTCTCGTCCGTGCAGGCGGTGTACCCGCTGTTGGACGACGAGGCCGCCGCCCGCCGCCGGCTGGCCGAGGCGTTCGCGGTGGACGTCGACGGCATCGGGCTCGACGAGCTGGTGGGCGGCTGCGGTGTGGCCGAGTCGGTGCTCACCGCGCTGGACCGGGCCGGGGTGCCCCGCTGGCGGACCCGGGTCGCCCTGCAGGGCCTGGGCACGATGGGCGGGGCCACCGCGCGGTTCCTCGCGCGCGCCGGGCTCACCGTGGTGGCCGTCGCCGACATCAAGGGGACCATCGCCAATCCGGCGGGGCTGGACGTGGAGGCGCTGCTGGCGGCCCGGGACGGCCACGCGACGGTGGACCGCGCGGCGTTGCGCCCCGGCGACCGTGAACTGCCGGGGGACGCCTGGCTGTCGACCGAGGCGGAGGTCCTGGTGCCGGCGGCGGTGTCGTACGCGGTGGACGCCGCCAACCAGGGCCGGATCAGCGCCCGCTGGATCGCCGAGGCGGCGAACATGCCCGTCCGCCCGGAGGCGGAAGTGCTGCTGGCCGCGCGGGGGGTCACCGTACTTCCGGACGTGGTCGTCAACTCGGCCACGAACGCCTGGTGGTGGTGGACGCTGTTCGGGGACATCGGCCCGGACGCGGACGAGGCGTTCGCCCACACGCGGCGTGCGATGCGGGCCCTGACCGACCGCACGCTGGCCCGCGCGGAGGCCGACGGCACGACCCCGCGGGCCGCCGCGCACGCCCTCGCGGCGGACCGGCTGCCGGAGATCACGGAACGGTTCGGCTGGCACCGCTGACGGGCGGGACCGCGTACCCGGGCGGCCGCGCGGGGGCGGTGCTGGCCAGGCCGTAGGGTGACGGCGTGGCGAGGGCGAGAGTGCGGTTGAGCGTGGCGGAGCGGCGGGCGGACCTGCTGCGGGCCGCCGTGGAGCAGATAGAGGCGCGGGGTGTGGCGGCGGTCAGGATCGCCGACGTGGCCTCGGCACTCGGGGTGAGCAACGCGCTGGTGCTCTACCACTTCGACACGAAGGAGAAGCTGGTCGCGGCCGCGTTCGCGCACGCCGCCGAGGGCGACCTGGCGCGGCTGCGCGGGATCCTGGGCCGCCGCACGACGGCGGTACGGCGGCTGCGGGCGGCCGTGCGCTGGTACGCGCCGACGGGTCAGGCCAAGGGCTGGCGGCTGTGGATCGAGGGCTGGGCGGCGGCGTTGCGCGACCCGGCGCTGCGGGAGGTCACGCGTGAGCTGGACCGGCAGTGGAAGAGCGCCCTCGCCGGGGTCCTCGCGGAGGGCGCGGCCGCGGGCGAGTTCGGCTGCCCGGACCCGGCGGCGGCGGCGCTGCGCCTGACCGCCCTCCTCGACGGGCTCGCCGTCCAGCTGACGTCGTATCCCGGGGCGCTGTCCCGCGCGCGGGCCCTGGAGTGGGTGGACGAGGCGCTGGCCCGGGAACTGGGCCTGGAACGGACGGCGTTGACGGCCTCACCCCGGTGAGCGGCCGCCCGCGACCGGACCGGTCCCGGACGGCTGCGCTCTCCCCCGGCCGTACGGCCGGGCTCAGGCCACCGACGCGATGCGCATCTTGATGTCGTACGCCGAGAGCGTGCCCTTGGCGGTCACGTGGTCGCCCGAGGACTCGCCCCGCAGACGCCGCCCGATCCACGGCACCAGGTACTCGCGCGCCCACTGGACGTCGTCGCGCCGGATCTCCAGGGTTCCGCGGGGCGGGAGCGGCGGCCAGGGCTGGTCCGGGTCGGCCGGGATCTCCAGTCCGAGGACCTGGCCCGCGCGCAGCGCCACGCGCGTGTGCCCCTCGGGAGAGAGGTGGAGCCGGTCGCTGTCCCAGGCCCGGCGGTCCTGGACGGTCCTCAGGGACCACAGGTCGAGCACCGGGCAGCCGTAGCGGTCGGCGATGGCGCGCACGTGCCCGTTGTAGGTGGCGATCTTGCCGCGCAGGTGCTTCAGCACGGGCACGCCCCGGGTGTCGAAGCCCGTCGTCACCATTACCGTGCCCGCGGCCGAGGCGAGCCGGGCGACGGCGCGTTCGAACCGTTCGGCCACTTCGTCGGGGTCGGTGCCGGGCCGCAGGATGTCGTTGCCGCCCGCGCAGAACGACACCAGGTCCGGGGCGAGTTCGACGGCCCTGGGGACCTGTTCCGCCACGATCTGGTCAAGCAGTCTGCCGCGCACGGCGAGGTTCGTGTACCGGAAGTCGCCCTCGGGACGCCGGTCGGCCAGAAGGACCGCGAACCGGTCGGCCCAGCCGACGAACGCCCCGTCGGGGCCGGGGTCGCCGACGCCCTCGGTGAAGCTGTCCCCCACCGCGACGTACGACCCGATCACTCTTCTGCTGTCACTCTTCGAATCGTCTGCCACGTCGGGACATGATTCACCTTTCGGTGTGACCTACGCGACCGTAGGAAGGGGTTGACGAGCGGTGAGATAAGCCACTGCCAAAGCCTTCACCAAACCCGGAATACGGTTCCTGGCGGGGACGTTGACCGCCGAAACGCCGCGCGCGGACGCTCGGGACAGGCCGAAGGCCGGACCCGGGGATCGGGGTCCGGCCTTCGGTCGCGTGTCAGGCAGGTGGTGCGCATGCGTGTCAGGGAGGTGCGCGCCGTGCGGTGGGCGGTCAGCCGATGGCGACGCCCTTGGAGCGGAGGTAGGCCACCGGGTCCACGTCCGAGCCGTAGTCGGGCGTGGTGCGGATCTCGAAGTGCAGGTGCGGGCCGGTCACGTTGCCGGTCGCGCCGGAGAGGCCGATCTGCTGGCCCGCGGTCACCGTCTGGCCGCTGGAGACGGACAGCGAGGACAGGTGGGCGTACTGGGCGTAGTAACCGTCGGCGAGCCGGATGACGACCTGGTTGCCGTAGGCGCCGCCCCAGCCGGCGGAGACGACGGTGCCGGCGCCGACCGCCTTCAGGGGGGTGCCGGAGGGGGCGGAGAAGTCCACGCCGGTGTGGTAGCCGCTGGACCACATGCTGCCCGCGACCTTGTAGGAGGTCCCGACGGCTGCGGTGGAGACCGGGGCGGTGAAGCCGTTGACGGTGCTCGTCTCGCCGGAGCTCTGCGCGGCCGTGGCGGCCTTCTTCGGCGCGGCGGGCTTCGCGGACGGCTTGGACTGCGCCGTGGACGGGGCCGACGCCTTGGGCGCGGCGGTCGCGGCCTTCTTGTCGATCGAGAGCTTCAGGCCCGGGTGGATGAGCGACGGGTCGCTGCCGACGGCCTCGCGGTTGTCGGCGTAGAGCTTCTTCCAGCCGCCGCGGACGTCCTGCTCGTCGGCGATCCTCGCCAGGTAGTCGCCGCGCTTCACCTCGTAGGTGCGCGTCTTCGGGGCGGAGGTCTTCTGCGCCGGGGCCTTCTCGGCGGCGGTCTGGACGGACCGGACCGCCTTCTCCGGGGCGGACTGGCCGGTCGCGGCGTGGGCGCCGGTGGCCCCGATCAGCGGGAGCGCGAGCGCGGCGCCGCCGGTTCCGGCGACGGCGATCGTGCGGGTGAGGCGCAGGGACTTGGGACGGCGATGCTTACCCTTCGCGGGCATGGTGAATTCCTCTCCGGCGCCTGCGAGGTGAGCTGTCGGGTGCGGGCTGGAGATGCCCGGCCGCGTCGGGACGCGACTTGACCCCAAGCCTGTTCCGGGACCGGAACAGGCGATGTACCTGTGGGTCCCCCGCTCCTGCCGTGTACGGGTGGGTGTGCGCGGATTCCGGTCGGCGGCAGGATTAGGCGTCCGTCCGGATTGGTGGCGAACGTAAGCGAGAAAGACGCATGGGAACAAGTGAGGGGTTCCGTCCGAATGCGTTCGACTTGATCACTTACGGGATTCACCGGTCACCCTGCGTGCATTTCGGAGAGCCTGGCATCGTGAATTCCCATAAAGGGCGGGCTCATTACGTGAACATGACGGGCGACGCACCGTCACCGCTATGACGCTCCTCACGTGACACTGCTCCAGCTTTCCCTATTCCGGAGCGAGTTGGAATGAAGCCGCCAATTCGGACAGAAAGCCTAGATACGACGTCGGCGGATATCCGGCGCATCGAATCCGCACCCCCACCTTCAATGCAGATATACGACGACTTCGTCCGTTTCGGCCCATTGCTTCTGCGCTGTCACCTGTGGACAACTGATTGGCGCACACAGCCATGTCGTATCGTCGGAGGCGCACCTTGCCGGCCGCACCGCCGAGCCGCGCCGGCGGGGCCGACCGGGAGGAGCCCCCGTGACGCAGCAGATCCCGTCGACCGAGCCCGAACTGGCCGGTGTGCGCAACTTCCGCGACGTGGGCGGCCTGCCCACCGTGGACGGACGACGGGTGCGGCACGGCGTGCTGTTCCGCAGCGGCCACCTCGCCCACGCCACCCCCGAGGACGCCGCCTTCCTCGACTCGCTGGGGCTGCACACGATCTTCGACTTCCGCAACGCGGCGGACCAGAGGCTGGAGGGCCCAGACGTCGAGCTGCCGGGCGTCCGCAACGTGAACCTGCCGCTGTCCGACCCGGCGGACGGCGCGGAGTTCTGGAAGATGGTCCGCGACGGCGATCTCGACCAGCTGCGGGAGATCCTGGCGGACGGCAAGGGCGCGGCCCGGATGATCACCTCCTACCGCTCCATCGTCACGGAGCGCACCGGCGAGCACTCCCAGGTGCTGCGCTCCCTGGTGGAGGACAGCGTCCCGGCGCTGATGCACTGCGCGGCCGGCAAGGACAGGGCCGGCCTGTCGATCGCAGTGACGCTGCTCGCCGTCGGCGTCGAGCGGGAGGCGATCGTCGCCGACTACCTGAAGTCCAACGAGAAGCACCGCCGGTACAAGGTGCGGCGCGGCAGCAGCGCCCCCTCCGCCTACTCGCCCGAGGTCATGGAGCTGCTGAGCCCGCTCTTCGACGCGCGGGCGGAGTATCTGCAGGCCGCCTTCGACACGATCGACGAGACATGGGGAGACGCCGACACCTACCTGGAGCAGGGCCTGAGGCTCACCCCCGAGGCGCGGGAGCGCCTGCGGGAGCGGCTGCTCGACTGAGGGCGCGGGGCGCGCCTACTTACCGCCGCCCGCCTCGAAGAGGAAGTAGACGAAGGCGGCGAAGACGTGCCCCACCGCGATGTAGATGATGAGGCGCACCCACAGGGCGCGGGGGAACTTCTCCTCCATGTCGGTCATGGCGTCTCTCCAGGGGTGGGGCCCAGGCACAGGGTGGCCGTGGGGCTCTGCAACAGGGTGTGGACGAACAGGAGCTCGACGCCGCCGTCGTCCTCGGCGGCGAGCCGGTGCGGGGTGAGCGAGTCGAAGTGCGCGCTGTCCCCGGGGGCGAGCCGGTGCGTGGTGTCCCCGAGGCGCAGCCGCAGCCGCCCCTTCAGGACGTGGAGCCACTCCTCTCCGGGGTGCACGCGCACGATGTCGCCCTGCGAGCCGTACGGCACGTGGACGCGCAGGGCCTGCATCCCGCGACCGGAGACTCCGGCCTGCCAGTACGTCCAGCCGCCGGCAGCGGTGGGTTCCATGTCACCGGCGCGTACGACGGCGTCCCGGTCGGGGACCCTCTCGCCGAGCAGCTCGCCGACCGTCGTACCGTAGACGCGGGCGAGTGCCAGCAGCATCGGCAGCGACGGCTGCCGCTGTCCGGTCTCCAGCCGGGAGAGATGGGCGGCCGACAGCCCGGCGGCGCGGGCCGCGCCCTCCAGGGTGAGGGACGCCCGGCGGCGCAGGGCCCGCAGTTGCGGCGCGACGACCGGCAGGGACTCGGCCGGCCCGGTCGCCTCGTCCCCGGGCCGCTTCTCGGGAGAGCTCATGCTCCTATTCAGCCCCAGGCTTGCCTCCGGGGCAAATTTCTTGCCTCAGAGGCAAAGCCGCGGCGTGGGCCGCGCTCACCTGTTGGCGACCGCCTGCTTGATCAGCGTCTTGCCGAAGTCCCACATGAGCCCTCCGCCGCTGTGGGCGTCGTCCATGACGTCCGTGAAGGCGTCGACGAACCGGTCCACCTCGCGTTCGCCGATGATCAGCGGCGGGATCAGCTTGATGACCTCCAGGTGGTCCCCGGAGACCTGGGTGAGGATGCGGTGCCGCCGCAGCAGCGGCACGACGACCATCTGCGCGAAAAGGCCCTTGCGCGCGGCCTGGAGCATCGTCCAGCGGCTGCGCAGCTTGAGCGAGTCGGGACGGCCGAACTCGATGCCGATCATCAGCCCGCGTCCGCGTACGTCGGCCAGCAGCTCGTACTTGTCGGTGAGGGCGGCCAGCCGGGACTTCAGCAGTTCGCCGGTGGCCCGGACGCCTGCGACGATCTGCTCGTCCTCCATGACGGACAGGACGGCGAGCCCGGCCGCCATGGCCTGCGCGTTGGAGCCGAAGCTCGCCGAGTGGACGAGCACCCGGTCCATCGACGAGTAGACCTTCTTGAAGATCCAGTCCTTGCCGATGGTGGCGCCGACCGGCACATAGCCGCCGGAGAGCGCCTTGGCCACGCACACCAGGTCCGGTTCGACGCCCTCCTCGTGCTGGTAGGCGTAGAAGTCGCCGGTACGGCCGAGGCCGGTCTGCACCTCGTCGGCGATGAGCAGCGCCTTGTGCCGGTGCAGCAGCTCCTGGGCGGCCCGCAGATAGCCGGGCGGGGCCTCGTGCACGCCCTTGCCCTGGATCGGTTCGACGATCAGCGCGGCCACGTCGCCCTTCTTCAGCTCCCGCGCCAGGGCGTCGAGGTCGCCGAGCGGGACGGCCGTGTCGGGCAGCAGCGGTGCGAAGCCGTCACGGAAGCCGGACTCGCCGTTCACGGACAGGGAGCCGGTGGTCAGTCCGTGGAAGGCGTGGTCGCAGTACAGCACCCTGGGCCGGCCGGTGACGAACCGCGCGAACTTCAGCGCGGTCTCCACCGCCTCCGTGCCGCTGTTGCCGAAGAACACCCGGTCCAGGTGAGGGCTGTGGGCGAGCAGCTTCTCCGCCAGCAGCCCGGGCAGCGGCTGGCAGTCGAAGCGGGTGAGGTCGGCGAGCTGGGCGTCCAGCACGTCGTGCAGCGCCTTGCGGACGACGGGGTGATGGCGGCCCAGGCCCATCACCCCGAAGCCGGCGAGCATGTCGAGGTAGTCGTCGCCGTCGGCGTCCCAGAAGTAGGCGCCCTCGGCCCGCTCGTACACGTTGTCGAAACCGATGGTGTGCAGCATGCGCGGGAGCTGGTGGTTGAGGTACCGGGTGTGCAGCTCGTAGCGCTCGGCTCCGCGCTCGGCGAGGAGTCTGCCGAGGTCGAACTCGGTGGTCATTCAGCCTTCTCCTTGACTGACGCGACGGGACGGCCCGCGGGGCGGCCGCCGTCGGACGGGTCGGACGAACCGCCCGCGGCCTCCTTCAGGGCCAGGCTCGCGCTGATCCGGCCGGCGACCTCGACGGGCGTGAGACCGATGTCGGCGAGCACCTCGCCCCGCTTGGCGTGCGCGAGGAACTGCTCCGGGATGCCGAACCGCCGCACCGGCACGTCCACGTCGGCGTCGCCGAGCGCGAGCGCCACGGCACCGCCCACCCCGGCCGAGCGGCTGTTGTCCTCGACGACGGCCACCAGCCGGTGCTGGGCGGCCAGCGGCGCGAGCGCCGGGTCCACGGGCTTGACCCAGCGGGGGTCGACGACCGTGCACCCGATGCCGCGTGCTTCGAGCAGCTCGGCCGCCTGGAGGCACACGGGGGCCATCACCCCGACCGCGACGAGGAGGACGTCCTGTTCGGGCCCGCCGCGGTGCAGGACGTCGAGCCCGCCCACCCGGTCGACGGCCGGGATCGACGGTCCGACCGACTCCTTCGGGAAGCGCACCAGCGTCGGGGCGTCGTCCACGGCCACGGCCTCCCGCAGCTGCGCCCTCAGCTGGTCGGCGTCCCGGGGCGCGGCGATCCTGAGACCGGGCACGACCTGGAGGATCGACATGTCCCACATGCCGTTGTGCGAGGGTCCGTCGACGCCGGTCACACCGGCCCGGTCCAGGACGAACGTCACCCCGCAGCGGTGCAGCGCGACGTCCATCAGCAGCTGGTCGAAGGCGCGGTTGAGGAAGGTGGCGTAGACGGCGACGACCGGGTGCAGCCCGCCCGTGGCGAGGCCGGCCGCCGAGACGGCCGCGTGCTGCTCGGCGATCCCGACGTCCCAGACCCGGTCCGGGAACCGCTCCGCGAACCTGCCGAGGCCGACCGGGTGCAGCATGGCCGCGGTGATCGCGACGACGTCCTCGCGCTCCTCGCCGATCCGGACGATCTCGTCGCCGAACACCGACGTCCAGGACGGCCCGCCCGACGGCGCGAGCGGTTCGCAGGTCAGCGGGTCCATCACGCCGACGGTGTGGAAGTGGTCCTCCTCGTGGGCGAGGGCGGGTTCGTAGCCGCGCCCCTTCTCCGTGAGGCAGTGGACCAGCACCGGGCCGTGGAAGCGCTTGGCGCGCCGCAGCGCCGACTCGACGGCGCCGATGTCGTGCCCGTCGATGGGGCCGACGTACTTCAGTCCCAGGTCCTCGAACATGCCCTGGGGCGCGAACGCGTCCTTGAAGCCCTTCTTCGCGCCGTGCAGGGACTCGTAGACCGTGTGCCCGACCAGGGGCGTGCGCAGCAGGACGTCCTTGCCCCAGGCCAGCACCTTCTCGTAGCCGTCGGTGGTGCGCAGGGTCGCCAGGTGGTTGGCGAGGCCGCCGATGGTCGGGGCGTACGAGCGTTCGTTGTCGTTGACGACGATGATCAGCGGGCGGTCCTTGGCGGCCGCGATGTTGTTCAGCGCCTCCCAGGCCATGCCGCCGGTCAGCGCCCCGTCGCCGATGACCGCGACGACGTGCCCCTTCTCCCCCTGCACCTGGCGGGCCTTGGCGAGCCCGTCGGCCCAGCCGAGGGCGGTGGAGGCGTGGCTGTTCTCCACGATGTCGTGCTCGGACTCCTCCCGGGCGGGGTAGCCCGACAGGCCCCCCTTGCCGCGCAGCTTGGAGAAGTCCTGACGTCCTGTCAGCAGCTTGTGCACATAGCTCTGGTGGCCGGTGTCCCACACGATGCGGTCGACCGGTGACTCGAAGACCCGGTGGAGCGCGACGGACAGCTCCACCACCCCCAGGTTGGGCCCGAGGTGCCCGCCGGTCCTCGCGACCGCGTGCACCAGGAACTCCCTGATCTCGTCGGACAGTTCACCGAGTTCCGCCTCGGACAGCGCCTTCAGGTCACGTGGTCCCCGGATGCTCTCCAGAATCGTCATGCTCGGGCCCCCTCTCGGTCCGTGCCGTGCTTCAACTCACCGTCACTGCCGGTTTCCCCGTGCCGGTGGGGACGCCCGCTGCGGCCCCGTCCTGTTCCATCTGCTCGGCGATCTTCATCGCCTCCTCGATGAGGGTCTCGACGATCTTGGACTCGGGGACGGTCTTGATGACCTCGCCCTTGACGAAGATCTGCCCCTTGCCGTTGCCGGAGGCGACACCCAGGTCGGCCTCGCGGGCCTCGCCGGGGCCGTTGACGACACACCCCATGACCGCCACCCGCAGCGGCACCTCCATGCCGTCCAGGCCCGCGGTGACCTCCTCGGCCAGCTTGTAGACGTCGACCTGCGCCCGGCCGCACGACGGGCAGGAGACGATCTCCAGCCGCCGCTCCCGCAGTCCGAGCGACTGCAGGATCTGCATGCCGACCTTGACCTCTTCCGCGGGCGGAGCGCTCAACGACACCCGGATGGTGTCGCCGATGCCCTGGGAGAGGAGCGCACCGAACGCCACCGCGCTCTTGATGGTGCCCTGGAAGGCGGGGCCGGCCTCGGTCACGCCGAGGTGCAGCGGGTAGTCGCACTGGGCGGCGAGCTGCTTGTACGCCTCGATCATGAC
>NZ_LLZN01000057.1 GCF_001509795.1 Streptomyces sp. NRRL WC-3605 | reverse complement strand
GTACTGCAGGGGGGACCCTGTGGGAGAGTAGGACACCGCCGAACAATTTTTGAGAAAGGGCTCACACCTTACGGTGTGGGCCCTTTCTGCATTTCCGGTTCCGCATATATGGCAGGCCCTTTCTGGTAGCAGAGAGGGCCTTTTGCTTTTCTGGGCTACAGGCGGCCGGCCGTCTTGAGGGCCAGGTAGGCGTCGGCCAGGGCCGGGGCGAGGTCGTCCGGGGCCGCGTCCACGACGGTCACGCCGTGGCGGCGCAGCTGTTCCGCCGTGCGGTGGCGTTCGGTCTGGGCCTGGGCCGCCGACGCGGCCTCGTAGACGGCGTCCGTGCGGCCGCGGGCGGTCGCCATGCTCGCGATGTGCGGGTCGGCGACGGAAGCGAGAAGGACCGTGTGGCGCCGGGTCAGTTGAGGAAGGACCGGAAGCAGGCCCTCCTCGATGGGGGCCGCGTCGAGCGCCGTGAGCAGGACGATGAGGGAGTGGCGGAGAGCCGTACGCAGGGCTGTGGACGTGAGTCCTCGTGCGTCCGTCTCGACGAGTTCGGGTTCCACCGAGGCCATCGCGTCGACCAGGGAGGGGAGGACGTCTCGGGCCGTACGGCCCTGGACGAGGGCGCGGACCCGGCGGTCGTAGGCGAGCAGGTCGACGCGGTCGCCGGCCCGTGAGGCCAGGGCGGCCAGCAGGAGGGCGGCGTCCATGGAGGCGTCGAGCCGTGGGGCGTCGCCGACGCGGCCCGCCGAGGTGCGCCCGGTGTCCAGGACGAGGAGGATGTGGCGGTCGCGCTCGGGGCGCCAGGTGCGTACGGCGACGGCGGAGTGCCGGGCGGTCGCCCGCCAGTCGATGGAGCGGGTGTCGTCGCCGGGAACGTATTCGCGCAGGCTGTCGAACTCGGTGCCCTCGCCGCGGGTGATCAGGCTGGTGCGGCCGTCGAGTTCCCGGAGGCGGGCCAGCTTGGAGGGCAGGTGCTTGCGGCTCGTGAAGGGCGGCAGCACGCGGACGGTCCAGGGGACCTTGTGGGTGCCCTGGCGGGCGAACAGGCCGAGGGGGCCGTAGGAGCGGATCGTGACGCGGTCGGCCTGGCGGTCGCCTCGGCGGGTGGGGCGGAGGCGGGTGGTCAGGCGCCGGCGTTCGCCTGGGGGGATCTTCACCCGGTGACGGGAGGACGCGACCTCGGTGCCGGGCTGCCAGCTGCTCGGTGGCCAGGCGTCGCGGAGGTGGGCGCGGAGCGGGCGGTTCGACGGGTTGGTGACCGTCAGGGTGACGTCGGCCGTGTCGCCCAGGCGGACGGAGGTGTCGCCGGAGCGGGTCAGGCGCAGGCGCCGTACGGGGGCCGCGAGGGCGAAGTCGCAGGCGCAGGCGGCGGCCAGGGGCGCGTTGACCGCGAGGATGCCCGTCCAGCCGGGGTCCCAGATGCCGACGGGGAGGGAGCCCAGGGCCGCGAGGAGTGCGGCGCGTCCGGTGAAGGCCATCAGCGCGGCACGGGGACGTGGGCGAGGATCGCGTTGATGACGGAGTCGGCGGTGACGCCCTCCATCTCGGCCTCGGGGCGGAGCTGGACGCGGTGGCGCAGGGTGGGCAGGGCCAGGGCCTTGACGTCGTCGGGGATGACGTAGTCGCGGCCGGTGAGCCAGGCCCAGGCGCGGGCGGTGGCGAGGAGGGCGGTGGCGCCGCGCGGGGAGACGCCGAGGGCCAGCGAGGGCGATTCGCGGGTGGCGCGGCAGATGTCGACGACGTAGGCCGTGATCTCGGGGGAGATCGCGGTCTTGGCGACGGCGGCGCGGGCGGCTTCGAGGTCTGCGGGGCCCGCCACGGGGCGCACGCCGGCGGCGCGCAGGTCGCGTGGGTTGAAGCCCTCGGCGTGGCGGGTGAGGACGTCGATCTCGTCCTGGCGGGACGGCAGCGGGATCGTCAGCTTGAGGAGGAAGCGGTCCAGCTGGGCTTCGGGGAGGGGGTAGGTGCCCTCGTACTCGACGGGGTTCTGTGTCGCGGCGACGAGGAACGGCTCCGGGAGGGGGCGGGGGGTGCCGTCGACGGTGACCTGCCGTTCCTCCATGGCCTCCAGGAGGGAGGACTGGGTCTTCGGCGGGGTGCGGTTGATCTCGTCGGCGAGCAGGAGGTTGGTGAAGACCGGGCCGGGCTGGAAGGAGAACTCGGCGGTGCGGGTGTCGTAGACGAGGGAGCCCGTGACGTCGCTCGGCATGAGGTCCGGGGTGAACTGGACACGCTTGGTGTCGAGTTCGAGGGCCGAGGCGAGCGTGCGGACGAGCAGGGTCTTGGCGACGCCGGGGACGCCTTCGAGGAGGACGTGTCCGCGGCAGAGGAGCGCGACGACGAGGCCGGTCACGGCGGGGTCCTGGCCGACCACGGCTTTGGCGATCTCGGCGCGCAGGGCCTCCAGGGAGGCCCGGGCGGTGCCCTGGTCCCCGGTGTTCCCGGCGTTGTCAGTGGTCGGGTCCATCATGGACGGCGTACCTCTCTTTCGAGGGCGTCGAGTTGGTCGGCGAGGGAGACGAGTGCCGCGTCGTCGCCGGGCGGCGGGCCGAAGAGGAGCGTGTGCAGGGTCTGTCCGTCCCCGTCCCGGCGCAGGTGGGCGGAGAGTGCGGGGAGCAGGGCCTCGGGCGCGTGCGTCTGGGTGAGGGGGACACCTACGAGGGGGGCGAGGCGGATGCGTGTGGTGGAGCGAAGAGCGGTGGCCGCGCGGTCGCGGGCGTTTGCCTTGCGGTAGAGGCGGGCCCGGCCTTCGACGGTCTCGGAGGCGCGGATCGCCACGGGGAGTTTCTCGGGCACCAGGGGGCCCAGTCGGCGTGCCCGCCACAGGGCGGCGACGGCCGCGGCGATGAAGAGCTGCAGCGTGCCCCAGAGCCAGCCCGAGGGGAGCAGGTCGAAGAAGCTGCGCTGGTCGTCCGGGTCGGCGGCCGAGGCGTCGGAGAGCGTGGGGAGGTACCAGACCAGATGGGGGCGGGAGCCGAGGAGTTGGAGGGCGAGCGAGGCGTTGCCCTGCTCGTCGAGGCGGTCGTTGAAGAGGATGTCGGGCGCGCCGATGACGACGGTGTCGCCGGTGCCGTCGCCGCCGGTCTCCGGGATGCGCAGGAGGGTGGCGAGGCGGTTGCTGGGGTAGCACTCGTCGGCGTCGAGGTGGGTGGTGGTGTAGCGGATGCCGCCGGTCTCGGCGGTGCCGGCCCGGCGTGCGGCGGGCAGGGCGCAGTCGGGGGAGAGCGCCGAGTCGAGGCTGTTCGCGGGGTCGGCGGTGACGCCGGGGGCGAGCCGTTCGACCGACGGGCTGCCGGGTGCGACGAGGACCGTGCGGCCTCCGGCGTCGGCGGTCGCCGTGCGCAGCGCCCGCTGCTGTGCGGGGGTGAGCAGGTCGGGGGCGGCGACGAGGAGGGTGGTGTCGGCGTCGGCTGCGGCGCGGGCTCCGCCCAGGGTGGTGACGACGTTCGTGTCCACCCCGCCGTCGGCGAGGAGTTCGGCGACGGCTCTGCTGCCCTGGCGGTCGGCGGAGCGGGGGTCGAGGGTGCCGTGCCGGGCGTCGGAGCGGATCACGGCGATCGCGACGGCCGCCGCGAGCAGGAGGACGACGCCCAGAGCGATGCCCCGGGTGCGGGTCCACACATGACGGGCGGTGGGCGAGGCCGAGGTGGACGGGTGCGTGGCCTCGGTCGTCATCCGGCGGCTCCCTGGTGGTCCTGGGGGCCTGTGCCGGGGGCCTGGGCGGCGAGCTGCGGCTTGGTGGTCTCCAGGTCGCGGTCGAGGGCCGCGAGACTCTGGTACGTCTGCCGGGTCGCGGTCCGTCCGCCGTATGTGACGTCGTCGAAGGCGCGGGCGGCGGCCCGCAGCCGGTCGGCGTGGGCGGGCAGGGGGCGGCCGGCGTCGGCGGCGGCCTCGTCGGCGGTGCGGCCGGGGCGGACGTCGAGGAGGGCGCGTTCCTCCAGGGCGCGGACGATGGCGCGCATGCGTTCCTGGACGGCTCGGTTCCAGTGGCCCTGGGCGGCGTGGGCCTCGGCGGCGGAGCGGTGGTCGGCGGCGCTGCGGGGGCGGTCGTCGAACAGGGCGGCGGACGACGTGGGTTCGCGGCGCGGGGTGCCCAGGCGCCACCACAGCAGGCCGATCACGGCGAGGACGACGAGGATGACGACGACCAGTCCGAGCGGGCCGCCGGGAGTGACGGTCGCGGCGCTGTCGAACAGGTCCTCGACCCAGTCCCAGAAGGTGTCCAGCGCGCGCTGGAACCAGCTGGGGTCGTCCTCGTGGTACATGCTCTTGGACAGCTCGCGCCGGGCCGCCTCCCGCGCGGGGTCGCGCGGCGTGGTCAGCGGCGGCGCGTCGTCCGAGGCCGCCACCGACGCCCGTACGGCGGTGTCACCGGCGCGCACGAGGGCTCGTGCGGCTGCCCCTGGCAGCCCCGGTACCGCTGTGAGAACTCCCCCCGTCGGACTCACCGATTCAGCTCCCCGGGGTGCCGGTGCCGGTGCTCTGGATGCCGGCCGCGCGGGCCAGTTCGAGGTCGAGTGCCTCACGGCGGATGCGCTGGTCGATGTAGAGCAGCACGGTCACGCCGGCCGTGATGGGCAGGGTGATCGTGGAGCCGATCACCGAGCCCACGCCGCTGACGATGAGGAACGTCCAGCCGAACTCGGTGGTCCCGTCGAGGATGCCGGCGGCGCCCTGGCCGCTGACCGCGCCCGCCAGGAACGTGAACGGGATGACGACGATCGCCGCGACGACGTTCGCGATGATCATGGCGAGCAGCTGGATGCCGAACACCCGCCACCAGGCACCCTTGACCAGCTTGGCGGAGCGGCTCAGCGCCTTCTTGATGCCCTGCTTCTCCAGCATCAGCGCGGGGGAGGCGAGCGAGAAGCGGAACCACAGCCACAGCGCGACGACGAAGCCGCCGATCGCGCCGAGGAGGGCGAGGGCGAAGCCCGCGCCCCCGGCGCCCGAGGCGGCCAGGACGATGCCCGGGACGGCGCCCGCCAAGGCCACGCCCAGGGTCATGAGGAGCAGCAGGAACAGCAGGCCGAAGAGGCGCGGAACCTGCGGGCGGGCGTCGCGCCACGCCTCACCGGTGCTGACCGGTTTGCCGAGCACGGCGCGGCTGGTGACGGTCGTCAGCAGGGCGGTGGCGATGACGGTGCCGATCGCCGAGATCAGGAAGATCACGCCGGAGTTGAGCAGCGAGTTGCCCATGGCGCGGGTGAGTTCGTCGAGGGTGGCGCTCGGGTCGTTCAGGGCGTCGGTGCTGACGCGCTCGTCCAGGAGGAAGCCCTGGACGAGGATGACGAGGATCTCCGTCACGACGGCGACGGTCAGGGAGATGCCGAGGACCGTGCGCCAGTGGGTGCGCATGGTGGAGACGGCGCCGTCGAGGATCTCGCCGACGCCCAGGGGGCGCAGCGGGATCACGCCGGGCTTGGCGGCCGGCGGGGGTCCGTTCCAGCCACCGCCCCAGCCGCCGTATCCGCCGGGAGGTCCGTAGCCCTGGGGGGCGCCGCCCCAGCCGCCGGGCGCTCCGGGGCCGGCCGGGGGCCTGGCGCCCCAGCCCGGGCCGGCCGGTGGGGGCGGAGCCTGGCCGGGTGGTGCCTGGGTGCCCGTGGGGGCGGACCACTGGCCCGCCGGGGGCTGCTCCTTGGACCACTTCGGGCCGGGGGCCTGCTGGTCCGCCGGTGGCTGCTGCGCGGAGTCGGCACTGTCGGCGGGCTCGGCGGGACCGGACGCACCGGGTTCCTGCCCGTCGGACGGGGCGGATCCGGGCGAGGCCCAGCCCGGAGTGTCTTTCATCGTCGCTCCTTCACGGTGCCCGTCCGCGGTCGCGGCGGCAGTTCGGCAGCCATCGTGCCATGGGGGCACCGGGGAGGTACCCGCCGAGGTATGGCCTGCTTCCCTTCAATTGTCCGCCGGATGCGGGGCAGACTGACGGCATGGCTGATCAGTACGCGCATTCCGGCGAGGACGACAGGCCGGCCGAGATACCGGCGATCCGGTGGGACGAGCGGCCCGAGGGTCCGGTCGTGGTCCTGCTGGACCAGACGAAACTGCCCGCGGAGGAGGTCGAGCTGGTGTGCACGGACGCCTCCGTGCTGGTGGAGGCGATCCGTTCGCTGGCCGTGCGCGGCGCACCGCTGCTCGGGATCGCCGGGGCGTACGGGGTCGCGCTCGCCGCCGCGCGCGGGTTCGACGTGGACGCCGCCGCCGACGAGCTGGCGGGTGCCCGTCCGACGGCGGTGAACCTCGCGCTCGGGGTACGCAGGGCGCGGGACGCCTACGGTGCCGAGCTCGCCGCGGGCGGGGACGCGCGGCGGGCGGCGTCGGCGGCGCTCGGGGCGGCGCGGGCGCTGCACGCGGAGGACGCCGAGGCGAGCAGCAGGATGGCCGGGCGGGGACTGGCCCTGCTGGACGAGCTGCTGCCCGGCGGCGGGCACCGCATCCTCACGCACTGCAACACCGGGGCGCTGGTGTCGGGCGGTGAGGGCACCGCGTTCGCGGTGGCGCTCGCGGCACACCGGGTGGGGCGGCTGAGGCGGCTGTGGGTGGATGAGACGCGGCCCCTGTTGCAGGGGTCCCGGCTGACGGCGTACGAGGCGGCGCGCACCGGGATGGCGTACACGCTGCTCGCGGACAACGCGGCGGGTTCGCTGTTCGCGGCCGGTGAGGTGGACGCGGTGCTGATCGGGGCGGACCGGATCGCGGCCGACGGTTCGGTGGCGAACAAGGTCGGGAGCTATCCGCTCGCGGTGCTGGCGCGCTACCACCATGTGCCGTTCATCGTGGTGGCGCCGCTGACCACGGTGGATCCGGCGACGCCGGACGGGGCGTCCATCGAGGTGGAGCAGCGTCCGGGCTACGAGGTGACGGAGTTCGCCGCGCCGCAGGCGTCCGTCGTGGGCGGGGGGCCCGGCAGCGGGATCCCCGTGGCGCCGCTGGGGACGCAGGCGTACAACCCGGCGTTCGACGTGACGCCGCCCGAGCTGATCACGGCGATCGTGACGGAGGAGGGCACCGCGTCCCCGGTGACGGCCGAGGCGCTGGCCCAGCTGTGCGCGAAGGCGGGGTCGACGGCCCGAACGACATGATCCAGCCGTGGCGACAGGGTGGGCAGAGGGGGTCAAACCCCTCCAAAGGTCACGCACTGTGTGGGGGACGAGGGCAGACAGTGCGGATGACCTACGACTAAGGTCGCTGGTCGGTGACCTATCTCACCACTGCCTTCGCCACCGTTATGAGAATGGGATGATGTCGTTTATGAAGGGACGAGTCCTTGTCGTCGACGACGACACCGCACTGGCCGAGATGCTCGGCATTGTGCTGCGTGGTGAAGGTTTTGAGCCGTCTTTCGTAGCCGACGGCGACAAGGCGCTGGCCGCGTTTCGCGAGACCAAGCCCGATCTGGTGCTGCTCGATCTGATGCTTCCCGGCCGGGACGGCATCGAGGTCTGCCGCCTGATCCGGGCGGAGTCCGGCGTGCCGATCGTGATGCTGACGGCGAAGAGCGACACGGTCGACGTCGTCGTGGGCCTGGAGTCCGGTGCCGACGACTACATCGTGAAGCCGTTCAAGCCGAAGGAGCTCGTCGCCCGGATCCGGGCGCGGCTGCGGAGGTCGGAGGAGCCGGCGCCGGAGCAGCTCGCCATCGGTGACCTGGTCATCGACGTGGCGGGGCACTCCGTGAAGCGGGACGGGCAGTCCATCGCGCTGACGCCGCTGGAGTTCGACCTGCTGGTCGCGCTGGCCCGCAAGCCGTGGCAGGTGTTCACGCGTGAGGTGCTCCTGGAGCAGGTCTGGGGCTACCGGCACGCGGCCGACACCCGGCTCGTGAACGTCCACGTCCAGCGACTGCGTTCCAAGGTCGAGAAGGACCCCGAGCGCCCGGAGATCGTCGTGACCGTCCGCGGTGTCGGATACAAGGCAGGGCCGAGCTGACATGTCCCAGGACAGTGCCGCTACGGCCCCCGGTCGGACCGGGACCCGTCGGGAGCGGCCTGTCGGCCGGAAGACGGCGGGTTCCCGCTGGGGGCGGTTTCTGGAAGGCGGGTTGCTGCAAGGAGGGGTCCAGGGCAGCCCGGTCCTCCGTCTGCTGCTGCGCTGGGTGCGCCGGCCGTTGCTGCCGGTCATGCGGCTGTGGCGGCGCAACATCCAGCTCAGGGTCGTCGTCTCGACCCTGGTGATGTCGCTGGGCGTCGTCCTGCTGCTGGGCTTCGTCGTCATCGGGCAGGTCCGCAACGGCCTGCTGGACGCGAAGGTGAAGGCGTCGCAGAGCCAGGCGACCGGCGGGTTCGCGGCGGCCAAGCAACGGGCCGACGAGTTCGCGGCGGGTTCCGCCGACGACGGGGCCGCGGCGGACGAGCGGTCCCGGCAGAACGTCATCCAGTGGATGAGCGACACCGTCTCGTCGCTGTCCAGCGGCGGCCAGGGCGCCTTCGAGGTCGTGACGCTCCCCGCCGCCGCGGGCAGCGAGACCGGGGGGCGCGGCCGGCGTGCCTCCGGCGGGGTCGACCCGAGCGCGAGCGTGCCCGAGGCGCTGCGGGAGCGGATCGACGGCGCCAACGGCGTCTTCCAGAGCTACACCCGCATCGTCTACCAGCCGAGCGCCCACAAGGAGTCCCAGCCGGGCCTCGTGATCGGCAAGCAGGTCAGCGACCCCAACGGCGACCAGTACCAGCTCTACTACCTCTTCCCGCTCACGCAGGAGGAGAAGTCGCTCAGCCTCGTCAAGACGACGCTCGCGACCGCCGGGCTCTTCGTCGTCGTCCTCCTCGGCGCCATCGCGTGGCTGGTGGTGCGCCAGGTCGTCACGCCCGTACGGATGGCGGCGGGGATCGCCGAGCGGCTGTCGGCCGGGCGGCTCCAGGAACGGATGAAGGTCACCGGCGAGGACGACATCGCCCGCCTGGGTGAGGCCTTCAACAAGATGGCGCAGAACCTCCAGGTGAAGATCCAGCAGCTGGAGGACCTGTCGCGGATGCAGCGCCGGTTCGTCTCCGACGTGTCGCACGAGCTGCGCACCCCGCTGACGACCGTCCGGATGGCGGCCGACGTCATCCACGAGGCGCGCGAGGACTTCGATCCGGTGACCGCTCGGTCGGCGGAGCTGCTCGCGGACCAGCTGGACCGCTTCGAGTCGCTGCTCGCCGACCTGCTGGAGATCAGCCGCTTCGACGCCGGTGCCGCCGCGCTGGAGGCGGAGCCGATCGACCTGCGGGAGGTCGTGCGGCGCGTCGTCAGCGGCGCGGAACCGCTCGCCGAGCGCAAGGGAACCCGGATACGGGTCGCCGGTGACCAGCAGCCCGTCGTCGCCGAGGCGGACACGCGCAGGGTGGAGCGCGTGCTGCGCAACCTGGTGGTCAACGCCGTCGAGCACGGTGAGGGCCGGGACGTCGTGGTCAAGCTGGCGGCGGCCGGCGGAGCGGTCGCGGTCGCGGTGCGCGACTACGGCGTCGGGCTCAAGCCCGGCGAGGCGACCCGTGTGTTCAGCCGTTTCTGGCGGGCCGACCCGGCCCGCGCGCGGACCACGGGCGGTACCGGTCTCGGCCTGTCCATCGCGCTGGAGGACGCGCGGCTGCACGGCGGCTGGCTCCAGGCGTGGGGCGAGCCGGGCGGCGGTTCGCAGTTCCGGCTGACACTGCCGCGCACGGCCGACGAACCGCTGCGGGGCTCACCTATACCCCTGGAACCGAAGGACTCGCGGCGCAACCGCGGCCTGGACGACGCCGGTCTGCCCTCCGGGGGCAAGTCGGCGACGGTGCCGGCCCAGCCGCAGGGCGAGCAGGGGCCGCTGCGGCCCGCGCGCGACCCGATCGGGCCGCGGCAGAGCGCGGCGCCCAAGGCCGACCCGACGGCGTTGCCCGGCAACGGTGCCCGGGTGGTGCCCCGGCCCGCGTCGGGCACGCGGCGGCTGGACGACACCATCGGTGAGCAGCCCGGCGAGAGAGCCGTGCCGGGTGAGGGGGCCGGGAAGGCCGAGGAGTCGGAGAAGCAGGGGGAGACAACTCGTGGGCGCTGACCGCAAGCGGGCCGCCCGGCGGCACGGACCGGGGCGCGCGGCGGCCTTCGCGGCCTGCGGAGCCGTCCTGCTGGCCGGGTGCGCATCGATGCCCGACAGCGGTGATCTGCGTGGCGTGGAGTCCACGCCCCGGCAGGAAGCGCAGGTGCGGGTCTTCGCCGTTCCGCCGCACGAGGACGCGTCGTACTCGGAGATCGTCACGGGCTTCCTTGAGGCGCTGACCAGCGACGACCCTGACTACGAGATAGCCCGCAAGTACCTGACCCCGCAGGCGTCGGCCAAGTGGCACCCGCTGCGGTCCACGACCGTCCTCGCCGACGGCCCCGGCGCCCAGCCCGACCGGCTGAGCCGGGAGGAGACGGACAGCCTGTCGTACACGCTGACCGGCACGCGCGTCGCCACGGTGGACGCGGAGCAGTCGTACGCGCCCGCCGACGGCGACTACCGCGAGAGCATGCACCTCGCCCGGGACAAGAAGACCCGCCAGTGGCGCATCGACGTGCCGCCGCGCGGGGTCGTCATGGGCCGGTCGGACTTCCAGCGCAACTACCTGTCGGTCGACCGCTACTACTTCGCCACGGGCACCGGAGCCGGGACGGCCCCGCACACGGCCGCCGTCGCCGACCCCGTCTACGTGCGCAGGAACGTCGATCCGGTGACCGAGGCGGTGCGCTCGCTGCTCCGCGGGCCCACGCGCTGGCTCGACCCGGTGGTCCGTTCGAGCTTCCCGACCGGTACGGCGCTGCGGGCCTCGGAGTCGCTGACACCGGACGACCAGAACAAGCTGACGGTGCCGCTGAACGGCAAGGCGGCGCGGGTGGGCGTGGACAAGTGCCGGGAGATGGCCGCCCAGCTGCTGTTCACCCTCCAGAACCTCACTCCCACGATGGACGAGGTCGAACTGCGCGCGGGCGACCGGCAGCTGTGCCACCTCACCGCGGAGGACGCCGAGGACATCGCCGTGCGGGGCTCGGTGAAGCGTGCCGACTACCTGTACTTCCTCAACGACAAGCACCGGCTGGTACGGCTGGCGGCGGCGACCGACGACACCGAGCCGACCCCGGTGCCGGGCGCCCTCGGGGAGGACGTGCAGCTGGGGTCGGCGGCCGTCTCGCGCGACGAGGACATGGCCGCCGGGGTCGGACTCGACGGCAAGAACCTGTACGTCGGGGCCCTGGTGTCGGGCGGCCCGCTCGGGGAGCCCGAGCTGACCAGCGCGGGTCCGTCCGCCGGGAAGCGGCTGTCGGCGCCCAGCTGGGACGCGCAGGGCGACCTGTGGGTGGCCGACCGCGACCCCGGCAAGCCGCGCCTGCTCCTGCTGAAGAAGGGCGTGGACGACCCGGTCGAGGTGAAGACCCCGCCGGGCCTCGAGGGCCGGATCGAGTCGGTCCGGGTGGCCGCCGACGGTGTCCGTGTCGCGCTCGTCGTGAAGGACGGCGAGAAGTCCTCCCTGCTCATCGGGCGGATCGAGCGAGGCGATGACGGAGGGGCCGGCGACGGCTCCGGTGTCTCCGTGCACGAACTGCGCTCCGCGACGCCCGAGTTGGAGGAGGTCACGGCCATGTCGTGGGCCGGGGACAGCCGGCTCGTCGTGGTCGGCCGCGAGAAGGACGGCGTGCAGACGATGCGGTACGTGCAGGTGGACGGCTCCACCCCGGAGGGGCCCGCGCCGGCCGCCCTCAGCGGCGTCAAGGAGATCACCGCGTCCGAGGACGCGCGGCTGCCGCTGGTCGGGTACTCGGAGGACGGGATCGTACGGCTGCCGTCCGGGGCGCAGTGGCAGAAGATCGTCACGGACGGGACGGCGCCGGTCTACCCGGGCTGATCCGTGAGCGCCCGTCCGGTTTCCGGGCGGGCGCCGGGCGGGACCCGGCACCGGGTTTTGTGTTCGGGGCGGTCGCTTTCGCCCCGGACGGATTGCGTACGGCCTTCGGCCGGTTTTCGCGGGCGCGCGCCTCGCTTGTTTCCTCAAAGGTGCTCGGGGCGCTCGGGGGTGCTCGGAGGGTGTCGGATCAATTTCCGATTCCGTGGGGAGTGAACGGAATTCGGTCCGGCCGGCGGGAAACCGGTTCCGGAAGTGACTCCTGCTTTTCCACAGGCGGTTATCCACAGGGGTGGCCGGTCCGTGCCGTCCGTTGGCAGAGTGGAGGCCATGCGGGGGTGGTGGCAGGACCTCACCGATCTGGTGCTGCCGGCCGAGTGCGGAGGCTGTGGGAGGCCTCGTACGGTGCTCTGCCCGGAGTGCCGTGCCGTCCTGACCGGGACCGCGCCGTGCCGGGTGCGACCGGAGCCGGAGCCGCCCGGGCTGCCCGTGGTGCACGCGGCGGCCCGGTACACGGACGAGGTGCGGGCCGTGCTGCTGGCCCACAAGGAACGCGGCGCCCTGGCCCTGGCGGCACCGCTCGGGGCGTCGCTGGCGCGGGCCGTGCGGGCGGGACTGCGCGACAGCGGGGACGCCGACGGCCCCGGGGCGTCCCTCGTCGCCGGTGGGGACGGCTCCGTGCTGCTCGTGCCTGTCCCGTCGGCGCGGGCGGCGGTGCGGGCGCGTGGCCACGATCCGGCCCGGCGGATCGCGCTCGCGGCGGCGGGCGCGCTGCGGCGGGGCGGGACGCCGGCACGGGTGGCCGCCGTCCTGCGGCAGGCGCGCGGGGTGGCCGACCAGACGGGGCTCAGTTCCCGGCAGCGGCTGGTCAATCTGGCGGGCGCGCTCTCCGTCGTCCCCGGCGGCGGGCGGCTGCTCGCCGGGGGCGGGACCGTGGTGCTGGTCGACGACCTGATGACGACGGGGGCGTCCCTGGCGGAGTCGGCGCGCGCCGTCCGGGAGGCCATGGGGGCCGGGCGGGTGGGCGACGACCTGGGATTCCGCTCGGCCGGCGGCCGCTCCGTCCGAACGGGGGAGGGCTGGCGCGCGTATGGAGGAGGGCACGAGGGGAACGGGGAGACCGGTGACGCGTCAACGGCCGTGTATCGCGTGGGAAGCCGGGAAGGCAGAGGGGAAGACAGTGCCGGATGGACGGAGGATGCGGTGCGGCGAACACGAGGCACGCCGGGAATCGACGGCCGCGGACGGGCCGGTTCCACGATCCGCGCGGCCGTGGTCGCCGCCGCCCCTGATTCTTTCGAAATAAACCGGAACTGACAGGGAAGTTGCATCGTTGCAGGTGACGAGAGGATCAATTCACCTGAACGGAGGTACACGCCAGTAGAGGGTGACGACATCCCTCCGGGCGAGATATGTTCGGTTGTGAGGGAAAGGCGCAGGCCATCCCCGCAGTATCCGAATGCCGTGCCGCGGGTTTTGAACCATCGCCCCCGGCCGTGGGGTGGAGATCTTGCCCATGGGGGAGGAGGAGGTGGAAGTCGCCGAGTCCGAGGTTCCGGGGCCTACCGGAGCCTGGTGCAAAAGGGAGATGCTCCGCCGTCGGAGCGGAGCGATCCGGGAACGGAGTTCTGCGTGGACATCGTCGTCAAGGGCCGCAAGACCGAGGTGCCCGAGCGGTTCCGCAAGCACGTGGCCGAGAAGCTGAAGCTGGAGAAGATCCAGAGGCTCGATGCCAAGGTGATCAGCCTCGACGTCGAGGTGTCCAAGGAGCCCAACCCGCGACAGGCCGACCGCTGCGACCGGGTGGAGATCACCCTGCGTTCCCGCGGTCCGGTGATCCGGGCGGAGGCCGCGGCCAGCGACCCGTACGCGGCGCTCGACCTCGCGGCGGAGAAGCTGGACGCCCGGCTGCGCAAGCAGCACGACAAGCGGTTCTCGCGCCGGGGCGCACGCCGGATCACAGCGGCCGAGGTGCCCGACCACGTCCCCGGTGCCGCGACGCTGAACGGCAACGGGCAGACCTTCGAGACCGAAGAGCCGGACGCGATTCCCACCAAGAAGATCGGCTCGCTCGAGGTGAAGGGCGAAGGCCCGCTCGTCGTGCGCGAGAAGACCCACGTCGCCTCCCCGATGACCCTCGACCAGGCCCTCTACGAGATGGAGCTGGTCGGGCACGACTTCTACCTGTTCGTCGACTCCGAGACGAAGGAACCGAGCGTCGTCTACCGGCGCCACGCCTACGACTACGGCGTCATCCACCTGAGCACGGACCCGATGGTCACCGAGGCGCAAGCACCAGCGGCCGGTGGCACGCTGGGCGGCTGACCCACCCGGCCGACGGCTGAGCGGTGCCCCTGGAGCGCGTGTGCGCCCCCAGGGGCACCGGTGTGCGACCACTTCGCGCCCCGCACGTCACCGCACTGTCGGCCAGGCATGGAATCATGACCGGACGGCCCAACCGATGGGCCACTGCCTTGGGTTGGCGATGGCATGCGACCAGCCACAGCCTCAGGGGGAGGAACCATGACGGACAGCTTCGGACCGATGCGGGACGAGGACGCCGACGGTGATGTCGTCGGCGCGGGCCCGGACGCGGGCTCTCCGCGCAAGGAGCCGATCAGAGTCCTCGTCGTGGACGACCACGCCCTGTTCCGCCGTGGGCTGGAGATCGTGCTCGCCGCCGAGGAGGACATCCAGGTGGTGGGAGAGGCGGGCGACGGCGCCGAGGCCGTCGACAAGGCCGCCGACCTGCTGCCCGACATCGTGCTGATGGACGTCCGCATGCCCCGGCGAGGCGGCATCGAGGCCTGCACCTCCATCAAGGAGGTGGCCCCCAGCGCGAAGATCATCATGCTGACGATCAGCGACGAGGAGGCCGACCTCTACGACGCCATCAAGGCGGGCGCGACCGGCTACCTCCTCAAGGAGATCTCCACGGACGAGGTCGCCACCGCCATCCGCGCCGTGGCCGACGGACAGTCCCAGATCAGCCCGTCCATGGCGTCGAAGCTGCTCACCGAGTTCAAGTCGATGATCCAGCGGACGGACGAGCGCCGGCTCGTGCCCGCGCCGCGCCTCACCGACCGCGAGCTGGAGGTGCTCAAGCTCGTCGCCACCGGGATGAACAACCGGGACATCGCCAAGGAGTTGTTCATCTCGGAGAACACCGTGAAGAACCACGTGCGCAACATCCTGGAGAAGCTGCAGCTGCACTCCCGGATGGAGGCCGTGGTCTACGCGATGCGGGAGAAGATCCTCGAGATCCGCTGACCGGCCGGGCGGCGGCCTCGCCGGTCACGCCATCAGGCGGGCGAGCTCCCGGGCGAGCGGCTCGCGCAGCTCCGGGGTGTCGACGCGCTCCACCCGCGCGTCCGTGCAGTCGACCCAGCCCGCCGCCTCGGCCAGCGCCTGCGCCACCGCCGGCACCGCCTTCGGGCCGGCCAGCGAGACCTGCTTCGCCACCAGGGTGCGGCCCTCCCGGGCCGGATCGACCCGGCCGACCAGTCGGCCGCCGGCCAGGACCGGCATGGCGAAGTACCCGTGGACGCGCTTCTGCCGGGGGACGTACGCCTCCAGACGGTGGGTGAAGCCGAAGATCCGCTCCGTGCGCGCCCGCTCCCAGATCAGCGAGTCGAACGGCGACAGCAGCGTCGTACGGTGACGGCCGCGCGGCGGTGTGCCGAGCGCCGTCGGGTCCGCCCAGGCCGGCTTGGCCCAGCCCTCCACCGTCACCGGCACCAGCCCCGAGTCGGCGATCACGGCGTCGACCTGCTCGCCCTTCAGACGGTGGTAGTCGGCGATGTCCGCGCGGGTGCCCACCCCGAGCGCCTGACCCGCCAGGCCGACGAGGCGCCGCAGGCATTCGGCGTCGTCCAGGTCGTCGTGGAGGAGGGACGCGGGGATGGCGCGCTCGGCCAGGTCGTACAGGCGCTTCCAGCCGCGGCGCTCGACGCAGACCACCTCGCCGTACATCAGGGCGCGCTCGACGGCGACCTTCGCGCCCGACCAGTCCCACCACTCGCTGGTGCGCTTGGCACCGCCCAGCTCGGTCGCGGTCAGCGGGCCCTCGGCGCGGAGCTGCTTGATCACCTGGTCGTAGGCGCCCTCGGGGAGCTCGTGGTTCCAGTGCGGGCGGGCGCGGTAGGCGCGGCGCCGGAACGCGAAGTGCGGCCACTCCTCCACGGGCAGGATGCACGCGGCGTGCGACCAGTATTCGAAGGCGTGTGTGTCGGTCCAGTAGGCCGCCTCGACCGTCTTGCGGCCGACCGCGCCCAGGCGTGCGTACGGGACGAGTTCGTGACTGCGGGCCAGTACGGAGATGGTGTCGAGCTGGACCGCGCCGAGGTGCCGCAGGACGCCGCGGACACCGCCCCGGCGGTCGGGGGCGCCGAGGAAGCCCTGCGCGCGGAGGACGATACGACGGGCCTCGTCGGCCGAGAGGTGGAGGGTGGGGCGCGGGGTCGTCATGGTGCGCACCTTAGGGCGTGGCACTGACACTCGGGCGTGAGCTGGGACTTCTCCCGGGACGGGCACGGCGGGTCTACGACGGCGGGCGTCCCGCGGGCAGATAGGGGGCCGCGGACGGCAGCCCCAGGTCGGACGGGAGCAGGGAACCCACCCAGCAGTCGCGGCGCACACCCCGTTGGATGAGGGCGGAGCGCAAGGTGCCCTCGACGGTGAAACCGGCGCGCTCGGCGACCGCGCGGGAGGGCCCGTTGCCCACCTCGGCGCGCCACTCGACACGGTCCACCCGCAGATCGGAGAAGGCCCAGCGGGAGGCGGCGAGCACCGCCTCGGTGACATGGCCGCGGCCGCGATGCCGCTTGGTGCCCCAGTAGCCGATCTCGACGGAGCTCATGGAACGCATCGTGAGGCCGATCATGCCCGCCAGGTCCCCGTCGCGGGGGAGGAACAGCCCCCAGGTGAACATCGTGCCGCTGCGCCAGCCGTCCGGGACGAGCTCGTGCGTGAAGCTGTGGGCGTGCTCGCGTAGATAGGGGGACGGGATGGTGGTCCAGCGCTGGATGTCGGGATCCTGGGCCGCCTCGTACACGGCGTCGGAGTCGCCCGGGCCGACGGTGCGCATCAGGAGGCGGCCGGTGGTGAGCGTGACGGGTTCCATCGGCCGATTCTCCTCAATGGCGCCCGGGGCGCGCCATCCGATGAGCGGCGAACGGCGACACGGCCGCGGTGAGTGAGCGCGCGACCGCGTTCGGCACAATTCGTCGGCGGAACGCGGCACCATCCGGCACCCCTGGCCGTTGTCCCCTTTGACGGAGATTTGAAGCAGCTGAGGCCCGGCGCCCCCGGCAGGCTCCCGACGCGGCGGGGTCCTCGCATACGATGGCCGTTGCTCAGTCAAGTCAGAAGGAAAACCGACCGTCCCAGGCCCGACCGGCAAGGAGACCAACCCCCGTGTCCGTCCTCTCGAAGATCATGCGTGCAGGCGAAGGCAAGATCCTGCGCAAGCTGCACCGCATCGCGGACCAGGTCAACTCCATCGAAGAGGACTTCGTCGACCTCTCCGACGCCGAGCTGCGGGCCCTCACCGATGAGTACAAGCAGCGCTACGCCGACGGCGAGACCCTGGACGACCTGCTGCCCGAGGCCTTCGCCACCGTGCGCGAGGCGGCCAAGCGCGTCCTGGGCCAACGTCACTACGACGTGCAGATGATGGGTGGCGCGGCGCTCCACCTCGGCTACGTGGCCGAGATGAAGACGGGTGAGGGCAAGACGCTCGTCGGCACGCTCCCCGCGTACCTGAACGCGCTGTCCGGCGAGGGCGTCCACCTCATCACGGTCAACGACTACCTGGCCGAGCGCGACTCCGAGATGATGGGCCGCGTCCACAAGTTCCTGGGCCTGAGCGTCGGCTGCATCCTCGCCAACATGACGCCGGCCCAGCGCCGCGAGCAGTACGCCTGCGACATCACCTACGGCACGAACAACGAGTTCGGCTTCGACTACCTCCGCGACAACATGGCGTGGTCGAAGGACGAGCTGGTGCAGCGCGGCCACAACTTCGCCATCGTCGACGAGGTCGACTCGATCCTCATCGACGAGGCCCGTACGCCGCTGATCATCTCCGGCCCGGCCGACCAGGCCACCAAGTGGTACGGCGACTTCGCCAAGCTGGTCACGCGCCTCAAGCGCGGCGAGGCCGGCCAGCCGCTCAAGGGCATCGAGGAGACCGGCGACTACGACGTCGACGAGAAGAAGCGCACCGTCGCCATCCACGAGTCGGGCGTCGCCAAGGTCGAGGACTGGCTGGGAATCGACAACCTCTACGAGTCGGTCAACACCCCTCTGGTGGGCTACCTGAACAACGCCATCAAGGCGAAGGAGCTCTTCAAGAAGGACAAGGACTACGTCATCATCGACGACGAGGTCATGATCGTCGACGAGCACACCGGACGTATCCTCGCCGGCCGCCGTTACAACGAGGGCATGCACCAGGCCATCGAGGCCAAGGAAGGCGTGCCGATCAAGGACGAGAACCAGACGCTCGCCACGATCACCCTCCAGAACTTCTTCCGCCTCTACAAGCGGCACGACCACAACGGCAAGGAGATGCCGGGCCTGTCCGGCATGACCGGTACGGCGATGACCGAGGCCGCCGAGTTCCACCAGATCTACAAGCTCGGTGTGGTGCCCATCCCGACCAACCGGCCCATGGTCCGCAAGGACCAGTCCGACCTCATCTACCGCACCGAGGTCGCGAAGTTCGAGGCGGTCGTCGACGACATCGTCGAGAAGCACGAGAAGGGCCAGCCGATCCTCGTCGGCACGACGTCGGTCGAGAAGTCCGAGTACCTGTCCCAGCAGCTCAGCAAGCGCGGTGTGCAGCACGAGGTGCTCAACGCCAAGCAGCACGACCGTGAGGCGATCATCGTCGCCCAGGCCGGGCGCAAGGGCGCGGTCACCGTGGCCACCAACATGGCCGGCCGTGGTACGGACATCAAGCTCGGCGGCAACCCCGAGGACCTCGCCGAGGCCGAGCTGCGCCAGCGGGGCCTGGACCCCGAGGAGCACATCGAGGAGTGGGCGCACTACCTGCCGGCCGCCCTGGAGCGGGCCGAGCAGGCGGTGAAGGCCGAGAAGGACGAGGTCGAGAAGCTCGGCGGCCTGTACGTCCTCGGCACCGAGCGGCACGAGTCGCGCCGGATCGACAACCAGCTGCGCGGTCGTTCCGGCCGTCAGGGCGACCCGGGCGAGTCCCGCTTCTACCTGTCCCTCGGTGACGACCTGATGCGCCTGTTCAAGGCCCAGATGGTCGAGCGCGTGATGTCGATGGCGAACGTCCCGGACGACGTGCCGATCGAGAACAAGATGGTCACGCGCGCGATCGCCTCCGCCCAGTCGCAGGTCGAGACGCAGAACTTCGAAACCCGTAAGAACGTCCTGAAGTACGACGAGGTCCTCAACCGCCAGCGCGAGGTCATCTACGGCGAGCGCCGCCGCGTCCTGGAGGGCGAGGACCTGCACGAGCAGGTGCAGCACTTCATGGACGACACCATCGACGCCTACGTCGCCGCGGAGACCGCCGAGGGCTTCGCCGAGGAGTGGGACCTGGACCGGCTGTGGGGCGCCTTCAAGCAGCTCTACCCGGTGAAGGTCACCATCGAGGAGCTGGAGGAGGCGGCCGGCGACCGCGCCGGGCTCACCGCTGACTTCATCGCCGAGTCCATCAAGGACGACATCCGCGAGCAGTACGCGGCCCGTGAGGCGCAGCTCGGCTCCGAGATCATGCGGGAGCTGGAGCGCCGGGTCGTGCTGTCGGTCCTGGACCGCAAGTGGCGCGAGCACCTCTACGAGATGGACTACCTCCAGGAGGGCATCGGCCTGCGCGCGATGGCGCAGAAGGACCCGCTGGTCGAGTACCAGCGCGAGGGCTTCGACATGTTCACCGCCATGATGGAGGGCATCAAGGAGGAGTCCGTCGGCTACCTGTTCAACCTGGAGGTCCAGGTCGAGCAGCAGGTCGAGGAGGTCCCGGTCGAGGACACCAAGCCGGTGGCGGACCTGGAGAAGCAGGACGCGGTGCCCGCGCAGGCGGGCGCCCGCCCCGAGATCCGCGCCAAGGGCCTGGAGGCGCCGCGCCGTCCGGACCGGCTGCACTACACCGCGCCCAAGGTCGACGGCGAGGGTGACATCATCGAGGGCGACTTCGACAACGGCGACGAGCCGGTGCGTTCCGAGGCCGACGGCCTCACGCGCGCGGAGCGCCGCAAGCAGGCGCGCGGCGGCCGCCGCCGCAAGAAGTAACCGGGACGCGCGTCGGCGCGTCGACGGTCACAGCGGTCGGCAGGGCCGGGCCTCCTTCGGGAGGACCCGGCCCTTCGCCGTGTGCGGCCGTGGCCGCCATGGCAGCCATGGCCGCCATGGCAGCCATGGCGGGGTGGCGGGCCTGGCGGGCCGGACGGCGGGCGGCGGGGCGCCGGTGTGACGCCAGGGCTCGCCACGCTCCGGGCGGCGCCTGACCGCCCTTGCACACGGCCGCACGGCCCCCTTCGCTCAGTCGTCCTCGCCGCGCGGCGCGCGGGGACCGCCCAGTTCCACCGCTGTGCAGCGCCAGCGGAGGTCGGGGCCCTGTTCCAGGCGGAAGGCCATCGCACGGAGCTGGTCGCCGGCGCCGATGCGGGCGAAGACCTCGACGGCACCCGGGCGGGGCTCGAACCAGCCGAGGTCCCGGACGACCGGGCGGGTGCCCCGGGTGCGCAGCGGGCCGCGCTCGGCGAGGTGGGCGAGGTCGTCGTAGGCGCGGCCCGCGGTGTGGCGGAGCATCGAGTGGACGGGGCGCTGGCCGCTCAGGACGAGGAGCAGGCGGTCGGCGAAGACGTCGGTGGGGCGCGGGTGGGGGAGAGGTCCCGCGGTACCGGCCGTTCCCCGGCTCGGGACGGTGGCCGGGCGGCTGTCCGCGGGCCGGGTGCGGGACCGGGGCGGGGTGGCGCCGGGGGAGCCTGGGGGCCGGGCGCCCGGGGAGGTCGTACGGGAGGTGCCGCCGCTCGGTGTGCGGGGCGGGGAGCCGGCGGGCCGGCGGGTGTCACGGCGGGCCGGCGGACGGCTGCCGGGGCGGTGCTGGACGGCCCTGGTCATGACCTTGTTCATCGAGTCCCCGATCGGCGGGCCCGGCGCATACCGGGCGGTAACTTCGTGCTCGCTGATCTTGTACGGGGTCGCCCGGGGCGGCGGCAAGGAAGCGGGAGCCCGGGTCGGAGCAGCCGGAAGGTTCACCTATCAGGGTGACGGGCGGGCGCTCGGGCCCGTGTCGGCGGGGCGGTACCGGGTGAATCGGGGGACGGAGGTGGACGCGGGCGGAAGAGGTGACGGGGACTCGAAAGGGGACGTCCCCACGTATCCTGAAGGCCGCCTCGGACGGCGCGGAAGCGGCCCGCCCGAGGCGGTGTCGAGCCACACGAGCGAGTGCGAGAAAGCGGTCAGTCATGCGCGTCTACGTCCCCCTGACCCTCCCCGGTCTCGCCGAGGCGTACAAGACGGGTGATCTGGGGACCGGGCTCGTCGCGTACGCGGTCACCCCGGGCCTGCGCGAGTGGTATCTCTCCGACGACATCGAGGAGCTGGAGTACGCCGCGCTGAACCGGGCCGCCATGGCCTCGCTGCGGCTGCTCGCGGCGGACCCGGGCGCGCGGCGCCGCCGGGTCGTGGTCGCCGTCGACGTGCCCGACGGGGCGGCCGTCGCCGACCCGGACCGCGGGCTGGACCCGTCGGCGCTGGGCGAGGTGCGGGTCTCCGGGGGCGTACGGCTGGCCAAGGCCGCCGCGGTGCACGTGGACGCCGACGACGCCGAGGCGGACGTGGCGGCGGCCGCGGCGGCGCTGGAGGCGGCGGACGGCGGGGACGACGACGCCCAGTTCGTCGTGGACGGCGCCGAGGACCACGAACTGCTCTGGTTCGCCACGCAGGAGATCCCGAACCTGGTGGACCTCCCGGACTGACCCGGTCGCGCGCCGGCCTCCCGGCGCTCCCGGTCGTCGGCCTGCTCTCGAGCGCTCCCGGTCGCGCGGCCTGCCCCCGAGTGCTCCCGGCCGGTGACCTGCTCCTCTCTTGATTGTCGGTGCGGCCGGGTACGGTTCTGGACATGGGGAAGCAGTCAGGGGCGCACATCGTCTGGGACTGGAACGGGACGCTGTTCCACGACAACGACGCCATCATCGGGGCGACCAACGCGGCCTTCGGGGAGCTGGGGCTCGCCCCGATCACGATCGAGCAGTACCGGGCGATGTACTGCGTACCGGTGCCGAAGTTCTACGAGCGGCTGCTCGGCCGGCTGCCGACGGACGCCGAGTGGGAGGTCATGGACGTGACCTTCCACCGCCACTACGCCGAGCACCGGGTGTCGTGCGGGCTCACCGAGGGCGTGGGGGAGCTGCTGTCGGGCTGGCGGTCGGCCGGGCGCAGCCAGTCGCTGCTCAGCATGTACACGCACGACGAGCTGGTGCCACTGGTGCGGGGGTTCGGGATCGAGGCGCACTTCCTGCGCGTCGACGGCCGGGTCGGGCCGTCCGGGGGCAGCAAGGCCGAGCACATGGTGCGGCACATCGAGGCGCTGGCGGGCGTGGACCCGACGCGCACGGTGGTGATCGGGGACGCCGCCGACGACGCGGTGGCCGCGCTGCACGTGGGGGCGCGGGCCGTGCTCTACACCGGCGGCTCGCACAGCCGCGCGAGCCTGGAGACGGTTGGCGTGCCGGTCGTGGACTCGCTCGCGGAAGCCGTCGCCGAGGCGGAGCGGCTGGCCGCCTGAGGCGGGCCCGGCGCGGGCCCCGCCCCAGAACGGCGGCCGGCCTCACAACGGTGGCCGCCCCTGAAGCAGCGGCCGACCCGAGGCGGGGCCGGTCCCGGAGTGCCCTACGTCAGACCAGTACCCGACGTCAGACCGGTGCCCGGCCTCACACAGCTGCCCGGCCTCAGCTCACCGGCGCCTTCGCCCGCAGCACCGTCAGGAACTCACGCATCCACGCGGAGTGGTCCGGCCAGGCGCGGGACGACACCAGGGTGCCGTCGACGACCGCCTCGGCGTCCTGGAAGGTGGCGCCCGCGGCCTGCATGTCCAGCTCCAGGGCCGGATAGGCCGTGACACGGCGGCCGCGCAGGGTGTCGATCGCTGCGGTGAGCAGGGGACCGTGGCAGATCTGCGCGACCGGCTTGTCGGAGTCGAAGAACGACTTCAGGATCTTCCGCAGCTCCGGATCGTTGCGCAGATACTCGGGCGCCCGGCCGCCCGGGACCACGACGGCGACGTACGCGCCGGGGTCGACCTCGGAGAAGGCGAGGTCGGCCGGCCAGGTGTAGCCGGGCTTCTCGGTGTAGGTGTCGAAGCCGGGTTCGAAGTCGTGCACGACGAACCGCAGCTTCTTGCGGGTGGGCGCCGCGATGTGGACCTCGTAGCCCTCCTCGCGCAGGCGCTGGTAGGGGTAGAGGACCTCCAGCGACTCCGCGGCGTCGCCGGTGACGATGAGGATCTTCGCTGTCATGCCGGGCTCCTCTCCTTGCCGGGCCGGCGGTTCTGTCCGGCCGGCCTGTGGGCAACGTGCCGCCGCGCGCGGGACGTGGCAAGACCGTGCGGCGGGGAGACGACCGCTCTTTTCGGACACGGGCCGCGTACGGACGGCCGGATTCCGGTGCCGTCCCGCGGCTCCCGTGCCGCCGCGTCTGCTCACCAGGCTGCCCCCGGGTGTCCCGCCCCGCCAGTTACGCCCCGCCCGCCCGGTTCGCCCCTGTGCAGAACGTCAAAGTTCACCCCCCGGTTTTGTACACATACGGCTCATGACGGGCCCCCTGTGCGGGGCGATAGCCTGGGTGGCGTGATCAGCGCGATAGCTCGCGGGGGCGACGATGCCCCTGCCCCGCGCCCGGCGACCACGGAGGACATCCGTGACCGGGCGGCGCTCGCTGGTCTTCACGGGCGGGAGGGGGGTGTACGGGCCCCCGGGACGCGATCGGTCCCCCGGGCCCGGGTGCCGCGGAGAGCGGCGTCACACCCCTTGGGCAGCTCAAGAATGGCTCATATACCCCCGCTCATCTCACCTCTCGGCATAGCGTCGAAGCAGACCGGACACCCCGCGTCGCGGCGTCACGCCGGAGGGGAAGAGACCGTACTTCCTTCAACGTCACGCAACGGCGCGCGACAGGAGCCAGAGGACAATGCAGACCAAGCTGGACGAAGCCAAGGCCGAGCTGCTCGAACGGGCCGCCCGGGTAGCTGAGAACAGCCCGGTCGGGGGGCACCTACCGACCGGGACCAAGGGCGAGGGCGGTTCCGGCACCCCGGACCACGACAAGGTGCTCTCGTTCCTCCAGCGCTACTACCTGCACACCGCCCCGGAGGACCTGCTCGACCGCGACCCGGTCGACGTCTTCGGAGCCGCTTTCTCGCACTACCGGCTGGCCGAGAACCGCCCGCAGGGCACGGCCAACGTCCGGGTCCACACGCCGACGGTCGAGGAGAACGGCTGGACGTGCAGCCACTCCGTCGTCGAGGTCGTCACCGACGACATGCCGTTCCTGGTGGACTCCGTCACCAACGAGCTGACCCGGCAGGGGCGGGGGATCCACCTGGTCATCCACCCCCTCGTCGTCGTCCGCCGCGATCTGACCGGCAAGCTCATCGAGGTGCTGCCCGCGGCGCCCGCCGGGGACCTGCCGCACGACACGCACATCGAGTCCTGGATCCACGTCGAGATCGACCGCGAGACCGACCGCGGCGACCTCAAGCAGATCACCGCCGACCTGCTCCGCGTCCTGTCCGACGTCCGTGAGGCCGTCGAGGACTGGAGCAAGATGCGGGACGCGGCCCTGCGCATGGCCGACGAGCTGCCGGGCGAGCCCCACTCCGACCTGCGCGAGCAGGAGATCGAGGAGGCCCGCGAGCTGCTGCGCTGGCTGGCCGACGACCACTTCACCTTCCTCGGCTACCGCGAGTACGAGCTGCGCGAGGACGACTCGCTGGCCGCCGTGCCGGGCACCGGCCTGGGCATACTGCGCTCGGACCCGCACCACTCCGAGAACGACGCCCACCCCGTCAGCCCGTCCTTCGAGCGGCTGCCCGCCGACGCCCGCGCCAAGGCCCGCGAGCACAAGCTGCTCATCCTCACCAAGGCCAACAGCCGGGCCACCGTCCACCGGCCGTCGTACCTCGACTACGTCGGCGTGAAGAAGTTCGACGAGAACGGCGAGGTCGTCGGCGAGCGCCGCTTCCTGGGTCTGTTCTCCTCGGCCGCCTACACCGAGTCCGTGCGCCGCGTTCCCGTGATCCGCCGCAAGGTCGACGAGGTGCTCAGCGGCGCCGGCTTCTCGCCGCACAGCCACGACGGACGCGACCTGCTCCAGATCCTGGAGACCTACCCGCGCGACGAGCTCTTCCAGACCCCGGTCGACGAGCTTCGGGGCATCGCCACGTCGGTCCTCTACCTCCAGGAACGCCGCCGCCTGCGGCTGTACCTGCGCCAGGACGAGTACGGCCGCTACTACTCGGCCCTCGTCTACCTCCCCCGCGACCGCTACACCACCGGCGTGCGCCTGCGGATCATCGACATCCTGAAGGAGGAGCTCGGCGGCATCAGCGTCGACTTCACCGCCTGGAACACCGAGTCGATCCTTTCCCGGCTGCACTTCGTGGTCCGCGTCCCGCAGGGCACCGAGCTGCCGCAGCTGTCCGACGCCGACAAGGAGCGCATCGAGGCCCGGCTGGTGGACGCCGCCCGGTCCTGGGCCGACGGCTTCGCCGACGCGCTGAACGCCGAGCTCGGCGAGGAGCACGCGGCCGAACTGCTGCGCCGCTACGGCAACGCCTTCCCCGAGGGCTACAAGGCCGACCACGGCCCGCGCTCCGCGGTCTCCGACCTCGTCCACATCGAACAGCTCACCGAGGAGAAGGACTTCTCGCTGAGCCTGTACGAGCCGGTCGGCGCCGCCCCCGAGGAGCGCCGCTTCAAGATCTACCGGAAGGGCGCGGCCGTCTCGCTGTCCGCCGTCCTGCCGGTGCTCAGCCGGCTCGGTGTCGAGGTCGTCGACGAGCGGCCGTACGAGCTGCGCTGCTCCGACCGCAGCGTCGCCTGGATCTACGACTTCGGTCTGCGCATGCCGAGCCAGGCCGCCGCCGCCGACTACGCGGGCGACGACGCGCGTGAGCGCTTCTCGGAGGCGTTCGCCGCCACCTGGACCGGCAAGGCCGAGAACGACGGCTTCAACGCCCTCGTGCTGAGCGCCGGGCTGACCTGGCGGCAGGCCATGGTGCTGCGGGCGTACGCCAAGTACCTGCGGCAGGCCGGGTCGACCTTCTCGCAGGACTACATGGAGGACACCCTCCGCCACAACGTCCACACGACCCGGCTCCTCGTCTCCCTGTTCGAGGCGCGGCTGTCGCCGGACCGCCAGCGCGCGGGCCGCGAGATCGTGGACGCGCTGCTCGAGGAGCTCGACGCGGCCCTGGACCAGGTGGCGAGCCTGGACGAGGACCGGATCCTGCGGTCCTTCCTCACCGTCATCAAGGCGACGCTGCGCACCAACTTCTTCCAGGAGGCGGCCGCGGGCGAGCCGCACGACTACGTCTCCATGAAGTTCGACCCGCAGGCCATCCCGGACCTCCCGGCGCCGCGCCCGGCGTACGAGATCTGGGTGTACTCGCCGCGCGTCGAGGGTGTGCACCTGCGCTTCGGCAAGGTCGCCCGCGGCGGTCTGCGCTGGTCCGACCGGCGTGAGGACTTCCGCACGGAGATCCTCGGCCTGGTCAAGGCGCAGATGGTGAAGAACACCGTGATCGTGCCGGTCGGCGCCAAGGGCGGCTTCGTCGCCAAGCAGCTGCCCGACCCGGCCGTGGACCGGGACGCCTGGATGGCGGAAGGTATCGCCAGCTACCGGACGTTCATCTCGGCGCTGCTCGACATCACCGACAACATGGTGGCCGGCGAGGTCGTGCCCCCGGCGGACGTCGTCCGGCACGACGGGGACGACACCTACCTCGTCGTCGCCGCCGACAAGGGCACCGCGAAGTTCTCCGACATCGCCAACGAGGTCGCCGAGTCCTACAACTTCTGGCTCGGGGACGCCTTCGCCTCCGGCGGTTCGGCCGGCTACGACCACAAGGGCATGGGCATCACCGCCCGGGGCGCCTGGGAGTCCGTCAAGCGGCACTTCCGCGAGCTCGGCGTCGACACGCAGAGCGAGGACTTCACGGTCGTCGGCGTCGGCGACATGTCCGGTGACGTGTTCGGCAACGGCATGCTGCTCAGCGAGCACATCCGGCTGGTCGCCGCGTTCGACCACCGGCACATCTTCATCGACCCGACCCCGGACGCGGCGACCTCCTACGCCGAGCGCCGGCGCCTGTTCGAGCTGCCGCGCTCCAGCTGGGAGGACTACGACCCCTCGCTGCTGTCGGCCGGTGGCGGCGTCTTCCCGCGCAGCGCGAAGGCCATCAGCGTCAACGCGCACATCCGCGAGGCCCTGGGCATCGAGGGCAAGGTCGCCAAGATGACCCCGGCCGAGCTGATGAAGGCCATCCTCCAGGCCCCGGTGGACCTGCTGTGGAACGGCGGCATCGGCACCTACGTCAAGGCCAGCACCGAGTCGAACGCCGACGTCGGCGACAAGGCGAACGACGCCATCCGGGTCGACGGCGCCGACCTGCGCGTCAAGGTGGTCGGCGAGGGCGGCAACCTGGGCCTGACCCAGCTCGGCCGGATCGAGTTCGCCCGGAGCGGCGGCCGGATCAACACCGACGCCATCGACAACAGCGCGGGCGTGGACACCTCCGACCACGAGGTGAACATCAAGATCCTGCTCAACGGCCTGGTCGCCGACGGCGACATGACGGTCAAGCAGCGCAACAAGCTGCTCGCCGAGATGACGGACGAGGTCGGCCGCCTGGTCCTGCGCAACAACTACGCGCAGAACACGGCGATCGCCAACGCCCTCGCCCAGTCCGGCGCCATGCTCCACGCCCAGCAGCGCTTCATGAAGCACCTGGTCAGGGAGGGGCACCTGGACCGTGCGCTGGAGTTCCTGCCCACGGACCGGCAGATCCGCGAGCGCCTGAACTCCGACCACGGCCTGACCGGCCCGGAGACGGCCGTGCTGATGGCGTACACGAAGATCACGGTCGCCGAGGAGCTGCTGCACACCTCGCTGCCGGACGACCCGTACCTGAGCACGCTGCTGCACTCCTACTTCCCGACGGCGCTGCGCGAGCGGTTCCCCGAGCACCTCGTCAGTCACCCGCTGCGCCGTGAGATCACCACGACCGTGCTGGTCAACGACACGGTCAACACGGGCGGTACGACGTATCTCCACCGGCTGCGCGAGGAGACCGGGGCCTCGCTGGAGGAGATCGTCCGGGCGCAGACGGTGGCCCGCGCGATCTTCCGCTCGGCGGAGGTGTGGGACGCGGTCGAGGCGCTGGACAACAAGGTCGAGGCCGCCGTCCAGACCCGCATCCGGCTGCACTCGCGGCGCCTGGTCGAGCGCGGCACGCGCTGGCTGCTGAACAACCGGCAGCAGCCGCTCGCGCTCGCGGACACGGTCGACTTCTTCTCCGACCGGGTGGAGCAGGTGTGGTCGCAGCTGCCGAAGCTGCTGCGCGGCGCCGATCTGGACTGGTACCAGCAGATCCACGACGAGCTGACCGATGCCGGGGTGCCCGTCGAGCTGGCCCAGCGGGTCGCCGGGTTCTCCTCGGCCTTCCCGACGCTCGACATCGTCTCGGTGGCCGACCGTATGGGCAAGGACCCGATGGACGTCGCCGAGGTCTACTACGACCTCGGTGACCGGCTGCACATCAGCCAGCTCATGGACCGGATCATCGAGCTGCCGCGGTCCGACCGCTGGCAGTCCATGGCCCGCGCCTCCATCCGCGAGGACCTGTACGCCGCCCACGCGGCGCTGACCTCGGACGTCCTGGCGGTCGGCGACGGCACCGCGACGCCCGAGCAGCGCTTCGAGGCGTGGGAGCGCAAGAACGCGGCGATCCTGGGCCGGGCGCGTACCACGCTGGAGGAGATCCGCGGCTCGGACGCGTTCGACCTGGCCAACCTCTCGGTGGCGATGCGCACCATGCGCACGCTGCTGCGGTCGCACACCTGAGCCGCCCGGCCGCCTGAGGCGGACGTGCGGCGGAGCGCCCCGGACCCCATCGGTCCGGGGCGCTCCCGCATCACGGACAAAACGGGAATTACAGTGCCGGTGTGACCACGATCCGGGCCATGCCGCCGAGGGCGGCGGTCGTCGCGGGGGCCGCCGGCGCGCTGGTCCTCGCCCTGCTGCTCCTGGTGATCGTCCGGCTCCCGTGGGCCGGGGACCTCGGCATGCACGCGGCGACCGTGGAACGCCTGCGCCACAGCCTGGCCGATCCCGGCAACCCCCTGGTCGACGCGGACACTCCCAGCCCCTACTACTCGCCGTGGATGCTCGTCCTGGGCTGCGTGGCCCGGCTGACCGGCCTGTCGGTCTTCGTGGTGCTGCGGATCGGCGCCCTGGTGGGCCTTGCGCTGCTGGTCACCGGTGTCTGGCGGTACGTCCGGACGCTGACCGCGGACCGGGCGGCCCCCGCACTCGCCCTGCTGTGCCTGGTGTTCCTGTGGGGCACGTCCCTGTTCGCGTGGAGCGGCTTCCTGGGGCTGAACTCGCTGGCGCTGACGGTGTCGTACCCGAGCGTGTTCGCGCTGGGGCTGGCCTTCCATCTGTGGGCGTGGCTGGCCAGGGCGGTGCGGGCGGAGGCCGGCTGGGGGGTGTGGCTGGGGCTCGGCGTGCTGTGGGCGGTGATCCTGCTCTGCCACCAGTTCTCCGGGGTCGTCGCCTCGCTCGGCGCGCTGGCCACGGCGGTCGCCGGGCGGCCGGGACGCGCGGTGACGGCACGGCTCGCGGGTGCCCTCGCGGTCGGCGCGGTGGTCCTGTGGGCGTGGCCGTACTACGACTTCTTCGCGCTGTTCGGGGCGGGGGCCGACCTGGAGTCGGTGCACCGGGGCCTGTACCGGGACCTGCCCGGGCGGTACTGGCTGGTGCTGCTCGGGGTGGCGGCGCTCGTGCCGAGGTGGCGCAGGGACCGGCTCGATCCGCTGGCGCTGTTCTTCGGGCTGGGCGTGCTGGTCGTCGCGGCCGGCTGGCTGAGCGGGCACTACTCGTGGGGCCGCGCGCTGCCCGCCGTGGTGATCCCCGCGCAGCTCGCCGCCGCGCTCGCGGTGGCCGCCGCCCGGCCCGGCCGCAGGCGCACCGCCTGGGCGGCGGCCCTGACGGCGGCGCTGCTGGCCGGGGCGTGGACGCAGACCGGCACCCTGGGCTACGTCGTGCCCCGCACCGCCCTGCCGCGGGCGGTCGCCGACAGGTTCCGGGAGCCGTGGGCCGGGTACCACTGGCTGACCCCGTGGGTGCGGTACGGGGACGTCGTCATGGCCCGCACCCTGCCCGCGCGGCAGATCCCGGCGTACGGCCCGTACACCGTGGCGCCCGGCTACCCCGACTTCTTCCTGCCGGACGAGGACCGGCGGGCGGCGGCCGTGCGGACGTACTTCGCGCCGGGCACGCCGTTGGAGGCGCGGCGCGCGATCGTGCGGGAGTACGGGGTGCGCTGGGTGGTGGACCGGGGGACGCCGGCCGGCGAGGGGCTGCGCAGGGTGGCCACGGGCCCGGACGGGCAGGTGCTGTACGAGGTGCTGAAGCCCTCCGCGCGCCGAGACACCCCCTAGCGCAGCACGGTCCGCACCAGCCGGGCCGCCCTGCGCACCCTCGGCCGGTCGAGGCGCCGCACCACCGGGCGCACCAGCCGGGCCGTCACGCCGACCGGCTGCCAGCGGATCTGCAGGCGCCCCGGGCCGCGGTTCTCCGGCTCGATCGTCACCCGGTGCGGGGCCGTCCCGGAGTGGTGGCCGATCCGGGTGGTGAGGACGGGGAAGGACAGGGGGGCCAGCAGCACGGCGGAGTGCGCGAGGCCCTGGTGCTCGATGCGGAGCAGCGGGTGGCGTACGCCCGCGAAGCCGTGCCGGGGGATCGGCGTCGAGGTCAGGTCCAGGTGCACCCGGCCCTCGAAGACGCCGGGGCGCACCGGGGTGAGCCGGAAGGGCACCTTCAGGCGGCGCCGGCCCGGAGCGACGACGAGGCTCGCCCGGACCGGCCCGACGGGCAGGCGCAGCCCGGGGTCGTAGGTGCGTACGGCGAGGTCGACCGAGGCGCCGGGGCCCCGGGTGAGCTCGGTGATCTCGTGCCGGAACAGGGCGCTGCGGAAAGGACGGGTGTCCAGCTCCAGGTCGGTGACGTCCAGCTCGCGGCGGGCCCGGTCGTCCGTGGGGACGGTGCCGCCCCAGTGGACGCGGCCGTCGGCGTCCGGGGTGACCTGCCGTGGTGCCACCCCGTGGCCGAGGCCGCGCGCGGCCAGCCGGGCCTCGGGGAAGCGGCGTTCGCGGACCAGCTGGAGCACCACCCGCTCCGGCCGGGGCAGCCGGGCGTAGGCCGCCGGGGAGAGGGTGTCGAGGTAGGGGATGGTCAGGTCGGCGAACGAGGCCAGCCAGGGGTCGTCGCGGTAGGGCAGGTCGCCCGCGTACATCCGGAAGTCGTGCTTGAGGAACTTGTAGTCCTTGTCCTCGCGCAGGCTCCCGTGGCCGCTCTCGGTGAGGAAGTCGTCGATGAGCCGCTGGACGGCGACCCGGTCGCGGACGTTGTCGAGCCGGTCGCGCTGGTTGGAGATGGAGGCGGTGTCGGCGGCCGCGAAGGGCGCGATGTGCCAGCGGTACACCGGCTCCGGGATGATCGTGAACTCCTTGGCGAGGCAGTACGCCTGCGTGGTGAACAGCTGGTCCTCGTAGTGGATGCCCTCGGGGAACCGCAGGTCGTGCCGGTCCAGGAAGGCCCGGGCGTACATCTTGCTCGTCGACAGGTGCTCGAAGAGCAGCCGCGGCTCGGACTCGATGCCGAGGACCGTGCGCCGCTCGGCGACCAGGTGCGGCATCCACCGCGTGCGGCGGCCGCTGTCCTCGCGGACCCGGACGACCGCGCCCATCGCGAAGTCGATCTCCCGTTCCCGGTGGGCCGCGAGCAGCAGCTCGACCGCGTCCTCGGTGAGTTCGTCGTCGCTGTCCAGGAACATCACGTACGGGGCCGTCGCGACGTCCAGGGCGCGGTTGCGAGGGGCGCTGCACCCGCCGCTGTTCTCGGGCAGCCGCAGATGCCGGACGCGGGGGTCCCGGGCGGCGAACTCCCGGGCGACGAACGGCGTCCCGTCGGTCGAGTGGTCGTCGCTGATGATGATCTCGATGTTGCCGTGGGTCTGCCGGAGCACCGACTCCACGGCCCGGGGGAGACGATCGGCGTCGTTGTAGACGATGATCGTCACCGTGACGTCCGGAGTCATACGGCCTCCCGGGGGCTCGGCGCGGGCGTGCGGTCCTCCAGCGGGACCACCGGTGGCAGGGCGTCCTCGCTCTCACCGAGGAAGACCCGGCGTACGACCCGTTCGGCGGCGTGCCCGTCGTCGTACTCGCAGAAGCGGCGGCGGAACGCGGCCCGTGCCTTCGCGGCGCCCTCGTCCTGCCAGGCCTCGGTGGTGAGGATCTCGGTCAGCTCCGCCTGGGTGCGGGCCACCTGGCCCGGCGGCTCGGCCATCAGGTCGAAGTAGACCCCGCGGGTGGAGCGGTACGTCTCCCAGTCGTCGGCGTACACGACGATCGGGCGGTCCAGGTTGGCGTAGTCGAACATGATCGACGAGTAGTCCGTGACCAGGACGTCGGCCGCCAGGGCCAGGTCCTCGACCGGGTCGTAGGAGGAGACGTCGATGATCCGGCCGGTGCGGCGCAGGGCGGTCAGCGGGGAGGGCGTGCCGTCGTAGAAGTAGTGGCCGCGCACCAGCAGGACCGTGTCCTCGCCCAGCCGATCGGCGAGGGTGGCGAGGTCGAGGCGGGGGGTCCAGCCGGCCTCGTAGTCGCGGTGGGTGGGGGCGTAGAGGATCGCCCGGCGCTCCGGGGCGATGCCCAGACGGGCGCGGATCGCCCGGATGTCGGCGGCCGTGGCGCGGTAGTACACGTCGTTGCGCGGATAGCCGTGGTCGAGGGAGACGAAGCGGGACGGGTAGGCGCGCTCCCACATCCGGGTGGAGTGGCTGTTCGCCGAGACGCTGAAGTCCCACTTGTCGATCCGGGACAGCAGGGCAGGGAAGTCCAACCCCTTGGCGGCGGCCGGGAAGTCCATCTGGTCCACACCCATGCGCTTGAGCGGGGTGCCGTGGTGGGTCTGGAGGTGGACGGCGTCCGGGCGCTTCACGACGGCGTTGGGGAAGTTGACGTTGTTGACGAGGTACTTCGCGGTCGCCAGCACCTCGCGGTAGCGGGGGGTGCCGGGGAGGACGTGGTCGGTGTGCGGGGGCAGCAGCGCCGCGTTCTCCGGGGTCACCACCCACACCGGGTGGATCTGCGGGGCGAGTTCGGTCAGCTTGGCCGCGATCGCCGCCGGGTTGCAGGCCACGCCCCGGTACCAGTACGCGGCGAACACGGCGAGCCCCGGATCGACCGGCCGGGACAGGGCCGCCCGGTACCGCCGGTCGCCGAGCGCGCCCACGATCCGGCGCCGCGTCGAGCGCACGGCCGTGCGGGTGGTGCGGCGGGCCCGGTTGGCGGCCTGGAACGCCCGGTACCCGCCGTACGCGTTGTCCTCCAGCAGGGCGCGGCGCATGCCCTCCGGCCCGGCGGGGCGGCGGTACTCGGGCGGCCGGTACCGCACGGCCGCGTCGGCGGCGCGCCGGAAGAACTCCCGGGCCACCGCGTCCGGCAGGGCGGTGCGGGCGAAGGTCCGCAGACAGGTGCGGACCATGACGTCGTACAGCACGGAGTACGGCACCCGGGCGGCCGCTCCGGGGCGGGCGGCGGCGCGTTCACGCGCGAGGTCCAGGAGTGCCGTGTACCGGTCGACGAGGGCGTAGCGGTCCTCGGGGGCGACCGGGGGCAGGCTCTCGGGGCGCAGTTCGTGGTGGAGGTACGCCACCTGGTCGCAGGCGGCGACCTGGCCGGCGAGCAGCAGGACCGCGTACGCCGCGAACGCCTCGTCGCCGGCGGTGAGCCGCTCCTCGTGCGCCCGCCAGAAGGAGGCGCGCAGCGCGCGGTTGCCGAGCAGCGGGGTGACGCGCAGCGCGCTGCGGGCGACGTCGTCCAGGAGGCGGGGCGCGCGGCCCGCGCGGGCGAGCGCGCGGCCGTCGGGGGAGGGCAGGCCGGTGGTCTCCCAGGTGGACCGGACGTGATCGAAGAGGAGGACGTCCACGTCGTCCGGCAGTTCCGCGACGCGTTCGGCGACCAGGCGCGGGCCGCCCGCGGGCAGACCGTCGGCGGAGTGCACGAAGTGCAGCCAGCGGCCCGAGGCGCGGGCCGCCCCCGCCGCGCGGGCAGCCGCGTCGCCGGTCCCCTCCGGCAGCGGGACCACCAGCAGGTCCGGGGTGTGGCGCCGGGCCGTCTCCTCGGCCCAGGCGCCGACGGCGGCGACGACCACCTCCACGTCGCCGTGGGGGTGGCCGGCGAGGGAGTCCAGCAGCCCGGTCAGCCGGTCCTGCGTGTTCGGCCCGTGGACGACGACGCTGAGCTCGGGCATCGTAAAGACTCCTTCACCTTCGTCATCGCTGTGGGGCACCCTGCTCGGCCATAGTGGCACTTATAGGACGAAAGGGTGAGCCCGTACTGCGCCTCACGAGGGAACGGGCGCCGCCGTCCGGGGCTTCGGCTTCGGCTTGGCCGCCTTGTCGCCGGTGAACGCCTCGTACTCCTTCAGCACGTCGTCGGTCGGCCCGTCCATGCGCAGCTCGCCCCGCTCCAGCCACAGCACGCGCTCGCAGGTGTCGCGGATCGACTTGTTGTTGTGACTGACCAGGAACACCGTGCCGGCGTGCTTGCGCAGTTCGCGGATGCGGGCCTCGGAGCGCTTCTGGAAGGAGCGGTCGCCGGTGGCCAGCGCCTCGTCGATCAGCAGCACGTCGTGGTCCTTGGCGGCGGCGATGGAGAACCGCAGCCGGGCCGCCATGCCCGAGGAGTACGTGCGCATGGGCAGCGTGATGAAGTCCCCCTTCTCGTTGATGCCCGAGAAGTCGACGATCTCCTGGTAGCGCGCCTTGACCTGCTCGCGGGACATGCCCATCGCCAGCCCGCCGAGGTGGACGTTGCGCTCCCCCGTCAGGTCGTTCATCAGGGCGGCGTTCACACCGAGGAGGGAGGGCTGGCCGTCGGTGAAGATCCGGCCGTTCTCCACGGGCAGCAGACCGGCGACCGCCTTGAGCAGGGTCGACTTGCCGGAGCCGTTGGTGCCGATGAGGCCGATGGCCTCGCCCCGGTACGCGACGAAGGACACGTTCCGCACGGCGTGCACCGTGCGCACGCCGGCCGCCTTCTCGGCCTTGCCGCGGCGCAGGATGCGGTTGAGCGCGGCGGTGGCCGAACCCCGGCCCGCCCCCGTGCCGTTGACGCGGTAGACGATGTCGACGCCGTCGGCGACGACGGTGGGGACCTTCTCGGTGTGCTCAGCCACGGCCGTACGTCTCCTCAGCCTTCCAGAAGTAGATGAAACCGCCGGCGCCGGCCAGCAGGGCCCAGCCGGCCGCGAGCGCCCAGACGTGCGGCGGGAGCTGGCTCCCGTGGAAGCTGTCGATCAGGGCGAAGCGCATCAGGTCGATGTAGACGGCGGCCGGGTTGGCCTGCAGGACCGCGGTCAGCCAGGAGGGCGCGTCCGTGTGCTTGCTCATGATGTGGCTGATGCTGAACATCACGCCGGACGCGTACATCCACGTCCGCAGCAGGAACGGCATCAGCTGCGCGATGTCCGGCGTCCTGGCGCCCATCCGGGCCACGACGAGGGAGACGCCCGCGTTGAAGGCGAACTGGAGCACCAGCGCCGGGAGCGCCAGCAGCCAGGAGGCGGCGACCGGGACGCCGAAGCACAGCAGGATCACGACCAGCGCCGCCATCGAGAACAGCAGCTGCTGGAGCTGCTGGAGGCAGAAGGAGATCGGCAGCGCGGCCCGGGGGAAGTGCAGGGCGCGCACCAGGCCCAGGTTCCCGGAGATCGCGCGGGTGCCCGCCATGATCGAGCTCTGGGTGAACGTCCAGACGAACACGCCGGTGACCAGGAACGGGACGAAGTCCGGCACGCCCCGGCTGGTGCCCATGAGCTTGCCGAAGATGAGGTAGTACACCGCCGCGTTCAGCAGCGGCGTCAGCACCTGCCAGACCTGGCCCAGCTTCGCCTGGCTGTACTGGGCGGTGAGCTTGGCGGTGGAGAACGCCGTGATGAAGTGCCGCCGCGCCCACAACTGGCGGACGTACTGCGGCAGCGTGGGGCGGGCGCCGCTGACGGACAGCCCGTGCCGGGCGGCCAGGGCCGCGAGGTCGGTCCCGGGCGGCGCCTCGGCCGTCCGGGGCGGTGTGTGCAGGGCCTGAGTCACATCCGCTGCTTTCGCTGGAGGAGGGGGCGGGGGCGAAGGGCCGGTGCGGTTCTCACCGTTCTCTTCGCGTTCTCTTACGTCGGGACGGGACCGTTTCGTCGCAACGTGAGCGTAGGACGAGTCGGCGTCGGAACGCAACCGTTCCGTCGTGACGGGAAGATGGCCCGCGGGCGAACACGCGGTGGCCGCGTGCGTGGGGACGGTGCCGTATCGTCGCGACGCCCTATGCTGTCGGCATGACGACCGACGCCGATCAGTCCTCGACGCCGCCGCGCCGCCGGGCCCCCGCCGGGGCGGCCGTGCTCCGGGAGGACGTGACCGAGGCGATCCGGGCGGCCGTCTTCGAGGAACTGGCGGCCGTCGGCTACGCGCGCATGTCGATCGAGGGCATCGCGCGCCGCGCGGGCGTCGGCAAGACGGCTGTGTACCGGCGCTGGCGTTCCAAGCTGCACCTGGTGCTCGACGTGGTGTCCGCGGTCGCCGTGCTGGGCCTGCCCGTCCCGGACACCGGCACCCTGGAGGGCGATCTGCGGATGCTCTACGAGGTGACCGCCCGGGCCCTGCGGCACCCCCTCGCCTCGCAGATCCTGCCCGACCTGCAGGCCGAGGCCGCTCGCAGCCCGGAGATGGCCGAGGCCGTGCAGAAGGCGCTGCGCGACGGCCAGGCGAGCGTCGCCAGCACCATCGTGCGGGCCGCCGAGCGGCGCGGGGAGGTCCGGTCCGGCCTCGACGAGGAGCTGGCCCTCGATCTGATCTCCGGTCCCCTGTACTGGCGCTCGGTCGTCATCCGCAGCCCGAAGCTGCCCAAGGGCCACCTCGACGCCCTGTCCCGCGCCACCTCGGCGGCCCTCAAGGCCCTCTGACCGCGCCCGGCGGTCCGCACGCGGGCCCGCACGCGGGCCCGCGCGCTCAGTCCCGGGCGCTCAGTCCCGGGCCGCCTCGGGGTGGCTGCGCACCCAGCCGGCCCAGGCCGACGTGATCATGTCCAGGACGTCGTACTTCGCCTTCCAGCCCAGCTCGGTGGCGACGCGATCGGCGGACGCGACCACGCGGGCCGGGTCGCCGGGGCGGCGCGGGGTGACCGTCGGCGGGTGGTCGTAGCCGGTGACGGCGTTGATGACGTCGATCATCTCGCGCACCGACACGCCCTCGCCCCGGCCGACGTTGAGGGTGAGGGAGTGACCTGGCGAGGACTGCAGGGCGCGGGCCGCGGCGACATGGGCCTCGGCGAGGTCGGCCACATGGATGTAGTCGCGGACGCAGGTGCCGTCCGGGGTCGGGTAGTCGTCGCCGAAGATGCGCGGCGCGGCGCCCTGCGTCAGCTTCTCGAAGACCATCGGGACCACGTTGAAGACACCGGTGTCGGCGAGCTCCGGGGCGGCGGCGCCCGCCACGTTGAAGTAGCGCAGCGACGCCGTGGACAGGCCCGTGGCCCGGCCGGTCGCCCGGACCAGCCACTCGCCCGCCAGCTTGGTCTCGCCGTACGGCGAGATCGGCGCGCACGGCGTCTCCTCGGTCACCAGGTCGACGTCCGGGGTGCCGTACACGGCCGCCGAGGACGAGAAGACGAAGGAGCGCACGTGGGACGTGGCCGTCACCGCCTCCAGGAGGACGCGCAGCCCCTCGACGTTCTCCCGGTAGTACAGCAGCGGCCGGTCGACCGACTCGCCGACCTGCTTCTTCGCCGCCAGGTGGACCACGCCGGAGATCCGGTGGGCGGCGAGGGCGCGGGCGACCCGGTCGCGGTCCAGGGTGGAGCCGACGACCAGCGGGACGCCGTCGGGCACCCGGTCGGCGATGCCGGTGGACAGGTCGTCGTACACCACGGCACGCTCGCCCGCCTGGGTCATCGCCCGTACCACGTGTGCTCCGATGTAACCGGCGCCGCCGGTGATCAGCCAGGTCATGTGCGGCCGTCCCCTCATCAGTGGCCAGTGCTCGTGCAGGTCGGTGTCGCTGTCAGTGAAGCAGGCGGCGGAGTCTGCCGCGGACGACGGACAGAACTCCCCGCAGGCCCGGGGCAACGCGGAGGGCGAGCGCCCCGGAGTGGGTGGCGTAGGGCTGGACGAGGACCACGGTGTGCCCGGCGCCCAGGACCGCGCGGCGGCGCAGCGCCCCGGTGCCCGTGACGGCGTGGGCGGTGACCTCGCGCTCGGCGCCCTCCCGGAAGCGGAGGCACAGCCGCAGGTCCCAGGTGCCGGCGCCGAACGCGGCCCAGCGCACCGGGCTCTCGGCCCGCCAGGACTCCCCGTCCGGCTCCGGCACCACCGCTGTGGGCGGCCCTGCGGTGCGTCCCGTCTCCCGGCACCGCCACTCCACCTCCAGCGCCGCGGGCCCCGCGTGTGCCACCCGCCCGTACAGCTCGTGCAGGCGCAGCCGCAGGACGGCGGTCCGCGCCCCGGGGCGCAGGTCCGCGTCCACGGCGAGCGGGAGGACATCGACGGGCCGGGTCAGCAGCGGCTCCAGGGTGACCTGGGGGAGCGCGGCCGACCAGACCGGGGTGCCGTCGGCGGCCCGGGCGTACGGCGGCAGCAGGCGGGCGGGGCGGGAGGCGAGGTCGCGCAGCCGGGGCAGGTCGAGCGGCTCGGGCGAGGCCAGGACGATCCGCCCGATCAGGCGGCCGGGCGCGGTCGGGTTGTGCGCCCAGTCCGAGGCGTCGTACTCGGCGAGGTACGCCCGGGTGTGCGCCCACCAGGCGCGCCGGTAGGACGCGTCGCGCAGCCCCAGCTCGCGGACGTACATCCGCATCTCGTGGTCGAGGAACTTGGCGCGCGCGGCCCGGGCCAGCTCCTTCTGGCCGGAGCCCAGCAGGATCTCGTGGGCGAGCCGGCTCGCCTCGGTGCGGGCCCGCCAGTTCGCGACGTCCGCGCGGTCCAGGGAGATGGACAGCCGGCCCGCCGCGCGGCGCACGTGCCAGACGTAGACCAGGTCGGGGACGACGGCGATCCGCGGGCGGGCGGCGAGGACGCGCGCGGTGAACACGAAGTCCTCGTAGGGGAAGCGGCCCTCGGGGAAGCGGATGCCGTGGGCGCGCAGGAAGTCGGTGCGGTAGAGCTTGTTCACGCAGAGGGTGTCGTGGACCAGCCGGGGGCGTTGCGCGGGGCGCTCGAACACGGCGTGCGCGGCGTACAGGGACGGCTCCCAGGGCACCTCGCGCCCCTCGGGCAGCTCCCGTCGTACGCACAGGCCGCCCGCGACCTGGGCGCCGGAGCCGTCCGCCGCCGCCCACAGCGTCCCGGCGGCGCCCGCCGCGAGGACGTCGTCGCTGTCCAGGAACATGACGTACGGCGCGGTCACCCGGTCCAGGCCGGTGTTGCGCGGGCTGCCGCAGCCGCCGCTGTTGACCCGCCGCCGTACGACCCTCAGGCGCGGCTCGGTCGCGGCGAGGGCGGCCAGCCGGGCGGCGCTGTCGTCGGTGGAGCAGTCGTCGACGGCGACGACCTCCCGCACGACCGGGCCCTGGGCCAGCGCCGAGCGGACGGCGGTCGTCACATGGGCGGCGTCGTCGTAGCCGATGACGACCACGGCGACCTGCCGGTCGGGCGCGGTGGGCGGGGGCGGTGGGTGCATGGGGCCACGGTCCGGGTCGTAGGGATGGTGCGGCGGATCCCGAGGGCGGGAGGTGCGGCCCGTGGCGGAAGACGACGACGACCGCGGGCCGGTTCAGTGCTCGTCACCGCGGATCGTAGGACGGACAAATGGCATGCGGGTGGAGATACGCCGCATATCCGTCATGAATGTCGGCTAATAGTACGAATACGGCCCATCGGGCGGCCGGGCTCTACGCGTCCCGTGCCGCCGTGTCCAGCGCGGAGGTGAGCCGGTCGAGCCGCTCCCGCAGCTCGCGGATCTCGTCCACGTCGAACCCGGTGGCCGCCGAGATCCGGCGCGGCACCTCGAGCGCGCGCTCGCGCAGGGCGTCGCCCTCCTCCGTCAGTCGCACCTCCACCGAGCGCTCGTCGCGGGCGCTGCGCTCCCGGCGGACGAGGCCGGCCGCCTCCAGCCGCTTGAGCAGCGGCGACAGGGTGCCGGAGTCGAGGCGCAGGTGCTCCCCGAGCCGCTTCACGGGCAGCTCGCCCTGCTCCCACAGCACCAGCATCACCAGGTACTGCGGGTAGGTGAGGCCCAGATCCTTCAGGACCACGCGGTAGACGCCGCCGAAGGCGCGCGAGGCCGCGTTCAGGGAGAAGCAGATCTGCTGGTCGAGGCGGAGCCAGTCGGCCGTGGGCGTGCTCGTCATGACTCCAGAGTAGCTCCCCTGTGGGCCACTCAGTTGCACGCAATTGAATTGCGTGCTCTACTTGTGGTCGTACGGCGGCCCCGGGACGGAACGGGGCGGACCGCACAGTCACGGACGCCCCGGCGTCCGTCACGACCTACGAGAGGGATGGTTCTCCATGGACGCGCTCTACACCGCAGTCGCCACCGCCACCCACGGCCGCGACGGTCGCGCCGTCTCCAACGACGGCCGCATCGACGTCAAGCTGGCCCCGCCGGTGGAGCTGGGCGGCAACGGCGAGGGCACCAACCCGGAGCAGCTGTTCGCCGCCGGGTACGCCGCCTGCTTCGGCAGCGCGCTCGGCCTGGTCGGCCGGCAGGCCAAGGTCGACGTCTCCGAGGCCGCCGTCACCGCCGAGGTCGGCATCGGCAAGCAGGGCGAGGGCTTCGGTCTCAAGGTCACCCTGCGTGTCGAGCTGCCCGACACCCTCGACGAGCCGACCGGCCGCAAGCTGGTCGAGCAGGCCCACCAGGTCTGCCCCTACTCCAACGCCACCCGCGGCAACATCGACGTGGACCTCGTCATCGAGTAACCCCGGCGCCCGTCAGCCGATCCGCGCCAGTACCTCCCCCGTCTCCCGGCTCCACGCCACGACGACCGCCTCCTCCGGCACCTTCTTCCAGCGCGTCAGCAGCAGCCAGCGCGCGTGGTACCGGCGGGCGACGGCCGTCCGCGTGGCGCGGGTGGAGTCGGGGGCGAGGTACGCGCGGACGTCGGCGGCCCGGCGCTCCCGCTGCCGCTCGTCGAGCGCGGGGTCGGGCCACACCGGCGCCGCGAGGTTCACTCCGTAGCCGGGCAGGGAGCGCGGCGCGTAGTGCCCGTCGGAGACGACCACCTCGCCCTTCGCCACATGCCGCGCCACCCAGGCGTACGACGGCCAGCGCGACGGCTGCTCCAGGTCCAGCGGATCCAGGGCCGTGGGGAGCACCGCCCCGCCCTGCACGGTGAGGAACCCGGCACAGGCACCGGCCGCGGCGGCCAGGCCCAGCGCCCGGCGCGCCGCGCCCCACGGCCGGGGCGCCGCCAGCTCCACCGCCAGCGCGAACTGGAGCGGCACCACGGTGAGGCCGAGGATCCTGCCGTAGGTATAGCGGCCGCTCACCCAGCCGTACGCCACCAGCAGGCAGTCCAGGGCGAACAGCAGGACCAGCGGGTCCCGCCAGGACGCGCGGCGCCCGCGCAGCCACAGCGCGGGCAGGCCCAGCAGCGCCAGCCAGAACTGCCCGCCCAGGTGCTCGTACAGCTGCCGGTGCATCGCGTCCACGCTGCCGTCCCCGGCCAGCGCGAACACGTCGAAGTACGGCCAGGACCGGGCGACGAGCACCGCCACGGCCGCCGTCAGCCCCCAGCGCGCCACGGCGGCGGCCTGCCACGGGCGCTGCCATCCGGCGACGAACGCCACCGCCCCCAGGGCCGCGGCCACCGCCGTGATCGGATGGATCAGCAGGATCAGCCCGTAGAGCACCCCGAGTGCGGCGTACCCGGCCCAGCCGGGCAGGCCGCTCGGGCCGACGTACCGGACCGCCCGCCCGCCGCGGGCGCGTGCCCCCGTCAGGGCCCATGCCCAGAAGGTCAGCCCGATGGCGAACGCCGACGGGTACCCCAGGTTCCCGGTCATCGACATCAGGTTCAGATAGCCGCTCCACCAGGCCCGCTCGGTGCCCCACAGCAGCGTCATCGCGCCCAGCGCCAGCACCGGCGCCCACGGCCGCGGGGTCAGCACGCGCGTCAGCCGGCCGATCCCGGTCAGCAGGACCAGCAGGTTCAGCACCCCGGCCAGCCGCACCACCTCCCAGCCGCCCAGCCCGGTCAGCAGCGCGAAGACGGCCTCGGCGACCGCGTACGGGGAGTAGTAGGGGCTGCCGGCGCCCGGCAGGTCCGCCATCGGATGGCGCGGATGGAACAGGTCCGCCCGCAGCCGCTCCACGACCGCCGCGTGCTGCCCTGCGTCGCAGCACAACGGCACCGCCCAGTACGCCAGCAGCATCACCAGGCAGAACACGAACCCGACGGCCTGGTACGGCGTCGGGCGCGGGCCGCGACCGCCGCGCAGCGCGCTCGCGCCGCGCACGGCCCTCCGCACGAGGGTCCCCGTGGGGGCACCCGCGTCTCGGGTCGAGGAGGGTGTGGGGGTTCCAGGCATCTGCCGAGTCTTCCCGCTCGGGTCAACGGCTCTGACGCTCTTCACCTCTTCGGGTGAGTTCCGTGCTGCGGATGCCGGTCAGCGCGTGTCCAGGAGCGACCGAGGGCCCGCCGGACCCGGCACCCGGCCCGTCCCCGCCGCCCGTCCCGGCATCGGCTCGCCCAGCATCAGCGCCCGCACGACCCGCTCGGCGGCCAGCCCGTCGTCGAACTCGCAGAACCGCTCCTTGAACCGCCGCCGCAGCCGCGCCGACTCCCCGTCCCGCCACGCCCCGGACGCGAACAGCTCCGCCAACTCCCCGTACGAGCGCGTCACATGCCCCGGCGCCTCGGCCATGAGGTCGACGTAGGCGCCCCGGCTCGCCGTGAACGCCCCCCAGTCGTCCGCGTGCACCACGAGAGGCCGGTCCAGCAGGGCGTAGTCGAACATCAGGGACGAGTAGTCGGTGACCATCACGTCCGCCGCGAGGAGCACGTCCTCGGCCCGCGGCACGTCCGTCGCGTCGACCAGCACGCCCCTGCGGTGCAGATCCGCCAGGCCCAGCCCGCGCGCGACGCCCTGCGCGAGCGACGGGTGCAGCCGCGCCACCAGCGTGCGGCCCTCCCCGAGGTCGCGGGCGAACCGCGCCAGGTCGATCCGGTCGACGTGCCCGCCCTTGCGGTAGTCCCGGCGGGTCGGCGCGTACAGCACCACGGTGTTCCCCGGCGGCACGCCCAGCCGCGCCCGGGCCGCCTCCGTCGCCTCGGGGCCCGCCGTGACCAGCACGTCGTTGCGGGGGCTGCCCGTCCTGACCGAGGTGTAGTGACAGGGGTAGGCCCGCTCCCACGCCAGTTCCGCGTGCCGGCTCGCCACCAGGCTGTAGTCCCAGCGGTCCGCCCGCCACAGCATCTTCGGCACGTCGAACCCGTGCCGGGCACCCGGCTTGGTCAGCAGGTCGGCCCCCATGTACTTCAGCGGGGTGCCCCGGTGGGTCTGGATGTGCACGCTGCCCGGCCGCTTGGCCAGCGTGCCCGGCCAGTTGACGTTGTTCACCCAGTACGTGGCCCGCGCCATGACCTCGTGGAAGTGCCGCGAGCCGGGCGTCACGAAGTCCGTGCCGGGCGGCAGGTCCGCCACCGCGTCCTCCCGGACCACCCACACGCCCCGCAGATGCGGGGCGATCTCCCGCGCCTTGGCGTGGATCGCCGCGGGGTCCCCCAGCACGCCCCGGTGCGAGAACGCCGAGTAGACGGCGAGATCCGGATCCAGCGGACGCCGTGAACAGGCCGCGTACCAGGCGCGGTGCGCCCGCCCCGACACCGCCCCCGTCACCTTCCGGGCGCCGCCCCCGGCCACCCGCCGCAGCTCACGCAGCCCGCGGACCGCCGCGTACGAGGCGTAGGGCGCCGACGCCAGCAGCCGCATCTCGGTGCCGCGCCGGCCCTCCGGCGGGACGAAGCCCTCGGGGCGGTGCCGCGCGTGGAAGGCGCGGATCTCGCGGTGGAAGGCCGGCCGGTCCGCCGGGCGCACCCGGTCCTCGCGGGCCAGCACGAACAGCATGTGGTCCAGCGCGCGTTCGAACAGCAAGGGCCGCGCCCACACCAGGTCCGGCCGCTCCGCAAGGAAGGCGAACAGGCCGTCGTACTGGGGGAAGATGTCGAAGTGCCGCCGCCCCGGCGTCCTGGTGATCGCGCCCTGGCGGCGCTGCCGGTACTCGACGCCGATCCGCTCCAGGCACACGATCCGCTCGGCCAGCACCATCGAGCGGTAGGTGACCGGCGCGTCCTCGTACAGGCCCGGCGCGTACCGCAGACCGTGCCCCAGGAAGAAGTCCCGGCGGTACGCCTTGTTCCACGCGACCAGGAACAGGCGCAGGTACTGAGGACTCTCCCGGACGTTCACCACGTCCGTCCCGGCCGCCGCCAGCAGGTCGGCGGCCTCGCTGCGGCCTCCGCGGCCCCACCAGTGGGTGCGCACATGGTCGAAGACCAAGATGTCCGGCTCGTCGGCCGCCGTCAGCCGGGCGTCGACCGCCTCCAGCAGACCCGGCGTCCAGCGGTCGTCGCTGTCCAGGAACAGCACGTAGTCGCCGCTCGCCTCCGCCAGCCCCGCGTTGCGGGCCCGGCCCAGGCCGACGTTCTCCGGCAGGTGCAGCACCCGCACCCGGGGGTCCCGCTCGGCGTAGCCGTCCAGGATGGCGGGGCAGCCGTCGGGGGAGCGGTCGTCGACCGCGATCACCTCCAGATCGGCGTACGACTGCCCGAGCACCGAGTCCAGGCACTCCCGCAGGAAGCCCTGCACCTTGAAGACGGGCACGATGACACTGAAGCGGGGCACGTCAGCTCCTGGTGAGGGTCGTCGCGGCGGGGACGGGGGCGGGGACGCGCTCGGCGAGCGGGACCACCGGGGGGAGCGCCTCGGGTGGCTCGCCCAGCAGCACCCGGCGCACCACACGCTCGGCGGCCCGCCCGTCGTCGAACTGGCAGAAGCGCTCCCGGAACGCGGCCCGCAGCGCCCGGGCCTCCTCGTCCGCGTACGAGCCGTCCCGCAGCAGCGCCGCCAGCTCGCCGGGGGTGCGCGCCACCCGGCCCGGCGGCTCCCGCATCAGGTCGAAGTAGACGCCCCGCACCTCCTGGTAGACGTCCCAGTCGTCGGCGTACACGACGATCGGCCGGTCCAGGTTGGCGTAGTCGAACATGATGGACGAGTAGTCGGTGATCAGCGCGTCCGCGGCCAGGCACACGTCCTCCGAGGACAGATGCCCCGTCACGTCGATGATCCGGCCGGACGCGCGCCGGTCGCCCCGGTCGTAGAAGTAGTGGGCGCGCAGCAGCACGACGTACTCGTCGCCGATCTCCTCGCACAGCGCCGCGAGGTCCAGGCCCGGCTCGAAGCCGGACGCGTGGTCGCGGTGCGTCGGCGCGTACAGCAGGGCCTTCTTCCCCTCCGGGACGCCGAGTTCACGCCGGACGCGGGCGACGTCCTCGGCGGTCGCCGTGTAGTAGACGTCGTTGCGCGGATAGCCGTACTCCAGCGTCTCGTGGGCGGCGGGGTAGGCGCTCTCCCACATCTCCGTGGAGTGCCGGTTGGAGGTCACGTTGTAGTCCCAGCGGTCCACGCGGGCCAGCAGCCGGGCGAAGCTGCCGGTCGCGGCGGCCACCACCGGGTACGTCGCCTGGTCGGCACCCATCTTTTTCAGCGGCGTGCCGTGCTGGGTGGACAGGTGCACGCTGCCCGGGCGTTTGACGACCGCGTCCGAGAAGTTGGCGTTGTTGACGAGATACGCGGCACGGGCCAGCACGTCCCAGTACGCACGGGAGCCGATGACGGCGTGCTCCACGCCGTCGGGCAGCGTGGCCGCCTGCTCCGCCTCGACCAGGAACACCGAGCGCAGGTGTGGGGCCAGTTCTCGGGCCTTGGCGTGGATCGCGGCCGGGTTGCAGAGGTAGCCGCGGCCCCAGTACGCGCAGTACACCACGAGGTCGCGGTCCAGGGGGCGGCGCAGCCGGCGCCGGTAGCGCAGCCGGGTGCGCAGCCCGCGCGGGCGCGGCACCCGCGCGAGGACCCCGCCCACCGCCCGGTTCGCCGCGCGCAGCACCCGGAACGCGCCGTACGCGCCGACCGCCAGCAGCCGGTGCTGCACCCCCGGACTGCCGCCCGGCACGCGGAAACCGGCCGGGCGGTGCCGGCGGTACAGCACCCCGGCCCGGCGGAAGAACGCGCGCCGCCCGTCCGGCAGCCGCCGCGGATGGGCGGCCGTCTTCAGCACGGCGGCGAACAACTCCCGGAACAGCGGCCCGTGGCGGTGCCCCGGCAGCCGCTGTTCGGCGGCCCGGGTCAGCACCAGCTCCACCTGGTCCAGCAGTTCGGTGTGGTGCGGGCCCGGCCGGTTCAGCCGGCTGCCCTGCCGCCGCACCCGATGCCGTACGACGACCCGGCGCAGCACCGCCATCCGCCCGGCGGCCAGGGCGGCCAGCCCGCCGAAGCCGACGTCTGTGAAGTGACCGCCGGGGAACGCGAGTTCCTGCTCGGTGAGGAAGGCGCGCCGGTAGGCCGCGCTCCAGGCGGGCAGCCCGACGCCGGTCAGCCACGGGGCCCGCTCGGGCGGGAAGGCCCCGTCGGGGGCGCGGGCCAGCAGCGGCGCCGCCGGTTCGGTCGGCTCGCCCGTCCACCACGGGACCCGCTCGTGCCCGCAGTACACGACGTCCGCCTCGCCGGTCTCCCGCAGCCGTCCGTCCAGGGCCGCCAGCGCGCCCGGCGCCAGCTCGTCGTCGCCGTCCAGGAACAGCACCCAGTCACCGGTGGCGGAGCGCAGCCCCGCGTTGCGTGCCCCGGCCGTGCCCTCCGACGGTGGCGCGTGCACCGGCACCACCCGCCGGTCCCGCCCCGTGTACCGGGAGACGACGTCCGCCGCGGGGCAGCCGGGACCGTCGCAGACCGCGATCAGCTCCACGTCGCCGAAGGACTGGGTGAGCACCGAGTCCAGCGCGCGGGACAGCCGGCCCGCGACACCATGGGACGGAACGATGACGCTGAAGCGGGGCATACTGCTCTTTCTGTCGAGATACGGGTGGCCGTGCCGACGGCGGTTCGGGCCGGGTCAGCGGGCCCGGCACCGGCCGGGCCGCCCGGCGGGGCGCCAGGTGTGCGGACGGCTCGGCGTGGGCCGGGACGGACTGGAGGGCATGCGGACTCCTCTCGGGGACAACGGTGTTCAGCGGCTCTCGGTGACGGTCCGGGACGAACCTGGCTGCGGCACGACCCCCAGCGGCGCGCGCAGGCGCGGCGCGGCGGGCGTCTGCACCGGCCGCCGGGCGGACGCCACCACGGGACTGTCCGGCTCGCCCAGCACCACGTGCCGCACGACCCGCTCGGCGGCCCGGCCGTCGTCGTGCGGGCAGAAGCGCCGGCGGAACGCGGTCCGCAGCTCCGCCGAGCGTGATCCGCGCCAGTGACCGGACGTGAAGATGTCGATCAGCTCGTCCTCGCCGCGCGCCACCGCGCCCGGCGGACAGGCACGCAGGTCGACGTAGGTGCCCCGGACCGCCTCGTGGGCCTCCCAGTCGTCGGTGAGGAGCACGACCGGCCGGTCCAGGCAGACGTAGTCCGCCATGATCGACGAGTAGTCCGTGACCAGCGCGTCCGACGCGAGGCACAGCTCCTCGACGCTCGGGTGGCCGCTCACGTCGAGGACCCGGTCCGAGGGCGCGGCGAGCGGACCGTCGTGGCCGTGCGGGGCGCGGGCCAGGACGACGTGGCGCGGCCCCAGCCGGCGCACCACGCGGTGCAGGTCGACGGGGGTGCGGCGGTAGGCGCGGGAGGTCGGGGCGTAGAGGATCACGACCGCGTCCTCCGGCACGCCGAGCGCCTGGCGGGCCCGGACCGTGTCCGCCGGGGTGGCCCGCTGGAACACGTCCGCGCGCGGGCTGCCGTACTCCAGGACGGTGTACGCGCCGGGGAAGGCGCGTTCCCAGGTCAGGGTCGCGTGCCGGCTGGGGGAGACGAGGTAGTCCCACGTGTCGACGTCCGCCAGGAGTCGGTCGACGTCCGGATCGGCCCCCGGGCGCCCGCGCAGGTCGAGGCCCGTGCGCTTGAGCGGGGTGCCGCGCCGGGTCTGCACCAGCACCTGGCCGGGCCGCTTGACCAGCCGGCGGTCGAAGGCCGCGTTGTGCACCAGGTACCGGGAGCGGGCCAGCGCCGTCCAGTAGGCGGCGGTGTCCGGGCGCAGCGGGCGCACCCCGGACGGCAGCGCGCCCCGCTCTCCGGCGCCGGTGACCCAGGCGGTGCGGATGTGCGGGGCGTGGGCGCGGAACGCCCGCTCCAGGGCGCCCGGGTGGCAGCCGTGACCGGACACGCCGTGCGCGGCGAACACGGCCCGGTCCGCGCGCACCGGAAGACAGCGCTGCACCCGGTAGTGCAGGCGCAGAGCGCCCGTCCGCAGCGCCCTGCGTAGCCGTACGGCGGTCCGCGCGGCACGGCGGAGCAGCGCCGCCGTGCCGCGCAGCAGGTGGTACGTGCGGTGCAGCCCCATCCGGACCAGGGCGTGGTGCAGCCGCACCCGGGCCGGCAGCGGACCGGTGGGACAGTGGTGACGCCGGTAGTACGTACGGGCCTTGCGCAGGAACTCGGCGCGGCTGCGGGGCGGCAGACGGTCCCGGCGGGCGAACACCACGACCAGGTGGTCCACCATCCGCCGGAACAGCAGCGGCCGCCAGCGGGCCAGCTCGGGGCGCTGGTCGACATACGCGAAGACCCGGTCGTACTGCTCGAAGACGTCGAAGTGGCGGGGACTGACCGTGCCGAGGATGCCGCCGTGGCGCCGCTGCCGGTAGTGCACGCACACCCGGTCCAGGGTCGCGATCGACCCGGCCGACATCAGGACCGGGTAGGTCCAGGGCGTGTCCTCGTAGTAGCCGGTGGGGAAGAGCAGCTCCTCGGCCTCGACGAACTCCCGGCGGTACGCCTTGTTCCAGGCGACCATCAGCAGCCGCAGCAGGCCGGGCCGGTCCGTCAGCCGGAAGGGCGCCGGGCCCTCCTCGGTGAGGTGGGCCGCGGCCTGGTTGCGCACCGTCTCGCCGGTCCAGAACGTGCGCGCGTAGTCGTAGACCAGCACGTCGGGTTCGCCGGTCTCCTTCAGCCGGCCGGCGATGGCCTGCAGGGAGTCCGGGGTGAGGGTGTCGTCGCTGTCGAGGAAGACCAGGTAGTCGCCGGTGGCCTCGGCCATGCCGGCGTTGCGGGCGGGGCCCAGGCCGCGGTTGCGCGGCAGGTGCACGGCACGCACCCGGGGGTCGCGGGCCGCGAACTCGTCGATGATCGCGCCGCACGCGTCCGGCGAGCAGTCGTCCACCGCGATCAGTTCGAGGTCCGGGTACGACTGGGTGAGCACCGATTCCAGGCACTCGTGCAGGTACGCCTGCACCTTGTACGCGGGGACGATGACACTGAACCTGGGCAAGGCACATCCACTCGGTCGGCCGGGGACGACGGGCGCTGTCGCCGTGCCGGGAACGGCCGATGGAGTGACTTGGTTACGCGATCCGAGGCATCCGGGGGACCGGTCGGGTGAACGGCGAGGGGCGGGCCGGTATCGGCCCGCCCCCGTCGAAACGCGCTGCCGCGGCGCCTACTTGACCGCGCCCGCCATCACACCGGACACGAACTGCCGCTGGAAGGCGAAGAACACGACCAGCGGGATCACCATCGAGATGAACGCGCCGGGCGCCAGGACGTCGACGTTGCTGCCGAACTGCCGTACCTGCGTCTGCAGGGCGACCGTGATCGGCTGGCTGTCGGCGTCCGTGAAGATCAGCGCCACCAGCATGTCGTTCCACACCCACAGGAACTGGAAGATGCCGAGCGCGGCGATCGCGGGACCGCCGAGCGGCATCACGACCCGGAAGAACAGGCGCAGTTCACCCGCGCCGTCCAGCCGGGCCGCCTCCAGCAGCTCCCGGGGGATCTCCGCGAAGAAGTTCCGCAGCAGGAACACCGCGAACGGCAGCCCGAACCCGACGTGGAAGAGGACCACGCCGATCAGGGAGCCGAAGATGCCGATGTTGCCGAAGAGTTCGGCGATCGGGATCAGCGCCACTTGCACGGGCACGACGAGCAGCCCGACCACGCCCAGGAACCACCAGTCGCGGCCCGGGAACTCCATCCACGCGAACGCGTAGCCCGCGAGCGCGCCGATGACGACGACGAGGACCGTCGCCGGGACCGTGATCAGCACGGTGTTCAGGATCGAGTCCGTGATGTCACTGTTGCCGAGGAGCTTGTCGTAGCTGTCGAAGGTCAGCTGGGACGGCTTGCCGAAGACCTCCCACCAGCCGCTCGCGGACATCTCGTCGGGCGGCCGCAGCGACGACAGCAGCAGCCCGAGCGTCGGGACCAGCCAGAACAGGCCCACGACGATCAGGAACACCCGTACCATTCCGCCGCTGACGAACGAGACGAGCCGGGCGCCGAGGGAGCGCTCGCCCTCGACGGCGGTGAGCGGCTCGGGCGCCGCCTTCGTCAGCCTGCCGGCGTCCGCACTCATCGCCGCACCTCCCGCCTGAGCCGACGGACGTTGAACCACATCACCGGGATCACCAGCAGCAGCAGGAACACCGAGATGGCGCTCGCGACACCGGGCTGGTCCTCGGAGAAGCCCTTGCGGTACAGCTCCAGCGCCAGCACGTTGGCGTCGTCCTGCGAGGAGCCCGGGGCGATGATGAAGACCAGGTCGAAGACCTTCAGCACGTTGATCATCAGGGTGACGGTGACGACCGCGAGGACGGGCGCCAGCAGCGGCACCGTGATCCGGCGGAACACCTGCCACTCGTTGGCGCCGTCCACGCGGGCCGCCTCCAGCAGATCGCGGGGGATGCCCGCGAGCCCCGCCGCGATCAGCACCATCGCGAAACCGGCCCACATCCAGATGTACGACCCGATGATGGCCGGGGTGACCAGGGACGGGCCGAGCCAGTCGACGCCGTTGTACGGCTCCTTGAAGTTGTCGGCCGGGAGCCGCAGCCGGGCCCCGTCCGCCGCGGCCGGCAGGGTGAAGGTGCCGTCGTCGGCGGCCGTCGTGGAGGCCACGACCTCGCCGTCCTTGACCGCCTCGATCCTCATCCCGGCGTAGCCGAGCTCGGCCGGGTCGATGCCGCCGAGGGTGCCGACGCCCTTGCCGCGGGTGAAGTCCTGCCAGGTGGTGCCGGTGACCTCGTCCGGCTCCGCCTTCGCCCGCGCGGCCTTCGCGGCGCTGTCCGGCATCTTGTCGGGGGCCACGCCGACGAGCGGCAGGGAGACCGGGGTGCCGGCGCTGACGGGGTCCTCGGTGAGGAATCCGCCGCCCGGCGCGGCCCGCAGCGGCGACTCACGGCCCGGGTGGGCCTTGGGGAACGCCGACGACTGCGCGAACGTGTCGTGGACGCCCACCCACACCGCGTTGGCGACGCCCTTGTCCGGGTCCTGGTCGTACACCAGCCGGAAGATGATGCCCGCCGCCAGCATGGAGATCGCCATCGGCATGAAGACGACCAGCTTGAACGCCGTGCCCCAGCTGACCCGTTCGGTGAGCACCGCGAAGATCAGGCCGAGCGCGGTCGCGACGGTCGGGGCGAACACCACCCAGATGACGTTGTTCTTCAGGGCGGTGCGGATGCCGTCGTCCGTGAACAGCGCCTGGTAGTTGTCGAACCCGGCGAAGCCGTCGCCGGACTGGTCGTAGAAACTGCGGATCACCGAGTACCCGATCGGGTACACCACGAGCGCGCCGAGCAGCACCATGGCGGGCAGCAGGAACAGCACCGCCACCGTTCTGCGGGTGCCGGTCACGCTCTTGCGCGACTTGGGAGCGGCAGGGGCCGGAGGGGCCCCCGCCGCCTGAGCCGACGCCATCGCGTCAGTTTCCGTAGGCCGCGGCCGCGTCGGCCTCCAGCTTCTGCTGGGTGCCCGCGACGTCCGACGGGTTCTTCAGGAAGTCCTGCAGCGCCTTCCACTCGCCCTTGCCGGGCGTGCCGCCGAACGCCTGCGGTGCCTGGTCGGACATGTCGAAGCGGAAGTCGTCACCGGCGTCGACGAGGGCCTTCGCCATCGTGCGCTGCACCTCGTTCGGGTACGCCGCGTTGTCCACGCTCTTGTTCGGCGACAGATAGCCGCCGAGCTTCGCCTGGATCGTCGCCGCGTCCGGGGAGGCGAGGAAGGTGGCCAGCGCCTGCGCCGCCTTGGAGTCGTCGAGGATGACGGCCGCGTCGCCGCCGGAGACGACGGGCGCGGTGTCACCGACCGTCGGGAACGGGAACACCTTGGCGTCGCTGCCGACGTCCGCCTTCGCCTGCACGATGTTGACCTGCGCGAAGTCGCCCTCGTAGACCATGGCGGCCTTCGGCTGGTCGCCACCCGTGAAGGTCTGGGTGACCGAGGTCGGGAAGTCCGTCTGGAGCGCGCCCTTGGCGCCGCCCGCCACGTAGTCCTTCTTGCCCCACACCTGGGCGAGCGTGGTCAGCGCGTCCTTCACGGACGGGTCCGTCCACTTGATCTCGTGCTTCGCCAGCTGGTCGTACTTCTCGGGACCGGCCTGGGAGAGGTAGATGTTCTCGAACCAGTCGGTGAGCGTCCAGCCGTCCGCGCCGCCGACGGAGAACGGGGTCACACCCGAGTCGTACACCGTCTGAGCGGTCGTCAGGAGCTCGTCCCACGTCTTGGGCTCGGCGGCGCCCGCGTTCTCGAAAGCCTTCGCGTTGTACCAGATCAGGGACTTGTTGGCGGCCTTGTAGTAGACGCCGTACTGCTTGCCGTCGACCTTGCCGATGTCCTGCCAGCCCTGGGAGTAGTTCTCCTGGAGCTCCTTGAGCGCCTCGGCGCCGAGCGGCTTGGCCCACTTCTTGTCCACGGCCTGCTTGATGGCGCCGGGCTGGGGCAGCATCGCGACGTCCGGCGGCTGGCCGCCCGCGACCTTGGAGCCGAGGAAGTTGATGATGGGGTCCTGCGCGGGGACGAACTTCACCGTCGCGCCGGTGCGCTTCTCGAACTCCGCGAGGACCTTCTTGAAGTTGGCCTGCTCGGCACCCGTCCAGACGGCCGCGACCTCCAGGGTCTCGCCGTCGAGCTTCGGCAGGGTGACGGTCGAGGCGGGCTCCTTGCCGCCGCCGTCCTTCTCCTTGCCGCTGTCGTTGTCGTCGCCGCCGCAGGCGGTGAGGGAGAGGGCGAGGGCGCCGGCGAAGACGGCCGCCGCGGCCCTGGCGGCCCTGCGTGTCCGGTTCTTGCTGCTCGTGCTGTGCATTCACTGCCCCGTTCTTCGTGCCTCGTCGAACGTGCGAGCGCTGTCCCGTGCGTCTGGTCTACGCCCTGCCCTGGGGGTCGGCAAGACCGCGTCCTCTGTCAACTCGGGGATCGTGACCGCCTCGTGACCAGGCGCCGGGCACGGGCCCGCCGCCCGCGCCGGTGCCGGGGACGCGCGGGACGCGTCAGAGCAGTGACGGCACCTCGGTGGCCGAGACTTCGCGGGCCGCCCGTTCCAGAGCGCTGGCCAGGAGGGCCAGGTCGGTGGGGCCGTTGCCGAGTTCGCGGACGGGGCGCCTGGCCGGGGGGTCGCCCATGCGGTGCCACTCCAGCGGGACCACGGTGGGCCGCAGGGTCGCGGTGCGCGGGATACGGCCGGTGACCCGGCCGCCCTGGAACGGCACGGCCCTTCCGTCCGCCCGGACGAGCCGGCCCCGCCCGGGCGCCGGGGCGTCCGGGCCGGTCGTCACGGCGTCCAGCGTCACCCGCAGGGTGGCGAGCCGCGCAGGCTCCGACTCCGCAGCCCGGCCCCCGAGTCCGGTCGCGGCCACCAGATGCACGCCGAGCCGCTCGCCGTCCCGGGCCACCGCCTCCAGCGCGCGTATCACCGACCCGGCGGCCGGCCGGCCCGGCGACCCCAGGGAGGGGTGGACCAGGGCGTCCAGGTCGTCCACGACCACCACGAGCCGGGGCAGCGGCGGCACGGCCTCCGCCTGCCGGCGGGCCGCGCCCGGCCGCAGCCGGATCGTAGCGCTGGGCGGCGACTCCAGATCACCGTCGCCGGCACCCGCCCCGGCCGCACGCTGCGCGACCATCCGGCCGGTCAGCGCCCGGCCGGTGTGCCACTCGGTGAAGTCGGACCGCCCGAGCAGCTCCGCGCGCCGCTTCAGCTCGGCGCTCAGCGACTGCGCGAACTCCCGCATCCGGACGGGGTCGTTGGCGGTGAGATGCGTGGTGACGTGCGGGACGTCCGTGCACACGCCCAGGCCCTCGCCGTGGGCGCCGCCCGCGCCCGCGGTGTCACGGCCGTCGATCAGCACGATGCCCAGCCGGTCCGGCCGCTCGGCCGCGGCGAGCGACGCGACGACCGCCCGCAGCAGCTCGGTGCGCCCGGCGGCGGGCGGGCCCTCCACCAGCAGATGCGGCCCCTCGGCGCCGAGGTCCACACCGACCGGGCCGTGCGGTCCCGCGCCGAGCACGGCGGCCACCCGGCCGCCCAGTGCCCGGGTGTCGTCCGCCGCGTCGGCCCAACGCGCCATCAGGGACGCCGGGGTGGCCCGCGCCAGGCCCAGCTCGTCCAGCAGCCGGGCCGACTGGGGCAGCGGCACGGACACCCGCACCTGGCCCTCCCCGGCCGCCCGGTCCGTGCGCAGCGGCGCCAGCGCCCGCGCGAAACGCTCCGCCCAGGCGGGGGACACGGCGTCCACGGTGGCCACCGTGCCGTGGCCGACCGGGCCGCGCACCGCGCCCTCGTGGGCCGTCGCGGCCGCACCGCCGTCGGGCGCGACCCGCATCAGCCGCAGCGCCGTCGCCACGTCACCGCTGAGCAGCGCGACCGCGCCGCAGGCCCGGAAGGCCGGGGCCACCGCGCAGGCCGCCTCGTAGGTGTCCGTGACCGGGGAGGCGGGCGACGCCGCCGCCGTCTCGGCGAGACACACCACGTGGATGCCGGCCCGGGGGCCTTCCAGGGCCAGCCGGGCCACCGCCTCACGCAGGTCCGCGCCGCCGGGATCGCCGTCCACGACAAGCACGGAGTACGGGCCGGTGAACTCCGGGGCCCCTGAGGCCGGTTCGCCGTCGCGCGCCCACGAGGGGCGGTGCCCGGCGGCGCGCGGCGCGGGCATCCGGCCCTCCGGGCCCGACGCGCCTCCGTCGCGGCCGGTCAGGTCCTCCAGGCGCCGCAGCAGCTCCTCCACGCGCGCGGTGGCCTGTTCACGGTCGTGGGCCAGCAGCAGCCGGCAGTCCTGGCCGTGGCCCGGGCGGACGTGCGGGAGCCAGCCCAGCCACGCCCACTCGGCGGTGCGCTCGGGGACCGGGCGCCCCCGGTCCGCGCTGACCAGCACGATCTCCAGGGTGTCCGGTGAGTGCAGCGCGGCGAGCTGCGCGAGCACGGCGCGGGTCAGCCCGGCGAGGCGCTCGCGCGGACCGGCCAGTCCCAGCGCCCCCGCCTCCCGCAGATCGGCGGTCACCGGTACGGCCGGCAGCAGGCCCGAGCCGTCGGGCGCGGCGCGGTCGGCGGTGCCGAGCCGCACCGTGAGGGTTTCGGGGTGGCCGGGCGCGCGCTCCCAGAGGCGGGGGCCCGGACCGAGGGCGGTCAGCAGCAGAGACGCCGGGTCCGGCCAGGTCTCCGGCAGCATCGCGCCGCGTCCCGCCGCCGTGGGGCCGACCGGCTCGGCCGGCTCGTCGTCGTACGTCTCGTCGGGGGCGGGCTCCGGCTCGCCGCGTCCGCCCGCCAGCCGCCGCGCCCAGGCCGACAGGCCGCCGCGCCTGCGCGCGCCCGCCGGTTCGTCGGCGCCGCGCGGCTCGGTGCCCCGGCGGCCGGTGTCCGGCGCCGGTCGGGGGCCGTCGAGCGGGCCCACCTCGAAGCCGGTGGCGTGGGTGTCGCCACCGCGCGGGCGCGGGACGGAGCCGTGCGCGCCGGGCCGCTCGGCACGCGGCGCCCCGCCCTGCGCGGGGACCAGGGGCGGTTCGGCAGGGTTGTGCTCACGGGCGGCCGGGCCGTCGGGGGAGGCCGGGGTGCCGTCCGTCACGCGCGTGTGCGCGGCCGGGCCTTCGCCGCTTCGCGGGCACACGCGTACGTGCCCCTCGCCGTCCGGCTCCGTGGGCACCCGCGCGCCGGGGCCGCCGGCGGGCGCGAGCCGCAGCGTGGACTCGCCGAGGCGCAGCAGCGCGCCGGGGACGAACCGCACCGGGCGGGTGGTCAGCCGGGTGCCGTCGAGCGTCGTGCCGTTCGTCGAGCCGAGGTCGGCGACCGCGACGCGGCCGTCCGCGCCGACCGTCACCGCGCAGTGCAGCCGGGAGACGTCCGGGTCGTCCAGCGGGACGTCGGCGTCGGCGGAGCGGCCGACGCGGATCTCGCCGCCGTGCAGAAGGTGGACGCCGCCCGCGTCCGGGCCGGCCACGACATGCAGCTGGGTCGGGGCGTCGTCCAGCTCGGGGTGGGGCTCGGGGGCCGCCGGGGCGCCCAGGGACAGCACCGCCCCGTCGGTCAGCGGGGGCTCGCCGAGGGTGCTGCGCCGGTCGTCCAGCCGCTCGGTGCCCGCGTAGAGCACGACCGGGCCGCCGCCGCGCTCGCCGTCCGAGCCCCGGGAGGCGCCGGACTCGCCGGACACCACGGAGGCCAGGGCCGACGCCACCGCCGACAGGGCCGTGCCCGCGGGCGCCGTGACCAGCACGTCGCAGCTCGCGGCGGCGCCGCGCACCGCGGAGGGCGGGGCCAGCGGGTCTACGACGGTCAGCCGGATCTGCATCGGCGTCAGCGGTCCCTTCTGCGCGCGGGCGCGGGCACGGAACCACCCCACCCCACACGAGCACATCGGCCAGTACTCCCCGCATCCTCGCACCTGCCACCGACAACCCGCCCCCTGCCCGAAGGCAAGTGATCTTGATTGGTCGGCTCTGCCCGTAAAAGTGCCGGACAACGGCCCGGCCGGTGATCACTTGAGATCGCTCACGTCCGTTCGCGGCAACCACCGGACGGAGCCGAGCGTCTTTCCTTCGAACATGTACGGGAGGCCGTACGTAAGACGCACAGAATGACGACCGCCGGTGCCCGGGGGCCCGGCACTACAGTGGGTCGGAACGTAGGCAAGCAGCAGGGAGCGCGACGTGCGGCCGGTAGGCAGCAAGTACATCCTCGAGGAGCCGCTGGGTCGCGGCGCCACGGGGACCGTCTGGCGAGCCCGCCAGCGGGAGACCGCGGGCGCCGAGGCGGCCGTGCCGGGGCAGCCCGGCGAGACGGTCGCGATCAAGGTCCTCAAGGAGGAGCTCGCCGGCGACGCGGACATCGTCATGCGCTTCCTGCGCGAGCGGTCCGTGCTGCTGCGCCTGACCCATCCCAACATCGTCCGGGTCCGCGACCTGGTCGTCGAGGGCGAGCTGCTGGCCCTGGTCATGGACCTCGTCGAGGGCCCCGACCTGCACCGCTACCTGCGGGAGAACGGCCCCTTCACCCCGGTCGCGGCCTCCCTGCTCACCGCCCAGATCGCCGACGCGCTCGCCGCCAGCCACGCCGACGGCGTCGTCCACCGCGACCTGAAGCCCGCCAACGTCCTGCTGCGCCAGCAGGGCGGCGAGATGCACCCGCTGCTCACCGACTTCGGCATCGCCCGCCTCGCCGACTCCCCGGGTCTGACCCGCACCCACGAGTTCGTCGGGACGCCCGCCTACGTCGCGCCCGAGTCCGCCGAGGGCCACCCGCAGACCTCCGCCGTCGACATCTACGGCGCCGGCATCCTGCTGTACGAGCTGGTCACCGGACGTCCGCCGTTCGGCGGGGGCTCCGCCCTCGAAGTGCTGCACCAGCACCTCAGCGCCGAACCGCGCCGCCCCTCCACGGTCCCCGACCCGCTGTGGACCGTCATCGAGCGCTGCCTGCGCAAGAACCCCGACGACCGGCCCAGCGCCGAGAACCTCGCCCGCGCCCTGCGCGTCGTCGCCGAGGGCATCGGCGTGCACGCGAACTCCGCGCAGATCGCCGCCGCCGAGGGCGTCGGCGCCCTCCTCGCCCCGGACCCCGCCCCGGCCACCGTGCCGGGCTCGGCCGACCCCACCCAGGTGCTGCCGCACGGCGCGGGCTCCTTCGACCCCAACGCCGCGACCAGCTTCCTGCCGAACACGGGCGCCCCCGGCGCCGCCGACCCCACCGCCGTCCTGCCGAACACGGGCGGGCGCGGCGCGGCCGACCCGACGGCGGTGATGCCGCCGGTGCCGCAGGGACCGCCCGGCGGGCCCGGCCCCGAGGACCCGCACCCCTGGCAGAACCAGCTGCGCGCCGCCCGGGACCGCAACGAGCAGACCCAGGTCCAGTACCTCGACCCCAACCAGGACCCCCTGCGCCGCCGCCCGCAGCGGCAGGTGGCACGCCCCCAGCCGCAGCCCCAGCAGCCCCAGCAGCCCCCGCAGCACCAGCAGCCGCAGCAACGCCCGCCGCAGCGCGGCCGGCAGGGCGGCTACACGCAGCCGCAGCAGCACCAGCCGCAGCCGTACGCGCCGCCGCGCCAGCCGCAGCAGCCCCCGCAGCGCTACGCGCCCGAGCCGCAGCGCCCGCAGCGCGAGCCGCGTGAGCCGCGCCGCCGCGGCGCCAACCCGATGCGCATCCCGGGCCTCGGCTGCCTGAAGGGATGCCTGTTCACGATCGTCATCCTCTTCGTCGCCGGCTGGCTGGTCTGGGAGCTGAGCCCGCTGCAGGAGTGGATCGGCACCGGCAAGGGTTACTGGGAGCAGCTCAGCAGCTGGTTCGGCACGGTCACCGACTGGATCGGCGAGCTCGGCGGGAGCTCGGGCGGCGGCTCCGGCACCGGCTGACCCTCCCCCGACGACGACCGCTGACGGCCGTACGGACCCCACCGGGGACCGTACGGCCTTCGCGTGTCTGGAGATTTGTCGACACCCGGTGGGTGATTTCCGCCTCCGCGGTGAAGGCCGGCCGTCCGACCGCGTAGTTTTGTCGACCGGGGGTTCCCAGGGTCTGTCGGCTGGGGGTCCGGGGGTCGGCCCCCGGGAGGACGCAGCGGCGGCACAACGCGTCGGTAGGAGCAGTCTTGGCACGGAAGATCGGCAGCCGGTACACCGCCAACCAGATCCTGGGGCGGGGCAGCGCCGGCACGGTGTGGCTGGGCGAGGGACCGGAGGGCCCCGTCGCCGTCAAGCTGCTGCGCGAGGACCTCGCCTCCGACCAGGAACTCGTCGGGCGGTTCGTGCAGGAGCGCACCGCCCTGCTCGGCCTCGAGCACCCGAACGTCGTCTCCGTCCGCGACCTGGTGGTCGACGGCAACGACCTCGCCCTCGTCATGGACCTGGTCCGCGGCACCGACCTGCGCACCCGGCTCGACCGGGACCGCAGGCTCGCGCCCGAGGCGGCCGTCGCGATCGTCGCCGACGTCGCCGACGGCCTGGCGGCGGCCCACGCGGCCGGCGTCGTCCACCGGGACGTGAAGCCGGAGAACATCCTGCTGGACATGCAGGGCCCCCTCGGCCCCGGCGGTGCCCACCCGGCCCTGCTGACCGACTTCGGCGTGGCCAAGCTCATCGACTCCCCGCGCCGCACCCGCGCCACGAAGATCATCGGCACCCCGGACTACCTGGCCCCGGAGATCGTCGAGGGCCTGCCGCCCCGCGCGGCGGTGGACATCTACGCCCTCGCCACCGTCCTGTACGAGCTGCTGGCCGGCTTCACCCCGTTCGGCGGCGGCCACCCCGGCGCGGTGCTGCGCCGCCACGTCACGGAGACGGTGGCGCCGCTGCCCGGCATCCCCGACGAGCTGTGGCAGCTGATCGTCCAGTGCCTGGCCAAGGCCCCCGCATCCCGGCTGCGCGCCTCCGAGCTGGGGGCGCGGCTGCGCGAGCTGCTGCCGCTGGTCGCCGGGATGCCGCCGCTCGACGTGGACGAGCCCGACGGGGAGCCGGAGGAGGACGAGGCCCCGGCCGCCGGCCCGGCCGGCCCGGCGCAGGAGCGGGTCCGGCGCCGGGGCGCGGTGCCGCTGGTGCCGGGCGCCCGGCCCGCCGACTCCAACCGGGACACCCACACCTCCATGCGGGTCCCGGCCCCGGACGAGCTGGCCGGCGGCGCCCGCGGCACGGCCCGGGTGCCGCGCGCGGCGGGCGCCCCGCGCCCGGGCTCGGCCAGGCACCGCGCCGCGACCCGGCGGCGCCGGCTGGCGCTCGGCGGGGCCGCGGTGGTGCTGGTGGCCGCGGCGGGCGTGGGGACCTGGCTGGCGGTCTCGGACGACGACGCCGGGGCGACCCCCCGGGACACCCGCACCACGGCTCCCGCGACGCCCTGACCCGCTCCGCGCGGGCGGGGCGCCCAGCGGCGGGTACGGCACCCGGAGCTCGCCGCCCGGCGGAGCCGTTACGCTGGAGGCGTGGCAGTCGTCGATGTATCCGAAGAGCTCAAGTCCCTCTCCTCGACCATGGAGTCGATCGAGGCCGTTCTGGACCTCGACAAGCTGAGGGCAGACATCGCCGTGCTCGAGGAGCAGGCGGCCGCGCCGTCCCTGTGGGACAACCCGGACGAAGCGCAGAAGATCACCAGCAAGCTCTCCCACCTCCAGGCGGAGGTGAGGAAGGCCGAGGCCCTGCGCGGGCGGATCGACGATCTCGCCGTGCTGTTCGAGATGGCCGAGGAGGAGGACGACCCGGACACCCGCGCCGAGGCCGAGTCCGAGCTCACCGCCGTCCGCAAGGCGCTGGACGAGATGGAGGTCCGCACGCTCCTCAGCGGTGAGTACGACGCCCGTGAGGCGCTCGTCAACATCCGCGCGGAGGCCGGGGGCGTCGACGCCGCCGACTTCGCGGAGCGGCTCCAGCGGATGTACCTGCGCTGGGCCGAGCAGCACGGCTACAAGACCGAGATCTACGAGACCTCGTACGCGGAGGAGGCCGGCATCAAGTCGACCACCTTCGCCGTGCAGGTGCCGTACGCCTACGGCACCCTCTCGGTCGAGCAGGGCACGCACCGGCTGGTGCGCATCTCGCCGTTCGACAACCAGGGCCGCCGCCAGACGTCGTTCGCCGGCGTCGAGGTGCTGCCCGTGGTCGAGCAGACCGACCACATCGAGATCGACGAGTCCGAGCTGCGCGTGGACGTGTACCGGTCCTCGGGCCCCGGCGGACAGGGCGTCAACACCACCGACTCCGCCGTGCGCCTGACGCACATCCCGACCGGCATCGTCGTCTCCTGCCAGAACGAGCGGTCGCAGATCCAGAACAAGGCCACCGCGATGAACGTCCTCCAGGCCAAGCTGCTGGAGCGGCGCCGCCAGGAGGAGCAGGCCAAGATGGACGCCCTCAAGGGCGACGGCGGCAACTCCTGGGGCAACCAGATGCGGTCGTACGTGCTGCACCCGTACCAGATGGTCAAGGACCTGCGGACCGAGTACGAGGTCGGCAACCCCGAGGCCGTCTTCAACGGCGAGATCGACGGCTTCCTGGAGGCCGGGATTCGCTGGCGCAAGCAGCAGGAGAAGTAAGAGAAGCCCTTTGTCGACAAGGCAACTGCCGCCCATCCGGCGGCAGTTGCCTTTTGTGTGCCTGCATGTCTGGGTTTTACATCACACTCACAGCTTCCAACCCCTAGTAAAAAGCCCGTAGTTGGACATCGCGCCCGCAACGGCCTTGACGTGTTCTTGAAAAATGGGAAAGGTGAAGCGTGGCATGCGTATTTCTGGGGCGCATGTGAACCGGGGGGCTCGAGTTGCGTTACCTCCGTCGATCACGGCCGGCCCCTGAACGCCGCCTCACCGACGATTCAGCTACTGGGGGTAGCAACCTGATGACCAAGAAGACGCGGATCCGTATCGCGCGCCTCGCCGCCGGTGCCGTGATCGCGGCCGGCGCCTCGCTGACCGCCGCGGGCGCCGCCTCCGCCGCCGAGACCGAGGACTGCATCCTCGGCATCCTCTGCGGTGACGAGGACCCGACCACCCCGCCCACCGAGGAGCCGACGGACCCGCCCACCGAGGTCCCCACGGACCCGCCGACCGAAGAGCCCACCATCCCGACGGAGCCCACCGAGGAGCCGACGGAGCCGCAGGAGCCGACCGACCCGGCCGAGCCCACCGACGAGCCGTCCAACCCGGGCAACGGGAACGGCAACGGCGGCGGGAACGGCAACGGCAACGGCGGCGGCAACAACGCCGACCCCGACGGTGGCACGTCCACCCAGGAGGAGGGCTCCTCCTCCCTGACCGACACCGGTTCGGCCGCCACCGGCACCAGCACCACCGCCCAGGGCGGCGGCGCCGAGCTGGCCGAGACGGGTGCCGCGCAGACCACGTTCCTGCTGGTCGGCGCCGCCACCATGATCGCCGGCGGTGTCGGCTTCCGCTTCCTGCCGCGCCTCGTGGGCGGCCGTGGCGGTGCCGCTGCCTGACGGTAGCCGTCCCGCGCACACCGCGTGAGCAGCGCCTTACGGCCGAGGGGCCCGGAGCGATCTTCGCTCCGGGCCCCTCGTCATGTCGGTTCGTGGGGGAGGCGGTGCCTCACACCGTCTGGTGGGCCAGCAGGGCCACTGCCGCGATCAGCACCGCGAGCAGGGCGACCAGCGCGATCGGGTTCAGGCCCGCGAACGGGTTCTCCTGCTGGAGCCGCTGGCGGTTCGCCCGGCAGACGGGGCAGCGGCCCTCGCTCACGGGTGCGGCGCAGTTCGCGCACACCAACCGGTCGTACGTCATGCGCCACCCTCCTCGCGCTGTACCTCCGAGAGGTTCAACGGGTCCGGTCCCGGATACGTTCCCCTCTCTCCCTACTCTGCCAGGTTCCCCCGCAAAGGGCGCGGGCGCTCTCTCAGGGCGTAGCGGGCACCGGTACAAATGCGCACAACCCTTTACACAACCCCTACGGTGCCTGCGCTCCCCGGCCCGGTTCGCGTATGGTCACGCTCACCTACCCCCGGCGACCCGTGGTGCATCCGTGATCCGATTCGACAACGTCTCCAAGGTCTACCCCAAGCAGACCCGCCCCGCACTCAGGGATGTCTCCCTGGAAGTGGAGAAGGGCGAGTTCGTCTTCCTCGTGGGGTCCTCCGGCTCCGGAAAGTCCACCTTCCTGCGGCTCATCCTCCGCGAGGAGCGGTGCAGCCACGGCCAGGTGCACGTCCTGGGCAAGGACCTCGCCCGCGTCTCCAACTGGAAGGTGCCGCAGATCCGCCGCCAGTTGGGGACGGTGTTCCAGGACTTCCGCCTCCTGCCCAACAAGACCGTCGGCGAGAACGTCGCCTTCGCGCAGGAGGTCATCGGCAAGTCGCGCGGCGAGATCCGCAAGTCCGTGCCGCAGGTGCTCGACCTGGTCGGACTCGGCGGCAAGGAGGACCGGATGCCGGGCGAGCTGTCCGGTGGTGAGCAGCAGCGCGTGGCGATCGCCCGTGCCTTCGTGAACCGCCCCAAGCTGCTCATCTGCGACGAGCCCACCGGCAACCTCGACCCGCAGACCTCCGTCGGCATCATGAAGCTGCTGGACCGGATCAACCGGACCGGCACGACGGTCGTCATGGCCACGCACGATCAGAACATCGTGGACCAGATGCGCAAGCGCGTCATCGAGCTGGAGAAGGGCCGCCTCGTCCGCGACCAGGCACGCGGCGTCTACGGCTACCAGCACTGACCCGTACCAGTCCACGGAAAGGCCTGAAAGAGACGCCATGCGCGCCCAGTTCGTACTCTCCGAGATCGGTGTCGGTCTCCGCCGCAACCTGACGATGACGTTCGCCGTCATCGTCTCCGTCGCCCTGTCGCTCGCCCTGTTCGGCGGGTCGCTCCTGATGAGCGACCAGGTCAACACGATGAAGGGCTACTGGTACGACAAGGTCAACGTCTCCGTCTTCCTCTGCAACAAGAGCGACGCGGAGTCCGACCCCAACTGCGCCAAGGGCGCGGTCACCGAGGACCAGAAGAAGGAGATCCGCGCCGACCTGGGCAAGATGACGGTCGTCGACAAGGTGACCTACGAGTCCCAGGACCAGGCGTACAAGCACTACAAGGAGCAGTTCGGCGACTCCCCGCTGGCCGCGTCGCTGACGCCGGACCAGATGCAGGAGTCGTACCGGATCAAGCTGAAGGACCCCGAGAAGTACGAGGTCGTCGCCACCGCCTTCGACGGACGGGACGGCGTGCAGTCCGTCCAGGACCAGAAGGGCATCCTGGACAACCTCTTCGGGCTCCTCAACGGCATGAACTGGGCCGCGCGGGCGGTGATGGCGCTGATGCTCGTCGTCGCGCTGATGCTGATCGTCAACACCGTCCGGGTGTCCGCGTTCAGCCGCCGCCGCGAGACCGGGATCATGCGCCTGGTCGGCGCCTCCGGCTTCTACATCCAGGCGCCGTTCATCATGGAGGCCGCCGTCGCCGGGCTCATCGGCGGAGCGGTCGCCTGCGGCTTCCTGGTGGTCGCGCGGTACTTCATCATCGACCACGGCCTGGCCCTGTCGGAGAAGCTCAATCTGATCAACTTCATCGGCTGGGACGCGGTGTTGACCAAGCTGCCGCTCATCCTCGCGACGAGCCTGCTGATGCCGGCGCTGGCGGCGTTCTTCGCGTTGCGCAAGTACCTCAAGGTGTGACCAACGCCAAGGGGGCCGTACGGGGATCGGACCGTACGGCCCCTTCGCGTTGTCCTAGACTCACCGGCATGTCAGGCCGTGACCTGTTCTGTCAGCCCCGCCGCTTCGGCCGCGGGGCCGCCCTGACATTGGTGTTCGCGAGCGTGCTCGTCGCCGGTGCGGCGACCGGCTCCCTGCCCGGACCCGAGCGGAAGTCCCCGTCCGGCGCCGCCCGTTCGGCGGGCCCCGGGCCCCGGCACGAGGACGTCGCCGCGGCCGCCGCCGACGCCATGGCCGCCGGCAAGTCCCCCGTGGAGGCCGCCGAACGGGCGGTCAGCCGCAGCGGCGACCGCTGGGGCGCCGTCTACTCCCGCGGCGAGTACGAGGAGTTCCAGGAGGCCCTCGACGGCCGGTACACCGGGGTCGGGCTGTGGGCCCGGCGCCAGCGCGACGGCGGCGTCGAGGTGACGAAGGTGCGCGCGGGCTCGCCCGCAGCCGAGGCCGGCATCGAGGTGGGGGACCGGCTGCGCACTGTCGACGGCGCGCCGGTCGAGGGCCGCCCCGTCAGCGAGGTCGTCGCCTTACTGAGAGGCGACGCCGAGGACGCGGCCGCCGGCACGTCCGTCGTGGTGGGCCTGGAGCGCGACGGGCACGCCTGGGAGCTCACCCTGCGCCGGGCGAGGCTCTCCACCGACCCGGTCACCGTGCGGAAGGGCGCCGACGGCGTCACCGTCATCCGGATCGCCTCCTTCACCAAGGGCAGCGGGAACGCCGTACGCGCCGCCCTGCGCCGGGCGCCCTCCGCCGCCGGGGTCGTCCTCGACCTGCGCGGCAACTCCGGCGGCCTGGTCACCGAGGCCGTCACCGCCGCCTCCGCCTTTCTCGACGGCGGGCTCGTCGCCACCTACGACGTCGACGGCGCCCAGCGCGCCCTGCACGCCGCACCCGGCGGCGACACCGGCCGGCCCCTCGTCGCGCTGGTCGACGGCGGCACGATGAGCGCCGCCGAGCTGCTCACCGGCGCCCTCCAGGACCGCGGCCGGGCCGTCGTCGTGGGCAGCCGCACCTTCGGCAAGGGCTCCGTGCAGATGCCGAGCCGGCTGCCGGACGGATCGGTCGCCGAACTGACCGTCGGCCACTACCGCACCCCGTCGGGGCGGACCGTGGACGGCCGGGGCATCGCGCCCGACCTGGAGGCGGACCAGAAGGTGCTGCAGCGGGCCGAGACGGTCCTCAGCGGCCTCGGCGACTCGTAAAACGGCTTCCCGCGCACCCCGTCCGTAGTGCGAAAATGGACGGCACTATGAGCAAGGGAATGTACGTACCGAAGGAGTCCCAGCCCAAGCAGGGCGGGTCCGCCGCGAAGGCCAGGGACGGCGAGAAGGGCGGCAACAAGAAGATCGTCGCCCAGAACAAGAAGGCCCGGCACGACTACGCGATCATCGACACCTACGAGGCCGGTCTGGTCCTCATGGGCACCGAGGTCAAGTCGCTGCGCGAGGGCCGGACGTCGCTGACCGACGGCTTCGTCCAGATCGACGGGGGCGAGGCGTGGCTGCACAACGCCCACATCCCGGAGTACCACCAGGGCAGCTGGACCAACCACTCCGCGCGCCGCAAGCGCAAGCTGCTCCTGCACCGGGAGGAGATCGACAAGCTGGAGGCGAAGTCCCAGGAGACGGGTCACACCATCGTGCCCCTCGCCCTGTACTTCAAGGACGGCCGCGCCAAGGCCGAGATCGCGCTCGCGCGCGGCAAGAAGGAGTACGACAAGCGGCAGACGCTGCGGGAGAAGCAGGACCGGCGGGAGTCGGACCGCGCGATCGCGGCGGCCAAGCGCCGGCAGCGGGGCCACTGACGGACGGGAATGCACTGGCATCGTCCGGCGTTGGTCACGTACGATGGCAACGCACCTCACAGAGGGTGCGGCTCTTGAAAACACCACATGGGGATGATCGGTTTCGACAGCGGCTGTCGAAGCAGGGGAAGCGTGTCGAGGAAGCGGCAATGATCTCGTAAACCATATGTCGCAAAAAATAATCGCCAACACCAAGCGCGATTCCTTCGCCCTCGCTGCCTAAGTAGCGACTTGCGAAGTGTCAGCCCGGGGCTGTTCCCGACCCGGATCCTGGCATCAGCTAGGGAACTAAACCTTGATCCCGGTCACGGGGTGAAGAGGGAAATCAAACAGTGACTGGGCCCGTCGGCGACTTGTTCGCGTGATCGCCGGGGCCGAGAAAATCGCAGCGAACTGCACACGGAGAAGCCCTGATTCTGCACCGTTGGACGCGGGTTCGATTCCCGCCATCTCCACGATCGAGAAGGCTCCGGCCCTCTCAACCCATGTCGGCCCAGGCCCCGTCGCTTCCGAGCGGCGGGGCCTTGGTCGTCTGTGACACTGCTGTGACGGCTGGTGTGGGGTGTGTCACAGCTCTGGGAGCGCTCCCCTGGTGGGGTGGGCGGATGCCCAGACTCCCGCGTGCCGTGCCCCCTGTCCTGGTCGGCCTCCTGCTGCTGACCGCGTGCGGCTCGCACGACGCCTCATCGGGCGCGGACGGCGGTGACGGGCGGGTCCGCGCCCGGGCCCTGTGCCCCTCGGACTACACCCAGTACGGGGCCACGCCCTCGGCGGGCCGGCCGACGCCGACCCCCTCGGGCACCCCCACCACGCTGCCCCTGCCGTCCCCCGTGACGGAGGAGAACGGCGTACGGGTCACGAAGCTGTACGCCTGGGGTCCGGAGAGCGGCTGTGTGGGCGTCGACTACAGCGCGGAGTTCGAGGTCGTCAACAAGACCTCCGCCGCGGCCACTTACACCGTGACCCTCTCGTTCAGCTCGGCGTCCGGGGGCGCGGCCGGCACCGCGGAGCACGTCGTCGAGGCGGTCGGGCCCGGCCGGACCGGCAAGGGCGCCGCCGCCATGACCAGCACGAACCTGGGCGACGCCGAGGTCACGGGCGTGAAGGTGCTCAGGGTGCGCAGCGTCCCCGTCGCCGAGGCGTCGTCGGCGTCGGGGCCCTGCCCGGCGTCGGGGGTGCGGGTGTACGCCGACCGGGGGGACGCGGCCATGGGGCTGCGGGTCGTCGGTCTGCACCTGGTGAACTGCGGGACAACGCCGTACGCGCTCGACGGGTATCCGGAGCTGGAGATCCAGGACGAGGACCACGACACCGTGAAGGACGTCCGGATCCTGCGGGGGACCGAGCAGATCGGCACCGGGATCGGCGGCCAGGAAGCCCCGCGGCCGCTGACGCTGCGTCCGGGAGAGGCCGCCAGGACCACGCTGGCCTGGCGCAACACCACCCAGGCCGGTACGCCGGTGAACGCGCCCTACGCCCGTGTGTGGGCCAGGCCCGGGGCCGACCCGGTGACGGTCGTCCCCGAACTCGACCTCGGGACGACGGGCCGGCTCGGGGTCGGCCCATGGCAGCGGGACGAGACGTACCGGGACCCGGGCGCGACCGCACGCCCGTGAGCTTCTTCTTCGTCGTCCTCGCCGGGGCGGCCGCGCTGTATCTGCTCGGCAGGGCGCCGGTGCCGCCCGGCTTCAAGGTCGCCGTCCTCACAGCGCCCCCGGTCGCGGCGGTGATGTGGCTGCTGGACGAGGTGTTCGGCCGGCGGGCCGTCGCGGTCGCCGTCGGCGCGGTGTACCTGGTGGTCCTGGTCGCGCTGAACGGCCTCCTGGAGCACCCCCGGCTGCCGCTCGGGGCGAAGCTCGCGGTGTTCGGAACCGTGCCGGGGGCGGCGCTGGCCTGGCTGCTGGTCGTCACCGCCGACGACACCCTCAAGGACCCCGGCGAGGATCCCTGTTCGCTGCATCACGGCGGGACCGGCGTCTCCGAGGTCTTCCCGCCCCGGGCGTACTGCCGCTTCACGGACGGCAGCACCCTCGACCTCGCGCCGGTCGCCCAGGCCGTGTTCTGGGTCTGCCTGGCCGTCAGCGTGGCGCTGCTCGCGCTCGGGCTCGTCCGGGCCGTACGGGATCCGCGGGCGGTGGCACGCCGCTTCCAGTGGTCCGGCCGCGACTGAACCACCATGCGACGGGCGCCCGTTGTGGTGTCCGGCCCCATATCGGCGTCCCCTCGGTGCTTCTACGGTCCGTCCGCATGACACCGACCAGAGCCGCACGCCCTCGACTCGCCGTCCTGGTGACCCTGCTGGTCGCCCTGACCTCCGTCCTCCTCGCCCCCGGCCGGGCCGCCGCCGCCTCGCTCCAGGAGGTGACCGGGTTCGGGTCCAACCCCGGTGCCCTGCGCATGTTCCGGTACGTCCCCGACGGGCTGCCCGCCGGCCGGCCGGTGGTCGTCGCGCTGCACGGGTGCACCCAGAACGCCGCCGGGTACGGCACCGGCGGCGGATGGCTCCAGCTCGCCGACCGCTGGAAGTTCTCCGTCGTGCTGCCTCAGCAGCAGAGTGCCAACAACCTCTCGTCCTGCTTCAACTGGTTCCAGACCGGGGACATCGCTCGCGGCCAGGGCGAGGCCGCGTCGATCGCTCAGATGGTGGACCGCCAGCTCGCCGACACCTCCGGTGACGCCTCCCGGGTCCAGGTGACCGGGCTGTCCGCCGGGGGCGGCATGACCGCCGTGATGATGGCGGCCTACCCGGAGAAGTTCGCGGCCGGCGGCATCGTGGCCGGGCTGCCGTACGGGTGCGCGCAGGCCGCCGGTTCGCCGTACGTCTGCATGTACGTCGGCGCCACCCAGACCGCACGGCAGTGGGGTGACCGGGTGCGGGCCGCGCGGCCCGGGTACACCGGTCCCTGGCCCACGCTCGTCGCCTTCCAGGGCACGGCCGACTACACCGTGAAGCCGGTCAACATGACCGACCTGACCCGGCAGTGGACCGACGCGCACGGCACCGACCAGAGCGCCGACGCAAGTGACACGGTCGGCGGGTTCCCGCACCAGGTGTTCCGGGACGCCTCCGGGCGCGCGGTCGTGGAGACGTACAGCCTCACCGGGATGGGCCACGGGCAGCCCGTCGACCCCGGCAGCGGCGGCGAACAGTGCGGGACGGCCGGGGCGTATCTGCTCGACGTGAACCTGTGCGCCGCCTACCGGATGGGCCGGGCCTGGGGGCTGGACGGGTGATGGCCCGCCCCGGACCCGTACGGGGGATTTCCGGGTCCGGGGCGGTGCCGGTGCCACGGCCGTGTGGGAGAGGGCCGCGGCTGTTCGGGGCGCCGGCGACGGGGGAGACGCCGGCGCCGGCCTCAGGGGGCGGGGGTCACGCGAAGGCGGGCGCGTTGCGCTCGGCCCAGCCCGCGAAGGAGCCCGCGGGACGGCCGAGGAGGCGCTCGACGTCGGGGCTGACGCGCTGCTCGGCGGGCAGCGGCTCACCGAGGATGTCGAGGGTGCCGTCGATGACGGGCTCCGGCATGAACCGCGCCATGTGCTCGCGGGCCTGCTCGCGGGTCAGCTCGACGAAGCCCACCTTCTCGCCGAGGGCCTCGGCGAGCGCGGCGGCCTGCTCGCGCGGGGTGACGGCGGCCGGACCGGTCAGCTCGTACGTCTGCCCGGAGTGGCCGTCCTCGCGCAGCACCACGGCCGCCACGGCGGAGATGTCCGCCGGGTCCACGACGGGCAGGGCCACGTCGGCGAACGGGGCGATCACCGCACGCTGGGTGCGGACCGTCTCGATCCAGGCGTAGGCGTTGGAGGCGAAGCCGCCCGGACGCAGGATCGTCCAGTCCAGGCCGGAGCCGCGCACGGCCTCCTCGAACTCGCGCAGCCGGCCGTGCGAGAGGGCGTCCGGGCGGGTGGCGTTGATCTGCGAGGACAGCAGCACCACGCGCCGCACCCCGGCCTCACGGGCGGCGGCCAGCACCTCGGTGGCGGGCGCGCCGCCGCCGAGCAGGTCACCGGCGAGCAACAGGAACAGCGCCTCGGCGCCCTCCAGGGCGGGGCCGAGCGTCGAGGGATCGGCGAGGTCGGCGCGGACATGCCGCGCTCCCTCCGGCAGGTCGTGGGAGAGGGGACTGCGGGAGACGGCCGTGACCTTCTCGCCCGCGGCGGCGAGCGCCTCGACGAGCGGACGGCCGACGTTCCCGGAGGCTCCGGTGACAACGATCATGAGAACTCCCAAATAGGAATGAACAAGGGTGAGTTGGGGTCAAGTGGTGCGATGTGGTGCGATGTCTTCGACGGTAGCATCCTCGGTATAGTAGGTACCTAGAGGAAAGTGACTAGGAGGTCGTCGCCGCCTCCTCCAGCTCCTCGTAGCGGACCCGCAGGGCGCGGCCCAGCTGGGCGAGATGGGCGCGGGCCGCCGGCGGGCCCACCACCTCCACCCGGTCGGCCAGCCCCGCCAGCTGGGCCGCCAGCACCTCCAGGGAGGGCCCGGCCGCCTCGATCTCCCGGCGGCCGTCGCCGAGCAGCCGCCCGATCCGCAGCCGCCCGCCGAACAGCCGCTGCAGCACGGGCAGGGCGTCCTGGTCGGCGTGTGCGGTGACGCTCGCCGCGAGCAGCCTGTCCTCCAGCCGGGTCGCCAGCGAACGCCAGGCCGCCGCCAGGTCGAAACCGGCGGGCCGCCGCACCGGCTCGCCCGTCGGCTCCACCGAGGAGACCCGGCCCAGCCGGAAGGACCGCAGCCCGTCAGCGGTGCCGGCCACCAGGTACCAGTGGCCCGCCTTGTGGACCAGGCCGAACGGGTCCACGGTCCGCTCGGCCGGCTCCTCGCCGGGCCGGGCGTACCCCAGCCGGACCCGTACCCCGTCGAGGACCGCGCCCTCCAGCTCCGCCAGATGCGGGTCGGCCGCCGTCACGGCGGTGCCCGACCAGTCCAGCTCGTCGACGATCCGCGCCCGGGACGCCGCCTCCGCGTGCGGCCGCAGCGGCTCCGGCACCGCGCGCAGCAGCTTCCGCAGCGCCGCGCGCAGTTCGGGGGAGGCAGCCGACGAGCCGGCCGCCAGGAACAGGGCCCGCACCTCCGGCGAGGTCAGCCCGGTCAGATCCGTACGCGCCCCGCCGACCAGCCGCCAGCCGCCGCCCCGGCCGCGCTGGGCGTAGACGGGGACACCCGACGCGGTCAGCGCCTCCAGGTCGCGGCGCGCGGTCCGCTCGGAGACCTCCAGCTCGGCCGCCAGCTCCGCCGCCGTGACCCGGCCGCGCGCCTGGAGGAACAACAGGGCCGCCACCAGCCGGTCAGCGCGCATCAGCGCTCACCCCTTCGGGTAAACAGGCCGGAGGGTGGCCCATTTCGCCGGAAGACTCGACGGCATGACCCAACCCGTGAACGCTTCCGCCACCCCGCTCGCCGACCCCCGCGACGGCCTGTTCAAGGCCGTCGACCTGGCCGGTGACGTGCTCGCCGCCGTGCGGCCCGAGGACCACGACGGCACCACGCCCTGTCCGGACTACTCGGTGCGCCAACTGTCCCTTCACCTCGTCTCCGTGCTCCGCCGCGTCGCCGTGATCGGCGCGGGCGGTCAGTTCTTCTCCGTGCCGCACTTCGCCGAGGACGTCGCCGACGGCGCCTGGGCCGAGGCTTGGGCCGCCGGGACGAAGGAACTGCGGTCGGTCTGGTCGGATCCGGCGGTCCTCGGCCGGGAGATCGGGCTGCCCTGGGGGCCCGTCCCCGGCGCCGCCGCCGCGGTCATCTACACCAATGAGTTCGTGCTGCACACCTGGGACCTGGCCAAGGCCACCGGCCAGAAGCCCGCGTGGGACGACGCCGTGCTGGCCGCGCCGCTGGCCGCGATGCACCGGGCGGTGCCCCGCGAACCGCGCGGCGGCCAGGTGCCGTTCGGCCCCGTCGTGGACGTCCCCGACGACGCCCCCGCCATCGACCGCCTGGTCGGCTGGTACGGCCGCAGGCCCTGACCCCGGAGCCGTCCCGTCCCCGCGGGTGCCCGGAGGGGAGGGCACCCGCGAGGCGGACGGCCGGCCGGCGCTCAGGCGCCTATGGACTGCGGGAAGCGGAAGAACCGGTGCGGGTCGTAGGCGCTCTTGATCCGGGCCAGCCGCGCGTAGTTCTCCGCGTAGTACGACCGCTTCCAGTCCGTCAGCGAGGGGTCCATCCAGTTCTGGTAGCTCTCGCCGTTGGACAGCGGGTCGATCGTGGCGAAGCCCCGGTCCACCCAGGTGTTCGCCACGGCCTTGGCCTCGTCGGTCACCTGCGCCGGATCGTTGATCAGGACCCGGTAGTTGACCGAGAAGAGCGAGTCACGGTGCACGTACGCCGTCGCCGTGCGGGACGGCTCGTTGGCGGCGCCGCCGAAGAAGTGGAAGTCCAGGTAGCGCGCCTGGCCGGCCCGGCGGTCCGCGTCGAACGCCGTCATCACGTCCGCCCAGCCGCTCGCCGCGTACGGAGCGCTGCCCAGGCGGGTGCGCTCCAGGCCGTAGGCGGGGCGGGACAGCGTGCCGGAGGGCGTCTTCTCGGAGCGCTGGCACTGGTCCTCGGTGAGGGTGGCACAGCCGAAGATCATCATCATGAGCTGCTGGTACGTCATCACGCCGTCCTGGCGCTGTACCGGCGCACCGGTCAGGGCGAGCAACCGGGCCGCCTCGGAGCTCAGTTCGGCCGGGGTGCCCCGGGAGGCGAGGAAGACGTTGGCCTGCGGCACCGAGCCCGGCGCCGCGTCGGGCTGCACGACGTAGGCGCCGCCGCCGATCGTGTGGGGGGCGTCCACCAGCCAGCGGGCCACGCCGTCGAGGACGTCGGCCATCCGGTCGTACGGGAAGATCAGGTTGCTGATCGCCATCTGGTCGCCGGTGTGCGGGGTCACCGTGAACCGGGTGACGACGCCGAAGTTGCCGCCGCCGCCCCCGCGGATCGCCCAGAACAGGTCCGGGTTCTGCTTCGCCGAGGCGGTCACCACGCGCCCGTCGGCGAGCACCACCTGCGCGGCGGTCACCGCGTCGCAGGCCATGCCGGTCGGCCGGGTCAGGAAGCCGAAGCCGCCGCCCTGCAGGAAGCCGCCCGCGCACACGGTCGGGCAGCCGCCCTCGCTGACCACCAGATGGTGCGGGGCCAGCGCGTTCAGGATGGTGACGTTCTGCGCGCCCGGGCCGATGTCCACCGACGAGGCGCTGTTCACCGTCACGGCGTTCAGCTGCGACACGTCGATGATCAGGCCCGGCGTCGTGGACCAGCCGCCGTAGTTGTGGCCTCCGCTGCGGACCGCCGTGCGCACGCCGTGGTCCTGGGCGAAGCGCACGCACACCGAGACGTCCGCCGCGCTGCGGCAGTAGGCGACGGCCTGCGGGTTCACCGCGTCGAACTGGCCGAGCTCCACCTGCCGGGCGACGGTGTAGTAGGGGTCGGAGGGCAGCACGAGCCGGCCCGAGAGGCGGCCCGCGAGCCGGGCGTACGGCACGCCCGCGCCTTCGGCGGCCACCGGAGCGGCGGGTACGAGAGCGAGACCGGCGGCTGCGGAGCCGGCACCGAGCAGGGTTCTACGACTGATCACACGGTGTCCCAGAGTCGATACGGGTGACGGACGGTCGGGGAGCGGCCCGCACAGGGCCTCGCGCTTGGGGGTGGCACCACGCCCTGTGCGGACCGGATCGGGGGGAGGGTGAGTGGGGGGAGTGGGGGGTTCGGGGGGAGGAGGTCAGGAGACCTTCTTGCCGCGCAGGGCGGACTTCGCGACGCCCTTGAGCATGGAGCGGCCCAGGTCGCGCATCTCCTTGGGGCCGTTGGTGCTGGCCCACCACATGAACTTGATCATCGTGGGGGTGGTGGCCCGGAAGAAGCGGTGGTCCTCGCCGTCCTTCCAGCCGAACGGCGTGTTGACGGACTCGCAGTCGTCGATGGCCTGGAAGACGATGTCGGCCGCCTTGTCGCCGTCGATCTCGCCTGCCTCGTACTTCACGCAGGTCTCGTGGGTGACGTCGAGCAGATGCTTGAAGGCGTGGCTGTCCGGCCACCACAGGCCCGGGTACGGCGCCTTCTCCATCTCGCGGAAGTGCCGGTCGTCGCCGTCCAGGACGAACTCCTGGCGGGCCTGGATCTGGCGCATGGTGGCGGGTGTGGTGAAGCAGGCCCAGACCCGGAAGACCGCGTTCCAGAGCCGGAAGTGGGAGAACGCGATGTACGAGCTGTCGACGATCATGTCGTTGAACGTCAGCAGCCCCTGCTCCAGGCGCTCCACGTACTCGAAGCGCTCGGCGGAGAAGTCGCCGTCGCGCAGCGCCTCCAGGACGCGGTAGCACAGGGCGTCCACCACCTCGAAGGTGTTGGACAGACCGCGCGAGTACAGCGGGTCCACGAAGCCGGCGGCGTGCGACATCAGGCACCAGCGGTCGCCCACGGTCTGCTTCGAGGAGTACTGGATGCGGTCCGGCGTGGAGATCCACTCCCGCACCCGGCGGGCGCCCTCGAACTGCCGCTTCACGGCCGGGTACATGTCGAGGTAGTGCTGGAACTCCTCGTCCGGCGTCTTGTCCTTCGGCTGCGGGTACAGCCGCTCGTCGAAGGTCAGCCCGACGCTGCACACCGGGTTGCGGGAGTCCTTGTAGTTGTCGAACGGGATGATCCAGAACCAGCCGCGCTCGATCAGGTGGTGCAGGGTGCCGCCGTGGAAGGGGGACTCGGCGGGCGGGCGCAGCGCGTCGGGGTAGTTGCACACGTCGTCGTAGGGCTTGATGCCGACGTAGTGCGTGAACATGGAGCGGGCGTGGTGCCGGATCCGCGTCGGCTTGTCGCGCAGGTCGAACTTCTCGGCGAGCGGGGATCGGAAGCCGCTGGCGTCGATGAGGTACTTCGCGCGGAACACCTCGCCGTTCTGGCCGGTGACCGTGACGCCGTCGTCGTCGAAGTCCAGGCCGGTGGCGCGCCAGTTCTGGCGCAGCGTGCAGCCGTACTTGGCGGCGACGTTGAAGTAGTAGGTGTCGGTGTCCTGGCGGAACATGTGCGACGCCTCGGTGAGCATCTTCGGGATGACGAACATCGTCGCCTCGCGCGGGTCCGGCTCCCGGTCGGGGACGTGCCGCACGAAACCGAAGCTCTGCTTTCTGCCGTGGTGGGCGCCGATGTGCTTGGTGACGGCCTTGATGTCGAGCAGGTGCTTGAGCTCGGGCACGTCGTAGCGGACGGCGAGGATGTGCAGCCACTCCACGAGCTGCGGGTTCTGCGACTCGCCGACCGCGAACCGCGGGTGCTGGCCGGCGTCGACGAGCACCACCTTCGCGCCCTGCCGGGCCAGGATCGCGCCGGTGATCGAACCGCCGATCCCGGCGCCCAGGATGACGACGTCGCACTCGGTCCACTCGCCGGGCTTCGGCGCCGTCTTCTGCGTCTCGGCCTTGCTGGGCATCTCTGTCTCGGCCTTGCCGGTCAACTCGGGACTCCTCTTCTGGCGGTCGGGGGCTCAGCCGGCGGCGGGGGCGCCGAACCAGCGCTGCAGGGCGGTGGCCAGACCGTCGGCGGTGCCGTCCGTCCCGACCCAGGCGATGTAGCCGTCGGGGCGCACCAGCAGGTCGGCGGCGGGGGCCTCGGGGTCGGGCCGGGAGGCGGCGACGACGTCCACGCGGTCGGCCCAGCCGGCGGCGGCGTCCGTCAGGGCCTCGCCGCCGCGCAGGTTCAGCAGCAGCGGGCGGCCGCGCGTGAGCAGCGCGTACGTGCTGGTCTTCTCGTCGCCGACCAGCAGGTCCTGGTCGGGCAGCCGGCGGCCGAGCAGCGGGTGGCCGCCCTCGCCCATGTCGTAGGTGATGTCCAGGCCGGTGACCAGGCCGACCAGGTGCCTGCGCACCGCCTCGATGCCGACGAGCTCGCCGAACAGCTCGCGCAGCGGCTGCATCTCGGGGCCGCCGAGGTAGAGGGAGCGCTGCACCAGGGTGTTGGCGACGATCCGGCCGCCGATCGGGTGGCGCTCGCTGTGGTACGTGTCCAGCAGCCCCTCGGGTGCGTGGCCCTTCAGTGCGGCGGCGAGCTTCCAGCCCAGGTTCACCACGTCGCCGACGCCGGCGCTGATGCCCTGCGCGCCGATCGGGAGGTGGATGTGCGCGGCGTCGCCGGCCAGGAAGACCCGGCCCTTGCGGTACTCGGCGGCGTGCCGGCTGGCGTCGGTGAAGTAGCTGGTCCACAGCGGCCGGTACCCGGTGATGTCCTCCCCGGTGACGCGCTGGAACGCGCCGGCGACCTCGTCGAACGTGGGTGCCTCCGTCGTCGGGCGGACCCCGGCGCCGCGCTCGAAGACGACCACGCGGGTGGCCCCCGGGCCCAGCGGCAGCACCACGACCATGCCGGACTCGCCGACCTCGCCGGTCGGGCGGATGCGCAGCTCGTTCGTGGCGACGTCGGCCATCAGCATCTCGATGGTGGCGCTGGTGCCGGGGAAGTCGATGCCGGCCAGGCGCCGCACGGTGGAGCGGGCGCCGTCGCAGCCGACGAGGTAGGCGGCGCGCAGTGTCTCGGTGCCGTCGGGGCCGGCGACCTCCACGGAGACGCCGTCGTCGTCCTGGGTCATGCCGACGACCTCGTGCCCGCGGCGGACCTCGGCGCCGAGGCCGGTGGCCCACGTGTGCAGGATCGCCTCGGTCCGCGACTGCGGAACGCCCCGCACTCCGAAATTGCCGCCCTCGACGATCTGGTAGTCGATGGGAAGTCCGCCGAAATGGCCGAAGGGTATCGTCTCCAGTTCACCGAATTCATCGAGAAGTCCGCGCTGCCCGAACTCCTCGATGGTGCGCGCGGAAAATCCGAGGGCGCGGGACTGCTGCATCGGTGCGGTCAGCCGGTCGAGCACCAGCACCTCGTGTCCCGCCAGGCGGAGTTCACCGGCGAGCATGAGTCCGGACGGGCCGGCCCCGGCGACGATCACGTCGGCATGAAAACGGTTCATGTTTCCTCTCCCAGTGGATTTTTTACCAGTATTCCGGGGGAGCCGGGGAAGCTGAACGGCCGTAAGTACAGGTCTCTGACAAGTTTCGTCAGAGAATTCTCAGCAGGGTCAGGGGGCGGAAATACGCCGAGGGCGCCGGCGGTTTCGCGCCCGGCGCCCTCGGCGGGTGTGCGGCCCGTTCACAGCAGGCCCAGCACCCGGTCCACGTCGATCTCGATGACGACCAGACCCGGTGGCTCCGGCGGCGGCGACCAGTACCGCTTGGCGTACCGCCGGACGCCCTCCTGGACCCGCTCGGGGTCGTCGTGCACGGTGGCGGTGCCCTCCAGGGTGATCCAGCGGGGCCCGGCCGTCTGGCACAGGGAGACCCGGCCGCCGGGCGCGGCCAGCACGTTGCGGGCCTTGCGCCGGGTCACCGCGGTCATCACCCGGGCCAGTCCCGCCTCGCCGTCCCAGGTGAAGCGCACGGGCGTCACATGGGGCGAGCCGTCGGGGCGGAGCGTGGTGAAGGCGCACAGCTGGTTCTCGGCGAGGAAGTCCTCGGCCGCGGGGGACAGACGCGGTGACGTCGGCATACCGGGGTCCGCCTCTCAGGCGTCGGGGGCGGGCTGGTCCGCGGCCTTGGTCAGGGGCAGCAGGATCAGCGTGAGGACCAGGCCGGCCGCGGCGAAGCAGGCACCGGCGAGGAACGCGTCGTGGAAGACCTCGGTGCGCGCCTCGGTCACCCGCGCGGGCACCCCGTCCGCCCACTTGGTCAGCTCCTCGACCTGGCGGAAGGCGTAGGTCGCGGCGACGGCGAGGCCCAGGGCGCCGCCGACCTCCTGCGCGGTGTTGATGAGACCGGCTGACAGGCCGGACTCGTCCTCCTCGGTTCCGGTGAACGCGGCCACCTGCACCGGCACGAACGACAGGCCGAGGCCGAGGCCGGAGATCAGGAAGGCGGGCAGCAGGTCCACCGCGTACGAGGCGTCGGACGGGGCCCGCCACAGCAGGAACATGCCCACGCTGGTCAGGGTCAGACCGACCATCAGCACCGGCTTGGCGGCGACCTTCGTCACCAGCTGGGAGGCGACGCCCGCGCCGACCGCCACGATCACGGCGAGCGGGACGTACGCCAGACCGGTGCGCAGCGCCGACCAGTTCAGGACCTGCTGCATGAACAGGCTGGCGAAGAAGAACAGGGTGACGCAGGTGCCCAGCAGCAGGACCGCGACGACGTTGGAGGCCCGCAGCGACTTGCGCTTGAAGACGCCGAGCGGGATCAGCGGCGCCTGGGCGCGGCGCTCGATCAGCAGGAACGCGATGAGCAGGACCGCGGAGAGGGCGAAGCCGCCGTAGACGCGGGCCATGGGGACGTCGGAGTCGTCGACGGTCTGGCCCAGGCTGAAGATGAGCAGCACCAGACCGGCCGTCAGGGTGACGGCGCCGGCGACGTCGAAGGAGCTGCTGCGCTCGGCGGCCCGGCTCTCGGCGACGACGCGGGGCGCGAGCACGGCCAGGACGAGGCCGATCGGCACGTTGATGAAGAAGATCCAGCGCCAGCCCGGGCCGTCGGTCAGCAGACCGCCGAGGGTGACACCGGCGACGGCGGCGATGCCGCTCAGCGCGCCCCACGCGCCCAGCGCCTTGTTGCGCTCGGCGCCCTCCTCGAAGTTGTTGGCGAGCAGGGACAGCGCGGCGGTCGCGATGAACGCGGCGCCGAGGCCCTGGGCGCCGCGCGCCACGATCAGCATGGCCGCGCTCTGGCCGAACCCGGCGAGCAGCGAGGACAGGGCGAACAGGATCAGGCCGGTCTGGAGCATCCGGCGGCGGCCGAAGGCGTCCGCGAGCCGGCCGGTCAGCAGCAGGAAGCCGCCGAGCAGCATGCCGTAGGTGGTGACGATGTACTGCAACGACGTCTGGGAGATGTGCAGTTCGTCCTCGATCGTCGGCAGGGCCACGTTGACGATCGACACGTCGAGGAAGGTCATGAACCCGGCCAGGCAGAGGAACGCCAGGATGAGTCCCGGGCGCCTCGGCGGGGCCGACGCGTCGGTGGAGTGGGGAAGGCGCAGCGACTCTTGGGTCGACATGTCGCTCCTAGTGGGAGGTGAACGGAAGGGTTCCGTAGGGACGGGGCAAGGAGGGAAAGGACATGGCGCGGGGCCGGGAGCGGGGAAGCTCACCGCCTTCCGGGAAGCTAGCATCCTGGGTAAAGTAGGTACCTAGAGGAAAGTGGCTTCCTGGGAGGATCCGCATGGACGGCACGGGCACGATGGGTGGCGCCGTGAAGCACGGCGCAGGGATCGACTCGGAGCTGGCGTGCCCGGTCTCCCCGGTGGTCGACATCGTCTTCAGCCGCTGGACGACACCGATCCTGTGGACGCTGAACGAGTTCGGCCGGCAGCGCTTCGTCGAGCTCCAGCGCAACATCGGCACCATCACACCGAAGGTGCTCACGCAGCGGCTGCGCCAGATGGAGCGTGACGGCCTGGTGGTGCGCACGTACCACCCGGAGGTGCCGCCCCGGGTCGAGTACGAGATCAGCGAGCTGGGCCGCAGCCTGGCGCCGATCTTCGCCCACCTCGCCGACTGGTCCGCGGAGAACCTGCACAAGGTCGAGCGCGCCAGGCGGGAGTTCGACGACGCCGACCTGCCGGCCGGTGCGCCGCGCTGACGGCTCAGCCCCGCGCCGGAGCCTGCGCCGCGGCGTCCAGGAAACGCATCGCGCCCTGGTAGAACACCAGCGGATCGGCCTCCTCCTCGGAGGTGCCGAGGGCGGTGACCTCGCCGACCACGATGGCGTGGTCGCCGCCGTCGTACTCCTCGGCGAGACGGCACTCCAGGAACGCGAGCGCCTCGGTGAGCACGGGCAGTCCGCCGGCCGAGCGGTGGTACGGGACCTCGGCCAGCCGCGCCGACTCGCGGCCCGCGAACTTCCAGGCGAGCCCCTCCTGGCGGTGCGTCAGGAAGTTCACCACGAAACCGCGGGAGCGCTGGAGCACCGGACGCAGCCGGGACTGCCGGTGCAGGCAGAACAGCACCAGCGGCGGCTCCAGCGAGACCGACGTGAACGAGTTCACCGTGGTCGCGGCGCCCTCCTCCGGGCCGCCGGTGGTGATCACGGTGACGCCGGTGGCGAAACTGCCGCACACCGTGCGCAGCGCGCGGCCGTCGACCGGTGGTCGCGGCTGCGGATCGTGCGGGGACAACGACTGGACGGGTATCACTGGATCCCCCTCGTCAGGTGCGCGGCGCGGTCGCGTCCGCGACACGCGTGGGTGTCTTGGGAAGGCCGCCGGCCGTGAGGTGCTCGCGCCGGGACAGCAGCGGGGCCGCCATCGCCGTCGTCACGAGGGCCATGATCACCAGCAGGGTGAACATCCGCCCGTCGAGCACGCCGAGGCTCACCGCGGCGTTGAGGATGATGAGTTCGGTCAGGCCCCGGGTGTTCATCAGCACGCCCAGGTCCTTCGCCTCGCGCCAGGACAGGCCGGACAGCCGGGCCGGGGCGATCGCGCCGAGCAGCTTGCCCGCGCAGGCCACGGCGACGATCAGGGCCAGCGCCAGGCAGTCGGCCGCCGTCAGCGCGCCGAGGTCGACACCGAGGCCGGTGACGATGAAGAAGACCGGCAGCAGGATCACGCTGACGTCGTCCAGCGGCCGGCGCAGATGCGCCGCGAGCACCCGCCTCGGTTCGCGCGGCATCACGAAGCCGAACAGGAACGCGCCGAAGATCTGGTGGATGCCGATCCACGACGTCAGCCACGACGAGGCGAACACGCCCGCGCACAGCACCGCGAGCAGCGCCGGCCAGCGCTCCATCGCCGCCCACCGCCACACCAGCCGCGAGATCAGCGGCCGTACGACGACGAGCATCACGGCCACGTACACGACGCTCAGCGCGCCGATCCGCGCCAGGTCCGCGTAGTCGCCGTCCGAGCTGACCAGCGCCGACACATACGCCAGCAGACACCAGGCGAGGACGTCGTCGATCGCGGCGCTCGCCAGCGACAGGGCGCCCACCCGGGTGTCCATCAGCTTGTTCTCGGTCAGGATGCGGGCCAGCACGGGGAACGCGGTGACGGACATCGCGGTGCCCATGAACGTGGCGAACGCCAGGAACGAGATGTGCTTCCCGGCCACCGTGTCGTGGTGCGGGTACAGCACGGCTGCCGCGGCCACCCCGAGTCCGAAGGCCAGCACGATCGACGACAGCGAGACCCCGGCCGCCAGCCGGGCGTGCGGCCGGATCAGCCGCCGTTCGAACTCCCAGCCCACCACGAACATGAACAGCACCAGGCCGACCTGCGACACCGCCGACAGCAACGGCCGTACGTCCGGCGGGAACAGGCGGTTCGTCAGGTCGCCGGGGAACAGGCCCAGCAGGCTCGGCCCGAGCACGATGCCGGCCGTGATCTCCCCGATCACCTTGGGCTGGCCGACCTTGCGGGCGAGCGCCCCCAGACCGGCGCCGACCAGCAGGATCACCCCGATGCCCAGCAGCATCGCGGCGATCCGGTCCTCCTGGACGCCGGCGGCCAGGACCCTCATCGGGCGTCCGACGGGCGGGGCGGGCTGCCCGTCGACCACACCAGGTGGAACGCCAGCTCCGTCAGCCGCCAGCCGTCACCGGTGCGCCGGGCCGCCCCCCGCACGAGCGTGCCGGAGACGAACAGCGGATCGCCCGGGGTGTCCGGGTGGTGCACGTGCGTGGAGACCAGGTTGGCCCGCAGCACCGCCCGCTCGTCACCCGTGAGGTCCACGACCGCCGGCGAGTTGAGGTGCTGGGTACGGGCGAAGGCGTCCAGCGCCCGCCGGTGCCAGCCGGCCAGACCCTCGACGCCCTCGTGCCGGGCCATCGGGAACTCCACACGGGCGTCGTCGGTGAACAGCCCGCGCGCCCAGTCGTCGTCGAGCTTTTCGTCGTCGAGACCTATGAGATATCGGTCGAGCAGCCCGCCGATTTCGGCTTTCGCAGGGGAGGAATTCATTGCCCGAGCATCGCGCGCGGAACGGCGACCACCCAAGAGCACTTGTCGAAGACCTGACGTAGACGCAGAAGATCTGACGCTGCTGGGAAAGACCTGACAATCCACGCGGAGACCTGAACACAACGCCCTTCACCAGCGGTTGCGGCCTTGTCATGCTGGTCCGGAAGCACCGATCACCATTCGAGTTCTGCTTCTTTCATCACCGACCGGAAGAGAAGAGAGAATGCCGAAGATCGCCGCCGATGGTAAGAACCTGACCGTCCTCAACCTGTTCTCCACGGACTCCGCGGAGAAGCAGGACAGCCTGCTCGCCGCGATGCGGGAAATCGTCGACTCCGCGGCCTACGAGGGCTGGCGGTCCAGCACCGTGCACAGCGGGCAGACCAAGTTCGGCACCGCCAACTTCATCCAGTGGCGCTCCACCGAGGACCTGGAGGCCCGGTACGCCGGCGAGGAGTTCAAGCACCGCACGCTCCCGCTGTTCGGCGAGATCACCACCGCCATCCGGCTGCTGCAGAACGAGGTGGTCTTCACCCAGCAGAAGCCCGGCGCCGGCGAGACCGAGATCTCCCCGGAGCGCGACGACTACACCGTCATCGACCTGTACGGCGTCACCGAGAAGCACCAGGACGACCTGACCGAGGCGCTCGGCGCGTCCCAGGACTGGCTCCAGAAGGTCCCCGGCTACCGCAGCCACACGGTGCTGCGCGGACTGCGCGGACGCAACATCGAGGGCAAGTGGGTCGTCGTCTACTCGCAGTGGGACAGCAAGGAGGCCTACGACGCCTTCCTCGCGCAGCCGGCCGCCGAGCGCTCGGCGGAGCGGCAGAAGACCGACGCCGCCGTGGACGCGCTGGCCACCTGGCGGGACTCCAACACCTACCGCGTGGTGCACACCCGGTCGGCGGGGGAGTGAGGGCAGGGGGTGCCGGCCGGGCGGGACCACCCGCCCGTGCCTGACGGACCCCCACTGGAGTCCAGATGCGCGTACTCGTGATCGACCCGGACGACGGGTCCGCCGAACCCCTGGTCTGCCGCCTGGTGCGCAACGGGCACCAGGTCCGGCGGGCCCGCACCGGTCGGGCGGGGCTGCAGGCGTGGGAGCAGGCCGAGGTCGTCCTGCTCGACCTGGACCTGCCCGACCTCGACGGTCTGCAGGTGTGCGCCGAGATCAGGGCGCGCGGCGGCACACCGCTGATCACCTTCACCGCTCGGGACACCGAGCTGGACCGGGTGCTCAGCCTGCGCTCCGGCGCCGACGACTGCCTGGTCAAGCCGTACGGCTTCCGGGAGCTCGCCGCGCGGATGGACGCGGTGACCCGCCGTGTCGCCACCGCCGGCGGACCGGCCGGGGTGTCCTGCGGGGCGCTGCGGCTGGACCCCGGCACCCGCGAGGCGTGGCTGGGGGAGCGGCCGCTGGAGCTGACCCGCAAGGAGTTCGACATCCTGCTGCTGCTCGCCTCGGCGCCGGAGACCGTGATCTCCCGCCGGAACCTGATCGCGGGCGTCTGGGCGGACGAGTGGGCCATCTCCAGCCGCACCGTGGACACCCATGTCAGCGCGCTGCGCGCCAAGCTGGGCGAGGGCTGGATCACCACGGTGCGCGGCGTCGGCTACCGGCTGGAGGAAACCGGCCGCACCGCCCCGGCCCCCGGCCGCACCGCCCCGGCCCCCGGCCGCGCGGGGCCCGGCACCGAGGCGGGCCCGGCCGGGCACCTCGACGGGATGGCCGGCTGAGCACCGGCGAAGACCTCGCGGGCAAGGGGCGCGCGGGCCACCCGTCAGGCCGCGCTGTCCCCGTCGGCCTCGGCCTCCTCCGCCTCCAGCGCGGCGTCGCGCGAGGCGAGGAGGGCGACGGCCCGCTCCTCGCTCAGCTCCAGCGTCGGCAGGATCTGCGGCATCGCCACGCTGGGCAGCAGATGCCGGAACATCGCGATGACCCGGCGCGTCAGATCCCGCCGCTGGCACAGCACCTGCGACGTCCACTGGATGCCGGTGAAGGCCCCGGACAGCAGCTCCGCCGTCTCCGCCGGATCGACGTGCGGCAGCAACTCCCCGCGCTCGCGCGCCTCGACGAGCAGCTCGGTCAGCCGGTCCGCCCACTCCTGGAACGGACGCCCGTGGAACGGGTTGCCGCCCTCCGCGTTCTCGCTCCACTGGTCCATCGCCAGCCCCACACTGGCCCGGGTGAGCGGGTCGTACTGCAACTGGTGGGCGAACAGCAGTCCCTGGTCGGCGAGTTCCTGCAGCTTCGTGCGCTGCGCGGGCAGCGGCCCCAGCTCCAGCTGCGCCGCTATCACCCCGAGGGCCAGGTCCTCCTTGGACGAGAAGTGGAAGTACAGCGCCCCCTTCGTCACGCCGGCCCGCGCGATGATCTCCGTGATGGTGGCCGTGCTGTAGCCACGCTCGTCGAACACCTCCGCCGCCGCCAGCAGGATCGACGTGCGGGTCTGGATCGCTCGCGCTTGACGTGCCATGCCCCCGTGCCTGTTTCTATGTCAGAGCTTGGTCAGGTTCCCCCGCAAAGAGAACCGGACTGCCAGTCTTTTGTCGAGAGGGGAACTATTCCCGCATGCATCGACTCAGGGGGCACTCCATGGCTGATCCCGCTATATCCGTAGTCGACAGGTTCGTCGGGTCCCGTCCGCATCTGACCCCGGCGCAGGAACGATCCGACACCGTTTCGGGGGCCTCACCGGCCCGTCCGGGCCGCCCGAACGGCGAACACGCCCCGGCGAACCGCTCCGAACAGACCCTCGTACGCCTCGCATACCAGACCGACTCCCCGGTTCTGATTCCCGACGGGCGGGCCACCGGAGAGCTCTGCCACCGCCCCGACGCCGCCGACCGCTTCCCAGTCGACTGGCTGCGCCTGTCCGAGCACCGCTACCTCGTCGGCGTCGACTGGCCCGCCGCCCACCGCTTCTTCGCCCCGCTGCCCGGCGGACGCCAGGACCCGATGCTGGTCGCCGAGACCACCCGGCAGGCCACGATGATGCTGGCGCACGCCGCGTACGGGGTCCCGGTCGGCGACCAGTTCGTGATGCAGGAACTCGGCTACCGCCTGCTGACCGACGAGTTCACCGTGCTCGCCGCCTCGGGCCCGATCGACGTGGTCGTCGACTGCTCGGACGTGCAGCTGCGCGCGGGACGCCTCGTCGGGATGCGGGTCGACCTGCGCTTCCAGCGGCTCGGCCGGGTGCTCGCCACCAGCATGGGCATCCTGTACTGCACCTCCGCCCGCGTCTACCGCAGACTGCGCGGCGCGAGCATGGGCGCGGTCACCGGCGCGGTGCCGCTGCTGCCCGCCGTCCCCGCCCACGAGACCGGGCGCACCGACCCCGCCGACGTCGTCCTCGCCCGGTCCAAGCACCGCCCCGGCTGGCGGCTGCGCCTGAACACCGCGCACCCGACGCTCTTCGCCCGCCCGAACGACCACGTCCCCGGCATGGTCCTCCTGGAGGCCGCACGGCAGGCCGCCACCGCGCTGACCCCCGGGCACGACTTCAGCCCGGCCTCGATGCGGGTCGCCTTCCACAAGTACTGCGAACTCGCCGAGCCCTGCTGGCTCCTGGCCGGCCACGAGACCGACCCCGAACAGGGGCCCGTCGTACGGGTGCGGGGCGTCCAGGGGGAGGAGCCCGTCTTCACCGCGACCCTGGGGACCGCCGTACGGGACGACGGGTGAGCCCGCACGTCCTGGTGACGGGGTCCGGTGGGTTCGTCGGCGGCCACGTGGTCGCCGCGGCCGGCGCCGCGGGGGGCGTACGGCTGCGGCTGCTGGTCCGCACCGGCCCGCCGCCCGGCCCCGGCCCGGCGGCCGGCACCCCGGTCACCTTCGTACGCGGCGACCTCGCCGAGCCCGGCTCGCTCACCGGCGTCTGCGACGGCGTCGACGCGGTCGTGCACTGCGCGTCCCGAGTCGGCGGCGACCCCGGGGAGCTGCGGCGCGTCAACGACCTGGGCACGCGCGCCCTGGTCGAGGAGGCACGGCGGGCCGGCGTCCGGCGGTTCGTGTGCCTGAGCACGGCGGCGGTGCACGGCAGGGGCCCGTTCCGCGCGGTCCGGCCCGGCGAGGTCCCCTACGCGCCGGGGTCCGCCACCAGCAGGACGCGGGCCGCGGCCGAGGGCCATGTGCTCGCGGCGGGCGGCACGGTCCTGCGGCCCCACCTCGTGTACGGGGCGGGCGACCGCTGGGTGGTGCCCGGCGTGCTGACGCTGCTGCGCACGCTCGGCGCCCGGCCCGAGGGGCGGCTCGGCCGGCAGTCGATGGTCGACGCCGCCGCCCTGGGGAGGGCGCTGCTTTCGGCCGCGCTCGCCCCGCCGGGACACGCGGGCGGTGTCCGGTTCGTCAACCATCCCCGGCCGGTGCCGGGTGCGGATCTGCTGACCGCGGTCGCCGAAACGTACGGTCTCTTTCCGGGGACCGTGCCCGGCCTGCCGCTGGAGGAGGCGCGCGCCCGGCTGCGCGGTCATCCGGTCGCCCTGCACCACCTCGAACTGCTCGCTGCGGACCACTGGTTCGACGACGCGCCGGTCTGGGACGCGCTCGGCTGCTCCCCCGGCCCGTCGTTCGCCGAGGGCTTCCCCCGGTACGCGGCCCGGTACCGGAACCCGGAGCCGGCCCCGCCGCGGGGGCCCGGCCGGGCTCAGTACACGCCCGACGCCGCCCTCTCCGCGCCCAGTGCCTCGTCCGGCGCGCACGGCAGGTAGCGGGAGGCGGACACCGCGTACTCCACCACCTCGTCGGTCCCGCCGGGGTTCAGCCGGCCGAGCAGGTCCGGTGCGGCGAGCCCCGGCAGGAAGCCCTGCCAGAACCCGGTGAAGGCGAGCCGTGTCCGCTCCGCCTCACCCCCCTTGATCAGCACCCCTATCCCGGTCGTGGCGGCGACGATGGCACAGGTCACCGCCCGCAGGTGGACCTGCTGCGCCAGGCTGCCCTCCCGCCGCGCGCGGTCGAGCAGACGCTGCACCGCGGCGTGCCAGGCGTGCAGGAACTGCTCCCGTCCGCGCCGCGACCGGTCGTTGTCCAGCCGCAGGCCGGCCCGCGCCACGACGTCCCAGGAGAGCAGCTGGCTCAGGGTGTGCGAGATGTCCGTGAGCGCCTGGAGCGGCTCCGGGTTGCGCTCGTAGGCACTGCGGGCGGCGTGCCACAGGGTGCCGCGCGCCTCGCTCACGACGGCCTCCGCCAGCTCCTCCTTGTTCGCGAAGTGGAAGTGCAGCGCGCCGGTGCTCATGTTGGCCCGTGCGCTGATGTCGGAGAGCCTGGCCGAGGCGTAGTCCTCGCGGTCGAAGACCTCGGCCGCCGACTTGAGCATCAGCCGCCGGGTGCGGATCGCCCTCTCCTGTTGTAGTCCCACCTGCGTGCTTCCTCTCATCCCGCCCGTCCCGAAACGGACTTGAAGGTCTGTTTAGCGGGCGCGAGTGCCCACCCCAGGGGAGCGTCGGCGTGTTCGGCGGCCCTCAACGTTGTCGACACTCTGTCAGTACTGCCCAGAAGATCACACTTTCCCACCTCAGGACCAGGCCGAGGGCGAAGTGGAAGCGGGGAATCAGACGACCGAGAACGTTCTGGACGGTATACCACCGCGTCTCAGGGAGTGGAATACGTCCGGCGCGACTGTTTCAGGGCCCTGCCTGCGCACCTCTGGTTGTTCAGGGGGACGTCAAGAACATACCGCGGCCGCCGTCAGTGGCTGTTCGCACCTGGTTCACGGTCGAAAATTACTCGCGGAGCGAAGTGAAGATCCTGAAACTGGTGACACTGTGCAGCGGAATTGATCCTTCACTTTGCATCAACTCCGACGAAAGCCCCATTCGATGTGACGGATGGTAAGTTTACCTAGTCTTTTTTTGACAAACCGAGAGGTAGGTTTTTAGGCTCGTCCAGCGAAGTGCTCGAGCGGGAACTACGTGTTCAGGGGGAGAGCAGTGAGTCAACGCGCCACGAGCAGCACTCTGGAGATCCGACAGCCCATCCCGTCCCAGATCCGCAGGCCGGCCACCAACTGGCGGGTCCTGGTCGTCGAGAACAACACCGGCGACCGGGAGGCGCTGGCCGCCGGACTCCGGCGGCACGGCCACCATGTCGACGGGGTCGCCACGGGGAACGCGGCCCTCCAGTCGTACCAACTCTCGGACATCGTCCTGCTCGACCTCGAACTGCCGGACGTGGACGGGCTGGAGGTGTGCCGTTCCATCCGCGCGCTCAGCGACGTCCCGCTCATCGCCGTCACCGGGTGGGGGACGGAACTCGACCGCGTCCTCGGCCTGCAGGCCGGCGCCGACGACTACCTCGTCAAGCCGTACGGCTTCCGGGAGCTGATGGCCCGCATGGACGCGGTGATGCGCCGCTCGCGTCCGCAGATCCAGGCCGAACAGGTCGTCCTGCGCGGTCCGTTACGCATCGACGCGGCCTCCCGCGAGGTCAGCCTGCACGGCCGCGTCGTGGAACTCACCCGCAAGGAGTTCGACCTCCTGCACCTGCTGGCCTCCCACCCGGAGACCGTGATCTCGCGCAAGCGGATCATGCAGCAGGTCTGGGGCGGTTCCTGGTCCCGGCGCACCGTGGACACCCATGTCAGCAGTCTGCGCGGCAAACTCGGCGGCAGCGACTGGATCGTCACCGTGCGCGGGGTGGGATTCCGCTTCGGCAGCGGCTGACGGCACGAACCGGCACGAAGGGCGGGCTCCCCACGAGGGAGCCCGCCCTTTTCGCTGCCCGGACGCCTTTCCCGGTCCGTCGGGCCGTCTGACGCTTTTCTGACACTTGCCTGGCCCTGCGCCAACAAAGCGGTAGGGGCCCTGTCGATCTGGTCCGAAGGCTTGAAAGGCGCCTGTTGAAGACCGCCCTCTCCGGCACCGACGATGGACAGGTATTCGAGCGCCGGCCCAGGAAATCGAAATACCCAGGGCGCGCTCGACACATCCCAGAATTCCAGCCGAGCGAGGAGAGGGCCGTCGTGCGCAAGGTGCTCATCGCCAACCGTGGCGAAATCGCTGTCCGCGTGGCCCGGGCCTGCCGGGACGCCGGGATCGCGAGCGTGGCCGTCTACGCGG
>NZ_LLZN01000056.1 GCF_001509795.1 Streptomyces sp. NRRL WC-3605 | reverse complement strand
CTGGGTTGATAGGCCGGATCTGGAAGCACGGTAACGTGTGGAGGTGACCGGTACTAATAGGCCGAGGGCTTGTCCTCAGTTGCTCGCGTCCACTGTGTTAGTTCTGAGGCAACGACCGTTGCCGGTTTCTTGAGCAGAACACATAACTACAGAGTGTGCTTGTTCGCTCGAAACCATTAGGGTTTCGGTGGTCATAGCGTGAGGGAAACGCCCGGTTACATTTCGAACCCGGAAGCTAAGCCTTACAGCGCCGATGGTACTGCAGGGGGGACCCTGTGGGAGAGTAGGACACCGCCGAACAATCTTTGGGAAGGACCCCTGGTCACCAGCGTTCAGCTGGGACCAGGGGTCCTTTCGTTTTTACAATGCTTGTGGTACCGAAGACAGGAGTCACCCATGTCCACCAACTCTCCCGACGACCGACCGGAGCGCGACCAGCGGCGACGGGACAGTGGTGACCGCGGTGACCGCGGCGGTTACCGAGGTGACCGTGGTGATCGTGGCGGCTTCCGGCGGGACAACGACCGCCGTGACGACCGCAGGGATGACCGCCGGGACGGCGACCGTGGGCAGCGTCCCGGGTTCCGCCGCGACGACCGGCCGGGAGCACCGCGCCGTGACGACCGGGACCGGGACCGCGGCTTCCGCCGTGATGACAACCGTGGTGGGAGCAGCGGCGGTTACGGCCGGCGCGATGACCGTCGCGACGATCGCCGTGACGACCGCCGGGACGGCGACCGTGGGCAGCGTCCCGGGTTCCGCCGCGACGACCGGCCGGGAGCACCGCGCCGTGACGACCGGCCGGGCGCACCGCGCCGCGACGACCGGGACCGTGGTTTCCGTCGTGACGGGGACCGCCCGTCCTACCGGCGTGACGACCGACGGGACGACCGGCGGGATGACAGCCGTGGAGGGTTCCGTCGCGACGATCGCCGTGACGACCGCAGGGACGACCGCCGTGGCGACGACCGGGACCGTGGTTTCCGCCGGGACGACCGGGACCGGGACCGTGGTTTCCGCCGGGACGACGACCGGGACCGTGGGTTCCGGCGTGACGACCGTGGTGACCGTGGCGGTGACCGCGGTGGCTTCCGTCGCGACGACCGCAGGGACGACCGACGCGATGACCGCCGTGACGGCGACCGTGGCGGGTTCCGCCGTGACGACCGGGACCGTGGGTTCCGCCGTGACGACCGTGGTGACCGTGGCGGCGACCGCGATCGCGGCTTCCGCAGGGACGACCGTCGTGACGACCGTGGTGACCGTGGCGGTGACCGCGGTGGCTTCCGCCGCGACGACCGCAGGGACGACCGCCGCGACGACCGGCATGATGACCGTGGTGGGTTCCGCGGGCGGGACGACCGGGGTGGCCGTGGGCCTCGCCGGGACGATCGCGGCGGCCGCCCCGGAGGGTTCCGTGGGCGGGACGACCGCAGGGACGACCGGCGCGACGACCGCAGGGACGACCGACGGGGCGGTGGGCGCTTCCGTGACGAGCGGGACCGTGACCGCGAGCCGATCAAGCGGCTGCCGATCCCCGAGGACGTCACGGGCGACGAGATCGACAAGGACGTGCGGCAGGAGCTCCAGAGCCTGCCGAAGACGCTCGCCGAGGACGTGGCCCGCAACCTGGTGATGGTCGCGCGGCTCATCGACGAGGACCCCGAGGGCGCGTACGGCTACTCGCGGGTCGCGCTGCGGCTGGCGTCGCGCGTCGCGGCCGTACGGGAGGCGGCGGGCTTCGCGGCGTACGCCAACCAGAAGTACTCGGAGGCGCTGGCGGAGTTCCGTGCCGCGCGGCGGATGACCGGCACCGTGGAGCTGTGGCCGCTCATGGCCGACTGTGAGCGCGGGCTGGGCCGTCCGGAGAAGGCGCTGGACATGGCCGGTGCGCCCGAGGTGCACAAGCTCGACAAGGCCGGCCAGGTGGAGATGCGGCTGGTCGCGGCCGGCGCCCGGCGTGACATGGGGCAGCTGGACGCGGCGATCGTGACGCTGCAGAGCCCGGAGCTCGCGTCCAACTCCGTGCAGCCGTGGACGGCGCGACTGCGGTACGCGTACGCGGACGCGCTGCTCGCCGCCGGGCGGCAGGGCGAGGCGCGTGAGTGGTTCGCGAAGGCCGTGGAGGCCGACAAGGACGGCAGCACGGACGCGTCGGACCGGCTCGCGGAGCTGGACGGTGTCGAGTTCGTCGACGCCTTCGACGAGTCCGAGTCCGAGGACGAGGGTGAGGCCGACTCCGAGGACGAGGGTGAGGCCGACTCCGAGGACGAGGGTGAGGCCGGGGACGCGGCGGCGCCGACGGACGACGAGTGAGTGAGTGACGTGTGAGAAGGGGCGGGATCCCGACCGGGGTCCCGCCCCTTCGGCGTTCTCAGACGTCCAGAACGCGCAGCACCAGGCCCGAGGCCGGTTTCGGGCCGAACGACGTCGACTTGCGGGGCATCGTCACGCCCTGGCGGGCGAGGTCGCGGACGACGTCCTCGCGGACCGGGTGCATGAGCACCGCCGTGCCGCCGTCGCGTTCCGCCTTGCGCACGGTTGCGGCGGTGTCGTGGATGTAGGCGATACGGGCCGGGTCGTCCTCGGGGATGCGCCAGATGTGGGCGAGGAGCGTGGCGTGCAGGACGGTGGCGTCCAGGGTGCGCCAGGCCGCCGGGCGGTCGCCGGGGACCGTGCGGTCCAGCAGGGCGGTGTCCGGCCGGTCGACGAGGTGGAACGCGCCGTCCCCGGCGAGCAGGAAGGCGTTGCCCTCCTGGGCCGCGTCGGCCAGGTGCTCCAGGGCCCCGGCGAGGGGCGCGTCGAGGCGGCGTACGCGGAAGTGGCCGTCGAGGGCGGCCAGGGCGTCGGCCGGCGCGAGGTCGTGCAGGAGCCGGTGGATGGCCCGCACGCGCAGGGGGTAGCGGGCCGTGTCGACCAGGAGGACGAGGCCGTGGTCCCAGGGGCTGGGCGAGGGGTGCTCGTCCCGCAGCCGCAGATAGGTGGCCCAGCGGTGGTGGCCGTCGGCGATCAGGGCCTGCCGGCGGGCCAGGTCGGAGCGGACGTGGGCCAGGTCGGCGGGGTCGGTGAGGGCCCACAGGCGGTGGCGGTAGCCGTCCTCGGTGGTGGTGGTGAACAGGGGCGCCCGGGCGGCCGTGCGCTCGACGACCGCGGTGGTGTCGGTCTCCGTGCCGTCGCCGCGGTAGGTGAGGAGCAGGGGTTCGAGGTTCGCCGAGGTGGCGCGCATCAGGGCGGCGCGGTCGGCGACCACGTGCGGCATGACGTCCTCGTGCGGCAGGACGAGCCCCTCGGAGGGCTCCGACAGGCGCAGGGTGCCGATGACGCCGCGTTGGAGCATGCCGTCGTCGGAGCGCTGTTCGTACACGTAGAGGGCGGGTTCGGGGTCGGCCCTGAGGATGCCTTCGGACAGCCAGTGACGCAGCGTCTTCGCGGCCTGCTCGTTGCGGGCGGCGGGGCTGTCGGCCTGCGGCAGGATGAGGCGGACGATGTTGAACGGGTCCGCGTCCTGGAGGTGGTGCAGGCCGTCGGGCCGTACGACGACGTCGTACGGCGGTGATGTCACGGCCGCCAGACCGCCGACCCGGTCGGGGTCGTAGCGGAGGCCGCGGAACGGGGTGAGTTCCAGGCCGGGGTCCGCCGGTGGTTCCGGGTGACCTGCTGTGTTCATCCCGGCATCGTACGGGTGTCCGTGGCATGGGGGATGATCGGGGGAAAGCCGTCGAACGAGGAGCGATGCGGGATGAGCCAGAGCGTCAGGACGAGGCCCGAGAGCAGTGGCCGGGTGCTGAGCGAGGCGTACGACACGGCGCTGCTCGACCTCGACGGCGTGGTGTACGCCGGGGGTGACGCGATCGCGCACGCCGTGGACTCGCTCGCGGCGGCCAGGACCGGCGGGATGCACCTGGCGTACGTCACGAACAACGCGCTGCGCACCCCGGACACCGTGGCCGCGCATCTGACGGAGCTGGGCATACCGACCGGCGCGGACGACGTGATCAACTCCGCGCAGGCGGTCGCCCGGCTGATCAGTGAGCAGGTGCCGGAGGGCGCCCGGGTGCTGGTGATCGGAGGGGAGGGGCTGCGGGTGGCGCTGCGCGAGCGCGGTCTCGTGCCGGTCGACTCGGCCGACGACGACCCGGCGGCCGTGGCGCAGGGGTACGGCGGGCCCGAGCTGCCCTGGGGGCGGTTCGCGGAGGCGTGCTACGCGATCGCGCGGGGTGTGCCGTGGTTCGCGTCGAACACGGATCTGACGATTCCGAGCGCGCGCGGCATCGCTCCGGGCAACGGCGCGGCGGTGGAGGTCGTGCGGATCGCCACCGGTGCGGAGCCGCAGGTGGCGGGCAAGCCACTGCCCCCGATGCACCGGGAGACGGTGCTGCGGACCGGTGCCGAGCGCCCGCTGGTGGTCGGGGACCGGCTGGACACGGACATCGAGGGCGCGTTCAACGGGGAGGTGGACTCGCTGCTGGTGCTGACCGGTGTCACGGACGGCGCCCAGCTGCTCGCCGCGCCGCCGCAGCACCGGCCGACGTATGTGGACGCGGATCTGCGGGGGCTGCTCACCGGGCAGCCGGAGGTGACCGGGGAGGGCGACGGTTTCCGGTGCGGCGGCTGGACGGCCTCGGCGCGCGGCGAGCGGCTGGAACTCGACGGTGACGGCGCGGCCTTGGACGGGCTGCGCGCCCTGTGCGCCGCGGCCTGGACGTCGGCCGGGGACGGCGCGTGCACGCTGGACGCGGAGAAGGCGCTGGCGCGGCTGGGGCTGTGACGCCGACCGGGGGCGACGGTGGCAGGGTAGGCTAACCTAACCGGGTGTTGGTCGACAGTCCTCCTCAAGAGCGCACCCGGTCGGTGCCCGTGACACCGAGCCGACGGGCCGCGCGTGCCGTCGGGTTGCTGGTCTCCGCCCTGATCCTGGTGGGCGTCGCGCTGACGAGCATCGCCGTCGGCGCGAAACAGCTGTCGCTGGGCGAGGTCTGGCACGGCCTGTTCGCGAGCACGGGCACCTATGCCGACGTCGTCGTCGACGACCGGATCTCCCGCACGCTCCTCGGGCTGCTCGCGGGCGCCGCGCTCGGACTGGCGGGGGCCGTCCTGCAGGCCCTCACGCGCAACCCGCTGGCCGATCCGGGACTGCTCGGCATCAACGCGGGCGCGTCCGCCGCGGTCGTCACCGCCATCACCTTTCTCGGCGTCACCAGCCTGAGCGGGTATGTGTGGTTCGCGTTCGCCGGCGCGGCGGGGGTCGGGGCGCTGGTCTGGTTCCTCGGCGGCAGCCGGGGGGCCACCCCTGTGCGGCTCGCGCTCGCGGGGACGGCGATCAGCGCCGCCCTGTACGGCTATCTGCAGGCCGTGATGATCCTGGACAACGCGGCGCTGAACAAGATGCGCTTCTGGACGGTCGGTTCGCTGACCTCGGCGACCGACTCCACGATCCGGCAGGTCCTGCCGTTCCTCGTCGCCGGCATGGTCCTCGCGCTGTGCCTGGCCCGGCCGCTCAACGCGATGGAGATGGGCGACGACACCGCCCGGGCCCTCGGCGCCCGGCTGAACCGGACGCGGGTGCTGTCCATGCTCGCCGCCACCGTGCTGTGCGGTGCGGCCACCGCCGCCTGCGGGCCGATCGTGTTCGTCGGGCTGATGGTGCCGCACGTGGTGCGGTCCTTCACCGGCCCGGACCTGCGCTGGATCCTGCCGTACGCGGCCGTCCTGTCGCCCGTGCTGCTGCTCGGCGCCGACGTGATCGGCCGGGTCGTCGCGCGCCCGTCGGAGCTCCAGGTCGGCATCGTCACCGCGATCCTCGGCGGACCGGTCTTCATCTTTCTCGTACGACGGCGGAGGACGGCCCAGCTGTGAGCACCGCATCGAAGCAGGCACCGCGCGCCGAGGCGGACGCCCCGGCGCGGCCACGGCGCGCCTCGCGCGCCCTGCGGACCCCCGGCGGGCTCTCCGTCCGGCTGGACGTGCGGGCGCTGACCGTGGTCGTCGTCCTGCTGGCCGCCGCGCTGGGCGCCGGAGTCCTGCTGATCGGCACCGGAGAGTTCCCGATCAGCACGGGGGACGTGGTCAAGACGCTGCTCGGGGACGGCAATCCCGGGCAGGAACTCGTCGTCACCGACATGCGGCTGCCGCGGGTCCTGGTCGCCCTGCTGGTCGGCGCCTCGCTGGGGCTGGGCGGAGCGCTGTTCCAGGCGCTGTCCCGCAATCCGCTGGGCAGCCCGGACATCCTCGGGCTCAGCCAGGGCGCCACGGCCGGGGCGCTCGTGGTGATCGTGCTGGTCTCCGGGGACGCCCGCCAGGTCACCCTCGGAGCCCTCGCCGGCGGGCTCGCGACCGGCCTGGCCATCTATCTGCTCGCCTGGAAGCGGGGCGTGCACGGCTACCGGCTGGTCCTGGTCGGCATCGGCATGTCGGCGATCATGACGGCGGTCAACGGCTATCTGCTGACCAAGGCGGACATGGTCGACGCGGCCCGCGCCGTGGTCTGGATGACCGGGTCCCTCAGCGGCCGGGACTGGGCGCAGGTCTGGCCGCTGCTCGCGCTGTGCGCGGTGCTCGTCCCGCTCGTCCTGGGCAACGGGCGCGCACTGCGGATGATGGAGATGGGCGACGACGTCTCGTACGCCCTCGGGGTACGGGTGGAGCGGGTACGGCTGCTGCTGATGCTGGCCGCCGTGCTGCTCACCGCGGCCGCCACCGCCGCCGCCGGACCGGTCAGCTTCGTGGCGCTCACCGCGCCGCAGCTGGCCCGGCGCCTGACCCGCTCGCCCGGCCCGAACCTGCTGCCCTCGCTGTGCATGGGCGCCACCCTCCTGGTCACCGCCGACTGGACGTCCCAGCGGGTCTTCGGCGCGGACCAGCTGGCGGTGGGCGTGGTCACCGGCGTGCTCGGCGGCGTGTATCTGCTGTGGCTGCTGGTCACCGAGCGCAGGGCGGGCCGGATATGAGCGCCGGCAGCGGCCTCGCCAGCGAGGCGATCCACGGGCCGATCAACCGAAGGAGCACAGTGAACCGCCTGTCCGCCGACAACGTCACCCTCGCCTACGACCAGCGGGTCATCGCCGAGCAGCTGTCGGTGGAGATACCTGACCACTCCTTCACCGTGATCGTCGGCCCCAACGCGTGCGGCAAGTCCACGCTGCTGCGCGCCCTGTCGCGGATGCTCAAGCCGGCCGAGGGGCGGGTGCTGCTGGACGGCAAGGCGATCCAGTCGATGCCGCCGAAGAAGGTCGCGCGCACTCTGGGCCTGCTCCCGCAGTCGTCGATCGCGCCCGACGGCATCACGGTCGCCGACCTCGTGGGCCGCGGCCGGTACCCGCACCAGGGCATCCTGCGCCAGTGGTCGGCGGAGGACGAGCGGGTCGTACGGGAGTCCATGGAGCAGACCGGGGTGGCCGAGCTCGCGGACCGGTACGTCGACGAGCTGTCCGGCGGTCAGCGCCAGCGCGTGTGGATCGCCATGGCGCTGGCCCAGCAGACCCCGCTGCTGCTGCTCGACGAGCCGACGACGTATCTGGACATCCAGCACCAGATCGACGTGCTGGACCTGTGCGCGGAGCTGCACGAGGAGCAGGGGCGCACCCTCGTCGCCGTGCTCCACGACCTCAACCACGCTGCCCGGTACGCCACCCACCTCATCGCCCTGCGGGACGGGCGGGTCGTCGCCGAGGGCGCTCCGGGGGACGTCGTCACGGCCGCTCTGGTCGAGGAGGTCTTCGGGCTGCGCTGTCAGGTCATCGACGACCCGGAGACGGGTACGCCGCTGGTGGTCCCGGCGGCCCGCAAGGCCCGTGTGAAGGCGGCCGTCACAGAGGCATCCTGAGTGCCGTCACGGAAGCTTCCTGAGCAGCGTCACAGAAGCACCGTCACAGAAGCTTCCTGAGCAGCAGCAGATCGCGCACGCCCGCGTGCAGCTTGACCCGGCCCGTACCCCAGGCCCTGGCGAAGTGCAGCTCGCCGGCGACCAGGGCGACCAGGTCGTCGCCGGTCATGCTCAGGCGGATCTGCGCCTTGTCGCGGGGCGGGCCCTGAAGGGTGTGGTCGACGTGGATCCGGCCGCCGCTCATCCGGCCGGTGAACGTCACGTCCAGGTCGGTGATGTGGCAGCTCACCGAGCGGTCCAGGGCGACGGCGGCGCGGACGTCCCCCTCGGTGCGCTGCATGGACTCCGAGAGCTTCTCGAGTGCTGCGCGGCACTCCTCGATCGTGGCCATCGGGATCGACGGTACCCCAGCCGTTCGCGGTAGCGTCTGGGCATGAGCGACTCTCTGCCCGAGGCCCCGACACCGGTCGACGAGACGGTCGTGGAATCCGCGGACACCGCGCACGCCGTGGAGCCGGGCGGCCCGGACGGACCCGAGCACGACCCGGCCGCTCCCGCCCCGCTGGCCGTCCCGCGCACCCCCACCGGCAACGCCGACGTGGACGCCTGGCTGGAACGGCTGGGTGACGCCGACCACCTCGCGACCGACGGGCACCTCGAGGTGTACGAGGATGTACACCGAGGGCTGCGCGACGCGCTCACCGCGCTCGACGCCCGCCCGGGACCCCCGGCGCCCTCTCCGCCGTATGGAAACAGGAGCTGAACCGAACGTGGCAGGAGTCGCACGCCGCCGTCTGGACGCGGAGCTGGTCCGCCGCAAGCTGGCGCGCTCGCGCGAGCACGCCAGCCAGCTGATCGCGGCCGGGCGGGTCACCGTCGGCAAGACCGTGGCGACGAAGCCCGCCACCCAGGTCGAGACGGCGGCCGCCATCGTGGTGCTGGCCGACGACGGCGACCCCGACTACGTCTCCCGGGGCGGGCACAAGCTGGCCGGCGCGCTGGCGGCGTTCGCGCCGCGAGGGCTCGTCGTGGAGGGCCGGCGGGCCCTGGACGCCGGCGCGTCCACCGGCGGTTTCACGGATGTGCTGCTGCGGGCGGGCGCCGCGCACGTCGTCGCCGTGGACGTCGGATACGGACAACTGGCCTGGACTCTGCAGAGCGATGAACGCGTCACCGTCAAGGACCGTACGAACGTACGCGAGTTGACGCTCGACGCGATCGATGGGGAGCCAGTGGATCTTGTCGTCGGAGATCTGTCCTTCATCCCGCTCGGCCTGGTGCTGCCCGCCCTGGTGCGGTGTGTGAAGCCGGACGCCGATCTGGTGATGATGGTCAAGCCGCAGTTCGAGGTGGGGAAGGAACGGCTGGGCAGTGGGGGAGTCGTACGGAGTCCGCAGCTGCGGGCGGAGGCCGTGCGGACGGTGGCCGACAAGGCGTGGGAGCTCGGACTCGGGGTGAACGGGGTCACCGCCAGTCCGTTGCCGGGGCCGTCCGGGAACGTCGAGTACTTTCTGTGGCTGCGTGCCGGGGCGCCCGCTCCGGACCAGGCCGACATCGACCGTGCAGTGGCGGAGGGGCCGCGTTGACACCGAACCGAGCTCGTACTGTTTTCCTGCTCGCCCACACCGGGCGGCCCGCGGCCATCCGCAGCGCCGAACTCGTGGTCGGCGGCCTGCTGCGCTCGGGGATCGGCGTACGGGTGCTGGAGGCGGAGGCCGAGGACCTGCCGCTGCCGGACGAGGTGCAACTCGTCAAGGAGGCGACCCCGCAGTGCCTCGACGGCTGCGAACTGCTCATCGTCCTCGGCGGTGACGGGACGCTGCTGCGCGGCGCCGAGTTCGCGCGGGCGTCCGGCGTGCCGATGCTGGGCGTCAACCTGGGGCGGGTCGGCTTCCTCGCGGAGGCCGAGCGCGACGACCTGGACAAGGTCGTAGACCGGGTCGTGACCAAGGCGTACGAGGTCGAGGAGCGGATGACCGTCGACGTCGTCGTGCACCAGAACGGCGACATCGTGCACACCGACTGGGCCCTGAACGAGGCGGCCGTGCAGAAGGTGTCCGCCGAGAAGCTGCTCGAGGTCGTGCTGGAGATCGACGGACGGCCGGTCACCGGGTTCGGCTGCGACGGCATCGTGCTGTCGACGCCGACCGGGTCGACGGCGTACGCCTTCTCGGCCGGCGGGCCCGTGGTGTGGCCGGAGGTCGAGGCGCTGCTGATGGTGCCGATCAGCGCGCACGCCCTGTTCGCGAAACCGCTGGTGACCTCGCCGGACTCGGTGCTCGCCGTGGAGGTGCTGCCGCACATCCCGCCGGGGGTCCTGTGGTGCGACGGGCGCCGGACCGTGGAGCTGCCGCCGGGTGCGCGCGTCGAGGTGCGGCGCGGCGCGGTGCCGGTGCGGCTGGCCCGGCTGCACCACGCGTCCTTCACGGACCGGCTGGTGGCGAAGTTCGCGCTGCCCGTCTCCGGGTGGCGTGGGGCACCGCACTAGGGGGTGTCTTGCCTCCTAGAGCTGGGCAAACGCCACTCGCCCGGGTGACAAGGTGGGGTCCGTACCCTTTCGTCACCTGGACCTTCACAGGACTGGGACCGGGGCCCGTCGCATCCCCGGCCCCGGACCTCGTAAGGTCGTGTCCGTGTTGGAGGAGATGCGGATACGGTCGCTCGGAGTCATCGACGACGCGGTGGTCGAGCTTTCGCCCGGATTCACCGCCGTCACGGGTGAGACGGGCGCGGGCAAGACCATGGTCGTCACGAGCCTCGGGCTGCTGCTCGGCGGGCGCGCGGACGCGGCGCTGGTGCGGATCGGGGCCGAGAAGGCGGTCGTGGAGGGACGGATCACCGTTCCCCCGGACGCGTCGGCCGCCGTGCGGGCCGAGGAGGCGGGCGCCGAGCTCGACGACGGCGCGCTGCTCATCAGCCGTACCGTTTCCGCGGAAGGGCGCTCCCGCGCGCACCTCGGCGGGCGCAGCGTCCCCGTGGGGATGCTGGCCGAGCTCGCCGACGAACTGGTGGCCGTGCACGGGCAGACCGACCAGCAGGGTCTGCTGAAGCTGACCCGGCAGCGGCAGGCGCTCGACCGGTACGCGGGGGACGCCGTCGCCGTGCCGCTCGCCAAGTACGGCGAGGCGTACCGGCGGCTGCGGGCGGTCTCCACGGAGCTGGAGGAGATCGTCACGCGCGCGCGTGAGCGCGCCCAGGAGGCCGACCTGCTGCGGTTCGGGCTCGACGAGATCGCCGCGGTCGAGCCGCGGGCCGGTGAGGACGCCGAGCTCGCCGAGGAGGCCGAGCGGCTCGGGCACGCCGAGGCGCTGTCGTCGGCCGCCACGGCCGCGCACGCCGCCCTCGCGGGCAATCCGGAGGACCCCGAGGGCATCGACGCGGCGACGCTCGTCGCGGGCGCCCAGCGGGCCCTGGACGCCGTCCGGTCGCACGACCCGGCGCTGTCCGCGCTGGCCGACCGGATCGGGGAGATCGGCATCCTGCTCGGCGACGTCGCCGGGGAGCTGGCCGGATACGCCGACGACCTGGACGCCGACCCGCTGCGGCTGGCGGCCGTCGAGGAACGGCGGGCCGCGCTGACCGGTCTGACCCGCAAGTACGGCGAGGACGTCGCCGCCGTGCTCGCCTGGGCCGAGGAGAGCGGCCGCCGGCTCACCGAGCTGGACGGCGACGACGAGCGCATCGACGAGCTGACCGCCGAGCGGGACGCGCTCCGCACCGAGCTGGGCGGGCTCGCCCAGGACCTGACGGACGCGCGCACCGAGGCCGCGGAGCGGTTCGCGGCGGCCGTGACCGCAGAGCTGGCCTCGCTCGCGATGCCGCACGCGCGCGTGTCGTTCGCGATCCGGCAGACCGAGGACCCGGAGGGCGTGGAGGTCGGCGGACGCACCGTCGCCTACGGCCCGTCCGGCGCGGACGAGGTCGAGCTGCTGCTCGCCCCGCACCCCGGGGCGCCGGCCCGCCCGATCGCCAAGGGTGCCTCCGGCGGTGAGCTCTCGCGCGTGATGCTCGCCGTCGAGGTGGTCTTCGCCGGGACCGACCCGGTGCCGACCTACCTGTTCGACGAAGTCGACGCGGGCGTCGGCGGCAAGGCGGCCGTGGAGATCGGGCGCAGGCTCGCCCGGCTGGCGAAGTCCGCCCAGGTGGTCGTCGTGACGCATCTGCCGCAGGTCGCCGCGTTCGCCGACCGGCAGCTGCTCGTCGAGAAGACGAACGACGGGTCCGTCACCCGGTCAGGCGTGAAGGTCCTGGAGGGCGAGGAGCGCATCAAGGAGCTGTCCCGGATGCTCGCCGGCCAGGAGGACTCCGAGACGGCCCGGGCACACGCCGAGGAACTCCTGGAGACGGCCCGCGCGGACGCGTAGGGATTCCGGCGGGGGCGTTGTCAGTGGTGCGGCCTAGGCTGGCCGCATGATCGAACGCGCTCGCCGGGTCACCTCCTTCGCCCTCTCCGCGGCCCTCACCCGGGCCGCCGGGAGCGCGTTGCGCGCCAAGTCCCCGGGCGGGCCGGACCGGTGGGAGCGGAAGAACTACGCGGGCCGGACCGTGACGCTGCACGCCGGGCCGGCCTGCGCGTTCGCCGCCGCGCTCGGCACCGCGCGCGTGTCGCCCGCCGCCGGGTTCGCGGTGGCCGTCGCCGGGGCCTGTGGCGCGTACGACGACGTCGCGGGGGCCGGTGACCCCAGGCGGGGCTTCCGGGCGCATCTGTCCGCCCTGCGGGACGGCGAAGTCACGAGCGGTCTGGTCAAGTTGGCCGGGATATCGGCGGCCGGGCTGGTCGCGGGCGCCTTCCTGAAGGAGCGGCCCCTGGACCGGCTGCTCGCGGGCGTGGTCATCGCCGGAGCCGCCCACGCCGTGAACCTGGTCGACGTACGGCCGGGTCGGGCCGCCCTGGGGGTGCTGGCGCTCGGCGCGCCGGGGCTGCTGCGCGCCGGGCCGGGGGCCGGGATGGCCGCCGCTGCCATGGGGGCCGCCGCGGCCGTGCTTCCCGAGGACCTGGGGGAGCGGGCGATGATCGGCGACACCGGTGCCCACGCGCTGGGCGCGGCCCTCGGCGCCGCCGCCGTCGCGGGCAACAGCCGGGCCGGACTGGCCGTCCACGCCGCCGCGGTGGTCGCGGCGGCCGTCTACGGCGACACGGTGAGTGCCATCGCGCGGGGCGCGGGCCCGGTCTGAGAGGGCGTCGGCACGAGCAGCCGGCGGTCCGAGGCGGCGTCGGCATCGGGCAGGCGCGTGGTCTGAGGCGGCGTCGGCATCGGGTCGGCGCGCGGTCTGAGGCGGCGTCGGCACCGGGTCGGCGCGCGGCGGGGTGTGGGGGCGCGATCCCCGACGAGGCTCGATCCGGCGTACGGGATCACGCCGGGTGTCGAAAAGTGCGCCACGCGCGCGTGTTCGTGGACCGTGCGCCACGCGCCTCACTCATGCAGGTGACTCACCGCACCGCGTTGCCCGGCCGCCGTCCTCCCGCCGGTCCCGGAACGCCCCCGCGTCCTGGCATCCTTGGCGTAAACATGTCGTACGCGTAGGGATCCAGGCGGTACACCCCCTCCGCCCGATCCTTCTGTACGTTCTTCGTGACTGCCCGACCCGAAGCAGGAGACTTGGCCACGTGACCCCCGTGAGCAGCCACTCACCGCACGGCCAGTCGTCGCTGCGCACCGTGCAGGTACTGGGCGGCGGCAACGCCGGCAGTAGCGCGCATGTGCGATCGCTGTCCTCGGGGCTGGTCGCGCGGGGCGTGCGGGTCACCGTATGCGCCCCCGTGGAGGCCGATCACCTCTACGACTTCAAGGGCGCAGGCGCCGAACACGTCCAGGTGCCCCGCAGCAGCGACCCCGCCGCGGTGGCCGCCCTGCGGGCCGCCTGCGCCGACGCCGACCTGGTGCACGCGCACGGACTGCACGCCTCCTTCCGCAGCGTCCTCGCGCTGAGTGGCCGGCGCACACCGCTCGTCGTCACCTGGCACGACCGGGCCCACGCAGAGGGCGCCCGCGCCCATCTCGTCCGGCTGCTGGAGCGGCGGGTCGTCAGGAACGCCTCCGTGGTGCTCGGCACCACCTCCGCCCTGGTCGAGCGGGCCCGCCGCACCGGCGCACGGGACGCCCGGCTCGCCGCGGTCGCCCTGCCCCGGCCGCGCCGGGCCGCCGAACGCGACGACCCCGACCGGCTCACCGCCAAGGCCCGAGCCGAACTCGGCGCCACCGGACGCCCGTTGCTGATCGCGGTCGGCGCCCTCGAACGGCACCGCGGGTACGACGTGCTGCTGGACGCCGCGCGCGCCTGGCGGGCCCTCGATCCCGCGCCGCTGGTCGTGATCGCGGGGGAGGGGCCGCTGCGGGCCGCGCTCCAGCAGCGGATCGAGGAGGAGGCCCTGCCCGTACGCCTCATCGGGCGCCGCGACGACGTGACCGACCTGCTCGCCGCCGCCGACATCGCCCTGCTGCCCAGCCGCTGGGAGGCGCGGTCCCTCCTCGCCCAGGAGGCGCTGCACGCGCGCGTGCCGCTCGTCGCCACCGAGGCCGGCGGTGTGCCCGAACTCGTCGGCGACGCCGCCGAACTCGTCCCGTACGGCGACGCGCACGCCCTCGCCGCCGCCGTGGTGCGGCTGCTCGGCGATCCCGGCCGCCGGGAGCTGCTCAGGGAGCGCGGGGTGCGGCAGGCGGCGACCTGGCCGACCGAGGACGAGACCGTGGCCCAGGTGCTCAGCGTCTACGACGAGTTGACGCAGCCCCGGCCCATGATCTGAACCCGCCCGGCACTACGGCACATACCGCCGGGCGCGCAGCGCGAGGCTCAACGCCAGGACCGTGTGCGGGTCGTCGAGGTCGGTGCCGAGCAACTCGCCGATGCGCGCGAGGCGGTTGTAGAGGGTCTGCCGGTTCAGATGCAGTTCCCGGGCCGTCTCCGCCTTGCGGCCCGCGTGCGCCAAGTAGGTCTCCAGCGTGGGCAGCAGGGGCGGCCGGGACCGTTCGTCGTGCGCGCGCAGCGGCCCGATCGCCCGGTCCACGAACGCCGCCAGGCCGGGATGGTCGCGCAGCCGCCACAGCAGCAGGTCGATGTCCAGCCGCCGGGCGTCGTACCAGGGCACGTCCGGCAGCCCCTGCGCGGCCGTCGCCGTCTCCGCCGCGTGCCGCAGGGACGCCGAGGCCGCCGCCCAGCCGCCCGCCTCCCCGACGACCACCACCGGCGCCGGCGCGCCCGGCCGCCGCATCCCGGCCCGCTCCGCGCCCGCCCGCAGCGCCGCCGCGACCCGGTCCGCCACCGCAGGCCGCTCCGACTCCGCGCGCAGCCCCAGCAGCAGCGGCACCCGGCCCTCCACCGGCCGCACCCCCAGCAGCACCGGCACCCCCACCGAGGCCAGCTCCTCGCCGACCGCTCGGGCCAGCACCGCCCAGCCGCCCCCGCTCTCCGCGCCGGCGCGGGACGCACCCCCGGGCGCCGCCAGCCCGTCGCCGAGCCGCATCACGACCGGCAGCAGCGGACCGGAACCCGGCTTGAAGCCCAGGACACGGGCCTGCGCCGGGGCGTCCTCCGGGGTGACCCGGCCCTCCGCGAGATCGGTCAGGAAGTCGCCGCGCCCCCGGGCGGCCAGCTCCTCCTCCTGCCGCGCCTGCATCAGCACCACGGCGAGGATGCCCGCCGCGCGCTCCGCCGCGATCCGGTGCACCGGCGCGAGCGGCCCGCGCACCGGCAGCAGGACCAGCCGGGCGCGCACCGCCCCGGTGCCCGCGCCGCCGCCGGGCACCTCCACCAGTACCGACCCGGCCGGCGGCGGCACCTCCTTGTGCTGGCCGCGCAGGCCCTCCCACACCTGCAACGGGTCCGTGCCCTCGGGCCCGGCCCCCGCCGCGTACAGCAGCCGGCCGTCCGGCGTCTCCAGGAAGACCGGGTTGCCGGCGAAGTCCGCCAGGATGGCGAGCACCTGCGGCACCCCGCCCCCGCCGAGCAGCGCCTCCGTGCACCGGCGGTGCACCTCCTCCGCCCGCTGCAGCAGCGCGTAGTGCCCGTTGACGATCTCGGTGTGGATCTCCTCGGTCACCGTGACGAACGGCACCTCGCGATGGAGCTGGACCAGCGGCAGCCCCGCCGCGCGCGCCGTGTCGACCAGCGCGGCGGGCAGCCGGGTGAAGCGGGCGCCCAACTCCACCACCAGGGCCGCGATCCCCCGGTCGGCCAGGGTGCGCACGAACGCCCGCTGGTCGGCGGGCCGGGTCCCGAGGCCGTACCCCGTGGTCAGCAGCAGTTCTCCGCCCTTGAGCAGCGAGGCGATGTTGGGCACCTCGCCCGCGTGGACCCAGCGCACCGTGCGCCCCAGCCGGTCGCCGCCCGCGAGGACCTCGGGCAGCCCGCCGCGCAGTGCGGGCAGCTCCAGGGCCCGGCGCACGGTGATCCCGGCGCTGTGGGTGTCGAACGCGCTGTCCCTACGGCTGTCCATAGCCGGACGCTACCCGCGGGCGCGCCCCGGCGGCACATCCGTACCCTGCGGCGACGCCTCCGACCGTCAGGCCGGGGCGATGTTGTGGTTGAAGCGGAACACGTTGTCCGGGTCGTAGCGGCGTTTGAGGCCGGCGAGCCGCTGGAAGTTCTCGGCGCCCAGACCGGCCTTCACCCGGTCCGTGCCCTCGTCCCCGATGAAATTGAGGTACACGTCGCCCGTGCTGTACGGGCGCGCGCCGGCGCACACGTCCCGCACCCACTGCCTGCACCGCTCGTCGTCCGCCGGGTCCTCCCAGATCGCGAAGGGGTGGACGGCCCACGGCGCGTCCCGGTAGGGCACCGGATACTCGTGCGGACCGGCCGCGATCGCCCCGCCCTGCGGGAACAGCACCTGGATGGTGGCGCTCGGCGGCAGCGCCTCGCCGCCCGCGCAGAACACGTCCAGGTACTCGTCGGGCGCGCCCGTCAGATACTCGGCGGACCAGTAGTTCCGCATCCCCGGAGGGTCGTCGAGCATGCACTGGACGTCGGCGTACGGCATGGCGCCGACGATCTCCTGCTCGTGCGGCAGCGCCAGCAGGGGCTCGGCCAGCTTGCGCATGTCCTCCTCGGGCCCGGCGTACGTGAGCAGCGCCGCGCACAGCAGCGAGCCGACCAGGTGCGGAGGTACGAAGTCCTCGGGCGGGCCGGTGAGGTAGATCACCCCTCCGCTCGCCTCGTCCGGGGCGGCGGCGATCAGCTCGCGGTAGGTGCGGGTCACCTCGCGGCCGAACTCCGGCAGGTACAGCAGCAGGGCCATGGAGAACTCGGGCAGGGCGTGGAGCTTCAGGGTGAACGCGGTCGCGACGCCGAAGTTGCCGCCCCCGCCGTGCAGACCCCAGAACAGCTCCGGGTTCTCGTCGGCGCTCGCGTGGACCCGCTCGCCGTCCGCGGTGACGAGTTCCACACCGAGCAGATTGTCGACGGCCAGTCCGAAGCAGCGGTCCAGCCAGCCGGTGCCGCCGCCGAGGAGGAAACCGCCGACGCCGGTCGTCGAGACCCGGCCGCCGGTGGTGGCCAGGCCGTGCGGCTGGCACGCCCGGTCCAGGTCGGTCATCGTGGCGCCGCCCGCGATCCGCACCGCCTCGGCCGCGGGGTCGACGGAGACCGCGCGCATGTGCCGCAGATCGATGACGAGCCCGTTGTCGTTGACGGCCGAGCCGGCGACGCTGTGCCCGCCGCCGCGCACCGCGATGTTCAGGTCGAGGTCCCTGCCGAACCGCACGGCCCGCACGACGTCGTCCTCGTTCACGCACTGCGCGATGACGGCGGGCCGCTTGTCGATCATGGCGTTGAAGACGGTGCGGGCCTCGTCGTAGCCCGCGTCCGAAGGGGCGAACACGTCGCCGACCAGTTCCTCGCGCAGCGCGGCGAGCGCCGCGCCCGCCTTCGATGGGGAGGCCATGAGGCGCCCCCTTCCCTACAGGGGCTGATGGCTCCCAGCTTAGGCAGGCTCCGGCCGTCCTTCCTGTTCAGCCGCCGTACGCCCCCGACGCCGTCAGGCGCAGCGCGGTGTCGATCAGCGGGACGTGGCTGAAGGCCTGCGGGAAGTTGCCGACCTGGCGCTGGCGGACCGGGTCCCACTCCTCGGCCAGCAGACCGAGGTCGTTGCGCAGCGACAGCAGCTTCTCGAACAGCTTGCGGGCCTCGTCGACGCGGCCGATCATCGCGAGGTCGTCCGCCATCCAGAACGAGCAGGCGAGGAAGGCCCCCTCGTCGCCCGGCAGGCCGTCGACGCCCTCGTCCTCGCCCTCCGTGGGGTAGCGCAGGATGAAGCCGTCCGTCGTGGACAGTTCGCGCTGGATGGCCTCGACGGTGCCGATGACCCGCTTGTCGTCCGGCGGCAGGAAGCCCACCTGCGGGATCAGCAGCAGGGCGGCGTCCAGCTCCCGCGAGCCGTACGACTGCGTGAACGTGTTGCGCTCCTTGTCGTAGCCCTTCTCGCACACGTCCCGGTGGATCTCGTCGCGCAGTTCCTTCCAGCGCTCCAGCGGGCCGTCCGCGTCGCCGGACTCGATGAGCTTGATCGTCCGGTCCACGGCGACCCAGGCCATCACCTTTGAGTGCACGAAGTGGCGGCGCGGGCCGCGCACCTCCCAGATGCCCTCGTCCGGCTCGTCCCAGTGGTCCTCCAGGTAGCGGATCAGCTTCAGCTGGAGCAGGGAGGCGTAGTCGTTGCGGGCGAGGCCCGTCATGTGGGCCAGGTGCAGCGCCTCGGTGACCTCGCCGTACACGTCGAGCTGGAGCTGGTGGGCGGCGCCGTTTCCGACTCGTACCGGGGCGGAGTTCTCGTAGCCCGGCAGCCAGTCCAGCTCGGCCTCGCCGAGCTCGCGCTCACCGGCGATGCCGTACATGATCTGCAGGTTCTCGGGGTCGCCGGCGACCGCCCGCAGCAGCCACTCGCGCCAGGCACGGGCCTCCTCGCGGTAGCCGGTGCGCAGCAGCGACGACAGGGTGATGGCCGCGTCGCGCAGCCACGTGTAGCGGTAGTCCCAGTTGCGGACGCCGCCGATGTCCTCGGGCAGGGAGGTCGTCGGGGCGGCGACGATGCCGCCCGTCGGGGCGTACGTGAGGGCCTTGAGGGTGATCAGCGAGCGGATGACCGCCTCGCGGTAGGGCCCGTGGTACGTGCAGTGCTCGACCCACTCGCGCCAGAAGTCCTCCGTGGCCTCCAGCGACTGCTCCGGCTCGGGCAGGGCCGGCGGCTCCTTGTGCGAGGGCTCCCAGGAGATCGTGAAGGCGATCCGCTCGCCCGGCGAGACCGTGAAGTCCGAGTAGGTCGTCAGCGACTCGCCGTAGGTGTCGGCGTCCGTGTCGAACCACACGGAGTCCGGCCCGGCGACGGCGACCGTACGCCCCTCGTGCTTGTGCACCCACGGCACCACCCGGCCGTACGAGAAGCGCATCCGCAGCACCGAGCGCATCGGCACCCGGCCGGAGACGCCCTCCACGATCCGGATGAGCTGGGGCGCCCCGTCACGCGGGGGCATGAAGTCGATCACCCGGACCGTGCCGCGCGGGGTGTCCCACTCGGACTCCAGGATCAGGGAGTCGCCACGGTAGCCGCGCCTGGTCGCCGTCGGCGGCTCGGAGTCGGAGGCGTGCGCCGGTCCGAGCCGCCAGAAGCCGTGCTCCTCGGTGCCCAGCAGGCCGGCGAAGATGGCGTGCGAGTCGAAGCGGGGCAGGCACAGCCAGTCGACCGTGCCGTCCCGGCAGACCAGCGCGGCGGTCTGCATGTCTCCGATGAGTGCGTAGTCTTCGATGCGCCCGGCCACGTGCAACTCCAGTCGAACGGCCACGTCACCCCCTCTTTCGTGCGACAAGGGGGCTCTCGCTAGTGCGGTCAAGGGGTGGTTGTAAATCGGCGTTGAGCGGTGAAGCAAAGCAGTCGCCGCGGCCGTGAGGCAAAACGGTGGTCACTGCTCGACGATCTCTGCTCAACGAACTGACGAGCTCGCGTTGTTCCGGTGCGTACGGGCGAGGGGTGGTGCCGTGTTGCCGGCCGGGCTCGGCAGCGAATGTCCGAGCAGGATACGACGCACGTAGATGATCTGCGTGCCCCTCCGGGCAACCCGGGTCGGCCGAACGGGTGAGCAGTGGGTGACCGGACCGTGAGGGCCCGGTGAAGTGTGCGGATGTGTGCCTGGGTGTGCGCGGAGCGTGGCCGGAAGCCATCGGTCCCGGTCGCTGATACCCTGGTAGCCCGTGGACCGGTGGGCGTGAAGACCCCCGAACCGCACTTCAAGATCGCGACCACGGGAGCCCCCTCTTGGCCATGCCGCCCGCTGCTTTCCGAACCAACGCAGCCACGACGACCAAGCACATCTTCGTCACCGGGGGTGTCGCCTCCTCGCTCGGCAAGGGCCTGACGGCCTCCAGCCTCGGCATGCTCCTGAAGGCGCGTGGTCTCCGCGTCGTCATGCAGAAGCTCGACCCGTACCTCAATGTCGACCCTGGCACGATGAACCCCTTCCAGCACGGTGAGGTGTTCGTCACCAACGACGGCGCCGAGACCGACCTGGACATCGGCCACTACGAGCGCTTCCTCGACCGTGACCTGGACGGATCGGCCAACGTCACCACCGGCCAGGTCTACTCCACGGTGATCGCCAAGGAGCGGCGCGGCGAGTACCTGGGCGACACCGTGCAGGTCATCCCGCACATCACCAACGAGATCAAGCACCGCATCCGCCGCATGGCGACGGACGAGGTCGACGTCGTCATCACGGAGGTCGGCGGCACGGTCGGCGACATCGAGTCGCTGCCGTTCCTGGAGACCGTCCGCCAGGTCCGCCACGAGGTCGGCCGTGACAACGTCTTCGTCGTCCACATCTCGCTCCTGCCGTACATCGGCCCCTCCGGGGAGCTGAAGACGAAGCCGACGCAGCACTCGGTTGCGGCCCTGCGCAACATCGGTATCCAGCCAGACGCGATCGTGCTGCGCTGCGACCGTGAGGTCCCCACCGCGATCAAGCGGAAGATCTCCCTGATGTGCGACGTCGACGAGGCGGCCGTGGTGGCCTGCCCCGACGCGCGGTCCATCTACGACATCCCGAAGACCGTGCACGGCGAGGGACTGGACGCCTATGTCGTCCGCAAGCTCGACCTGCCGTTCCGCGACGTGGACTGGACGACCTGGGACGATCTGCTCGACCGCGTCCACAACCCCGACCACGAGATCACCCTCGCGCTGGTCGGCAAGTACATCGACCTGCCCGACGCCTACCTCTCGGTCACCGAGGCGCTGCGCGCGGGCGGCTTCGCCAACAAGGCCCGCGTGAAGATCAAGTGGGTCACCTCGGACGACTGCAAGACGCCCGCCGGCGCCGCCGCCCAGCTCGGTGACGTGGACGGCATCTGCATCCCCGGCGGCTTCGGCGAGCGCGGGGTGAACGGCAAGGTCGGCGCGATCAAGTACGCCCGCGAGCACAAGATCCCGCTGCTGGGCCTGTGCCTGGGCCTGCAGTGCATCGTGGTCGAGGCCGCCCGCAACCTGGCCGACATCTCCGACGCCAACTCCACCGAGTTCGACCCGGCCACCTCCCACCCGGTCATCTCCACGATGGCCGAGCAGATGGACATCGTCGCCGGTGAGGGCGACATGGGCGGCACGATGCGGCTCGGCATGTACCCGGCCAAGCTGGCCGAGGGCTCCATCGTGCGCGAGGTGTACGACGGCAAGGAGTACGTCGAGGAGCGGCACCGTCACCGCTACGAGGTGAACAACGCCTACCGCGCGGAGCTGGAGAAGAAGGCGGGCATCCTGTTCTCCGGCACCTCGCCCGACGGCAAGCTCGTCGAGTACGTGGAGTACCCGCGCGAGACCCACCCCTACCTGGTGGCCACGCAGGCCCACCCGGAGCTGCGGTCGCGCCCGACGCGCCCGCACCCGCTGTTCGCCGGGCTCGTGAAGGCCGCGGTCGAGCGCAAGATTTCGAAGTAACACGAGAGTTGTACGGTGGCCGGGGCGCAAACCTTCAACGGTGGGCGCCCCGGTTTTCCTTTGCGCACGTGGAAGGGCAGGGCATGACGATCAAGGACACCCCCGAGGAGTGGGAGGTCCGGGCGACCGGGACCCCCTTCGTGGGCAACAAGACCTCCGTCCGCACGGACGACGTGGTCATGCCGGACGGCTCGGTGGTGCGACGCGACTACCAGGTCCACCCCGGCTCGGTCGCCGTGCTCGCCCTGGACGACGAGGACCGCGTCCTGCTCATCAAGCAGTACCGCCACCCGGTCCGCCACAAGCTGTGGGAGATCCCGGCCGGTCTGCTCGACGTCCCCGGCGAGAACCCGCTGCACGCCGCCCAGCGCGAGCTGTACGAGGAGGCCCACGTCAAGGCCGAGGACTGGCGGGTCCTGACCGACGTCTACACCACCCCCGGCGGCTGCGACGAGGCCGTGCGCATCTTCCTCGCCCGGCAGCTGTCCGAGGCCGAGGGCGAGCGGTTCGTGGTGGAGGACGAGGAGGCCGACATGGAGCACGCGCGCGTGCCGGTCGACGACCTGGTCCGGCACGTCCTCGCCGGTGACGTGCACAACAACTGCCTGGTCGTGGGTGTGCTCTCGCTGGCCGCCGCGCGCGGCGGCGACGGGCTGGACGCCCTGCGCCCGGCGGAGGCCCCCTGGCCCGCGCGGCCCTTCGCCTCCTGATCGGAGCACACCACCAGCGGTGTGAAGATCGGCTGATCCGATCGGGCGATGTCCCCGCCGTGCCCGCCGCACTCCGCCCGGAACGTACCAGAGCGTCAACTAGGCTCTGAGCACGCCCGAACCGGAGTCCCGGCGGGCTCGCGCGTGCGTGGGACGGGAGTGTGGCCCGTGACGGACCAGGTGGTGGACACAGGCGACGTCCGGACGTCGGCCCGGACCCCCGACGGCAGTCAATTCCTGGGCCGCACACGCGAGTTGAAGGAGCTGCGCGCCGACATCGAGCGCGCGGGCCTGGACACCCTCTCCGGCCGCAAGGCACCCCGCGCGCGCGTGCTGCTCATCGCCGGCCGCCCCGGCTCCGGCCGTACGGCACTCGCCGGGGAACTGGCCCGCCAGGTGGCCGGCCGCTACCCCGACGGAGTGCTCCGCGCGCGGCTCAGCGAGCCCGACGGCACCCCCGTACCCGTCGCGCGCACCGCCCGCGACCTGCTCACCGACCTCGACGTGCCCGCACCGCCCGGCGCCGCCGAGGACGACCTGACGGCCGCCCTGCGCGAGGCACTGGCCGACCGCCGGGCCCTGCTGCTGCTCGACGACGCGGCCGACGCCGAGCAGGTCGACGCGCTGCTGCCGGACACCCCCGAGTGCCTGGCGGTCGTCGTCTCCGGCGGTCCGCTCACCGGCATCTCCGACGTCCGGCCCTGCACGCTCGGCGGCCTCGACACCAAGTCCGCCGTGGAAATGCTCACCCGGCTCTCCGGCTCCGTCCGCATCACCGTCGACCCGAGGGCCGCCGAAGGGCTCGTGGAGGTCTGCCAGGGGCAGCCCGCCGCGCTGACGCTGGCCGGCGGCTGGCTCGCGGCCCGCCCCAAGTCCGCCGTCTCCGACCTGGCCAAGCAGCTGCGCGCCGAGGGCGCGGAGGGCACCCCGCTCGGCCGGCTGCTGCGGCTCGTGCACGCCTCGCTGCCCGCCCCCGCCGCCCGCATGCTGCGCCTGCTGACGCTGGCCCCCGCCGGTCTCGTCGACCCGCACGGTGCCTCCGCCCTCGCCGGCTGCTCGGTGGACGGCGCCCACACCACCCTGGAGGACCTGGCCGCCCTCGGCCTGCTGCACCGCGTCGAGTCGCCGCTGCCGCAGTACCGGGTCCCGGGCTGTCTGCACCCGCTGCTGCAGGCCCTCAGCGAGACCCAGGACAGGCCCGCCGAGGTCCAGCTCGCCCGCGCCCGCATGCTTGAGCGGACCGTACGGCTGCTCCAGTCCTGCCGGGCGATCACCGAGACCGACAGCCCCGAGACCCGTCAGAAGCTCCTCGGCGTGCCCCGCGCCCTCCGCTTCCCGAACCCCCGCGCGGCCGCCGACTGGCTGCGCCTGCGCAGGCCCGCCCTGCTGGCGTCGGCCCGGGCCGCGGTCGCCGACGGGGAGCTGGACACCCTCGCCAGACGCCTGATGTCGCAGCTGGTCAGGGCGATGGCCGCGCACTTCGGCACCCAGGCCGCCGCCGGGGACCTGTACGAGATCCACGGGCTCGTCCTCGACGTGGCCGAGCGCCGGAACCTGCCCCGGGAGAAGGCGGCGGCCCTGCTGAACCTCGGCGACCTGGACGCCCGCACCGGGCGGACCCGTGAGGCGCTCGCGCGATTCCGGGCCGCGCTGGACGCCGGTCGCGAGGCGGACGACCCGTACGCGACCGGCCGCGCGATGGAATCCGTGGGCGGCGCGCATCTGGAGCTCGGGGACTACGACCGGGCCGCCGACTGGTACGGCCGGGCCCTCGCCGAGCGGCTGGCCCGCGGGGAGCGCGCCGAGACCGCCCGGCTGTACGGCAGGACCGCCGAGGCGCACACCTACGCCGGCCGGTACGGAGAGGCCCAGCGCAACTGGCGGGCCGCGGTCGCCGTGCACCGCAAGAACGGCGACGTCGCCGGTCACGCGCGCGCCCTGAGCGAGCTGGCCCGGGTCCAGGAGTACGCCGGACGGCTCGACGACTCGCTGCGCACCTGCCAGGAGGCGGTGGAGCTGGCACGCCGCGCCGAGGACGTACGGCTCCAGGGCGCGCTCTACCTGCGGCTCGCCGACACCCTCGACCGGCTCGGCGATCCCTCGGCCGCTGAGCTGCACCGGGGCGCCGCGCGGCGGATCCTGGTGGAGGAGACCGATGCGGCCGAGGAGGCCGACGCGGCCGGGCCCGGGCCCGACGACCAGGCCATCGAGCCGAAACACGGCGCTGACGCCTGCGAAATCCGTAGCGTGTCGAACGAAGATTGATGCAATGAAAGGCTAGACAGCGGGAACACCTTCATTAGACTGGCTCTGCCGCACCTTCTCCTGCGGTGTCTCCTGGTATGCCATCGCATGCCTGGGATTGTGTAGCAATGCCCCACACCCCCTGAGCCAAGGACCGTGATCGACGTGAAGGTCGGCATCCCCCGCGAGGTCAAGAACAACGAGTTCCGGGTGGCCATCACCCCCGCCGGCGTGCTCGAGCTGGTGCGCAACGGCCACCAGGTCGTCATCGAGCAGGGCGCCGGCCTCGGCTCGTCGATCCCGGACAGCGAGTACGTCGCCGCGGGCGCCCAGATCCTGCCCACCGCGGACCAGGTGTGGGCCGCCGCCGACCTGCTGCTGAAGGTCAAGGAGCCCATCGCCGAGGAGTACCACCGCCTCCGCAAGGACCAGACGCTCTTCACCTACCTGCACCTGGCCGCGTCCAAGGAGTGCACGGACGCCCTCATCGAGTCCGGCACCACCGCGATCGCCTACGAGACGGTCGAGCTGCCCACCCGCGCCCTGCCGCTGCTCGCCCCCATGTCCGAGGTCGCGGGCCGCCTCGCCCCGCAGGTCGGCGCCTACCACCTGATGCGCGCCAACGGCGGCCGCGGTGTGCTGCCCGGCGGCGTCCCCGGCGTGCTCGCCGGCCGCGCCGTGGTCATCGGCGGCGGCGTCTCCGGCTGGAACGCCGCGCAGATCGCCATCGGCATGGGCTTCCACGTGACCCTGCTCGACAAGGACATCAACAAGCTGCGCGAGGCGGACAAGATCTTCGGCACGAAGATCCAGACCGTCGTCTCCAACGCCTTCGAGTTGGAGAAGGCCTGCCTCGAGGCCGACCTCGTCATCGGCGCGGTCCTCATCCCGGGCGCCAAGGCCCCGAAGCTGGTCACCAACGAGCTGGTCTCCCGCATGAAGCCGGGAAGTGTCCTTGTCGACATCGCGATCGACCAGGGCGGCTGCTTCGAGGACTCCCGCCCGACGACGCACGCCGAGCCGACCTTCCCGGTCCACAACTCGGTCTTCTACTGCGTCGCCAACATGCCCGGCGCGGTGCCCAACACCTCCACCTACGCGCTGACCAACGCCACGCTGCCGTACATCGTCGAGCTGGCCAACAAGGGCTGGGTCGAGGCGCTGCGCCGTGACCCCGCGCTGGCCAAGGGCCTCAACACGCATGACGGCAAGGTCGTTTACCGCGAGGTCGCCGAGGCGCACGGCCTGGAGCACGTCGAGCTCGAGTCGCTCCTCGGCTGAGCCGGATCGGCAAGTCACTTTCTGGTAAAGGCGATACGTCAACACAGGTCGTCAACCCTGCGCATCCAGCCGGACCTTGCTCGAAAAGGTCCGGCTGGATGTGTGTATGGTCACTTTGCGACGCTCGGTCAACTCGCCTCGAACGTAACCCTTCGACCGATTCGCACACCGGTGAAACCTGCTGTGCGACGGCCGTACGCCCTTGACAGCGGGATGTTTCATTGTCGACACATCTGCCCGGTCCGGTGGATTGTGTTGCTGCGGACCGCCGACACGCCATAGAGTCGCCAACCGTCGGCATGGTGCCACGCTGACCTGTCTAGAAGTTTCCTGGTCACCAAGGAGGTAAGACGACTTGTGAATGAGTCGACATTTTCTCCCGGGGGTGGTCAACCAGGAATGCCTGTACGGGGCCAGGGTCCCGCGGGATTCGAGGCTGTCGGCTCCGTCGCTGTCCGAACCTTCGCAGCCCACCAGAGCCAGACCAGCCCCCACACGGCTCTGACAGCAAACAAGAGCATGGATGGCCATCACGTGAACGCCATGGCCGGCGACGGAAGTGGCGCGCCCCGCAACCACTTCGCCGACTACGACGAACTGCCCGAAGGGCACTTCTACGACCCCGACGCGGAGTACGAGCCCGACCCCGAGTACGCGGCCACCCTCGCGCCCGACGCTGCCCGGCAGCGCCGCGAGCGCATCGGCCCGACCGGACGTCCGCTGCCGTACTTCCCGATCCCGGGTCCGCTGACCGACCACGGTCCCGCGAAGATCATCGCGATGTGCAACCAGAAGGGCGGCGTCGGCAAGACGACGTCGACCATCAACCTGGGTGCCGCACTCGCCGAATACGGTCGCCGCGTGCTGCTCGTGGACTTCGACCCGCAGGGCGCGCTGTCGGTCGGACTCGGTGTGAACCCGATGGAGCTCGACCTCACCGTCTACAACCTGCTCATGGAGCGGGGCATGTCGGCCGACGAGGTGCTGCTGAAGACGGCGGTCCCCAACATGGACCTGCTGCCCAGCAACATCGACCTGTCCGCCGCCGAGGTCCAGCTCGTCAGCGAGGTCGCCCGGGAGTCCACGCTCCAGCGCGCCCTGAAGCCGCTGATGGACGACTACGACTTCATCGTCATCGACTGCCAGCCCTCGCTCGGCCTGCTCACGGTCAACGCCCTGACGGCCGCGCACAAGGTGATCGTGCCGCTCGAGTGCGAGTTCTTCGCCCTGCGCGGCGTGGCGCTGCTGACCGAGACGATCGAGAAGGTCCAGGAGCGGCTGAACCCGGAGCTGGAGCTCGACGGGATCCTCGCCACGATGTACGACTCGCGCACGGTCCACAGCCGTGAGGTCCTGGCGCGCGTGGTCGAGGCGTTCGACGACCACGTCTACCACACGGTCATCGGGCGCACGGTCCGCTTCCCGGAGACCACGGTGGCCGGTGAGCCGATCACCACGTACGCCTCCAACTCCGTCGGTGCCGCCGCCTACCGCCAGCTCGCCAGGGAGGTGCTCGCCCGGTGTCACGCCGAGTGAGTCTGCCGGGGGCCGACGAACTGTTCCGCACGACAGGGGGTACGGCGCTCCAGCCGTCCACTCCCCGGCGCCCGGCCAACGGCGAGGCCCGGGTGCCGGCTCCCGCGGGGGAGAGCGACCCCGCGGCCGCCGAGGACGCGCCGCAGTCGGTGCCCGCGCAGGGCGGCGACGGCGAGGGCGCCGAGCACGTGGCGGCCGACACCGAGCAGGCCGAGGCGGGGGAGTCCCGCAGCCGGTCCGCCTCCGGGGAGCGCTCCGCACGGCGTCAGGGCGCGCAGGAAGGTTCTGCCGGGACCGCCGCGGCCAATGCCGCCGCCGCGCCGCGCAAACGGGGCCGTGCCGCCGCCCGCCGGCCCAGTGGACGCGAACGGCACGACGAGAAGATCACCGTCTACGTCTCCGCAGAGGAGCTCATGGACCTGGAGCACGCGCGTCTGGTGCTCCGCGGTGAGCACGGGCTCGCCGTCGACCGCGGGCGGATCGTCCGCGAGGCGGTGGCCGTGGTCCTCGCCGACCTGGAGTCCCGGGGCGACGCCAGCATCCTCGTACGACGGCTCCGCGGGCGGTAGCGGTAGCCTGCGGGGGCCATGACCTCGAACGACGTTCCCGCCCCGCGCGCCGGCGCCCCCGCCGGCCGCCGGCGCGCGCTGGGCCGGGGACCGGGAGCGGCGCCACCCGCCCCGCCGGATGTGGCACCGGAGCGGTCGCCCGCGGATCCCGAGCCCGGCCTCGGCGCTCCCGAGGCCCCGGCACCCGGGCCGCAGAGCCGGCCGGCCGGCGGCGTGCCTGAGCCGGCGCCCGCCGGACCCACCGCAGGGACGGCCATCGAGGAGCCGGAACCGGCGCCCGCCCGGACGGCCGTGGCCGTGGAGGCCCCGGCGCCCACCCCGACGACCGTGGCCCTGGAGACCGTTGCCGCCCCGGATGCCCCCGCGCCCGCCCCCCAGGACGGCGCCGACGCGGAGGCCGACGGGGTCTTCAAGGTCCGGCTCGCCAACTTCGAGGGCCCCTTCGACCTGCTCCTCCAGCTGATCTCCAAGCACAAGCTGGACGTCACCGAGGTCGCCCTGTCCAAGGTGACCGACGAGTTCATGGCGCACATCCGCGCCATGGGCCCCGACTGGGACCTGGACGAGACGACCGAGTTCCTGGTGGTCGCCGCCACCCTCCTCGACCTCAAGGCGGCCCGGCTGCTCCCGGCCGCCGAGGTGGAGGACGAGGCCGACCTGGCGCTCCTGGAGGCGCGGGACCTGCTGTTCGCCCGGCTCCTCCAATACCGGGCGTACAAGCAGATCGCCGACATCTTCAGCGGGCGGCTCGACGACGAGGCGCGCCGCTACCCCCGTACCGTCGGCCTGGAACCGCACCACGCCGAGCTGCTGCCCGAGGTCGTCATCAGCATCGGAGCGGAAGGATTCGCCCGGCTCGCGGTCAAGGCGATGCAGCCCAGGCCGAAGCCCCAGGTGTACGTGGAGCACATCCACGCGCCGCTGGTCAGCGTGCAGGAGCAGGCCGGGATCGTCGTCGCGCGGCTCAAGGAGCTGGGCGAGGCGAGCTTCCGGGATCTCGTGGCGGACACCGGCGACACCCTCACGGTCGTGGCGCGCTTCCTCGCGCTGCTCGAGCTGTACCGCGAGAAGGCCGTGGCCCTCGACCAGGAGACGGCGCTCGGCGACCTCGTGGTGCGCTGGACCGGCGGGGACGGGGAGGACCAGCCGAGGGTGACCGACGAGTTCGACCGGCCGCCGGAGCCGCCCGAGCAGGAGGAGAAGAAGGCGTGAGCGAGATCACCGGGCTGCCCGCCGGATCGCGTACGGTCGCGGACCTCGACCTCAAGCCCGCCCTGGAGGCGATGCTCATGGTCGTGGACGAGCCCGCGGCCGAGGAGCACCTCGCGAAGCTGCTGGAGCGGCCGCGGCGGCAGATCGCGGACGCGCTGCGGGAGCTCGCCGACGAGTACGCGGTGCAGGGCCGGGGCTTCGAGCTGCGGTTCGTCGCGGGCGGCTGGCGTTTCTACACCCGGCCCGAGTACGCGCCGGCCGTCGAGCGGCTGGTCCTGGACGGGCAGACGGCGCGCCTCACGCAGGCCGCCCTGGAGACCCTCGCGGTCGTCGCCTACCGTCAGCCGGTCAGCCGCAGCCGCGTCTCGGCCGTGCGCGGGGTGAACTGCGACGGCGTGATGCGGACCCTGCTGCAGCGCGGTCTCGTCGAGGAGGCGGGCGCGGAACCTGAAACAGGTGCGATCCTGTACAGGACGACGAACTACTTCCTGGAGCGGATGGGCCTGCGCGGCCTGGACGAGCTCCCGGAACTCGCGCCCTTCCTCCCGGAGGCGGAGGCGATCGAGGCCGAGACCCTGGAAGCGGTCCCGTCGTTCGATCCGGACGCCCCGGATTCCGAGGACGCAGACGACAAGACGGAACTTTGATGCGAAGCAGCAGCGGCAGGAACAGCAGCGGAAACAACGGCGGGAGCCGTGGTGGCAACAGCGGCGGCCGCGGCGGGAGCGGCGGTGGCCGCGGTAATCACCGCGGCGCCGGCAACAACCGCGACGACCGGCAGGGCGGTCGTCCGAAGAAGCCGCGCCCGGAGGAGCGACGCTACGACGTAGGTCCGGGCGCCACCCAGGAGGGCCCCAAGTCGGGCCGCGGGCCCGCGGCCCGTGGAGGCGCCAAGGGCGGGCCGAAGAAGCCCCTGCAGCGGGGCCGGTCGGTCCCGGCGACGTCCCGCGAGTACGAGGCGCGCGCCGAGGAGCGCAACCGCGAGCGGTACGAGGGCAAGAAGGACGTCAAGCCGCCCAAGACGTTCCCGGGCGCCGAGCAGGAGGGCGAGCGGCTGCAGAAGGTGCTCGCCCGGGCCGGCTACGGCTCGCGGCGCGCCTGCGAGGAGCTGATCGACGAGGCGCGCGTCGAGGTCAACGGCGAGATCGTCCTCGAGCAGGGCCTGCGCGTGGACCCCGAGAAGGACGAGATCAAGGTCGACGGGCTGACCGTCGCCACGCAGTCGTACCAGTTCTTCTCGCTCAACAAGCCCGCCGGCGTCGTCTCCACCATGGAGGACCCCGAGGGCCGGCAGTGCCTCGGCGACTACGTCACCAACCGGGAGACCCGCCTGTTCCACGTCGGGCGGCTCGACACCGAGACCGAGGGCGTCATCCTGCTCACCAACCACGGCGAGCTGGCCCACCGCCTGACCCACCCCAAGTACGGCGTGCGCAAGACCTATCTCGCGCACATCGTCGGCCCGATCCCGCGCGACCTGGGCAAGCAGCTCAAGGACGGCATCCAGCTGGAGGACGGCTACGCGCGCGCCGACCACTTCCGGGTCGTCGAGCAGACCGGCAAGAACTACCTGGTCGAGGTCACCCTGCACGAGGGCCGCAAGCACATCGTGCGCCGCATGCTGGCCGAGGCCGGGTTCCCCGTCGACAAGCTGGTGCGGGTCTCCTTCGGCCCGATCACCCTCGGCGACCAGAAGTCCGGCTGGCTGCGCCGGCTGTCGAACACCGAGGTCGGCATGCTGATGAAGGAAGTCGATCTGTAGACACGCGTACGTGTGCGTCGCGACGGCCGGTCCGGGAGCCCCGGGCCGGCCGTCGCGTTTGCCCGCCCCGGTGGACCTGTGGCGGGCCGGGACGGGGTGCGAGGCCTCAGGGGTGCATCCCGGCTCCGGAAGGCCGCAGAAGGCCGCCAGGGGGCTGTGCGGGGGCCTTGCGGCCGGCGGGTGGCGTCCGGGCGGTGTCCGGGGGTTGTGGAGACGCGTGCGGGCCCTTTATGGTCAGGGTGACTAATAGTCGTACTGACCATTAAGGGGGTGGTCCGCCATGCCCGGACCCGTCGTGCCGGACGGCTACGACAAGCACGCCCACGAGCCCTTCGCCGTCACCGCCGACCTCGCCGTCCTCACCCTCCGCGACGGCGCCCTGCACGTCCTGCTCGTCGAGCGCGGACAGGAGCCGTACCGGGGCCACTGGGCACTGCCCGGCGGCTTCGTGCAGCCCGACGAGTCCGCCGAGACGGCCGCTCGCCGCGAACTCGCCGAGGAGACCGGCCTGTCGGACGTCACCGGCCTCCACCTCGAACAGCTGCGCACCTACAGCGAGCCGGACCGCGACCCCCGGATGCGGGTCGTGACCGTAGCGTTCACCGCCCTGCTGCCCGACCCGCCCGAACCCCGCAGTGGCAGCGACGCGGCACAGGCCCGCTGGATCCCGTACGACAGGGCGCGGCCGCTCGCCTTCGACCACGACCGGATCCTCGCCGACGCCCACGACCGGATCGGCGCCCAGCTGGAGTACTCCGGTCTCGCCACCGCCTTCTGCCCGCCCGAGTTCACGCTCGGCGAGCTCCAGAAGGTCTACGAGGTGGTGTGGGGCACCGCCCTGGACCGGCCCAACTTCCGGCGCAAGGTGCTCGCCACCCCGGGCTTCGTCGAGCCCGTCCCCGGCGCGGCCCGGCTCACCGGCGGCCGCGGCAAACCGGCCGCGCTGTACCGCGCGGGAGCCGCGACCACCCTTCACCCACCCCTGCTCAGGCCCACCCCGGAAGGACGCCCCGCATGACCGCCACCACCGTCCGCAAGCGCGCCGCCACCGGCTCCCTGCTCGGGCTCGCCCTCGGCGACGCGCTGGGCTTCCCGACGGAGTTCAACGACGTGCCGTCGATCCTCGCCAAGTGCGGCCCCTGGCGCGAGATGCCCCTGCCGAAGCCGGCCATCGTCACCGACGACACCCAGATGACCCTGGCCCTGGGGAAGGGGCTGCGGACGGCGATGGACCGCGGTCCGCTCGGGCCCGAGCGGCTGGAGCGGCCCGTACGCGAGGAGTTCGTGGACTGGTACCAGTCGCCTGAGAACAACCGTGCGCCGGGCCGGACCTGCCTGGTCGCGTGCAATCTGCTGAAGGACGACGGCAGGCCCTGGCAGGACGCCTCGCAGATCGGTTCCAAGGGCTGCGGCGCCAACATGCGCGTCGCCCCCCTCGGCCTCGTCCCCGGGCTCGGCGACGAACAGCGCGCCGGCGCCGCCCAGTTGCAGTCCGGGCTCACCCACGGGCACCCCACGGCGCTCGCCGCGTCCGACCTGACCGCGCACGCCGTGCACCTCCTCGCGCGCGGCGCCGACCCCGCCGGGCTGGTCGGACTGCTGCGGTCCTACGCCTACGACAACCGCACCCGCTACCACGAGCGCTGGCTCGGCGACCTGTGGACCCGCTCCCAGGACCCCACCCCCGAGCACTTCATCGCGCGCGGCTGGGACGACTGCCTGGCCGTGCTGGACCGGCTCCAGGAGGCCGTCCGGTCCGTGTCGCCGGAGACCGACCCCTGCCTGGCCACCGGCGAGGGCTGGATCGCCGAGGAGGCGCTGGCCACCGGGCTGCTGTGCTTCCTGTGGTTCGTCGACGAGCCGCTGACCGCCCTGCGCCGGGCCGCCTGCACGGCCGGGGACTCCGACTCGATCGCCTGCCTGGCCGGGGCGTTCGCCGGCGCCCACCTCGGCGCGGACGCCTGGCCCGCCGACTGGGCCGACCGGATCGAGTACCGGGGCGACCTGCTGGCCCTCGGAGCGCTCTGGGACGCTTGACCGATGCTCGACGCCCTCGACCTCGACCTCACTCCCGTCATCGCGGAGCAGCCGGACCCCGTGCTGTTCGCGACCGTCTCCGGCGCCCACCTCTACGGCTTCCCGTCGCGTGACTCGGACGTCGACCTGCGCGGGGTCCACCTGCTGCCGGCCGCCGACCTCGTCGGGCTGCGGGAGCCGGACGAGACCCGCTCCCGGATGTGGGTGCGCGACGGCGTCGAGATGGACCTGGTCACCCACGACCTGCGCAAGTTCGTACGGCTCATGCTGCGCCGCAACGGCTATGTGCTGGAGCAGCTGCTCTCCCCGCTCGTCGTGCACACCACCGACGCCCACCGCGAGCTGGCCGAGCTCGCGCCGGGGGTCCTGACCGCACACCACGCCCACCACTACCGGGGGTTCGCCACCACGCAGTGGCGGCTGTTCGAGCGGACCAGGGAGCTCAAGCCGCTGCTCTACACCTTCCGCGTCCTGCTCACCGGCATCCACCTGATGCGCAGCGGCGAGGTCGAACCCCACCTGCCCACCCTGCTGGAAGCGGTCGGCGGGCCCGGCTATCTGCCCGAGCTGATCGCCGCGAAGGCCGAACGCGAGCACGGGGACGCCGGCGTCGACCACGCGCGCGTGGCGGCCGACGTGGAGCGTCTGCACGCCGTGCTCGACGAGGCGCAGGCCGCCTCAGCGCTGCCCGACGCCCCCAGCGCCTACGACGCCCTGCACGCCTTCGTCGTCCGCGTACGGCTGGAGGGCTGAGGCGCGCCGGACCCGGACCAGGAAGTCCTCCACCCGGCGCCGGTCCGGCTCCGCCGGCAGCGGGCTTCGGTGCAGGGCCTCCTCGGCTTCCGCGGCCAGGCGGGTCATCCGGGCCTCCACCTCCGGCCAGGGGACCTCGCCGCGCTTGACCTCCAGCAGGGACGCCCGCGCGTCCCCTACGTCGAGCGTCATGCGGCCGGTGCGCAGCAGGTCGCGGGCGCTCGCCAGGAGGCGCAGCAGGTGCATGGCGTGCTTCCAGCGCGGGGTGCCGTGGGCGGGCAGGCCCGCCTCCAGCTTTCTGCGCTGGCCGAGCGCGTACCGCGTGAACGTCTCGTACGCCTGCCGGGACAGGAACGCCTCGCGCAGGGCGAGGAGCTCGTCCCCGGTGGCGTCGGCGTACTCGACGAGCGGGGAGTGCAGGCACTCCAGGATGTTCGGGTTGGCGCGCAGGGCCAGTTCGCAGAAGCGTTCCAGCTCCCAGCCGAACTGCTCGGGCAGCGGTCCCTCGACGTGCGTCGGCGGCTTGTCGAAGCGCCAGAACAGGGCGGTGGGGGCGAGGAAGACGCCCCGGCGGTCGGTGTCGCTGCCGTCCGTCGCGAGACCGAAGGCGCGCGACCCCATGACACAGGAGTAGATCGTGTGGTCGCGGACCAGGGTCTCGGGGCGCATGTCCGGCAGCGTACGGGCCCCGGTCACACCAGGCGGATCGAATTTCCCTCCACCACGATGTTCTCCGGCGGCAGCGGCCGGGTGGCCGGCGGGTTCGCCACCGAACCGTCCGTGATCTTGAACTTGCTGCCGTGGCACGGGCAGTCGATCGTGCCGTCGGCGACGGTGGCGACCAGGCACTGCTGATGCGTGCAGATCGCGGAGAACGCCTTGAACCGCCCTTCCTCGGGCTGGGTCACCACGACCTTCTCGTCGGCGAAGATCTTGCCGCCCCCCACCGGGACGGCGTCGGTCGTGGTCAGCTCCTGGCCGGGCGTCCCGCCGGACCGGCCGGGGGAGACGTTCGACGACGAGTCGCCGTCGCCGGAGTCCCCGCAGCCGACGGTGAGCGCGGCGGCGCCCGCCGTGCCCGTCGCGATGAGGAGGTGTCGTCGCGTCGGACGGTTGGTCATGTCGTCACTCCGGAGGTGTGCGCGAGAGGGGGGCCAAGGGGTCGTGGGCGACCCGCTCCGGGCAGGAGCAGCAGCATCTTCGCATCCGAAGCACCCAAGAAGTGGTAATTCGGGAACCGCACCCTGAATCGAGCATTCGTCCCGTACCGGGCGGCGTCTCAGCGTACGGGCGCGGTGCGTGGGCGGTGTGCGGGCTGACTAGGCTGGACCCGCGTAGAGGCGATCGGTACGTCAGCAAGGAGCAGCGCCGTGGCGGTACGAGCGGTCCGGGGGGCCGTCCAGCTGGATCGGGACGAGGCCGGCCACATGGACGAGCGGGTCGGGGCCCTGCTCACCGCCGTCCTCGAACGCAACGACCTCACCGCGGACGACCTGATCAGCATCTGGTTCACGGCCACCCCCGACCTGCACAGCGACTTCCCCGCGGCCGCCGCCCGCAAGCTCGGGATCGTGGACGTCCCCCTGATCTGCGCCCAGGAACTCGACATCGAGGGCGCCATGCCCCGCGTCGTCCGGGTCCTCGCGCACATCGAGTCCGACCGGCCCCGCGCCGAGATCGCCCACGTCTACCTGGGGGCCGCGGCCGCCCTGCGCAAGGACATCGCCCAGTGAGAACCGCACTCGTCATCGGCACCGGACTCATCGGCACCTCCGCCGCCCTCGCCCTGTCCCAGCGGGGCGTCACCGTCCACCTCGCCGACCACGACCCCGAGCAGGCCCGCACGGCCGCCGCGCTCGGCGCCGGCACCGACGAGGCGCCCGACGGCCCCGTCGACCTCGCGATCATCGCCGCGCCGCCCGCGCACGTGGCGGCCGTCCTCGCCGACGCGATGCGCCGGGGCGTGGCCCGCGGCTACCTCGACGTCGCCAGCGTCAAGGGCGGACCCCGCCGCGACCTGGAGGCGCTGGGCCTCGACCTGACCGCGTACATCGGCACCCACCCCATGTCGGGGCGCGAGAAGTCCGGCCCGCTGGCCGCCACCGGCGACCTCTTCGAGGGCCGCCCCTGGGTGCTCACCCCCACCCGGGACACCGACACCGAGGTGCTGAACCTCGCCCTGGAACTGGTCTCGCACTGCCGCGCCGTCCCGGTCGTCATGGACGCCGACGCCCACGACCGCGCGGTCGCCCTGGTGTCCCACATGCCCCACCTGATGTCCAGCATGGTCGCCGCCCGCCTGGAGGGCGCCGAGGAGGCGGCCGTACGGCTGTGCGGCCAGGGCGTCCGGGACGTGACCCGGATCGCCGCCTCCGACCCCCGGATGTGGATCGACATCCTCTCCGCGAACCCCGGACCGGTCGCCGACCTGCTCACGGACGTCGCCGCCGACCTGGAGGAGACCGTCCGGGCGCTGCGGGCGCTGCAGTCCTCCGACGAGGACAAGCGGCTGGAGGGCGTCTCCGGCATCGAGGACGTCCTGCGCCGAGGGAACGCCGGACAGGTGCGGGTCCCCGGCAAGCACGGCACGGCTCCGCGGGTCTACGACGTCGTGTCCGTGCTCATCGACGACCAGCCCGGACAGCTGGCGCGGATCTTCGCCGACGCCGACCGGGCCGGCGTCAACATCGAGGACGTCCGCATCGAGCACGCCACCGGGCAGCAGGCCGGTCTGGTGCAGCTCATGGTGGAACCGAAGGCGGCCCCGGTGCTCACCGCGGCCCTGCGGGAGCGGGGCTGGGCGATCCGGCAGTAGACGGCCCCGCGGCCGGCGCCGGCCCCCGGTCCGGGCGCGGCCGGACGAGTGACGCGCACCCAGTAACCTTGTGCGGGGCGCCCTCGCGTCCCCATACTCCCGCCCCACAGCACCAGGAAGGTGTCCTCCCGTGGAAAACGGTGCCGCCAAGCCCGTGATTGTCGCCATCGACGGCCCCTCCGGCACGGGCAAGTCGAGCACCTCGAAGGCCGTCGCCGCGCAGCTCGGACTGAGCTACCTGGACACCGGCGCCCAGTACCGGGCGATCACCTGGTGGATGGTGACCAACGGCATCGACATAGAGGACCCGTCCGCGATCGCCGCCGTGGCGGGCAAGCCCGAGATCGTCTCCGGCACCGACCCGACGGGCCCGACGATCACCGTGGACGGCGTCGACGTCGCCGGCCCGATCCGCACGCTGGAGGTCACCTCCCAGGTCAGCGCGGTCAGCGCGGTGCCCGAGGTGCGCGCCAGGATCACCGAGCTGCAGCGCTCGATCGCCACCTCCGCCGAGCGCGGCATCGTCGTCGAGGGACGCGACATCGGCACCACCGTCCTCCCCGACGCCGACCTGAAGATCTTCCTCACCGCCTCCGCCGAGGCGCGCGCCGCCCGCCGCAGCGGGGAGCTCAAGGGCGCCGACGTGCACTCCACCCGCGAGGCGCTGCTCAAGCGCGACGCCGCCGACTCCACCCGTAAGACGTCCCCGCTGGCCAAGGCGGACGACGCGGTCGAGGTGGACACCACCGAGCTCACCCTCCAGCAGGTCATCGAGTGCGTCGTCACGCTCGTCGAGGAGAAGCGGGCCGCCAAGTGACAGCAGCATCCGAGCGCGGTGCCGACATCGGGCGGCGGATCGGCGTCGGCCTGATGTACGGGCTGTGGCGGCCGCGCGTCCTGGGCGCCTGGAAGGTGCCCGCCACCGGGCCGCTGATCCTCGCGGTCAACCACAGCCACAACATCGACGGGCCCATGGTGATGGGCGTCGCACCCCGGCCCGTGCACTTCCTGATCAAGAAGGAAGCCTTCGTCGGCCCGCTCGACCCCTTCCTGACCGGCATCGGGCAGCTGAAGGTGGACCGGCACTCCGCCGACCGCACGGCCATCACCCGCGCGCTCGACGTGCTGGGCCAGGGCGGCGTCCTCGGCATATTCCCCGAGGGCACCCGGGGCGAGGGCGACTTCGCGTCGCTGCGCGCCGGACTCGCGTACTTCGCCGTGCGCGGCGGCGCCCCGATCGTCCCGGTCGCGGTGCTGGGAAGTTCTGAGAAGCGCGGACGGCTGATCAAGGGGCTGCCCCCGCTGCGGCACCGCGTGGACGTCGTCTTCGGCGACCCGTTCGACGCGGGCGACGGAAGCGGGCGGCGCACCCGTCGCGCGCTGGACGAGGCGACGGAGCGCATCCAGAAGGAGCTCACCGCGCACCTGGAAAACGCCAGGCGACTGACCGGTCGCTAGGCGACACTGAGTAGTGGATCAGCGGGTGGACCACCCGCCGCTCCACCGATCACCACGATGAACGAAGGTACGGACTTCATGAACGACCACATCCACTCCGAGGGCTCGGGCGAGGAGCACGACCACGGAGCGCTTGGCGACGCCGAGTACGCGGAGTTCATGGAGCTCGCCGCGGAAGAGGGCTTCGACCTCGAGGACGTCGAGGGCGCGATCGAGGCGGCCGGGCACGGCCCGCTGCCCGTGCTCGCCGTCGTCGGCCGGCCCAATGTCGGCAAGTCGACCCTCGTCAACCGGATCATCGGCCGCCGCGAGGCCGTCGTCGAGGACAAGCCCGGCGTCACCCGCGACCGCGTCACCTACGAGGCCGAGTGGGCGGGCCGCCGCTTCAAGGTCGTCGACACCGGCGGCTGGGAGCAGGACGTCCTCGGCATCGACGCCTCCGTGGCCGCCCAGGCCGAGTACGCGATCGAGGCCGCCGACGCCGTCGTGTTCGTCGTGGACGCCAAGGTCGGCGCCACCGACACCGACGAGGCCGTCGTCCGGCTGCTGCGCAAGGCCGGCAAGCCCGTCGTGCTGGCCGCCAACAAGGTGGACGGCCCCAGCGGCGAGGCCGACGCGGCCTACCTGTGGGCCCTCGGGCTCGGCGAGCCGCACCCGGTCTCCGCGCTGCACGGCCGCGGCACCGGCGACATGCTGGACGCCGTCCTGGAGGTCCTGCCCACCGCGCCCGCGCAGACCTTCGGCGGCACGGCCGTGGGTGGCCCGCGCCGCATCGCCCTCATCGGGCGCCCCAACGTCGGCAAGTCCTCCCTGCTGAACAAGGTGGCGGGCGAGGAGCGCGTCGTCGTCAACGAACTCGCCGGAACCACTCGCGACCCGGTCGACGAGCTGATCGAACTGGGCGGCGTCACCTGGAAGTTCGTCGACACGGCGGGCATCCGCAAGCGGGTCCACCTGCAGCAGGGCGCCGACTACTACGCCTCGCTGCGCACCGCGGCCGCCGTGGAGAAGGCCGAGGTCGCGGTCATCCTGATCGACGCCTCGGAGTCCATCTCGGTCCAGGACCAGCGGATCGTCACCATGGCCGTCGAGGCGGGCCGCGCCATCGTCATCGCCTACAACAAGTGGGACAACCTCGACGAGGAGCGCCGCTACTACCTGGAGCGGGAGATCGAGACCGAGTTCGGCCAGGTCTCCTGGGCACCCCGGGTGAACGTGTCGGCCCGCACCGGGCGGCACATGGAGAAGCTGGTCCCGGCGATCGAGACGGCCCTCGCGGGCTGGGAGACCCGGGTCCCCACCGGCCGCCTGAACGCCTTCCTGGGTGAACTGGTCGCCGCCCACCCGCACCCGATCCGCGGCGGCAAGCAGCCCCGCATCCTCTTCGGCACCCAGGCCGGCACGAAGCCGCCGCGGTTCGTGCTGTTCGCCTCCGGCTTCATCGAGGCGGGCTACCGCCGGTTCATCGAGCGCCGCCTGCGCGAGGAGTTCGGCTTCGAGGGCACGCCGATCCACATCTCCGTGCGTGTGCGCGAGAAGCGCGGCAAGAAGAAGTGACGCCATGACGAAGGGGCGGTCCCGATCGGGACCGCCCCTTCGTCATGTCCGTCAGCCCCTGCGCGCCGGCGGCAGCGCCGCCGGGACGTGCTGCATCCCGCCGCTCTGGGGCCCGATGTGCCCGACGCGCTGCCACTGCGGCTGCGGCCCGCCGTGGTGCCGGGCGCTGTGCGCCCCCGCGCTGTAGGCGCTGTACGAACTGCTGAACGACCCCGGGCGGTAGCCGCCGTAGGTGCCGGTACCGCGCTGGATGTTCCCGAAGGCGACGAACCCCAGATCCTCCTCGCCGCTGCGGTCTCCCGGCAGGGAGCGGAAGGACTTGACGTACTCGGCGTAGAGCGCGTCGTAGATCGGCGTGGGCGAGGAGCCACCCTGATAGCGGGGAACGTCGTATGCATGCACGTATGTCCAAACGACCCGGCACCGGAAGGGATGCGGCCGGTGAGCGCACCAAAGGGGCGTGCGGAGCCTCCGGTGCACGGCCGCCCCGGCCCGTCCGCCCGAGGGTGACGGGCCCGGCGGACGGGCGCGGTCAGGTCCCCGCGAGCGGCAGCGCGGCCCCCACCAGCTGCCCGTTGGCCGCCGCCTTGTCCAGCGCGCCGCGCAGCAGGTCCTCGCGGGGCTGGCGGCCGATGGAGCCCGCCGGGGCCGCGAACATCAGCACCTGCTGGTGCTTGTTGGCGGCCGCCCGCCAGCCGTCGGTCACCTGGAGCGGCTGGTGGGCCTGCCACCAGGCCACCGGCTGGCCGCCGTTCGGACCCGGCTGCAGAACGGCGTGCAGCTGGCCCATCGCCAGCAGCACGGACCAGCCGTGCAGCACGGGCGGCACCTCCGCCAGTTCCGTCGCCGGCATGAAACCCTGCTCGATCAGCAGCGGGAGGAAGTCGTCGCCGGTGCCGGTCGCGCCGGGCCGCACGATCGGGCCGGTCGGCTCGACGACCAGGGCGGGGTGCAGCTCCCCGGCGATCAGCACCAGTCCGCTGGTCACGCCCAGCACGGCCTGCTCCGGCACGACCCGCTCGGGCTCGGGGTCGACGCGGTCGCCGGTGATGGACTTCACCGCTCCCCGCAGCTGGTCCTCGGTCACCTGGACGACCTGTGAGGGCAGGCAGGTGGCGTGGGCGAAGGCGAGGACGGCGGTCTCCTCGCCGATGAACAGGACGGTGCTGGTGCGCTCCTGTCCGGAGTCGCCCGGGGTACGGCAGGACGTGCAGTCGTAGCTGCCCGGGGCGTTCTCCCCGGCGAGCAGCCGGTCGGCTTCCTCGTCGCCGATCTCGGCACGTACCTCGTCGCTGACGTCGAGCATGCGCGGCACGGATGGCTCCCTCGGGATGTGGCGTGGCGGGGCCGGGTGGCTCCCGGTCCGTGAACCGGGCTGGTCCCGGGCTCATGAAGAAGACAACGGGCGATCTGTGGCGGGAGTCACGCATCAGGGCGAACGGAATCGAACCATCCGACGCGCTCGGTCACCATCGGTCCGGAATCACCTACTCACCGTCAAGTAGAGGGAAATGTACGGGAGTTGGTTGCGTGTGGTGCGTCACAGAACGGCGTGGCCGATGGTCGACAAATCCCGAAATCACGGAATGAAGTGGGTGGCCGGAAATCGCCGATACCCGGGGTAACCGGGAACTGGCCTGGAGCGACGAGGAGTTGGTTGAAGCCGGGCGGCCCCGCTCCTTAGATTCCTCCGCCGTGTGCAACGAGCACCGCCCGGGTACGTCCGCCAACCGGCAAGCAGCACCGGCCGGAACGCCATACCAGCCTCCTGGCGGACGGGGCGGACGCCGGCCACGCGCCCCACGGCGCGTGCGGCGGCGTACCGCCCGAGGAGCCCGGGTCCTCGGAGAGGGAACCCTATGTCCGAATGTGCCGATACCACTCATCACGACGTCCGCCGGACGCCGAAGGCTCCCGGCGGAAGCCGGACCAGGGCCGGAGTCGTCCTCGCCGGAGCGGCACTGCTCGCTCCGCTCGGACTGCTGGCGGCCACCGGCGACGCCACGGCGGCGGACAACGGCGTGTGGGACCGCATCGCCCAGTGCGAGAGCGGCGGAAACTGGCACATCAACACCGGCAACGGCTACTACGGCGGGCTCCAGTTCGCCGCCTCGACCTGGCGGGCCTACGGTGGCACCGCCTACGCGCCCACGGCGGACCGCGCGTCCAGGGAACAGCAGATCGCCGTGGCCACCAAGGTGCAGCGCGCCCAGGGTTGGAACGCCTGGCCCACCTGTTCGGCGCGGGCCGGCGCCAACGGCAGTGCCCCGGCGGCCTCCACGGGCGGCTCGACGGCATCCGCCCCGTCCGGCGCGGCGAAGAAGGCGGCCCCGTCGACTCCCGGGCGGAAACCGGACCGTCAGCCCGGGCACACCGCACGCGGATCCTCGCGGGGTGACTACACCGTCCGCGCGGGCGACACGCTGAGCGGCATCGCCGCCCGGCACGGCATCACCTGGCAGCGGCTGCACGCCGCCAACCGGGCCGTCATCGGCGACGACCCCGACCTGATCGTGCCGGGACAGCGACTCGAACTCTGACCCGCGCACGCCCGATGAGCGCCCCGCCCGGTCCGCCGACCGGGTGGGGCCCGGCCGTTGTCGGACGCGCCGCGCCGGGACGGCCGCAAGGAGCTGCCTAGCGTGCTCATATGAAGAACGCACCGCTGACCATCGTCCTGGCCGCCGTCCTGCTGACCGCCGTCACCCCGGGGACGTCGCAGGCCACGTACGCCCCCCGGGGGGCCTCCGCACCACATATGTCCGGGCCTCCGCCCAAACCCGCGTCCCTGACCTGTGCCAAGGACAACTGGCCCTGGGGCTGTGTCGCCCAGTGCGAGAGCGGCGGCGACTGGGACATCAACACCGGCAACGGCCACTACGGCGGGCTGCAGTTCTCGCAGTCCACCTGGGAAAGCTTCGGCGGGTTGAAGTTCGCCCCGCGCGCGGACCTCGCCACGCGCGACGAGCAGATCACCATCGCGATCAAGGTGGTAGCCGTCCAGGGCTGGGGCGCGTGGCCGCAGTGCTCACGGCGGTACGGGCTCAGTGGCCGGATGACGCTGGAGGCGCCCGCCGCCAAGAAGCCCGGCAAGAGCAGCAAGCCGGCGGCCAAGAAGCCGGCCAAGCCCGCCGAACCGGCGAAGCCCGCCAAGCCCGCCAAGCCCGCCAAGGGTGAGAAGCCCGCGAAGAGCGAGAAGCCGGCCAAGGGCGAGAAGCCCGCGAAGGGCGACGAGCCGGCGCAGGGCAGGCCGAAGAAGCAGGACAAGCCCGCCACGTCCGGATCAGGGTCCGGCTCCGGTGCGCCGACCGGGACCGGGAAGTCCCCGAAGACCGCGCCGGTGGCCGGGCCCGGGAAGGTCACCGCCCCCGGCTGGGACGCGGGCGCCGACCAGCCCGCCTACCCCGACCACCGGCTCGAGGACCTGCTCATCCCCGGCGCGCTGCTGCTCATGCCGAGGGGGGCGACCCTCCTGCCCGTCCCGCGGTCCGACGCCGGTACTCAGCGGTCTCACCACTGAAGACGACCGCCCCGCGCCGCAGTACGTGGACGACTGCCGCCCGCTCCCGCAGGGCGGGCGGCAGTCGTTGCTCGGCGACCACCACGCACGCGTCGAGCCCGGCCAGCAGGTCGTACGTCCGGGCCGCCACGGCCGGTGCCATGCCCTGCGCGGGCTCGTCCACCAGGACGACCCGCGCGCGGGCCAGCAGGGCGCGGGACAGGGCCAGCATCCGCTGCTCGCCCCCGGAGAGTGTGCGTGCGCGGCGCGCGAGCAGGGGGACGAGCGCCGGGTAGACCTCCAGGGCCATGTCGGGGGAGGGGGACACGAGTTCGAGGTTCTCGCGCACGGTGAGGGAGCCGAACACCGCCCGGCGTTCGGGCACCAGGCACATCCCCCGGCGGGCCCGCTCGTACGCGGGCGTCCGGGTGACGTCGACGCCGTCCCACACCACCGCGCCCGCCGCCAGCGGCACGACCCCGGCGAGGGCGCGCAGCGCGGTCGTACGGCCGCTGCCGTTGCGGCCCAGCAGCACGGTGACGCCCGGTCCGGCGGCGGCGAGGGTGACGCCGTGCAGGGCCTCCAGGGGGCCGTGACGCACGCGCGCTCCGCGCAGGGAGACGGTCGTCATGCGGGCGCCTCCAGGGCCTCGGCCGCGTCCAGCACCCGGCCGGGCGGGCCGGAGGCGACGATGCGGCCCGCCGTCATGACGTGCACCGTGTCGGCGAGGTCCGCGACCAGGTCGAGGTCGTGCTCGACGACGAGCAGGGCCGTCCCGTCGGCGGCGAGGGCCCGCAGGATCCGGGCGAGCGCGGCGACCTCCGCCGTGTCGAGTCCGGCGGCGGGCTCGTCGAGCAGCAGGACACGCGGGTCGCCGGCGAGCGCTCGGGCCAGCTCGACCCGGCGGAGCGTGCCGGTGGGGAGCCCGGCGGCGGGCAGCGCGCGGACCGGGCCGTCCAGCCCGAGCAGCCGCAGGGCCCGCTCGACGGCGGCCGGGTCCCGGACGCGGCCCTGCTCGGCGCCCACGCGGACGTTCTCCGCCACGGTCAGGGAGGGGAAGACGGCCAGCTGCTGGAAGGTGCGGGCGACACCGAGCCGGGTCCGGGTGTGGGCGGGCAGCCGCGTGACGTCCCGTGCGCCCAGGAGGACCTGTCCGCGGGCGGGACGGTGGGTGCCGGCCAGGCAGTGGAAGAGGGTGCTCTTGCCCGCCCCGTTGGGCCCCACGACCGCGGTGATCCCGCCATATGGCACGACGAGGCTGACACCGCCCAGCGCGGTGAACCCGCCGTAACGGGCCCGCAGTCCCCGCGCTTCGAGCACGTCCGGCGCGCGGGGCCCTGCCGGTCGGAGAGAAGACGAGGCGGCCCCCTCGGACGCCCGCACCGCCCCTGCGGACTTGGCGTGCGACGCCGTGGCCGCCTTTGCGGGGCGCAGCCGTCTCCGGATCCGTGGGCCGGGTTTGGGGGCCGCCCGCGTCGTCGGACCCGCCACCGGCCCCCCGGCACCCCGCCACGCCGTGAGGCCCGTCGGGTGGGGAGTCCGGGGTGGGGGGCCCTCCGGTGCCGGGCGCAGGCGGGTCCGGGTCCGGGTGCCCAGGGGTGTCAGGCGGGGCGCCCGAACCCGGCCTGGGGCCGCCGTGCGCAGTGTCTCGTGGAGGCCGCCCGGGAGACGGCCCGCCAGGACGGCCAGGATGCCGATCAGAGCCGCCGCGAGACCGCCCCTGGTGCCCGCGTCGAGGCCCACCAGAAGGGCGGCGGCACCGAGCGCGCCGAGAGTGCTGTCGGCGCCCAGCACCATCACCGCGGCGAACCAGAGCAGGCTGCGGACGGGGTCGTAGGCGGCCGGGTCGAAGGCGCGCAGCCCCATGCCGAGCATGCCGCCGCCCAGGGCCGCGAGGGCCGCGCCCGCGACGAACGCCAGCAGCTTCAGGGACGGCACCCGTACGCCCGCCGCCGACGCCCCCGGCGCGTGGTCGCGCATCGCCGCCAGGGCCCGCCCGGCGCGGCCCCGGCGCAGCAGTTGGACCGCGAGCAGGGCGGCGGCCAGCAGCGCCAGTTCGAGGACGTAGTAGGCGCGGTCGTCGTCGAAACCGGCCGGGCGGTCCAGGGAGAGTCCGGAGACCGCGTACGGCTGCGCGAACACGAAACGGCTGACGCCCACGCCCACCGCGAACGTGACCAGCGCCAGCGCCAGTCCCCGGCGGCTGATCGCCGGCCAGCCCGTGAGGAGGCCCAGCGGGGCCACCAGGACCACGGCCACGAACAACGCCGCCAGTTCCGGCAGCCGGGGCAGGCCCGGGAAGCGCCCTGCCGCCAGCAGGGCCGTGAAGAGGGCGCCCAGGCCCGCGTAGGCGGCCTGCCCGAGCGAGATCTGCCCGCCGCGGCCCGTGACGACGACGAGGGAGAGGAGCACCACCGCCAGGGCCGGCACCTGCACCGACGTATGCAGGTCCGTACCCGCGAGACCCAGCGGGAGCAGGAAGAGGACGGCCGCCACGATCCAAACGCCCACCGGGACCGGCCGGCGCACGGCCGCCCGACGGGGGAGTGCGGCGTCCTGACCGCCCACCCGGGGCAGCGCCAGGGCCGCGACCAGCAGCGCCACCACGAACAGGTTGGTGCCGACGGCCTGGACCAGGGGAGCGGCCCGGCCCGACGGGTGCAGACGCGTCAGCTGGCTCTGGGCCACGCCGATGAGCAGCGCCGCGGCGACCGCCACCGGCAGGCTCCGCATCCGCGCGGCCACCGCGACCGCCACCACCTCCATCACCAGCAGGGGCAGCCCGTACGGGTCCAGCCGCACCGACGGCGCGAGCAGCACACCGGTCAGACCTGCGGTGAACGCGCCGAACGCCCAGCCGGCCGCCGCCACCCGATCGGCGTCGACGCCCGCGAGGACCGCCAGCTCCCGGTCGTCCACGACCGCCCGCAGCTCCCGGCCGAAACGCGTCCAGCGGACGACCGCGCCCACGCCCGCCGCCAGCACCAGGGCCGCCCCCAGCTGCCCCCACGGCTCCGCCGGCAGGAGCCGCGGCGCGTCGTCCCGCGCGCCCTGGCCCCACAAGAGCGCCGCCCCGCCGACCAGCAGCACGAACACGCCGATCGAGGCGACCAGCGTCCGCGCCGGGTCGTTGCCGGCCATCGCCATGGGCCGGAAGACCAGTCGTTCCAGGATCATCCCGATGCCGGGCGCGAGGACCAGGAGCGTGACGACCGCGCCCGCCCACAGCGGCCAGCCCCACTCCACCACGCACTGCCGCAGCCCGTACGCGCACACCATGGCGATCGCGCCGTGCGCGAAGTTCAGCACGCCGGTCGCCCGGTAGGTGACGACCAGCCCGATCCCGGTGAGCGCGGCGGCGGCACCGACGGACAGACCGGCCAGCGTGAGGTCGTAGGTCAGGCCGGACATCAGTCGTCCGCTTCGGCGGGCTCACAGATCGGGCAGGGGCTCAGGTCCCCGCCGCGCATCAGCCCGGCGTCCACCGGCACGGCCTCCGCCTTCCCGGCGACCAGCGGGCAGTCCGCGCGGTGCCACAGGGTGCCACCGGGCACCATCAGCAGCTTTCCGCTGACCGCGAGCGGCGCCGCCGCCGGCGTGTCCCGCTCGGTGTCGTCCGGCCCGGCGGCGACCAGCAGGCCGTACAGCTCCTCCACGCGCGCGGCCGCGAGCGCGCCCCGTCCGTGAGCGAGCAGTACCGCGCCGGCGACGATCAGCGCCGCGCCGGGCACCGTGCAGGAGGCGAGATACGGCAGCTGCCGCTCGGCGAACCGCTCGCCGGAGACGCCGTACCAGCCGATGACACAGAGCACCGCGCCCGCGGCGAGCGCGGCCCAGCCGGCCCACAGGAGGGGGTGCACGGTCCGCAGTCGCGTCGTCCGCATCGCTGGCTCCCACACGTCGCCTCGGTGTGCATGCGCCGGCTTTCCACGCACGTGCCTGTCCATGTCAGCCAATGGCTTGCACTATGCCTCGTGCAAGCCGACCCTGAAAGCACCGGGCGTCCACGGCCCGGATCGACACCCCGGTGGTGAGCCAGATGGTTCTCGGGAGCGACCTCAGGCACAGCGGCACCCGCAGGGGACGGGGGACGGCGGTCGCCGCCGCCCTGCTCCTCGTCCTGGGTCCGGCCCTCGCGGCGTGCGGCGACGACGACGGAGGCGGCGGCAGCCCGACCCCGTCGTCACCCACCGCCGAACGGACCGGAGGGTCGCCGGCTGCCACCGCCCCCGCCGACGTCCAGGCCGCGACGACGGAGATCAAACAGAACTGGCAGAAGTTCTTCGACCCGAAGACGTCCCTGGAGGACAAGCAGGCCGTCCTGGAGAACGGCGACCGGATGGCACCGGTCCTGCGGGCGTTCGGCGGCGACGAGCGCGGCGGTCAGGTCCAGGCGAAGGTCTCGAAGGTCGAGTTCACCTCGCCGACCGAGGCGAACGTGACGTACGACCTGACCCTGAAGGGGACCACCGCGCTGCCGGACGCGTCCGGGACCGCCGTGGAGCAGGACGGCACCTGGAAGGTGTCCACGAAGACGCTGTGCGCGCTGGTCCGGATGAGCGGCAATGGGTCGCCGGTCCCGGGGTGCTGAGGCGGCGATCGCCGTGATGGTGCTGGCCCTCGGGACCGCCTGCGGCAGCCGGCTGCCGGAGAGCGACTTCGGCCACCGCGACCGGGACGGGTCCTCCCGCCCGGCCGACCGCGCCCCGATCCGCGTCGGCATCATCACCAGCGCCACCAGCCCCGTCGGCGGCAGCGCCTTCACCGGGCCGCGCGACGGCGCCCGGGCCTGGTTCGACCGGCTCAACGCACGCGGCGGCGTCGACGGCCGCCGGGTCGAGGCACGGCTGTGCGACGACGGCGGCAGCGGCGTCGGCAACAACGAGTGCGTGCACCGCCTCGTCGACGAGGACGAGGTGGTCGCCCTGGTCGCCACCACGGCACTCGACTACGCGGGCGCCCCGCGCGTCTCCCGCGCGGGCGTGCCCGACATCGGGGGCCAGCCCATCGGGGCCGCCTACGACACCTACCCGCACCTGTACGGCATCTACGGCGGCCTCGCGCCCCGCGACGGCACGACCGGCTGGGACGGCACGCAGTACGGCGGCACCGAGGTCTACCGCTACTTCAAGCGCGAGCACGGCGCCCGCACGGCCGCCGTCGTGTCGTACAACCAGCCCGCGTCCGCCGCCTACGCCCGGCTCGTGGAACGCGGTCTGCGGGCCGAGGGCTACAAGGTGGTCACCGAGCAGGTCGACTTCGCGCTGCCCAACTTCCGCGCGGCCGCGGCCGATCTGAAGGAGCAGGGCGCCGACCTGGTCTTCGACGCCGTCGACGGGCACGGCAACGCCCAGCTGTGCGAGGCGATGGACGACGTCGGCGCCGACGTCACCGCCAAGGTCACCAATGTGCAGAACTGGACGTCCACCGTCGCCGAGGACTACAAGGACGCCCCGCGCTGCCGCAACGCCCTGTGGGCGACCGGCTCCTCCCGCAACTTCGAGGACACCGGCCACCCCGCCGTACGCGAGTTCCGGGACGCGACGAAGGGGCTCCCCACGCACTCCCAGTGGCAGCTGGAGGGCTGGGCGGCGGCCCGGTGGTTCACCGAGGCGGCGAAGGCGTGCGCGGCACGGGGCGTCACCCGCGCATGCGTGGACGACCACATGAACCGCAGTCAGGGATTCACCGCGGGCGGGCTGCTGCTCCCCGTCGTGTTCGAGCGGCTGCCCGAGCCGCCGAAGAGCCGCCGCGCCTGTCTGTCGGTGGCCCGCTGGGAGGACGGCCGGGGCTGGGTCTCCCAGGGAGACATGAACCGCACGTGCTTCGAGGTGCCGCAGCTGCCGTACCGGCCCTGAGGGGCAACCGAACGGCGGCATCGCGGGTCCAACCGACGTAGCCCCGAGCCGAGGAGGAACCGCAGCGCATGACGACCGTGCCGCAGGCCGCGCCTCTGCGCGCCGACTGCATCGCCGACTCGGCCGGTGGGCTGACGTTCGACGTCACCGCCCCCGACGCGAACGCCACGGCCCATCTGGTGCTGCGCCACCGCGAGGGACCCGAGGAGGTGATCCTCCCGCTCGCCCCGGCCACCCGGGGCCGGCTGCGCGCGGCCCTGCCCAGCAGTGTGGTCCTGCCGGAGGGCCACTGGGACGCCTACGCCAGTGTGACGGCGGAGGACGCGGACGCGCGGGTCGTGTCGGGCGACATGGACGTCCACCCGTCGGCGTCCCGCGTCCCCTACGTGACCCGGCAGGGCAATCTGAGCGTCGAGAGCCGGTTAGCGGTCAGGACGACGCCTGGTGGGACGGCGGTTCGGGCTGCGGCGCCTCCAGCGCGTGCTGCGGATGGTGCAGGTCGAACGCCGGGGCCTCCGAGCGGATGCGCGGCAGCGCCGTGAAGTTGTGCCGGGGCGGCGGGCAGGAGGTCGCCCACTCCAGCGAGCGGCCGTAGCCCCAGGGATCGTCGACCTCGACCTTCTCGCCGTACCGGGCCGTCTTCCAGACGTTGTAGAGGAACGGCAGCGTCGACAGGCCGAGAAGGAACGCGCCGATCGTGGAGACGGTGTTCAGGGCGGTGAAGCCGTCGGCGGCGAGGTAGTCGGCGTACCGGCGGGGCATGCCCTCCGCGCCCAGCCAGTGCTGCACCAGGAACGTCGTGTGGAAGCCGACGAACAGCGTCCAGAAGTGGATCTTGCCGAGCCGCTCGTCGAGCATCTTCCCGGTGAACTTGGGCCACCAGAAGTGGAACCCGGCGAAGATCGCGAACACCACGGTCCCGAAGACGACGTAGTGGAAGTGGGCGACCACGAAGTAGGTGTCGGAGACGTGGAAGTCCAGCGGCGGCGACGCGAGGATCACCCCGGTCAGACCACCGAACAGGAACGTCACCAGGAAGCCCGTCGCCCACAGCATCGGTGTCTCGAAGGACAGCGAGCCCTTGATCATGGTCCCGGTCCAGTTGAAGAACTTCACCCCGGTGGGCACCGCGATCAGGAAGCTCATGAAGGAGAAGAACGGCAGCAGGACCGCGCCCGTGACGAACATGTGGTGCGCCCACACCACGATCGACAGCCCGGTGATCGCCATCGTCGCGCCGACCAGCGTCAGATAACCGAAGATCGGCTTCCGGCTGAAGACCGGGATGATCTCCGTGACGATGCCGAAGAACGGCAGCGCGATGATGTACACCTCGGGGTGCCCGAAGAACCAGAACAGGTGCTGCCACAGCAGCGCCCCGCCGTTGCCCGCCTCGAACACCACCGAGCCGAACCGGCGGTCCGCCTCCAGCACCAGCAGCGCTGCGGCCAGGACCGGGAACGCCATCAGGATGAGGATCGACGTGAACAGCGTGTTCCAGGTGAAGATCGGCATCCGGAACATCGTCATCCCGGGGGCGCGCATCCCGATGATCGTGGTGATGAAGTTGACGGCGCCCAGGATCGTGCCGAAGCCGGCCAGGGCCAGACCCATGATCCACAGGTCGGGGCCGATGCCGGGGGAGCGTTCGAGGCTGTTGAGCGGCGCGTAGGCGAACCAGCCGAAGGCCGCCGGCCCGTCCGGCACGATCAGCGAGCCCATCACGATCAGCCCGCCGAACAGGAACAGCCAGTACGAGAACATGTTGAGCCGGGGGAACGCCACGTCCGGGGCGCCGATCTGCAGCGGCATCAGCTCGTTGGCGAACCCGGCGAAGGTCGGCGTGGCGAACAGCAGCAGCATGATCGTGCCGTGCATCGTGAAGAGCTGGTTGAACTGCTCGTTGCTCACGATCTGCATCCCGGGCCGGGCCAGCTCCGCCCGCATCAGCAGTGCCATCAGACCGCCGGCCAGGAAGAACACGAACGACGTGATCAGGTAGAGATGACCGATCTTCTTGTGGTCGGTCGTGGTCAGCCAGTCGACGACCACCCGGCCCCCAGGCCTCCCACTCGGCATGGGTCGTGCCGTCGCCGGTACGGTCTGCGTCCCCATCGCTCGCTCGCCCCTTCGCTCGCCGTGCCCCGGGCCCACTGAACCCGCGCGGCACGCGCCGACGCGAGCTCACGCCATGATGCTCGCGTCGGCGGTACGGCGACAGAGGGCGTACGGAGGTTCTGTGGTAGAACCATGTACTTTCCGTGCGGAACCGGTTGCCGGAGCCCGCGCGAAATCCCGGGAAAAGGAGTGCCGAGGCGCTTGTGCCGGAACTCTCGCGCCCCCTTCCCAAGGGCCTTCGGAGACACGCGGAAATTACGTTCGAATGCCTGCGGCGGGCGCCGGAAATCCCTCGTTCGTGTGACGGCCCATCGTGTCCTCCACGGCCGTTCCGGTGAGTGGCACGCGTGTCGTGAGCCTGTGACAGAAGCGTGACTCCGAGAGGACGCGGACGGCCCGGGAGCGCGGTACCGCACCCCGCCGGCCCCTCTGGCCCGATCCCGCGCCGAGGCCCTAGCGTGGGCCGCATGGCACCCATTCCGCATCCCCCCACCGAACCCCAGGACGACCCGGACACCTACGTCGGCCTCGACGCCGACGGAGCCGAGCGGCGCGCCCGGACCCGAGGGTGGTCCACGGTGCGCGCGCTGCCGCCGGGGGCGATCATCACGATGGAGTACCGCGCGGGACGGCTGAACTTCGAGGTGAAGGACGGCCAGGTCGTGCGGGCCTGGAAGGGCTGAGCACGCAGAAGGCCCCGGCTCCCGAGGAGGGAGCCGGGGCCTTCTGCGTGCCGCGGGGCGTCATGTGTGTGTACCGGACGCCGCCGGGGTGTGAGCCGGGGTGTCAGCCGCCCGTCACCGGGCGGGCCGTGGAGGTGGCGCCGCGCGTGGTGCGCTCCGTGTGCGGCGGCCGGCGGCTGCCGGTCGGCGTCCCAGGAGCGCGCTCGGCGCGGGCGGTGTGCGGGCCGGGCGCCAGATAGACCGGCGCCCGGGGGGAACGGGACGGAAGGCCGGTTTCCCGGGCCGCGACCTCCTCCTCCACGGCGGTGGGGCGCGCGGGGAGCCGTACCGGGGCCTCGACCGGTGTGACCGGCACGGCCGCTCCGGCGGCCCGGCGCTCCCGCCAGCGGTCGCGCAGGTCGAGCAGCCAGGTCTCGGCGCGGGCGATCAGCGGCTCGAACCAGGGCAGGGCGAGCAGGATCAGCAGGCCGGCGGTCCAGCCGAGCACCACGTCGCTCAGCCAGTGCGTGCCGAGGTAGACGGTGGACATGCCGACGCCCAGCGAGGTCACCGCCGACAGGGCGGACAGCCAGCGGCGGGCTCTGGGGGTGGAGGCCAGATAGGCGAGGATGCCCCACGTGACCACGGCGTTCGCGGTGTGACCGCTCGGAAATATATCGCCGCCGAGCCACATCTCGTTCGAGCCGATCTCGGTCGCGTAGTGCGGCCCCAGACGCCCCATGCCCAGCTTGGCGGCGCCCACGGTCACGTTCAGCAACAGCAGGGAGACGCCGAGCGCGAGCAGCGGACGCAGGGTGTGCTGCCGCCAGGAGCGCCAGCCCAGCCACGCGGCGACCATCACGGCGGTGGGGCCGCGCTGGCCCAGCACCACGTAGTAGTCGACGAAGGCGTGGATCTCGGCCCACTGCTGGTACGGACGGAAGAACATGACCTGCCAGTCCAGCCGGACCAGCCACGAGGTGACGACGACGGCCCACACGATGGCCCCGTAGAAGGCGAGGGCCGCCGCGAAGAGCACGACCCGGTGCGGGGTCATCCGCGGCACATCGATGTGGGCCGGGCGTTCGGGCTCCCGGTCCAGCCTGGCGAAGACCCGGTCCAGACGGGTCAGCTTCGGTTCGGTACACACCCAATCGACGTTACAGCGAGTGAGCGCGGTACAACGGCGATTCCCCGTCTTTGTGATGACGATGTGATGTGGCATTCCTCTCAGCGCGGCCTTCAATTCCTGTGAATCGCCAATCAGCCGCCGCTCTTTCCTTCAATTCCATTGATCGCCGCGGCCCTTTGTTATTCGCGTCTTATGAATTCGTTCATCGGAGCCTCGGGTGACCTTTGCCCGCCGATCACCCTCCGGGGTGGGCCGGACGGGGGTGGGATACGGCCGGTGGTGTGGCGTACGCCACAGGTGTCGGGCGGAGCTCTGAGAGGTCCGCCACTCGGCCCCCGCGCGGACTCGCGTACTCTGACGAGTCACTCGCCCTTCGTCGCGCGGGCCGGAGACACCGCTTACTCCGGCCGAGTCTCGGGGAGTCCCCACCCCGTGAGCCCGCCGGGGCGAGGGAACATCTGGGAGGTACGTACATGTCCGGGACGACCACGGCCGCCGCTGCGCTGCGCCGTCGGGCGGCCGGGGCCGGTGCCAACCGCTGGGTCGTCCTCGTCGTCCTCTGCGTCAGCCTGCTGCTGGTCGCCGTCGACGCCACCGTCCTCCACGTGGCGGTTCCCGCCGTCACCGAGGACCTCCGGCCCGGCGCGATAGAACTGCTCTGGATCGTCGACATCTACCCGCTCGTCTGCGCCTCGCTGCTGATCCTCTTCGGCACGCTCGGCGACCGGGTGGGCCGCAGACGCGTGCTGCTGCTGGGGTACGGCCTCTTCGGCCTCGCCTCGGGGCTCGCCGCCCTCGCCCACGATCCACAGGTGCTGATCCTCGCCCGCGCGCTGCTCGGCGTCGGTGGCGCCATGATCATGCCGGCCACCCTGTCCATCCTGCGCCAGGTCTTCCCCGACCGGCGTGAACGCGCCCTCGCCATCGGCATCTGGAGCGCCGTCGCCGCCGTGGGCGCGGCGGTCGGGCCCCTGCTCGGCGGGTTCCTGCTGGAGCACTTCTGGTGGGGCTCGGTCTTCCTCGTGAACATCCCGCTGATGCTGGTCAGCCTGCCGGTGGGACGCCTGCTTCTGCCCGAGTCGAAGGGCGACGGCCGGGGCCCCTGGGACGTCGTCGGCGCCCTCATGGCGGCGGCCGGACTGTTCGGCGTCGTACTGGGCGTCAAACGGCTCGGCGGCGGGGAGCCCGTCGTCAGCGCGCTCACCCTGGCACCGCTCCTGACCGGCGCGGTCCTGCTGGTCCTCTTCGGGCGACGTCAGCGGCGGCGGACGTATCCACTGGTGGACCTCCGGATGTTCGCGCGGCCCGCGTTCAGCACCTCCGTCGGGTGCATCGTGCTGGCCATGCTCGCCCTGGTCGGCCTCGAACTGATCGCCGCGCAGTACCTCCAGCTGGTCCTCGGGCTGTCCCCGCTGGAGACCGGGCTGCGGCTGCTCCCGCTGACCTTCGCCGCGATGGCGGCCGGGCTCGCGGGGGCGCGGATGCTGCGCCGCTTCGGGCCACGCGCGATGGTGTGCTTCGGCTTCTGCCTGACGGCCGCCGCCGTGGTGCTGCTGACGTTCATGGGACGGACCGACAACTCCGCGCTCATGGTCGCCGGCTTCCTCCTGCTCGGCTTCGGGCTGGAGACCACGCTCTTCGGGGCGTACGAGTCGATGCTCTCCGAGGCGCCGCAGGAGCAGTCCGGCGGCGCGGCGGCCATCGGCGAGACGTCCTACCAGCTCGGCGCCGGCATCGGGATCGCGCTGCTCGGCAGCGTGATGAACGCCGCCTACGCTCCCGGCCTCACCCGCGTCGACGGCGTACCCGCGTCCGCCTCCTCGTCCGCCTCGCACTCCCTGGGCGAGGCCTACGAGGTCGCCGCGCAGCTCGGCGGACACGCGGGCCTGGCCCTGCGGCACGCGGCCCGGGACTCCTTCGTGCACGGGCTGCATGTGACGCTCCTCGTCAGCGCCGGTCTGCTGCTGCTCGGGGCCGCGATGGCGCTGCGTCTGCCCCGCGTCATGCAGTGCGAGGCGCCGCCGGTGGAGCTGCCCAAGCCGCGGGAGGCCGTGGAGCCCCGCGTCTCCGCCTGACCGGGCCCCGCCCGAGGGGCCCGCGTGGTGCGGGTGCGCACTGGACGTGCGGGGGAGCGCGTCGTAGCGTCGGGCCAGTCGATGATGATGAGCGGTGCTAGTTTTCGTGCTGCCGGAGGGTGTCCCATGTCCGCGTCCGTGAAGTTGCCCCCGTTCGACCCCGCCGACCCCCTCGGCATCGACGACCTGCTCGAACCCGAGGACCTGGCGGTCCGGGACACCGTGCGGCAGTGGGCGGCGGACCGGGTCCTGCCCCATGTCGCCGAGTGGTACGAGAACGGCGAGCTGCCCCAGATCAGGGAGCTGGCCCGGGAGCTCGGTGAGATCGGCGCCCTCGGGATGTCTCTCACCGGCTACGGCTGCGCCGGCGCCTCCGCCGTGCAGTACGGCCTGGCCTGCCTGGAGCTGGAGGCCGCCGACTCCGGCATCCGGTCCCTCGTCTCCGTGCAGGGCTCGCTCGCGATGTACGCCATCCACCGCTTCGGCAGCGAGGAGCAGAAGCAGACCTGGCTGCCCCGGATGGCCTCCGGCGAGGTCATCGGCTGCTTCGGGCTGACCGAGCCCGACCACGGCTCCGACCCCGCGTCCATGCGCACCTACGCCAAGAGGGACGGCACCGACTGGGTGCTCAGCGGCCGGAAGATGTGGATCACCAACGGCTCCGTCTCCGGGGTCGCCGTGGTGTGGGCGCAGACCGACGACGGCATCCGCGGCTTCGTCGTGCCGGCCGACAGCGCCGGGTTCTCCGCGCCGGAGATCAAGCACAAGCTGTCGCTGCGGGCCTCCGTCACCAGCGAGCTGGTGCTGGACGACGTACGGCTGCCGGCCGACGCCGTGCTGCCGGAGGTCGTCGGGCTGAAGGGCCCGCTCAGCTGTCTCTCGCACGCCCGGTACGGGATCGTGTGGGGGGCCATGGGGGCGGCGCGGTCCTGCTTCGAGGCCGCGGTCGACTACGCGAAGACGCGGGAGCAGTTCGGCCGGCCGATCGGGGGCTTCCAGCTCACCCAGGCCAAGCTCGCCGACATGGCGCTCGAACTGCACAAGGGGATTCTGCTCGCCCACCATCTCGGGCGGCGGATGGACGCCGGCCGCCTGCGTCCCGAGCAGGTCAGCTTCGGCAAGCTCAACAACGTCCGCGAGGCCATCGACATCTGCCGTACGTCCCGGACGATCCTCGGTGCCAACGGGATCTCGCTCGAGTACCCGATCATGCGGCACGCGACCAACCTCGAGTCGGTGCTCACCTACGAGGGCACCGTCGAGATGCACCAGCTCGTGCTGGGCAAGGCGCTCACCGGGCTGGACGCCTTCCGGTGAACCCGTGAGGGGCAGGGCCGGCGAGCGGCCCTGCCTCAGCTCTGGTTGTAGAAGCCGTCCGCGCGGTGCGCCGCCGGCTCGCCGCTGACGATCTCGGTGTCGGCGGGGGACAGCAGGAACACCCGGTTGGACACGCGGTCGATCGAACCGCGCAGCCCGAAGATGAGTCCCGCCGCGAAGTCGACGACACGCTTGGCGTCGGCGGGCTCCATCGCCGTGAGGTTCATGATGACCGGGACGCCCTCCCGGAACAGCTCGCCGATGGCGCGGGCGTCCCGGAAGCTGTCCGGGGTGACCGTGCCGATACGGCGGCCCTTCTCCTCGGCGACGTCCGTGGCCACCTTGACCCGCGGGTCGGTGACCCAGGCATCCCCGGTTTCGGTCCCTTCGGAGTAGTCGTCGTCGTAGTAACGCTCGTCATCGTTGTCGTCAACGAGGCCCAGCCAGGCACTCGCCTTGCGCACCGATCCCATGGACGCCTCCTCTCACAGCGGTCTTTCTTTCCATTCCGCATCCCTATGGTCATCCATGATGCGGACGTCGCGCCAAGTGGATAGACGCCGCGCGGGGGGTTTGTGACGGTACTGGTGCACAGCGAATCCGTCGAGAGTCCGTGTCCCCCAAGGGGCGTGCCACAAACGGCTGCTGACTGTGAGTGAAATATGATTCTTCGCGGCGTCCGGGTGACGAGGGGTGCGTCCGGGTGAACGACGCGCCCGGGGGGAAAGGCACGGCGGCCGGTACGATGCGGCAGCTCGGCACAGCGGAACAACCTCGGGGGGAGCGTCATGTTCGGAATGGTCAGGCCCTGCCGTCATCGGCTCGGAGAGCGGTTCACCAGTGAATGGATGGCGCATCTGTGCGGTCTGTGCCTCGCGCTGCGCGGGGACCACGGGCAGCTGGCGCGGGTGGTCACCAACTACGACGGGCTGCTGATATCCGTCCTGACGGAGGCTCAGTCGGACCGGGCCGACGCGCTGCGGCGTACGGCGGGGCCGTGTCCGCTGCGCGGCATGCGCACGGCGTCCGTCGCTCAGGGTGAGGGTGCCCGGCTCGCCGCCGCCGTCTCACTGGTGCTCGCCTCGGCCAAGGTGCGCGACCATGTGGCCGACGGGGACGGGCTGCTGGCCCGCAGGCCGGTGGCGCTCGCCGCGCGGCGGGTGGCCGCGGGCTGGGGTGCGGCAGGTCTGCGCTCCGGCTCCGCCGTCGGCTTCGACACGGCCGTCCTCGTCGACGCCGTCGACCGGCAGCTCGGCATCGAGACGCTCGCCGGACCCGGCACGCCGATCCTCACCGTCACCGAGCCGACGGAGACCGCGACCGCCGCCGCCTTCGCGCACACCGCCGTCCTCGCCGGGCGGCCGGGCAACGCCGGGCCGCTGGCCGAGGCGGGGCGGCTCTTCGGGCGGCTGGCGCACCTCCTGGACGCGGTGGAGGACCTGGCCGCCGACGCCGAGGCCGGCGCGTGGAACCCGCTGACCGCGACCGGGACCTCGCTCGCGGAGGCGCGGCGGCTCGCCGACGACGCCGTGCACGGCGTACGGCTGGCGCTGCGCGAGGTGGAGTTCACCGAGCCCGGACTCGCGCATCTGCTCCTCGTGCACGAACTGAGGCGTTCCGTGGACCGGGCGTTCGGCACGACGCCGGTCTGCGCCTCCCATCAGCCGGGCCCCTACGGGCAGCCGCCGCAGCATGGACCACACGGCGCGCAGCAGAACCCGTACGCCGGTGGCGGAAATCCGTACGCCGGGGGCACCCCGTACGCCGGGGGCGGGGGAGCGCCGGGTGGGGGTGGGGGCGGCTTCGGCGGCTTCGGCGGCGGTCCGGCACCGCAGCCCCCGAAGGGGCGGCGCGGATTCTGGGCCGGCTGCGGCATGTTCTGGCTGCTGTGCTGCACCTGCAAGCTGTGCTGCGCGGAGGAGTACGAGGGTCCCTGGTCCCGGAAGAAGCGCGAGGGCTGCTGCCGCGACTGCGACTGCGACGGCTGCGACTGCTGCTGCCCGTGCGACGGTTGCTGAGGGCTGCCCCGTAATCCGCGCTGATCCACTGCGGATTACGGGACAGCCCGCAGGGGCACCCAGCGCCGTTCGCCCCGCCCGGATCGGGGGAGGGCGGGGGCGGCATCCGGAGGGGTAAATTCCGGCCACTCGGTGGACGGTGGAGGCGTGCGTGGGAGCGGGGCCCGGCGGGTCGGTGCGCGTCGGGGCGCGTGGCGTGTGGAGTCCCGGGGGCGTGTACGCCGGGTGTCAGAGTGGGTGCCGCGTGCCGACTGGTGTCCCGCCGCGACCATGGCCCACTCACCTCTTGTGCGGGTGCCGGGCGCCTCTCCGCCCCCTTTCGGGCCGGCGGGGGCGCGAGGCGCGCAACCTGCCCTGACCGGCGCCGATGCGGACAGCCTCGGCCAACACGCACACATCGTTCAAATGTTGACGGCCGAAAGGCACCCTTGTGCCGACCGGTCGTTCGGCCGAATACTCCCCTCAGCGCTTGTCAGGGGCACGGCATGTTCGGAACCCGGACGACCGGCTCGCTGACTGCGCCTCACCGGCCCCGACCCCACGCGGGCCCCCGACTTCCCTTGGAGGGAACGAAACGTGAGGATCAAGCGCACCACTCCCCGCAGCGGCATCACCAGACGGACCCGGCTGATCGCCGTGTCCTCCGGACTCGTCGCCGCGGCGGCGTTCGCGATCCCCAACGCGACCGCCGCGGAAACCCCCACCACCTTCAGCGCGTCCCAGCTCAAGAGCGTCAGCGGCTCCGTGCTGAAGGCCGACGTCCCGGGCACCGCCTGGGCCGTCGACAGCAAGACCAACCGCGTCACGGTGACCGTCGACAGCACGGTCTCCCAGGCGGAGATAGCGAAGATCAAGGAGCAGGCCGGGTCGAACGCCGACGCGCTCATGATCAAGCGCACCCCCGGCAAGTTCCAGAAGTTCATCCAGGGCGGTGACGCCATCTATGCGAGCAGCTGGCGCTGTTCGCTCGGCTTCAACGTCCAGGACAGCAGCGGCAACCAGTACTTCCTGACCGCCGGCCACTGCACCGACGGCGCGGGAACCTGGTACTCCAACTCCGGGCGCACCTCGGTCATCGGCTCGACCGCCGGTTCCAGCTTCCCGGGCAACGACTACGGCATCGTGCGCTACTCGGGCTCCGTCAGCCGGCCCGGCACCGCCAACGGCGTGGACATCACCCGCGCCGCCACGCCGAGCGTGGGCACGACCGTCATCCGGGACGGCTCGACCACCGGTACGCACAGCGGCCGGGTCACCGCCCTCAACGCGACCGTCAACTACGGCGGCGGCGACATCGTCTCCGGCCTGATCCAGACCACGGTCTGCGCCGAGCCCGGCGACTCCGGCGGTTCGCTCTACGGCAGCAACGGCACGGCGTACGGTCTGACCTCCGGCGGCAGCGGCAACTGCTCCTCCGGTGGCACGACCTTCTTCCAGCCGGTCACCGAGGCCCTGTCCGCCTACGGCGTCAGCGTCTACTGACCGTCGTGCCGGCACGGCACATGTGAGGTCCGCCCGGCATCGGGCCGAGCCCCCCGCACGCGATCGCGTGCGGGGGGCTCGTCGTTGTGCCCCTGAGGCCGAGGGGCGATTTCAGGACAGGAGTAGACCTCACCCGCTGCTGATGCCCCGCTCGCTCGCGGTGTTTGCTGAGCGAAGGCGGCAGGCGTGACTGTGCATGGTCAAGAGTTGGGGGGTGTGTGCGTGTGTTCTGTGCCCGTCCTGAAGTCGACCTTGTGTCCTCCTGTCGAACATAGGAATAGTGAGGCGTGTTCAACCGGCGCGGGTGTGGCTTTTGTTGTGAGTCGCCCCCGTGGCCGTACGCCTTCCGGTCCGACGAGGTCCCCACAACCTCCCGGGCCGACCCCCCACAGGAGGACGTGAGTTGAAGCACCGACGCATACCCAGGCGCCGTGTCGCCGTGGCAGGTGCGGGCATCGCCGCACTGGTCGCCGCCGGAGTGACCTTGCAGTCTGCGAACGCGAGTGAGACGCCGGAGGCGTCCGCGCCGAAGCCCCTGTCGGCCGGCGCGGCCGGAAAGCTCGCCTCGACCCTCGTGAAGGACCTCGGCGCCGACGCCGCGGGCACCTACTACGACGCCCAGGCCAAGAGCCTCGTGGTGAACGTCCTCGACGAGGCCGTCGCCGGCACCGTCGAGGCGGCCGGCGCCGAGGCGCGGGTCGTCCAGAACTCGCTCGCCGAGCTCAGAAGCGCCCGCACCACGCTGCAGAAGGACGCCACCATCCCGGGCACCGCCTGGGTGACGGACCCGACCGCCAACAAGGTCGTGGTCACCGCCGACCGCACGGTCTCCAAGGCCGAGTGGGCCCAGCTCACCAAGGTGGCGGACAAGCTGGGCGCCACGGTCGAACTGAAGCGCTCGAAGGGGGAGTTCAAGCCCTTCCTCGCGGGCGGTGACGCGATCACCGGCGGCGGCGGGCGGTGCTCGCTCGGCTTCAACGTCGTCAAGGGCGGCGAGCCGTTCTTCCTGACGGCCGGGCACTGCACCGAGTCCATCTCGACCTGGTCCGACTCCAGCGGCCAGGAGATCGGCACCAACGCGGACTCGAGCTTCCCGGACAACGACTACGGCCTGGTCAAGTACACGGCCGACGTCGACCACCCGAGCGAGGTGAACCTGTACAACGGTTCCTCGCAGGCCATCAGCGGTGCCGCCGAGGCCACCGTGGGCATGGCGGTCACCCGGAGCGGTTCCACCACCCAGGTGCACGAGGGCAAGGTGACCGGCCTGGACGCCACCGTGAACTACGGCAACGGCGACATCGTCAACGGGCTGATCCAGACCGACGTCTGCGCCGAGCCCGGCGACAGCGGCGGCTCGCTGTTCTCCGGCGACAAGGCGGTCGGCCTCACCTCCGGTGGCAGTGGTGACTGCACCTCCGGCGGCGAGACCTTCTTCCAGCCGGTGACCGAGGCACTGTCCGCCACGGGTACCGAGATCGGCTGACACCTCTCCACGAGAGCCCCGCCCCCGCTGTCGGGGGGCGGGGCTCTTCGCCGTCCCCTCACGGGGTGGCGGCGGACTCCGGCCGGTCCCGGTCCCGGCCCCGCAGGGTCGCCGCCAGCAGGGCGACGGCCACGCCGCCGACCGCCCACGCCGACATGACCAGCAGGGAGCCCGCGGAGTCGTTGCCCCGGAAGTAGGCGATCGAACGGGCCGCCCAGGTGCCCGCGCCCGGGGGCAGGGCGGGGCCGATGTCCTTCCAGAACGGCGGGAGCAGCGGAGGCGGCAGGGCGCCGCCCGCGCTCGGGTTGCCCAGGATCACCACGATCAGGATGGCCAGACCGATGCCGGCCAGGCCGATGAGGGACTGGAAGGCGAGGGTGGCCGCGCCGACCGCGAAGACGGTCAGGGTGCCCAGGCCCCACAGGGCGGGGAGGCTGCCCGGGAGCGCGCCCAGGATCGGCCCGACGATCAGGGCGCCGCCGAGTCCCGCGACGGCGGCGGCGACGGCCATCGCGAGGAGGCGGATCAGGGTGCGTCGCGGGGTGGGGCGGCGGGCGCCGGAGCTGATCGTCATGATCGACGCGCACAGATAGCCGCCCACGCACCAGCCCACGACCAGGTAGAAGGACGTGAGTCCGTTGGCGTCCTGCGGGTCGGCCGGGATCACGTCGACGGTGCGCAGGGTGCGGTGCTGTGTCCGCTCCAGGCCGGCGAAGAGCGTCTGCAGAGTGAGGGCCAGGACCTTCCCGCCGCCGCTGGCGACCAGGAGGGTGTCCCGGGTGCCGGCCGGGTCGATCACCAGGGCGCCGTCGATGTCGCGGTTCAGGATCTGGGCGCGGGCGGTCTTCGCGTCGGGGAGCGCGCGGGGGTCCAGGGGGCTGTCGGGCAGCCCGGCCAGCCGGTCCACCGCCTGCGCGGCGACCGCCGGGGGCGCCACGACACCGACGGGGACGTCCTTGGGCTTCGGGTCGTGGAGCGCGCCGACGTAGGACGTGATGAAGAGCAGGCTGAGGGCGAGCACGCCGGCCACGAGCAGGGTGGCCCGGGGGGTGACGGCCTCCTTCACCTCGGCGAGGAAGGGGGTGGGCTGCGTCATGCCTCCACGCTCCGTCGAGGGCGGCGTCCGCGCAGGTGGGGAAGGACCGGATGAGTGTCGTACGAGTGTTCGATAAAGGGGGCGGAGATGGTCTATGGTGAGGGAGTAGGGAACTGATGTTCGAGGGTCGATCTCGGGCCCGCCAAGGAGGTGCGTGTGTCGGGCTTCACGCATCTGCGCACCGTCTCGGGGTTCTCCCTGCGGCACGGCGCCTCCCATCCGGAGCGGCTGGCCGAGCGGGCCGCCGAGCGGGGCATGGACGCCCTGGCCCTCACCGACCGGGACTCGCTCTCCGGCGCCGTCCGCTTCACCAAGGCCTGCGCCGCGGCCGGGGTGCGCCCGCTGTACGGCGTGGAGCTGGCGGTGGAGGAGTCCGCGCCGCGCGGGGAGGCCCCGGGGCGCCGGCGGACCCCGGTGCGCGGCGGCGCGTTCGTCGACGAGCCCGCGCAGCGGGTCACCTTCCTCGCCCGGGACGGGGCACGCGGCTGGGCCGACCTGTGCCGGCTGGTCTCCGCCGCCCACCGCGGCGACGGCCCGCCCCTGCTGTCCCGGGCGGACAACCACGGCGACGGGCTGACCGTCCTGCTCGGACCCGCGTCCGACGTGGCCCGCGCGCTCGCCGCCGGCCGCCCCGACCGGGCGGCCCGGCTGCTCGAGCCCTGGCGGGAGGCCTACGGCGACGCCCTGCGGCTGGAGGCCGTGTGGCACGGGCGCCAGGGCACCGGGCCGGGGTCGCTGCGGCTCGCCGCCCGGACGGTGGGCTTCGCCGCCGAGCAGCGGGTCCGGCCCGTGCTGAGCAACGCCGTGCGGTACGCGGACCCCGGCCTCGGGCCGGTCGCCGACGTGCTGGACGCCGCGCGCCGGCTCATGCCCGTCGACGCCCTCGGGGAACGGGACTCCGGTCAGGCCTGGCTCAAGGGCCCCGAGGAGATGGAGCGGGTCGCCGAACGGGTCGTGGAGGCGGCGGGCTTCCGTCCCGGCGCCGCGCGCCGGCTGCTGGAGCAGACCGCGGCGACCGCCGACGAGTGCCGCGTCGACCCCGAGGACGACCTCGGCATCGGCACCGTCCACTTCCCCGAGCCGTATCTCGTCGGCGCCGGCCGGCGCTCCGCCCAGCGGGCGCTCGCCTCCCGGGCGGTGGCCGCGATGGTGCGGCGCGGCTACGACGGGCGGCGTGCGTACTGGGAGCGGATGCACCACGAGCTGGACATCATCGCCCACCACGGGTTCGCCTCCTACTTCCTGACGGTGGCCCAGGTCGTCGACGACGTACGGGCCATGGGGATCCGGGTCGCCGCCCGGGGGTCCGGCGCGGGCTCGCTCGTCAACCACCTGCTGGGCATCGCGCACGCCGACCCCGTCGAGCACGGGCTGCTGATGGAGCGCTTCCTGTCCAAGCGGCGGCTGGTGCTGCCGGACATCGACATCGACGTGGAGTCCGCACGGCGGCTGGAGGTCTACCGCGCGATCATCGACCGGTTCGGGAGCGAGCGGGTGGCGACCGTCTCGATGCCGGAGACCTACCGGGTGCGGCACGCGATCCGGGACGTGGGCGCGGCCCTGTCCATGGACCCGGCCGACATCGACCGCATCGCCAAGTCCTTCCCGCACATCCGGGCCCGGGACGCCCGAGCGGCCCTGGACGAGCTGCCCGAGCTGCGCCGGCTGGCCGGGGAGCGGGAGCGGTACGGCAGGCTGTGGGAGCTGGTGGAGGCGCTGGACGCCCTGCCGCGCGGCATCGCCATGCACCCGTGCGGGGTGCTCCTGTCCGACGCCTCCCTGCACTCCCGGACGCCCGTCGTGCCGACCAGCGGCGAGAGCCTGCCCATGTCGCAGTTCGACAAGGAGGACGTGGAGGACCTCGGGCTGCTCAAGCTCGACGTGCTCGGGGTGCGGATGCAGTCGGCGATGGCGCACGCGGTCGCCGAGGTGGAGCGGGCCACCGGCGAGCGGGTCGACCTGGACGGGGTGCCCGACGGCGACCCGGCGACGTACGGGCTGATCCGGTCCACCGAGACGCTCGGCTGCTTCCAGATCGAGTCACCGGGCCAGCGGGACCTCGTCGGACGGCTCCAGCCGGCCACCTTCCACGACCTGGTCGTGGACATCTCGCTCTTCCGGCCCGGACCGGTCGCCGCCGACATGGTGCGGCCGTTCATCGAGGCCCGGCACGGGCGGGCACCGGTGCGCTACCCGCACCCCGACCTGGCGGAACCGCTGCGCGACACGTACGGGGTCGTCGTCTTCCACGAGCAGATCATCGACATCGTGCACCTGATGACCGGCTGCGGACGGGACGAGGCCGACCGGGTGCGGCGCGGGCTCTCCGACCCGGAGTCGCAGGCGCGCATCCGGGTGTGGTTCGCCCAGCACGCGGCCGCCAAGGGGTACGACGCGGAGACCATCGGGCGGACCTGGGAGATCGTCGAGGCGTTCGGCTCGTACGGCTTCTGCAAGGCGCACGCGGTCGCCTTCGCCGTGCCGACCTACCAGTCGGCCTGGCTGAAGGCCCACCACCCGGCCGCCTTCTACGCCGGGCTGCTCACCCACGATCCCGGGATGTACCCGAAGCGGCTGCTGCTGGCGGACGCGCGGCGGCGCGGGGTGCCGATCCTGCCGCTGGACGTGAACGTCTCCGGCGTCACCCATCGGATCGAACTGGTGTCTGATTCAGGGGAGTCCGGCGGCACCTGGGGACTGCGGCTCGCCCTCTCCGGCGTGCACGGCATCAGCGAGGCCGAGGCGGCCCGGATCGCCGCCGGGCAGCCGTACGCCTCCCTGCTCGACTTCTGGGAGCGGGCCCGCCCCAGTCGTCCGCTCGCCCAGCGGCTCGCCCAGGTCGGGGCGCTGGACGCGTTCGGCGCCAACCGGCGGGACCTGCAACTGCACCTGACCGAACTGCACCGGGGCGCCCGGGGCGGCGGCGGGGACCAGCTCCCGCTGGCCGGCGGCCGGCGGACGGCCCCGGCCGGACTGCCCGACCTGACCTCGGAGGAGCGCCTCAGCGCCGAACTGGGAGTGCTGTCGATGGACGCCTCGCGCAATCTCATGGACGACCACCGGGAGTTCCTCCAGGAGCTGGGCGTGGTCGGCGCGCGCCGGCTGCGCGAGGCGCGGCACGGGGAGACCGTGCTGGTCGCGGGCGCCAAGGCGGCCACCCAGACCCCGCCGATCCGGTCCGGCAAGCGGGTCATCTTCAGCACGCTCGACGACGGGACGGGCCTGGTCGACCTCGCCTTCTTCGACGACTCGCACGACGCCTGCGCCCATACCGTCTTCCACTCCTGGCTGCTGCTGGTGCGGGGCGTCGTGCAGCGGCGCGGGCCGCGCAGCCTCAGCGTCGTGGGCTCCGCCGCCTGGAACCTCGCGGACCTGCTGGAGGTGCGCCGGCGCGAGGGACTGGAGGGCGTCGCCGCCCGGCTGGCCGGTGACGGCGGCCCCGGGGACGGCCCCGGCGCCGACGGCGAGGGGGCGGCGCGCCGCCGGCTCGCCGGGTCGGAGGGGGAGCCCGCACCGGCCGGCTCCGCGGCCCAGGACCGCATGGAGCGGCAGCGGACGATCCGCATGTCCACGGGGTACGAGATGCACCCCTGGGCCGATCTGCGTCCCGCGGGCGAAGGGTCCGCGGGTGGACGGAAGTTGTGGCACCAGAGTCCGGGGAGTGCGGGATGACCATCCTCTGCGTACGTTTCCAGCTGCCGACCGGGGACGAGACGGCCCTGCCCGGGCTGCTCGGACTGCTGGAGGACTTCACGCCCGTCGTCCAGGCGCTGCCCCCGGACCTGGCGCTGGCCGATCTGCGCGGCGCCGAACGGTACTTCGGCCGGGACGCCGTCGAACTGGCGTCGGTGATCCGGGTGCGGGCCCTCGCCCACCACGGGGTCGACTGCGCGATCGGCGCGGGCCCGGGCCCCGTGCTGGCCCGCGTGGCCCTGCGGGACGCCCGGCCCGGCGTGACCGGCGTGGCACCCCGGGACCCGGACGCCCTCGCGGAGTTCCTGGCCGAGCGGCCCGTGGCGGCGCTGCCCGGCGTGGGCCCGGCCGCCGCCCGCACGCTGGGCGCGTACGGCCTCGAAACCCTCGGCCGGGTCGCCGCCGCACCCCTGTCCACCCTTCAGCGGCTGATCGGTGCCCGGGCCGGCCGGGAACTGCGCGAGAAGGCGAGCGGCATCGACCGCGGCCGGGTCGTCCCGGACGCCGTGTCCCGCTCACTGGCCACCGAACGTCCCTTCGCCCGCGACGAACTGGACCCCGGACACCACCGCCGCGCCCTGCTCTCCGCCGCCGAGGAACTGGGCGCCCGGCTGCGCGCCCTGGACAAGGTCTGCCGCACCCTGACCCTGACCGTGCGCTACGCGGACCGCTCCTCCACGACACGCAGCCGCACCCTGGGCGAACCCACGGCCCACTCGGCGGCGCTGACCAGGACGGCCTACGGCCTGTACGAGGCCCTGGGCCTCCAGCGCGCCCGCGTCCGGGCGGTCGCGCTGCGCGCCGAGGGCCTCGACCCGGCCGAACGGGCCCCGTATCAGCTCACCTTCGACCCGGTGGACGAGAAGGCGCGCCGCGTCGAGGAGGTGGCGGACCGGGTGCGGGCGAAGTTCGGGGCGCACGCGGTGGTGCCGGGGGCGCTGGCCGCGTGAGCCTCAGCGGGCCCACGGGGGAGCGATGCGCGTCCCGTCCGCGAGTTCGGCCTCAAGGCCGACGAGCGTGGTCACCCAGGTGATCGCGGGACGCGCGCCGTGGTTCTCGACGGTGAGGGTGGCGCCGGCATTGACGATGAGGGTGTCGCCCGCGGTGACGTGGGTCGTCTCCCCGTCGAGCGTGACGCGCAGTTCGCCGTCGAGGACGTGCAGGATCTCCTCCTTGGTGACGGTGTGCGCGGGCGCGCGGGTGCCGGCCGGCACCTCGCCGCGCCAGGCGCACAGCTCCCGGCTGCCGGTGAGCGGGGTGGCGTACGAGACGAAACGGGCGCCGTGCATCTCGTGCACCACGGCGTCGGACGGACGGACGACGGGCATGACGAACTCCTTCACAATGGTCAAGCTGCTTGACTATATGGTCAAGCTTCTTGACCAGTCGGTCAAGGGTGTTTCAATGCCTGCGTGCAGAACTCCGACGCCATGGCCCTGTCCGCCGCCCTGCTCGCCGCCGCCGGCGACCTCACCCGGCGCATCCACGACGGCGTGGTCGCCCGGGGCTTCGAGGGGCTGCGGCCCGCGCACGGGTTCGCGTTCGCCCGGCTCGCCCCGGACGGCGCCACGGTCACCGAGCTCGCCGCCCACCTCGGGGTCACCAAGCAGGCCGCGAGCCAGCTCGTCGACGAGATCGTGCGCAAGGGGTACGCCGAGCGGCGGCCGCATCCCGCCGACGCGCGCGCCCGGCTGGTCGTGCTCACCGGCCGGGGGTGGGCCTGCACCCGCGCCGCCGAGGAGGCGGCGGCGGAGGTCGTGGGCTCCTGGGCCGCTGAGCTGGGCGAGGGGGAACTGCGGTCCCTGCTGCACGGGCTGACGCGCATCGCCTCCAACGGCCCGGTCCGTCCTGGTTGGTGACGTCCTGTCGGGGGGCTCTATCAGATCCCCTGGTTACCACTGGAAGTTTTTACCGACGCGTAACTTCCCACCGGTGCTACTCGCCCGTAACTTGACGAGTGAACAGCATCCTTCGTGATCCGGATCACAGGGCGCAAGGCCGTCGCACCTCCCCCCTGAGTCGCGAGGAGATCACCCGATGCTGCCCTGGAAACGAGTGCTCAGACCCCTGGCCGCACTGCTGCTGACCGCCGCGGTCGCCGTCGTCCCCGCCACCGCCGCCCAGGCCGCCCCGGCGCCGAAGGCCCCCAGCAGCGGCTGGAACGACTACTCCTGCAAGCCCTCCGCCGCCCACCCCCGCCCCGTCGTCCTGGTGCACGGCACCTTCGCCAACTCCGTCGACAACTGGCTGTTCCTCGCGCCCTATCTGACCAACCGGGGCTACTGCGTCTTCTCCCTCGACTACGGCGAACTCCCGGGCGTGCCGCTCTTCCACGCCCTCGGCCCCATCGACAAGTCGGCCGAACAGCTGTCGGCCTTCGTCGACAAGGTGCTCGCCGCCACCGGCGCCGCGAAGGCCGACCTCGTCGGCCACTCCCAGGGCGGCATGATGCCCCGCTACTACCTCAAGTTCCTCGGCGGCGCCTCCAAGGTGAACGCCCTCGTCGGCATCGCGCCCAACAACCACGGCACCACCCTGTCCGGCCTCGCCAACCTGCTGCCGTACTTCCCCGGCGCCGGCGACCTCCTGAACGCCGCCACCCCCGCCCTCGCCCAGCAGGTCGCCGGGTCCGACTTCATGAAACGGCTCAACGCGGACGGCGACACCGTGCCCGGGGTGCGCTACACCGTCATCGCCACCAGGTACGACGAGGTGGTCACCCCGTACCGGACCCAGTTCCTGACCGGCTCCTCCGTGAAGAACGTCCTCATCCAGGACAAGTGCGCGCTCGACCTGTCCGAACACGCCCTCGTGGGCCTGACCGACCGCATCGCCTTCCACGAGGTGACCAACGCGCTCGACCCGGCCCACGCCACCCCCACCACCTGCGCGTCCGCGATCGGCTAGTGCCGTGCCGGGCGCCGCGAGCCGGTGAACCCTTCCGGTCACAGCGCTGGCGGCCGACCGCGAGCACACCGCCGGGGCCTGACCGGCCTGAGCCGCCGTTCAGGCCCCGGAACTCAGGGGTGCCCCCGGGTCAGCGCCGGGCGCCGCCCGCCGCCCGCCGGCGCACCGACGCGAACAGGACCGCCGAACCCAGCGCCAGCGTGGCCGCCCCGCCCACCGCCAGATACCCGGTGGAGGCGTCCCCTCCCGTCTCCGCCAGGTTCTCCCCGGCGCTCGCGGCCTTCGGCCGGTTCGCCGCGACGGACGGCGTCGCCCCGGCCGCTGCCGGCTCGGCCGACGTGCGGGCGTCCTGGTCCCCGTGCCCGCCGTGCTCGACCGTCGACTTCTCGGTACCGGCCTCGATCTGCTTCTCGGAGGGCGCGGACGCGCTCGGCGCCGCCGACGACCCGGGGGCCGTCGTGGACCCGCCGCCCGCGGTGCCGCCGCCGCTCCCGCTGCCACTGCCGCCACCGAAGGTGACGTCCGAGCAGGAGTAGAACGCCTCAGGGCTGTCCGAGCGCTGCCAGACCGCGTACAGCACCTGCTTGCCCGACCGCTCGGGCAGCGTGCCGGAGAACGTGTAGAAGCCGCCCTCCGCCACCGGGTCCACGGCGCTCGCCACCGGGTTCGCCAGATCCAGGTCACCCCAGGCCAGCGGCTTCGACGGGTCGTAGCCCGGCTTGGTGACGTACACCTTGAAGGTGCCCTTGTGCGGGGCCGTGACCCGGTACTTGAAGGTGTACGACCCGCTCTTCACGCTCGTCGCCGGCCAGTCCGCGCGGGCCAGGTCGAGCCCCTTGAACTCGGCGTTGTTCGCGCTGCACAGCTTCCCGTCCGGGATCAGCTCCTGGTGCCGGCCGCCCGCGTCCCCGATGCGGATGCCGTTCCAGTCGTACAGGGCCTGGGTGCCGCCGGCCGCGACGGCCGCCTTGCACGCGGCGGACCCCGGGCTCTCCGGGCCCTCCGCGTAGCACTGCGAGACCCGGCTGACCGGGTCGCCCATCGAGCCGTGCGCCGAGGCGGGCGCGGCGGCGAGTGCGGTCAGGGCGAGCGGCGTCAGACCGAGCGCGGCGACGACGGCGGCCTTGCGGCGTGCGGGCATGGCGGATCTCCTCAGGGGCCTGGTGCAGGGGGTGAATCCCGTGGGGGCGATCAGAAGTTAGCCCGGACGAAGGCCGAAATCGCCTGCCGGAGAGAGGTGATGGCGATCTTTAGGGTCGCCTTAAGGAACCGCTCAGCCTGGGATCAGGTAGATAGCGTCGTCCCATGACGAGCGAGCAGATCCGGCCGGCCACCGCCGCCGACGTACCGGCCGTGAAGGCGGTGACCGACGCGGCGTTCACGCCGTACATCGAGCGCATCGGGGTGGTGCCCGTGCCCATGGAGGCCGACCACGCGGCGAACGTGGCCGCGGGGAAGGTGTACGTGACGGGCCGGCCCGTGACGGGGCTGGTCGTGTTGGAGGCGCACACCGACCACCTGTACCTCGACACCCTCGCCGTGCACCCCGACGCCCAGGGGCAGGGCGTCGGGGGACGGCTGCTGAGGTTCGTCGAGGCACACGCGCGTGCGCTCGGCCTGCCCGAGGTCAGGCTCTACACGAACGCGATGATGTGGGAGAACCAGAGGATCTATCCGAAGTACGGCTACGAGGTCGCCGAGAGGCGCGTGAGCGGGCCCTACGACCGCCTGCACTACCGCAAGCGGCTCGGCTGATCCGGTCCGGTACGGCGGACGGCGCGGCGTCTCAGCCTTCCGGCCACCAGGTGCGGGCGATGTCCTTGCGGATCTCGGGTCGTCCCGACGGGGACAGATCCGCCTCCTCGCGGACCTTGCGGGCATCCGACTTCTTCAGGGGCTTCTGCACGGTTGTCCGGCGCATGGCTGCCTCCTTCAGTGCAGGCCTACCGTGTTCCGCGTTGGCACGGAGGTAGACACGTGCGGGGAGAGTTCCTCATCGCCGCAGGTCCTGTCAGTGGCGGCCGTCACGAATCCCGTTGTCAGTGGCGGGTGTCACGCTGGGCCCATGACGAACGGTGAACAGCCTCTCGGCAGTGCGTACACGGACTGGGACGCCGCCGCGCCCGCCTTCGACGACGAGCCCGACCACGGCCTGCGCGACCCCGAGGTGCGGCAGGCGTGGGCCGACCGGCTGCGCTCCTGGCTGCCCGCCCGCCCCGGCGACCTCCTCGACGTCGGCTGCGGCACCGGCAGCCTGTCGCTGCTCGCGGCCGAGCAGGGACACCGGGTGACGGGCGTGGACCTGTCCCCGGCGATGGTGGAGCGCGCCCGCGCCAAGCTCGCCGGACGTGACGCCGTGTTCCTCGTCGGTGACGCGGCGGCGCCGCCGGTCGGCGAGGACCGCTTCGACGCCGTGCTCGTCCGGCACGTCCTGTGGACGCAGGCGGACCCCGCGCGCGTGCTGCGGCACTGGGCGGGGCTGCTGCGGCCAGGGGGACGCCTCGTGCTGGTGGAAGGCGTGTGGGGCGCGGTCAGCCCGGTCGGCATACCGGCGGACCGGCTCACCGGCCTGCTCGCGCCCCTCGCCGGGGACGTCCGCGTGGAGCGTCTGTCGGGTGACGCCCGGCTGTGGGGGAGGGCCGTGACCGACGAGCGGTACGCGGTCGTCGCCGTCCCGTAGCCGCCTACCGCAGCAGCGACTCCAGGCCGCCCTCGCCCCTCGCGCGCGCCTCCAGCTCGTCCAGGGCGGCGACCGCCGCGGCGGCGGCCTCCGGGTCCGCCTCGGTCAGACCGCTCTCGGCGAACTCGTCCTCGTCGAGCCGGCGCACCTCCGCCCCGTCGGCCGAGCACCACAGGTCCAGGTCGAGGTCCTCCACCACCAGCTCGCCGCCCGAGCGCGTGGCCGGGCGGGTGACGTCGCAGTACCAGCCCTTGCGGGCGCCCGACGCGGCGCGGACCTCCTTCACCGAGTACCAGCGGTCCCGCCAGTAGTACTCGGTGAACACGTCGCCCGGCTCGAAGCGCACGAAGCCGAAGTCGCGGACCCCTGAGCCCGCCCACGGGGCGCGGACGGCGACGCGGACGCCGTCATCGTCCAGCAGCTCCGCCGCGTAACGGATCTTCGTTCGCCCGCCCTTGACGAGCACCACGTCCAGCCGGACGGGCCGGTCAGCCGAGTTCGCGGACATGCCGCACCTCCGTCGCGCGGATCTCGTACCCGAGCCGGCGGTTGATCGCCAGCATGGGTGCATTGTCGCTGTCGTTGCCGGTCAGCGCCTCCTCGTACCCCGCCGCGCGGGCGCGGTGCAGGGAGTGGCTCTTGACGAGCCCCGCCAGGCCCTGCCCGCGCAGGGCGCGCGCGGTCCCGGTCATGGCCGTCGCGTAGCGGGTCGTGCCGTCCGTGTGGGCGAGGCTGAAGGCCACGGGACGGCCGCCGGCCACCGCGACCGAGGTGAGGCCGAGGTCGAGGAGGGGATGCCGCCAGGTCTCCCGCAGCCAGACCTCGTAGTCGGTGAACTCGGCGGGTACATCGCTCGGTTCGTCCGCCGTCACCTCGGCGTCCAGCAGGAACAGCGGGCGCGGGTCGTCCGCGAAGTCGGCGGCCGTGCGCAGCTCCACGCCGGGCGGCGGGTCCGGGAGCTGTGGCGGGGCCCCGCCGGCCAGGTCCAGGCGCAGGAAGTGGGAGGAACGGCTGGGCCGGTAGCCGCGGCGCTCGGCGAACGCGCGGTGCCCCGGCTCGTCCAGCACCCAGGAGAACAGCCTGGTCGCGCCCCGCGCCGCCAGATGCTCCTCCGCGGCCCGCACCAGCAGCCCGCCCGCGCCGCGCCGCGTACGGTCCGGCCGCACATAGACGTTGAGGTGGCCCTGGCCCGGCTCCGGGCTGTCGTACGCCAGTCCGGTCTGGACCGTACCGATCGTCTCGCCGTCCTCCTCCGCCACCAGGCAGCGGTAGTGGGCGTCGGGGTGCGTGTGCGTCCGATGGTGGCGGACCGCGTCCTCGTTCCACAGCATGTGCGGAAGGGCGAGATGCCGGCAGTGGACGAACCGCCCGACGTCACCGGGGTCTTCGATACGGAGGTCGCGCACGATCACGGTCATGGGGCGCACGCTAGACGGGGACCTGCCGGGGGTGCCTCTCATTTTCCGGCGGGTACGGGACAATCGGCCTGTGACCTTGAAGATCCACATCGACGACAGTGCCGTCGCGCCGTACGAGCAGGTGCGGGCGCAGATCTCCGAGCAGGCACGGTCGGGGGTGCTGCCGGTGGGCTACCGGCTTCCCACCGTGCGCGGGCTCGCCCAGTCCCTGGGGCTGGCCGCCAATACCGTCGCCAAGGCGTACCGGGCGCTGGAGAACGACGGGGTGATCGAGACGCGGGGCCGCAACGGCACGTTCGTGGCCGCCGCCGGCTCGGCCGCCGAACGGGAGGCCGCGTCGGCCGCCCAGGCGTACGCCGAGCGGGTCCGCAGGCTCGGCCTCGACGAGGACGCGGCGCTCACGGCCGTACGGGACGCGCTGCGGGCCGCCTACGACGACTGAGCCGCGTCCTCGCCCGGGCTCAGCAGACGCTCCGGCGTACGGGTCGGCTCCCGGCCCGCCCTGCGCGCCGCCCGCGCGAACGTCATGGCGTCCTCGACCGCCGCGCCCGTCGGGTCGTTGTTGAAGTACGCGTACACGTCCTCGCCGGCGGACCAGGTGCCGGTGATGCGCCGGACCCAGGTCTCCAGCGCCTGCCGGCCGTAGTGCGGCCAGCGCCGGGCGCGGCCCACGTGGAAGCGGACGTACCCCCAGTCCGCGGTGCGCCACAGCGGGGTCACCGGGCGCGACTCCACGTCGGCCCAGCACAGGGCGGCGCCCCGGGCCTCCAGGACGTCCCGCGTACCGGACGTCCACCAGCTGTCGTGCCGGGGCTCGACGGCCACCCTGACGCCGGCCGGGAAGCAGGCAAGGCAGGCGTCCAGCAGCCCGGCGTCCGCCCGTAGCGTCGGCGGCAGCTGGAGCAGGACCGGGCCCAGCCGGTCGCCGAGACCCTCGGCGTGGGTCATCAGCCGGTGCACCGGCTCCTCGGGGTCCTTCAGCCGTTTGATGTGGGTCAGATAGCGGCTCGCCTTCACCGCGACCACGAAGTCGCCCGGCACCCGCTCCCGCCACGCCTCGAAGTTCTCGCGCGAGGGCAGCCGGTAGAAGGCGTTGTTGAGCTCGACCGTGGCGAACCGGGCCGTGTACTCCTCCAGCCACCGCCGCATGGGCACGTCCGACGGGTACAGGACGTCCCGCCAGTCCCGGTACTGCCACCCCGAGGTGCCGACGAACAAGGTCATACATCCATCAAAGCACCCAGGATCCGCGTCACAGGTACAGCCCGGCGTCGGCGCCGTCCCGCGGGTCCGGGAGCGACGTCGGCGAGGTGCCCCGCTTCAGCGCGTACAGCTCCGCCAGGGTGGCGCCCTCGCGGCCCACGCCCTCGTCCGTGCCGAGCCAGCCGATCGCCTCCGGGCGGGTCAGCGGACCCACCTCGATCCGGGCCAGACAGCGGCCCGGGCGGACCACGGCCGGGTGCAGCCGCTCCAGGTCCTCGTTGGTGGTCACGCCGACCAGGACATTGCGGCCCTGGCCCAGCAGGCCGTCCGTCAGGTTCAGCAGCCGCGACAGGGCCTGGCCCGCGGTGTGCTTCGCCTCGCCCCGGATCAGTTCGTCGCAGTCCTCCAGGAGCAGCAGCCGCCAGCGGCCTTTGCCCGTGGAGTCGTCCTCGCCGATCGCGATGTCCATCAGGTAGCCGACGTCGCCGAACAGGCGCTCGGGATCCAGCACGCAGTCCACCTGGCACCAGTCCCGCCACGAGCGGGCCAGGGTCCGCAGCGCCGACGTCTTGCCGGTGCCGGGCGGGCCGTGCAGCAGCAGGAGCCGGCCCGCGATGTCCTCCGGCGTCGTCTTCATCAGCCGGTCCATCGCGTCCGCCACCGGCGCCGTGTAGTTGGGCCGCACCTCCTCCCAGGTGCCCGCGGAGATCTGCCGGGTCGTGCGGTGCGGGCCGCGCCGCGGCGAGACGTACCAGAAGCCCATGGTCACGTTCTCCGGCTGCGGTTCCGGTTCGTCGGCCGCGCCGTCCGTCGCCTCGCCCAGCACCCGGGCCGCGAGTTCCTCGGTGGTGGCGGTCACGGTGACGTCGGCGCCGCGGTTCCAGCGGGAGACGAGCAGCGTCCAGCCGTCGCCCTCCGCCAGGATCGCGCTGCGGTCGTCGTCACGGGCCGCGCGCAGCACCCGCGCGCCCGGCGGCAGCAGGGTCGCCCCCGACCGGACGCGGTCGATGTTCGCCGCGTGCGCGTACGGCTGCTCGCCCGTCGCGAAGCGGCCGAGGAACAGCGCGTCGACGACATCGGACGGCGAGTCGCTGTCGTCGACGTTGAGCCGGATCGGCAGAGCGTCGTGTGGGTTCGCAGACATGCGGCCATGATCCGTCACCGCGGGTCGCCGTGCACCCGGTTTCCCCGTCGCGTCCGTCCCGTGCCGCCGCGCCACCGTGTGCCGACGAAACCTGCCCGGGCGGCGGGCACCCCCGTTACCGTTGTCCTCGATGGGACGTCATGGGTGGAATTCGGGGGCACGGCGGTGGCGGCTCACCGCGCTGCTCGGGGTGGGCGCGGCGGCTCTGGCCCTGATCGTGACCCTCCTCAGCACACTGCCCGGCAACGGCGTGGACACCGACGGCACCACACGCGACGGCGACAAGGTGCACGGCACGCCGACGGCCGCGCCGCACGCGCGCGACCCCGAGGTCGGCTGGGGGTTCACCCACACCCAGCACAGCGCCGACGAGGGCGCCCCGGCCGCCGTCGCACGCGTCGAGCGCCGGATCGCCGGTGACGGGGGCCTGCCGCAGATCCAGCACGTCATGGGCTGGGGCGCCGACAACCCCGAACCCGTGCGCGGGCGTTACGACTTCGAGGCGATGGACCGGCGCATCGACTTCGTACGCGCGTCCGGCGGCACCCCGGTCGTGACCCTGTGCTGCGCGCCGGACTGGATGAAGGGCGGCGAGCCCGGCGTCGACGCCACCGACTGGAGCCAGGCCGCCCTGGAGACCGCGCCCGACCCCGGGCACTACGACGACTACGCGGCGCTCGCCGCGACGGTCGCGAGGCGCTACCCGGACGTACGGCACTTCGTCGTCTGGAACGAGTTCAAGGGGTTCTGGAACGACGCCGAGGCCCGCTGGGACCACGAGGGCTACACGAAGCTCTACAACCTGGTCTACCGGGCGCTGAAGAAGGTCGACCGGGACATCATGGTGGGCGGCCCCTACCTGGTGATGGACAGCGTCGACCCCCGCGCGCACGAGGCTTCCAAGGCGCTCACGGGCCCGTGGGGCGCCCTCGACCGGCGGACCGTCGATGCCTTCCGGTACTGGAACGAGCACAAGGCCGGCGCCGACTTCGTCGTCGTGGACGGCTCCAGCTACACCCGCGACGACGAGCTGCTGCCGGACGAGTTCACGGCCACGCGGAAGTTCACCGACGTGAGCCGCTGGGTGCGCGAGCAGACCGGTGACCTGCCGCTGTGGTGGGCCGAGTACTACGTCGAGCCGGCCGACGGCGACGACGAACGCGAGGGCTGGTCCGAGGCCCGCCGGGTCGCCGTTCACGCCACCGGGCTGATCGCGCTGGCCGAGGGCGGCACCACCTCCGCGTTCTACTGGAACCCGGAGAACGAGAAGGGCACCGCCTGCGCGGGCTGCCTGTGGACGCCGACGGACGCCGATCGCGGCGGCGCCGAACTGCCCATGTACGGCCTGCTCTCCCGGTTCGGGAAGGAGTTCGGGCCGGGCACCCGGTTCGAGCGGGTGTCCGTGGACGGGGCGGGCGTGCGGGTGCTGGCCACCGACGACACCGTCCTGGCCGTCAACACCCGCGACCGGCAGATCAGCGTCCGGGTCGACGGCAGGAAGGTCACCCTGCACGCCTACCAGGTCAGGTGGCTCGAACGCTGAGCCACCCGGCCTCCGTCACTTGATGGTCAGGAACCGCTGCACCAGCGAGGCCAGCAGCACGGCGAGCAGCGGCAGCGAGAACCAGAAACTGCTCTGCAGCCGGCTCAGCTGCCGCACGCTCGGCGCGCTCGCCACCCGCACGATCTCCCGCGCCGCCAGCAGCAGGATCAGCGCGACGGCCGCGACACCGCCGACCACCGACCACGGCGTCCACGTCACCTGCGGCCCGATCGGACCCGGATCGGCCTTCGGCACCGTGCCCGCCGGCTGCTCGCGCAGCGCGTACATCGTCACGTCCGTGTTGGCGAAGACCCGCTTCAGCTCCGGCCTGCGGTCCAGGTTGCTCAGCAGCCGGGTCTCCCAGGTCGGCGAGTAGCCCACGTCCAGCCGCAGGAAGGTGACCTGACCGCGGTTGACCATCAGATACGAGTTCGGGCCCGCGTCCTTCAGCGCCTTCACCAGGCCCGACACCAGGACCGGGTCGGCCGGCGCCTGCGTCGGCAGATAGGAGACCTTCTCCATGTCCCGGGCGCCCCACGGCATCGCGGGCGTCACGTCCTCGACCGGGTCGCTGCTCAGCCACAGCAGCCGCAGACTCGGATCGTCGTGGGCGTACACGTACTCCATGGCGGCGACCTCGCCGGGCCGCACCCGCTCGAACGGCTCGTTGCCCCATCGGGCCACCAGGAAACCGCCCATGAGCACCAGCCCCGCCATGAGCGCGGCCAGCGGGGCGAGGCTCACCCGGTCCCGTTCCCGCTCGTCGGCGGTGACGCCGGTCCGCGGGAACAGGGCCAGACCGGTCAGCAGGGCCGCCCCGGGCAGGGCGAACATGAAGACCCGCAGCGCCATCTCGCCGCCGTACGACTGCATGCCGAAGCCGAGGAACGGCACGAAGGTCAGGACGAGCAGCGAGCGCTCCTGGTAGTGGTGGAAGCGCCTCCGCCACCAGCCCCAGCAGGCGAACGCCATCACCCCGCCGGCCAGCAGGACACGCACGTACAGCACGAGCTGGTGGGTCGAACTGCCGCCCTCGATCCGGCCGGACACGGACGAGGTGACGTTGCCGCCGACCCCGCCGACCCCGCCGAACAGCTCGTCGAAGTGCCCCGACCAGTACGGCTCCGCCAGGAAGCCGATCCACGCGGTCACCATCACGCCGAACAGGACGGGCAGGCCGCGCAGTTCGCTCCGGCCGACCAGCACCAGCGCCGTCACCACGCCCAGCATCACGAACGGCGTCAGCTGGTGGGCCGGGACACTCGCCGCGAACAGCCCCGTCACGACCGCCAGCAGCACGGCCCGCTGACGCCGGTCCGCCGGTTCCACCTCCAGCTCGCCGGGCCGGCGTCGCGACCAGATCACGCGCGGTGCGCGGAACCAGACCAGCAGCACCGCCGCGAACACGAGGTACAGCAGATAGGTGAAGCCCTGCGGGGAGAAGTAGTCCTGGCCGACCCAGCCGGCGAGCACGAACACCCAGATGCCGGTCCACCTGGCCCGCCAGCTCGCCCGCATATGGCGTACCAGCAGGAACATCGGGACCAGGTACAGCAGTTGCATGGCCGTCGGCCACCAGCGGACGACCTCGGTCAGATCGTCGACCCCGCAGGCCCGCGCGGTGAACGCGGCCACCGCGAAGAATCCCGGCCAGCTCCAGCGCGCGTCCAGGTCCGGTACGGCGGAACCGGTGCGGTCGATGTAGTCGAGGAAGCCCAGGTGCTGCCAGGCCGTCGCGAACCGCGGCTCGGTCTCGATCAGCGCGGGCAGGGCGTGCAGGGACACCACCGTCGCCAGGAGGGTGACCATCAGCAGCGCCCGGTGCTCGCGGTTCAGCCACAGCAGCGAGGCGAACACGACGGCCAGCAGGGCCGCCCCCAGCAGCGTCGGCGGCGGCAGCACCGAGATCAGCCCGAGCCCGCCCATGCGGTCCAGGTCGCTCTCGCCGAGCCGCAGCGCGGGCACCCAGTACAGCAGCAGCGCCGCGACCAGCAGACAGCCCAGCACGACGCCGGCCCGGGTCGGCAGCAGCCGCTCGCGCCGGCCTGCCGCGAGCGGCTCGGGCCGTAGGGGTTCCTCCGGCGCGGGTGACCCTGATACCGCTCCGGGTTCCGGTGGGGCGGCGGCCTCCTCGGGTTCCTCCACGACGGCGGTCACCTCGCCCTTGCCCGCGTCGAACGCGTCCTCGAACGGCGCGTCCACCTCGGCGGGACCCGCCGACGCCTCCGAGCCCGGCTCCCGCCCCGGCGGCAGCCCGGCCTCCGCCGCGCGGGCCCAGGTCGGCCGGTGCTCGGGGCGCACGCGTGGAGTGCCCGTGGGCGGGGTGCCCGGTCCGGGCCGGACGTCGGGACGGCGTTCCAGATGGTCGAAGTCGACGTGGATGCCGAGCGCGAGGGTGTCGCTGTCCAGCGCCCAGCCGGGCCCGCGCTTGCGCGCCCCCGTGGACGCCTCGCGCGCCCCCAGGTCGGCCAGGTCCCCGTCGGGGGCCGCGTCCTCGGGCACGTCCGCCCCGGAGCCCCGCACCGTCCGGTACAGCCGGGGCGCGGCGATCGCCACGATCACCGAGAGCGCGGCGATCTCGGCGACCCCGGCGCCCGTCAGGCCCATCCGGGGCAGCAGGAGCAGCGTCAGACCGAGCACCAGGGCGCACAACAGCCCCTGCAGCCACGCCAGTCCGGCGGTGCGGCTCTGCGCCCGCAGGACGGCGAAGTACGTCTCCATGACGACCCGCAGCAGCCCGCCCACGGCGAACCAGCGCAGCAGCGGGGTCGCCGCGTCCGCGTAGCCCGCGCCGAACACGCCCAGGATCCAGGGCGCCCCGAAGAACAGGACCGCCGAGACCGGCAGCATGATGCGGGCCATGCGGGTCAGCGCCGCCCGGGTGTCGGCGGCCAGCCGCCCCGGCGCGTGCGAGCCCTCCACGGTCAGCGAGGCGCCCATGTTGATGGCGAGCAGGTTCACCGTGCCGCCGATGGTGGCGGTGATGTAGAAGTACGCGTTGTCCTCGGCGGAGACCCGTGCCGCCACGATCACCGGGATGAGGTAGACGACGGCGAGGGAGAACAGGGAGCCGGTGTAGTCCCCGGCCAGGAACCGGCCGACCTCCCGCAGCGACGGCGGCCGCGCGTGCTCCTCGGTCGCCGCCATGTGCCGGGGCACCAGCCGGCGGAACACCAGCCAGCCCAGCGGCAGCACCGACACCGCGATCGCCGCCACCCACGACACGAAGACGCCGGCGGTCGGGATCGCCACCGCGAACGCCACCAGCAGCCCCAGCTTCACCGCCGAGAACACGGTGTTGCCGACGGGCACCCACAGCGCGCTGCGCAGCCCGGTGAGCACTCCGTCCTGGAGGGTGAGCAGGTTCCAGGCGATGACGGCGAGGACGAAGAACAGCCCGTTCAGCGGCCCGTGCAGGAACCGGTACGACGGCCCCCACAGGTCCAGCGTCAGCAGGAAGACCCCGGCGGCCAGCGCCACCACCACACAACTTCCGGCGTACGTACGGAAGATCAGGCGGCCCGTCGTCCGCCCGGCCACCGGGATGAACCGGGCGAGCGCCCCGGTCAGCGTCACCGCCGTCAGCCCGGCGAGGAACTTCATCGCGGCGATCGCGGCCGACCCCTGGCCGACGGCGGACTCGGAGTAGTAGCGGGCGGCGGCCAGCCAGAAGCCCAGCCCCAGCACCGCCGAGACACCGGTGTTGATCATCAGGGCGTAGGCGTTGCGGAACAGCTGGCTGCCGCCGCCGGAGGATCTGCCCAGGCCGGGCAGTCGGAGGCGCCGCCCCGGCCGCTCGGGCGCCGGCGCGTCGGGCGAGGCGGGCTCGGTCGTGGTCGTCGTGTCAGACACGGGTACGGATGGCCTTCCGGCGGACCTGACGGGCTCTGCGGACCACGGCGTACCCCTGGGTCAGGGCGCGGTCCCTGGCGAACGTACGGGCGACGGCACGGCCTTCCACCAGCCGGCCGAACTCCTCGATCCCGGTGGTGCGGCGCACGGTGAGCCGGGTGAGCGCGTACGGCCCCTGCCGGCGCCGGGCGAGGCCGTTGTTGACGGCGAGCGCCTGGGCGTACCCGGTCTCCCGCACGGCCTCGCGCACCCGGCGGCTGGAGTAGCCGTACGGATAGGCGAACGAGACCGGGGCGGTGCCCAGCTGGTCCGAGACGATCTCCTTGCAGAGGATCAGCTCCGAGCGCAGCCGGTCGTCGGGGAGCTGGTCCAGCTGCGGGTGGGTGTGGCTGTGGCCGCCGATCTCCACGCCCGCGAAGGCCAGTTCGCGCACCTGCTCCCAGTCCAGCATGGTGTCCAGGCCGCCGCCCATGTCGTGCGGGCCCTTCAGCCAGCCCGTGGAGACGAACACCGTGGCCGTGAAGCCGTGGGCGCGCAGGACGGGCAGGGCGTGCCGGTGCACGCCCGCGTAGCCGTCGTCGAAGGTGATCAGCACCGGCCGCTCGGGCAGCGGCTTCCCGGAACGCCAGTGCTCGGCGAGCTCCGCCGTGCGCACCGGCGTGAGCCCCAGGTCGCCGATCAGGGCCATCTGCTCGGCGAACGCCTCCGGCGCCACGGACAGCCGGCGGGTGGCGTCGTTCGGCGCGGTGGACACCGCGTGGTACATCAGGATCGGCACCGGCGCATGGCTCATCCCGTCCCCCCTCCGGTGTCCGGCGATCCCTCGATCCCGGCCACCGCGTACGTGGCGCCGCCCCGGCGCGCGCGGACACTCCCGACGACGTACCCACCCGCCGCCGTCAGCACCCCCGCGACGATCGCGCCCGCCCGGCCCGCGCCCCCGGGCCGGGCGAGCAGCGCGTCCCGCAGGCCGCGCGCCACCCCGGCCGGCAGGACGCGCGTGGTGTACCGGCGTTCGGACTCCAGTCCCTTGTCCGCGCCGACGCTGCGGGCCACCAGGGCCTTCGACAGGCCCTCCGCGTAGGTGCGGGTGCGGAAGTACCGGAAGCGCTCCCGCGGCCCGGGCACCCGGTGGTGGATGATCGCGCGGTCGTCGATCAGCAGCACCGCGTCGGGCCGGGCCCGGGTGAGCCGGATGCACAGCTCCGTCTCCTCGCAGCCCAGCGGCAGCCGGTCGCCGTCGCGCCCGATGCCGGTCGCGAAACCGCCCGCGACGTCGAACGCCGTACGGCGGAACGAGGCGTTGCCGCCGAGGACGTTGCGGACCTTCGTCCGGCCGCCGGGCAGGCCCCGGTAGGTGCAGCCCACGACCCAGTCGAACTCCTCCGGGAACCAGCCCGGCCGGCGGCCGGACGCCCAGATCGGCTCGGTGCGCCCGCCGACGGCCATGACCCGGGGGTCGTCGTACCCGGCCGCGAAGTGCCCCAGCCAGTCCCGCTCGGCCACGGCGTCGTCGTCGAGGAACGCGACGACCTCACCCCGGGAGGCCGCGATGCCCGTGTTGCGGCCGGCCGACAGGCCGCGCGGGCCCGCGTTGGCCAGCACCCGCACGTCGGGCGTCTCCTTGTACTCCTTGGCCAGCCGGTCCCGGAGCGCCTGGTTGTGGTCGACGACCAGCAGGGTCTCCAGGGCCGGATACGCCTGCGCACGCACCGAGGCGACCGCCGCGAGGATGTCCTCCCAGCGGTCCTCCGTGTAGACGCAGATCACGACGGAGATGCCGGGACCGCTCAAGACGTCTCTCCCCGGGCCTTGGTGCGGGAGCCGACCGAGGTGAGCACGGGGGAGTGCGCGGCGGCGCTGCGGCGGCGCAGCGCGCGCCGGTTGGAGCGCTCCTTGACGATGACCCGCAGCACCCGCAGCCCGTCGCGTACGGCCCGCAGATTGCTGGTGCCGTGGATGCGGAGGTACTCGTGGCTCGGTATCTCCTGCACCTTCAGCCCGGCCTTGACGACCCGGATGTTCATCAGGGTCTCGACCTCGAAGCCGGTGCAGTCGAGGTCGATCTTGTCCAGGCAGTGCCGCCAGAACGCGTTGTATCCGTAGCAGAGATCGGTGTAGCGGGCGCCGAACTTGTGGTTGACGGCTGTGCACAGCGCCCAGTTGCCCAGCTTGCGGATCAGCGTCATGTCGTCGGTGCCGCCGCCGTTGGCGAACCGGGACCCCTTGGCGAAGTCCGCGCCCGAGACCAGGGCGGAGACATAGCTCAGGATCTCGTTGCCGTCGGCGGAGCCGTCCGCGTCGACCATGACGATGATGTCGCCGGTGGCCGCCTCGAACCCGGTGATCAGGGCGTCCCCCTTGCCCTTGCCGCGCTGGCGCACGACCTTCACCTCGGGCCACAGCTCACGGGCCACCTCGACGGTGCCGTCGGTGGAGTTGCCGTCGACCAGGACCACTTCGTGGATCCAGTCCGGCAGGGTCTTGAAGACGTACGGAAGGTTCTCCGCCTCGTTCATGGCCGGGATCACCACGCTCACGGGCGGTGCGATGGCCAGGTGCGAGGAGACGGGCCGGTAGCCGACCGGTGACGGATCATGGCCCGGGACCGCCGGGCGCAGCACAGAACTCATGAGTCGGTCCCTCTCGTCCGGTGGACCGCCCGCCCCTGGGCGGCCCGGTGAAGTGTCCGGTTCGAAAGGGGGGTTGTGTCACCCACGCACGGCGACTGGCTCTCCCCGTGCGTGCGGTGAGCTGGCATGTCTGGCCGGCCACCCGGATGAGCGGCGACCGGTCGCGCGGCACGACTCGGCCGAAGATGTGGACACCTTCACCGAGCACCCCCCTACCGCGTCCCGCTCCGGTGCCGTCCTGCGGTCCTCGGTCCCTCCCCTGGAGCCGCGGGCCGACCGTCCGATGCGAGTGAGATGTACGACGGTATTGATGATTGCGCCTGTATGGCAAGAGCTGGAACCAGCTCTCACATTTTTATAGGTTTCGGCCGTTACGTACGTCCCGAGCGGATCTTCCCCATGCGTTTCAGGAGACGGTCCGCCGGTCCGAAGAGCTCCGGCCGTGACTGGACGGTGTTGCGCAGCGCCCGGACCGGGGCACGCCGTGCCCGGTGTCCGAACGCGACCGGGTGACGCCGGGTCACCCACCCCTCCGACACCGTCAGCTCGCGTGTCTTCAGGGAGTCCTTGTACTCCTTCTGGCCCCGGCCGAGATCCAGGTGCGCGATGCCGTCGGCGGCCGCCGCCTCGGCCATGCGCAGATGCAGCACCAGACCGGGCGAGTACTTCGAGAACGCCGGGTCGTAGGCCGGGAACCAGCAGGCCAGGATGCGTTCGCCGCGCAGCCCGAAGTGTGCGGCGACCGGCTTGCCGTCCGCGTACAGCACGGACAGGACGCCCGCGAACGAGTCCGAGCGGGTGTGGAAGAGGTGCTCCACGAGCCGGGTGATCCACTCCTGCGCGAAGCGGTCGCTGCGGCCGGTCCTGCGGTACTGGGCCGACTTCCAGGACATCAGGGTGCGCAGCGCGGCCGGATCACGCTCGTCGTGCACGTACCGCACGCCCTCGTGGTCGCGGGCCAGCTTGCGCTCCTTGGCCAGGGTGGTGCGGGTGAACTTCGGCGCGTGCTCGCGCAGATGGGCCAGATAGGCGTCGTACCCCTGGTCGACGTCCATCACCGGTGACGGATAGCTGCCGGTGGCGTCCGGCGCGAACGCCGTCTGGCCGTCCACCAGGTGGTCGAACTCCCATACGGCCAGCCCGCACGCCTTCAGCAGTTCCTGGGCGCCGACGGTGAACCCCGGCCGGTGCACGAGGCCCTGGGCGTCCGAGACACCGAGGCCGATGGCCCGGCCCACGCCGGTGGCCGTCCGCTGGAACGGGAGGAACGCGGCCGGTTCCCCGCCCTCCCGGACGACCGCGATCCGCACCCCGCGCCGGCAGCGGCCCACGGCGAGCGCGAACTCCGGTGCGAGGAAGGGGTTGCCCAGCTCGGGCGCGCCCTGGAGATGGGCCTTGGACTGGATGGAGGTCCAGGCCGCCCGGTCGGCGGCGCTCAGCTCGCCGGGGCGGTACACGCTGATGTCCACGTCAGACCGTCCGCTCTCGGGTCGTGCGACCGCGCAGCCGCCGTCCCGTGGCCAGCAGGAGGATGAGCGCGCTGATCGTGGTCACCGCCACGATCCCGCCGCGTACCGACCACTGGTGGAGGGCCAGCATGGCCTGGGCCACCAGCATGTCGAGCACCACCGCGCCCGCGGCCGAGGCCACGACGCGGCCGAAGGGGTCGAGCCCGCGCAGCGCGGCGGCGATCGCCGCGGCCGGTGCCGCGAGCAGGAAGAACAGGGTGAACGGGCCGCGCAGCGGCGAGTCGGAGCCGACGAGCGCGAGCACCGCGCCGATTCCCCCCACAGCCGTCGCGGCGCCCGCGAGCAGTGGCGTCAGGTCCCTCCCCGGACCCGGTCGCGCACGCTCGGCGTCGTCGGACACGGCTGTTGTGCCATGGATGGTCTGCATTGGCGACTTTGCCCCCCGAAGCGCCGGATGCCGGGCTTCAATGTGGCTCAGGCGCATATCTGCCGTCAAGATGCCGATGGGCCCTTGACAACGGTTCGTCCTCGCGCTCGGCCCGCGCGGGAGTGCTGACGTCCCTGCCCGGCGGGCCGGTTGGCGAGCCGTCGGTCCAGTTCACGCGAACGGGTGGCTGCCGAAAAAGTTTTGACATGAACACTTCCGCTCAACACGCGTAGTTGGTACGACGGTTACGGCAGAGATCCTGCTATAGGGAGGTTCCATGAGACGTTCCCGACTTTCCGTACACGTCGCCTCGCTCCTCCTCGCCGTCGGTACCGCCCTCACCGGGGCTGCCACGGCGCAGGCCGCCGACACCGCCGCCGCGGGCGGCTACGTGGCACTCGGCGACTCCTACTCCTCGGGCCTCGGCGCCGGCAGCTACATCAGCAACAGTGGCGACTGCAAGCGCAGCTCGAAGGCGTACCCGGCCCTGTGGGCCGCCGCCAACTCACCCTCGTCCTTCGACTTCACGGCCTGCTCGGGTGCCAAGACGGCAGACGTCACCGCCAGTCAGCTCGGCCCGCTCAGCTCCTCCACCGCACTGGTGTCCGTGTCCATCGGCGGCAACGACGCCGGATTCGCCGACATCATGACGACCTGTGTGCTCCAGGGCGACAGTGCCTGCGTCTCACGCATCAACACCGCCAAGTCGTTCGTCGACTCGACCCTGCCGGGCCGGCTGGACGCCGTGTACAACGCCATCCGCTCCCGGGCACCCGCCGCCCGGGTCGTCGTGCTCGGCTACCCCCGCTTCTACAAGCTGGGCGCCTCGGGCTGCGTCGGCCTGTCCGAGACCAAGCGCCGGGCGCTCAACGACGCCGCGGACCACATCGACGCCGCCATCGAGAAGCGGGCCCGTGACCACGGCTTCGCCTTCGGCGACGTACGGACCACGTTCACCGGACACGAACTGTGCTCGGGCAGTCCGTGGATGCACTCCGTGAACTGGCTCAGCATCTCGGAGTCGTACCACCCGACGGCCGCGGGCCAGTCGGGTGGATATCTGGCGGCGCTCAACTCCGCCGGCTGAGCGACCGGGAGCGACTACGCGTCCGGTGAGCCGTCGGACGAAGGCGAGGCCCCGCCCGACGGGGTCTCGCTCGCACAGGTCACCGAGAACGGCACCGAGGCGGACCGCGTCCGCACCGGGTCGCGCACCTCGACGGCGATCTCGCTCGCGAACGTGCCGCTCTCGTCGTACGTCGTCAGGAACACCCTGTCCTGCTTGGTCCGGTCGCCGCCCGCCGGGAAGGACAGGGTCTTCCACTCCTGGTCCATGACGTCGCCGTCCTCGGACACCCAGCGGTAGGTGACCCGCGCGGGAAGTCTGCCCACGGTGAACGTCGCCGTGAACACGGGTGCCTGGTCGCGGGGCGGCGGACAGGCGCCGGAGTAGTCCGTGTGGGAGCCGGTCAGCGACACCCGCACGGACTGCGGCGCGGCCGACGGCGACGCGCTCCGGCTCGGACTCGGCGTGGCGGTCGGCTCCTTGGTGGACGGCTCCTCCTTCGTGCCGGTCGCCGCCGTCCGCTCGCCCGTCGCCGTGGCGGTCTCCCCGCCGGTGGCCTTCCCGCCGTCGCCGCCCCTGTTGAGCAGGGCGTACGTCAGTCCCCCCACCGCGAGGGCGAGCACGACGACACCCGCGATCAGCACCGGCGCGGCGCGGCGGTCGCGCCCCGAGCGCACGGGAGCCGTGTCGGCCGGCTGGGCACCGGTGGGCCGGGTCTGGCCGGGCGGCGGCACCGGGGCCGTCGGGGCGGTCCCGGACGGGGCCGGGAACGCGGCGATCGTCGGGGCGTACGGCGCCGCGCCCGCACCGCCGCCGGGGAGGGTGCCCCCGGCCGCGACGACCCGCAGATCCTCCTGCGCCCGCGCCGCCGGCAGCCGCTCGGCCGGGTCCTTGCGCAACAGCCCCTCGATGACGGGTGCCAGCGGTCCCGCGCGGCGCGGCGGCGGCAGCTCCTCGTCCACGATGGCGCGCAGGGTGCTGAGCGGGGTGTCGTGGCGGAACGGCGAGTTGCCCTCCACGGCCGCGTACAGCAGTACGCCGAGCGACCACAGGTCGGACTCCGGGCCGGGCGTGCGGCCCAGCGCCCGCTCCGGCGCGAGGAACTCCGGGGAGCCGATGACCTCGCCGGTCATGGTCAGCGCCGAGCTGCCCTCGACCATGGCGATGCCGAAGTCGGTCAGCACGACGCGATCGTCGTTCGACAGCAGCACGTTGGCCGGTTTCACGTCCCGGTGCAGCACGCCCGCCCCGTGCGCGGCCCGCAGCGCGGACAGCACCTCGGCACCGATGTGCGCGGCCCGCCGTGGGCTCAACGGTCCGTCGGCGTCGAGCAGTTCCGCCAGCGAGATGCCCCGGACCAGCTCCATCACGATCCACGGCCGCCCGTCCTGGGTGGCCACGTCGTACACCGTGACGACGTTGCGGTCGGCGACCCGCGCCGCCGCCCACGCCTCGCGCTCCAGCCGGGCGTACATCCGCTCGACGTCCGAGGCGGCCAGCCCGGCGGGCGCGCGGACCTCCTTGACGGCCACCTCGCGGTGCAGCAGCTCGTCGCGGGCCCGCCACACGGTCCCCATGCCGCCCTCGCCGAGCGGGGAGAGCAGGCGGTAGCGGCCAGCGATCACCCGGTCAGCGCCATGGTCTTCGGACACGGGCGTCCCCCCTTCGCATCCGTGCGCATTCTCCACAAAAGTAGCTCAGCCGAGTGCGGATGCCGCCCCCTGGACCACGAGTCCCGCCCCGATCAGGACGACGAGCACCGCGGACGCCAGGGGCGCCGTGCGGCGGACGAGGACCGTCACGGGATGGGTCAGCGCGCGGGGACGCCGGTCCAGCACCCGCATCGCCCCTGTACCCAGCCGCACGACGGCGAACCCGGCCGCGGTGAGCGTGAGCGCCAGCCCGGCGCCGTAGGCCACGACGAGCAGCAGCCCGAACCAGGCCTTGCCGAGGGCGGCGGCGCCGACCAGCACGACGACGGCGGACGGGCTGGGGACGAGCCCGCCGGCGAAACCGAGCAGGATCGTGCCGCGGAGAGTGGGGGCGGTGGGGTGCGTGTGGGGGACACCGCCGTGGGTGTGGGTGTGACCGTGGTCGCCGTGCTTGTAAACGTGTTCGCCGTGCTCGTGCTCGTGCTCGTGCACGTGGTCGTGGGGGTGCGGGTGGGCGTGGTCGTGGGGGTGGGGGGCGACCGGCGCGGCGGACGGTTCCGGGGCTGTGCCGGCGGGAGCGCCGACCAGCACCGGCCGCCGCGCGGGGGCGTGGTCGGCCGCGGGCTCCCCGGGGTGGGGATGCGGGTGCGGGTGGCTGTCCTGGTCGTGCGGGTGCGCGTGGCCGGGACCGCGCGTCCGCCAGACCCGGCGCGCCAGGGTCACGCCCGCCGCCGTCACCAGGGCGCCACTCGCGACCCCCAGCCAGGTGACCACCGAGGGCGCCGCCGCCGAACCGGCGGTGACCAGCAGGCCCAGCGCCACCACGCCCAGGGTGTGGGTGACCGTCACCGAGGCGGCCAGGGGCAGGACGTCCCGGAGCCGGGCCCGGCCCCCGCGCGCGGTCGCCACCGCCGCCATCATCGTCTTGCCGTGCCCCGGGGCGAGCGCGTGCAGCGCGCCGAGGAACAGCGCGAGCAGCAGCGCGAGCGCCGCGAAACCCACGGTCAGCTCGCGCCGCGAGACCAGGTCGTCCAGGGCCCGCGTCCAGCGGTCGGCGCCGCGCGGCAGGACGGAGGAGGCGCCCGGGGCGTCCTCACCGGACGCGGCGAGGGCCGGACCGCCGGGCCGCACCCGCAGGGACGCCTTCCGCGTGTCGGCGGGGGACGACAGCAACGCGCGCGGATACGCGGTCAGTCCCTTCGAGGCCGACTCCTCCGGCACGTCCGAGGCGGTCAGTGTCGTCCGGTCGCCGCGTGCCGTGATCTCCCGCCAGCCCGGCCCGGACCCGCCGCCCGCACCCGTGAACTCCAGGGCGAGCGGGGCGTCCTCGGGGAGCGGGGCCGTCAGCTCGCACTCCACCCGGAGCGTGTCGAGCCCCGCCTGGCCGGGCCGCACACGCGCGTGAGTGCTCGCCACCGTCAGCGGGACCCCGCGGCCCTCCACGGACACCTCGCTGTCCCGTGCCGCGCTCGCGCAGCGCCCACGGGCCCAGGACGTCAGGCCCGCCCTCTCGATCGCGGGCCCGGCCTGGGTCGCCGGTATCTCGGCCAGGTCCTCCACGTGGTCGACGCGCAGCTCGCCGGGCGCGACGACCAGGCCGTCGTACCGGTTGACCGTGAAGTTGCCGAGGGGGTGCGCGCTCGCGGGCGACGAGGGCACCAGGGCGAGCGCGCAGGCCGCCGTGAGGACGGCGGCGCCCGAGGCCGTGGGCCGGCGCAGGGTCACTGGTCCGCCTCCAGGTCTCGGAGCGCCGCCCGCGCGTCGCGGGCGCCCAGCGGTGCGAAGCCCGGGTTCAGCTTCAGGGCGGCCCGCAGATGCGTGCGGGCGTCGTCCGCGCGGCCGGTGGCGCGCTCGATGATCCCGCGGTGGTACAGGAACACGGCGTTGCGGTAGCCGGTGGCGGTGGCCCGGCGGGCGTACGGCAGGGCCTCGTCGTCCTTGCCGTCGACGTGCAGGGCCCAGGCGAGGGCGTCCGCGGTGTGCACGGTGCGGCGGCGGTCCCACTCGGCGCGGGCCGCCCGCAGCGCCGCCGCCTTGTCGCCGTGGTCTGCTGCCGCGAGCGCGGTGTCGAGATCGGCGTCCACGCCGTTGGCGCGGGCCAGGGACGTCCAGGCGTCGACCAGGGCGTACTGGTCGGCGGCCGCGGCCCGGTCGCCTGCCGCCTCGTACAGCTCGCCCAGCGCGACGAGCGGCCCGGGCAGGGGGTAGCGGGCGACGACGTCCTTCAGACCCGCGATCGCCCCGGCCCGGTCCCCGCTCGCGGCCCGCGCGCGGGCCCGCCCCTCCAGCGCGGGGACGTAGTCCTCGTCGGCGGCGAGCGCGCGGGCGTAGTGGGTGAGGGCCGTGCCGTAGTCGCCCTGGTTCCAGGCGAGCTGGCCGAGCTGGGTGGCGACGTAGGCGATGTCGCCGGGGGCGGACGCCGAGGACAGCGCCTGCTCCAGCACGCGCCGGGCCGTACGGACGTCGCCGCGCAGCTCGTGGACGTACGCGTAGCGCGTGAACACCGGGATGCCCGGGCGGCGGTCGTCGGCGGTGTCCGCGGCCTCGTCGGCGTCGCGGTACCGGCCGAGTTCGACGAGGGCGTCCACCCGTACGCACAGGGCGCGTTCGCTGTACGGGTTCTCCTTCAGGGCCCGGTCGGCGTGGGCCAGGGCGCCCGCGAAGTCGTGCCGGGCCGCCGCGAGGGCGGCGCGGCCGACCAGGGCCTGGTCGTTGCCGGGCGCCAGCGCCAGGGAGCGCTTGAACGCCCGCTCGGCCTGCGGGTAGCGGGAGGGGTCGCCGTTGGTCCGGGCCTGCTCGACGTAGGCGAGGCCCAGGGTGGCCCAGCCGCCGAAGTCCCGCGGCTGGGCGCGCAGATGGGACTGGAGGGCGGTGATGCCCGCGGCCAGGTCGCCGGAGGCGAGCAGACCGGGGGAGACGGCCGCCGAGGCGGGGGCGACGCGCGGGGAGGTTCCGCCGCCCCCGGCGCCGAGCGCCACCGAGCCCCCGGTGACCGCCACGGCCAGCAGCGCCGCGCAGCCGGTGAGGTGCAGGGCGCGGCGGCGGGCCGCGGCGAAGCGGCGCAGCGCGGCGACCCGGCCGGCGTCCTTCGCCCCGGCCCCGTCCTGCGGAGGCCCCGCCCCGTCGCCCCCGGCCGGGGCCGCCGTGTCCGGACCCGCGCCACGCTCGGGCGCGGGGTCCTGCGGGGTGTCGTGCGTGGGCGGGGCCATGCCCTCTCCTCGGTGGTCTCGAAACGGTGGTGCTCGAAACGGTGCTGCTCGGGTGGTGGGGCGCGGCCCGCGCCGTGGGGGATGGGTACGTCCACGGGCCGCGCCGGTCGATGACCGCCGTGCGGTCGGCTAGTAGGCCCGGTCCCGCATCCGGCGCCACCACAGCAGGGCGCCGCCGATCAGCAGGATGCCCAGCGCGCCGGCGCCCGCCGATCCGGCGATCAGCGCCGTGTTCCCCATGCCGTCGGAGGCCCCGGCCGGCTGGAGCGCGTCACCGAGCTGGCTGCGGACGTCGGTCCCGCCGTCCGTGCCCTTGGCGAGCGGTCCGCGCGAGCCCTCCGTCGGAAGGGCCACGTAGGGGAAGGACTTCTCGAAGTCCTTGTCGTTCTTGTCGACCGCGTCGCCCAGGTCGTTCTTGGAGCCGAGCAGTTCGCCCTCGACGACCTGGAGGGAGGCGTCGATCACGTCGTCGGTGAGCCGGCGGCCGTTCGGGAAGCCCGCGTTGTCGCCGTCGAGCACGCCGAGCCGCTTGGGCTTGTCGGTCGGCTTGATCGACGTGTTCAGGCGCAGCATCTCCGAAGGCGTGACGTGCGGCGGCTGGTTGAGGCCCTCGACACCCTTGAGGAAGACGTCCACCAGGTCGTTGCGCGGCTCGGCGGGCGCCGGGATCTTGTAGATCGCCTCGATGAGCTTCGGCAGTTCGGGGTTGGTGACGTTCTTCAGGAACTTCGCGTCCTCCCAGGGCGAGGACGCGTTGAAGCGGTCCTTGTCCTTGAGCGGGTTGACGACCTCGTTGACCAGCGGGCTGCCCAGGCGCGAGACCTGCTCGAAGTAGCCCTTGGCGTTCTTGCGCTGGGTCGTCGACCAGATGCCGACGATCGGCTGGTCGGCCGACTCGGCGAGCATGTGGTTCGGGACCTGCAGGGCTATGGAGTTGACGTTGTAGCCCTTGAGGGTGTCGTTGCCGACCTCGGACAGGTTCCCGCCGTACAGCAGGTCGAAGACCCGCAGGTCCAGGAAGAAGGGGTCGTCGGCCTGGCCCGCGAACGTCGAGGTGCCGCCGTGCAGCTCGTGCACGGCCTCCTCGCGCAGCTTCGCGTAGTCCGGCATCGACGCCTTGCCGACGTTCGACGGCGCCACGGGGACGTCGTTGGCGATCTTCGTCTTCGAGACCAGGTGCTGGTCCTTCAGCTTCAGCAGCTCGATGTCGTACGTCTGCGTGATGTTGAGGTCGGGGTCGTCGAGGCTCTCGACGGGTCCCGTGTTGTAGAGGAACGTCTTCTTGTTCTTGGTGTGTGTGTCGAAGGTGAAGCGGTAGAGCAGCTCGCCCTGCGCGTCCCCGTCGTTGTCGATGTGGATGTCGTACTGGGCGTCCTCCGCGAACGGGAAGAAGTTCGGTCCGCCCGCCGGCTCCTCGAACGGGATCCAGTTCGCCACGATCGTCGTCGTGTCCGGCTTGTCCGGGCTGACGAACGCGTACACGTCCGTGTTGTCGTACTGCGGTGTCCCCGAGATCAGCGGGGCCTCGCGGTGGCTGGAGGCGGAGGCCGCCCCCGGTTCCAGCGCGGTCACACCGGCGGCTGCGAGCCCGCCGGCGGCCAACGCACCGCATACGAGGGTCGCGAGTCCCCTGCGTCCCGCCCCGCTCCTGGAAGTAGGTGTCATGCCGTCCGTCCTCAGTGCCAACTTGCCTGACGCAACGGGATTCGGAGTGGGGGCGGGGCCGGATTGGTCGAACCCGAAAAGAATTTCCGTGCCCGCCGGACCCGCTTTTTCGGCTTCTCGATCCGTAACCCCATCCGGAGGTGTGTCTGTTGCGAAGACCTCGTAGGACGGGACGGCCGGGATGCGGTCTGGCTGGAGGGGGAGACGAGTTGGACGCGGACGAGCTGCTGGTGCTCGTGGCGGGCGGTGACCAGAAGGCGTTCGAAGACCTGTACGGGCTCGTCTCCGGACCGGTCTACGGACTCGTACGGCGGGTCGTGCGCGATCCCGCCCAGTCGGAGGAGGTGGCGCAGGAGGTGCTGCTCGAACTGTGGCGGTCGGCCGCGCGGTTCGACCCGCGGCGGGGCAGCGCCCTGTCCTGGGTCCTCACCCTCGCCCACCGCCGCGCGGTCGACCGGGTGCGCAGCGCCCGCGCCGCCGGCGAACGCGAGCAGCGCGAGGCCCTGCGTTCCGGGCAGCCCGCCTTCGACCACGTCGCCGAGGAGGTCGAGGCCGGGCTGGAGCGCGAGTGGGTGCGCCGCTGCCTCGAACGCCTCACCGCCCTCCAGCGTCAGTCCGTCACCCTGGCCTACTACGACGGCTACACCTACCGTGAGGTCGCCGAGCGGCTGTCCCTGCCGCTGGGCACGGTCAAGACCCGGATGCGCGACGGACTCACCCAGCTGCGCAAGTGCCTGGGAGGAGTCGCGTGAGCTTCGTCGCCCGCCTGCTGAGGCGCGAGGACCTGCACTCCCTCGCCGCCCCCTACGCCCTGGACGCCCTGGAACGGGCCGAACGGCGGCGTTTCGAGACGCATCTGAGCACGTGTGAGGTCTGCGCCGCCGAGGTGCGCGCGCTGACCGAGGACGCCGTCCGGCTCGCGTGGTCGACGGCCGCGCCCCCGCCGGCCGCCCTGCGCGAGCGGGTGCTGTCCGCCGTACGGACGACGCCGCAGGAGAGCGCCGGGGTGCCGGCCCGCGCGCGGGCCCCCCAGCTGCCGCCGCACGTGTGGGGCAACCAGGCGCCGCCGCGCGGCCGTTCGGTCCGGCGTCCGCTGTTCGTGCCGTTCGCCACCGCCACCGCCGCCGCGGCACTCGTCGTCGCCTCACTGTTCGCCGTCCAGGCGAACGAGGCGCGGGACGATCTGGCCGCGCAGCGGGCGCGGGCGAGTGAGATCGCTAACGTTCTGGGCGCGCCCGACGCCCGCGCGAGCACGGGAGAGGACGCGAAGGGCCGACGGATCGGAGTCGTGGCCTCCGCATCGGAGGGGCGCGCGGTCGTCACTCTGAGCGGATACGGAGAACCTCCCGGTGGCCGCGTGCGTCAGCTCTGGCTCATGCGCCCCGGCGCGCAACCGCGCTCCCTCGGGCTCTTCGACGGCGACACGCCCCTGATCGCGTCCGGTCTGGACACCTCGTCGACGTCACTCGCCGTGACCGTCGAGCCCGGCGGCGGGTCTCCGCAACCGACCAGCCAGCCCATTGTCCAACTCGCCCTGAAATCGGTCGGATTCGGAGAGTAATCGCCTACGGGTCGTCAACACCCTTACGGGGAAGGTGAATCCTGTGACCGCGATACACGCGTGCTCCACCGGGACGATAGGGTTAACCTGCCCGGGCCGGGTGGACTCGTACGGGTGGGGAGTGACATGGATCAGATAACAGTGCGCAGCAGGGCCAGGGTCCCTGCGATCACCTGCGGGAGCAGCGCGACCAGTTCGCGCCTCGACCGCCATCTCTCGGTGCTGGCGGGTCCCGCCGTGCCCCAGCGGGAGGCGGCCGAGGCGACGTCACTGATGCGTGAGCTGACCACGCGGGACACCGTGCGCGAGCGCAGCGACCGGACCGCGCGCGTACGCCGCGTCTCGCTCTTCGCCCCGCTGCGCAGGCTCCGTCGCTCGCTGTTCGGCGGACACTGACCCGCACGGGTCACCCGCCGAGCGACGTCTCCAGGCCCGTACCCGGCCGGCCCTTCCGTCCCGGTGCCGCCGCGCTGTCGCCGCCGTCATCCCCACGGCACCGCGGTGGCGTCCCGGAGTGCCACCCGGGTGCGGGCAGTTCTCCCGGAATCCACCCCGCGCTCCCCGGCCCCGTTCCTCCCCGTGCCACGGCCCGGCCCGCCACGGATGTGGACGGGGCCGTCGCCGTGCTCTCCGAGGGGCCGCTCAGCCCTCGCCGCGCGCGTACCGGCGCACCGCGAGCGGTACGAACACCGCGAGCAGCACCGCGCACCAGGCCAGTGAACCGGCGACCGGGTGCGCGACCGGCCAGGCCGCCCCGTCCGGCACCGGCGCGTTCCCGAACAGGTCCCGCAGCGCCGTCGTGACCGCGCTGATCGGATTCCACTCGGCGACCGTGCGCAGCCACCCCGGCAGCCCGTCGGCCGGGATGTAGGCGTTGGACAGCAACGGCAGCAGGAACGTCGCCCCGCCCAGCTGGCCCGCCGCCTCCTCGCTCCGCGTGAGCAGCCCCAGGAACACCCCGATCCACGTCATCGCGAACCGGAACAGCAGCAACAGCCCCAGGGCGCCCGCCGCTTCGAGCGCTGACCCCTCGATCCGCCAGCCCACCGCCAGCCCCGTCAGCAGCAGCGGCACCGTCCCCAGCACCGTCACCACGAGATCCGCGACCGCCTGCCCGAGCGGGGCCGCCGCCCGGCTCATCGGCAGCGTCCGGAACCGGTCCGTCACGCCGCGGTGCGCGTCCTGCGCGGCCTGGAACATGCCGGTCATGATCCCGTTCGCGGCCGTCGCCACCAGCAGACCGGGCAGCAGGAACGACCGGTACCGCTCGCCAGGCATCGCGAGGGCGCTGCCGAAGACGTAGCCGAAGAACAGCAGCATGCTGATCGGCATCGTCTGGGTGAGGATCAGCAGCCCCGGGTTGTTGCGCACCCGCCGCAGCTGACGGCCCAGCATCGCGCCGCCGTCGTACACCAGTGCGCTCATGCCGCACGCTCCTCGGTCAGGCGAAGGAAGACGTCGTCCAGGGTCGGCGGCCGCAGGCTCGCGTCCACCAGGGCCACGCCCGCCGCGTCGAGCTCCCGGACGAGGCGGGGGAGGGTGAGCGTGGCGTCCCGGGTCAGCGCGCCCACGGCCCGCCGCTCGCGGTCGAGCGAGGGTTCGGCGCCGGTCAGCCGGTCCAGCACGGCCGCCGCGTCCACCATCGTGTCCACGTCGCCGACCACCACCTCGACATGCGTGCCCAGGACCGACTTGAACTGCGCAGGCGATCCCGTGTGCGCGATCCGCCCCCGGTCCATCAGTGCGATGTCGTCGGCCAGTTGATCGGCCTCCTCCAGATACTGCGTGGTCAGCAGCACGGCCGTGCCGTCCGCGGCCAGCTCGCGCACCGCCTCCCGGATCCGGCCCCGGCTCGCCGGATCGAGCCCGGTCGTGGGCTCGTCCAGGAAGAGGACGTCGGGACGGCGGACGAGGCTCGCCGCGAGGTCGAGGCGGCGGCGCATCCCGCCGGAGTAGGTGGACGCGGGCCGGTCGGCGGCCTCGGTCAGCCCGAAGCGGTCCAGCAGCTCGCCGGCCCGCTCCGCCGGACCGCGCACCCGGTGCAGCCGGGCGAACAGCCGGAGGTTCTGGCGGCCGGTCAGATCGCCGTCGACGCTGGCGTACTGGCCGGTGACCCCGATGTGGCGGCGCACGGCCGCCGGCGCGCGGAGCAGGTCGTGCCCGGCGACCCGGGCGGAACCGGCGTCCGGCCGCAGCAGCGTCGCGAGCAGGCGTACGGCGGTCGTCTTGCCGGCGCCGTTCGGGCCGAGGAGGCCACAGACCGTGCCCCGGGCGACGGCGAGGTCCAGCCCGCGCAGGGCCTCGACCTCTCCGAACCGCTTGCGCAGGCCTTCACTAAGTACAGCGTACGTAGAAGTCATGGCCCGACCATAGCGCACTACGTACGGTGTACGTAACTAGGATGGAGGCCGAGGTGATGATCCATGGCCGGCAAGGCGTCCGTACCGAGCGTGATCTGGGCGCGACCCGAGCGGACGGGACGCGGCCCCAGGCCCGCGTTCACCCGCGCGGACATCGCGGCGGCGGCGGTGCGCATCGCCGACGACGGCGGACTGGACGCCGTCTCCATGCGCCATGTGGCCGCGGAACTCGGCTGCGGCACGATGTCGCTCTACAACTACGTCCCCCGCAAGGAGGACCTGTACGAGCTGATGATCGACGCCATCGGCGCCGAGCACGAGATCCGCGCGCCCTCGGGCGACTGGCGGGCCGACATGATCCGCAACGCGCTGGAGACCCGCGCGATCATGCACCGGCACACCTGGGCCCCCCGGCTGATGTCCGGGGTCTACGGCTTCAGCCCCAACAGCCTGCGCTACCTGGAGCACTGCCTGGACTGCCTGGCGCCGCTGGACGCCCCGTACAGCGAGAAGATGGAGCTGGTCGCGCTCCTCAACGGCGTGGTGACGACCTACACGGCGAACGAGATCGCCACGTCCGAACGCACCCGCTCCATGCCGTGGTCCGAGGAGGAGGAGAACGCGGTCCGCATCGCCTACCTGGGCGGTCAGGTCGCCACCGGCGCCTATCCGCGCCTGGCCGCCGCCTTCATGGAGAGCAGTGGCCCGATCGACCTGGAGGGCGTGTTCCGGCGGGCCCTCGAACGGGTGCTGGACGCCTTCGACCCCGCGTGCTGACGCCTCAGATCAGCGCGAGCTGACCCTCCGGGCCCTCCTCCTGCCCCTCCAGCACCGACGCCGGCCGGCGGGCCGCGTGCGGGACCGGCAGCACGCCCGCCGCCCGCAGATCCGCCGCCGTGACCGTGGACTCCACGTCGTCGCCCAGCGGCTCGGACTCCGCCAGCAGGGCCAGGACCGTGACGAGCTCCAGCAGTTCCGAGGTCCACTCCCGCGGCCAGGCCGCCGGGCGGATCGCGGCCAGGGTGCCCGGTTCCGGGACGTCCGTGCGCGCCGCGAACCACTGCTCCAGCACCCGCTCCCCGCCCACCGTGAAGTCCCAGGCCGCCGCCGGCACCGGCGAGACGCGGCCCTCGCCGAGTGAGAGGACCTCCTCGTCGCGGTCGTACTCCAGGGCCGGCGGCCGAGGCGGCAGGGGAGCGCGGACGTAGGGGCGGCGCCCGCCGGGCAGCTTGGGCCGGTCGCCGTCGCGGCGCATCAGCCACAGGAGCCGCCCGCCCGCCCGCACGCCGCGCGCCCAGAGCGCGGGGTCGTCGGTGAGCGGCACCCGCAGATCCGGGCGGACCGCCGCGAACGTCCAGGCGAGCACGTCGAACGGATCGACCGGGACGCCCAGGCGGCCGGCGAGGTACGGCAGCAGACCCGGCGCCAGATTGGGCTCCGTGCCCTGTGGGCGCCGGTAGAGCGGGCGGACGCGGCCCGGCCGGACCAGCGGGAGCAGCGAGGTCGCCAGCAGCCCGGACTCCGGTGTCTCCACGACGAAGACCTGGCGGTCGTCCGCCACCCGCCACAGCTCCGGCCGGGCGGCGTCGATCAGCCGGTGGTCGGGGATCAGCCAGCGCTCGTCGAACGGGCCGGCCAGGACGCGCACCGGCTCCGGGCAGGGGCCGGAGGCCCGCAGCAGTTTCCCGGTGCCGGTCGCCTGGCCGGGCAACTGCGCGGCCGCCGAGTGCAGGGTGCGTGCGCGGGTCGGCTGCAGCAGGGCCTCCCGGTCGGGGCCCTCGGCCTTCACGAACGCGTCCCAACGGGCCTTCAGGGACGCCGCGTCGGGGCCCGCCGGCCAGCCCCGGCCGAGCCGCGGCGGTGCGACGGACCACGGCATGAGGTCCGCCAGCGGCGGAGCGTCGTCGTGCGTCACGCCCGGCATCGTACGGCCTGCGGGCCGCCCGGGGGTCAGGTGGCCTCCAGGGTCACCGTGAAGGAGAAGCGGTCGCCGCGGTAGTGGATGACCGCCGCGTCCAGCACCCGGCCGCCCGCGTCGTAGGTCAGGCCGGTGTAGTGCAGGATCGGGCTCAGCAGCGGGACCTGGAGCAGCCTCGCCGTCTCCGGGTCGGCGAGCCGCGCCTCCACGGTGTCCGTGATCCGGCTGATGTCCGCCCCGACGACGTCCCGCAGCACCTTGGTCATCGGCCAGCGCAGCAGGTCGTCCGGGTCGATGCGCGCGGCCAGTTCGGGACGGACGTAGTTGCGGGCGTGGTTGGTCGGCTCGCCCGTCGTCCCGTCGCTGCGCAGCCGGTGGTACGCCGCCACCTCGTCGAGGTCCGGGAAGTGCTCGGCGACCTCGGCGGGTACCGGGGCCGGGCCGTGTTCCAGCAGTTCGGCCGTCATGCCGGACTGCTGGGCCACGATCGCGTCCACCGAGCCGAGCAGCCGCACGGGGGCGCCCCGGCGGGCGTCCGGCTCGATGAAGGTGCCGCGCCGCCGGTGCCGTGTGATCAGCCCCTCGTCCTCCAGCTCCTTCAGGGCCTGGCGCATCGTCAGCACGCTCACGCCGTAGTGCTCCGCGAGCTGCTCCTCGGTGGGCAGGCGCAACGGGTCCTGCGGCCGGCGGCCCAGTATGGAGGCGCGCAGCGACTGCGACACCTGGTACCAGAGCGGCAGTTTGCGGTTCAGGACGATGGAGTCCGGGGCGAAGGGGGTCACGGGCTATCCGTACCTTCCGCGGATCGGTCAGCGCAACGGACGGAAGTGACGCTCCAGGCCGTCCCAGACGTCGTCGTACCGCCGCTGCAGGTGCTCGGCGCCCGCCGCCTGGGGGGTGAGCGTCACCGGCCAGCGGGTCTCGAACATGAACGCCAGACCGTCGTCGATCTTCTGCGGCTTCAGCTCGGCGGCGCTCGCGCGGTCGAACGTCTCCCGGTCCGGGCCGTGCGCGGACATCATGTTGTGCAGCGAACCGCCGCCGGGCACGAAGCCCTCCGCCTTAGCGTCGTACGCGCCCTCGACCAGGCCCATGTACTCGCTCATCACGTTCCGGTGGAAGTACGGCGGCCGGAAGGTGTCCTCGCCGACCAGCCAGCGCGGCGCGAAGACCACGAAGTCGACGCCCGCGAGGCCGGGGGTGTCCGACGGGGACGTCAGCACCGTGAAGATCGACGGGTCGGGGTGGTCGTAGGAGATGGTGCCGATCACATTGAAACGGCGCAGATCGTAGACGTACGGCACATGGTTGCCGTGCCAGGCGACCACGTCGAGCGGGGAGTGGTCGTAGGTCGCGGTCCACAGGTTCCCGCAGAACTTGTTCACCACCTCCACCGGGCCCTGGGTGTCCTCGTACGCGGCCACCGGTGCCTTGAAGTCCCGGGCGTTCGCGAGGCCGTTGGCGCCGATCGGGCCCAGGTCGGGCAACTGGAACGGGGCGCCATAGTTCTCGCACACATAACCCCGGGCGGAGTCGTCCAGCAGCTCCACACGGAAGCGGACCCCACGGGGGATCAGCGCGATGTGTCCCGGCTCCACATGGAGGAGACCGAACTCGGTGCGCAGCAGCAGCCCGCCGCGCTCCGGGACGATCAGCAGCTCGCCGTCGGCGTCGCTGAAGACCCGCTCCATGGAGGCGCTGGCGTGGTACAGGTGCACGGCCATCCCGGCGCGCTGGGTGGCGTCGCCGTTGCCGCCGAGCGTCCACAGTCCGGCCAGGAAGTCGGTGCCCGGGGCCGGCTCGGGCAGCGGGTTCCAGCGCAGCCGGTTCGGGTCCGGCACCGTCTCGGTGAAGGGGGCCGTGCGGAGCGCGCCGTTGCCGGTGCGGGTGAACGCCGGGTGCTGGGCCGAGGGGCGGATGCGGTAGAGCCACGAGCGGCGGTTGTGCGCCCTCGGCTCGGTGAACGCCGAACCGCTGAGCTGCTCCGCGTACAGGCCCAGCGGGGCGCGCTGGGGGGAGTTGCGGCCCTCGGGGAGGGCACCCGGCACCGCCTCCGAGCTGTGCTCGTTGCCGAACCCGGACAGATAGGACAGGCCCTCGGCGGTCTTCCGTGCGTCCCCGCTCATGCTCGCTCCCTTGCGATCAGATTCCTATGCTTCACCGTAGGATTGCGATTTCCCGCGCGCAAGAGACCCGCCCGACTCGTCCGGGAAGATCCGCGGAGCCCCGGACCGCCTACGCCGCGAGGTGGACACGGACCCGACTCAAGGGGGATCCGGGCTGTCAGACCCGTGTTCTAGTCTCCAGACATGTCGTGGACACGGTCCCTTTCCGCGGCCCTCGTGGCCGCCCTCCTGCTGGCCGGATCGGCCGCCTGCGGCTCCGGCACGCCCGGAGGCCGGGACGGCATCAACTCCTCGCCCGTCGGCAAGGTCCTGGACGACACGGACGGTGAGGGCCGGCACTACCGCGAGGTCGAGGAGAAGGACGCGCCCGGCGTCGGCATCGAGGTGCAGCCCGACCCGGGCCGCGCGGGCGACTGGGACGTCCGGCTGACTCTGCGCAACTTCCGCTTCTCGTCCGCGGACGCCCACCCGGCGCCGGCCGCCGGGCGGGGCACGGCCCACCTCCTCGTGGACGGCCGCCTCGTCACCGAGCTGCGCACCGACCGGTACCGCATCCCCGCCTCCCTCGTCCCGCGCGGCACCCACCAGGTCACCGTCCGGCTCTACGCCGACGACGGCACGGTGTGGGCCGTGGGCGACGAGCCCGTCGAGCGGACGGCCGACATCACCGCCTCCGAGGCGGAGGCGACGGGCAGCCCCGCCCCGTGACGGGGTGCGCCGGGTGCCCGGGGGCCGATGTTCGCCGGGGCGCGGCCCAGGGGCATCATGAGAGCGTGCCCCATCCCGCATCGCTCCGCCGGGCGCCCGTGCAGCGGCGCAGCGCCGAACGGCTCACCAGGATCCTGGACGCCTGCGCCGACCTCCTCGACGAGGTCGGCTACGACGACCTGAGCACCCGGGCCGTGGCGCAGCGCGCGGGCGTCCCCATCGGCTCGGTCTACCGGTTCTTCGGCAACAAGCGCCAGATGGCCGACGCCCTGGCCCAGCGCAACCTGGAGCGCTACAGCGTCCGCGTCACCGAGCGCCTGAAGGAGGCCGGCGGCGGTGGCTGGCAGGCCGCGCTGGACGCCCTCCTGGACGAGTACGTGGCCATGAAGCGCACCGCGCCCGGGTTCTCCCTCGTCGACTTCGGCAACCAGATCCCGGTCGGCACCCGGGGCGAGCCCAACCGCCGCGTCGCCGACCGGCTCACCGACCTGCTCGCCGGCCATCTCGGCCAGGAACCGGACGACGACCTGCGCCGGACCTTCCTCGTCGCCGTGGAGACCGCCGACACCCTGGTCCACCTCGCCTTCCGCATGGCGCCGGAGGGCGACGAGCGGATCCTCCAGGAGGCGCGGGAACTGCTCGGGGCGTATCTGGGCCGGGTGCTGGACTGAGGGCCGCCGCCCTGCCCGACGGCTCGCCACCGTGGGACGGTCGCCGCCCGGCCCGAGGGCTCCCCATCGCTGGACCCGTGGCTGCCGCCCGGTCCGAGTGCTCCTCACCGCTGGACCGACGGCTGCCGCCCGGCCCTAGGGCTCCCCACCGTGCGTACCGGTCGGTATGCTCGGCGCACGGCGGCGCGCACCGCCGCCGTCACCCACCCCGGGAGGACCCGTGTCCCGCACCGCACTGCGCATCTGCCCCCTGTGCGAGGCCACCTGCGGCCTGACGCTCACCATCGAGGGGACCGAGGTCACCGGCGCCCGCGGCGACCGCGACGACGTCTTCAGCAAGGGCTTCATCTGCCCCAAGGGCGCCGCCTTCGGCGCCGTCGACGCGGACCCCGACCGGCTGCGCACCCCGCTCGTGCGCCGGGACGGCGTCCTGCGCGAGGCCACCTGGGAGGAGGCCTTCGACGCCGTGGCCGCCGGCCTCCGCGCGGTCGTCGAGCGGGACGGGCCGGACTCCGTAGGGATCGTGCTCGGCAACCCCAACGTGCACACGATGGCCGGCGCCCTCTACCCGCCGGTCCTCATCGCCGGCCTGCGCACCCGCAGCCTGTTCACCGCCTCCACGGTCGACCAGATGCCCAAGCACGTCTCCAGCGGACTCCTCTACGGCGACGCCAACGCGATCCCCGTACCGGACCTCGACCGCACCGCGCACCTGCTGCTGATCGGGGCCAACCCGCTGGAGTCCAACGGCAGTCTGTGCACCGCCCCCGACTTCCCCGGCCGGCTGAAGGCCCTCAAGGCCCGCGGCGGCACCCTCACCGTCGTCGACCCGCGCCGCACCCGCACCGCCCGGCTCGCCGACCGGCACATCGCCATCCGGCCCGGCACGGACGCGCTGCTCCTCGCGGCGATCGCGCACACCCTGTTCGAGGAGGACCTCGCCGATCCGGGGGAGCTGACCGCCCACCTCCAGGGCCTCGGCGAACTCCGGGACGCGCTGCGGGACTTCACGCCCGAGGCGGTCGCGGGGGCGTGCGACGTGGACGCCGGCACCATCCGGACCCTCGCCCGGGAGCTCGCCGCCGCCCCCACCGCCGCCGTCTACGGACGCATCGGCAGCTGCACCGTCCCGCACGGCACCCTCGCCAGCTGGCTCGTGGACGTCTGCACCCTCCTCGCCGGCAACCTCGACCGCCCCGGCGGCGCCCTCTTCCCGCAGGCCGCCACCGACCGCACGCCCCGCCCGGCCGGGCCCGGCCACGGCTTCGCGCTCGGACGCTGGCGCTCCCGGGTGAGCGGCCACCCCGAGGCCAAGGGCGAACTGCCGCTCTCCGCCCTCGCCGAGGAGATCGACACCGTCACCGACGAGGGCACGCCCGTCCGCGCCCTGATCGCCGTCGCCGCCAACCCCGTGCTCTCCGCCCCCGACGGCGACCGCCTCGACAAGGCCCTGGACTCCCTGGAGTTCATGGTCAGCGTCGACCCCTACCTCAACGAGACCTCCCGGCACGCGCACGTGGTCCTCCCGCCGCCCCCGCCGTCGCAGAGCCCGCACCACGACTTCGCCTTCAACACCCTCGCCGTGCGCAACCAGGTCCGCTACACCCGGCCCGCGGTCCCGCTCGAGCCGGGCCGCATGGCCGAGACCGAGATCATGGCCCGGCTCGTCCTGGCCGCGACCGGCCTGCACGGCACCGACCCCGCCGCCGTGGACGACATGGTGATCGGGCAGACCCTCGGCAAGGCCGTCACCGAAGCGCACTCCCCGGTGCACGGCCGGGACCCGCGGGAACTCGCCGCGCAGCTCACCGGCGTCAGCGGCCCCGAGCGCCGCCTCGACATGATGCTGCGCCTCGGCCCCTACGGCGACGGCTTCGGCGCCCGCCCGGACGGGCTCACCCTCGACCGGCTCCTCGCCCACCCGCACGGCATCGACCTCGGGCCCCTCGCCTCCCGGCTGCCGCAGCCGCTGAAGACCGTCAGCGGCAAGGTGGAGCTGCTGCCGGAGCCCATCGCGGGCGACCTGCCCCGGCTCAGGGAGGCCCTGCGCGAGCGCCCCGACGGGCTCGTCCTGGTCGGCCGCCGGCATCTGCGCTCCAACAACAGCTGGATGCACAACGTGCCCGCCCTCACCGGCGGTTCCAACCGCTGCACCCTGCACATCCACCCCGACGACGCCGAACGGCTCGGCGTCCGCGACGGGGCGCCCGTACGCCTGAAGGGCGCCGGGGGAGAGGTGACCGCGCCCGCCGAGGTCACCGACGCCGTGCGCCCCGGCGTGGTGAGCCTCCCGCACGGCTGGGGCCACGACCGCCCCGGCACCCGGCTCGGCCACGCCTCAGGCGACCCCGGCGTGAACGTCAACCAGCTCCTCGACGGCCGCGCGCTCGACCCGCTGTCCGGCAACGCGGTGCTCAACGGCGTGCCCGTCGAGGTGTCCCCGGTGGCCGAAACGATCAGCGCGTTGACCTGAGCAAAGCTCTGACCTGGAGTTCTGCGCTTATTGCTCGCGAGCCGACGTCTTGTTAACGCCGTTCGGAGGGACCTAACGTCCAACGCACCGCCGGCCCTGGTGGGTCGTTCAAGGGCGAACGTTAGGTATCCACTCATGCTGACCATTCTCGGCTTCGCCATGATCGCGACCTTCCTGGTCCTGATCATGATGAAGAAGATGTCACCGATCGCGGCACTCGTGCTGATCCCGGCCGCGTTCTGCGTCTTCGTCGGAAAGGGCGCGAAGCTCGGCGACTACGTCATCGACGGCGTCACCGGCCTCGCGCCCACCGCGGCGATGCTCATGTTCGCGATCGTCTACTTCGGGGTGATGATCGACGTCGGCCTGTTCGACCCGATCGTGCGGGGCATCCTGCGGTTCTGCAAGGCCGACCCGATGCGGATCGTCGTCGGCACGGCGGTCCTCGCCGCGGTCGTCTCGCTGGACGGCGACGGCTCGACCACGTTCATGATCACGGTCTCGGCGATGTACCCGCTGTACAAGCGCCTGAAGATGAGCCTGGTGGTGATGACCGGCGTCGCCGCGATGGCCAACGGCGTGATGAACACGCTGCCCTGGGGCGGCCCGACCGCCCGCGCCGCCACCGCGCTCAAGGTCGACGCCGGCGACGTCTTCGTCCCGATGATCCCGGCCCTCGCCGTGGGCCTGCTCGCCGTCCTCGTCCTGTCGTACGTCCTCGGGGTGCGCGAGCGCAGGCGCCTCGGCGTGCTCGTGCTGGACGACGCCCTGGTGACGGAGAAGGAGACCGAGACCGAGGCGATCCTCGTGGGCGCCGGCGGCACCGGCTCCGTGGCGGCCGACTCTCCTGCGACCGGCGGGAGTTCGGACGCCGAGGGCGCCTCCACCCACGGCGCCCACGGCGCCCACGACGCCCACGACGCCCACGACGCCGACGACGAGCGCTTCGCCGCGCTCGACCCGGACCGGCCCACCCTGCGCCCCCGCCTCTACTGGTTCAACGCGCTGCTCACGGTCGCCCTGCTGACCGCCATGATCATGGAACTGCTGCCCATCCCGGTGCTGTTCCTCCTCGGCGCCGCGCTCGCGCTCTCCGTGAACTTCCCGCACATCCCGGACCAGAAGGCCCGCCTGGCCGCCCACGCCGACAACGTCCTCAACGTCTCCGGCATGGTCTTCGCCGCGGCCGTCTTCACCGGTGTCCTCCAGGGCACGGGCATGGTCGACCACATGGCGACGTGGATGGTGGACGTCATCCCGGAGGGCATGGGCCCGCACATGGCCCTGGTCACCGGCGTGCTGAGCCTCCCGCTGACCTACTTCATGTCCAACGACGGCTTCTACTTCGGTGTCCTGCCCGTCCTCGCCGAGGCCGGGGCCGCCCACGGCGTCACCCCGCTGGAGATGGCCCGCGCCTCCCTGGTCGGCCAGCCGCTGCACATGTCGAGCCCGCTCGTCCCGGCCGTCTACGTCCTCGTCGGCATGGCCAAGGTCGAGTTCGGCGACCACACCCGGTTCGTGGTCAAGTGGGCCGCGCTCACCTGCCTCGTCGTCCTCGCGGCGGGCGTCCTGTTCGGCACCGTCTGACCCGCTCCACGGAGGAATTCGCTCATGGCGCCCGGTGGGAACCGCGGCTGGCTGCTCCGCCTCGTCATCGCCTTCAGCTTCGCGCAGGGGGCGGTGTCGATGGCCCGGCCCGCCGTCTCCTACCGGGCCCTCGCGCTCGGCGCCGACGAGCGGGCGGTCGGAGTGATCGCGGGCGTGTACGCCCTGCTCCCGCTGTTCGCCGCGGTCCCGCTGGGCCGCCGCACCGACCACGGGCGCTGCGCGCCGCTGCTCCCCGTCGGCGTCGTGCTGATATCCGGCGGCTGCGCGCTGAGCGGCCTGGCCGGCTCACCGGGGGCGATGGCCGTCTGGAGCGGTGTGATGGGCCTCGGTCACCTCTGCTTCGTCATCGGCGCGCAGTCCCTCGTCGCCCGGCAGTCCGCCCCGCACGAACAGGACCGCAACTTCGGGCACTTCACGATCGGCGCCTCCCTCGGCCAGCTCGTCGGGCCGATCGCGGCGGGTGCGCTGGTCGGCGGCCCGGACCGGGCGCACGGCAGCGCGCTCGCCCTGCTGGTGGCGGGCGCCGGATGCGCGGTCGCGTTCTCCTCGCTGTGGCGCATAGAGAGCCGTACGGCCGCCGGGTCCCGGAAGCCGCCGGGCGACCGCGTGCCCGTCGGGCGCATCCTGCGCTCCCGGGGCGTCCCCGCCGGCATCTTCGTCAGCCTCTCCGTGCTCTCCGCCACCGACATCCTCACCGCCTACCTCCCGGTGGTCGGCGAGCACCGGGGCATCGCGCCCTCGGTGATCGGGGTCCTGCTCAGCCTGCGCGCCGCCGCGACCATCGCCTGCCGCCTGGTCCTGACGCCCCTGCTGCGGCTGCTCGGCCGCACGGCGTTGCTGACGGTCACCTGCCTGCTGGGCGGCCTGCTGTGCGCGGGCGTGGCGCTGCCGGTGCCGGTGTGGGCGCTCGCGGCGATGCTGACGGTGCTCGGGTTCTGTCTCGGCGTCGGCCAGCCGCTGTCCATGACGACGGTCGTCCAGGCGGCCCCCGAGGGCTCCCGCTCCACCGCCCTCGCGCTGCGGCTGACCGGCAACCGCCTCGGGCAGGTCGCCGCCCCGGCGTCGGCGGGCCTGGTGGCGGGACTGGCCGGGGTGGCGGCCCCGTTCGTGATGCTCGGCGCGCTGCTGCTGGTCTCGGCGGGGACGGCGCTGCGCTCGCCCGCGCCGCCGTCCGGGGAGGCGGGGGACGGCGGCACGCGACGCGGACCGGAGACCGTATTGCGTCGAAAGAGTGGTATCTGATGGGCCGTAAGGCCCTGCTTCCACGATCTTGACGGCAGATGTGAAAGAGAGTCAGAGACGAGCGATTTGTACGAAAATCGTCTGACTCGGAGGACTCGCATGCCCACCACGCCTCTTCGACGCCGAGCCGCGCGCATCGCCGCCGTCACGGCGCTCACCGCCGCGCTGACCCCGCTCACCGGGCTGCCGTCCGCCGGAGCCGTCGCTCCGATGGCCCCCGGGGACAACGGCACCGTCAAGATCCACACGGCGCCGTGGGACGGGGTCCGGCGCACGGACTACGGCGACGCCATCGACGAGCCCAGGGTCTGCCGCTTCTACCTCGACCTGGCGAACTTCGAGACCGTCGGGACCGTGACCTGGAACATCGTGACCCAGCCGACGGTCCCGAGCGGGGCCACGCTCAACGGCACCGTGACCCTGAACCGCGGCATCGGACACAGCGAGGACCTGACACTCCCGGACGGCCAGTACCGGCTGACCTGGGAGTTCACGGGCGCCACCGCCCCCAACCGGGAGAAGACCTTCACCGTCGACTGCCGGGCCTCCATGTCGACCCCCTCGCCCGCCCCGCAGGGCGGACCGGCCGCCGGAGGCGGCGGGATCGCCCGTGACCAGGCCTTCACCACGGTCGCCGGCGCCGCCGCCGTCGGCCTGACCGCCGTCGGCGGGGTGATGTGGTTCCGGCTCCGTCGCCGTTCGCATGGCGCGTAGAAGGCGCCGGCCCTGGTACCGCAGGCGCGCCTACCGGCTGGCCAGGACGGCGGTCCTCACCGTCGTCCTGGTGACGGCCGGCCACCGGATCGTCCACCGGGAGGGCCACGGAGCCGGCACCGCCGCGCCGGCTCCGGAGCCCCGGACCGTCGCGGCCGGTGACGCGCGCCCCGGTGCCACCGGCCCCGCGTCCGGCCGGCACGTCCGCCCCGCCCCGCACGCTGCCCCGCTCCCCGGCGACCCGCATCGTCATCCCCTACATCGGCGTCGACGCCGACCTCATGGACCTGGCCCTGGACAGCGAGCGCCGGCTGACCACACCGCCCGAGGACAAGCCCGAACTGGCCGGCTGGTACACGGACGGGCCGTCCCCCGGGGAGCCCGGCACCGCCATCGCCGTCGGCCATCTGGACACGAACACCGGTCCCGCCGTCTTCGGCGGCCTCGGCGAGCTCAAGCGCGGCAAGCGGGTCGAGGTCCGGCGCGCCGACGGGCGTACCGCCGTCTACACGGTCGACGCGATCAAGTCGTACGAGAAGGACAAGTTCCCCAACCGGCTGGTGTACGGCACGCGCAACCGCCCCGAGCTACGGCTCATCACCTGCGGCGGCAACTACGACCGCAGGACCGGCTACTCGGGCAACGTGGTCGTCTTCGCGCACCTCACCGGCACCCGCGAACCCGCGCGCAAGGGCTGAACAAGAGCCGCGCAAGGACTGAGCCGGAGCCGCACGCAAGGGCTGAACGGGAGCGTCCGCTATCTCACGTGCTGGACCGTGCCGCCCGATCCCGCCCGTTCCCTTCCCCCGGCCGCACACATTCCGTTAACTTCCGTGACTCACACGCCCCGTACGACCCGCACGAGGCGATCCCGTGAGCCCCCGGGGGCAGCCGCCATGACACGCGCCATCTCTCTGCACGCCGTGAGCAAGTCGTACACGCGGGGCGTCCGCGTCGTCGACCGGCTGTCGCTGGACATCCGGCCCGGTGAGTTCCTCGTGCTCCTCGGGCCCTCCGGCTGCGGCAAGTCCACCGTGCTCCGCATGATCGCCGGTCTGGAGGAGATCGACGACGGCGAACTGCTCCTGGACGGCGAGCACGCCAACGACCTGCTGCCCGCGGACCGCCACATGGCCATGGTCTTCCAGAACTTCGCCCTCTACCCGAGCATGACCAGCCGCGACAACATCGGCTTCCCGCTGCGCATCGAGGCGCCCGGCGCCGACCCCCGGCCGCGGGTCGAGGCGACGGCCCGCATGCTCGGCATCGAGGAACTGCTCGACCGATTCCCGGGCCAGCTCTCCGGCGGTGAGCGCCAGCGCGTCGCCATGGGGCGGGCCATCGCCCGCCGCCCCACCGCGTTCCTGATGGACGAGCCGCTGTCCAACCTGGACGCCAAGCTCCGCAACCATCTGCGCGCCGAGATATCGGGCCTGACCCGCACGCTCGGCGTCACCACGGTCTACGTCACCCACGACCAGGCCGAGGCCATGTCGCTCGGCGACCGGGTCGCCGTGCTGCGCGGCGGCGTCCTCCAGCAGGTCGGCACCCCGCGGACGGTGTACGCGCTGCCCCGCAACGTCTTCGTCGCCGCCTTCATCGGCACCCCGCGCATCAACCTGCTGCGTGGGGTCGTCCGCGCCCCGCTCGACGGCGCCATGACCATCAGCCTCGGCAAGCAGTTCCTGCGGCTGCCCGAACCCCTCAGCCTCGACCACCAGTTGCTCCGGGTCCAGCAGGGCCGTGAGGTCATCGTGGGCCTGCGCTCGGAGGCCGTGCGGATCGGCGACCGGGCGACCGCCCGGCCCGGCGAGACGCACATCACGGGTCTGGTCGAGCATGTGGAGTTCCAGGGGCACGAGATGCTCGTCCACTTCAACACCGGCTCCCGGCCCGCCGTCGTCCCCGACCTGGAGGCGCCGCGACCCGCCCCGCCGGGCCGCCGGCGCCGCCGCGAGGGAGGCACCGTGCTGGAGCGGCTGCGCGGCCGGGCGGGCGCCCTGCGGGCCGGCCCGGTGGTGACGGCTGAGGAACCCGACGGCCCGGCCGGGGAACCGGCGCCGCCCGAGGGGCGCCTCCCGGGCGACCTCATCGTGCGCACCACCCCCGACCTCGCGCTGCGGCACGGGATGCAGGTGCCGCTGCTCGTCGACATCGCCCACATGTTCGTCTTCGACCAGCACGGCGACCGGATCTGCCCCGCCCCGGCGCGGCTGCCGGACCTGGAGGAGTGACCGGGCGAGGGTGGCTCCCGGATCAGGCCGATCCCCTGCGGTCCCTGGCGCGCTAAAACTATCGCCGCTAGTTTATGAATCGGACGACCACAGCCGGAACGACGAACGCGGCGGCGGCCGGTCGACGGCCCGCCCCGGGAGGAACCGCCATGAAGGCACACGACGGCATGTACATCGACGGAGCCTGGCGGCCCGCCGCCGGCCAGGACGTCATCGAGGTGGTGAACCCGGCCGACGAGCAGGTCCTCGGCACGGTCCCGGCCGGCACCGCCGCCGACGTCGACGCCGCCGTACGGGCCGCCCGGGCCGCGCTGCCCGGCTGGGCCGCCACCCCGCCCGCCGAGCGCGCCGCCCGCCTGACCGCCCTGCGGGACGTCCTCGACGCCCGGCGGGACGAGATCGCCACGACGGTCACCGCCGAGCTGGGGGCGCCGCTGAAGTTCTCCCAGGCCGTCCACGCGGCCGTGCCGATCGCGGTGGCCGGCTCGTACGCGCAGCTCGCGGGCACCTACGCGTTCGAGGAGAAGGTCGGCAACTCGACCGTGTACCACGAGCCGATCGGCGTGGTCGGCGCCATCACGCCCTGGAACTACCCGCTCCACCAGATCGTCGCGAAGGCCGCCCCGGCGCTGGCCGCGGGCTGCGCGATCGTCGTGAAGCCCGCCGAGAACACTCCGCTGGTCGCCCAGCTGTTCGCCGAGGCGGTGCACGAGGCCGGGGTCCCCGCGGGCGTCTTCAACCTGGTCACCGGACTCGGCCCGGTCGCCGGGCAGGCGCTCGCCGAGCACCCGGGCGTCGACCTGGTCTCCTTCACCGGCTCCACGGCCGTCGGGCGGCGGATCGCCTCGGTGGCCGGCGCCGCCGTCAAGAAGGTCGCCCTCGAGCTCGGCGGCAAGTCCGCCAACGTCGTCCTGCCGGGCGCCGACCTGGCCAAGGCCGTCAACGTCGGCGTCGCCAACGTGATGTCCAACTCCGGCCAGACGTGCAGCGCCTGGACCCGCATGCTGGTCCACCGCGACCAGTACGGCGAGGCCGTCGAGCTGGCCGCGCAGGCCGCCGCGAAGTACGGCGAGCGCATCGGCCCCGTGGTCAGCGCCCGGCAGCAGGAGCGGGTGCTGGGCTACATCGAGAAGGGCGTCGCCGAAGGGGCCCGGCTGGTGGCGGGCGGTCCGCGGGCGCCGCGCGAGAAGGGCTACTACGTCAGCCCGACCGTCTTCGCCGACGTCGATCCCGGCATGACGATCGCCCAGGAGGAGATCTTCGGGCCGGTCCTGTCGATCCTGCGGTACGAGGACGAGGAGGACGCCCTGCGGATCGCCAACGGCACCGTGTACGGTCTCGCGGGCGCCGTCTGGGCCGCCGACGAGGAGCAGGCCGTGGCCTTCGCACGCCGTTTGGACACCGGCCAGGTCGACATCAACGGAGGCCGGTTCAACCCGCTGGCCCCCTTCGGCGGCTACAAGCAGTCGGGTGTCGGCCGGGAACTGGGGGCACACGGGCTCGCCGAGTACCTCCAGACCAAGTCCCTGCAGTTCTGAGCCCGGCTGTTCCGAGGCCCGCCACCAGCCCTTCGCGCACCGAGGAGTCGTCCGCCATGGCCGTCCGCGCCGCCGTCCTGCCCGCCGTCGGGGCCCCGCTCGAGGTCACCGAGATCGTCCTGCCCGACCCCGGACCCGGCCAGGTCCGCGTCCGGCTCGCCGCCGCCGGCGTCTGCCACTCCGACCTGTCCCTGTCCGACGGGACCATGCGCCTCCCCGTCCCCGCCGTGCTCGGCCACGAGGGCGCGGGCACCGTCGCCGCCGTCGGCGAGGGGGTCACGGGTGTCGCGCCCGGCGACCGGGTCGTCCTGAACTGGGCCCCCTCCTGCGGGAGCTGCCACGCCTGCGGCCTCGGCGAGGTGTGGCTGTGCGCCAACGCCCTCAACGGCGCCGCGAACGTCCACGCCCGCACGACCGACGGCACCGACCTGCACCCCGGCCTGAACGTCGCCGCGTTCGCCGAGGAGACGGTCGTCCCGGCGAACTGTGTCCTGCCGCTGCCGGACGGGGTTCCGCTGACCGACGCCGCCCTGCTGGGCTGCGCCGTCCTCACCGGGTACGGCGCCGTCCACCACGCGGCGCGGGTCCGGGCCGGCGAGAGCGTCGCCGTGTTCGGCGTCGGCGGCGTGGGCCTGGCCGCGCTCCAGTCGGCCCGCATCGCGGGCGCCGGCCGGATCGTGGCCGTCGACGTCTCCCCGGCGAAGGAGGAGCTGGCCCGCGCGGCGGGCGCCACAGACTACGTCGTCGCCTCCGAGGACACCGCCCGGGAGATCCGGGGCCTGACCGGAAAGCAGGGCGTGGACGTCGCCGTGGAGTGCGTGGGCCGCGCCGCCACGATCCGCGCCGCCTGGGACTCCACCCGGCGCGGGGGCCGCACCACGGTCGTCGGGATCGGCGGGAAGGACCAGCAGGTCACCTTCAACGCCCTGGAGATCTTCCACTGGGGCCGCACCCTCGCCGGCTGCGTCTACGGCAACTCCGACCCGGCGCGGGACGTCCCCGTCCTCGCCGCACACGTCCGCGAGGGCCGCCTCGACCTGGGCGCCCTGGTCACGGAGCGGATCGCCCTGGACGGCATCCCGGCCGCCTTCGAGAACATGCTCGCCGGCAAGGGAGGCCGGGCCCTGGTCGTCTTCTGACCGGGCCCGGGGCTCAGCGCGCGGTCACAGCGACTCGTGGGTCCGCCCGGTGCGCGGCGACTTCGCCACCACCCGGGCGGACCGCGAGCCCGACCGCGACACGGCGACACCCGCCAGGCACAGCGCCCCGCCCGCCAGCGTGAACCACCCCGGCACCTCGTCCAGCGCCAGCCACGACATCAGCACCACCAGCGCGGGCACCGCGTAGGTCGTCGCGCCCATCCGGCTGGCGGTCGTACGGGCCAGGGCGTACGCCCAGGTGGTGAAGGCCAGCGCGAGCGAGAAGACCCCCAGGTACACCACGTGGAGCGTGGCCGGCAGCGATGCGTGCGCCACGTCCGTGACCAGCCGGCCGGCGAACGGCAGGCACAGCACGGCCCCCACCAGGCATCCGTACGTCGTCACCTGGAGCGCGCTGGCGTGGCCCAGCGTCGGCTTCTGCGCCACGACCCCGCCCGCGTACGCGACGGCGGCCAGCAGGCACAGGCCCACGCCCAGCATCGAGGAGCCGCCCCCGCCCGACATCGACACGCCCACGGTCACCGCGCCGGCGAAGGAGACCGCCATTCCGGCCAGCAGCCGCGGCGGCATCGGGTCTCCCAGCAGCCGCGCGCCCAGCAGGGCGATGAGGAGGGGCCCGACGTTCACCACGAGGGCCGCCGTGCCGGCGTCGACCTCCTGCTCGCCCCAGCTCAGCACCACGCTGTAGAGGCCGAACCAGAGGAGGCCCGATATGGCGATCCCGGGCCAGGCCGCCCGGGGCGGCGGCCCCTCGCGCCGGATCAGGCAGAGGGCGCCCAGCACCGCGGCGCCGACGAGCAGCCGTCCGAGCGCCAGCGCGCCCGGGGAGTACTCCTCGCCCGCGCGGCGGATCGACACGAACGCCGAGGCCCACAGCACGACGGTGACGGTGGCGGCGCCCGCGGCGAGCAGCCCGGCACGGCGGGACGGAGAGGCGGGGGAGGAGGTCATCATGCTCCGAACGTCGGGAGGGGGCGGGTGGGGACCGGTGGATCGTGGACCGGGAACGGCGAGCGGCGAAAGTGGTTTTCGGACGGCGGCCCTCAGCGGAGCGAGCCGGCCTCGACGCCGAGCAGGTCGAGGAACGCCCGCTCACCGGCGGCGGTCACCTTCACGGCCCGCTCCGAGCCGATCCGTACGCACCACCCGGTCTCCAGCGCGTGCCGGCACAGGGCGGCGCCCGCGACCCCGGCGAGGTGCGGCCGGCGTTCGGTCCAGTCGAGGCAGGCGCGGGCCAGCGGGCGGCGCCCGGTCCGCTCCAGCGGGATGCCGGCGGCGGCGAACCAGCCGAGTCCCGCGTCGGTGAGGGCGAACCCGGTGTCCTGGCGCAGCAGCCCGCGCCCGGTCAGCGCGTCGGTGAGCGCGATGCCGAGCCGTCCGGCGAGATGGTCGTAGCAGGTGCGGGCGCGGGCCATCGCCGAGTGGGCGCCGGCCTCCCGCAGGCTCCGGGGCGTGGGCCGGGCGCCCGGGCTCACCTGGGCGACCAGGTCCTCCACCAGTTGCGCGGTCCGCGTGTCGGCCAGCCGTACGTACCGGTGCCTGCCCTGCCGTTCCTCGGCGAGCAGCCCGCCCGCGACGAGCTTGCCGAGGTGCTCGCTCAGGGTCGAGGGGGCGACCCCCGCGTGCCGGGCCAGCTCCCCGGCGGTCCAGGCCCGTCCGTCGAGCAGCGCCAGCAGGCAGGCCGCCCGTGTCTCGTCGGCGATGAGCGCCGCGAGCCGGGCGAGCCGAGGTGCCTGGGGTTCCCTGGAGGTCATGCCTCCCAGGATGGGGCACGGACGTTTCGGTCCGCGCCGAAGAATTCCCAGCTTCAGCTCTGGCCGGTCAGGCGCGCGTACTGCTGGGCCAGCCCGTCCAGCAGGGCGGCGAGGCCCGTCTCGAAGGCCCGCTCGTCGACCTTCTCCTGCTGCTCGGCGAGGAGGTGGGCCTGGCCGAGGTGGGGGTAGTCGGCGGGGTCGTACGCGCTGGCGTCGTCCACGAAGCCGCCCGCGAAGGAGCCGAGCGCCGAGCCCATGATGAAGTACCGCATCAGCGCGCCGATGGAGGTGGCCTGCGACGCGGGCCAGCCCGCCTCGACCATCGCGCCGTAGACGGCGTCCGCGAGCCGCAGCGCGGCCGGGCGTCGGCCGGGTCCGCGGGCCAGCACCGGGACGATGTTGGGGTGGTCGCGCAAGGCCGCCCGGTAGGAGACGGCCCAGTCGTGCAGCGCGGTCCGCCAGTCGCGGCCGTCCTCGAACATCGACAGGTCGACCTGGGCGCTCACCGAGTCGGCGACCGCCTCCAGGATCTCGTCCTTCGTGCGGAAGTGGTTGTAGAGGGAGGGGCCGCTGACGCCCAGTTCGGCGGCGAGCCGGCGGGTGGAGAGCGCCGCCAGGCCCTCCGTGTCCACGAGTTCGCGGGCCGTCGCGACGATCCGGTCGTAGCTGAGGAGGGGCTTGCGCGGTCGGGCCATGGCGCACATAGTAGGGCTGCCCGATGGAAACTAGCAGTGTTAGTTTAATGGTGAGGTGTCCGCCGCATGAACCTGGAGCTCAGCGAGGAGCAGGCCGCCGTCCGCCGGCTGGCCCGGGACTTCGTCGCCCGTGAGATCGCCCCGCACGCCATCGCCTGGGACCGCGCCGAGGAGGTGGACCGCGCGATCGTCAAGAAGCTCGGCGAGGTCGGCTTCCTGGGGCTGACCGTCGACGAGGAGTACGGCGGCTCGGGCGGCGACCATCTCGCGTACTGCCTGGTCACCGAGGAGCTCGGCCGGGGCGACTCGTCCGTGCGCGGCATCGTCTCCGTCTCGTTGGGCCTGGTCGCCAAGACGATCGCGGCCTGGGGCAGCGAGGAGCAGAAGCGGCGCTGGCTGCCCGGGCTCACCGCGGGCGAACTGGTCGGCTGCTTCGGCCTCACCGAGCCCGGCACCGGCTCCGACGCGGGCAGCCTCGCCACCCGGGCCGTACGCGACGGCGGCGACTACGTCGTCTCGGGCAGCAAGATGTTCATCACCAACGGCACCTGGGCCGACGTCGTGCTGCTCTTCGCGCGTTCCACGGACGCGCCCGGCCACAAGGGCGTCTCCGCCTTCCTGGTCCCCACGGACACGCCCGGCCTGACCCGCCGCACCGTCCACGGCAAGCTCGGCCTGCGCGGCCAGGCCACCGCCGAGCTCGTCCTCGACGGGGTGCGCGTGCCCGCGTCGGCCCGCCTGGGCGAGGAGGGCAAGGGCTTCTCCGTCGCCATGTCGGCGCTGGCCAAGGGCCGGATGTCGGTCGCCGCGGGCTGTGTGGGCATCGCCCAGGCCGCGCTCGACGCCGCCGTGGGCTACGCGGGGGAGCGCGAGCAGTTCGGCAAGCCCATCGCCGGGCACCAGCTGGTCCAGGAGCTGATCAGCGACATCGCCGTCGACGTGGACGCGGCCCGGCTGCTGACCTGGCGGGTCGCCGACCTGATCGACCGCGGGCAGCCGTTCGCCGTGGAGTCCTCCAAGGCCAAACTGTTCGCCTCCGAGGCCGCCGTCCGTGCCGCCAACAACGCCCTGCAGGTCTTCGGCGGCTACGGCTACATCGACGAGTACCCGGTGGGCAAGCTGCTGCGCGACGCCCGCGTGATGACCCTCTACGAGGGCACCAGCCAGATCCAGAAGCTGGTCATCGGCCGGGCGCTCACCGGGGTCTCCGCGTTCTGAGCACCGACTGGGGCGTGCTGAGCACCGACTGGGGCGTGCTGAGCACCGGGCTGAGGCGTTCTGAGTACGGGCTGAGTACCCCGACGGATGCCGGACCGGCCGCGGTGGCCCGAGCATGGGCCCATGAGTGACGCATCGGGCAAGCCCCAGAACACCGCGGCCTTCTACGGACAGGCCGTCGCCTCCTTCGCGGTCGCCATGGCCGCGACCGCGATCGGCATCTTCAAGCTGAACGCCGACGCCTGGGTCCGGGCCTTCCTGGCGATCGCCGTGCTGTACCTCGTCACCTCCGCGTTCACCCTCGCCAAGGTGATCCGGGACCGCCAGGACGCGACGGCGCCGCCCGCGTACCCGCCCTTCCCCAAGCACTGAGAGTCCGGGGCCGCACCGCGCGCTAAGCGCCCGCTCACCTGGGGCGGTATGGTGGAGCCTCGGTCAGCGAGAGGGGCGAGTGAGCGATGAGTACGGCGGAGGACACGGCCGGCGGCGAGACGTCGGCGTGGGGTGAGGTCACGCCCGACGCGGCCCGGCGGCTGCTGATCGCCGCCGTGGAGGCCTTCGCCGAGCGCGGCTACCACGCCACGACGACCCGGGACATCGCGGGCCGCGCGGGCATGAGCCCCGCCGCGCTCTACATCCACTACAAGACCAAGGAGGAGCTCCTCCACCGGATCAGCCGCATCGGCCACGAGAAGGCGCTGGACATCCTGCGCACGGCGGCCCGGGGCGAGGGCACCCCGGCCGAGCGGCTCGCCGGCGCGGTCGGCTCCTTCGTCCGCTGGCACGCCGGCGGGCGCACCACCGCCCGGGTCGTGCAGTACGAGCTCGACTCGCTGGGCCCCGACGCCCGCGCCGAGATCCTCGCGCTGCGCCGGCAGTGCGACGCCGAGGTGCGCGGGATCATCGAGGACGGCGTGGCGGCCGGCGACTTCGACGTCCTGGACGTCAAGGGCACCACCCTCGCCGTGCTGTCCCTGTGCATCGACGTGGCCCGCTGGTTCAACGTGTCCGGCCCCTGGACGCCGGACGAGGTCGGCGCGCTGTACGCCGACCTCGTGCTGCGGATGGTCGGGGCGAAGTAGCCCCTCGCCGGAGGGTCTTCGCCAGTGCTGTGACCGCTAGAGGTAGTACCGGGACACGGACTCGGCCACGCAGACCGGCTTGTCCCCGCCCTCGCGCTCCACGGTGAAGGCGACGCTGACCTGCACCCCGCCCGGCACGTCCGTGACGTCCGTGATGGCGGCGGTGGCGCGCAGGCGCGAGCCGACCGGGACCGGGGCGGGGAAACGCACCTTGTTGGTGCCGTAGTTCACACCCATCTTCACGCCCTCGACCGCGATCAGCTGCGGGCCGAACAGCGGCAGCAGCGACAGGGTGAGATAGCCGTGGGCGATCGTCGTCCCGAACGGGCCGGACGCGGCCTTGTCCGGGTCCACGTGGATCCACTGATGGTCCCCGGTGGCCTCGGCGAACGTGTCGATCCGCTTCTGGTCGACCTCCAGCCAGTCCGTGTACCCCAGCTGCTCGCCCACCGCCGCCTTCAGGTCGTCGGCGCCGGTGAAGATCCTCGGCTCTGCCATGTCCAGGCCTCTCGCGTCACATGTCTCGGAACGGCACTCTAAGCAACTGCTTAGCATGCTAGGCCGCGGGAGGACTGTCAACGGACCGGGGGAGTGACACGGGTGGGTAGGTTGGGGGCGTGCCCCAGATTCCCGAGAAGATCCACGAGCTCACGGTCGGCCAGCTGTCCGCCCGCAGCGGCGCCGCGGTGTCCGCCCTGCACTTCTACGAGTCCAAGGGCCTGATCACCAGCCGCCGCACCTCCGGGAACCAGCGCCGCTACTCCCGCGACACCCTGCGCCGGGTCGCCTTCGTGCGGGCCGCGCAGCGCGTCGGCATCCCGCTGGCCACGATCCGCGAGGCCCTCGCCGAACTCCCCGAGGAGCGCACGCCCACCCGCGAGGACTGGGCGCGGCTGTCGGAGGCGTGGCGCTCGGAGCTCGACGAACGCATCAGCCGGCTCAACCGCCTGCGCGACCACCTGACCGACTGCATCGGCTGCGGCTGTCTCTCCCTCGACGGCTGCGTCCTGTCCAACCCCGACGACATCACCGGTGAACGCCTGACGGGCTCGCGCCTGCTGGCGGAACAGCGGGGGAACAGGCAGCGGCAGGACGCCGAGCACTCCTGACCGCACGTCACCTCGTGCGCGCGCCACCCGCGAGCCACTTCAGGGCCTCGCCCACCAAGTCGGCGTTGGAGGCGGCCCGTTCACCGTCCGGCAGGAACAGCGTGTCCTCCAGGCCGATGCGGGTCGCCAGCCCCAGCCGGCCGGCCAGCCGCAGCACCGGCCACGCCCCTCCGTCCTCCCCGTGCAGCAGCACCGGGCGGCCGTGGGCGGGCCCCAGCTCGGCGAGCAGCGCGCGGGCCGTCGTCACCGCGCCGTCCGGGTCGGGGTCGGTCACCTCGGCCAGCACCCGCAGCACCTTCGGGCCCAGGGGGGACGCGGCGAACCGGGCCGCGCCGTTCGTGCCGGACCAGATGCCCGCCTCCACGCCCACGCCCCGCTCCAGCAGCGCGGCGGCCACCTCCTCGGCGCCCGGCTCGTGCCAGTTGACCGAGGCGTGGTCGGGGAGGACCGTCCAGCCGCGCACGCGCGCCACCCGCGCCGCCGGGTCCGGTTCGGCCCAGGCGCCGGTCGTCACCCCCACCGGCACCCGCACCCGGTCCCGCAGCGCGGTGAGCACCGGGGCCAGGACGCGCGCGGACAGACTGTCCCGCCCGCAGGGGGACTTGGGGTGGACGTGCACATCCGTCGCCCCCGCGGCGACCGCCCCGGCGGCCGACTCCGCGAGCGCCGCCGGCGTGAGCGGTACGGCCGTACCGTCGCATGCTCCCCGCGAACCGTTCAGACAGACCTGGACCATGGACCGATGGTGCCAGCCGGCACCGACAGCGCCAGCGCCAGGACGCGGCAGCGCGTCCCGGGGGAGGGGGTGCGGCATCCCCGACGCACCCCCGACGTGCTTGAGGTCCCCCGCAGGGGAACTCCCCCTACGCGGACACGAGCAGGCGGCGTCCGCGGCGCGCCGTCGCCAGCGCGTCCGGTGTGAGCACCGGACGCGGCACCACGATGCCGCAGTCCGTGCAGACCGGACCCGACGACGGTTCATGCGCCAGGTCGTACTTCCAGACCAGCCGGTCCCCGTCGCACACCGGGCAGGTCGAGCCCGGTGCGCGCTCCAGCGCGGAGATCAGCCTGCGCAGCACGTCGGCCAGCGGCTCCCGCGGATGCACCCGGGGGTCGTCGCACCAGGCGACGCCGAACCCGCCCCAGGTCAGCCGGTGCCAGTCGTCCACGCTGCCCGGCCTGCGCAGTCCGTCGTGCTTCTCCTTCTTGCGCCGCTCGGCGAACGCGACCTCGTAGGCCAGCCAGACCGAACGCGCCTCCTCCAACTCCTCCAACGCGGCCACGAGCCGCGCCGGCTCAGGAGAGCGGTCCTCAGGACCGAATCCCGCCCGGGAGCACAAGTGGTCCCAGGTCGCCCTGTGCCCGTACGGAGCGAACCGCTCCAGGCACTTGCGCAGTGAATAGCGCCGCAGTGCCAAGTCGCACCGCGGATCGCGCACCTGTCTCGCCAGACTCCGGAAACCTGCCATCGCCCTGCACCTCCGTCACACCTGCACCTGCACTTCGGTCACTTCGGCGACACCGCGCCCCCTTCCCACGCGGCGTTGACGAATAGACGTATCGACACGCGATTCGGCTCCATCCGGTGTCCGACGACCTCCACAGCGAGTCCTGGCGACTCTCGAACGTGACGCATGTTCATCTCTCATCCCGGGGATACCGCCGGTAACGTCCCGGCCCACCCTCGTCGGTAGGAGCTGCCATGCCACGGCGTACCCCACGCAACGCCCCAGCCGCACTGAGAACTCCCGGCGGATTCCCCGGGTTCCTGAAGGCCGCATCCGTATGCACGTTGATTGCCGGACTTTTGTCACCCCTTTCCCCGGCGGTGACCGGCTCGCCGGCCGTCGCCGCCGAGCCGGCCGCCGTGACCGACCACTGCGGCGGGCACTGCTCCGACATCCTCCCGCCGGGTCAGAACGGCAACGCGACCCTGGCCCAGATCCTGCTCAACCAGGCCTTCGGCGTCCTGCCCGAGCACGCGTCCGACCAGCTCGGGCCCTACGCCGCCCTGGCCAAGGGGCACCAGCAGCTCACCGACGCCACCCTCGGCACCTTCTTCAACGACGCCTCCTTCGGCGTCCCCTCGGACCAGGTCGCCTCCACCCTGAAGCCCGCCGGACGCACCGATGTGACGATCGTCCGGGACAAGAAGACGGGTGTGCCGCACATCACGGGCACCACCCGCTACGGCACCGAGTTCGGCGCGGGCTACGCGGCCGCCCAGGACCGGCTGTGGCTGATGGACGTCTTCCGGCACGTCGGACGCGGCCAGTTGACCTCCTTCGCCGGCGGAGCCCCCTCCAACCAGGGTCTTGAACAGCAGTTCTGGCGCAGCGCGCCCTACACCGAGGCCGAACTGCAGGCACAGATCGACAGCGCCGTCGCCAAGGGCGGCGACCGCGGCCGGCAGGCCCTCGCCGACGCCACGGCCTACCTCGACGGCGTCAACAGCTACATCGACGCCTCCGACAGCGGCCGCTACTTCCCCGGCGAGTACGTCCTCACCGGCCACAAGGACTCGATCACCAACGCCGGCACCATCGAGCACTTCAAGCCGACGGACCTGGTCGCGCTCGCCTCCGTCATCGGCGCGCTGTTCGGCTCGGGCGGCGGGGGTGAGGTCGACAACGCCCTCTCCCTGCTGGCCGCCCAGCAGAAGTACGGCGTCGTCGAGGGCACCCGGCTGTGGGAGTCGTTCCGGCAGCGCAACGATCCCGAGGCCGCCGTCACCGTCCACGGCAAGAGCTTCCCGTACGCGACCAGGCCCGACGACCCGCAGGGCACGGCCCTGCCCGACGCCGGTTCTGTGACCGACGAGCAGCTGGTGTACGACCGGACCGGCAGCGCGGCCGGCGCCGCCGCGGACGGTGCCTCCGAGACGGCCGCCGCCACCACCCTCGGCTCGGCCCGGCGGGGCATGTCCAACGCGCTCGTCGTGAGCGGCGAGCACACGGCGAGCGGCCGGCCGATCGCCGTGTTCGGGCCGCAGACCGGCTACTTCGCGCCCCAGCTGTTGCTGCTCCAGGAGATCCAGGGCCCGGGCATCAGCGCGCGCGGCGCCTCCTTCGCGGGCCTGAGCATGTACGTCGAGCTGGGCCGCGGCCAGGACTACGCGTGGAGCGCCACGACCTCCGGCCAGGACATCGTCGACACCTACGCCGTCGAGCTCTGCCAGGACGACCACCACTACCTGTACCGCGGCACCTGCACGGCGATGGACAAGGTGGAGCAGAAGAACGCCTGGAAGCCGACGACCGCCGACGGCACCGCGGCCGGCTCGTACACGATGCGGGTGTGGCGCACGGCGTACGGCCCGGTGACGCACCGCGCGACCGTGGGCGGCAAGAAGGTCGCCTACACCAGCCTGCGCTCGTCGTATCTGCACGAGGTCGACTCGATCATCGGCTTCCAGATGCTCAACGACCCCGACTACGTCAAGGGTCCGGCGGACTTCCAGCGGGCCACGCAGCACATCAACTTCACCTTCAACTGGTTCTACGCCGACTCCGCGCACACCGCCTACTACAACAGCGGCGACAACCCGGTCCGCGCGGCCGGCGTCGACGCGGACTTCCCGGTCTGGGCGCGCCCGGCGCACGAGTGGCGGGACTGGGACCCGGCAGGGAACACCGCGCGGTACACCCCGGCGTCCGAGCACCCCAACTCCGTCGACCAGGACTACTACATCTCCTGGAACAACAAGCAGGCCGCCGACTACAGCACCGCGCCCTGGGGCGACGGCTCCGTCCACCGGGGCGACCTGCTGGACGACCGGGTGCGCGCGCTGGTCGCGAAGGGCGGTGTGACCCGGGCCGCGCTGGTGAAGGCGATGGCCGACGCGGGCCTCGCCGACCTGCGCGCCGAGGACGTGCTGCCGGGGCTGCTGCGGGTCGTCACCAGTACGCCGGTGACCGACGCCGCGGCGGCGGCCGCGGTGAACAAGCTCCAGGCGTGGGTGGCCGCGGGCGCCCGGCGCACGGAGACCTCGGCCGGCTCCAAGAAGTACGCCGACGCCGACGCGATCCGCATCCTCGACGCGTGGTGGCCGCGGCTGGTGAAGGCCGAGTTCGAACCCGGGCTCGGCAGCACCCTGTACACGGCGATGCAGCGCAACCTGCCCGTCGACGAGGCCCCGTCCGCCGGGCACGGCCCCACCGGATCGCACGCCGGGAGCTCCTTCCAGTACGGCTGGTGGAGCTATGTCGACAAGGACATCCGGGCGGTGCTCGGTGAGCCGGTCCGGGGTCCGCTCGACCGCGTCTACTGCGGCGGCGGCAGCCTCACGGCCTGCCGGGACCTGCTGATCAGCACCCTGAAGGAGGCGGCCGGCCGCACGGCGGCCCAGGTCTACCCCGGCGACGACCAGTGCGCGGCGGGCGACCAGTGGTGCGCCGACGCGATCGTCCAGCGCACCCTGGGCGGCATCAAGCACGGGAAGATCAGCTGGCAGAACCGGCCGACGTACCAGCAGGTCGTGGAGTTCACCTCGCACCGGTGACCGGCGGGGGACCGGCGCGGGGGCCGAGACCCCCGCGCCGGGCCTCACCGGTACAGCAGATACTCCTCGCGGACCCGGCGGAACGCCGCCAGCTCCCGCCGCCAGCCCGCCACCACCTCGTCGGTGCCGGCGCCCGCGTCGATCATCGTGCGCACCTGGGTGGACCCGGTGAGCTTGTCGATCCAGTTGTCCGCGCGCCAGGCGAAGCCGCTCCAGGTCCGCTTCGCCGTCACCAGCAGCGCGATGCCGGTGCGCACCGGGTCGAACGCGGTCCGGTCGTGCACATGGAGCTGCACGCCGCCGATGGTCTGTCCCTGGAACTTGGAGAAGGTGGGGGCGAAGTACGCCTCCCTGAACCGCACGCCGGGCAGCCCGAGTCCGTTGACGGCCGCCGCCCAGCGCCCGTCGACGCCCTCCGCGCCGAGCAGTTCGAACGGGCGGGTGGTGCCGCGCCCCTCCGACAGGTTGGTGCCTTCGAACAGACAGGTGCCCGCGTACACGAGCGCGGTGTCCGGGGTCGGCATGTTGGGGCTCGGCGGCACCCAGGGCAGCCCCGAGGCGTCGTAGAGGTCCGAGCGCTTCCAGCCCGTCATCCGCACGGTCTCCAGCGGGACGGGGGTGTCCAGGAACTCCCCGTTGAACAGCAGTGCCAGCTCGGCGACCGTCATGCCGTGCGCCTGTGCGATGGGCTTCCGGCCGACGAAGGTGGCGAACTCCTCGTGCAGCACCGGCCCGAGAGCGGCCCGACCGGTCACCGGGTTGGGCCGGTCCAGCACGACGAAACGTTTCCCGGCGAGCTGGGCCGCCTCCATGCAGTCGTACAGGGTCCAGATGTAGGTGTAGAAGCGGGCGCCGGCGTCCTGGATGTCGAAGACGACCGTGTCGACGCCGGACGCGGTGAAGACGTCGGCCAGCGGCCGGCCGCTCTTGAGGTAGGTGTCGTACACCGGCAGCCCGGTGGCGGGGTCGTCGTAGCGGCCCTCCGAGCCGCCCGCCTGCGCCGTGCCGCGGAAGCCGTGCTCGGGACCGAAGACGGCCGTCAGGTTCACCCGGTCGTCGGCGTGCATGACGTCCACGATGTGGCGGACGTCCCGGGTCACGCCGGTGGGGTTGGTGACGATTCCGACCTTCTGCCCGTCGAGCGGCGCGTAGCCGTCCGCCGCGAGCCGTTCGAAGCCGGTGCGCAGGCGGGCGGGACGCGGTGCCGCCGAGGCGGGGGAGGAGACCGAGGCCGCTGTCGCCGCCGTGGTCGCTGCGAGAAGAGCTCGTCTGGAGAGGCGCATGGGGTGCACCGTATTGCCCGCGCCGAGCGCAGGGAAGGTGCCGGAGCCGGGTGGCGCGAGCCCTTCCCTGGCACATACCGACCGGTTAGTCTGACCATGCCTGGAGCCGCAGTCGAAGGAGACCGATGGTGCAAGCCGTGCAGGACGCCGCAGTCGTCGTCACCGGGGCCGGAGGGGGCATCGGGGCCGCGCTGGCCCGGCGGTTCGCGGCCGCCGGGGCCCGGGTCGCCGTCAACGACCTGGACGCCGCGAAGGCCCGGACGGTCGCGGAGGAGATCGGCGGCCTCGCCGTCCCCGGGGACGCCTCCTCGATCGTCTCCGAGGCCCGCGACGCCCTCGGTGGCAGGATCGACGTCTGGTGCGCGAACGCGGGCGTCGCCTTCGCCGGGGAGGAGCCCGGCGCACCCCTCGACGAACAGGCGTGGGCGACGTCCTGGGACGTCAACGTCATGGCCCACGTACGGGCCGCCCAGGCCCTGCTGCCCGACTGGCTGGAACGCGGCGGCGGACGCTTCGTCTCCACCGTCTCCGCCGCCGGGCTGCTCACCATGATCGGCGCCGCGCCCTACGCCGTCACCAAGCACGGCGCCCTCGCCTTCGCCGAATACCTGTCGCTGACGTACCGGCACCGCGGCGTCAAGGTCCACGCCATCTGCCCGCAGGGCGTGCGCACCGACATGCTGGACGCCACCGGCAGCGCCGGCGCCCTGGTCCTCAAGCCCACCGCCATCGCTCCCGACGACGTGGCGGACGCCCTGTTCAAGGGCATGGAGGAGGACCGCTTCCTGATCCTGCCGCACCCCGAGGTCGCCGGGTACCACGAGGCGCGCGCGGCCGCCCCCGACCGCTGGCTGGCCGGGATGAACCACCTCCAGCAGCGCTGGGAGGAGACCCGATGACCTCCTCGCGCTACGCCGCCATGCCCTGGCTGGCCCTGCTCAGCGAGGCCCAGCGCGCCCCCGTCGCGCCGGACGACTCCCTCGTGCACGCCCTGCGCCGGGCCGCCGCCGAGACCCCCGACCGGGTGTGCCTCGCCTACTTCGACGGGCGCCTGACCCACCGTGAGGTCGACGAGCTCAGCGACTCGGTCGCCGGGCACCTCGCCGCCCGCGGCCTGGAGCGCGGCGACCGGGTGGCGATCCTGCTCCAGAACTCCCCGCACTTCGTGCTCGCCCTGCTCGGCGCCTGGAAGGCGGGCGCGACCGTCGTCCCCGTCAACCCGATGTACAAGTCGGGCGAGGTCGGCCACGTCCTGCGGGACGGCGAGGTCGCCGCCCTCGTCTGCTCCGGCCGGGCCTGGGAGGCGTACCTGCGCGACACGGCGGCCGGCTCGCCGGTGCGGATCGTGCTCACCGCCTGCGAGGCGGACCTCCAGACCCGCGACGACCCCCGGGTGACCGGTCTCGACCGCCTCCCCGCGCCCGACGGCACCGACGACCTGACGGCCGTGGCCCGCGCCGGGCTCCCCGCGCCCGAGGGCCGGGACCCGGACCCGTCGGACATCGCGCTGATCAGCTACACCTCGGGCACCAGCGGCACCCCGAAGGGCGCCACCAACACCCACCGCAACATCCTGTACAACGCCGAGCGGCAGCGGACCGGCCTCGAACTGCCCGACCCGCCCGTCTACTTCGCGCTCGCGCCGCTGTTCCACATCACGGGCATGGTCTGCCAGCTCGCCGCCTGCCTGGTCAGCGGGGGCACCCTCGTCCTCGCGTACCGCTTCGAGGCGGGCGTCGTCCTCGACGCGTTCGCCGAACACAGGCCGCACTACACCGTCGGCCCCTCCACGGCCTTCATGGCGCTGGCCGCACACCCCGACGTCACCCGCGACCACTTCTCCTCCTTCCGCATGATCTCCTCCGGCGGCGCCCCGCTGCCGCCGGCCCTGGTGGAGAGGTTCCGGGCCGCCCTCGGGCCGTACATCCGCAACGGCTACGGCCTCACCGAGTGCACCGCCCCCTGCGCGTCCGTGCCGCCCGGCCTGGAGGCCCCCGTCGACCCGGCCTCCGGGACGCTCGCCGTGGGCCTGCCGGGACCCGAGACGGTCGTCCGGATCGTCGACGACCGGGGAGAGGAGGTGCCCTTCGGCGAACAGGGCGAGATCGTCGTCCGCGGGCCGCAGGTGATCCCCGGCTACTGGCGGCGGCCGGACGCCACCGCCGAGACGTTCCCGGACGGCGAACTGCGCACCGGGGACATCGGGTTCATGGACGCCGACGGCTGGCTCTACGTCGTCGACCGCAAGAAGGACATGATCAACGCGTCCGGCTTCAAGGTCTGGCCGCGTGAGGTCGAGGACGTCCTGCACACCCACCCCGCCGTCCGGGAGGCCGCCGTGGTCGGGGTGCCCGACGGCTATCGTGGCGAGACCGTCAAGGCGTACATCAGCCTCCGTCCGGGAGCGGACACCGACCCCGGCGAACTCGTCTCCCACTGCAGGGAGAGACTGGCGGCCTACAAATATCCGCGCCAGGTGGAGATCCTGCCCGACTTGCCCAAGACGGCGAGTGGGAAGATCCTCCGTCGGGAACTGCGTTCCCGTACCAGTGACGGATAGACAGCAAGCGGACATCTCGGAAGGCAGGTGGCGGCACAGTGGCCAGGACGACGGACGGTGACGGTACGCCCGTCCCGCAGCGGCTGCTCGCCGCCGCCACCCGGCTCTTCGCGGAGCGGGGCTACGACCGCACCTCGGTGCAGGAGATCGTGGAGGCGGCCGGCGTCACCAAGGGGGCGCTCTACCACTACTTCGGCAGCAAGGACGACCTCCTGCACGAGGTGTACGCGCGGGTGCTGCGCGTGCAGCAGGAGCGCCTGGACGCCTTCGCGGACGCCGACGAGCCCGTCGAGAAGCGGCTGCGCGGGGCGGCCGCCGACGTGGTCGTGACCACCATCGAGAACCTCGACGACGCGTCGATCTTCTTCCGCTCGATGCACCACCTGAGCCCCGAGAAGAACAAACTGGTGCGCGCCGAGCGCCGGCGCTACCACGAACGCTTCCGCGCGCTCATCGAGGAGGGGCAGCGCACCGGCGTCTTCTCCACGGCGACCCCGGCCGACCTCGTGGTCGACTACCACTTCGGCTCGGTCCACCACCTGTCCACGTGGTACCGGCCCGACGGGCCGCTCAGCCCGCAGGAGGTCGCCGACCACCTCGCCGACCTGCTGCTGCGGGCGCTGCGCCCCTGAACATGCCCGTGCGGGGCCCCGGTGGAAGTCCACCGGGGCCCCGCACGCGTGCCGCTACAGGTACTTCTTCAGCTCCCGCCGGGCCAGCGACCGCTGGTGCACCTCGTCCGGCCCGTCGGCGATCATCAGCGTGCGCGCCGAGGCGTACAGCTCCGCGAGCGGGAAGTCCTGGCTGACGCCGCCCGCGCCGTACAGCTGGATCGCCCGGTCGATGATGTCGACGACCGCGCGCGGCGTGGCGATCTTGATGGCCTGGATCTCGGTGTGCGCGCCCTTGTTGCCGACGGTGTCCATCAGCCAGGCCGTCTTCAGCACCAGCAGCCGCAGCTGCTCGACGGTCACCCGGGCGTCGGCGATCCAGTTGTGCACCACGCCCTGCTGGGCGAGCGCCTTGCCGAACGCCTGACGCGACACCGCGCGCCGGCACATCAGCTCGATCGCCCGCTCGGCCATACCGATCAGCCGCATGCAGTGGTGGATACGGCCGGGGCCGAGCCGGGCCTGGGCGATGGCGAAGCCGCCGCCCTCCTCGCCGACGAGATTGCCCACGGGCACGCGCGCGCGGTCGAAGACGACCTCGGCGTGGCCGCCGTGGGAGTGGTCCTCGTAGCCGAACACCCGCATGGCGCGCCGGACCGTGACGCCCGGGGTGTCCCGGGGGACCAGGACCATGGACTGCTGGCGGCGGATGTCCGCGCCGTCCGGGTCCGTCTTGCCCATCACGATGAAGATCGCACAGTCGGGGTTCATCGCGCCGGAGATGTACCACTTGCGGCCGGTGACGACGTATTCGTCGCCGTCCCGCTCGATCCGCGTGGTGATGTTGGTGGCGTCGGAGGACGCCACCTCCGGCTCGGTCATCGCGAACGCCGAGCGGATCTCGCCCGCGAGCAGCGGCTCCAGCCACTGCTTCTTCTGCCGCTCGTCGCCGAACTGCGCCAGCACCTCCATGTTCCCGGTGTCCGGGGCGGCGCAGTTCGTCGCCGTGGGCGCCAGGTGCGGGGAGCGGCCGGTGATCTCGGCGAGCGGCGCGTACTGCAGGTTGGTGAGACCGGCGCCGTGCGCGGCGTCGGGCAGGAAGAGGTTCCACAACCCCTGCCGGCGCGCCTCGGCCTTCAGCTCCTCCACCACGGCCGGGGTGTCCCACGGCGAGGCCAGCGCGGCGCGCTGCTCCTCGGCCACCGCCTCGGCCGGGTAGACGTGCTCGTCCATGAAGGCGAGCAGTTTGGCGCGGAGTTCCTCGGTGCGCGCGTCGAACGCGAAGTCCATGTCCGTCAGCCTTCCTGGATGCCGTCGCGGAGCGTGGTCAGACCGTGCTGGATGAAGACCGGGACGAGGTCGCCGATGCGGTCGAAGCCGCGGCCGACCGTCTGGCCCAGGGTGTAGCGGTAGTGGATGCCCTCCAGGATCACGGCGAGCTTGAACCATGCGAACGCCGTGTACCAGGACACCGCGGAGACGTCCCGGCCCGACCGCTCGGCGTACCGCTGGATCAGCTCGGTGGGCGCGGGGTGGCCGGCCGCCTCGGCGGTCGTGGAGACCGGGGAGTCGGGCGTCCCGAGCGGCATGCTGTACATCACCAGCAGGCCCAGGTCGGTCAGCGGGTCGCCGAGGGTGGACATCTCCCAGTCGAGAATGGCCTTGATCCGGTCGTCCGAACCGATCAGGACGTTGTCCAGGCGGTAGTCGCCGTGGATCACGGTCGGCGCGGGGGAGTCCGGCAGCCGGCGGCCCAGTGTCGCGTGCAGCTCGTCGATCCCGGCCAGGTCGCGGTTGCGGGAGGCGTCCAGCTGCTTTCCCCAGCGGCGCAGCTGCCGGTCCAGGAAGCCCTCGGGCCGGCCGAAGTCCTCCAGGCCGACCGAGGCGGGGTCGACCGCGTGCAGCCCGACGAGGGTGTCCACCAGGGACAGCACCGCGTCCCGGGTGCGCTGGGGACCGAGCGGGGCCAACTGGCCCGCGGTGCGGTACGGGGTGCCTTCCACGAACTCCATCACGTAGAACGGCGCCCCGAGCACCTCCTCGTCCTCGCACAGCAGCAGCGGCCGGGGAACCGGCACGCTGGTCGGGTGCAGGGCGCTGATGACGCGGTGCTCGCGCTTCATGTCGTGCGCGGTGGCGAGGACGTGGCCCAGCGGCGGGCGGCGCACGACCCAGCGGGAGGTGCCGTCCGAGACCGTGTAGGTGAGGTTGGACCGTCCGCCCTCGATGAGCCGGCCGGTCAGCGGACCCTGCGCCAGACCGGGCAGCTCGCGCTCGAGCAGGCCGCGCAGCCGGTCGAGATCGAGTCCGGGCGGATGGTCGGGGCTCATCGGTGCTCCTCGGGACGCGTGAACGTGACCCGACTTATGATGCCGACCAGTCGGTATGCCGTCCAGAGGGGTGCCCGAACGTGATCGGTTCCACGATGGGCCGACGGCTCCCCGGCGGGGCGCCGGGGAGCCGTTCGGGGGCGGGTGCTGCCGGGCCGGCCGGTCTCAGTGGTCGTCCCAGTGCCCGTCGTGTGCCGCGTGCCGGTGCCCGTCGTGCAGATAGTCGACGTGGTCGCCGTGCAGGACGCTCTCGTGCCCGCAGCCCTCGCCGTGCCGGTGGCTGTGGCCGTCGTGGGCGACGTGCGCCTCGTTGACGCACTCGTCCCAGTGGCCCGCGTGCTCGCGGTGGAGGTGCCCGTCGTGCGCGTAGTCGGTGTGGTCGCCGTGCGGCACCGGGGTGTGCCCGCAGCCGGGGCCGTGGACATGCGTGTGGGCGGAGTGTTCGAGGTGCTGGGTGGTCATCGTGCTCACCTTCGCGAGAAGCGGGATCCGATCATGCGTCGGCGCCCAGGCTGCCACGCGAACGGAGCATATCGGGGCATTCCGCTTGCGCGGCGTACGGGCGCCCCGGAGGGTCGGACCCATGAAGGGCATCAGCTACTCACGCTACGGCGGGCCCGACGTGCTCGCCTACGGGGAGGTCGACGACCCCCGGGTCGGCGCCGACTCCGTGCTGGTCAAGGTGCGGGCGGCGGCGGTGAACCCCGTGGACTGGAAGTGCCGCGAGGGCCACCTCGACCAGCTGATCGAGCCCGTCTTCCCGGTGGTGCCGGGCTGGGACGTGTGCGGCGTCGTCGTCCAGCCCGGACCGGCCGTCCCGGAGTTCGCCGTCGGCGACGAGGTCATCGGCTACGTACGCCAGGACGTCCTCGCGCGCGGCACCTTCGCCGAGTACGTCGCCGCGCCCGTGCGGACGCTCGCGCGCAAGCCCCGCAACCTCACCTGGGAGGAGGCGGCCGGGCTGCCCCTCGCGGGGCTGACGGCCTACCAGGGGCTGACGAAGACGCTCCAGGTCAGACGGGACGAGACCGTCCTCGTGCACGGGGCGTCCGGCGGCGTCGGCTCCCTCGCCGTCCAGCTCGCGCGGCACGCCGGAGCCCGGGTGATCGGTACGGCGAGCCCCCGCAACCACGACTTCGTGCGCGGACTCGGCGGCGAGCCGGTCGAGTACGGCGAAGGGCTGGCGGAGCGGGTGCGCGGTCTCGCGCCGGAAGGGGTGACCGCGGCCTTCGACACGGTCGGCGGCGACGCCCTGAAGGTCTCCGCCAATCTGCTGGCCCCCGAGGGGCGCCTCCTCTCGATCGCCGACCCGGACGTCGTCGACTTCGGCGGCCTCTACCACTTCACCCGCCCCGACCCCGAGGACCTGCTACGGCTCACCGAGCTGGCAGAGCAGGGCGTCCTGACCGTCCGTGTCGCACGTACGCTCCCCCTGGACCGGACGCCCGAGGCCCACCGCCTCAGCGAGGCGGGCGGCACCCCCGGCAAGATCGTGGTGACCGTGGACTGGCAGACGGAGGACCCGACCCCGCCGGGCCTGTGGGAGAAGGAGGACTGAGGACGTAGCCGCGGGCAGTCGTGCCGCTGGGGCGGCACGGGTGGGCGCGGCGGCACCCGCGAGCGCGGCCGGCCGTCCGATCGACCGAGCCGCCGACGGCCCCTACAGAAGCAGCCCCGCCCCGCACACGGCCAGGGCCACCGTCACCAGCACCGTGGCCGTCGCATGGCGCGGGGCAAGGGCCCGGGGCTCGGGCGACGCGGCGAGCAGCTGGATCCTGCGATGGGCCAGCGCCAGGAATCCCAGCCACAGCACGCAGCACAGGGCGCAGACGACCGCCCCGGTCACCGAGATCCCGCCCTGCAGCGCGCTCTTCGCGGCCAGGACGGCGGCCACCGTGGCGGCCAGCGTCGTCCGCCGCCACGCCAGCCGCGTCCGCTCGGGCTGCAGCCCCGGGTCCCGCACGGCCCCGGCCGCCGGCCTGGCACTCACCCTTCCCACCCGACGAGCACCACGAACACCATCGCCACGGCCACCAGCGCGACCACAAGACCCAGCAGCGCCGGGAACCGGGACACCGGAAGGTCCTCGCCCCGCCGCATCGCCCGCTCGCAGCGCACCCAGTGGTTGACGGCCCGCAGCGCGCACAGCACACCGGCCGCCAGCAGCGCGAGCGCCAGCCCGACGCGCCATCCCCAGCGCAGGTCGGGCAGGAACTGGTCCACCGCGAAGCCGCCGCCGACCAGCGCGAGCGCGGTCCGCAGCCAGGCGAGGAAGGTGCGCTCGTTGGCCAGCGAGAACCGGTAGTCGGGCGTGCCGCCCTCCCGCCGGACCTGCTCCGGCGCGAACCACAGCCGGACGTTGCGCACGAACTCGATCACAGGCACGACCCTAACCGGGCGCGGACGGACGGGCCCGGCCGGTGCCGTCCGCCGGTCAGCCGGCCGCCCGGTGCGCCCGCAGCCGCTCGTACGCCGCCATTCCGTCCGGCACCCACGGCCACTCCGGGAGCCGGCGCTCCAGCTCCCCGTCGGTCAGGAACCCGTGCCAGGCGACCTCCTCGACCTGCGGCTCCACCGGCAGCGTGCAGCGCACCTCGTACACCGCCGACCACCAGGTCTGCCCGGCGCCGTCGTCGTAGAGGAACTTGAAGAGGAACACCGGCCGCGGCAGACCGCTCACGCCGAGTTCCTCCTCGGCCTCGCGCAGCGCCGCGTCGTCGTACGACTCGCCCGCGCCGACCACGCCGCCGACGAACATGTCGTAGTGCGAGGGGAAGACCAGCTTGGTGGGGGTGCGCCGGTGCACGAAGAGCCGGCCGTCGGCGTCACGGGCTTCGATGAAGACGCAGCGGTGCCGCAGCCCCCGGGCGTACGCCTCGCCGCGTGGGGCCTGCCCGACCACCCGGTCCCGCTCGTCGACGATGTCGAGGATCTCGTCAGCAGCACTCATGGGGCCCATCCAAGCAGGAGGGCCCCGGTGCGGGTGGGTGGACCGGCGGGTGCGCCGGTCAGCTCAGCGGGGCCGGGACCACGGCCGCGGTGCTCTTGGTCTGCTGGGCGCCGCACGGCATGGCCTGGTGGGTGCCGAGCAGGATGATGCCGACGACGATGCCCGCGAGACCCGCGGACTCCCAGGCCAGCGCGCCCGGGTCGGTGCGCAGCCGGTCGCCGAGGAAGCCGACCCCGCACAGGATGCCCGCCAGCGGCTGGGCCGCGGTCAGCGCGGGCAGTGACATGCGCAGCGACGCCGTCTCGAAGGCGCTCTGGACGAGCACCAGACCGGTCAGCCCGAGCGCGACGATGGCGTACGGCTGCCAGCTGGTCATGACCGCGGTGATGCCGCCGTCCGCGAAGCGCTCCCCGGTCATCCGGGTCAGCGCGTCCTGCACGCCGTACAGGAGGCCGGCGGCCGTGGCGAGCAGGGCCGGGCCGGCGTTGAGCCGTGAGCGCTTGGCGTACCCCGTCAGCAGCAGGGCCGCCCCCACCATGACGCCGATGATCAGCCACTGCCGGAACGAGTCGCCGCCGGCCGAGCCGCCGTGGGGCTGCCCCGCCATGATGAACGCCGTCACACCGCCCGCGAGGAGCGCGAGGCCCGCCCAGCCCTGGCGGCCGAGGGACTGCTTGGTCTGGCGGCGCGAGAGCATCAGCGCGAAGAGCAGGTTCGTGGCCAGCAGCGGTTCCACCAGCGAGACCTCGCCCTGGCCCAGGGCCATCGCGCCGAGGGCCATGCCGACCACCATGAGGCCGATGCCGCCGAGCCAGCGCGGGACCTTCATCAGGTCGAGCAGCAGCCGGGGGGAGAGGTAGTCGTTGAGCGGTGCCCGCTGCGCGACGTTCTGCTGGAGCACGAAGCCGAAACCCAGACAGGACGCGGCGGCGATGGCGAGTATGAGGATCTGGAGCGACACGCTGCGTACCTCGATCATCCTGCCGGGAGAGGGGGACGGGGTGCGTAAAGGCCGACTGTAACGACCTCAGGCCCGGCATGCGCGTCCTACGAGTGTGCGGCACCGAGTACCCCGCCGCCATGACCTACGCCACACACTCTCAACAATTCGTGTCATTTCGGACATCGCTCGAACCACAACTGCCCCATGGGTCACGGAAGTTGACACGCGTAACGCCGGGCTGACTCTTGACGAGAACCCTTGGCGGGGGGTTTGCTGTGCGTGACCACCTGATGACAGCCCACGACGTGCCCCCAGGACCCAGAACCGGTGTCCCCACCCCCACCCCCTCTCGCCCGCGGCCGCAAGCGCTCCGGCCACACCTTCGACGCGGCACTGGACGACGCCGAGCTCGCCGCCGCCCGCACCGCCCTCTCCCAGGGGCGCTGGCAGACGGTCCGCTCCCTGCTCGCCCGTACGGGCGACGACTGGGACCGCAGGGGCCACCGTGTCACCGTGCTCGCCGCCGAGCCGTACTGCGCCGCCTGGACCCGCGACTGGCTGCTCGCCGAGCCCGACTCCGGCGACGCCTCCGTCCTGCTCGCCCTCGCCCAGGTGCGGCTCGCCCTGCGCGGCAAGGAGAAGCCGCCGCGCACCCGTGACGCCTGTCACCGGGCCGCCGCGCTCCTGCCCGCCGACCCCACCCCCTGGCTGGGCCTGCTCGAGCTGGAGAGCGCTCTCGGCACCGAGCCGGACCTGTGGCGCTGCTTCACCGAGGTCCGCGCCCGGTACGCCGACCACCACCACGCCCATCATCTGGTGGTCGCCCGGCTCGCCGAACAGCGCTCCGCGGCCGGCGCCGACCCGATGCACGCGGTGTACGACTTCGCCCTCGACGCCGCGCAGCGGGCCCCCGCCGACTCGCCGCTCGCCGTCCTGCCGGTCGTCGCCCACACCGAGCGCTTCCGCGTCCTCGCGGCGGCGGGCCACGAACCCCGGGACGCGGCCGCCTCCGGCCACTGGGCCGGCCGCCGGGCCCGGCAGGTGATGCGCTCCGCCTTCGACTGGTGGCTGGAGTGGGAGCAGGAGGACCACCCCCGCCGGCTGATCGACCTGAACTTCCTCGCCCACGCCAAGGTCTGCGAGGGCCGGGGCGCCGAGGCCGCCGCCCTGTTCCACCGCATCGGCGACCACGCCACCCCGTCCCCGTGGTCCTACCCGGACCGCGACCCGTACACCGCCTTCCGCGCCGCCCGCGACACCGCGCTCGGCACGGCCTGAGGGCGGCGGATCGCGCAGGACGTACCCAGCGCCCACACACCCAGCGCCACCCGACCCGACGAAGGACGGACATTCGATGACGACGGGCAGTCCCAGCACAGGCAGCGCCACCGCCGGCGACGGCGGGATCAATACGTTCAAGGGGCAGGACCGCGCCCTGCGCGCCGACCGGCTGGGCACCACGGGCCTGCTGCTGTCCGTGCTCGCGGCGACCGCGCCCCTCATGGTCGTCGCGGGTGTCATGCCCACGACCTTCGGGGTGATGGGTGTGGTCGGGCAGCCGCTGCTGTTCGTGATCCTCGGCCTGGTCCTCGCCCTCTTCAGCGTCGGCTACGCCGAGATGAGCCGGCACGTCCACAACGCGGGCGCCTTCTACGCCTACATCTCCCGCGGCCTCGGCGGCACCGCCGGCGCCGGCGCCGCGATGGTCGCCCTCGTCGCCTACAACGCCCTCCAGGTCGGCATCTACGGCATCTTCGGCTTCGAGGTCTCCGGGCTCTTCGCCACCTACCTCGACCTGGAGATCGCCTGGTGGATACCGGCCCTGCTCGCGGCGCTCGCCGTCGGCGCGCTCGGCTGGCTGAAGATCGACCTGAACGCGCGCGTGCTCGGCGTCCTGCTGGTCATCGAGGTCCTCCTCGTCGTCATCTTCGACGTCGCCGCGATCTCCGGTCCCGCGAAGGAGGGGCTGTCGCTGCACGCCTTCAACCCCGACACCCTCACCGGCGCGGGCATCGGCACCGCCCTGTGCTTCTGCGTCGCCGCCTTCCTCGGCTTCGAACAGGCACCCGTCTACGCCGAGGAGACCAGCCGCCCGCACGTCCTCGTGCCCCGCGTGATGTTCCTGGCCATCGGCGGCATCGCGGTGTTCTACACCATCAGCTGCTGGGCCTACACCGTCGCCACCGGGCCCTCCGCCGTCGTCGGCACCGCCCAGGAGCAGAGCGCCGGCATGCTCTTCTTCCTCACCGAGGACCTCATCGGCGAGACCTTCACCGACGTCCTGCACGTGCTGTTCGTGACCGGCATGTTCGCCGCCATGCTCAGCTTCCACAACGTCGTCGCCCGGTACGCCTTCGCCATGGGCCGCGAGGGCCTGCTGCCCGCCGCCTTCGGCCGTACCAGCGGCGTCAGCGGCGCCCCTGGCACCGGCTCTCTCCTGCAGACCGGCGTCTCGATCGTCGCCGTCGCCGCCTTCGCGCTCACCGACGACAAGCCGGCCGGCGACCCCACCGCACCCGTCCTGCACCTGTTCACCTGGATGGGCAGCCTCGGCGCGCTGGGCGTCACCGCCCTGATGGCCGCCGCCTCGGTCTCCGTGATCGCCTTCTTCGTCCGGCGCGGTGCCGCCGCGGCCCAGTTCTGGCGGCTCGCCGCCTCCGCGCTGTCCGTCCTGGCGCTGCTCTTCATCGTCGTCTACACCGTCAAGGACTTCGACGTCCTGATCGGCGCCGGCCCGGGCTCCGCCCTGAGCTGGGTCCTGCCCTCCGTCATCGTCCTCGCCCTGGCTGCCGGGGTCGTCCAGGGCCTGCTGCTGCGCTCGCGCGCCCCCGAACGGCACGCGCGCATCGGCCTGGGCAACGAGGCGTTCCAGCTCGACAAGGCCGCCGAGGAGACCCCGTGACCGGTCGCCCCGGCACCCCACACATGACGGAAGTCTGACGAGCACCCGCGATCCCTGGCACCGCCGGGGCCGCGGGTGTTCGAATGAGGGGGTGAACCCCGAACAGCCCGGCGCCCCCGAGCCCCAGGGAGAGGAGCGGGGCAGGCCCATCGGCCGCCGCGTCCTCCTCGGCACCCTCGGTCTCGGCGCCCTCGGCGTGGTCACCGCGCCCACCCTGCAACGCGGCCTGGAGTCCTTCCTCGCCGGAGCGTCCGACAAGGACCCCACCGGCCTGACCGACCTGCTCCCCAACGGCGGCGGCTTCCGCTACTACTCGGTCACCGCCTCCGTCCCCCGCAAGAGCGCCACCGACTACCGCCTCACCGTCGACGGCCTCGTCGACCGCCCGCACTCCTACACGCTGGCCGACCTGCGGGCGCTCCCGCAGACCCGGCTCGTCCGCGACGTCCAGTGCGTCACCGGCTGGCGGGTCCCCGGCACCCCCTTCGAGGGCGTACGGCTGTCCCGGCTGCTCGACGCCGCCGGCGTGCGCCCCGGCGCGGGCGCCGTGCGCTTCACCTGCTTCGACGGCGCCTACTCCGAGAGCCTCACCCTCGACCAGGCACGCCGCTCCGACGTCCTCGTCGCCCTGCGCATGCAGGACGAGGACCTCGGCCACGCCCACGGCGGCCCCGCACGCCTCTACGTCGCCCCCATGTACTTCTACAAGTCCGCCAAGTGGCTCTCCGGCATCACCGTCACCCGGGACGTGCGGCCGGGCTACTGGGAGGAACGGGGCTACGACGTCGACGCCTGGGTCGGCCGATCGAACGGACGCGACGATGACCCCACGAGTTGACGTGCCCCGCCCGGCCACGGAGGTCCGCCGCTTCACCCCGGCCGCCCGGCACGTGCACCGCGCCACCGCCGCGCTGATGGGCGTGTGCGTGGTGACCGCGGCCTGCCTCTACATCCCGCAGTTCGCCGAGCTGGTGGGCCGCCGCGAGCTCGTGGTCCGCGTCCATGAGTGGGCCGGCCTCGCCCTGCCCGTGCCCGCCCTGGCCGGACTGGTCTCCGGCGCCTTCCGCCGCGACCTGGGCCTCCTCAACCGCTTCGGCCCGCACGACCGGACCTGGCTGCGGGCCGTCCTGCGCCGCGACCGGCGCCCCGGCTCCCGTCCCGCGGGCAAGTTCAACGCCGGGCAGAAGATCTACGCCTCCTGGTTCGCCGGGGCGACGCTCGTGATGCTCGGCACCGGCCTGCTGATGTGGTTCACCCACCTCACGCCTCTGCGCTGGCGCACCAGCGCCACCTTCGTGCACGACTGGCTCGCGCTCACCCTCGGCATCGTCCTCGCCGGCCACATCGGCATGGCCCTGGCCGACCCGGAGGCCCGCCACGGCCTCCGCAGGGGCACCGTCAGCCGGGAGTGGGCCGAGCGGGAGCACTCCCTATGGCGCCCCTGACCAGGTGAAGGACAGGGCCCCGGCCGGCCCGTCCTCGTCCTGGTCGGTGCCGGTGCCGGTGCCGGGGCCGGGGCCGGTTCCGGGGTCCTGCTCCTGTTCCGGCTCCGGGTCGGGCAGCACGTCCGGCGGAGCGATCGTGAACGCCTGCGGCAGACGCACCTCGTCGGTGCCGTAGCGCACGGACACGTCCACCGGACCCGGGCCGAGCGCCGGGACCACCACGGACAGGACGACGGTGCCACCGGAGCGCGGCCCCAGCAGCGGGACGCCCGGCACCTGCCGGCCCCCGACCGTCACCGTCGCGGCCTGCGGCAGTTCGGCGGGGTCGAAGTAGGCGTCCGCCAGCTCGACGCCGATCACTTCGGCGGGCCGCGCGGTGCCGTCACCGCCCGTGTCCACCCCAGTGATCCGGTAGCGGCACGCCGGGGCACCGCCCGCGGGCGTCCGCAGCCGCACGGTGGCGGTGGGACTGCGCCGGTGGAAGTCGAGCAGCCCGCCCAGCACCGCGTAGGCGGCACGCCCCTTGCAGGACCGCGCCGTGCCGGCCAGGGCCGCGTGGTCCCGGCCCGCCTGCTCCCAGTCGCCGCCCTGGCCCTGCACGGCCCGACAGGCCGAGGACAGGGCCCGCAGGAGCGTCCACTCGTCGCCGTCCGCCGCCCCGGGGACGCCGTCCAGCGCGGTCCCGCACGCGGCGGGGTCCCGGAGCCGGTCGTACACGCCCGCCGGGTCGGCCGTGCCGTCGAGGTCCGGTGAGCCGGGGCCTGGCGGCAGCCAGGCGGGCGCCACGACATGCTCGCGGCTCTCCGACGGCGCGGGTCCTGGGCCGGAACGGCGCAGTGTCCCGCCGCCCGCGACGGCACCGGGAGCGCCGGTGATCGCGGGGGCGCCGATGTGCCCGTCGGGGCGCTTGGGAGCGGTGGGGGAGGGGGAGGCCGTGACCGGCCCGGTGGAGGGGTCCGCGCTCACCGCCGGTCCGCCGCCCCCGCCGTCCGCACGGTCGGTGCCCTCCAGGCCGGTGAAGGCGGCGGCGGCCACCGCCACCGCGCCGACGAACAGCAGCCCCGAGATACGCATCCCGAGGGAAACCGCCATGAGACCCCCCCGATGTCCGTGCCCCCGACGGCCGCGGCTGCCTCCGGGGGATCACCACATCATCGGGCTCTTCGCGCTCCTGGGGAAGTCGTGACGGCGTCGGCAGGGCGGTCGCGCGGCACCTTCAGGGCATCTTCCGGGCATCCGGGACAAGATCACGCGCGCGAGATGCGGCGGGCCCACCCGCTCCCCGACGTCCGCGACGCCCGCCACGGGGGCCGTGCGCCCGGAGATGCCGAAGAGCGGGTGAGCCGCCATCGCCGTACCCCTACAACACGAGGGACAGCAGCAGGACCGAGCCGCCGGCCACCACGGAGATGATCGTCTCCATGACGGACCAGGTCTTGATGGTCTGGCCGACGTTCAGCCCGAAGTACTCCTTCACCAGCCAGAACCCGGCGTCGTTGACATGGCTGAAGAACAGCGAGCCGGCGCCGATGGCCAGGACGAGCAGGGCCGCGTGCGTGGTCGACATGTCGGCCGCGAGCGGGGCGACCAGACCGGCCGCGGAGACCGTCGCGACCGTCGCCGAGCCCGTGGCCAGCCGGATCGCCACCGCGATCAGCCAGGCGAGCAGCAGCGCGGGGATCGACCAGTCCTTGGAGATGTCCAGGACCATCTGGCCCACACCGGTGTCGATCAGCGTCTGCTTGAAGCCGCCGCCCGCGCCGACGATCAGCAGGATGCCCGCGATCGGGGCGAGGCCCTTCTCGACGAGCGGCGAGACGCGCTCCTTGCCGAACCCGGCCGGCGCCAGCAGCGTGAAGATGCCGACCAGCACGGAGGCGAGCAGGGCGATCAGCGGGGAGCCGACGACGTCGAAGACCCGCTGGACGGTGTTCTCCGGGTCGTCCACGACGATGTCGACCAGCGCCTTGGACAGCATCAGGACGACCGGCAGCAGGATCGTCGCCAGGGTGGCGCCGAAGCCGGGAAGCTTCTTCAGGTCCTCGGAGGCGCGCTGCGGGATCATCCGCTCCGGCACCGGGACGTCCACCCAGCGGGCGGCGAACTTCGAGAACACGGGGCCCGCGATGATCACGGTCGGTATCGCGACCAGGACGCCGAGCGCCAGAGTCACGCCCAGGTTGGCACCGACCGCGTCGATCGCGACCAGCGGGCCGGGGTGCGGCGGGACCAGACCGTGCATCACGGACAGACCGGCCAGCGCGGGGATGCCGATGCGCATCAGCGAGTAGTTGCCGCGCTTGGCGACCATCAGCACGACCGGGATCAGCAGCACCACGCCGACCTCGAAGAACAGCGGCAGTCCGATCACGGACGCGATCAGCACCATCGCCCACGGCATCGAGCGGCCGCCCGCCTTGGCGAGGATGGTGTCGACGATCTGGTCGGCGCCGCCGGAGTCGGCGAGCATCTTGCCGAGGATGGCGCCCAGGGCGATCAGCACGCCGACGCCCGCGACCGTGGAGCCGAGGCCGGCGGTGAAGCTGGCGATGACCTTGTCCAGCGGTGCCCCGGCGATCGCGCCGAGCACCAGCGACCCGAGGGTCAGGGACAGGAAGGCGTGGAGCTTGAACTTGGTGATGAGCAGCACGATGACGGCGATGCCCACCAGGACGGCGACACCGAGCTGAGCGTGTCCCGCCGAGGTGATGGGCTCGACGGGGTCCGCTGCCAGCATCTCGACGCTGAGTCTGGTCACGGGGTTTCCCTTGCAGGTACGGGGGTGGGGAGGGGAGTTACACGGTCGGCTCGGGGAGCGCCGTCAGGGCCGTGACGGCCCGTTCGGTGATCTCCTCGGGGGTGCCGGCCACGTCCACGGCGACGCCCGCCTCGTCCTCCGCGAGCGGCTGGAGGGTGGCGAACTGGGAGTCGAGCAGCGCGGTCGGCATGAAGTGCCCCTGCCGGTGCGACATCCGGTCCTCGATCACCGCGCGGTCACCCGCGAGGTGCACGAACACGACGCCCGGCGCGGCGGCCCGCAACCGGTCGCGGTACGAGCGCTTCAGCGCGGAGCAGCTGACCACTCCGCCGAGCCCGGCCCGGCGGTGCGCCCAGGCGCCGATGGCGTCGAGCCACGGCCACCTGTCGTCGTCGTCGAGCGGGGTGCCGGCCGACATCTTGGCAATGTTGGCCTCGGAGTGGAAGTCGTCGCCCTCGGCGTAGGGAACGCCGAGGCGGGCCGCGAGCAGGGGACCGATGGTGGTCTTCCCGGTGCCCGCGACGCCCATGACCACGACGACATGGGGGGTGTTCATCGCTGCCTCACTGTCTGTCCTCGTCGACACGTGATGTCGACGGACACTGAAACCCATTAGGTACGACGAATCAAGAGCCTGTGACATATAAGTCTGACTTTTTGTTCCCGTGATCCTGCCCGTACGCTGAGTGCATGAGCACTACGGGCCGGGGGCTGCACGGCCGAGTTCTGGACTCCCTCGGCCCCGCGATCACCGCGGGCGAGTATCCGCCGGGCAGTGTCCTGCGCACGGACGAACTCGCCCAGCGCTTCGACGTCTCACGCTCCGTGATGCGCGAGGCGGTACGCGTCCTGGAGTCCATGCACCTCGTCGAGTCCCGCCGCCGCGTCGGCGTCACGGTCCGCCCCAAGGCCGAGTGGAACGTCTACGACCCACAGGTCATCCGCTGGCGGCTGGCCTGTTCCGACCGGCCGCACCAGCTGCGCTCGCTCACCGTGCTGCGCTCGGCCGTCGAACCGGTCGCGGCGGGCCTCGCCGCCAAGCACGCCACCGCCGAGCAGTGCGCCGAACTCACCGAGTGCGCCCTCGGCATGGTCTCCCACTCGCGCGGCCACCAGCTGGAGGGCTACCTCCTGCACGACGTCGCCTTCCACCGCGTCATCCTCAACGCCTCGGGCAACGAGATGTTCGCCCGGCTCGGCGACGTCGTCGCGGAGGTGCTGGCCGGCCGCACCCATCACGAGGTCATGTTCGAGGACCCCGACCCGGCGGCGGTCACCCTGCACGTCCAGGTCGCCGAGGCGGTCCGCGCGGGCGACGCCGTCCGCGCCGAGCACCTCACCCGCGAGATCACGGTCGGCGCCCTCCAGGAACTCGACATCCTGGCCCCGTGACGGGCCTCAGCCCAGGAACTCCCCGTCCACGTACACCCAGGCCCCGTCCACCCGCTCGAACCGGCTGCGCTCGTGCAGCGACCCGCCGCGGAACGAGGCCCGGAAGGTGACCGTCCCCGTGGAGTGGAAGGCCGAGCCGTCCCCCGTCCCGAGGATCTCCAGCCCCGTCCACCGCGTCCCCGGATCCAGGTCCAACTGCGCCGGACGCGTCCGCGGATGCCAGGTGCGCAGCAGATACGGCACCTCGCCCCGCACGAACGCGCTGTACCGCGACCGCATCAGCGCCTCGGCGGTCGGCGCGGCCGCCGCCCCGGAGTGGAACCGCCCGCAGCACGCCTCGTACGAGCCGGGCAGCCCGCACGGGCACCCGGCCGAGGACCTGGACAGGGAGGAGGAACGGGCGGTGCGTCGGGACATGGCCCCCATTGTGCCGGTGCCGGCCCGCGCACGGGGAAGCACCCCACAACGACGAACAGCCCCTCACCAGGAGGGGCTGTCCGATCTGTGTCCGAGGGGGGACTTGAACCCCCACGCCCGATAAAGGGCACTAGCACCTCAAGCTAGCGCGTCTGCCATTCCGCCACCCGGACAAGGTGTCTGTCGCGCGGGTCTCCCTCGCGGCGACAGAGAAAACACTACCAGGCTTTCGAAGGGTCCCGATCACCCCCCGGGACGGCGTGAACGGCGTGTGACGACGTGTGGCCGCTCTTGGGCCCCGCCGGGCGGAGAGAGAGGATGAGGGGGACCCACCAGCAGTGACACCGCGGGAGGAAGCAGCGTGAGCGACACGGACACGACCAGGAACGTCACCGGCGAGGACGAGGTCGTGGACCTCTGCCGCGAGCTGATCCGCATCGACACCAGCAACTACGGGGACCACTCGGGCCCCGGCGAGCGCGCGGCGGCCGAGTACGTCGCCGAGAAGCTCGCCGAGGTGGGCCTCGAGCCGAAGATCTTCGAGTCGCACCCGGGACGCGCCTCCACCGTGGCGCGCATCGAGGGCGAGGACCCCTCCCGGCCCGCGCTGCTCATCCACGGGCACACCGACGTCGTCCCGGCCAACGCCGACGACTGGACCCACCACCCGTTCTCCGGCGAGATCGCCGACGGCTGCGTGTGGGGGCGCGGCGCCGTCGACATGAAGGACATGGACGCGATGACCCTCGCGGTCGTCCGCGACCGGCTGCGCAGCGGCCGCAGGCCCCCGCGGGACATCGTGCTCGCGTTCCTCGCCGACGAGGAGGCCGGCGGCACCTACGGCGCCCGGTTCCTCGTCGACAAGCACCCGGACCTCTTCGAGGGCGTCACGGAGGCCATCAGCGAGGTCGGCGGGTTCTCGTTCACGGTGAGCGAGGAGCGGCGGCTCTACCTGATCCAGACGGCCGAGAAGGGCATGCACTGGATGAAGCTGACCGTGGCCGGCACCGCCGGGCACGGCTCGATGATCCACCGGGACAACGCCATCACCGAGCTGTCGGAGGCCGTCGCCCGCCTCGGCCGCCACACGTTCCCCGTCCGCGTCACCAAGACCACCCGCGCCTTCCTCGACGAACTGGGCGACGCGCTCGGCACCGAGCTCGACCCCGAGAACATGGAGGGCACCCTCGCCAGGCTCGGCGGCATCGCCAAGCTCATCGGGGCCACCCTCAGCAACACGGCCAACCCGACCCAGCTGAACGCCGGCTACAAGGTCAACGTCATCCCCGGCGAGGCCACCGCACACGTCGACGGCCGCTTCCTGCCCGGATACGAGGAGGAGTTTCTGGCCGACCTCGACCGCATCCTCGGACCGAACGTCCGCCGCGAGGACGTGCACGCCGACAAGGCCGTGGAGACCGGCTTCGACGGCGCCCTGGTGGCCGCGATGCAGTCGGCGCTGGTCGCGGAGGACCCGGCGGCCAAGGCCATTCCGTACATGCTGTCCGGCGGCACCGACGCCAAGTCCTTCGACGACCTCGGCATCCGCGGCTTCGGCTTCGCTCCGCTGAAGCTCCCCCCGGAGCTGGACTTCGCGGGCATGTTCCACGGCGTCGACGAGCGCGTGCCGGTCGACGGGCTGCGGTTCGGCGTGCGGGTCCTCGACCGGTTCATCGACGCCTCGTAATTCGACCAGGCGTACTGGCTGTGCTCTGGACGGGTGAACACGCTCATAGGGTCGTAGCTCTATTAACCGCTCCTCGTTACAGGTGATGCGATCAGCAAGTGAGATCGCATTGCCAACAAGGAGGAACAATGATCAAGAAGGTCGTCGCCGCTGCGGCTGCCACCGGTGGGCTGGTTCTCGCGGGCGCGGGCCTGGCCGTTGCCGACTCGGGTGCTCAGGGTGCCGCGGTGCACTCCCCGGGCCTCGTGTCCGGCAACGTCATCCAGGCTCCGATTCACATCCCCGTGAACGTCTGCGGCAACACGGTCTCCGTGATCGGGCTGCTGAACCCCGCCTTCGGCAACACCTGCACCAACAAGTGACGTTGTGCCTCGCCCTGTGACCAGGGCTGAGCCGTCGGCCCCGGAGCGCGTGCCATGCGCTCCGGGGCCGACCGGCCTTTACGGAACGTCGGCCGATCTCCCGACGTGTCTTCTCGGAACAAGGTCGAAGGCAGGTATTCAGCAATGCGACAGGTCACCCGCAAGGGCCTGATGACCGTGGCGGCGGCGACCGGGGTCATCGCGGCCGCGGGCGGCGCCGCCCACGCCACCGGCTCGGGTGCGCACGGCTCCTCGTCCCACTCGCCCGGCGTGCTGTCGGGCAACTCGGTGCAGGTGCCGGTGCACGTGCCGGTCAACGTCTGCGGCAACACCGTCAACGTGGTGGGCGTCCTCAACCCCGCGATGGGCAACAGCTGCGCCAACAAGGGCGGCAAGGGCGCCAAGGCGGACGGGCACGCCAGTCACTCGCCGGGCGTCGGCTCGGGCAACAGCGTCCAGGTGCCGGTGCACGTTCCGGTCAACGTGTGCGGCAACACCGTCGACGTCATCGGCATCGGCAACGCGGCCGAGGGCAACGACTGCGCCAATGGCGGCGGGCACCAGAACCCGCCGGGTTCGCCGGAGGAGCCGGGCAACCCCGGAAACCCGGGTAACCCTGGAAACCCGGGGAATCCCGGAAACCCGGGCAACCCCGGCAACCCTGGAAACCCGGGGAATCCCGGTGAGCCGGGTAACCCTGGTGAGCCCGGCAACCCGGGAGAGCCGGGCAACCCGGGAGAGCCGGGCAACCCTGGTGAGCCCGGCAACCCCGGTGAGCCCGGCACCCCCGGTACGCCCGAGGAGCCGAGCACCCCGGGCGGCGGCTCGCACGGCAACGAGCCGGGCGCCCACTTCGTCACCCAGCCCCAGGGCGACGCCCAGCTCGCCCAGACCGGCAGCGACGTCCCGATGGGCCTCGTCCTGCCGGTCGGCGCCGGCGCGCTGCTCGCGGGCGCGGTGCTGTACCGCAAGGCCCGTCAGTCCGCCTAGGACGTGACCGACGGCACGAAAGCAGCGGGCCCCGTCCACGCGGGGCCCGCTTCTGTTCCGTCCGTCCGGTCTGTGGCTCAGCTCACCAGGTGGCCCGCACCTGGCGGATGATCCGGCGCCGCAACCGCACCCGGCGGCTGCCGTCGCGCAGCAGGCTCAGGCGGTCCAACTCCCAGTGTCCGTACTCGGCATGGTCCGTCAGCAGACGTGTGGCGTCCTTGCGGGAGACCCCGCGCGGAACGTACACGTCGACAAATTCGTATTCCGGCATCGCATCTATTGTGCGGGCTGGGGCCCGGTACGGATAGCGTCTGCACTATGTCTGATGCTGTGCAGCCCACCGCTGCCGAGGTACGCGCCGCCGCCGAGGCGGTCAAGACCGCGCTCGACCGCCACCTGGCCGCCGTCGAACGCCGGTCGGGCGAGGACGACCCGGCCGTCTACGAGGCGTTCAACGAGTTGGCAGCCGCCGCCGAGGTCTACGACGAGCTGCTCTACGACCGCTACGACGAGGTCACCCCGTTCGAGATCCCCGGCACCGAGGACGCACTGCCCCCGTACACGGGGCCCGAGGAGCCGAGCGCGGTGAGCGTGCTGATCCGGCGCGACTACTCCGTGGTGGAGCCACAGCGGCTGAGGGCCCATGCCGAGCGCATCGAGGCGGCGGACTACGACGACGGCGCGGACGGGGACGCCTCGGGCACCGTGCACGGAGCGCTGGGGCTGCTGTTCGGCGAGTTCGAGCCGGACGAGATCGCGTCCCGGCACAAGGAGTTCGGTCTGGAGGAGGGCGACTCGACGCTCTGGGTGACCGCGTCGGACGAGCAGGCCGACCCCGGCGAGTGGCTGGAGGCCCCCTTCGAGGGCGCCGACCCGCAGCGGGTGATCTGCCGCTTCGACGTGAGCACCGTCTTCGACGACGACCCGGACGACGTCGACGAGGCGGAGGACCCCGACGAGGACGCCGACGACGACCTCGAGGACGAGATCGAGCCTCTCGACGCGGACGCGGACGCGGACCGGCGCTGAGGCGCACCCCACGCGACGGCGGCGGTCACGGAGAGACACCTCCGTGACCGCCGCCGTCGTCGTGAGCGAGCCGTCGGATCACGCCGGCGTCGGCACCTGCGGCCGCAGCAGCGCCGCCAGCCGGGTCGTGCGCGGCTTCGCCGGGACCTCGGCGACGGCCCGGGGCAGGGCCTGCTCCACGCCGTGGACGACGGACAGATGGCGGTCGGCGCGGCTGAAGGCCGTGTAGACCCAGGGACGGCTCAGCGCCTGGGCGGCGTCGCCGGGCAGGACCACGACCGCCGCCGGCCAGCGGCCGCCCGCAGCCTGGTGAGCGGTGAGCGCCCAGCCGTGCCGCACGGACTGCTCGACCCGCTCCCTCGGCACGAGCACGGCCTCTCCCGCGCAGGTCAGCCGCAGCCCCTCCGCGTCGGCCCCCACGACCTGCCCCGGCACCGTACGGCCCGGCGCGGGGGAGTAGGCGACGCGGTCCCCGGGGTCGAAGCCGCCGAAACGGCCCGGGCCGGGGTTGAGACGGGCCTTGAGGGCGGCGTTGAGCGCGCGCGTACCGGCCGCGCCGCCGTGTCCCGGCGTGATCACCTGGGTCTCCTCGGGCGGGACGCCGATCGCCCGCGGCACCGAGTCCGCGACGAGCTGCACGGTGCGGTGCACGGCCTCGCCCGCGTCCCGGACCGGCACGATCACGACCTCCTTGCCGGGGGCCTCCACCTGGATCAGCTCGCCGATGCCGATGCCGGACACCAGCTCGCCCAGCGGTCCGGGGTCCGGGCGCCGCGAGGCGATCTGGGGGCAGACCCGCGCCGCCAGCAGGTCGGCGAACACCCGGCCCGGGCCCGCCGACCACAGCACTCCGGGATCGCCGGCGAGCACCAGCCGGGCCCCGTCGGGCAGCGACTCGGTCAGCAGGGCCGCCGTCTCGACGTCCAGCAGCGGTGCGTCCAGCACCACCAGCAGGTCCAGGTCGAGGGCGCCGTCCGTGTCCCGGCCGGGGCCCTCCGCGCCGGAGAGCAGACCGGCGACGGTCGCCGCCGTCCGCCCGGCCCCCGCCTCGGGCCCGTCGGGCAGGGCCGCGAAGCGGTCCCGGCCGGCCGGGGTGTGCGCGGCGGCCCAGGCCCGCAGCCCCAGCGCCTCCGCCGCACGCAGCAGCGCCGCCGGCTCGGCCAGCGACGCCTCCCCGCCGGTGTGCAGGACGAGGCCGTGCGCGGCGACCGCGCGGATCAGCTCGGCGGCGGAGCCCGAACCGCCCGCCGCGCGCTCCCAGTCCTCGGCCGAACCGTCCTGCTTGGGCGCCGAGTTGATCAGCCGGGCCAGTCCGTCGGCGAGGCTCTCCTCGGCCAGGGCGTACCGCTCCAGGCCGACCAGGACCCGCACCGGCCGCTCCTCGTCCCCGCCCTCCTCGCCCGCCCCGCCGCTCGCGGCGGCCGGGGCGCCGGGCTGGTCCAGGGCGTCCTGGAACGCCAGGGCCTCACCCTCGGCCAGGGTGTCCTGCACGGCCGCGTCCGGGTCGGGCACGCCCTGCCGGGCCAGCGCGGCCGTCAGCGCCGGCAGCTCCAGCGCCGTGTGCCCGGCGAGCGCCGCCTGTTCCAGCAGCCATCCGGTGACCGCGCGCCCGCGCCGCTCGTCGTCCGGCGCGCACTCGGCGCCGAGCAGCGCCCGCGCGAACCCGTCCGCCTGCTCGGGCCGTACGCCGGGAACCCGCAGCAGCTGCCACGGGTCCTCCGGCAGCGCCTGCGCGGCGCTCTCGCCGAGGGCCGCCGCCACCTGCGGCGCGAGCGTTTCGGGGGCGCCGCCCTCGGTCAGCACGCGCCGCACCGCCTCGACGCTCTCCGGCGCGGGCACGGAGGGCGCGCCCGGCTCGGCGACGGGCGCGGGTCGGGACACCGGCTCGGGCGCGGGGCGGCGCGGCGGCTCCGGCTCGCTGAAGACGGTGGCGGCGGGCTTGGCGCCGCTCTCCACGGCCCGTACCGCGGCGAGCAGGTCCGCGGCCTTCCCACTGAGCTTGGCCCCGGCGGTCACGGGCCCCTGCTTCTCGGCCTTGCGCCGCTCGATCCGCTCCCGCTCCAGGCGCTGGGCGGCGAGCTCGGCCTCGGCCTCGGACAGCTGCTTCGCCGCGTCGCCCTCGGCCGCGGGGGCGGTGGCGGTCTCCTCGGGGGGGCCGTCGACGGGCCCGTCGGTGCCGGCCGGCTCGTCCCCGGCCGCCGGCGTCACCGGCTCGGCGTCCTCCGTGCTCTCGGGCGGCTCCGTGCTCACAGCGTGCTCCAGTCGTGATCGGGATAGCGGTGCACGGGCGCGGAGACGTCGTCGAGCGCCCGGCAGATCTCGTCAGGAAGACTAAGGTCCTCCACTGACAACGCGGCCGTGAGCTGCTGCGCGGTGCGCGCGCCTATGACGGGGGCGGTCACGCCCGGCCGGTCGCGGACCCACGCGAGGGCGACCTGGAGCGGGGAGACGGCCAGCCCGTCGGCGGCCGTCTGCACGGCGTCCACGATGCGGCTCGCCGTGTCGTCGAGGTACGGGGCGACGAACGGCGCCAGGTGCTCGGAGCCGCCGCGCGAGTCCGGCGGCGTCCCGTTGCGGTACTTGCCGGTCAGCACGCCCCGGCCCAGCGGCGACGACGGCAGCAGGCCGATCCCCAGGTCCAGCGCGGCGGGCAGCACCTCGCGCTCCACGCCCCGCTGGAGCAGCGAGTACTCCAGCTGTGTGCTCGCCAGCCGGGTCCGGGTGCCCGGCGCCGCGAGCTGCCAGGTGGCCGCCTTGGCGAGCTGCCAGCCGCAGAAGTTGGACACGCCGACGTACCGGGCGCGGCCGCTGGACACCGCCAGGTCGAGGGCGTGCAGCGTCTCGTCGAGCGGGGTGTGCGGGTCGTAGGCGTGGATGTGCCAGACGTCGACGTACTCCGTGCCGAGGCGGGCCAGTGAGGCGTCCAGCGCGGAGAGCAGATGGCCGCGCGAGCCGTCGAACCGGCGGTCGGGGTCGGGGACGCTGCCCGCCTTCGTCGAGATGACCAGGTCCCGGCGCGGAACGAGTCCCTCCATGAGCCGCCCCAGCAGATACTCCGCCTCCCCGTCGCCGTACACGTCGGCCGTGTCCACGAGGGTGCCGCCGGCCTCCCAGAACGTCTTCAGGAGGTCCGCCGCGTCGTGCTCGTCGGTGTCCCTTCCCCAGGTGAGCGTGCCGAGCCCGATCCGGGACACGCGCAGGCCGGTGCGGCCGAGATGCCTCTGCTCCATGAACGCCGAGATTACTGGCCAGAACCTGACCTGTGGGCGCCTGTGGATGACCAGTTTCGGCGAGGCCGGCGCCGCCGACGGGGCGACCCCCGCCACACCGCCCTCCCCGTGACCGGCCCCCCGCGCTAAGGTCTGGCCCACACAGGACGTTACTGATCGGTAAGAGGAGTCGGCCATGCAGCTCGGGATCAACCTCGGCTACTGGGGTGCCGGAATGGACGCGGACAATCTCGCCGTCGCGCAGGAGGCCGACCGGCTCGGGTACGCCGTGTGCTGGGCCGCCGAGGCGTACGGCTCGGACGCGGCCACCGTGCTCAGCTGGGTCGCCGCCCAGACCGAGCGCATCGACGTCGGCTCCGCGATCTTCCAGATCCCGGCCCGCCAGCCCGCCATGACCGCGATGACCGCCGCGACCCTGGACTCCCTGTCCGGCGGCCGTTTCCGGCTCGGCCTCGGCGTCTCCGGACCGCAGGTCTCCGAGGGCTGGTACGGCGTCAAGTTCGACAAGCCGCTCGCCCGCACCCGCGAGTACGTCGAGATCGTCCGCCGGGCCATGACGCGCGAGCGCCTCAGCTACGAGGGCGAGCACTGGACGCTGCCGCTGCCCGGCGGCCCCGGCAAGCCGATCAAGCTGACCGTGCACCCGCAGCGCGAGCACATCCCGCTCTACATCGCCGCGATCGGCCCGAAGAACCTGGAGCAGACCGGCGAGATCGCCGACGGCGCCCTGCTCATCTTCCCCTCCGCGGACCACCTGGAGGACACCACCATCCGGCATCTGCGCGCGGGCCGCGAGAAGGCCGGCAAGACCCTCGACGGCTTCGACGTCTGCCCGACGCTGCCGCTCGCCGTCGGCGACGACAAGGACGTGGCGTCCCTCGCCGACACCTTCCGCCCCTACACCGCGCTGTACGTCGGCGGCATGGGCAGCGCCAAGCAGAACTTCTACAACCAGCTCGCCCAGCGCATGGGCTACGAGAAGGAAGCCGCCGACATCCAGGCCAAGTACCTCTCCGGCGACAAGCAGGGCGCCGCGGCCGCCGTACCGCAGGAGCTGATCGACCGGACCACGCTGCTCGGCTCCGTCGACCGCATCGCCGACCGGATGAAGGCCTACGCCGCCGCCGGCGTCACCACGCTGTCCCTCGCGCCCGCAGGCTTCACCCTCGACGAGCGGCTGCGGTCGCTGCGCGCCGGCGTCGAGGCACTGGAGCGCGCCGGCCTCGCCTGACCCCCTGGCCTCGGGGCGCCGGTCCCGGACATTCCTACGGCCGTGGTGGGGGCTCGGGGGTCTTCCCCGCCACGGCCGTCACGGGGAACAACGCGCGCGGGCCCCGGGTGGTTACGCATCCGTGGTGCCCGGCGCGTCATCCTTTCGGCCCAGTTGTCCGACACAGCTGTTGCGGCACCACTCTCACCGCATTTGACTCGTTCTTCGCGGGATTCCTGCGGCGTCCTGAGAGAGGTGCCCCACGATGCTTTCGGCCAAGAGTCTGTTCCAGGAGATCCTCGACAACGACGAGTCGTTCCAGCTGTTCTGCTCCATCGCGGCCAGCGGCGAGTCCCAGGGCGGCTGGGAGAACGCGCGCATCGCCGCGCTCGTCCCCCCGAGCGAACGCGCCCTCGCCCCCAAGATCACCCGGCACGGCGCCGACGAGGACAAGCACGGGCGGATCTTCAACGCCCTGCTGAAGAAGCGCGGCCTCGAACCGGTGCCCGTCCCACCCGAGACCGACTACACGATGCTGCTCGAACGGCACGGCATCGGCCTCGCCCACGACAAACTCAAGAGCGACCAGCCGCTCACCGTGCAGGACATCGTCACCTACCTCGCGCACAGCCGCGTCACCGAGCAGCGGGCCTCCGAGCAGATGGACCTGCTGCGCAAGCACTTCGCCGACCACCCCGACATCGGCCGCGCGGTGCGCATGATCTCCGGCGACGAGGACAACCACCTCGCCTACTGCCACGAGGAGCTCCTGCGCTACGCCGCCCAGGGGCACGGCCGGGCCATCCAGCGGACCCTGCGCGAGTGCGCGCTCGCCGAGATCCGCATCTACCGGGACGTCAGCCTCGCGGTCATGGACCACATGGGCCGCATCCTGGGCTGGTCCCGCCCCAAGGCGGCCGTCCTCGCCGCGGGCATCCACGCGGTGTACGCCTGGGAGCGGATCGCCGGCTGGCGGCGCATGGTTTCCCTGTCGATGCCGGAACGCCGCGACGCCCTCGGGGGCCCGGCCACCTCGGCCCCCGAGTTCGCCTGACCGCCTGGCGGACACCCCCTACAGCCAGCCCCGGCGTTTGAAAGTGCGGTACAGCAGGAGTTCTAGGGCGGCCATGACGACGAGCAGCGTCGGGTACGACCACTCCCAGGTCAGCTCGGGCATGTGCTCGAAGTTCATGCCGTAGATCCCCGCGAGCAGCGTGGGGAGGGCGGCCATGGCCGCCCACGAGGAGATCTTGCGCATGTCGTCGTTCTGCCGCACCCCCGTCTGCGCCAGGTGTGCCGACAGGACGTCCGACACCAGCCGGTCCAGGCCCTCCACGGACTCGTTCACGCGCGTGAGGTGGTCGCTCACGTCCCGGAAGAACGGCTGCGCCTCGTCGCGCACGAACGGCACCCGCGCACCGGCCGGCCCGGTCTGGGCGAGCCGGGCCAGGGGCTGCGCCAACGGCCCCGTAGCCCTGCGGAACTCCAGGACCTGCCGTTTGAAGGCGTACACGCGCGAGGCGGTGTTCCGCGAGCCGCTCGCCGCGGGCGAGAACACCTCCGCCTCCAGCTCCTCCAGGTCGACGCTCAGCTCCTCGGCCACCTCGAGATAGTGGTCGACCACGGCGTCGGCGACCGCGTACAGCACCGCCGTCGGACCGTGCCGCAGCATGTCCGGCTCATGCTCCAGACGTGTGCGGACCGCCCCGAGCGGGGTCTCCGCCCCGTGCCGGACCGTCACCACGAACGAGTCGCCGATGAACAGCATCACCTCACCCGCGGTGACGACATCGCTCCTCGGCTCGTAATCGACCGGCTTGAGGACCACGAACAGCGAGTCGTCGTACACCTCCATCTTCGGCCGCTGGTGCGCCTTCAGGGCGTCCTCCACGGCCAGCGGATGCAGCCCGAACTCCTCGGTGACCTTGTCGAACTCGTCCTCGGTCGGCTCGTGCAGGCCGATCCACACGAAGGCGTCGTCCTGCAGACGGCACAGGTCGAGGGCGTCGGAGAAGTCCCGAGGGGGCCCTTCCGCGCGACGCCCGTCACGGTAGATGGCGCAGTCGACGATCACAGAGTGTGTTCTCCCGTCATCCGGTCCCGAGTGCGTCCGCCCGTATGCCTAGGCTGGACGGCATGCCCACGCTGATCCTGGTCCGCCACGGACGCTCCACCGCCAACACCGAAGGGGTGCTCGCCGGCTGGACGCCCGGCGTCGCCCTCGACGAACGCGGGACCCGGCAGGCCGCCGCGCTGCCCGCCCGGCTCGCCGCCCTGCCGATCGCCGAGGTCGTCAGCAGCCCCCTGCAGCGCTGCCAGGAGACGATCCGCCCCCTCCTGGACGCCCGCCCCGGCCTCACCGCGCACACTGAGGAACGCATCGGGGAGTGCCACTACGGCGACTGGTCCGGCCGCAAGCTCGCCGACCTCGCGGACGAGCCGCTGATGGAGGTCGTCCAGGCCCACCCCTCCGCTGCGGCGTTCCCCGGCGGCGAGTCGATGCGGGCCATGCAGACCCGCGCCGCCGAGGCCGTCCGCGAGTGGAACGCGCGCGTGGAGCGCGACCACGGCGCCGACGCCGTCTATGTGATGTGCTCGCACGGCGACATCATCAAGTCGCTCGTCGCGGACGCACTCGGTCTTCATCTCGACCTCTTCCAGAGGATCTCCGTTGAACCGTGTTCCATCACCGCGATCCGTTACACCCGTCTGAGGCCGTTCCTCGTACGCCTCGGGGACACCGGCGACTTCGCGTCCCTCGCCCCCCGTGAGGAGCCCGCCGCCGGTGACGCCGCCGTCGGGGGCGGCGCGGGCGCACCGTGATCGTCCGGCGCAGTAGGGTGAAGCGGTCGGCCCAGCGCCGCCCGCACCACCCGTGACTTCCCCGAACCGCCGTACTCACGACCCCCATGGAGACAGGACGTGTCCCGTCAGGTGTTCCTCTACGACCCCCCGGACCGTTTCGTGGCCGGCACGGTCGGACTGCCCGGACGCCGTACGTTCTTCCTCCAGGCCACCGCCGGCCCCCGGGTGACCAGCGTGGCCCTGGAGAAGACACAGGTCGCCGCCCTCGCCGAGCGCATGGACGAACTGCTGGACGAGGTCGTACGGCGCAGCGGGGGCAGCGCTGCCGTCCCCGCCGTGGCCCCCAGCGAGATCGCCGACACCGACCCGCTGGAGACCCCCGTCGAGGAGGAGTTCCGCGTCGGCACCATGGCCCTGGCCTGGGACGGCGAGGAACAGCGCATGATCGTCGAGGCGCAGGCCCTGGTGGAGCTCGACGCCGAGACCGAGGAGGACCTCGCCGAGGCCGAGGAGCGCCTCCTCCAGGACGAGGAGAACGGCCCCCCGATGCTGCGGGTCCGGCTCACCGGCGCCCAGGCGAGAGCCTTCGCCAAACGCGCCCTGGACGTCGTCAACGCCGGGCGGCCGCCGTGTCCGCTGTGCAGCCTCCCGCTCGACCCGGAAGGACACGTATGTCCGCGCCAGAACGGATACCGCCGCGGAGCGTGACCCCCGTGGACCTGCTCACCGAGGGTGAGCTGACCGTGCGCGGCCGCATCCGCGAGGCCTCCAACGCCGCGCTCCTGTGCACCGTCGCCCACGACGGACGTGAGGCGTCCTGCGTGTACAAGCCGGTCGCCGGCGAGCAGCCGCTGTGGGACTTCCCCGACGGCACCCTCGCCGAGCGCGAGGTCGCCGCGTACGAGGTCTCCGAGGCGACCGGCTGGGGGCTCGTACCGCCCACCGTGCTGCGCGACGGGCCGTACGGCGAGGGCATGGTCCAGCTCTGGATCGACGTGGCCCCCGAGGCGGACCTGCTCGCCCTCGTGGACGGGGAGGAACCGGAGCCAGGCTGGAAGGCGATCGGCTTCGCCGAGGTCGGCGAGGGCCGCACCGCGCTCCTCGTGCACGCCGACGACGAACGGCTGCGGCGGCTCGCCGTCCTGGACGCCGTGATCAACAACGCCGACCGCAAGGGCGGGCATCTGCTGCCCACCGCCGACGGCCGGCTCCACGGCATCGACCACGGCGTGACCTTCCACGTCGACGACAAGCTGCGCACCCTGCTGTGGGGCTGGGCGGGGGAGCCCCTCACGGACGACGCCCTGCGGGTCCTGCGCACCCTGGACGACGGCCTGAAGGACGGCGGCGCGCTCGCGGCACGCCTCGCGGAGCTGATCACCCCCGCCGAGGTGGACGCCACCCGCGCGCGGGTCGCCGCCCTGCTCGGCACCGGTGTGCATCCGCAGCCCGGCGGCGACTGGCCGGCCATCCCCTGGCCACCCGTGTAGGACCTGGCGGCGGCCGGCAGCACACCGGCCGCCGAGGCGCAAGAACGCCTTACCGGCCATCCGGACCGGTCCGGTTCGTATACGGAACTCCAGTCCGGTTAGGCTCATGACATGCATGCCTGGCCCGCTTCTGAGGTCCCCGCCCTGCCTGGTCAGGGCCGCGACCTGAGGATCCACGACACCGCGACCGGCGGACTCGTCACCCTCGACCCCGGTCCCGTCGCCCGTATCTACGTCTGCGGCATCACCCCGTACGACGCCACCCACCTGGGGCACGCGGCGACCTACAACGCGTTCGACCTCGTGCAGCGCGTGTGGCTCGACACCAAGCGCCAGGTCCACTACGTCCAGAACGTCACGGACGTCGACGACCCCCTCCTGGAGCGGGCCGAGCGCGACTCCGTCGACTGGGTGGCCCTCGCCGAGAAGGAGACCGCCCTCTTCCGCGAGGACATGACGGCCCTGCGGATGCTGCCGCCGCGCCACTACATCGGCGCCGTCGAGGCCATACCGGGAATCGTCCCGCTGGTCGAACGGCTCCGGGAGGCCGGCGCCGCCTACGAGCTCGAAGGCGACATCTACTTCTCCGTCGAGTCCGACCCGCACTTCGGCCAGGTCTCCCACCTGGACGCGGCCGCCATGCGGCTGCTGTCCGCCGAGCGCGGCGGCGACCCGGACCGCCCGGGCAAGAAGAACCCCCTCGACCCGATGCTGTGGATGGCCGCCCGCCCGGGCGAGCCCAGCTGGGACGGCGGCTCCCTCGGCCGGGGCCGCCCCGGCTGGCACATCGAGTGCGTCGCCATCGCCCTCGACCACCTCGGCATGGGCTTCGACGTCCAGGGCGGCGGCTCCGACCTCGCCTTCCCGCACCACGAGATGGGCGCCTCCCACGCCCAGGTGCTGACCGGCGAGTTCCCCATGGCCAAGGCGTACGTCCACGCCGGCATGGTCGCCCTGCACGGCGAGAAGATGTCCAAGTCCAAGGGCAACCTGGTCTTCGTCTCCCAGCTGCGCCGTGACGGCGTCGACCCGGCCGCGATCCGGCTCGCCCTGCTCGCGCACCACTACCGGGCCGACTGGGAGTGGACCGACGATGTGCTCCGAGACGCCGTCGCCCGCCTGGAGCGCTGGCGCGCCGCCGTCTCCCGGCCCGACGGACCGCCCGCCGAGGCACTCGTCGACGAGATCCGCGACGCCCTCGCCGACGACCTGGACGCGCCCACCGCGCTCGCCGCCGTGGACCGCTGGGCCGCCGCCCAGGAGGAGCACGGCGGCACGGACACCGCAGCCCCCGGCGTCGTCTCCCGCGCCGTCGACGCGCTCATGGGCGTGGCCCTGTAGCCGGCCCGGACCGAGCACGACCGAGGGCGGTGCGCTGCACAGCGCACCGCCCTCGGTCTTCCCGTGCTCGTCGTGACCCCTCAGTCCTCCGACGACTCGCCGTCCTCGTCCGTGTCCTTGCCGCCCGAGTCCGTGTCCTTGCCGCCGGACCGCGGCGGCTTCGGCGGACGTGTCCGGCCACCGGGGCCCTCCCGCCGGTAGGGCGGGCCCGAAGGGCCGTCCTGGCCGTCGGTGGCGTGCCCGCCGGCCGTCGGCCCGCCGCCGTCCCGGCGGCGCAGATAGCGCTCGAACTCGCGGGCGATCGCCTCGCCCGACGCCTCCGGGAGCTCCGCGGTGTCCCGGGCCTCCTCCAGCGTCTGCACGTACTCGGCGACCTCGCTGTCCTCCGCGGCCAACTGGTCCACGCCGACCTGCCAGGCGCGCGCGTCCTCCGGCAGCTCGCCCAGGGGGATCCGCACGTCGATCAGGTCCTCCAGGCGGTTCAGCAGCGCCAGCGTCGCCTTCGGGTTGGGCGGCTGCGACACGTAGTGCGGCACCGCCGCCCACAGCGACACCGCCGGCACCCCGGCGTGCGTGCAGGCCTCCTGCAGGATGCCGACGATGCCCGTCGGGCCCTCGTACTTGGTCTCCTCCAGATCCATCCGGCGGGCCAGATCCGGGTCGGAGGTCGTCCCGCTGATCGGGACCGGACGCGTGTGCGGGGTGTCCCCGAGCAGGGCGCCCAGAATCACCACCAGCTCCACGCCCAGCTCGTGCGCGAAACCGAGGAGCTCGTTGCAGAACGAGCGCCAGCGCATGGACGGTTCGATACCGCGGACCAGCACGAGGTCGCGCGGCTTGTCACCGCCGACCCGGACCACGGACAGCCGGGTCGTCGGCCACGTGATCTTGCGCACTCCGGCGTCCATCCACACCGTGGGCCGGTTCACCTGGAAGTCGTAGTAGTCCTCGGCGTCCAGCGCCGCGAACACCTCGCCCTTCCACTCCCCGTCCAGATGCGCGACCGCGGTGGAGGCGGCGTCGCCGGCATCGTTCCAGCCCTCGAACGCGGCCACCATGACCGGGTCGATCAGCTCGGGAACCCCCTCGAGCTCGATCACCCAGCGCCTCCTTCCGACGTGCCCTCGCCTGACGAACCAACCTTACGGCGTGCGGCGGGGGCGCCCGCAGCCCCCTCGCAGGGGGGATGCCCGATCACTGCCCCGATCCCCACCCGGGAACACCCCGGCAGAGATCCGACGTCCACGCCGTACCGCACAACGCGGTTCCCCGGCCGCCGTGTTCCGGCAGACGGCGGGACGCCGGTCACAGCGTCGAGCGCAGCCACTGCTCCACGCTCGCGATGTGCACGGTCGCCCACGACCGCGCGGCCTCCGCGTCCCGGTCCCGCAGCGCCGCCAGGATCGCCCGGTGCTCGCGCAGCGTCCGGGCGACAGCGTCCTCCTGGGTCAGCCCCCGCCAGATCCGGGCCCGTGTCGTCGGCCCCGACAGACCGTCGAGCAGCGAACACAGCACCGAGTTGCCGGCGGCGACGACGATGCCCCGGTGGAACTCCAGGTCGCTCGCCACGAGTTCCTCCACCGACGGGGCGTCACCGAGCCGGTCCAGCCGCACGGCCAGCGCGTCGAGCTGCCGCTCGCCGATGCGGGCCGCCGCCATCGCCGTGGCCGCCGGCTCCAGGATGCGGCGGACCGCCAGGAACTCGAGCACGGTGTCGTCGCGGTGGAAGTCGACGACGAAGCTCAGCGCCTCCAGCAGCAACTGCGGGTCCAGGCTGGTCACATACGTCCCGTCGCCCTGCCGGACGTCCAGGATGCGCATCAGCGAAAGCGCCCGTACCGCCTCCCTCAGCGAGTTGCGGGACAACCCGAGCGCGGCGGCCAGCTCGCTCTCCTTGGGGAGCCGGTCGCCGGGGCGCAGCGCACCCGAGACGATCATCCCCTTGATCTTCTCGATCGCCTCGTCGGTGACCGCCATGGCCGCCCTCCCCGTCCGTCCACCACGCCCACGAGACCTCCGATGTCTCGGGCCCACATTATGTACGGCCGGCCGAGCCGCCGTACGGAGTCCGGGCAGCGCGAAGGGGCGGCCCCGTCGGCGAGGAGCCGCCCCTCCGGTGGTGGCCGGCCCCGGTGCGGAAGGGGCCGCCCTCGTACGGTCCGGCGCGGTCAGGGGAGTGGCCGGACCCCGCGCGGCGGACGCCTCATCCGGCGAAAACCGCCCGCCGCGCGCGAGGTCGATTCTTCGGTCACTTCTTGTCGAGCACGTCCTGCACCTTCGCCCGGACGTCGTCCGTGGCCAGGCCCCGGATCGTCAGCGTCGTCCGGCGGCGCAGCACGTCGTCCGCCGTCTCCGCCCACTCGTTGTCCCGGGCGTACACGACCTGCGCCCAGATCTCCGGGGCGTCCGGGTGGACCCGCTCGCCCAGCTCGGGGTTCTCGTTGGCGATACGGGCGATGTCGAAGGCCAGCGAGCCGTAGTGCGTGGCCAGGTGCCGGGCGGTGTCCGCCGCCATGCGCGGGCCCGGGGCCGGACGGTCGGTCAGCAGCCGGTGGGCGACCGCGCGCGGGTTCGCGATGCCCGGCAGCGGCAGCTTCTTCGGCAGCGCGGAGACGGGCTCGAAGTCGTCGCCGAGCGGTGCGCCCGGCAGCGCCTCCAGCTTCTTCATGACGGTCCGGCCGATGTGCCGGAACGTCGTCCACTTGCCGCCCGCCACGGACAGCATCCCGCCGCGTCCCTCGGTCACGACCGTCTCGCGCTTGGCCTTCGCCGTGTCACCGGGGCCGCCGGGCAGCACCCGCAGGCCCGCGAAGGCGTACGTGATCAGGTCGCGGTCCAGCTGCTGGTCGCGGATGGAGAACGCCGCCTCGTCCAGGATCTGGGCTATGTCCTTGTCGTTGACGGCGACGTCCGCGGGGTCGCCCTCGTACGCCTCGTCCGTGGTGCCCAGCAGCAGCATGTCCTCCCACGGCAGGGCGAACGTGATGCGGTACTTGTCGATCGGGGTCGCCAGCGCCGCCTTCCAGGGCGCGGTCCGCTTCAGGACCAGGTGCGCGCCCTTGGACAGCCGGATCGACGGCGCCGCGTTCGGGTCCTCCATCCTGCGCAGGTGGTCGACCCAGGGGCCGGTGGCGTTCAGCACGAGCCGGGCGTTCACCCCGAACTCGTCACCGGACAGCCGGTCCCGCAGGTCGGCGCCGGTCACCCGGCCCTGCGTGAAGCGCAGCCCGGTGACCTCGGCGTGGTTGAGCACGACCGCGCCCGACTCGACGGCCGCGCGGACCGTCATCAGCGCCATGCGCGCGTCGTTCATCTGGTCGTCGCCGTACACGGCCACGGCCTTCAGGTTCTCGGTGCGCAGCTCCGGCACGTCCTGCGCCGCCTTGGCGGGGGACAGGAGGTGGCCGACGCCGTCACCGAACGCGGAGAGCGCGGAGTAGGCGAACACGCCCGCCCCGAGCTTCGCGGCGCCGTGCGGCCCGCCCTTGTACACGGGGAGGTAGAACGTGAGCGGGTTCGCCAGGTGGGGGGCCACCTGGCGGGAGACCGCACGGCGCTCGAAGTGGTTCTCCGCCACCAGCTTCACCGCGCCGGTCTGCAGGTAGCGCAGACCGCCGTGGAGGAGCTTGGAGGAGGCGGAGGAGGTGGCGCCGGCGAAGTCGCCGGCGTCGACCAAGGCCACCCTGAGGCCGGACTGCGCGGCGTGCCAGGCGGTGGAGATGCCCAGGATGCCGCCGCCGATCACGAGGAGGTCGTACGACGCCTTGGAAAGCTGCTCCCGGGTCTCGGCGCGGCTCGCGTGGGAGCCGGAGGCCGGGTGCGTACCGAGGGCAGGCACGGACTGCAGGGTGGTCTGACTGGTCATATCGGGTTCTTGCTCCTCATCAGAGTTCGAGGACCGGCGAGAGGCGGGTCAGCTCTCGTCGTCGTCCTCGAGCCAGCCCATGGTCCGCTCGACGGCCTTGAGCCAGTTCTTGTACTCACGGTCGCGGGTCTCCGCGTCCATGCGGGGGGTCCACTCGGCGGCCCGGCGCCAGTTGGCGCGCAGGTCGTCGGTGCTGTTCCAGAAGCCGACGGCGAGACCGGCGGCGTAGGCGGCGCCGAGGCAGGTCGTCTCGGCGACCATCGGGCGCACCACGGGCGCGTCCAGGACGTCGGAGAGGGTCTGCATCAGCAGGTTGTTCGCGGTCATGCCGCCGTCGACCTTGAGGGTGACGAGCTCGACGCCGGAGTCCTTGACCATGGCGTCGGCGATCTCCCGCGTCTGCCAGGCGGTGGCCTCCAGGACGGCACGGGCGAGGTGCGCCTTGGTGACGTACCGGGTGAGGCCGGCGATCACACCGCGGGCGTCGGAGCGCCATTGCGGGGCGAACAGGCCGGAGAAGGCCGGCACGAAGTAGGCGCCGCCGTTGTCCTCGACGGAGAGCGCGAGCGTCTCGATCTCGGCGGCTGTGGAGATCAGGCCCATCTGGTCGCGCATCCACTGCACCAGCGAACCGGTGACGGCGATCGAGCCCTCCAGGGCGTACACCGTGTCCTGCTCGCCGATCTTGTAGCCGACGGTGGTCAGCAGACCGGCGTAGGAGTTGATGATCTTGTCGCCGGTGTTCATCACCATGAAGGTGCCGGTGCCGTACGTCGACTTGGTCTCGCCCTCGGCGAAGCAGGTCTGGCCGAACAGGGCCGCCTGCTGGTCGCCGAGCGCGGAGGCCACCGGGATGCCGCCGAGCAGGTCGCCCAGCTTGCCGCCGGTGATCTCGCCGTACACCTCGGCGGAGGAGCGGATCTCGGGCAGGATCTGCAGCGGGACGCCGATGGACTCGGCGATCTTCGCGTCCCACTCCATGGTGTGCAGGTTCATCAGCATGGTGCGGGAGGCGTTGGTGACGTCGGTGACGTGCTTGCCGCCGTCGACACCGCCGGTCAGGTTCCAGATGACCCAGGTGTCCATGGTGCCGAAGAGGATGTCGCCGGCCTCGGCGCGCTCCTTGAGGCCCTCGACGTTGTCCAGCAGCCAGCGGGCCTTGGGACCGGCGAAGTAGGAGGCGAGGGGCAGGCCGGTCTCGCGGCGGAAGCGGTCCTGCCCGACGTTGCGGCCGAGCTCGCGGCACAGGGCGTCGGTGCGGGTGTCCTGCCAGACGATGGCGTTGTGGACGGGCTCACCGGTGTTCTTGTCCCACAGCACGGTGGTCTCGCGCTGGTTGGTGATGCCGATGGCCTTGATGTCGTCGCGGGTGATGCCGGCCTTCTCGATGGCTCCGGCGACGACCTCCTGGACGTTGGTCCAGATCTCGGTGGCGTCGTGCTCGACCCAGCCCGGCTTCGGGAAGATCTGCTCGTGCTCCTTCTGGTCGACGGAGACGATCCGGCCGTCGCGGTCGAAGACGATGCAGCGGGACGAGGTCGTGCCCTGGTCGATCGCGGCGATGAAGGGGCCGGCGGTGTGGGCGTCGGTCACAGTTAGCTCCTGGAAGTTCCGTGGTTATGGGGCTTTACGTACGGCGTGCGCCGAGAGTTTCGGTGCATCTCACCCGGACGGGTGAAGCGCTGTTCCTAGGCGAACGCGACGTTGTAGATGCCTGCCGCGACGGCACCGCCGATGAGCGGTCCCGCGACGGGGATCCAGGCGTAGCCCCAGTCGGAGCCCCCCTTGTTGGGCAGGGGCAGAAGGGCGTGGACGATTCTCGGACCGAGGTCACGAGCCGGGTTGATCGCGTATCCGGTCGGGCCGCCGAGGGACAGACCGATGGACACGACCACGAGCGCGGTGATCAGGGCGCCCAGGGTGCCGAGGCCCTTGCCGCTGTCGTTGAGGCCCTGGGTGAGGACGGCCAGCACCAGCACCACGGTGCCGATGATCTCCGTGATCAGGTTCTGCACGACGTTGCGGATCTCGGGACCGGTGGAGAAGACGCCCAGGACGGGACCGGCGCCCTTCTCCTGCGCCTCGACGGCCTTGGCGGTCGTGGCCTGCGCGCCCGGGCCGCCGACGATCTCCTTGTCGGTGAGGTGGGCGTGGAACTGGCCGGCGTAGGCGGCCCACACCAGCGCGGCGCCGATCATGGCGCCGAGGAGCTGTCCGGCGAAGTACGTCGGGACGTTGCTCCAGTCGTTGTCCTTGATCGCGATGCCGACGGTCACGGCCGGGTTGAGGTGGGCGCCGGAGAGCGGTGCCGAGGTGTAGACCGCCGTGAGCACCGCGAAGCCCCACCCGAAGGTGATGGCGAGCCAGCCGGCGTTACGGGCCTTGGAGGCCTTCAGCGTGACAGCGGCGCAGACGCCGCCGCCGAGCAGGATGAGTATGGCGGTACCGATGGTCTCGCCGATGAAGATGTCGGAGCTGGACACCCGCGACTCCTTTGTCCTTCGTCCAGGGGAAGCCGAACCCCGGGTCCCTCCGGTGGTTCGCGTTGCTCTCGGGATGAGAGCGATGCCGGCCTCTGGCGTTGTCCCACTCTAACGCGTATTGCCGGTAGGTGTTCGACAATGCCGACCGATGGACGGGAGTCTTGCCCCGGGGTCAGGGGTGCGTCAAGGGTCCTGTTCCCGAATGCTCGATCGTTATCGGCCGTGTTGATTTGTCGATACGACGTCACGTGCGCGTACGGGCGCGTAGGGGACACGCTGCGTGCGCACAGCCCGCGTGAACCCGTCCGCGGACGCACAGGAAAAGGCCGGAACGCCGCTCGGCGCCCCGGTCGTCAGCTCTCGTGGGCGGGGTCCCGCCGGCGGGCCGGCGGGCGGCTCAGAAGCGCCCGGCGCCCAGATCCCGCGACACCGCGCGGGCGCAGTCCCGCACCGCCGCGATCAGCTCCGGACGGATTCCGCCCTCGCGGCACAGCCGCTCCACCGCACCGGTGATGCCGACCGCGCCCACCGGCATACGGCGCCGGTCGTGGATGGGGGCGGCGATCGACGCGACGCCCTCCCAGGTCTCCTCGACGTCGGCCGCGTACCCCCGCGCGCGCGTCAGGTCGAGGAGCTGCTCGAAGTCGTCCAGCTCGCACACCGTGCGCTCGGTGAACGCCTTGCGGCCCGCCTCGATGGCCTCGCTGTGCGCCACCGGGTCGTACGCCGACAGCACCTTGCCCAGCGCGGTGGAGTGCAGCGGCTGCATGGCGCCGATCTCCAGCACCTGACGGCTGTCGTCCGGGCGGAAGACGTGGTGCACGATCAGGACGCCCTGCTGGTGCAGCACGCCCAGGTAGACGCTCTCGCCGCTGGAACGGGCCAGGTCGTCCGTCCACACCAGGGCGCGGGCCCGCAGCTCGTGCACGTCCAGATAGGTCGTCCCCAGGCGCAGCAGCTCGGCCCCCAGCTGGTACCGCCCGGACGCCTCGTCCTGCTCGACGAACCCCTCCTGCTGGAGGGTGCGCAGGATCCCGTGGGCGGTGCCCTTGGCGAGGCCCAGCGAGGAGGCGATGTCCGACAGGCCCAGGCGCCGCTCACCGCCCGCGAGCAGCCGCAGCATCGCGGCCGCCCGTTCGAGCGACTGGATGTTCCGTGCCATCGCCGTACTGCCTCCGTCCCCTTCGACCGTCGACCTACACGACGTCTCTGCCGTCGTTCGGCAATGTCGAACACTACCGGTCGATGTCGACCCACCGCTAATGGTCCGTCGGACTTCATCCGTCCGGACCGCGTCACACGTATACCGGGTGCCGTCCCCGGGGCCCTCCTCGTCCCGGCTCGTGGACGCCCCGACCATCGCGCCGCGCTCCCGGCTACGCTGGCGAGGTGCGCCCGCCGCGGAACCTGCCCTGCGGGCGCAAAGCCGACAGCCGTCGCACTCCAGGGAGCCCTTTCATGGCCTCGTTGCCACCGACCCCTTCCGCCGACAGCCGGACCCGTGTGTCCGCCCTCCGTCAGGCCCTCGCCACCCGAGTGGTCGTCGCCGACGGAGCGATGGGCACCATGTTGCAGGCCCAGGACCCCACGCTGGACGACTTCCAGAATCTCGAGGGCTGCAACGAGATCCTGAACGTCACCCGCCCGGACATCGTCCGCTCCGTCCACGAGGCGTACTTCGACGCGGGCGTCGACTGCGTCGAGACGAACACCTTCGGCGCGAACCACGCCGCGATGGCCGAGTACGACATCCCAGAGCGCGTGTTCGAGCTGTCCGAGGCCGGCGCCCGTATCGCCCGGGAGACCGCCGACGCCTACGCCGCCCGCGACGGGCGCGACCGCTGGGTGCTGGGCTCCATCGGCCCCGGCACCAAGCTCCCCACACTCGGCCACATCGGCTACACCACCATCCGCGACGCCTTCCAGCAGAACGCCGAGGGCCTGATCTCCGGCGGCGCCGACGCGCTGATCGTGGAGACCACCCAGGACCTGCTCCAGACCAAGGCCGCCGTCATCGGCGCCCAGCGCGCCCGGGAGCGGTCCGGCCTGGACCTGCCGATCATCGTCTCCGTCACCGTCGAGACGACCGGCACGATGCTGCTGGGCTCCGAGATCGGCGCCGCCCTGACGGCCCTGGAGCCGCTCGGCATCGACATGATCGGCATGAACTGCGCCACGGGACCCGCCGAGATGAGCGAGCACCTGCGCTACCTCTCCCGGCACTCCCGCATCCCGCTGTCCTGCATGCCGAACGCGGGCCTGCCCGTCCTCGGCAAGGACGGCGCCACCTACCCGCTGACCGCGCCGGAGCTGGCGGACGCCCACGAGACCTTCGTCCGCGACTACGGGCTGTCCCTGGTCGGCGGCTGCTGCGGCACCACGCCGGAGCACCTGCGGCAGCTCGTCGAGCGGGTCCGGGGCCTGGAACCGACCCGGCGCGACCCGCGGCCCGAGCCCGGCGCCGCCTCGCTCTACCAGACCGTGCCCTTCCGGCAGGACACCTCCTACCTGGCCATCGGCGAGCGCACCAACGCCAACGGCTCCAAGAAGTTCCGCGAGGCCATGCTGGAGGCCCGCTGGGACGACTGCGTGGAGATGGCGCGCGAGCAGATCCGCGAGGGCGCGCACATGCTCGACCTGTGCGTGGACTACGTCGGCCGGGACGGCGTCGCCGACATGCGCGAGCTGGCCGGGCGTTTCGCCACCGCCTCCACCCTGCCGATCGTGCTGGACTCCACCGAGGTGGACGTCATCCAGGCCGGCCTGGAGAAGCTCGGCGGACGCGCGGTCATCAACTCCGTGAACTACGAGGACGGCGACGGCCCCGAGTCGCGGTTCGCCCGTGTCACCAAGCTGGCCCGGGAGCACGGGGCGGCCCTGATCGCGCTCACCATCGACGAGGAGGGGCAGGCCCGCACCCCCGAGAAGAAGGTCGAGATCGCCGAACGGCTCATCGACGACCTCACCGGGAACTGGGGCATCCACGAGTCGGACATCCTCATCGACACCCTGACCTTCACCATCTGCACCGGTCAGGAGGAGTCCCGCAAGGACGGACTCGCCACGATCGAGGCGATCCGCGAGCTCAAGCGCCGCCACCCCGACGTACAGACCACGCTGGGCCTGTCGAACATCTCCTTCGGCCTCAACCCGGCCGCCCGCATCCTGCTGAACTCGGTGTTCCTGGACGAGTGCGCGAAGGCCGGCCTGGACTCGGCGATCGTGCACGCCAGCAAGATCCTGCCGATCGCCCGCTTCAACGAGGAAGAGGTCCGCACCGCCCTCGACCTGATCTACGACCGGCGCGCCGAGGGCTACGACCCGCTGCAGAAGCTCATGGCCCTGTTCGAGGGCGCCACCGCCAAGTCCCTGAAGGCCGGCAAGGCCGAGGAACTGGCCGCCCTGCCGCTGGAGGAGCGCCTCAAGCGGCGCATCATCGACGGCGAGCGCAACGGCCTGGAGGCCGACCTCGACGCGGCCCTCGAGGACCGGCCGGCCCTCGACATCGTCAACGACACCCTGCTGGACGGCATGAAGGTCGTCGGCGAACTGTTCGGCTCCGGGCAGATGCAGCTGCCGTTCGTGCTGCAGTCCGCCGAGGTCATGAAGACCGCCGTCGCCCACCTCGAACCGCACATGGAGAAGGTCGAGGGCGACGAGGCCGGCAAGGGCACCATCGTGCTGGCGACCGTGCGCGGCGACGTCCACGACATCGGCAAGAACCTCGTGGACATCATCCTGTCCAACAACGGCTACAACGTGGTCAACCTGGGCATCAAGCAGCCCGTCTCCGCGATCCTGGAAGCCGCCGAGGAGCACCGCGCCGACGTCATCGGCATGTCCGGGCTCCTGGTGAAGTCCACCGTGATCATGAAGGAGAACCTCGAGGAGCTGAACCAGCGCGGCCTCGCCGCCGACTACCCGGTCATCCTCGGCGGTGCCGCCCTGACCCGTGCCTACGTCGAACAGGACCTGCACGAGGTCTACGAGGGCGAGGTCCGCTACGCCCGCGACGCCTTCGAGGGGCTGCGCCTGATGGACGCCCTCATCGGCGTCAAGCGGGGCGTGCCCGGCGCCAAGCTGCCCGAGCTCCGGCAGCGCCGGGTGCGGGCCACCGCGCAGACCGTCGTCGAGGAGCGCCCCGAGGCCGGGCACGTCCGCTCCGACGTCGCCACCGACAACCCCGTCCCCACCCCGCCGTTCTGGGGCACCCGCGTCAGCAAGGGCATCCAGCTCAAGGAGTACGCCTCCTGGCTGGACGAGGGCGCCCTGTTCAAGGGCCAGTGGGGCCTGAAGGAGTCCCGCGCCGGGGACGGCCCGTCGTACCAGGAACTCGTCGAGACCGAGGGCCGCCCACGCCTGCGCGGCCTGCTCGACCGGCTCCAGACCGACAACCTCCTCGAGGCGGCCGTCGTCCACGGCTACTTCCCCTGCGTGTCCAAGGACGACGACCTGATCGTCCTCGACGAGCACGGCAACGAACGGACCCGCTTCACCTTCCCGCGCCAGCGCCGCGGCCGCCGCCTGTGCCTCGCGGACTTCTTCCGCCCCCAGGAGTCCGGCGAGACCGACGTCGTCGGCTTCCAGGTCGTCACCGTCGGCTCCCGCATCGGCGAGGAGACCGCCCGGCTCTTCGAGGCCAACGCCTACCGCGACTATCTGGAGCTGCACGGCCTGTCCGTCCAGCTCGCCGAGGCCCTCGCCGAGTACTGGCACGCCCGCGTGCGCGCCGAGCTCGGCTTCGCCGGCGAGGACCCGGCCGCCATGGAGGACATGTTCTCCCTGAAGTACCGCGGTGCCCGCTTCTCGCTCGGCTACGGTGCCTGCCCCGACCTGGAGGACCGCGCCAAGATCGCCGACCTGCTCCGGCCCGAGCGGATCGGCGTCCACCTGTCCGAGGAGTTCCAGCTGCACCCCGAGCAGTCCACGGACGCCATCGTCATCCACCACCCGGAGGCGAAGTACTTCAACGCACGCTGACACCCGGGGCCCGGGGGAGCGGTGTGCCGGGGGGCACAGCGGCGCATCGGGCGATACCCCGGCGGGCGTCGTACACTGGACGGTCCACCGCAGGCCGGTTCCCTCCGTGGGAACCGGCCTGGTCGTCCCTTGAAGGAGGTACGTGGATGACCAGTACCGTCCCCGCGCTGTCCACCCGTACGGCCGACGGCCCGGCCCTGCAGGCCGTACTCCTCGACATGGACGGCACCCTGGTCGACTCCGAGGGCTTCTGGTGGGACGTCGAGGTCGAGGTCTTCGGCTCCCTCGGGCACACCCTGGACGACACCTGGCGCCATGTCGTGGTCGGCGGGCCCATGACCCGCAGCGCCGGCTTCCTCATCGAGGCCACCGGCGCCGACATCGGCCTGGACGAGCTCACCGTGCTGCTCAACCAGGGCTTCGAGGACCGTATCGACCACTCCCTGCCCCTGATGCCGGGAGCCGCCCGGCTGCTGGCCGAGCTGGCCGAGCACCGCATCCCGACGGCCCTGGTCTCCGCCTCGCACCGCCGCATCATCGACCGTGTGCTCACCACGCTCGGCCCGCAGCACTTCGCGCTGACCGTCGCCGGTGACGAGGTGAGCCGCACCAAGCCCCACCCCGACCCCTATCTGCTCGCCGCGGCCGGTCTCGGCGCCGACCCCGCCCGGTGCGCGGTCGTCGAGGACACCGCGACCGGCGTCGCCGCCGCCGAGGCCGCCGGCTGCCAGGTGGTGGCCGTCCCCTCGATCGCGCCCATCGCCCCGGCCGCCCGGCGCACCGTGGTGCCCTCTCTCGAGCACGTCGATCTTGCTTTTCTGCGCGGCCTGATGACAGTCTGACAACGAGTCGTCACTGGCATGACAACTCGAATGTGCCCGTCGTTCACCGAGCGTGCTGCTTTGATGGCGCATTGCGGGCGGAGAAATTCCGCAAGTAAATTCGATCGGGCCGGACGGCCGAATTCCAGCGGTCGCCCGCCGCGCCCAATCTGTGACGTTCGCCACTCCCCGGGGGTGCGCCGAGGTGCCCGCCCCGCGCCCCTCGCCCCCGAACAACGGTTTTGAGCGCACCCTTGTGTCCCGATTGATGGACCGGTGCGCCAATCCTTCCCGCCCCAGCCTTCCGGTGCGTCCGCACCCGATTCCACTGAGTGAGGAAGCCTCAACTCCGGTCCCCTCCAACCGTCCTGTGGGCGCGGACTAATCTCATCGCGAGAACATCGCCCTTACCCCCGTGATCCGCCGCACCACCCTCTGCATGCCGGATACACGGAGAAGACAGCTGGAGAAACCCGAGCATGAACCGTAAGACTTTGGTGCTGCCGGTCGTCATCGGCCTGCTCGCGCCGGTTCTCGCCGCCTGTGGCGGAACCGACAGCGGCAGCGGCGGCGGCGACGGCATCGTCGTGGGCACCACGGACGTGTTCACTGCCTCGGAGGAGAGCCCCGCACCGCTCGACCCGGCCTGGGCCTACGACGTCGGCCTGTGGAACATCCTGCGCCAGACCGTGCAGACCCTGATGATCCAGCCCCGTGGCGAGGGCGAACCCGTCCCCGAGGCCGCCGAGAGCTGCAGCTTCACGGACAGCGGCAACGAACGCTACGCCTGCACCCTGCGCAAGGACCTCAAGTTCGCCGACGGCGACACCGTCACCGCGGCCGACGTGAAGTACTCCATCGACCGCGCCCTCTCCCTGAAGGCCGACAGCGGCGTCTTCGCCCTGCTGTCCACCATCGACACCGTCGAGACGCGCGGCGACCGCGAAGTCGTCTTCCACCTCAAGACCGCCGACTCCACCTTCCCGTACAAGCTGTCCACCCCGGTCGCCGGCATCGTCGACCCGGACGTGTACGACAAGAAGGAACTGCGCAGCGGCTTCGAGGTCGACGGCTCCGGCCCGTACACCTTCAAGGCCGACGTCAAGGACGACAAGCTCGTCTCCGCCGTGTTCACCAAGAACCCCGAATACAAGGGGAGCCTGAAGGTGGACAACGAAAAGGTCGAGCTGCGCAACTTCGACAGCGCCGACGAGATGGGCGCCGCCCTCGACCGCGGTGACATCGACGTCATGACCCGCGCCATGTCGCCCCAGCAGATCGACAAGCTCGCCGCCGACTCCGACGACGACGTCGACCTCGTCGACATGGCCGGCCTCGAGATCCGCTACCTCGCCTTCAACACCGACGACGACGCCGTACGCAGCAAGGCCGTCCGCCAGGCCATGGCCCAGCTGATCGACCGCGGCGAACTCGTCTCCAAGGTGTACGGCAGCCAGGCCGAGCCCCTGTTCTCCCTGGTCCCCGCCAGCATCACCGGCCACTCCAACTCGTTCTTCAACAAGTACGGCGAGCCCAGCGCCGCCAAGGCCAGGAACCTCCTGGAGCGGGCCGGCGTCACCACCCCGGTCGAGCTGACGCTGCACTACACCACCGACCACTACGGTCCGGCCACGAAGAAGGAGTTCGAGCTGCTGAAGGCGCAGCTCAACGACAGCGGCCTGTTCGACGTCGACATCAAGGGCGCCCCCTGGGACGTCTTCCGCCCCGCCGAGAAGAAGGGCAAGTACGAGGTCTACGGCATGGGCTGGTTCCCCGACTTCCCCGACCCCGACAACTACGTCGCCCCCTTCCTCGACAAGGACAACTTCCTCGGCTCGCCCTACGCCAACGCCCGCGTCCGCAACAGCCTGATCCCCGAGTCGCGGCGCGCCGCCGACCGGATCGCCGCGACCGGCAGCCTCACCGAGATCCAGGACATCGTCGCCAACGACGTGCCGTTCATCCCGCTGTGGCAGGGCAAGCAGTACGTCGCCGCCGGCGACGACATCACGGGCACGGCCTACGTGCTCAACTCCTCGTCCACCCTCCAGCTCTGGGAGCTCGGCCGCGGCGTGAGCGGCTGACGCACCCGTCCGGCGCCCCCCACCGGGGCGCCGGACCGCCCGGTTCCTCCACGGGCCCGGGTTCTCACAACCGACGACAAGGCACTCGTAAGTGAACATGCGCAACCACTGGCCGGTGCTGCCCCTCGTGGCAGGGCTGGCCTCCGGCCTGTTGACCGGCTGCGGAACGGAGACCGGGGACGCCGGCGACAACGGGAACACCGTGGTCGTGGGGATGTCGGACGACGTCCTCGCCACCGACCCCGCCTCCGGCTACGACCCGGGTTCCTGGCTGCTGTTCAACAATGTCTTCCAGTCGCTGCTCAGCTTCCCCAAGGGCGCCACGGAACCCCAGCCCGAGGCCGCCCAGGACTGCTCCTTCTCCGACAACGGGGCCACCGTCTACAAGTGCACGCTGAAGGACGGCCTGAAATTCAGCAACGGTGACGAACTCACCGCCGAGGACGTCAAGTTCTCGTTCGACCGGATGCTGAAGATCGACGACCCCGACGGCCCCGCCGTCATGTTCTCCACCCTGGACAAGGTCGAGACACCCGACGAGCGCACCGTCGTCTTCCGCCTCAACACCCCCGACGCGACCTTCCCCAGCAAGATCGCCTCCGGCGCCGGCTCCATCGTCGACAAGGACGCCTACGACGCCGCCGGGCTGCGCGAGGACGGCAAGGCCGTCGGCTCCGGCCCGTACAAGCTCGAAGAGTTCAACGACGACAAGGCCGTCTTCACCGTCAACGAGAACTACAAGGGCACCGCCGAGGTCAGGAACAACGGCGTCACCCTGAAGTTCTTCCGCGGCGACCAGCAGCGCCTCAAGCAGGCCCTGCTCGCCGACGACGTCGACATCGCCTACCGCGGCCTCAGCGCCGGCGACATCGCCGACATCGAGAAGGCCGGCACCGACTCCTCCGGCGTCGAGGTCGTCGAAGGCAGCAGCGCCGAGGTCCAGCACCTCGTCTTCAACATGGACGACCCCGTCGCCGGACAGCTCGGCGTCCGCAAGGCCATCGCCTACCTGCTCGACCGCGACGCCCTCATCCGGGACGTCCACGAGGGCACCGCCACCCCGCTGTACTCGATCATCCCGGCCGGAATCGGCGGCCACAACACCGCCTTCTTCGACACCTACGGCGCCCGCCCTTCCCGGGCCAAGGCCGCCGCCGCCCTGAACAGCGAAGGCATCACCGGCCAGGTGAAGCTCACCCTGTGGTCCACCCCGTCCCGCTACGGCCCGGCCACCGACCAGCAGCTGAAGGCCATCGCCAAGCAGCTCAACGACAGCGGCCTCTTCCAGGCCGACGTCCGCTCCGTCGCCTTCGACCAGTACGAGAAGGACATCGCCAAGGGCAAGTACGGCGTCTACGTCAAGGGCTGGGTCCCGGACTACCCGGACGCCGACAACTTCACCGCGCCCTTCTTCGGCAAGGGCAACGTCCTCAGCAACAACTACACGAACAAGCGCATCACCAACACGCTCATCCCGAGCACCGCCGCCGAGAGCGACCGCGCCGCGACCGACGAAGCCTTCGGCCAGCTCCAGGACATCGTCGCCGACGAACTGCCCATCATCCCCGTCTGGCAGGGCAAGCAGTACGCCATCGTCCACGAGAACGTGTACGGCCTGGAGTACTGCCTCGACGCCTCCACCGTCTTCCGCTTCTGGGAGCTCAAGAAGGGCTGAGCCGGCCCGACCACCACAGAGGGCGTCCCTTCCACCGAAGGGACGCCCTCTGCCCGTGTCCGCTGTCCGCCTGCCCGCGCAGGCCCTACTGCGCGCCGGGACGCACCAGCCCGCTCTCGTACGCGTACACCGCCGCCTGCACCCGGTCCCGCAACCCCAGCTTCGTCAGCACATGCCCCACATGCGTCTTGACCGTCGTCTCGCTGACGAACAGGTCCGCCGCGATCTCCGCGTTCGACAGACCGCGTGCCACCAGCTTCAGCACCTCCACCTCACGCTCGGTCAGCGTGTGCAGAGTGTCCGGCACCGGCTCGTCCCCCGACGGCAGATGCGTCGCGTACTTGTCCAGCAGCCGGCGCGTGATGCTCGGCGCGAGCATCGCCTCGCCCGCCGCGACCACCCGGATCGCCTGCACCAGCTCATGCGCGGGAGCGTCCTTCAGCAGAAAACCACTGGCCCCCGCCCGCAACGCCTCCACCACGTACTCGTCCAGATCGAACGTGGTCAGCACCAGCACCTTCGCCGGACCGTCCCGCCCGGGCCCCGTGATCTGCCGCGTCGCCTCCACCCCGTCCATGCGGGGCATACGGATGTCCATCAGGACCACATCGGGCTGCAGGGCCCGCACCTGATCGAGGGCCTGCAGACCGTCACCGGCCTCGCCCACGACCGCGAGATCCTGCTCGGCCTCCAGAATCATCCGGAACCCGGTGCGCAGCAGGGGCTGGTCGTCGACCAGTAGGACGCGGATGGCCACGTAAGTCTCCTTCGCTAGTCCGGCCCCATTCTGCCCTGCGTGTCCACCCCGGACTCGCCCGCCCCGGCCACCGGCGCCAGCGGATACGGCGGGGGAGTGCCGCCGAACTCCGGGCAGTGCTCCCGGTGATCGCACCAGCCGCACAGCTTCGTCGGCCGCGGCCGCCAGTCACCCGTCTCCGTCGCCAGCCGGATCGCCTCCCACAGCGCGAGCAGCTTGCGCTCCACCCGCTCCAGATCCGCCACCACCGGGTCGTACGTCAGCACATCACCACTGCCCAGATACACCAGCTGCAGCCGGCGCGGCACCACACCCTTCAGCCGCCACACCACCAGGGCGTAGAACTTCATCTGGAACAGCGCGCCCTCCGCGTACTCCGGGCGGGGCGCCTTCCCCGTCTTGTAGTCGACGATCCGCACCTCGCCCGTGGGCGCCACATCGACCCGGTCGATGATCCCCCGCAGCCGGAGCCCCGACTCCAGCTCCGCCTCCACGAACAGCTCCCGCTCGGCCGGCTCCAGCCGCGTCGGATCCTCCAGCCCGAACCAGCGCTCCACCAGCTGCTCCGCCTCGGCCATCCAGGCCGCCAGCCGCTCACCCTCCGGATCGTCCGCGAACAGCTCCACGACCTCCGGACGGCTCTCCCGCAGCCGGTCCCACTGCCCCGGGATCAGCGACTTCGCGCGCGGCGCCGTCCGCTCCGCCGCCGGCGCGTCGAAGAGACGCTCCAGCACCGCGTGCACCAGCGTCCCCTTCGTCGCCGCCGCACTCGGCTTCTCCGGCAACCGGTCGATCACCCGGAACCGGTACAGCAACGGGCACTGCATGAAATCACTCGCCCGCGACGGAGACAGCGACGAAGGAGCCCGCACCAGCGGCACCACGGCGGCCCCCTCCGCCAGGACCGCCCCACCCGTCTCCGCGGACCCCGCGTGAACCGCCGCCCCCGCGGGGTACTCGTCCCCCATCGGCGCCGTCGTCCCCGCGACCTCGCCGCCGCCGTCCGCCGCGGCGCCCTCCGTGCTCGTCTCCATGCCCACAGACCTTACGGCCCACCACTGACAGTGACCCAGCGCGGCACCGGCGGCCGCCGGGGGAACGGCGCAGCGGGGTGCCGGGGCGGACCCCACCGGCACGGCCGCATACCATCGACTCGAGACCTTCCGCCCGGCAGGCGCGGACGACGAATCCAACGAGGGGACACCGTGGACGAGAGCGGCGGGAGCGGGAAGCCGCGCTCCGGGACCGACGAGCCGACCGAGCACCGCACGGACCGGCCGGCCCCCGACCCCGGACGGCCCGACGCACCCACCGGCCCCGGCCCCCAGGACACGCCACCCGACCCCGACGACCAGCGGCACAAGGACGACGCCGGCGACGACAACACCCCACAACCACCGCGCGAGACACACCCCGACGCCCCCCACCCCCAGCACGACGACCGCGCCTTCGCGCACTCCGCCGACACCAAGCCGCGCCCGCCGCAGCGCCCCCGCGACCCCCGAGGCGGACTCCTCATGGGCCGCCCCTTCGGCGTCCCCGTCTACGTCGCCCCCAGCTGGTTCCTCGTCGCCGCCCTCATCACCTGGGTCTTCGGCGGGCAGCTCGAACGCGTCCTGCCCGAGCTCGGCGCCGCCCGCTACCTCGTCTCCCTCTTCTTCGCCGTCGCCTTCTACGCCTCCGTCCTCGTCCACGAGCTCGCCCACACCGTCGCCGCCCTGCGCTTCGACCTGCCCGTACGCCGCATCCAGCTCCAGTTCTTCGGCGGCGTCTCCGAGATCGAGAAGGAAGCCGAGACACCCGGCCGCGAATTCGTCCTCGCCTTCGTCGGCCCCCTGCTCTCCCTCGTCCTCTCCGGCGTCTTCTACGGCGCCCTGCGCCTCGTCGAACCCGGCACCGTCCCCGGCGTCCTGCTCGCCGGCCTGATGATCTCCAACCTCATCGTCGCCGTGTTCAACCTCCTCCCCGGCCTCCCCCTCGACGGCGGCCGCATGCTCCGCGCCGTCGTCTGGAAGATCACCGGAAAGCCCATGAGCGGCACCGTCGCCGCCGCCTGGGTCGGCCGCGCCCTCGCCGTCTCCGTCCTCATCGGCCTCCCCTGGCTCACCCAGTCCGGCGCCCTCGGCTCCGAAGCCGTCGACAACGTCGGCATGGACACCGTCATGGACGCCCTGCTCGCCGCCATCCTCGCCGCGATCATCTGGACCGGAGCCGGCAACAGCCTGCGCATGGCCCGCCTGCGCGAACACCTCCCCGAACTACGCGCCCGCGCCCTCACCCGACGCGCCGTCCCCGTCGAGGCCGACACCCCCCTCTCCGAAGCCCTGCGCCGCGCCAACGCCGCCGGCGCCCGCGCCCTCGTCGTCGTCGACACCGACGGCACCCCCCTCTCCCTCGTCCGCGAAGCCGCCATCGTCGGCGTCCCCGAACACCGCCGCCCCTGGGTCGCCGTCAACGGCCTCGCCCAGGACATCACCGAAGGCATGCGCGTCTCCGCCGAACTCTCCGGAGAAGAACTCCTCGACGCGCTGCGCGCCACCCCCGCCACCGAATACCTCGTCGTCGAGGAGACCGGCGAGATCTACGGCGTCCTGTCCGCCGCCGACGTGGAACGCGCCTTCGTCAAGGCCATGGCCCGCCCCAGCTGACACCCGCCACCCGTGGTCGGCGGCCCCCCGAAACGCCGGTAGGCTGTTCACATGTCCGAACCGACCGGTGCCGCCCGCAGGCGCGGGCCCTTCAAGGTCGGGGACCAGGTTCAGCTGACCGACCCCAAGGGCCGCCACTACACGTTCACGCTCGAAGAGGGAAAGAACTTCCACACCCACAAGGGTTCCTTCCCCCACGACGAGCTGATCGGCGCTCCCGAGGGCAGCGTTGTCCGCACCACCGGTAACGTCGCCTACCTCGCGCTGCGCCCCCTGCTCCCCGACTACGTCCTGTCCATGCCCCGCGGGGCGGCCGTCGTCTACCCCAAGGACGCGGGGCAGATCCTCGCCTTCGCCGACATCTTCCCCGGCGCACGCGTCGTCGAGGCCGGCGTCGGCTCCGGCTCGCTCAGCAGCTTCCTCCTGCGCGCCATCGGCGACCACGGCATGCTGCACTCCTACGAGCGCCGCGAGGACTTCGCCGACATCGCCAAGCAGAACGTCGAGCGCTACTTCGGCGGCCCCCACCCCGCCTGGCAGCTCACCGTCGGCGACCTCCAGGACAACCTCAGCGACACCGACGTCGACCGCGTCATCCTCGACATGCTCGCCCCCTGGGAATGCCTCGAGGCCGTCTCCAAGGCACTCGTCCCCGGCGGCATCGTCTGCTGCTACGTCGCCACCACCACCCAGCTCGCCCGGACCGTCGAGTCCATCCGCGAGATCGGCTGCTTCAACGAGCCGACCGCCTGGGAGACGATGATCCGCAACTGGCACATCGAAGGCCTCGCCGTCCGCCCCGACCACCGCATGATCGGGCACACCGGCTTCCTGCTCACCGCCCGCCGCCTCGCCGACGGCGTCGAGCCGCCCATGCGCCGCCGCCGCCCCGCCAAGGGCGCCTACGGCGAGGACTACGAAGGCCCCAACGCCGACCGAGGCGCCGGCCGCTGACCCACGGCCCGCACCACCGGCAACGCGAAGGCGCTGGGGTGGAGTTCCCCACACCACCCGGGAACTCCACCCCAGCGCCCTTTCGTTCGCCGCCCCACCCACCCGGCCCCACAGGAACCGAACCGAGTACCCACCCCGCCGTTCCCCCGCACTGTGACGTGTGGCACGATGCTGGCCACCCCCACCGGCACAGCCCTCACAGGAGACGCTCCTAGTGCAGCAAACCGCCGTCCCGGAACTGGCACACACCCACACCCGGCCGATCCACTGGGTCGCCACCGCCACAGCGCTCGCCGGAGTCGTGGCGCTCTCCAGCGTCCTCCAGCCCGACTCGGCCACCGCGGCCCAGCCCACCGCCGACGACGCCAAGAACGCCCCCGCGGCCGCCGCGCCCCCCGACCCCGCCAAGGCCGACTTCCCGCTCACCTGCGGCCCGGTCAAAGCCATCGTCGTCAAGAAGGCCACCGGAGACCTCGACGGCGACCACCGCCCCGAAACCGTCGCCGTCGTCCACTGCGACTCACCCATGGGCACCCCGCCCGACGGCGTCTACGTCCTCACCCAGGCCGCCGGCACCACCACGCCCCGCATCGTCGCCACACTCATCGACCCCAAGGACAGCATCACCGTCCGTGACATCGCCGTGCGTGACGGCGCGATCGCCGCCCACCTCTACGGCTACTCGTCACCGGACGTACCCCGCTGCTGCCCCGACGTGAACGACAGCGCGAAGTGGCAGTGGAAGAACGGCTCGTTCGTACGCTCGACACCCGCCGGGACACACAGCGTCTGACCCCCACCACAGAACGTGTGAGGAATCAGACAGCCATAACGAGCCGTACACGCACGGTCACTCGGCGTCCGGACCGAACACCTCGACCTTGTCCAGAACACGACGTACATGGATGCACTCGCCCGGACACTCCCGCGCCGAGTCCACCACATCCGTGAGAAGCGGCAGCGGCACGGGCGTTGTCGCCCCCTCCGCCTGCAACAGCACGTCGTCCGCGCCCTTCACGTACGCCAGACCATCGATGTCCAGCTCGAACACCTCAGGCGCATACTGGGCACAGATACCGTCACCGGTGCACAACGCCTGATCGATCCAGACCTCCAGCGGCTCACCCTCGACCCCGGCCGCCTGCTCCACGCTCATCTCTCCCACCGCTTCCCCCGCCGAGCCGCACGGGAATCCGGCCAGCTCCGACGGGTGTTGAACACCTCGACACTACCCCCGCCTGGGTTCCAATCATGTTCGGTGGGTATTCCCCTGGCGTGAGGGAGAGCGCAAGGGTGAAGATCGGACACACCCCGACCGTCTTTGTGATCTAGGGGTTTCAATCGACACCCACCCAGGTAGGGTCTGGAAGCGTCCAGCTCCCCTTGGAGGAGGTGAGGACCGTGGCAGCCCACGACGACGACATGAACCGCGGCATCCGCCCGGGACGAGGGTCCGACGACCCGGCCGGGCAGATCGCCTACCTTGAGCAGGAGATCGCCGTCCTGCGACGCAAGCTCGCCGACTCTCCGCGGCACACGAGGATCCTCGAAGAGCGGATCGTCGAACTGCAGACCAATCTGGCCGGCGTGTCCGCCCAGAACGAGCGACTCGCGAACACGCTCCGTGAGGCCCGCGACCAGATCGTGGCCCTCAAGGAAGAAGTCGACCGGCTCGCACAGCCACCGGCCGGCTTCGGTGTCTTCCTGCAGGCCAACGAGGACGGCACCGCCGACATCTTCACCGGAGGCCGCAAACTCCGCGTGAACGTCAGCCCGAGCGTCGAACTCGACGACCTCCGGCGCGGCCAGGAAGTCATGCTCAACGAAGCGCTCAACGTGGTCGAGGCCATGGAGTTCGAGAGCGTCGGCGACATCGTCACCCTCAAGGAGATCCTCGAGGACGGCGAACGCGCACTCGTCCTCGGGCACACCGACGAAGAGCGCGTCGTACGCCTCGCCGAACCCCTGCGCGGCGTCAACATCCGCCCCGGCGACGCCCTCCTGCTCGAACCCCGATCCGGCTACGTCTACGAGATCGTCCCCAAGAGCGAGGTCGAAGAACTCGTCCTCGAAGAAGTCCCCGACATCGGATACGAACAGATCGGCGGCCTGGGCGGCCAGATCGAGGCCATCCGCGACGCCGTCGAACTGCCCTACCTCTACCCGGACCTGTTCAAGGAGCACGAACTGCGCCCGCCCAAGGGCGTCCTGCTCTACGGACCCCCCGGATGCGGAAAGACACTCATCGCCAAGGCCGTCGCCAACTCGCTGGCCAAGAAGGTCGCCGAAGTCACCGGCCAGGCCGCCGGCAAGAGTTTCTTCCTCAACATCAAGGGACCCGAGCTCCTCAACAAGTACGTCGGCGAGACCGAGCGGCAGATCCGCCTCGTCTTCCAGCGCGCCCGGGAAAAGGCATCCGAAGGCACACCCGTCATCGTCTTCTTCGACGAGATGGAATCCCTCTTCCGCACCCGCGGATCCGGCGTCAGCTCGGACGTGGAGAACACCATCGTCCCCCAGCTCCTCGCCGAGATCGACGGCGTCGAGGGCCTGCAGAACGTGGTCGTCATCGGCGCCTCCAACCGCGAGGACATGATCGACCCCGCCATCCTGCGCCCCGGCCGGCTCGACGTGAAGATCAAAATCGAGCGTCCCGACGCCGAGGCCGCCAAGGACATCTTCGGCAAGTACCTCACCGAACGCCTCCCCCTCCACTCCGAAGACCTCGGAGAGCACAGCGGCGACAAGTCGATGACGGTCCAGAGCATGATCCAGACCGCCGTCGAGCACATGTACGCCGAATCCGAGGAAAACCGCTTCCTGGAAGTCACCTACGCCAACGGCGACAAGGAAGTCCTCTACTTCAAGGACTTCAACTCCGGCGCCATGATCGAGAACATCGTCGGACGCGCCAAGAAGATGGCGATCAAGGACTTCCTCGAGCACAACCAGAAGGGCCTCCGCGTCTCCCACCTCCTCCAGGCCTGCGTGGACGAGTTCAAGGAGAACGAGGACCTGCCCAACACCACCAACCCGGACGACTGGGCCCGCATCTCCGGAAAGAAGGGCGAACGGATCGTCTACATCCGCACCCTCATCACCGGAAAGCAGGGCGCCGACACCGGACGCTCCATCGACACGGTGGCGAACACCGGTCAGTACCTGTAAAAGGCAGGGCGGCTGCGGGCTCCCACCGGGAACCCGCAGCCGCCTGCTTTTCCGGCCACGCCGGACCGAACGCGACCGACGCAATGACGCAAATGATCTCCCCACCAGCGCAAAGGCGTTCTAGGCTCTTCCATACCGCAGAGTCGCGCAGTGCGGGGACGGGCACCGCACACGCCACCGAGCGCCAGCGGTATCTGCGCGGCGACCACGACCGAGGGCGCCGCCGGGCAAGGAGGGCCGCATGACCGTACGGCGAGTAATGGGCATCGAGACCGAGTACGGAATCTCCGTCCCCGGCCACCCCAACGCCAATGCCATGCTCACCTCATCCCAGATCGTCAACGCCTACGCGGCGGCGATGCACCGGGCCCGCCGGGCCCGCTGGGACTTCGAGGAGGAGAACCCGCTGCGCGACGCGCGAGGCTTCGACCTCGCCCGCGAAGCCGCCGACTCCAGCCAGCTCACCGACGAGGACATCGGCCTCGCCAACGTCATCCTCACCAACGGCGCACGGCTCTACGTCGACCACGCACACCCCGAATACAGCTCACCCGAGGTCACCAACCCCCGCGACGCCGTCCTCTGGGACAAAGCCGGCGAACGCATCATGGCCGAAGCCGCCGAACGAGCCGCCCAGCTGCCCGGCGCCCAACCCATCCACCTCTACAAGAACAACACCGACAACAAGGGCGCCTCCTACGGCACACACGAGAACTACCTGATGAAGCGGGAAACCCCCTTCTCGGACATCGTGCGCCACCTCACGCCCTTCTTCGTCTCCCGCCAGGTCGTCACCGGCGCCGGACGCGTCGGCATCGGCCAGGACGGCCACGAACACGGCTTCCAGATCAGCCAGCGCGCCGACTACTTCGAAGTCGAAGTCGGACTCGAGACGACACTCAAACGGCCCATCATCAACACCCGCGACGAGCCCCACGCCGACGCCGAGAAATACCGCCGCCTCCACGTCATCATCGGCGACGCCAACCTCTCCGAGATCTCGACCTACCTCAAACTCGGCACCACCGCTCTCGTCCTGTCCATGATCGAAGACGGCTTCATCGCCGTCGACCTCGCCGTGGACCAGCCCGTCCGCACCCTCCACCAGGTCTCCCACGACCCCACACTGCAACGCCTCATCACCCTGCGCAGCGGCCGCACCCTCACCGCGGTACAGCTCCAGATGGAGTACTACGAGCTGTCCCGCAAATACATCGAGGAACGCTACGGAGCCGACGCCGACGAACAGACCAAGGACGTCCTCACCCGCTGGGAGGACACCCTCAACCGGCTCGAGAACAACCCCATGAGCCTCGCCGGCGAACTCGACTGGGTCGCCAAACGCGAACTCATGGAGGGCTACCGGCGCCGCGACGGCCTCGACTGGGACGCCGCCAAGCTCCACCTCCTCGACCTCCAGTACGCCGACGTACGGCCCGACAAGGGCCTCTACAACCGCCTCGCCGAGCGCGGCCGCATCAAGCGCCTGCTGGACGAGGAGACCGTCCAGCAGGCCAAGACCACGCCCCCCGAGGACACCCGCGCCTACTTCCGCGGCCGCTGCCTGGAGCAGTACGCCGACGACGTCGCCGCGGCCTCCTGGGACTCGGTCATCTTCGACCTCCCCGGACGCGACTCCCTCCAGCGCGTCCCAACCCTCGAACCACTTCGCGGAACGCGAAATCACGTCAAGGAGCTCCTGGACCGCTGCCGCACCGCGGAAGACCTGGTCAGGATCCTGTCGGGCCACTGAGGGGTACACGGGCCGGGCCGGTTCCACACCGGCCCGGCAGGGTGGAACACCCGGCGGCCGGGAATCATCGAGATGGCCCCCGTACGTTGAGGAAACTGCGGGGCCGATGTCGGACCCGGCTTGTAGGGTCTGATCATCACCGATCGGCAGGAAAGCCGACCTGTCGACCATGTCGGGCGAACTGAGCGGGGTGAGGGATATGGCAACCAAGGACACTGGCGGCGGACAGCAGAAGGCCACGCGCTCCACCGAAGAGGTCGAGGAGCAGTCCGCGGACACACAGGCCGCGGAAGACCTCAAGGAGCGCCAGGAAAAGCTGAGCGACGACGTCGACTCGGTTCTGGACGAGATCGACGACGTACTTGAGGAAAATGCCGAGGATTTCGTTCGAAGCTTCGTGCAAAAGGGTGGCGAGTAAAGGGTCCTAGGTCGATTTTTCCTTCGAAAGGAAGGGAAGCGGGGGAGTCGGGTGACAGGGCCGGACGTCAAGGAATGCACGGGCTGCAAACGGGACCTGCCCCTCACGGCCTTCGCGCGGGACAGGAATCGGCGGGACGGCCTTCAGGTGCGCTGCCGGGAGTGCGTGGCGGAATACAGCGCCGCGCGCTACCGGCGCCGCCGCGAGGCCATCGGCAAGTCCGTCCGGGAGAAGGTGGCCGTACCGGCCGGACACAAGTTGTGCAGGCAGTGCGGCGAGGTCAAGCCGCACAGCGAGTGGCACCGCAACGCCACGGCTTCCGACAGCCTGGCGACACGATGCAAGGCCTGCAGAGCCGTCCAGGGCCGTCAGGGCCATCTGAAACGTGCGTACGGGATCACGGAGGCCGAGCGCGAGGGGCTGGTCGTCTCCCAAGGGGGCGTCTGCTGCATCTGTTTGGCGGCTTTGCCCGAGCATGTGGATCACTGCCATGAGACGGGTAGGGTCCGTGGCGTACTGTGCTTCAGCTGCAATGCCGCGCTGGGGCAGTTCAAGGATCGGCCCGACGTCATGAGGCGGGCTGCTGCTTACGTGGAAGGAATCGCGTGGAAGCCAACACTCGTAGCACCGGGCGTCTACCAGCTGCCTTCCTGACGCCTGGGTCGTCCTCGTTCATGGACTTTCTCGCCGAGCACCAGCCCGAGCTGCTGCCCGGCAAGCGTCAACTGCCGCCCACGCAGGGCGTGATCGAGGCGCCGCACGGCACCACGATCGTCGCCGTGACGTTCCCGGGCGGTGTGGTCCTCGCCGGTGACCGGCGGGCCACGATGGGCAATGTCATCGCGCAGCGGGACATCGAGAAGGTGTTCCCGGCCGACGAGTACTCGGCGGTGGGGATCGCCGGCACGGCGGGTCTGGCCGTGGAGATGGTGAAGCTGTTCCAGCTGGAGCTGGAGCACTTCGAGAAGGTCGAGGGCGCGCAGCTGTCGCTGGAGGGCAAGGCGAACCGGCTGTCGACGATGATCCGGTCGAATCTGGGCATGGCGATGCAGGGTCTGGCCGTGGTGCCGCTGTTCGCGGGGTACGACGTGGATCGTGAGCGGGGCCGGATCTTCTCGTACGACGTCACGGGCGGGCGTTCGGAGGAGCACGGTTACGCGGCCACGGGTTCGGGTTCGATCTTCGCGCGGGGCGCGATGAAGAAGCTGTTCCGTGAGGATCTGAGTGAGGCCGAGGCCACGACGCTGGTGGTGCAGGCCCTGTACGACGCGGCTGACGACGACTCGGCGACGGGTGGTCCGGATGTCGCGCGCCGGATCTATCCGATCGTCACGGTGATCACCGAGGATGGTTTCCGTCGGCTCGGCGAGGAGGAGTCCTCCGAGATCGCGCGTTCCATTCTGGAGCGGCGTCTGGAGCAGCCCGACGGTCCGCGGGCTTCGCTGCTGTAGCGGCGTGGCCGGTTGTTTCCAGGTGATCGTGTGACTTCGACAGAAAGGGACGGATAACCGGTGTCGACGCCGTTCTATGTGTCACCCCAGCAGGCGATGGCGGACCGGGCGGAGTATGCCCGGAAGGGCATCGCGCGTGGTCGCAGCCTTGTCGTGCTGCAGTATGCCGATGGCATTGTGTTCGTCGGTGAGAACCCGTCCCGTGCGCTGCACAAGTTCAGTGAGATCTATGACCGGATCGGTTTCGCGGCCGCCGGGAAGTACAACGAGTACGAGAATCTGCGGATCGGTGGGGTGCGGTATGCCGATCTGCGGGGTTACACCTATGACCGTGACGATGTGACGGCGCGGGGTCTGGCGAACGTGTACGCGCAGACGCTGGGCACGATCTTCTCCTCGGCGGCGGAGAAGCCGTACGAGGTGGAGCTGGTGGTCGCGGAGGTCGGTGAGACTCCGGAGGGTGACCAGATCTATCGGTTGCCGCATGACGGTTCGATCGTGGATGAGCACGGTTCGGTGGCGGTCGGTGGCAACGCCGAGTTGATCAGCAGCTATCTGGATCAGCGGCATCAGGACGGGATGAGTCTGGCGGAGGCGTTGCAGCTGGCCGTGCAGGCGTTGTCGCGGGAGTCGAACGGTTCGCAGCGGGAGATTCCGACGGAGCGGCTGGAGGTGGCGGTGCTGGACCGTACGCGTCCTCAGTCGCGGAAGTTCAAGCGGATCGTGGGCCGTCAGCTGGGTCGGTTGCTGGAGGCCGGTGGTGCGGCGACGGAGGCGGAGAGCGCGGATGACGCGGAGGAGTCGTCCGGCGGTTCGGAGGAGTAGTCCGCTCTTCGTCGCACCCTGCTCGTGTGCCCCGGTCGCTGTGCGGCCGGGGCTTCGGCGTTCCCGGGGGCGGGTCAGGAGGGTCTGGGGGGTGCTGTGGAGCCGCGGACGACGAGTTGGACGGGGATGTCGCCCTGTTGCGGTGTGCGGCCGTCGAGGACGGCGAGGAGGGCTTGCATGCCGCGTTCGCCGAAGAGTTCGGCGTCGAGGCGGACGGTGGTGAGTTCGGGGTCGATGGCGGTGGCGAGGGCGAGGTCGTCGAGGCCGGTGACGGAGATGTCGTCGGGGACGCGCAGTCCGAGGCGGCGGATGGCTTTGTAGGCGCCTGCGGCGAGTTTGTCGTCGTCGCAGATGATGGCGGTGGGGTGGGGGTGTGCCGTGGTGAGGGCGTCGGTGGTGGCGGTGCGGGCGGCGTCGATGGCGATGGGGGCGTGTGTGGTGCGCAGGGTGGTGCCGGGTGTGGCGGTGAGGCGGGTGGTGAGTTCGCGGGCGCGGACGTCGAAGGTCCAGGAGGGGATGTCGGCGGCGAGGTGCAGGTAGTGACGGTGGCCGAGGCCGAGGAGGTGGTCGGTGATCTGGCGGACGCCGTCGGCGATGTCGAGGTTGACGGTGGCGGCGCCGTGGCTGCCGGTGGGGTCGCTGTCGAGCATGACGAGGGGGAGTTGGTCGCCGCGGATGGTGGTGAGGGCGTCGGCGGCCATGGAGGAGGCGATGACGCCGTCGAGGGCGGCTTGGGCGGAGGCGAAGGGGTCGCGGGCGGGGCCGATGCCTTCGGGGGAGGGGTAGAGGACGACGCCGAAGCCGTGTTGTGCGGCGATGCGGGCGGCGCCGGTGTAGACGCCGGCGAAGAATTCGGTGGTGAGGGCGGGGACGACGAGGAGTACGGTGCGGGTGCGGCCGAGGCGGAGGTTGCGGGCGGCGAGGTTGGGCCGGTAGCCGAGGCGGCGGGCGGCTTCGCGGACGCGTTCGGCGGTGGTGGCGGAGACGCGGCCGCGCCATTTGTCGCCGAGGACGAGTGAGACGGCTGCCTGGGAGACTCCCGCGGCCTGGGCGACGTCCCGGCTGGTGGGGCGGGTGCTGCCTGTTGCCACGGTGGGCCTGCTCTTTCGTCTGGACTGCGAACAGCGCACATGGTACGTATGACAAGGGACGTTATACGTAAAACTTGCGGGGTGGAGGGCGGTGCGGCCGATGACCGGGGCTTATCTGGAGGTCCTGAGGGCGAGGCACGCCGCCCGGCTGCTGGTGGGCACGCTGGTGGGGCGGCTGCCGAACGCGGTGGCGGCGCTCGCCATCGTGCTGTTCGTGCGCGCGGAGGGCGGCTCGTACAGCCTGGCGGGGGGGCTGGCGGCGGCGTACGGCGTGGCCAACGCGGTGGGTCAGCCGGTGCTGGGGCGGCTGGTGGACCTGTTCGGGCAGCCGCGGGTGCAGCTGCCGGCCGCTGTCGCGTCGGCGGTCGCGACGGCGGTGTTCGCCTTCGTGGGCATCGAGGCGCTGGGGGCGGCGTACGCGGCGGTGGTGCTGGCGGGGCTGTTCACTCCGCCGCTGGAGGGTGGTCTGCGGGCCCTGTGGGCGTCGGTGCTGCCGGGGGAGGGGCAGGTGCACACGGCGTACGCGATGGACGCGGTGGCGCAGGAGGTGATGTTCACGCTCGGTCCGCTGCTGCTGACGCTGGGGGCGTCGCTGTGGTCGGCGCAGGCCGCTCTGGTGCTGCTGAACGTGATCGGGGTGCTGGGCGCGCTGTCGGTGGTGGTGTCGCCGCCGTCGCGTGCGTGGCGTTCGGAGCCGCGTGAGGCGCACTGGCTGGGGGCGCTGCGGTCGCCGGGGCTGCTGGCGCTGCTGGGGGCGTTCCTGTTCGTCGGTATGGCGATGGGGTCGATCGCGGTGGCGGCGGTGTCGTACGCGGACGACCACGGCGGGGATGTGGTGTACGGCTGGCTGATGGCGGGTCTCGGGCTGGGCGCGCTGCTGGGCGGTGTGGCGTACGGGGCGCGGCAGTGGGGCGGTGAGCCGGCGCGGCGGTTGCGGACGCTGGTGGCGTTCCTGGCGGTGTGTTATCTGCCGTTGATGCTGATGCCGGGTGTGGTGGCGATGACGGCGCTGGCGGTGCTGGCGGGGGTGTTCCTGGCGCCGGCGATCGCGTGCGCGTTCGTGCTGGTGGACCGGCATGCTCCGCGGGGCACGGTGACGGAGGCGTTCTCGTGGCTGGTGACGACGTTCACGGTGGGTGCGTCGGTGGGTACGGGTGTGGCCGGGCCGGTGGTGGAGGCGGGTGGGGCGCTGTGGGGGTTCGCGGTGCCGGGTGCGGCGGGGGCCGTGTCGTTGCTGGTTCTGGTGGCCACGGGGCGGGTCCTCGCAGCTCCCGGACGGGGTGCGGTCGTTGCGGCTTCATCGGAAAATGATCCGAACCGTGCTGTCGAACCCCGTTTCAGCTCAGGGGATCGGGCGTAATGTTCAGTCATGGACCGCCGCATTTTCGGGCTGGAGAACGAGTACGGCGTCACGTGTACGTTCAGGGGACAGCGCCGCCTGTCTCCCGACGAGGTGGCGCGGTACCTCTTCCGCCGTGTCGTGTCATGGGGCCGTAGCAGCAATGTCTTTCTGCGAAACGGCGCCCGCCTCTATCTCGACGTGGGCTCACATCCGGAATACGCGACACCCGAGTGTGACAACGTGACCGAGCTGGTCACCCACGACAAGGCCGGCGAGCGCATTCTCGAAGGACTCCTGGTAGACGCGGAACGACGCCTGCACGAGGAGGGAATCGCAGGCGACGTCTACCTCTTCAAGAACAACACGGACTCGGCCGGAAACTCGTACGGCTGCCATGAGAACTATCTGGTGGCACGCCATGGCGAGTTCTCCCGGCTCGCGGACATCCTCATCCCGTTCCTGGTGACCCGGCAGCTGCTGTGCGGCGCGGGCAAGGTGCTGCAGACGCCGCGTGGTGCGGTGTACTGCGTGAGTCAGCGGGCGGAGCACATCTGGGAGGGCGTGTCGTCGGCGACGACGCGTTCCCGGCCGATCATCAACACGCGCGACGAGCCGCACGCGGACGCGGAGCGTTACCGGCGTCTGCATGTCATCGTGGGCGACTCGAACATGTCCGAGACGACGATGCTGCTGAAGGTCGGCGCGACCGATCTGGTGCTGCGCATGATCGAGGCGGGCACGGTGATGCGGGACCTGACCCTGGAGAACCCGATCCGGGCGATCCGCGAGGTCAGTCATGACATCACGGGCCGGCGCAAGGTGCGTCTGGCCAGTGGCCGGGAGGCCTCGGCGCTGGAGGTGCAGCGCGAGTACTACGAGAAGGCCGTGGACTTCTGCGAGCGCCGCGGTATTCGCACGGGTACGGTCGAGCAGGTCCTGGAGCTGTGGGGCCGGACGCTGGACGCGATCGAGGCGGAGGATCTCGACCGCATCGGCACCGAGATCGACTGGGTCATGAAGTACAAGCTCATCGAGCGGTACCGGGCCAAGCACAACATGACGATGTCGCATCCGCGGGTCGCGCAGATAGACCTCGCGTACCACGACATCCACCGGCGGCGCGGGTTGTACTACCTGCTGGAGAAGAAGGGGCAAGCGACCCGGATCTGCAACGACTTGAAGATCTTCGAGGGCAAGTCGGTGCCTCCGCAGACCACTCGGGCGCGGTTGCGCGGTGACTTCATCCGCCGGGCGCAGGAGCAGCGCCGGGACTTCACGGTCGACTGGGTGCATCTGAAGCTGAACGACCAGGCGCAGCGCACGGTGTTGTGCAAGGACCCGTTCCGTTCGGTGGACGACCGGGTGGAGAAGCTGATCGCCGGAATGTGAGGCGTCGGTGGTCCGGACGGGCCGCCGGAACGCAACACGGGCGCCGTACGTTACCCGTACGGCGCCCTTCTCACGCCGTAGAGTTGCGCGCACGCCTGTCCACAAGATCGACTGATTATGAGGCCCCCACCGTGCGCCGACGCTCACTTCTCATCGCCGTGCCCGCAGGAATGGTCACGCTCGCCGCTTGCGGTGACGACAAGGACTCGGGGGGCGAGGCGAGTGACAGCGTGTCGCCGTCCGCGCCGGAGCAGTCGGCCGCGCCGTCGCCGAAGATCGTGGACGGTCCGCTGCCGGCGATCACCGCGGGCACGAAGTTCGGTGAGAAGCCGACGGTCGCCAAGGGCGAGGGGGAGCCGTCGAAGGACCTGGCGGTGCGTACGGTCGTCGCGGGCAACGGCAAGACGGTCGCGGAGAACGACTACCTGCAGGCGAACTACCTGGGGCAGATCTGGGCGACGGCCAAGGTCTTCGACAACTCCTACGACCGGAAGACGCCGCTGCTGATCCAGCTGTCGCAGGGCCGCATCATCGACGGCTGGCGGTACGCGCTGACGGGCAAGAAGGTCGGCAGCCGGGTCGAGATGGCCGTGCCGCCCACCTGGGGCTACGGCAAGGAGGGCAACGAGCAGGCGGGGATCAAGGGCACCGACACCCTGGTGTTCGTGGTGGACATCGAGGACTCGTTCAACGCGTCGAGTTCCGCGAAGGGCACGAAGGTCGCCCAGGACGACGCGGACCTGCCGAAGGTGGGCACCAACACCGACGGCAAGGCGCCCTCCATCGAGGTCCCGAAGACGGACCCGCCGAAGAAGCTCGTGTCGAACTACATCCTGGAGGGTGACGGCGACGAGGTCGCCGCGGAGAACACCGTCCTGGTGCAGTACAAGGGTGTGCAGTGGGACACGGGCAAGGAGTTCGACTCGTCGTACGCGGCGAAGCAGCTCGTGTCGTTCCCGCTGGCGCAGGTCGTCAAGGGCTGGTCGCAGGGGCTGGCCGGCAAGAAGGTCGGCAGCCGTGTCCTCATCGCCATCCCGCCGGAGCTGGGGTACGGCGACCAGCCGCCGCAGGGCAGCGGCATCGCGAAGAACGCCACGCTGGTGTTCAGCGTCGACATCCTCGCCAAGATGTGACCGCATCCCGGGTGAATGAAAGACTGACCGCGTTGTCTTTCCACGAAAAGCATGGAGCGTAAGACGTGAGCATCGACAAGCCCGAGATCGACTTCCCGGGCGGCGAGCCCCCGGCGGACCTCGAGATCAAGGACATCTGGGAGGGCGACGGTCCGGTCGCGGAGGCGGGTCAGACCGTCACCGTCCACTATGTGGGTGTGGCCTTCAGCACGGGCGAGGAGTTCGACGCCAGCTGGAACCGTGGCACGCCGTTCCGCTTCCCGCTGGGTGGTGGCCGGGTCATCAAGGGCTGGGACAAGGGCGTGCAGGGCATGAAAGTCGGTGGCCGCCGTCAGCTGACGATCCCGACGCACCTGGCCTACGGCAACCAGAGCCCGACGCCGGCGATCAAGCCCGGCGAGACGCTGATCTTCGTGGTCGACCTGCTCGGCGTCTGACCGTCGCGTCCGGTCGCCGACCGTGATCGGTGGGCGACCGAAGCCGACTACCTGGGGTCCATGCCTGTCCGGGCATGGGCCCTCGGCTTTTGCCGGGCCCCCGCGGGGCGGTACGGTCATCGGTCGTAAGCACCATAGGGAAGGCGAAGGGCGTCGATGGCCATTGCCAAGGCAGAGCGGCTCATGAATCTGGCGCTGTGTCTGCTCGGGACGCGGCGGCCGCTGAGCAAGCGCGAGCTGCGTGAGTCCATCGAGGCCTACCTGGAAGCGGGCTCCGACGACTCCTTCAACCGGATGTTCGAGCGCGACAAGGATGATCTGCGCGAGCTCGGCCTGGTCATCGAGACCGTGGAGAACCTGGACGGCGAGGTCGGCTACCTGGCCCGCCGTGACAGCAACCGGTTGCCGCCGATCACCCTGGACGCCGAGGAGGCCGCCGCGCTCGGGCTGGCCGCGAAGGTGTGGCAGCAGGCCCGGCTCGCGGGCGCGGCCAGCGGTGCCCTGCAGAAGCTGCGCGCGGCCGGTCTGCCGGAGGACGTCGACCCGTACGAGCCGCACAGCGCCCTGGAGCCCCGTATCCCGGTGCACGAGGCGGCGTTCGAGCCGCTGATGCTGGCCTGCCGGGACCGGCGGCCGGTCATGTTCGAGTACCGCAAGGCCACCGCCGCCCGCCCCGAGCCCCGGCATGTGGAGCCGTGGGCGCTGGAGTGCTGGCGTGGCCACTGGTACCTGGCGGGCTGGGACCGCGACCGGGGTGCCGAGCGGGTGTTCCGGCTGTCCCGGATCACCGGCAAGGTGCGCAGCCGCGGCGGCCGGTTCACCGCAGAGGTGCCGGACGTCGTGACCGTGCGCGAGACCGTGGCGAGCTGGGCGGGGGAGATCGCCGACCGGTCCGCGCTGATCCGGCTGCGCACGGGCGCCGGGTACCCCCTTCGGGCGAAGGCCACCTCGGTTCGGGAACTCGGGGACGGCTGGGACGAGTTGGAGATTCCGTACGGCCACGGCCTGGATGCCTGGCTGGTGGAGTTCGGGCCGGACGTGGTGGTGGTCGAGCCGGCCGAGCTGCGGGCCGACGTGGTGGACCGGCTGCGTGCCGTGGCCAAGGGCTGAGGGGGAGCGGAGCAAGACAGTGGCAGGCAAACCGGTCAGGCCCACGAGCGCCATCGACCAGACGCGGCGGATGCTCTCCCTCGTGACCTATCTGAGAGAGCGGCCCGGCGCGCGCGTCGAGGACGTCGCCCGTGCGTTCGGCATCTCCGAGGACGAGCTGGTCTCCGACCTCGACGTGCTGCCCATGTGCGGTACGAGTTTCCGGGGCGGTGATCTGCTCGACATCGACACCGACGGCGAGCGTATCTGGTGGCACAACCCCGACGACGTCGCCGAGCCGCTGCGGCTGGCCGCCGACGAGGCGACCGCGCTGCTGGTGGCGGCCCGCGCGGTGGCCACGCTGCCGGGGCTGCGCGAGAGCGACCGGCAGGCGCTGCTGCGGGCCACCGCGAAGGTGGAGACGGCGGCCGGTGAGGCGGCCGTGTCCAGCGCCCGGCTGTCGGTGACGTTCGAGTCGGAGGGCGGGGTCTTCGCGGACGTCGACCGGGCGATCTCCGAGCGGCGCCGGCTGTGGATCCGGTACTACTCGCCGGCCCGGGACGAGGTGACCGAGCGGGAGATCGACCCGATCCGGCTGGTCAGCGTGGGCCACACCTATGTGGAGGCGTGGTGCCGGCGCTCCGAGGCGCGGCGCACCTTCCGGCTGGACCGGGTGGCCGAGATCAAGATCCTCGACGAGCCGTCCGCGCCGCCGGAGGTGGAGCTGCGGGACCTCTCCGAGGGGCTGGTGCAGCCCGCGGCGGAGGACCCGGAGGTCGTGGTCGAGGTCGGTCCGGGCGGCCGCTGGGTCGCCGAGTACTACCCGCACGACAGCGCCGATGAGCTTCCCGACGGCGGGCTGCGTATCACCTTGCGTACGCCCGACCCGACGTCCCTGCGGCGGCTGGCGCTGCGGCTCGGCCGGGACGGGCGGATCGTGTCGCCGCCCGAGCTGGCCGACAGTGCCCGGCGGGCGGCCCGCGAGGCGCTGGCGGCGTACGACGGGATGGAGATGCGGGGCGCCGGCGCGGCGCACGCGGCGCACGACGGACAGTGAGGGCGAGGCGGTCCGGCGGCCGGCCGGGCCGGCGGCACGGCAGCAGGCGACAGGCGGGAGCGGGACTTTGAGCGAGTCGGCGACGTCCGGGGTGCGGGCAGTGACGGTGGCATCCGCCTTTGCCGGGATGAGAAGCGTGACCCCGGTGCTGTTCCGGGCGGGCTGCCCGGACTGCCGGGGCCGGTTCGAACTCGCCGCGCAGGCCCTCAGACTCGTCATCGGCGCCAGCAGTCGTACGACGTTCTACTCGTTCACGTGCCCCGCGTGCGGGGCCGGGGTCCGCAAGCCGGCGGGGGAGCGGATCGTCGAGCTGCTGACGGGCGGCGGCGTCAGCACCCTGCGGCTGCACACCCCCTAGGACGGTCTAGGCTCGGCTCATGTTCTGGCCGATGTTCGCGGTAGCTGTGGGTTTCGTGGGTCTCGCCGTTCTCGGTGTGCTCGCCGTGCGGGTGTTCGTGGAGGCGCAGCGCCTGGGCCGTCAGGTGACGGAGTCGGCCCGCCGTATCAACAGGGCGGCGGAGGACCTGGAGCGGGCGTCGGCCGGTGTGGCCCGGGCAGCGGACTCCCTGTAGGGCGCTCAAGGAATCGGTGTGAGTACCGGACCGTGTGCGTTTTGCACCCCTTCGCCCTGTCGAGCGGCTGTGGGTGGCAGGTACGCTGCACACTTGCGGCCCGGGAGCGAGGCGCGGGCACGCGACTGGGAGTATGCACAGGGATTGTCCTGCGTTCACCCCTGAGCGTTACGATCGCTGGCAGCACGGTGGTCGGATGTATGTCCGACCGGCCGGGTATTCGGACCATGTCGCCTCGGTGAAGAAGGTATACAGCTATGGGTAGGCTCGGCCCCACCGAGATCATCCTGATCCTCGTCGTCATCATCCTGTTGTTCGGTGCGAAGAAGCTTCCGGACATGGCCCGCTCCCTCGGCAAGTCGGCCCGCATCCTCAAGAGCGAGGCCAAGGCGATGAAGGACGACGACAAGTCCGCCGCCCCCGCCGACCCGCCGAACAACACCACCGGCGACCAGCAGCAGCCCCCCGCCCAGCGCGTCATCCAGGCTTCCCCCGGCGACGTGAACAGCTCGCGCCCGGTCAACGAGTCGACGGACACCACGCAGCGCTGACGCAGGGCCGGTGACCTCCGGCCCGCCGCACGAGATGGGAACGTGGGTTGCTGAAGTCTGCCCGCAAACAGGAGAAGGACCCCGAGGGGCGGATGCCGCTCGCGGAGCACCTTCGCGAGCTCCGCAACCGGCTCGTCAAGAGCCTGTTGGCGATCCTTGTCACGACGGTGGTGGCAGCCTTCTTCTACAAGGACACCATCCAGTTCTTCACGGATCCCATCCTCCAGGCGGTGGGATGCGACTACAGCTTCGCCGAACTGGCCAAGAACCCCAATGAGACCCAGTGCGCACGCATCGTGCAGAACGGCCTGCTGAGTCCGTTCACGCTGGCTCTGACGGTGTCCCTGTCGTCGGGTCTGGTGCTGGCCGCTCCCGTGTGGCTCTACCAGCTCTGGGGATTCATCGCGCCGGGCCTGCACCGGCACGAGAAGAAGTACAGTCTCGCCTTCGTGGGGGCGGGCTTCCCCCTGTTCCTCATGGGCGCCTACTTCGCGTACTGGTCGCTGCCCAAGATGGCGTCGGTGATGCTCGAGTTCTCGATCATCGGCAGCGACAATCAGCTCCCCCTCGACGACCTGCTGCAGCTGATCATGCGGATGATCGTCGTCTTCGGCCTCTCGTTCGAGCTGCCGCTGCTGCTGGTGATGCTGAACTTCGGCGGCGTGCTGTCCGGCAAGAAGATGGCCGGCTGGTGGCGCGGCATGGTTCTGGGCATCACGCTCTTCGCGGCGATCGCCACGCCCAGCACGGACCCGATCTCCATGCTGGCGCTCGCGGGCCCGATCTGGATCCTGTACTTCGCCGCGACGGCCATCGCACTCCTCAACGACAAGCGCCGCGCTCGCCGTGAGGCGGAAGGCCCCGGCGACGACGAGGCATCGGACCTGGACCTCACTCCCGAAGACATCGACGAGGCCGTGCCGGTGACGGCGAGCCGCGCCCTGCCGGAGCAGGCCACCGCGGAGAGGGACAGGATCAACGGCTACGACGACGTGACCTGACCGCCGGACGGCACGTGCACACGGCCGGGGCGCCCACGGGGCGTACCCGGCCGCTCGCGCTCCGCGGTCATGCGCCGGACGGACGCCGGGGCGCCGGGCGCTGATCCCGATCCGGCCGCTGATCCGGATAATGATCGTCCCGTTGTCAGTGGCGCCCGGTACGCTCGAAAGCACGATGACAGAGGATCTCTCACCGGCCGAGCGGTACGCGGCAGCACGCAGGCGCGCTGCCGAGCAGGCCACCGCGCTCGCCTCCTTCCGCGAGATGTACGACTTCGGCCTCGACCCCTTCCAGATCGAGGCGTGCCAGGCCCTGGAGGAGGGCAAGGGCGTCCTGGTGGCCGCGCCCACCGGCTCGGGCAAGACGATCGTCGGCGAGTTCGCCGTGCACCTCGCCCTGCTGCAGGGGAAGAAGTGCTTCTACACGACGCCCATCAAGGCGCTGTCCAACCAGAAGTACGCCGACCTGTGCCGCCGCTACGGGGACGACAAGGTCGGTCTGCTCACCGGTGACAACAGCATCAACTCCAACGCCCCGATCGTCGTGATGACGACCGAGGTCCTGCGGAACATGCTGTACGCCGGGTCGCAGACCCTCCTCGGCCTCGGCTACGTCGTCATGGACGAGGTGCACTACCTCTCCGACCGCTTCCGCGGCGCCGTCTGGGAGGAAGTGATCATCCACCTCCCCGAGTCGGTCACCCTGGTCTCGCTGTCGGCGACCGTCTCCAACGCCGAGGAGTTCGGCGACTGGCTCGACACCGTCCGCGGCGACACCGAGGTGATCGTCTCCGAGCACCGGCCCGTGCCGCTGTTCCAGCACGTCCTCGCCGGACGCCGGATGTACGACCTGTTCGAGGAGGGCGAGGGCCACCGCAAGGCCGTCAACCCCGACCTGACCCGGCTGGCGCGCATGGAGGCCACCCGGCCCTCCTACCAGGACCGCAGACGCGGCCGTGCCATGCGGGAGGCCGACCGCGAGCGCGAGCGCCGCCAGCGCTCCCGCGTGTGGACCCCGGGCCGCCCCGAAGTCATCGAACGGCTCGACGCCGAGGGTCTGCTGCCCGCCATCACGTTCATCTTCAGCCGCGCCGCCTGCGAGGCCGCCGTCCAGCAGTGCCTGTACGCGGGGCTGCGGCTCAACGACGACGAGGCCCGGGAGCGGGTGCGCGCCCTGGTCGAGGAGCGCACCGCCGCCATCCCGACCGAGGACCTGCACGTCCTCGGCTACTACGAGTGGCTGGAGGGCCTGGAGCGCGGTATAGCCGCCCACCACGCCGGGATGCTCCCGACGTTCAAGGAGGTCGTCGAGGAGCTGTTCGTCCGCGGCCTCGTCAAGGCCGTCTTCGCCACCGAGACCCTCGCCCTCGGCATCAACATGCCGGCCCGCTCGGTGGTCCTGGAGAAGCTCGTCAAGTGGAACGGCGAGCAGCACGCCGACATCACCCCCGGTGAATACACCCAGCTCACCGGTCGTGCGGGCCGCCGCGGCATCGATGTCGAGGGGCACGCCGTGGTGCTGTGGCAGCGCGGCATGAGCCCCGAGCACCTCGCGGGACTCGCCGGCACCCGCACCTATCCGCTGCGCTCCAGCTTCAAGCCGTCGTACAACATGGCGGTCAACCTGGTCGAGCAGTTCGGCCGGCACCGCTCGCGCGAGCTGCTGGAGACGTCGTTCGCCCAGTTCCAGGCCGACAAGTCGGTCGTCGGCATCTCCCGGCAGGTGCAGCGCAACGAGGAGGGGCTCTCCGGCTACAAGGCGTCCATGACCTGCCACCTCGGCGACTTCGATGAGTACGCGCGGCTGCGCCGCGAACTCAAGGACCGCGAGACCGAGTTGGCCCGGCAGGGAGCGGCGCAGCGCCGCGCGGAGTCCGCGGTCGCCCTGGAGCGGCTCAAGCCGGGAGACGTCATCCACGTGCCGACGGGCAAGTACGCGGGCCTCGCCCTCGTGCTGGACCCCGGTCTGCCGGCCGGCCGGTCCAACGGGCACCGCGGCTTCGACCACCACGACGGTCCGCGCCCTCTGGTCCTCACCGCCGAACGGCAGGTCAAGCGGCTGGCGTCCATCGACTTCCCGGTGCCCGTGGAGGCGCTGGAGCGGATGCGCATCCCGAAGTCCTTCAACCCTCGCTCCCCGCAGTCGCGCAGGGACCTGGCGTCCGCGCTGCGCACCAAGGCGGGGCACATCGCGCCGGAGCGCCACCGCAAGCAGCGCTCGCAGGCCGCCGACGACCGGGAGATCGCCCGGCTGCGCAAGGCGATCCGCGCGCACCCGTGCCACGGCTGCCAGGACCGCGAGGACCACGCCCGCTGGGCCGAGCGCTACCACCGGCTGCTGCGCGACACCTCCCAGCTGGAACGCCGTATCGAGGGCCGCACGAACACCATCGCGCGCACCTTCGACCGGATCGTCGCCCTGCTCACCGAGATGGACTACCTGCGGGGTGACGAGGTCACCGACGACGGCAGACGGCTCGCCCGGCTGTACGGCGAACTCGACCTGCTGGCCAGCGAATGCCTGCGCGAGCGGGTGTGGGAGGGCTTGGACCCGGCCGAACTGGCCGCGTGCGTCTCGGCGCTGGTGTACGAGTCCCGCGTCGGGGACGACGCGATGGCTCCCAAGCTGCCGTCCGGGAAGGCAAAGGCCGCGCTCGGCGAGATGGTCCGGATCTGGGGGCGCCTGGACGCCCTGGAGGAGGACTTCCGGATCACCCAGAGCGAGGGCGTCGGCCAGCGCGAACCCGACCTCGGCTTCGCCTGGGCCGCCTACATGTGGGCCAACGGCAAGGGCCTGGACGAGGTGCTGCGGGAGGCGGAGATGCCGGCCGGGGACTTCGTGCGCTGGTGCAAGCAGGTGATCGACGTGCTCGGGCAGATCGCGGCGGCCTCCCCCGTGGAGGGCTCGACCGTGGCCAAGAACGCGCGCAAGGCCGTGGACGGGCTGCTCCGGGGCGTCGTCGCCTACTCGTCGGTGGGCTGAGCGGACGGGACCGGGGCCGCGCCGGTCCGGGGCACGACCCCCGGACCGGGCCGGCCACCCGCGGTCACCGCAGGACGACGAGTTGCCGGGTGGCCCGGGTCATCGACACGTAGTGGTCCACGGCGGCCTCGACGCCCTCGCCGAAACGCTCGGGCGAGACCAGCACGACGAGGTCGAACTCCAGCCCCTTCGTCAGCTCCGGCGGAAGGGACCGCACCCGGTCCGTCGACGGGAAGCCGGGGGCGCCGATGACACAGGCGATCCCGTCGGCGTTCCCCGCCAGCCAGGCGTCCACGACCGCGTCCAGGTCCGAGACGGGGCCGTGCCCGACGGGGAGCCCTGCGCTGCGGATGGACGTCGGCACGTTCGCGTCCGGCAGCACGGCCCGGATCACCGGCTCCGCCTCCGCCATGATCTCCCGCGGGGTGCGGTAGTTGACGGTCAGGGACGCCTCCTCGACCCGGTCCACACCGACCCGCTCCAGGCGTTCCCGCCAGGACTCGGGGAAGCCGTGCCGGGCCTGGGCGCGGTCACCGACGATGGTGAAGCTCCGGGACGGGCAGCGTTGCAGCAGCATCTGCCACTCGGCGTCGGTGAGTTCCTGCGCCTCGTCGATGACGATGTGCGCGAACGGGCCGGCCAGCAGATCCGGGTCGGGTTCGTCGAACTCCGTCTCGTCGACCAGGCTGACCTGCGCGTCCTGACCGCGCAGCATCCGTACCAGGCCCTCGCCGTCGTCACCGTCGGCGCCCGAGTCCGCGACGGCGTCGATGAGGTTGTCCACGACCCGCGTCATCCGCTCACGCTGCGCGGCCAGCGTCCGTGCGTGCCGCTGCCGGCGCCGGGCCGCCTCCGGGTCGCCGAGCCGCTGCCGGGCCGCGTCCAGGAACGGAAGGTCGGACACCGTCCAGGCGTCCGGCCGCTCGCGCTGGAGCAGCCGTACCTCGTCCGGGGCGAGCCACGGGGCGCACAGGCGCAGATACGCGGGCACCGTCCACAGGTCGCCGACCAGGTCGGCGGCCTCCAGGAGCGGCCAGGCCCGGTCGAAGGCCGTGCGCAGCTCCCTGTGCCGCTCCAGCGCTCGGCGCAGCAACTGCGGGGGGATCTCCGTGTCGTCGCCCGAGGTGTCCTCCTCGTGCCGGTCGGCGAGGAGGGTGAGCAGTTCCTCCCAGACCTGGTCGCGGGCCTCGTTGTGCGGGGTGCCGGGCTCCGCCGCGTCGAACGCCGCCGCCCAGTCGGCGGCGGTCAGCCGGATCGCGGACCAGGGGGTCGTCACCGTCATGCCCTCGGCGGGCGGTTCCTCGTAGAAGCGCACGGCCTTCTCGATGGCCCGCACCAGGTCCGCGGACGACTTCAGCCGGGCCACCCCCGGGTCCGTCTCCACGCCGGCCGTGGCGCCCTCGGCGACGAGGTCGCGCAGTACGCAGGTCTGCACGCCGTCCTCGCCGAGGCTGGGGAGCACGTCGGAGACGTACGCCAGGTAGGGCCGGTGCGGGCCGACGAACAGCACGCCGCCCCTGCGGTGCCCGAGGCGCGGGTCGGCGTGCAGGAGGTAGGCCGAGCGGTGCAGGGCGACCACGGTCTTGCCGGTGCCCGGTCCGCCGTCGACGACGAGCGCGCCCCGGGACCCGGCACGGATGATGGCGTCCTGGTCGGCCTGGAGGGTGCCGAGCACGTCCCGCATCCGGGCCGAGCGGTTCCCGGCGAGGCTCGCGACGAACGCGGACTGGTCGTCGAGCGCGGCGTGCCCCGACAGGCCCTCCGGGGTGAACACCTCGTCCCAGTAGTCGCTGATCCGGCCGTCGGTCCACCGGTAGCGGCGGCGGCTGGCCAGGCCCATCGGGCGGGCGTGGGTGGCGCCGAAGAAGGGCTCGGCGGCGGGGGAGCGCCAGTCGACCAGCAGCCGGCGGCCCGTGCTGTCGGTCAGGCCGAGCCGTCCCACGTACACGGGCCGCGGGTCGTCCGCGAAGACCATCCGGCCCAGGCACAGGTCCAGGCCGAAGCGGCGCAGGGTGCGCAGCCGGGCGGTGAGGCGGTGGATCTCGGTGTCCCGGTCCATGGCCTGCCTGCCCAGGCCGCCCTCCGCCCTGCGTTCGGCGGCGAGCCGCTCGGTGAGGTCGGCCGTCGTCTCCTCGAGGCAGCGGGCGATGGCGGCGAAGTGCCGGTCGTCGTCGGCGATCAGGGCGGGGTCGGCCTTGGCCCGTCGACGGTCGTCGAGGGCGAACGCGGTGGTGCGCAGAGGGTGCAAGCGGGGTCTCCGATCAGAGGCCGAGGGGCCAGGACGGGGTCTCTCCTGGTCAGACCGGAGATTGTGCGCCATCGAGGGGGCCTTGCCGCAAGGCCCCCTGTGCGCTATAAGTTGAGAGTGGCAGGGAGTGCGTGACTCCTTGCCTTTCGTGTTTCTCGCCCTTTTTGACTCAGGCGCGTGTTCGGTTCGTCTCGCGTGCCACATCCGCCCGGCGGGCCTCGCCCGCCCCGCCTGCCTCTCGGTCGCTTCCGTCGCCCGGGAACGGCCTCTCTCACTCGTCACGGTGAGTGGCGTTCGCACGTCCGCACGGCATGACGTTCCGTGTTCGAATGCATCCCCAGCGTGCAAAAGAGCCGAGGGTACTCCTGTCGCACGGGCCATTTCAGGCGCTTGCTGAATATGACACGGCGATGATCCGGTCGGACTAAGCTCGCCCGCAGCGCACCGAGTTGAGGTGTATTCGTGCGCTTGTTCCCTATAGCTCGGGAAAGTCCGACATACCCATGACGTACCCCCCTGCAAGCCCCCCGTACACCCACCCGATTTCTTTCAGAGGGCCCACATGGTGAGCGTTCAATCCCCGCCCCGTCGGCGTGAACTCCCTTACGCGCGCGTGCTTCTGCTGCCGGCCATAGCGATGGCCGCGGCCACCGGAGCCGCCGTCGCCGTGGTGGCGGAACCGGCCCGGACGGCCGTCGGCGTGTGCGGTGTCGTGGCCCTCATGCTCGTACTGGCCTGCGCGGCCGAGGCGGTGCGCCGCGGCCGCGCCCTGCGGGACGCACAGGTCGAGCACGCCCGTCACACCGCGTATCTGGAACGCCGGGTCGCCGCCCACGAGGAGGAGATGGTCCGCCTCGCCACGGAGATCACGCCGGCCGCCATCCACCGGCTGCGGTGCGGCGCCTCACCGTACGAGGTGATGCGGGATCTGGCGGAGATCGACCCGTCGTACGCGGAACTGCCCCCCGTGCAGATCGAGTTCGTCCGCCAGATGATCGACCTCGTCGACCATGAGGAAGCCCTCCGCGACTCCGCGCAGCGCTCCTTCGTCAGCATCGCCCGCCGCGTCCAGTCGATCGTCCACCAGCAGGCCGTGGAACTGCGGGAGATGGAGGAGGACCACGGGCGCAACCCCGAGGTCTTCGACGACCTCCTGCGCATCGACCACGGCACCATGCTGATCGGCCGCCTCGCCGACTCCATCTCCGTGCTCGGCGGCGGCCGTCCCGGGCGCCAGTGGCCCGACCCCGTCCCGCTGTACAGCGTGCTGCGCGGCGCCATGTCGCGCATCCTCGAGTACCGGCGCATCAGCCTGGACTCGATCGCCAAGGTCAACATCGCCGGCATCTCCGTCGAGCCCGTCATCCACGCCGCCGCCGAACTCCTCGACAACGCCACGCGCTACTCGCCGCCGCAGACCAAGGTGCACGTCACCGCCACCGAGGTGCAGACCGGCGTCGCCATCGAGATCGAGGACGCCGGCGTCAGCCTCAGCGAGGAGGCCCGCGCCCGGGTCGAGGGCATGCTCGAACGGGCCAAGCAGGGCACCGACCTCCAGGACCTCGGCGAGTCCCCGCGTCTCGGCCTGGCCGTCGTCGGACGCCTGTGCACGGCGTACAACATGCAGGTCTCGCTGCGCTCGTCGGCGTACGGCGGTGTCCGCGCCGTCCTCGTCGTGCCGCGCGACATGATGACCACCGAGCCGGCCCCCGGTCTCGCCCACGGCATCGGCGCCGGCGCCGCCCCCAAGGCGGAGGGCCCCGACGTGCTCGAAGGCCCCAAGCGCGCTCCCAAGAAGCGCCGCCCCACCAGCCCCAAGATCCCCGCGGCGGTCTCCATGGAGGACGACGTCCCCGTCGTCACGGAGTGGACCCCGAACGGGCTGCCCCAGCGCCGCAGCCGGGTGAAGACCCCGCTCAGCAAGCGGATCGCCGAGCAGGCGGCCATCGAGCAGGCGGAACGGGAGGGCCGTCCGACGATCTGGTCGACGTCCCGCGCACCCGAGCCCGAGCCCGCCGCGCCGGCGGAGGACGAGCCCGTGCCCGGCGCCTGGGTCGAGGCGTTCTGGAACGGACTCAAGGACAAGCCGGACCCGCTCACACTCCAACCGCGAACCCAACCGGCCCGCCCCGAGGCCGATGACGAGGGGGACCTCAAGTGATCCAGCAGCGTGCCAACTTCGACTGGATGCTCAAGGAGCTCTACGACGGCGTACCAGGCATCCAGATGATCGTCGTGCTGTCCGCCGACGGTCTGCGCATCGCCCGCTACGGCGGTGAACCCGACACCGCAGACCGGGTCGCGGCGGCCTGCGCCGGCCTGCAGAGCCTGGCCAGCGCGGTCGCGCAGGAGATCCCGAAGAGCGACGGCAAGATGAAGATGGTCCTGATCGAGATCAACGGCGGCTACTTCTATCTGATGGCCGCCGGCGCCAACGCCTATCTCGCGGTCCTCTCCGACACGTTCGCCGAGCCCGGCCTGATGAGCAACCGCATGTCCGACCTCGTGGCCCGCATCGGCGCCCATCTCACCAGTCCGCCCCGGCGGAACGGGCAGACCGTATGACGCCTCCGAAACGCCAGCGGCGAGAACCCCACGAGCACTTACCGCCACCGCCCGCCCCCGCGGGGAAGCAGAAGAACCCGGAACGGCTGTTCGTCGTGGCCGGCCCGGACGGCGGCGAGCGGGACGGGGACCTCGACCTCGTCACGCTGATCGTGGCGCGCGCCGACCCCCCGCCCTCGGCCACTCCCGAACAGTCGGCACTGCTCCGGCTGTGTACGGCCCCCCTGTCCGTGGCCGAGCTCTCGGCCTATCTCAACCTGCCGTTCAGCATGATGACGGTCGTCCTCACCGACATGCTCACGGCCGGGCTGGTGACCGCCCGCGCTCCGATCGTGCGCCAGGCCGTCGCTGACCGATCGATCCTCGAAGCGGTGATGCATGGACTTCAAAAGCTCTGACGTCGTCCCTGGTCCACGGACCGAGGACCAACTGCCGCACACGGCCGAGGCCGCGGTCAAGATCGTGATCGTGGGTGGCTTCGGCGTCGGCAAGACGACCATGGTCGGGTCGGTCAGCGAGATCAAACCGCTGACCACCGAGGAGACCATGACGCAGGCCGGTATCGGCGTCGACGACAACTACGGCTCGGACACCAAGACGGCGACCACCGTCGCCATGGACTTCGGCCGCATCAGCATCACGGAACAGCTCGTGCTGTACCTGTTCGGCACCCCCGGCCAGGAACGCTTCTGGTTCCTGTGGAACGGGCTGTTCGAAGGCGCGCTGGGCGCGGTCGTCCTGGCCGACACCCGCCGCCTGGAGGTCAGCTTCGACGTCATAGGGCGGCTCGAGGAACGTGGCGTGCCGTTCGTCGTGGCCGTCAACACCTTCCCGGACGCCCCCCGTTACGCCGTCTCCGAGCTGCGCACGGCCCTCGACCTGGCCGAGGAGATCCCCATCGTCGAGTGCGACGTCCGCCGGCGGGCCTCCAGCCGGGACGTCCTGATGACCCTCATGCACTTCCTGCACGCGCTGGCGACGGCGAAGACGCCTGTGTGAGCCACACACCGGTCGAGCCGCGCCGCCGGTGCCGACCGGGCCCTCCCTCCCGATACCTCCCGCAACCGGACAACCTCGTTTCGGAGCCCCCATCGTGACGTCTGAATCCCTTTTCCCGACCGGTATGGACGATCCCATGGCCACCCCGCCCCCGGGCTGCCCCGCGCACGGCATCGGCCCCGGCGGGCTGCGCCGGCTGTACGGGCCCGAGGCGGAGGACCTGGGAGCCGTGTACGAGAAGCTCCGCGCGGAACACGGGCCCGTGGCCCCGGTGCTGCTGCACGACGACGTGCCCGTGTGGGTGGTGCTCGGCCACGCGGAGAACCTGCACATGGTGCGCAGCCCCTCGCAGTTCTGCCGCGACACCCGGCTGTGGTCGGCCCTGCAGGACGGCACGGTCAAGCCCGACCATCCGATGATGCCGCACTTCGCCTGGCAGCCCATCTGCGTCCACGCCGAGGGCGACGAGCACCTGCGGCTGCGGGGCGCGGTCACCGGCGCCATCTCCACCATCGACCACCGCGGGATCCGCCGGTACATCAACCGTGCCACGCAGCACCTGGTGAACCAGTTCTGCGAGGCCGGGGGCGCCGACCTGGTCAGCCAGTTCGCCGAGCACCTGCCGATGATGGTGATGTGCGAGATCCTCGGCATGCCCGACGAGTACAACGACCGGATCGTGCAGGCCGCCCGTGACATGCCCAAGGGCAGCGAGACGGCCATCGCCAGCAACGCGTACCTGATGGACGTGCTCATGCGGCTGACCGCCCGCCGGCGCGCCGAGCCCGCGGACGACTTCACCAGCCATCTGATCGGCCACCCGGCGCGGCTGACCGACGACGAGGTCAGCCAGCATCTGCGGATCATCCTGGTCGCCGCCTACGAGGCGACCGCGAACCTGATCGCCAACGTACTGCGGGTGGTGCTCACCGACCCGCGGTTCCGCGCGCAGCTCAAGGGCGGGCAGATGACGGTCCCCGAGGCGGTCGAGCAGTCCCTCTGGGACGAGCCGCCGTTCAGCACCGTCCTTCCGTACGTCGCCAAGCACGACACGGAGCTGGGCGGGGAGCACATCAGCAAGGGCGACGCCCTCATCATGGGGATCGCGCCGGGCAACGTCGACCCCCGGGTCCGGCCCGACCTCTCCGCCCACATGCAGGGCAACCGGTCCCATCTCGCCTTCGGCGGCGGCCCGCACGAGTGCCCGGGCCAGGACATCGGCCGCGCCATCGCCGACGTCGGCGTCGACGCGCTTCTGACCCGGCTGCCGGACGTGCAGCTCGCCTGCCCCGAGGACGAGCTGCGCTGGTGGTCGTCCATCTCGAACCGGCATCTGGTGGAGCTGCCGGTGAAGTTCGCGCCGAAGCCGCAGCAGGACGTGATGGCGCGGCCCGCGCACCCGCTCGCCTCGCCCCGTGTCAGCACCTGGCAGGTCGGCACCCCGGAACGGCAGCCGAGGATCCCGGCGCCCGCCGCCGCCCCGGCGCCGGCACCGGCCGCGCCCCCCGAGCCGGCCGCCCGCCCAGGTCTGCTGGGGCGCTTCCTGCGCTGGTGGCGGGGCGAATGACCCCGCGGGACGCCGGGTCAGCCGGCGGCCCAGTCGTCGTACGACGACCAGGACCGAAGGACACGCGAGCTGACGAACCGGTGCCGGCGCCCGGTGATCGGGTCGGTGAACTCCAGCGTCCGCGCCAGCAGCTGGAGCGGGCGCCGGAAGTCGCCGGGCGCGACCGGGCCGGTCACCACCGGGTACAGCGGGTCGCCCAGGATCGGCACCCCGAGGGCGTTCATGTGCACGCGCAGCTGATGGGTCTGGCCGGTGCGGGGGAGGAGACGGTAGCGGGCGCGCCCGTCACGGTGCTCCACCAGCTCGACACGGCTGACCGCGTTGGGCTCGCCCGCAACTTCCTGGGCGGCAAGCACCCCGCGCTCCTTCACGATGCGGCTGCGCACGGTGCGGGGCAGGTCCAGCCCGGGGTCGTACGGGGCCACCGCCTCGTACTCCTTCGTCACCTGCCGGTCGCGGAACAGCGACTGGTAGGCGCCGCGCTCCTCGGGCCGGACCGTGAACAGCACGAGCCCCGCCGTCAGCCGGTCCAGCCGGTGCGCCGGGCTGAGCGCCGGTACCCCGAGGTCCCGCCGCAGCCGGGCGAGCGCCGTCTCGGCGACGTGGCTGCCGCGGGGCGTCGTGGCCAGGAAGTGCGGCTTGTCGGCGATCACCACGTGCTCGTCCCGATGGACGACCTCGATCGGGAAGGGCACCCGCTCCTCGTCGGCGAGTTCCCGGTGGAACCAGACGTACATCCCGGGGGTGTACGCGGTGTCGCGTGCGACCGGGCGTCCGTCGGCGTCCACGATCCGTCCCGCGTCCAGCATGCCGTCGATGACGGCCTCCCCGGCGGCGAGGCGCTCCACGAGATGGTCCCGGACGGTCGCCCACCCGCCCGCGGCGGGCAGCCGCACGCGCACCGGGTCCACCCCGTGCAGCTGGGGCAGGGGAGAGGGCGGGGGCGGCGTACGGCGTCTCATCGCCGCCCAGCCTACGAGGCGCTACCGCGACACCGGCGCGAGGTTCGTGGGGTGGAGCTGACCCGACTCGTCGGGGCTCAGGGCGTCGGCCGTGCGGGGGGAGTAACGGCCGTTGCTCCGGCTCCAGTCGTAGCTGCCGCGTATCCATGTGAGCATGGCCGTCGCATAGCGGTGCAGCTTCTCGGACTGGGCGCCCGTGAGCCCCAGCCGGGAGGCGAACAGCGGGATCGTCCGGGCGTGTTCGTGGAGCCGGGCGACCGAGGAGTGGACGAGGGCGACGGCCATCGGGATGGCCTCCTGCCGGGAGCAGTCGCGCTGCCGCATCAGGCAGTGCACCAGGTTCGGGTCCCCGCGAGCGTCGTCGTTCTCCAGGGACATGACCTCGTTGATGAGCTTGACGGCGTCGACGGCCGCCCGGCGCATCGCGTCCAGGTGGCTGCTGTGCCAGATGAGCGGCGGGATCTCGTAGTGCCCGACCCGTTCGGCGAGGTCGAGCGAGGGGATCAGGCCCAGGGTGCGGTGCCCTATCCGCATCCGGGTGGCGAAGTCCTGGGGCACCCAGGTGCGCCGGTCGATCTCCTCGGTCAGGTTGCCCACCAGGTAGTCGACCCAGTTGTGCGCGGCCCGCTGCCGCCATTCCTCGGACATGCCCGCCCCGGTGCGGCGCCAGATGTCCGCGAAGGCCGTGACCAGGGGTGGCTCGCCGTCGGGGCGTGGCCGCGGGCCTCCGCTGAGGAGCGCGATGAGGTGCTGGCAGACGGCGACGGCCTCGTCGGCCTCGCATCCCTCGGGTACGTCGAAGAGGTCGTCGAACAGGAAGAACCAGCCCATCGTGTCGAAGGCCAGGTCGAGGTCCTCGCCGACGGCGTCCGGGTAGCTGTAGGCGGCCAGGTCCGCCACCGCCGAGAAGAGATAGCGGCCGGCGGCGGTGTGGCCCACCACGAGTCCATGGCGGCGCATCCACTCCAGATGTCGCTCCCTGGCGGCTGCCAGACCGGGGTTCAACCGGGACGGAATGGGTAAGTTTATGGCGACGTTCTGGGGCATGAGCCTCTCCCGGAATCAGGGGTCCGCGGACAAGGTCGGTCCCTGCGCGGGCGGTTCGCCCACGGCCCCCGGGCGCCGTCGCGGGACGGAGCCCACGGCGACCAGGCGGGGACGGTGCCCTTCACGACGCCCTCCGAGTGGCGGAGTCGACCAAGTCCAGGAACTACGCGCTGTGCTTCCCTACGCTGCTGCCGCGGTGTGGCTGACTCGTGCACGGATGAGGCCCGCGGACGGAACCGGCCCTGCGGGGCATCGTCGATCGCGTGCAGGGTGGTGCCGTCAGCCGAGACCTCCGAGGTGACCGCCGGACGGTGCAGGTGATCGGTGGTCACCACGCCACGACCGCGGCGTCGGCGACGCGGGCGTGGATCACCCCCACCTTCCTTCGCCACCGTGCGTTTCGTCAACTGTTCAAACTGGTGGAGCTGTTCCCGGGGCTCACGGGAACCCTGCTTCGCACCATGCGACGGTTTCCGGCCGCCGAACAGGGCGTGCGCTCCGGCGCGTGGGACGTGTCCGCGGTTCGAGGTGCGCGCTGCCGCCGCCGGGCTACGCCGCCGGCGCGGCACCCTCCTGTTCCGCCTCGATCCGGGCGTTCCAGTCCCGCTTCGACGCCTGCCAGCCGTCCTCGTTGTGGCCGAGGCGCCAGTAGCCGGAGATCGACAGGTCCTCGCGCGGGACGCTCCGCTCCACGCGGAGCAGGTGGCGCAGTTCCTTCACGAAGTGGGCCTCGCCATGGACGAAGGCGTGCACACGGCCCTCGGGGAAGGCGAAGGACCGTACGGCGTCCAGCAGGGCCTCGCCGACCGGGCGGGAGCCGCGGTGCAGCCAGACGACCTCGACGTCCGAGTCGATCTTCTGCTCCTCCTCGGGGCCGGCGACCTCCACGAAGGCGTGGGCGGCGGCGCCGTCGGGCAGCGACTCCAGGGCGCGGGCGATGGCGGGCAGGGAGCTCTCGTCGCCTGCGAGCAGATGCCAGTCGGCGTCCGGGGCGGGGGCGTACGCGCCGCCGGGGCCCATGAACCGCACCGTCTCACCGGGCTGGGCGCGCATCGCCCAGGGGCCCGCGAGGCCCTCGTCGCCGTGGATGACGAAGTCCAGCGTCAGCTCATGGTGTTCGGGGTCCCAGGACCGCACGGTGTACGTCCGGGTGACCGGCCACTGCTCGCGCGGCAGGTCCTCGCGGATGCGCTCCAGGTCGAAGGGCTCGAGGTAGGAGACGCCCTCGGGGGAGAAGAGGATCTTGACGTAGTGGTCCGTGCAGGTGTCCGCCGAGAAGTCGGCGAGGCCGGCGCCTCCGAGCACCACGCGCTGCATGTGCGGGGTCAGCCGTTCGGTCCGGACGACCTGCGCGGAGCGGACCTTCCGCGGCTTGCGGGCAGGGCGTTCTGCCATGACGGCCTCCCTCGTGTGAGCTTAGGTTTACCTAAGTTAGCACCTCGGTCGGGGTGTATGGGGCATCCGTGCCGTGGTGTTCAACCGCGGACGGCGAAACGGCGAAGTGAGGGACGAATGCCCCCGTAGCGGCCGTCCCATGCGTACGGTCAGGCCTCGCCCGTCGCCCGTCGCCCGGCTCATCCGGCCAGCGTCGTGAGCAGCCGCTGCAACGAGCCGCCGAGCCCCCAGCGCGCCCCCAGTGCCTCCAGCGCCTCCGCGTCGCGCGGGGCGCGCGGCACGGCGACCTCGACGTCCGGCAGCGGGACGTCGGCCGCGACCCGCACCACCGTCGGCGCGACCTCCACGTACGGCCGGGACTCGTCCAGCCGCCTGCGCTGCGACGGGGTCAGCCTCGCCTTCGGGTCGTCGACCGCCGCCATGATCCCGGCCAGGTCGCCGAACTCCGGGAGCAGCTTCGCCGCCGTCTTCTCGCCGATCCCGGGCACGCCGGGCAGGCCGTCGCTCGGGTCGCCCCGCAGCAGCGCCAGGTCCGCGTACCCCCGGCCGTCGACGCCGTACTTCTCCCGCAGCCACGCCTCGTCGGTGACCTGCAGGGTGCCGACGCCCTTCAGCGGGTACAGCACGCGCACGCCGCGCGCGTCGTCCACCAGCTGGTACAGGTCGCGGTCGCCGGTGACGATGTCGACCGGGCCCTTCGCGCGGCCGGTGAACGTGCCGATCACGTCGTCCGCCTCGTACCCCGCGACGCCGACGCGCGCGATGCCGAGCGCGTCCAGGACCGCCTCGATCACCGGCACCTGCGGCGACAGCGTGTCGGGGACCTCCTCCTCGTCGGGGCCCGCCTCGCGCTCCTCGGCGACGCGGTGCGCCTTGTAGGAGGGGATCAGGTCGACCCGCCACTGCGGCCGCCAGTCGGCGTCCATGCAGGCCACCAGCTCGTCCGGGCGGTGGTCCTTGACGAGGCGGTCGATGAAGTCGAGCAGCCCGCGCACGGCGTTCACCGGGGTGCCGTCGGGGGCCTTCACGGAGTCCGGGACGCCGAAGTAGGCGCGGAAGTACAGCGAGGCGGTGTCGAGGAGCATCAGTCGTCCGGTCACGCACGCATCATGCCGCACGGCACCGACAGCGGGCCGTCCGTGAGTGTCCGGGCACGCAACGTGGCGGCTCTGTGTGCTGGGCCACTTGTGCGTTTGTGGTCGCCGAACCAGGGCAGGGGCGGCCCCGGAGCGCTCCCTGCGCAACTGTTGCGCAGGCCGCTGCGTTCATCTGCCGTCGAGACGAGAGGTACCCGTGTCATCCAGGCTTGAGGCCGACCATCTGTACAAGGTGTTCGGCAGACGACCGGACGAGGCTGTCGAACGGCTCCGCGAAGGAGCCGACCGGGAGGGGCTGCGCGCGGACGGCACCACCGCCGCCGTGATCGACGCCTCCTTCACCGTCGAACCCGGCCAGATCTTCGTCGTCATGGGCCTGTCCGGCTCCGGCAAGTCCACCTTGCTGCGCATGCTGAACGGGCTGCTGGAACCGACCGCGGGCCACGTCCGCTTCGACGGGCAGGACCTGACGGCGCTCGGCGACCGCGAGCTGCGCGACGTCCGCGCCCACAAGATCAGCATGGTGTTCCAGCACTTCGCTCTCTTCCCGCACCGCAGCGTCCTGGAGAACGCCGCCTACGGCCTGGCCGTGCAGGGGGTACCCCGCGCCGAGCGGGAGAAGCGCGCCGCCGAGGCGCTGGAGCTGTGCGGTCTGGGCGGCTGGGAGAAGTCCTGGCCCGACGAGCTGTCCGGCGGCATGCAGCAGCGCGTGGGCCTCGCCCGCGCCCTCGCCACCGACGCCGACCTGCTCCTCATGGACGAGTCCTTCAGCGCGCTCGACCCGCTGATCCGCCGTGACATGCAGGACCAGCTGCTCCAGCTCCAGAAGACCCTGAAGAAGACGATCGTCTTCATCACCCACGACCTCAACGAGGCCATGCGGCTCGGCGACCGCATCGCCGTCATGCGCGACGGCCGCATCGTCCAGACCGGCACCGCCGAGGACATCCTGCTGCGCCCCGCGAACGACTACGTGGCCTCCTTCATCCAGGACGTCGACCGCTCCCGCGTGCTCACCGCGAGCGCGCTCATGGACACCGCCGTCACCGCGGACGCCCCGCTGTGCGCGTGCGAGACCGCGACCCCCGACACGACGTTCGCCGAGCTGTGCGCGATCAGCACCCGGCTGACGCACCGCGTCTCGGTCGTGGACGAGGCCGGCCGGGTCGTCGGCGTCGTACCGCGCCGCCGGCTCATCGGCTTCCTCGGCGACGAGAGCGCCGATCCCTCGCCCTGCGACAACCCCGAGGGGAAGGTGACCGCTCGTGCCTAGGCTGCGTCTCGGCGACTGGGTCGACTCCGGTGTCGACTGGCTCGTCGCCCACATGGGCTGGCTCTTCGACGCCGTCAAGGCCGTCGTCGAAGGCATGTACGACGGTGTGAACACTGTCCTGACCGCCCCCGAGCCCCTGCTGCTCGCGGGCATTCTCGCCGTGCTGGCGTGGTGGCTGCGCGGCCTGGTCGCGGGCGTACTCGCATTCGCCGGGTTCGCCCTGATCGACTCGCTCGACCTGTGGGACCGGGCGATGTCCACGCTGGCCCTGGTACTGGTCGCGACCGTCATCGCCCTGGTGATCTCGGTCCCGCTGGGCATCTGGGCGGCCCGCTCCAAGACGGTCAGCGCGGTGCTGCGGCCCGTCCTGGACCTCCTCCAGACGATGCCGTCGATGGTGCTGCTCATCCCGGCCATCCTGTTCTTCGGGCTGGGCACCGCCGCCGGTGTCATCGCCACCCTGATCTTCGCGCTCGCCCCCGGCGTCCGCATGACCGAGCTGGGCATCCGCCAGGTCGACGGCGAGCTGGTGGAGGCCGCCGAGGCCTTCGGCACCACACCGCGCGACACCCTGCTGCGCGTCCAGCTGCCGCTGGCCCTGCCCACGATCATGGCGGGCATCAACCAGGTCATCATGCTGAGCCTGTCGATGGTCGTCATCGCCGGCATGGTCGGCACCGGCGGCCTCGGCGGCGCGGTCAACGAGGCCATCGGCCAGCTCGACATCGGCTTCGGCTTCGAGGCGGGCGTCGGCATCGTCGTCCTCGCCATCTACCTCGACCGCATCACCGGCGCGCTCGGCACGCAGATCTCCCCGCTCGGCCGCCGCAGCGCCGCCAAGGCCCGCGCGGCCGGCACCCGCATGGTGTGGAACCACCGGCCGCGCCCGGTCGTCGCGGTCGCCGGCGTCGCCGTACTGGCCCTCGTCGCGGGCGGCATGGGCGCCTTCCGCCCGTCCTCCGGCACCGCCGAGGCGTCCGCCACGAACATCGGCGAGGGCCAGAAGATCAAGCTCGGCTACATCCCGTGGGACGAGGGCATCGCCTCCACGTTCCTGTGGAAGGAGCTGCTGGAGCGGCGCGGCTTCGACGTCACGACCACCCAGTACGCCGCCGGTCCGCTCTACACCGGCCTCGCCACCGGGCAGATCGACTTCCAGACCGACTCCTGGCTGCCCGTCACGCACGAGGAGTACTGGAAGAAGTACGGCGACAAGCTCGACGACCTGGGCTCCTGGTACGGCCCGACCTCGCTGGAGCTGTCCGTCCCCTCGTACATGAAGGACGTGAAGTCGCTGGCGGACCTGAAGAACAAGTCCGGCGACTTCAAGGGCAAGATCGTCGGCATCGAGCCGAGCGCCGGGATGATGGGCCTGCTCAAGGACAAGGTCCTCAAGGAGTACGGCCTGGAGGGTTCGTACGACGTCGTGGACGGCTCCACGCCCGCGATGCTCGCCGAGCTCAAGCGGGCCTACGCCAAGAAGGAGCCCATCGTCGTCACGCTCTGGTCGCCGCACTGGGCGTACAGCGACTACGACCTGAAAAAGCTCGAGGACCCCAAGGGTGCCTGGGGCTCGGGCGACGACGTGCACACCCTCGCCCGCAAGGGCTTCGCCGACGACAACCCCGAGGTCGGAGCGTGGCTGAAGGACTTCTCCATGACGGAGAAGCAGCTCACCGGCCTGGAGTCGGAGATCACCAAGGCCGGCAAGGGCAAGGAGCAGGACGCCGTGCGCGCCTGGCTGGACCGCAACCCCGGGCTGGTCGACAAGTGGGCCCCGGTCGCCGGTTCGGAGCACAAGAGCCAGGCGGCCGGGTGACCTGACGGACCCGACCGCCGCCCCCGAGGGGTGGGTCACGCCGTACGTTCTTCCCCTCCGTACGGCGCGCCCACCCCTCGGGGTTTCTCCGTCTCCGGAGCGGTGCCGCCCCTACGGAAAGGTTCCGGCCAACCACGCAGGGCGACCGCGCGTGCCGGGCCGGGGCCGTGAACCGCCGGGGCGGCGGCCCGACTTCGGCGTCGGGCACGCGGCATCGCCCGGCCCCGGGAGCTGGGCCGTCGGTTGTCGGCGCCCCGGGAACACCCGGGGCGGCGGGCGCATTGAACAAGGCAGCGGCACCTGTGCGCCGGGCGGGGGCCGGGGCGCGCGCCCGGGTCCGTGACCGGTCCGGCGGCCGGTGGTGCTGGCGCGATCCGGCGGGTCGCGCTCCCCCCGATGTGGCGTCGATGTGACGGCCGCATGAAACGGTTTGCCGAACCTGCGTAGGGTGCAGAGAACCCAGCAGAAGGTGCGCGCCGGACGACCGGCGCCAGGTGGACGGACCGGCGAGCGAAGGAGGGAGCCGAAGCGATGGGCGACCACAAAGAACAGCCCCTCCGGGTGGGCGCAGCGGTGCGCCGCCGCCGTCGTGCCCTGAACCTGACGCTCGCCGTCGTGGCCGAGCGCAGCGGCCTGTCCGTGCCCTTCCTGAGCCAGGTCGAGAACGACCGCGCACGGCCCAGCCAGAGCTCCCTGGAAAAGGTCGCCGACGCGCTGCGCACGACCGCCGTGGAACTCCTCGCCGCCGCCGACCCGGCGTGCAGCGTCGACGTGGTCCGCGCCGACACCACCGATCTCGCACCCGAGCCGCGGACCCGGTCCCTGGTGCGCGGGCACCACCAGATGCACGCCTCCGAGTACACCGGCGACCATGACGCCGGACGGGAACTCCAGCACCGCAACGACCAGTTGCTGTACGTCGCCGACGGCGCCGTGGAGATCGAGGCCGAGGGCCGCGCCTACCGCCTGGGCCGCGGCGACACCCTGTACCTGACCGGCGGGGTGCGCCACCGCTGGCGGGCGACCGTGCCGGAGACCCGGATCGTCGTCGTCGCGGTGGCCGAGCACATCGAGGCGGTCCGGGACCGGCCGCGCCGCTGATGCGCGTCGTCTCCCTGGTGCCGTCGCTGACGGAGGCCGTCGCCGTGTCGGCGCCCGGCGTCCTCGTCGGCGCCACCGACTGGTGCACCCACCCCCACGAGCTGGACGTCACCCGGGTCGGCGGCACCAAGAACCCTGCGCTCGACCGGATCACCGCCCTCGCGCCCGACCTGGTCGTCGCCAACGAGGAGGAGAACCGCGCCGCCGACCTCGACGCGCTGCGCGCCGCGGGCGTCCACGTCCTGCTGACCGAGGTGCGGGACGTGCCCGCGTCCTTCCGCGAGCTGACGCGGGTGCTGGACGCGTGCGGGGTGCGGACCCGCCCGCGGTGGCTGGACGAGGCGGAGGCCGCCTGGAAGTCCCCGCCCCGGCTCCCGCGCCGGGTGACGGCCGTCGTGCCGGTGTGGCGGCGGCCCTGGATGGTGCTGGGCCGCGACACCTTCGCCGGGGACGTCCTCGCCCGCCTCGGCGTCGACCACCTGTACGCCGGCGACCCGGACCGCTACCCGCGCGTCCCGTTGGACGACCTGCGGGCGGCGGCCCCCGACGTCGTCGTCCTCCCCGACGAGCCGTACCGCTTCACCGCAGCCGACGGACCCGAGGCGTTCGTCCCGCTGCCCTGCGCCCTCGTCAGCGGACGGCACCTGACGTGGTACGGACCGTCACTGGCCGAGGCGCCACGGGTGCTGTCCGGGGCGCTGCGAGCAGCGTTCCACTGAGCAGCCCGCGCGCGGTGTGCGCGAAGGCGACGGCCCAGGCGGCGACCAGCAGGGCGTACAGGCCCACGGCGAGCCCGTCGTAGACGAACAGTCCGGTGTGCCGGGCGAGGGCCGCCGCGCCCGTCACACAGGTGCCGACCGGGAAGGTGAACGCCCACCAGGTCATCGCGAAGCCCATGCCGTGCCGCCGGGCCCGGACGACGTGCGCGGCGGCCAGCCCCAGCCACAGCAGCGCGAAACCCATCACGGGCACGCCGTAGAGGACGGCGAACACACCGAAGCCCTCGTCGTACGGGGCGGGCAGGGCGCCCGGGGCCGCGTCCGCGAACGCGCCGACGGCGGTCGTCGACTGCCCGAGCGGGCCCAGCACCAGGAACAGCGACGGCGTCAGCGCGAGCGGCAGCGGACCGCCCGTGATCAGCCGGGCGAACACCAGCGGCAGCATCAGCAAGGTGGCGAGCAGGCTCAGCCCGAACATCGCCACGCAGCCCAGCAGCAGCGTCTGACGGGCCTGGCCCGGCGGCAGATGCGGCACGAGGAGCGGGCCGGCCGCCGCCGCCACCATCGGCGCGACCAGCGGCAGCAGCCACACGGGCGTCGCCTGCGCCGCCTCGGCCCGGTGCCGTACGGCCATCAGGTAGGGGACGGCGACGGCCGCCGTCAGCCCGGTCGCCGTACCGGCGGTGAACAGGACGGCGTCCAGGGCGAGCGCGGCCGTCTCGCCGATCCAGGCGCTTCCGGCGGTGAGGGCACCGCCGCCGACGGCGAGCAGGGCCATCGACAGGCAGCCGTAGAACGGGGCCACGGCCGGGTCGAGGAGATGGGCGCGGGCCTGGTCGCGGTGGTGGGCCCAGTGCAGGGCGCGGGCCGCGAGGAGGACGAGGAGCAGCAGCAGCGACAGCGCCCAGACGGCCGCGCAGACGGTGCGCAGGCCCGGGACGCGGGGCACGGGCAGCGCCGCGCCCGCGGTGGCGACGGCGGCGGTGCCCATGACGGCGGCGTACCAGTGGGGTCCGAGGTGACGGACGGCGGTGACCATGGTCCCAGCGTCGGGGCGTCCGCCGTCGCCCACCAGGGAGTCTCTGCCTATGGCGACATAAACTGACCTTATGAGCGAGCAGGCGGGGGAGACGTACCGCGCCGGGTCCGTGGCGCACCGCGTCCCCGATCTGGGCGCGATGGAGCTGCTGCTGGCCGTGGCGCGGCTGGGCAGCCTGGGCGGGGCGGCGCGGGAGCTGGGCATCACGCAGCCGGCGGCGAGCAGCCGGATCCGCTCCATGGAACGCCAGTTGGGGGTCGCGCTCGTGGACCGGTCGCCGCGCGGCTCGCGGCTGACCGACGCCGGGGCGCTCGTGACGGACTGGGCGCGGCGGGTCGTGGAGGCGGCCGAGGCCTTCGACGCCGGGGCGCAGGCCCTGCGCGTACGGCGGGACTCGCGGCTGAGGGTCGCGGCGAGCATGACCATCGCCGAGTACCTGCTGCCGGGGTGGCTGCTCGCCCTGCGCGCCCAGCGGCCGGACACGGCGGTCTCCCTGCACGCCGGGAACTCGGCGGCCGTCGCGGAACGGCTGCTGGCCGACGAGGCGGACCTGGGGTTCGTCGAGGGGCTGACCGTGCCGACCGGGCTGGACTCGGTGGTCATCGCCCACGACAACCTGATCGTGGTGGCCGCGCCGGGACACGCCTGGTCGCGGCGGCGACGGCCGCTGGACGGGGCGGAGCTGGCGGCGACCCCGCTGATCCTGCGCGAGAAGGGCTCCGGCACCCGGCAGGTCCTGGACGCGGCGCTGGGCGGCCTGGCCCGGCCACTGATCGAACTGTCCTCCACGACGGCGGTCAAGGCCGCCGCCGTCAGCGGCGCCGGCCCCGCGGTCCTCAGTGAACTCGCGGTCGGGGAGGAACTGTCCATGCGCCGCCTGGTCGGCATCCCCCTCTCCGGCGTCTCCCTGGCCCGCGACCTCCGAGCCGTCTGGCCGACGGGCCACCGCCCGGTGGGCCCGGCCCGGGACCTGCTGTCACTGACACGGGGCTGAGGCTCCGCCGGCCGACCGGCGACGTGCGGCTCGCCGCCGAACGGGGCCGGCCCTCGGTGACGCGGGCCCGGGGCTGCTCCGGCTGTGAGGGTGCGGGGCCCCGCATCAGCCATGTGAGAGGGCGGGGCCCCGCATCAGCCGCCCGCCGCCTCCACCAGGGCCCGCATCACCCGTACGTCGTCACCCATCTCCGGGTGCCACTGGACGCCCAGGACCCAGGCGGGGGACGGGAGTTCCACCGCCTCCACCGTGCCGTCGGCCGCGTGGGCCGAGGGGATCAGGTTCCTGCCGAGGCGGTCGACGGCCTGGTGGTGGTAGGTGGGGACCGTCGTCTCCTCCGGGACCGCGGCGGCGTACAGCGTGCCCGGCACCGGCTTGACGGGGTGGCCGCCGAAGACGCCCACGACCTCCGCGTGCCCGTCGAGGTGCTGGACGAGCGTCCCGCCGAGGGCGACGTTCAGCAGCTGCATGCCCCGGCAGATCCCGAGCAGCGGGACCCCAGCCGCCAGGGCAGCGTCGATCAGGGCCAGCTCCCAGACGTCCCGGTCCGGCGCCGGCGCCCCCGTGCGGGGGTCGCGCTCGGCGCCGTAGCGGACCGGGTCGACGTCCGGGCCGCCCGCGACGACCAGCCCGTCGAGGCGGGCCACGGCGGCCGCCGCGTGCTCCGGGTCGTCGGGCGGCAGCATCGCGGCCAGGCCGCCCGCCCGCTGCACCAGCCGCGGGTAGCCCACCGGCAGCAGGGCCGCCTCCAGCTCCCACACGCCCCAGCGCGCCCCCGCCTCCAGATAGGTGCTGACCCCGATCAACGGCCTGCTCACGACCGCTCCTTCCCGCTGTGCTCAGTCCCGTGTCAACTCTGCCTCGGCCGCCGCCAGCGCCGCGAACTCCTCCTCCGGCGCCTTCGCCACCAGGTGCTTGCGGCTGTACAGACCGAAGTAGGCCACGGCCACGGCGTACACCGCGAGCGCGATGAACGCGGCCGTCACGTCCACGAGGAAGGTCGCCACCAGGGCCGCGCACGCGAGGACCAGCGCCACCGAGGAGGTCAGGATCCCGCCCGGCGTCCGGTACGGCCGCGGCAGCTCCGGCTCGCGGCGGCGCAGCACGATGTGCGACAGCGACATCAGCGCGTAGGAGATCGTCGCGCCGAAGACGGCGATGTTCAGCATCCGGGCGCCGTTGCCGGACGCCGCCGCCAGCAGGAAACCGATGCTGCCGGGCACGATCAGGCCCAGGTACGGCGCCTTGCGGCGGCTGGTCAGGGACAGGAAGCGGGGCAGGTATCCCGCGCGGGACAGTGCGAAGAGCTGGCGGGAGCCCGCGTAGATCAGGGAGAAGAAGGACGCCACCAGCCCGGCCAGGCCCGCGTAGTTGACGATCCGGCTCAGCACTGTCGCCTCGCCGTCCGGCTGGAGGGCCTCGACCAGCGGGTTGCCCGCGTCCTGGATCGCGGACGAGCCGCGCGCCCCGGCCGCCGCGAAGAAGGTCACCACGGCCAGGACCACCAGCACGCCCATCGACCAGCGGATCGCCCGCGGCAGCGTCCGGGCCGGCTCCTTCGTCTCCTCCGCGGCCAGCGGCACGCCCTCCACGCCCAGGAAGAACCACATGCCGAACGGGAACGCCGCCCAGATCCCGAGCAGACCGAACGGCAGCCAGGAACTCGACCCGGCCGCGGACGTGTCCACCGGGATGTCGTCCAGCGTGCCGAAGGAGAACTCGGGCAGCGCCGACAGGGCGAACACGACCAGGGCCGCGACCGCGATGCCGGTGACGACGAAGCTGAACCGCAGCGCCTCGCCGACGCCCCACAGATGGATGCCGAGGAAGATCGCGAAGCACACCAGGTACAGCGGCCAGCCCGACTCCAGGCCGAACAGGCCCAGCGACTCGACGTAGTCGCCGATGAAGATGACGATGGCGGCGGGCGCCAGGACGTACTCGATGAGGATGGCCGTACCGGTGAGGAAGCCGCCCCACGGGCCGAGCGCCCGGCGGGCGAAGCCGTAGCCGCCGCCGGCCGTCGGCAGGATCGAGGAGAGCTCGGCGAGCGCGAACACCATGCACGCGTACATCGCGCCCATGAGCACCATGGCGATCGCCAGACCGCCGAAGCCGCCCTCGGCCAGGCCGAAGTTCCAGCCGGAGTAGTCACCGGAGACGACGTAGGCGACGCCGAGTCCGGTCAGCAGCACCCAGCCGGCGCTGCCGCGGCGCAGCGCTCTGCGGCTGAGATAGTCGTCCGCCTCCGCGGCGGACGGGGTGTCGGTGGATTCCTGGGACATGTGCGCACTCCCCACGGGGCGACGGGCACGGGCTGTTCCGGGCACGGTGGGGTCGACGACCGGGCTCCGGCGCAATGGAATGGATGCATACCTTTGCGGTCGCCGTCCGGGGAAGGCAAGCCCCGTGCGTTAATCGCCCGTAAAACCTTCCCCGGCCGCCCCCGGCCACGCCCCCCGTCTCCGCGCCGCTCAGCCGAGGAAGCCGCGCAGCAGCGCCGCCGTGCCCGCGCAGTGCTCGCGCATGATCTCCCGCGCCCCCTCGGCGTCGCCCTCGATCACGGCCTCCACCAGCGCGGTGTGCTGACGCTGCGAGTGCTCCAGGTTGCGCACCAGCAGCGGGATGCAGTCCAGCAGCTCGTTGACGCTCGCACGGACGGCCGCGTACTGCGTGGTCAGCGTGGGCGAGCCGGACAGCTCGGCCAGCGTCAGATGCAGCAGCGTGTCCAGCCGCCGGTACTCGCCCAGCGGCGCGTCGTGCGTACGGGCCAGCGCCTCGCGCAGCCGGTCCGCCTGCTTCTCGTCCAGCCCGTGCGTGGCGCACAGCCCGGCCGCGCCCACCTCCAGGACCTCACGGAAGCGCAGCGCGTCCTCCACGTCGACGTCCTTCAGCCGCCGCCGCAGCTCCTCCTCGCCGGGCGTCTCGGTGCGGGGCAGCACGAAGGTGCCGCCGTAGCGGCCGCGTCGCGACTCGACCAGGCCCTGGTCCTGGAGGACCTTCAGCACCTCGCGCAGCGTGACCCGGCTGATCCCCAGCCGCTCGGCCAGCTCCCGCTCCGCCGGCAGCCGCTGACCACCCGGCACCAGACCCAGCCGGACGACCTGGAGAATCTGCTCAAGGGCCTCCTCGAAGCCGTTCCCGGCCCGCACCGGCCGCAGGACCGACGTCAGCCGGTCGGCGGCCCCGGGCGCCCCGTGCCCCGTGTCCGTCCGCGACATGTCACCGGACCCCCTTCCCAATCAATGGTCCTGCGCAATACCTTATGGCTCCCGGCTGACCGAAGTAGCCGAACGGAGGCTCTCCCGTGGCAGACCGCACACCCCCGCTGAGCGTCGAGGAGCTGCGCGCCCTCGTCGCCGGCGGTGAGATCGACACTGTCGTCCTGGCCTTCCCCGACATGCAAGGCCGGCTCCAGGGCAAGCGGTTCGCCGCCCGCTTCTTCCTCGACGAGGTCCTGCACCACGGCACCGAGGGCTGCAACTACCTGCTCGCCGTCGACACCGAGATGAACACCGTCGACGGCTACGCCATGTCCTCCTGGGACCGCGGCTACGGCGACTTCGCCATGCACCCCGACCTCAGCACCCTGCGCCGCGTCCCCTGGAACGCCGGCACCGCCATGCTGATCGCCGACCTCGCGTGGGAGGACGGCTCACCCGTGGCCGCCGCGCCCCGCCAGATCCTGCGCCGCCAGCTGGACCGCCTCGCCGAGCACGGCTACACGGCGAACGTCGGCACCGAGCTGGAGTTCATCGTCTTCAAGGACACCTACGAGCAGGCCTGGGACGCCGGCTACCGGGGCCTGACCCCGGCCAACCAGTACAACATCGACTACTCGGTGCTGGGCACCGGCCGCATCGAGCCCCTGCTGCGCCGCATCCGCAACGAGATGGCCGCCGCCGGGCTCACCGTGGAGTCGGCGAAGGGCGAGTGCAACCCCGGCCAGCACGAGATCGTCTTCCGGTACGACGACGCCCTGGTCACCTGCGACCAGCACGCCGTCTACAAGACGGGCACCAAGGAGATCGCCGCCCAGGAGGGCGTCTCGATCACCTTCATGGCCAAGTACAACGAGCGCGAGGGCAACTCCTGCCACATCCACCTCTCGCTCGCCGACACCGACGGCGAGAGCGTCATGGCCGGGCCCGACGGCATGTCCGAGGTCATGCGGCATTTCCTGGCCGGCCAGCTCGCCGCCCTGCGCGACTTCTCGCTGCTGTACGCACCCAACATCAACTCCTACAAGCGGTTCGCGGCGGGCTCCTTCGCGCCGACCGCCGTCGCCTGGGGCCGCGACAACCGCACCTGCGCCCTGCGCGTCGTCGGCCACGGCCGCTCGCTGCGCTTCGAGAACCGGCTCCCCGGCGGCGACGTCAACCCGCACCTCGCCGTCGCCGGACTCGTCGCCGCCGGCCTGTACGGCATCGAGCAGAAGCTGGAACTGCCCGAGCCCTGCCCCGGCAACGCCTACACCGCCGACTACGAGCACGTCCCCACCACGCTGCGCGAGGCCGCCGAACTCTGGGAGAACAGCCCGATCGCCAAGGCCGCCTTCGGCGACGAGGTCGTCGCCCACTACCGCAACATGGCGCGCGTCGAACTCGACGCCTTCGACGCCGCGGTGACCGACTGGGAGCTGCGCCGCTCCTTCGAACGCATGTGAGGCCCTTCTTGTCTTCCGAGCACCTTCTGGAAGTACTGAACCCCGCGACCGAGGAGGTCGTCGCCGCCGTCTCCGGGGCGAGCCCGGCCGACGTCGACGCGGCCGTCACCCACGCCACCCGGGCACAGCGCATCTGGGCCGCCCTGCCCCCCGCGGACCGCGCCCGGCTGCTGCGCCGCTTCGCGGTCACCGTCGACGAGCACCTGGAAGAGCTGGCCCGCCTGGAGGTCCGCGAGGCCGGCCACCTCATCGGCAACGCCCGCTGGGAGGCCGGCAACGTCCGTGACCTGCTCGACTACGCGGCCGGGGGAGTGGAGCGGCTCACCGGCCGGCAGATCCCGGTGCCCGGCGGCCTGAACGTCACGATCCTCGAACCGCTCGGCGTCGTCGGCGTGATCGCGCCCTGGAACTTCCCCCTGCCGATCGCCGCCTGGGGCAGCGCCCCGGCCCTCGCCGCCGGCAACGCCGTCATCCTCAAGCCCGCCGAGACCACCCCGCTCACCGCGCTCCGCCTCGCCGAACTCGCCCTGGAGGCAGGGCTCCCCGAGCACCTCTTCCAGGTCCTGCCCGGCCGCGGCGACATCACGGGAGACGCCCTGGTCCGGCACCCCGGAGTCGCCAAGATCGTCTTCACCGGCTCCACCCGGACCGGGACGCGCGTCGCGGCCCTCTGCGCCGAGCAGGTCACACCCGTCACCCTCGAACTCGGCGGCAAGAGCCCCAACATCGTCTTCGCCGACGCGGACCTGAAGACGGCCGTCGACCCCTTCTCCTTCCTCGACAACTCCGGTCAGGACTGCTGCGCCCGCACCCGCGTCCTGGTCCAGGAGTCCGTCTACGACGAGGTCCGCGACCATCTCGCCGAGGCGCTGGCCGCCGTGGTGGTGGGCGACCCGGCCGACGAGAAGACCCAGATGGGCCCGCTGATCTCCCGGCAGCACCTCGACCGCGTGCGCGGCTTCGTGCCGGACGGCGCCCCGGCCCTGCGCGGCAGCGCGCCCGAGGGCCCGGGCTTCTGGTTCCCGCCCACGGTCCTCACCGGGGAGAGCCCCGACTCGGCCGCCGCCTGCGAGGAGATCTTCGGACCCGTCGCCGTCCTGCTGCCCTTCACCGACGAACAGGACGCGATCCGCCTCGCCAACGGCACCCCCTACGGCCTGTCCGGCTCCCTCTGGACCCGCGACGTCGGCCGCGCCCTGCGCGTCGCGCAGGCCGTCCGCGCCGGGAACCTGTCCGTCAACTCCCACTCCAGCGTCCGCTACTGGACCCCGTTCGGCGGATTCAAGCAGTCAGGCATCGGCCGTGAACTGGGACCGGACGCCCTGACCGCCTTCACCGAGACCAAGAACGTCTTCATCAGCACGGAGGGCCCCGCACAGTGACCGAAGCAATCGTGTGCCGTCGCCTCGTCGGCCGTACGGCCGTCATCACCGGAGCCGGCAGCGGCATCGGCCTCGCCGCCGCCCGCCGGCTCGCCTCCGAAGGGGCTCACGTCGTCTGCGGCGACGTCGACGAGCAGCGCGGCAAGGCCGCCGCCGAGGAGGTCGGCGGGACGTTCGTGAAGGTCGACGTCACCGACGCCGAGCAGGTCGAGGCGCTGTTCAAGACCGCGTACGACACCTACGGCAGCGTCGACATCGCCTTCAACAACGCCGGCATCTCACCGCCCGACGACGACTCCATCCTGGAGACCGGCCTGGAGGCGTGGAAGAGGGTCCAGGAGGTCAACCTGACCTCCGTCTACCTGTGCTGCAAGGCCGCCCTCCCCTACATGCGGCGGCAGGGCAGGGGCTCCATCATCAACACGGCGTCCTTCGTCGCCCGGATGGGCGCCGCCACCTCCCAGATCTCCTACACGGCCTCCAAGGGCGGCGTCCTCGCCATGTCCCGGGAGCTGGGCGTGCAGTTCGCCCGGGACGGCATCCGGGTCAACGCCCTGTGCCCGGGCCCGGTCAACACCCCACTGCTCCAGGAGCTGTTCGCCAAGGACCCCGAGCGGGCCGCCCGGCGCCTCGTCCACATCCCGGTCGGCCGGTTCGCCGAGGCCGACGAGATCGCCGCCGCCGTCGCGTTCCTGGCCAGCGACGACTCGTCCTTCGTGAACGCCACCGACTTCCTGGTCGACGGCGGGATCTCCGGGGCGTACGTCACGCCGCTGTAGCCGCGCGCCCCGCCCGGCTACAGGAACGTGTGGCCCTCGCCCCGGTACGTCGGCACCGTCTCCGTCACGGTGTCGCCCCGGACGAGATGCAGCGCGTCGAACCGCTCGCACAGCTCCCCGGCCTTGGCATGCCGGAACCACACCTTGTCGCCGATCAGCAGGTCGTCGGCCGGGGAGCCGAGCAGCGGGGTCTGCACCTCGCCGGGCCCCTCCTGCGGGTCGTACCGCAGGCCCTCGGGCAGATACGGCACCGGCAGCCGGTCCGTGCCGGCCACGCCCGACGCGGGGTAGCCGCCGCCGAGCACGGTCACCACGCCGACGCCCGGCCGGCGCACCACCGGCTGCGCGAACAGCGCGGCCGGACGTCCGCTGAACGACGTGTAGTTGTCGAACAGCCGCGGCACGTACAGCCCCGAACCGGCGCCGATCTCGGTGACGCACTCCTCGGCTGCCGTGAACTGCACGCTGCCCGTCCCGCCGCCGTTGACGAACGCAAGCTCCGGCACCACGGCCCGGACGGCCCGTACCACCGCGGCCCGCCGCTCGGCCAGCTCCCGGCGGGCCGCGGCCTGCATCAGCCGCACGGCACGCGAACGCAGCGGGCGCCCGGGCACGGAGTCCCCGACGCCGGCGACATGCCCCTCGTAGGCCATGATCCCGACCACCTCGAAGCCCGGCCGGCGGGCCACCGCACGGGCCATGTCGGCGACCTGGGAGGGGGAGTGCAGCGGCGACCTGCGGGCACCGACCCGCATCCGGCCGCCGAACAGCCGCAGCGAGGTGTCCAACTCCAGGCACACCCGCACCACTTCACGGCCGCCCGCGCGGGACTCGTCGATCAGCCGCAGCTGCGCCGGATCGTCGATCATCACCGTGACGGCCGCCGCCAGCTTGGGATCACTCGTGAGCTCGGCGAAGCGGGCCCGGTCCGCGGACGGATAGGCCAGCAGGACGTCGTCGAAACCGGACCGCGCCAGCCACAGGGACTCGGCGAGGGTGAACGACATGACACCCGCGAAGCCCTCCTTCGCGAGGACGCGTTCGAGCAGCGCCCGGCAGCGCACGGACTTGCTCGCGACCCGGATCGGCTTGCCGCCGGCCCGGCGGAGCATGTCGTCCGCGTTGGCGTCGAAGGCGTCCAGGTCCACGATCGCGAGAGGGGCGTCGAGATGGGCGGTGGCCCGGTCGTAACGGGCCCGGTCGGCGGCGCGCGCAGTCATGAACGAAGCCTGCCAGACTGGATTACCGCAGGGTAGGGGGACGTTCCGGGCAGATGCACACGGGGTCGCGGACTGGTTCCCTCTCGCCCGGCATCAACCCGTAGAGTGACGCGCACGCAAGGGGAACGCCACCGGTCGCGCGCCGCGCCGGGATGACGCTCCCCGGGTGCGGGTATGCGTGCCTGGTCGGGACGGTCCACCGGGCGCACCGGCACCGGGGACGGCGGCCCGTGGACGAGGACGGGCCCGGACACGAGGAAACGGGGGGTGCATGAGCACGGAAGCGCGCCGCGCCCCCATCCCACCGCGCCCCGCCAC